>NZ_VHIZ01000051.1 GCF_006494375.1 Pantoea anthophila
TTTTGATTTACATCAGTTTTTTTTGCAGCGCCATTTTTCGATAGCAGATAATTAACCACTTCACTTCTAACTAAAAGATACTCACTTGTGTCTTTCTTTTCTCCTGAAGTTAGATCAAGATACTTTTCCTGCCATTTCTTCCACAAACACTGGATGTTCTCTTGCTCGTCTTTTATAAGACTGGAAATTTTATACATCAGCGTTATATTTTTAAGCGCCCGGATGCCAGCGAAATGAGCCTGACTGTGCTTTGCCGTAAATAACTTTATTATCATACCGCCGGTTTTATATAGTAAATCACTTTGCGATTTTGACTTTGATAAATGATTCAGCATTTCTTTGCGAAAGCTGCACTGCAGCCTGCGATGTGTCAAACGATTGTCAGGTGTACGAAGCGTACTGAATACGGCATAGAGAATGCCAAGACCACAAATCAACGCCAGGCCGGTTGTAACTGTGGCATCGGCCGAAAATGCCATGCTGTTTCCGGGCTGTGTAATAATAGAAAAGGGTAAACAGAATCCGATCCCATAAGGTGCCGTTGGCGGCCAGGATACGGCCATCAGGCCAATATATAGTGGTGCGCCCATGACTAATAGCAGTATCTCAAAGGATCCGCTTCCGGCAGATAAAAGGGAAAGCGCTACGACTGCAGAAACGGGTATTGAAATGAACGCGCCAATAGCAAGTTTGCTTACTACCGCCTCCGGTACGGGAGAATGGGCAAAAGCGATTGAAAAGAATGGAGGCAATACCATCATCATGACCACAGCAGGTGGCGAGCCAGAGCCTATCCATAACCAGCTACAGGCTGCAAAAACCAGCATTGTACGCAGGGCCATGAGTCCGGAAACAAGAGCATCCTGGTAAGGTGGGATACGACGTGCTTTAAGTCTTATAATGCGCTGATGCTTTATTGAGTCAGCCATGTCGAGCACCCGAACCGTACGTGACACTATATTACACAGCATTTTGAAAACCATTACTTCTGCAGGATGCGATGCCGTTTTGCTCAGCTTGTAATGCACCAGCGTCTTTCTTAACCTGTTCAATTCAACAGTACGCTCTCTGTAGCTCTGTACCTTTCCGAGCGTACCGTAAATCTGTCGGACCTCATCGACACAGGCAAGCAGTTGACCGCTGATTTCTGGTCTGACTGAATTTATCTCATACCCCAGCGCTTGTACCGTTGAACCGATTAGCATGCTTTCGTTACTGATAAAGTAACAGGCGCAGGCCCTTCCCGCCCCCTGTGGGCCGTCAAACGAAGAAGCTCGCGCATCATGATTTAACTGGGATATTGCGGCAAGCATCGCGCCGGCGCTTTTATTATGCTGATTGTTCGATGGGTCGCCTGACAGTTCAGAATGAACTGTAGCGAGCAGTCCTTTTACAACCTTTTCAGCATGTACATGCAACAGGTCTCTTAGCCTTAGCGGTAGAAAAAGAACGCTGATAAATGCCGCGCAGAACCTCCGACCATCGCCTCACTCAGACGGGCCTTTGCAACGTTAAAGATTTGTAGTGAGCTGACAGTCGAGGCGTCGGACATCACCAGAAGCACTATTAGCACTGCAGTTACGGCAGTGAGACCATAAAAATAGTGGTAATTAACGTGCTGAACTCTTGCAGATAAGAACGAAGATATGCCAAGCCATGTGGTAAGCAGAGCCACGGCAATTTCAGGATATTCGCTGAAGTTGCCCAGTATGAGTACAGCTAACACGGCGCCGAACAGAGATCCGGCGACCAGATACAGCCCTTTCTCTATAACAAGACCGCCTTCAGGTCTAGCCTGGAGGAGCATTGAGGCAACTACCGCCCAAAAAGGCCGATCGAGTTCGAGATGCATGGCAATAAAAAGTGCTAAAGACATGGATATTACGCCTTTGAGCGCAAATATAACCGTGCGCTTGTTTGGCATTAGAAAATGACTCAGAACAGGATTCACCGTCATTTGCTTCTCTCGTTGTCAATGATTTCAACTGAAACGGTCATACCCGCGCTCAAAATAATACCCTTAGGTACATGATTCAGTCTGATATCTACTGGAATACGCTGCGCCAGCCTTACCCAGTTGAATGACTGCTGTGTATCGGGAAGCAGTTGATTGTCAGCTTTATTATTATTGTTAGCGATCCCGCGGGCGATACTCGTTACCGTACCGGTCAGCGGTACGCCACCGCGCATAAGGTGAATTAGCGCTGAATTACCGGCTTTTACACCGGGCAGTTTTGTTTCTTCAAAATAACCTGTGACATACATTGAATTCGCGCGAATTAAGGAAAGCACTGATTTACCCTGACTGACATAATTTCCTTCCCTCAGGTCGAGATTCATCACGACACCATCAGCCGGCGCCCTGATAACAGTTCTGTGAAGGTCAATCAGCGCTTTTTCATAGTTACTATTCGCCAGATCGTAATCCGCTTTTGCCAAACGGGTATTAGTACTGTAAGTGCTCAGATCTTCTTTACTGATAACTGAGCTTTTTATCAGATTTTGTCTGCGTGCCAGTTGCTCTTTTGCGTGCTCCCATGCGTAATAAGTTTTATCCAACTTAGCGTGAGACTCATTTACAGCGTTCTTAAAACGGACATCATCAATAGTGAAAAGCGTTTGCCCTTTTTTAACTTCTTCATTATCACGAAAGTTAACATGTGTTATCCAGCCGGATACATCTGGTGCTACGGTAATGACTTCTGCTCTGATGCGACCATCACGCGTCCATGGCTCATAAAGATAATGTTTCCACAACCATATACCGCAGCATACTGCAGCTAAGACAAAGCAGGCCGTTATAATCATGCGTGTTGCAGAACTGAACATACTGTCTTAGCTCCTAATAAAAAAAGCCGATGCGGCCATGTAGATTAAAAAGATAGATAAATCAAACCACGACCCTGCCCACACCTTTTGTCGCAAATGAATGACTGAAAGCAGCTTTATGGTAGCGATTGTTCCGGTTAAAGCCATAACCGCAAAAAGCGTGACAGGACTGAAGTAAAAACCGGCAAAGCTGTACTCATGGAACATTTTAATCTCCGTCAAAATGACTTATTCCGCTCCCCTAGAGGCAAAAACCCCTGTGAATCAGTGGGTCAAGAAATGTATCACCGCTATGCGATACATGATTAAAAACTGGAGCCTTTAATTAACCATAATGCGGTACATCAAACCGCATAACGGGTCATTAAAGAATGTTAATGCCGTATTGATAGTTTTTCAATGCTAAAAAACTCTGATGATTGCACTGCCTGGTGATTAGTTGTACCGTTAAGCAGTCAACTTATTGAGCGGAGATAAATTGTGACGGACAAAAAAGGAAATGATAAAAGCAGTGGTGTGCAGGTCATCACGCGTGCTGCAAATATTCTCAATATTCTTGGCGCAGAATCTGACGGGCTGAGTCTGGGTAAAATCGCCACCGCTGCAAATCTTCCCCGCTCAACGGTGCAGCGACTGGTGGGAGCGCTGGAATCTGTAGATTTATTGCAAAACGGTGAGGCGGGATTAACCTTGGGCCCGGCATTTCTTCGCCTGGTATCAAGCGTTCATACGGATGTCGTGACGGCTATGCGTCCGGGTCTCGAGGCGCTTGCAGAGCTGACGGGAGAAACGGTTGCGTTGACTCGTCCATCGGGAAAAAATCTGACAGTGCTGCACTGTGCTGTTGCTGCAGGAGAGCTTCAGGTTACACCCCGACTAGGTTTCGCCCGCCCACTTTACAGTACCTCTGCCGGACGAGCTTTGCTTGCATTACAAAGTGACGAAGAGGTTCGCCGTCTTTTTTCCGATGAGTTTCGCCCGCCACACGATTTTTCAATACAAACCATTTCAGGGCTCATTGAGGTGCTGAATACGATTAGGCAGGATGGCATTTCTTACGATCATGGTGAGATGATTGAAGGTGTTAAAACTATGGCCATTGGCATGAATACCCGTATAGGACATCTTTCAGTATCGATGCTTTTACCTTTTGGACGCTTTGAAAAAAAACATGAGTTTTGCAGAGAAAGTCTAAATGAATTCCGAAAAAAAATCACCCGTGAAATTGGGGTATGGTAAAACCGATGAGCAGATATAATTATTAATCGACCACAGCGCAATAATTATCATAACAACATCAGATGATATGTACTGGTGATAGTCAGGGAATACCAGAGATCGAAGTCTACAATTTCTGTATTCAACAGCAAGTCTTACATCAACCCTCCGCTTTTATACATGGGGGCTGACTAACTCATCATATCTCTTGAGGTTAAAAATGCAGAGTTGATTCCGTTGAATTCTTATCTGCTCGGCATCATTTAGTGAGTTTACGACCACACTCTGCTGCAGTGTGAAGCTGCGCGCCTTCTCGAACTCAACTTCCGGCAGGTTTGCCTACATGGAATTAGTATAAGACTGGCTTTCGGGACGCTTTCAGAACGGCATAACATTCTAATTTCCGTTTAGGGAGCAAGAAAACTGATGATAATTTCCAGCCTCTAAATTCCTCTTCGACATCGCACTCCCGGAAGGAAAACATACATACGAAAAGATATTAAAAATTCAGCACGCTAAGCAATAAATTACAAACCATATTATATCTAACCAGCCTAAATAAACACAACATAAATTTTAAATTCTTATGCGTAATAAAATAAAAATCACCCATAGAGAAAGCAAATAGGCGAAGAACGATGTCAGGTCAGCTAATGCTTTTTATACCCAAATGTAAACAGCAAAGTTTATTTGTGAGTTAAAAAATAAAGCCTGCTTTAAAAAATATAAATCCATAATCTCATTACAGGCCCATAAATATGAAGAACGCGACGCAAGGTAACTATCAACAAACTAGCCTCAAATAAATTATTAAAATAATATGTATTTCTAGAACCATATTTCTGTTTGTATACCCAAGTTCCACGTACCACCGGATGTAAATCCTACGCTGCCAAAATCGTCATTTTGAGCATAATCATCAAGCTCATGAGACCAGTTCATGTAAGTTGCAAAAAAACGAATTTCCGGACGTGCCTTAATGTCGAACACATCTCCAAGTTTAAATGTGGGAGCAAAGGTAAGTTTATAAAAATTTCCCGCTACTGACTGGTATTCGCTTATGCTTTCACCATTATTATATGTACGGCCATTGGGGTTCAAATTCATATATTGCCAGGAAGCTTCATAGAGTAATGCGAAGTTACGAGAAATTGCTTGAGAAGCTCTCAAGTTAAACGTTACCCAGTCATAACGATCACCATTGCGATACCGGTCCTCGCTGTGCTGTGCAATAACAGACGGAGCGAGGTGCCAGGTGTCATTCAACGGTAATATACCATATGAAGCAAATCTGATAGTTCTGGCATCTTCCGTTAGATCACCATCCCCGCCGGGTTGCCTTGCCTCCGCGCCAAGTCCACTGCCAAACTGCAGGGCTGTTTCTGAAAGGCCTTTACTCATAGAATAAAAGCTTTCTTTATCATGATAGGCCAGCATTGTATAGATCCCATTATCCGCTGTATTGTCACTACGCAGTGCATAACTCCCTGTAGTTGATGAATTATTTTTAAGATCGTCATTACCCTGAGCTTGCATGCCTGTCAGCATCCATTGCCATCCATTCCAGAAGTTGTTAGCAGTCAGCATAACGTTTTGTATGTCGTTATCATTATAGCGGTCACTACCTAAATCACCAAAGTTCCGCCCATATACTGAAAAATTGCTTTTAAAACCTTTCATCCATTCTACATCATTTATTCCCGCTCCAGTTCCGGCCAAAAAGACAATATCGCTGTCGGTGAAATGAATATCAAAATTATCTCTGTCGAATCGCTTACCTGCCCAGAGAGTTGAATTTTTCAAAGGCCCCGTGAAATCAGAAAGATTTCTCATTTCTACGTACATTTGAGGAATATTTATATGATGACTGTCATTATCCTGAACCCAGGCTTCTGGATCGTTGGCACCATCGGCCAGCATCAATTTAAAAAAAGCACTTGAACCATCATTGAAATCAAGTGTTTTATTAAAATAAAGTTCAGCATAGTTGTCTTTTTCATTTCCGAGCCTTCCAATGTGCGCATCATTTCCTATAGAGCTTGCGGGTGATACTCCCGGCCCCCCTCGCCCCCCATTACCTTTACTGTTTAGAAACATCCCTGAACGGGCATAGGCTGTAAATTCAAAGCCATTATCTTTTTCAGCTTTCTCTATTACCGGGCTTTCTGTTTTTTGCTGAGATAATGAGCGATCGTTATTTTCTTTCCCGCTCATTTTTTCAAGTAATGCTAATTTCTGTTCCGCGACAACCGCTCTTTTCTCAGCCATTTCTGCTTGGGCCTCAAGTTGGGTTGCAGTAATTTTTGCCTCGTGCGCCTCACTCTCAGCTTTAATTAGCCTGCCTTCCAGCATTGACAGTCTTTGCTCCACTGTGAAATGTTGGGCTGCTACTCCCGGTGTAGAATAAAATAAAGCAGTGATCAGAACTATCCCCGCATGCCTTTTAAATCCTTTTAATAGAAACGTCTTTTTTGTATTAACAGAAAATCTACTGTCAGCAGTAACAATCTGGTTATTATCAACCTCGTAAACTGGCTGGCGTATAGAGTTTTCATTAATTAGAATAATTAAATGAAGACACGGATTTTTACAAAACATCTCTCTCTCCTGCTAAATGTTTTGGAGATGTTAGCAATTAGCGTCCAAAATTAACTTTTTTATTATGGCCAAAAATTACAATTTCGTGTCAAAAAAATAAAGAAAAACACTTATGACATCACGCTTTAGAACTTTAAAGACCATAAGACAAATGCAACGACAATCTGCCAATCTTAAAATAATATTGCGCAATCTTATATGCCTGAATTTTCATGTGAATTTGCAAAACCCTAACAAAAACCAAATTAATACCACATTAATAAAAATATTTTCATGAGAAACCTGATAGTTATTTATTTTGAAATAATAAGTAGCCTTTGCAGGTCCTGGTTATTTTTCAGTGTTTAACTTTGAAAAAAAGGCGCTAACTCACAGCGCCATTTGTAAGCAATCCCAATCCGGATCGATATTATCCATAATAACAGAATAACTGTTTTCTGAACATATCAGCGTCAGGCGGCCATACCGAGTCCAACGATATTCGCAGCAATAATAATTACTAGACAGCCCAGTGACAGCACGCTTATGGGACGTCTTCCCACTGATTTCCACTCTTTCATCATAAGCCCTACCAGACCGCCACACAGTACATACAGGCTCATATGCAGCATCCAGCTCACAAAGTCATACTGATGAGGTATGCGGGCGTGCCCCCATGCATAGAAAAAGAATTGCAGATACCACATGGTGCCTCCCAGCAGGGCAAAAGCAATATTTGCTATAAGCAGGGGGCTTGCAATAGCAAAGTCTTTACGTATGGACAGCTCAGATTTAAATGCCAGACGGATAAAACAGTAGGCAAGATTAACAAGCGCTCCCCCACCCATGATCACTACGTAGCTGGGAAGCCCGACATACAGAGGATCAATACCTAAAGCCGCTGCGGCTTCATGCATAGGTTTTGCCGCATCCATGGCAAAAGACATGCCGGCTGAAAAGATGCCACAAATAACGGCCAGCAGAAGCCCTTTCTTTAGGTTGAACTCTTCAGCATTAATCCCAAGCGCGCGCTCTTTCAGCAAGCCGGCGCGCGTGACGATCCCAACGCCTATTAACGCAACAAATACACCAAGAAGTGTCATGCGACCACCGGACGAGCTAAAAAGCTCAACGAAACGCCCCTGTAACAGCGGCGTCATTAAGGTTCCCACAACAAGCGTTATACCAATGGCGATGCCAATACCCATTGACATACCCAGATAACGCATGGTCAAGCCATAGTTGATGTTGCCTATCCCCCACATTGCCCCAAATAAAAATACCGGTATTAACTGTGATAAATCAAAACTTTTGTAATAAACCCAAAAGTCAGGCAGGAGAATTGCGCTTACTGTCTAGGGTAGTATTATCCAGGACATCACACCGCCGACAGACCACATCGTTTCCCACGACCATTTCTTAACCTGTTTAAGTGGAGCATAAAAACATGCGGCACTGGCGGCACCCACGAGATGCCATAAAATGCCTGCAACGATAGCGCTGTTCATTTTTTTCCCTTCTGAGATGAATACTTAACTTAAAAACGGACACTTTTTTTGCTTCAGGAAAGTCTAAGGTGCGCAGCTTTTTAGCAACCTTTGAATGAATGCCGGAGTGACTAACAGGCTGGCAAAATCATTGGGGAATCGTATACAGGGATCACAAATATCTATCAGAGATGAAAAACCGGAAAAAAGTAGCGAGTTGAATAGGATTACTAAGTAAAAGGATACTGGAAAGGGCTTTGACGCCACTGCTTCTGCTTCTGCTTCTGCTTGGATAGAAATTTAGACTAAATATCATCAACCCCCCTGGTTTCGTCTGCCTCTTTAGTACGCCTTAATAGCTCTGTATGGTCGTAACTGATAAGGGTTGCTTCAATTTTCTTCTCCGTATAATCAACCTTAGCGCCATCTTTGCCATACATGGCTCTGCATTGGCACTGAGAATAAGGCAAACGCCGAACGAATGCTTCACCCTGTATTTACAGAGTGTTAACGAAAACGAACATGGAGTTCCTGTAAATGGTAATGCAGCATCAAAACTATATTAACGGCCGTTTTGTAGATCACTCCGGTGATCGATGGATTGATGTCATTAACCCATCGACTGAGGTTTTACTTTCACAGGTACCTCAGGGAACCAGAGAAGATGCAAGGCAGGCGATTGAGGCTGCAGAAACAGCTCAGGATGGCTGGGAAGCGTTGCCTGCAGTAGAACGAGGAAGATGGCTGAGAAAAATTGCTGCTGCAATTCGTCAGCGCGAACCTGAAATCACTGCCACTATCGTTTCTGAAGGCGGAAAAACTCAGGCGCTGGCTAAAACTGAAGTCCTTTTTACAGCAGACTATCTGGAATACACGGCCGAATGGGCGCGTCGTTACGAAGGCGAAATAATAAACAGTGACCGCTCAAATGAAAATATTTTTGTCTTTAAAAAAGCTATCGGCGTTACTACAGGTATTCTCCCCTGGAATTTCCCGTTTTTCCTTATTGCACGGAAGGCCGCTCCGGCATTGATAACTGGTAATACTATCGTCATCAAGCCCAGTGAAGTTACCCCTAATAATGCCGCTGCTTTCGCACAGATTATCCATGACGTCGGCCTACCCGAAGGCGTTATAAATTTTGTGTACGGTTTTGGTGCTGAGGTCGGACAGGAACTGGCTGCGAATCCTAAAGTCGGTCTTGTCAGCCTCACCGGTAGCCTGAATGCGGGCATTGCAACCATGCAGGCTGCAGCCAAAAATGTTACTAAAGTTTCACTGGAGCTGGGAGGAAAAGCTCCCGTTATTGTAATGGATGACGCTGAGCTGGAACTGACGGTGAAAGCTATTGTCAGTTCACGCGTCATTAATACAGGACAAGTATGCAACTGTGCTGAGCGTGTGTATGTACACGAGAAAATTTATAACCGATTTATGTCTGCACTGATTGAAGAAATGGGCCGCGTTACTACAGGTAACCCTGCAGAAAAACCAAACGTGGATATGGGACCGCTGGTTAATGCCGCAGCGCTTAACAGCGTTGAAAACAAGGTGGCTAAAGCCGTTTCGCAGGGCGCAAGAGTTGTTCTGGGAGGACGGCGTGCCGGTAAACAGGGCTTTTTCTTTGAACCTACAATCCTGGTGGATGTCCGTCAGGATATGGACATTATGCGCGAAGAGATCTTCGGGCCTGTGCTGCCGGTTATGACGTTCACCAGTCTGGATGAAGCGATAAAACTGGCCAATGAATGTGAATTCGGTCTTACGTCATCGATTTATACGCAAAATCTGAACACAGCAATGATAGCATTGCGTAAGCTCAAATTTGGCGAAACCTATATTAATCGTGAACATTTTGAGGCGATGCAGGGTTTCCATGCTGGCTGGCGTAAATCTGGTATCGGAGGTGCCGACGGGCGTCACGGGCTGGAAGAATACTTGCAGACGCACGTGGCGTATCTGCAGTTCTGATAACGTTTGAAAGAGGTAACAAGCTACCTAATTGAATTACTCGGAACTTTCTGAGGATGCTCAGGATGGCATCCTCAATTTATACCCGTTTCTTATATCCTCCAATCTTATATCCTCCAATAAGTTTTCACAGGACCTGACGTCCTGCAAGGATGCTGACGTTACTCAGGCAGCATCTTTTTAAGCAGTTCTATCAGTTGCTGCTGTTGAGGGTTGCTCAGATGTTTCATAAAGTAAGCATCAACGGACTCCGCAGCTTTACGAGCCGATTCAAGGGATATAACTCCTGCCGGGGTAAGATAAATGTGCCGCCGGCGTTTGTCTGTAATCCCTGTCGTCCGGTTAAGTAGCCCTTTTTTCTCCATCCTGACCAGTAATTCAGCAAGCGTGGCTTTGGTCATTAAAGCCTCCGACATCAACTCAACTTGCTCTATGCCTGGCTTATCTGAAACAGCACAGAGCACAGAGTATTGCTGTTTAGTAATGCCATTCAGTTGCTTCTGCCACTGCGAAGTGTGTTCCTGCAATAACTGACGCATCAAGTGAAAAGGTACGTTTTCAAGATGGTTGCCCATAATTTCGGCCCGTTGATAAATATGGGCTGAAGCATACCTGATTTACCCGCAACTGAATAATTTGCGTCCAAAAAGTTCTTGTACGAACTAATTTTCTCGCTTTACTTGCTCACTGCAGATAAAGCCACTACTTTAATAATGTTCGCATACGAACAAGTGGAGGTAGCTTGCGGCTTATTATTGGTTTTACCGGCGCTACGGGCGCGCCCATTGCGGTTGCGCTACTGAACGCGCTGAAGTTATGTCCGGATATTGAAACACACCTGATCATTTCCCGGTGGGCTAAAACGACCATTGAAATGGAAACATCATTAACTTCCCGGGAGGTGGCTTCTCTGGCGGATGTTGTTTACAGTCCGGCCGATCAGTCATCACCCATTTCTTCTGGCTCGTTTTTAACGGCAGGCATGATCATCATTCCCTGCAGTATGAAAACACTGGCTGGTATCAGATCCGGATATGCAGAGGGTCTGCTTGGTCGTGCGGCTGATGTTGTACTCAAAGAGGGCCGGAAACTGGTGCTTGTGCCCAGGGAAACCCCTTTTAACACCATTCACCTTGAAAATATGCTGGCGTTGTCGCGTATGGGTGTTGCACTGGTACCACCCATGCCTGCCTTTTATAACCTCCCGGAAACAATTGACGACATCATCACTCACGTGGTTTGCCGCGTTCTCGATCAATTTGGTCTTCATCATCCGGATGCTAAGCGCTGGCAAGGTCTTACTAACGCATCTGAAACGTTTGAATAAGGAAATTAATATGCCTTTTGACGATCTACGCAACTACCTCAATGCTCTGTATGAGCACGGCCAGCTGCTGGAAATTGAGGAAGAAGTCAACGCCGAGCCAGATATAGCTGCAGCTGCAAACGCAACGGGCCGCATTGGAGAAGGCGCGCCAGCAATAGCTTTTAAACGGGTCAGAGGATTTGAGCATGCTCACATCGTCATGAACACAATTGGTTCCTGGCAAAATCACGCCATCGCCCTGGGGCTGCCCCCCGGCACGCCGGTTAAACAACAAATTGAAGAATTTATACGCCGCTGGGAGAAGTTTCCGGTACAGCCGGAGCGGCGAAATGACCCTGGCTGGGCCGAAAACACGGTTGATGGTAACGATATAGATCTGTTCAGCATCCTGCCACTCTTCAGACTCAATGATGGTGATGGCGGCTTTTATCTCGATAAAGCCTGCGTGGTTTCTCGCGACCCACTTGATCCGGACCATTTCGGGAAACAAAACGTGGGCATTTACAGAATGGAGGTGAAAGGTAAGCGCAAACTGGGTCTGCAACCGGTCCCTATGCATGATATTGCGTTGCATTTACACAAAGCAGAGGAGCGTGGGGAAGATTTACCTGTGGCTATTACGCTTGGTAATGACCCTGTTATAACGCTGATGGGCGCCACGCCGCTTAAATATGATCAGTCAGAATATGAAATGGCCGGAGCGCTGAGAGAAAGCCCGTATCCGATATCAACAGCGCCGCTTACCGGTTTTGACGTCCCTTGGGGATCAGAAGTTATACTTGAGGGCGTGATCGAAAGCCGCAAGCGTGAAATAGAAGGGCCGTTTGGTGAGTTCACCGGGCACTACTCAGGCGGACGTAATATGACGGTAGTTCGCGTAGATAAAATTTCATACCGTTCACGCCCAATTTTCGAATCGCTATATCTCGGTATGCCCTGGACTGAAATCGATTATCTGATGGGACCGGCGACCTGCGTACCGCTTTACCAGCAGTTAAAAGCAGAATTCCCCGAAGTTCAGGCGGTCAATGCCATGTACACCCACGGCCTTCTTGCCATCATCTCTACGAAAAAACGTTATGGCGGGTTCGCACGCGCCGTCGGTCTCAGAGCGATGACAACCCCTCATGGCCTGGGCTATGTTAAAATAGTGATTATGGTCGATGAAGATGTGGACCCGTTTGATCTTCCTCAGGTTATGTGGGCATTATCTTCTAAAGTTAATCCAGCCGGCGACCTTGTTCAGCTGCCCAATATGTCTGTACTTGAACTTGACCCCGGCTCCAGCCCAGCCGGTATTACAGACAAGCTGATTATTGATGCCACCACGCCCGTTTCTCCTGATATTCGCGGTCATTACAGTCAGCCCGTTAAGGATTTACCGGAAACGGCTGAGTGGATTAATAAATTGACAGCCAAATTGGTAAACCGTAAATAAGGAAAACCAGATGCTTTGTCCCCGTTGTACAGACCCTAATATTTCCATCATGGCCGTATCTCCGGTCAAAAATGTGTGGACCGTTTTTCAGTGTCAGCTGTGCCTTTATACCTGGCGCGATACGGAGCCGGTGCGCCGTACAGAGCGAGAGCATTATCCCGAAGCATTCAGAATGTCCCGGGAGAATATAACTAACGCGCCGGAAGTCCCATCTGTTCCGCCTTTATTAAGCGAAAAAAATAAATGACGTTCCCAGCCTCAGACCTTTATCAGGTTTTATAAGGCCGGCTGGTTTCACTGAACTTTATCTCGGCTTAATCGTTAATGATCTTTTCAAGGGAGGCCGAGATAGCAAGGAGTTTCGCGTCGTTCTCTGGCAAGGCGTCGATCTCCAGGCCTACTGGCATCCCGGATTTTTTCCCTTTCCCGACAGGAATGCTGATCCCCGGTAATCGAATAAGGCTCCCCGGATCCGTATTATGTATCAGCCGCGAGAACATTTCCGGAGAGCTGACACCCTTCACAGCTAAAGGTGCAACGATCGGTGACGTCGGAAATATCATTGCATCGAGCCGGTTATCTTTAAACGCTTTTTGATAAATATGCAGGAGATGCGGGATCCCTTTATCCAGCGCATTTTGGTACAAAGTTCGGACAGGCACCAATTTTCCGTCAGGGCCGCGAACAATGCCCGGCACAATACCGGTTTCAAAGATTGCTTTCACATCCGGACTGGCAATACTCGCAACCAGAGCACGGAAGGAAACCCCTGTATCGCGGGTTTGCAGATAACCGATCAGTTCGCGCTTTCCCTCATACATAACGACTGGAAACGAAACCGCTTCAGCTGTTTTTTGCAGACCAGGCATGCTGACCTTCACAATCTGGACCCCCGCTGCTTTGAGTCTGTTCAGCGCCTCATGAGCCTGCAGGGAGACATCCTCATCAAGTCCCTGCCAGAAGTAATCTGCGATCCCGAGACGTATCTGCCCTGCCGGGATCGCGGGAAGTAGCTTTTCCCCCGTGATGACTGAATCCAGCAGGGCCACATCGCTGACCTTATGCGCCATCGGCCCGGGTGTGTCGCGCGTTGATGAAATTGGAACGATACCTGAAGGAGGATAACGCCCCGTTGTTGGACGGAAGCCAACGCAGCCATTCAGGGCACAGGGCTGGCGGACCGATGCCCCGGTATCCGTTCCTATCGCAGCGGAAACCATATTCGCGGCAACTGCCACGGCACTTCCGGAAGATGAGCCTCCCGCGACACGACTGGAGTCATAGGCATTCCGCACGCCCGTTATACCCGGTACATGATAAGCTGCGTTATAGCCTGTGGCGCCATATGCAAGTTCATGCATGTTTGTTTTACCAATAATAATGGCGCCTGCATTTATAACTTTCTGAACAACCGGCGCGGTCTCGTCGGGTATAAAGTGTCTCAGTGCTGGCGTTCCTGCAGTGGTGGGTAAGCCGGCCACTTCAATATTATCTTTTACAGCGATCGGTACACCGCCCAGAGGCAGGCAGCGTCCTCCTTTTTTCAGGTACAAATCCCACTTTCTGGCCTGACTGAGGGCGTTATCTCCCTCAACAGTGATAAAAGCATTCAGGTTAGGATGGCTGGCTATCTTACCCAGGGAATAACTGATCACCTGTTCGCTGGTGATTTTACGCTCGCATATCAGCTTTGCGAGATCAGCTGCGGTAGCGTTACCCATATTGATATCGCGATCTCCGGCATTAGCGATGGCTGGCAGACCAATGATACCTGCCAGCATTACTGCATAAAACGGCTTCATCTTTATTCTCCGTTATTGTGATAAAGCTGATTTAGTCAGAGCTCTCGATGTGAAACCATCCTCAGGATTGAGGAGAGATCAGTTTCTTATAGATGCGCTTAATTCAGTCCGGTTCATGCAGTTTAGCTTAGACAATGCCTGGTTCAGATGGCTCCTTACGGTTGTGAAGCCTATACCAAGCTGTCGTGCAATTTCCTTATCTGTCAGCCCTCGGGAAGCCAGTTGAGCAACCTCTCTTTCACGTACGGTCAGACACTGTATTGCCGCAGACTTTACCCCCAGTGCGCGGATAAAGTAAGGTTCAAGCACCATCAGGATCTGCTTTTCCCGGTTACCAAATTCAGGCTCCCCTTTTGCTCTCCAGATCCTCAGGTCTCTGACGTCAACCCCTTCGCTGACGTAATAGACATTAATGCCGTGATGCAGACCATTCGGGCGGAGAAACTGATGATAGAAGTCCGATTTTTCAAGAGATCTGCGATCCATGACCTCAGCAGTAAGCGTCGGCCGCTGTCTCTGACGTAAAAGCGGCGTCAGGGGATCAATATTCTGCCATGTTGTTTCGTGCATCTTCATAGCGGTTTCAGGAATGTTCCATGCAATCCCATCAGTTGAGCGTTTGCAGGCCTCGCTCCAGACATAGGATGCTGCGAAATCGGCTCCCAACAGTTCTGATAGTTTTCTGAGAAGCTCAACGAATTCACTTCTGGATATTCCGGCCGGGCCAAGAGACCAGATAATTTCTGATAACCCGGCCAGATCTGAACGCGTAAAAATTTTATCCATTATTTATGAGACCCTCCGTCAGCCATAACGCAATAAGCGTGCCAGGAAGAGGCTCCGGGTGCCTGCGCATTGCGAAGGGAATGCATGCGCTAAAGCCTGGATGAGATTTAGCGCACTTCGAAACAAATCAGAAAGGATAGTGTCGCGCTTCACGCTGTACCGTAATCCATTGTTCCCGGGTAAACTCATGAATGATCCAGTCGCTGTTGAAACGGCCAATACCACTGTTTTTTTCACCGCCAAACATGTTGTCAGGATCATCATTCGGCGTAATGTCGTTGATATGGGTCATCCCGGCATGTATACCGCTTGCAAATTTCAGCCCGCGGGCTTCATCACGCGTAAATACGGCGCTTGAAAGCCCAAATTCAGTCTCATTAGCCAGCCTGAGCGCATGGTCTTCATCTTCAGCCCTGATGATTGAGGCGACAGGCGCGAACTGTTCTGTCTGGGCCAGGCACGAGTCATTCGGCACATCTGCGAAAATGTGAGGGGGGATCAGACGCCCACTGGCTTCTCCTTCAAGCAGGACACGGTGGCCATGCTGGCGAGCCGCCTGAATACGGGACAGCGCTGCGTCAGCCTGGCGCTGGTTAATAAGCGGACCAATAACCGTGTCCGGATCAGCGGGATTGCCACATTTCAGCTTGCTGACACGCTCAACAAATGCGCCGGTAAATTCATCATATATTGTTTTGTCTACAATGATGCGATTTGTACTCATGCAGATTTGCCCCTGGTGCAAAAATCTTCCGACCGTGGCACCCGTCACGGCCAGCCCTATATCCGCATCATCCAGTACCACGCAAGGCGCATTTCCACCCAGTTCAAGTCCGACACGTTTTATATGTTTGCCGCTGACAGCCAGGCTGCCTATATGTCGCCCCACACGCGTAGAGCCGGTAAAGGAAATAAACGATGGTACCGGATGGAGAATAAAAGGATCGCCAATATCAGCCACTTTACCTACCACGATATTCAGTAGCCCAGGCGGCAATCCCGCCTCTTCATAAATGCTTGCGAGCAGAAGTCCGCCAGTTACAGGCGTGTCATCAGCAGGTTTAACCACGACAGCGTTGCCCAGAGCGAGAGCGGGTGCAACCGATCTGTTTGTCAGATGCATCGGCCAGTTCCACGGGCTTATAACACCTATCACCCCAACCGGAGAACGATAAACGCGGCTTTCCTTACCGGGGATGCTGACAGGTTTGATAAGCCCATGCACACGTGAGGGTAAAAATGCAGCGGTAAACGTACCTTCTCTTACAGCACTGAATTCAAGCTCAGCTTTGGTTCGAGTGCTCCCGCTCTCCGCTATAAGCCACTCAACGATTTCGTCATGGCGGTTATCCATAATCTCTACGGCTTTAAGTAAGATTTTAGCACGCGTTCGGGCCGGGCACTGCGCCCATGATTTCTGAGCATTTTCAGCTGCAGCATAGGCAATATCCAGGTCGGAATGGTCTGCAAGAGTTATCTCAGATAAAAGCTCAAGGTTCCATGGGTTTCTGTTTTTAAGGACTGCGTTTTTAGAGCCATTACACCATTTTCCTGCTATAAACTGACGCTGGAAAAATTCGTTGCTACCCATAAATCACCTTTCTCTGTAAGTTTTTTAACAAAAAAAGCCGCTGTTGCGGCTTTTCAGAAAACTGTTTTTTATTAAGCACTGTAGATACAGCGAATAATATCTTTTGTGGCGTCAATATAACCGGAAATATCGTCATCGGTCATAGGAAGTGTCAGGCCAATCTGTCCACGATGGACCGGAAAGTATCCACGCGTCGCCATTTCAAGGGCATAAATTTTCATGCTTTTATCATCAATTTTATGCCAGTAATCACGATGCGTTGTAATTTGCTGGTTTGTTTCCTTTGTAAAGGCATAACCAAGTACAGAGAATGAACCAAAGACAGTAAAGGGATAACCCTCTTTCAGGGCCCAGCTGTTGAGCTCGCTTTTAATGCGTCTGGCCATTGAATTCAGCCGGTCATAAGCGCCATGATCCATCGCTTCCAGACAGGCACTGCCTGCGGCAGCCGCCAGCGGATGACCATGATGCGTCCCGGATACCATTACCTGATTCGTTTCCAGCACATCAAAAATTTTACCGGAGCCGCCCACCGCGCCAATTGGCAATCCGCCCCCGATCATTTTTCCCAGAACTGTCAGGTCAGGTTTAGTGTCATACAGGCTCTGAAGACCGCCGTAAGCTGCCCGTAAGGTAACGGTTTCATCAAAAATCAGCACAATGTCGAGTTCACGCGCCAGGGTGCCGAGTTTATGAACGAAGCTTTTTTCCAGTTCAACGATCCCACCGGCACAAGACTGTAATTCCATAATGATGCAAGCCAGGTCAGATGCATGCGCGCGAATGATTTTCTCGCAAGCGACGAAATTATTTTGTACTAATGTCACCACATGGTCGGTCTTGAACGCGGGGATACCATCTGAATCAGGTAAAGATTTCGGATTACTGGCCGGGCCAGGAAAACTGTCCGGATTAGGATGAGCAGAAATAGCCAGGTCGTCTGAAAATCCATGATAGCCGCCTTCAAATTTAGCAATTTTTTTCCTTCCGGTGTAACCCCGCGCTATTCTTACCGCTGCCAGACAGGCTTCACTCGCTGAGCAGAAAAATTTGATTTTTTCAACCGAATCGATTCGATGGCAAAGTTCTTTAGCCAGGTCCAGCTCGTGATAAGTAGGATTACCGAAAGAGAAACCATCCGGGATCACTTCATTAATTTTTTTTAAAATGAGAGGGTGATTATGACCTATTACGTTAGTGGAAAAATTATTGTTCAGATCCAGTAACTTTTTCCCTTCAATGGTATGAATGTACTGTCCTTCGCCGCTCTTGACGAAAACAGCATGGGGTCCATATCCAAAAGTTCTTCTGCTAAACCCACCCGGGATATAATCATTACCCCTGCTTGTTTCATCCTTTGAAAGGTGAAAGGTTTCTGAAAAGTTTTGAAGTGATTGTTCGTAAGTTAGTCTCATAATTTTCCAAAAAATAAATCAGATTTAGTCGCTATCCATCGGGATGTTAAAATACTGGCTGTCCTTAACGGAAGATAATTTCGTTAGCTATCATATTTACATCGTGAAAGCAGGAAGCATTACAGATATGATTATCAAACGTGAAAATTTACCTTAGTCCTTTTTAATGCCTTGCCGTAAGATAATCAATACAGATAAAGTATTAAGCAATCTGATATACACATAACCTTTTTTCAGCTGATTTTCTATGTAGGCATGAAGAATCCTTTGAGTTATAGGGATTTTTATTTGAAGAAGCTTCATTGTATCTGATAATAAAAATTACCCCCCATCAAAAAAACCGATCTAAAGCCAGTTTTTGATATTTTGAGTTGCTTTACGCACTCAATTTCATGTATCAATTTTTTTACAAATAATTCTGTCAGGTTGCCGTTCCTGCTTACAGTACATGCACGCTTTGATTATCGGTTAGCGACGTAGCCGTTAACGTTTGCCCCAAAATATTGGCCCAATAACATCGATAGTTGACCATATGCCATCTCGTCACTGTTTATGAAAACTCTATAATTACTACAAAATGCACTGGCTCTTTTAGTCATCAGTAAGCGCAAGAGCAATGTTAAATTTTAGTAAGCATAATGTTACGGAGACAATGATGAAACTGACGCAGATTCGAAACGCCACCATCAAACTTGAATACGGCGGTTCACGTTTTCTGATTGACCCAATGCTGTCGGATGAAGGTGTATGGGACGGTTTTCCGGATACCCCTCGTTCAGAACTACGGAATCCGCTGGTTTCTTTACCTTTTGCCATAGCTGATATTGTTGATACAGATATAGTGATCGTCACTCATACCCATATTGACCACTGGGATGAAGCCGCAGTTAAGCACATCAGCAAGCATCAGCTCATTTACACCCAAGACCAGAAAGATGCGGAGCTGCTGCGCTCACAGGCATTTTCAAATGTTTCAGTGCTGGATGACAAAACCGAATTGTCCGGGGTCACGATATACAAAACGGACGGCCAACATGGCAGCGATGAGGCGTACTCCATACCCCAAGTGGCTGAATTTTTAGGCGATGCGTGTGGGCTTGTTTTTACGCATCCAGATGAAAAAACACTCTACCTCGCCGGTGACACCATCTGGGTTCAGCCTGTGATCGACAGCCTGGAACACTATCGCCCTGATGTCGTAGTGCTGAATGCAGGTTATGCGCATATTAACGGTCTGGGCGCCATCATTATGGGTAAAGAAGATTTTGTGCGAGCTCATGCGCTGCTGCCGGAAGCGACTCTGGTGGCCTCTCATATGGAAGCCGTGAATCACTGCATTCTCAGCCGCGAGGAGCTAAAAGATTATGTTTCAGAGCAGAGGATCGGTGATTTTGTGATCGTCCCCGACGATGGCGAGTCTGTGCATTTCTGAATCACCTGACTTCTCTTACTTTACGTGCGTAACTCAGGAGAACTGATGCCAGCACTGTCTGTCGCCGTTATTGCAACTGAAGGATTCAGTCCTTTCCATTTTTCTATCCCCTGTACTGTATTTGGTAAGGTTTATCCGGATCCTTCGCTGTTTGAGCTGACTATCTGTGCCGCGCATACCGGAGCCGTGCAGTCCGATTTGGGGTTGTCAATTCAGGTTGCAAATGGGCTTGAAGTTCTGGAAGCGGCTGATATCGTGATAGTTCCTTTCTGGAATCACCCCGAGACGCGTCCGCCGCAGGTTCTTCTTGATAGCCTGAGAAAAGCCCATTCAGGCGGTGCAGAAATTGTTGGCCTGTGCCTGGGCACCTATGTCCTGGCTTATGCCGGGCTCCTGAACAGCAGAAGAGCATCGACTCACTGGGAATTTGAAAAAGACTTTTCCGAACGCTTTCCGGATGTTCGTCTCGATACAAATGCGCTTTACGTGGACGATGACAGGCTCATTACTTCGGCAGGTACAGCTGCTGCCCTGGACTGCTGCCTTTACCTTGTCCGGCAGCATTATGGCAGTACCGTCGCTAACAAGCTTGCCCGCAGGCTGGTTGTTCCTCCGCACCGTGAAGGGGGACAGGCTCAGTTCATAGACCGTCCTCTTCCTCAGAGTACGCAGGACGGCAAAATTAATGAGCTGATTAACTATCTGCGCAGAAATATTAGTAAGCCTCACAGCCTGGACTCGCTGGCCAGCTTCACCAATATGAGCAGGCGAACGTTCACCCGTCATTTTCATAAGGCTACGGGGATCCCAGTCAGTGAGTGGCTGGATAACGAACGGCTTCACCGCTGTCAGGAGCTTCTCGAAAACACCAGTCATTCCATTGAACAGATTGCCCAGCTTGCTGGCTTCGGTTCCACTGTGACGCTTCGCCAGAGTTTTAAGGCACGCTTCGGTGTCAGCCCCAGTGACTGGCGTAAAACATTTAACGTCCGTAAGGATCTTCTCTGAAAAAGGCATGACGTGCTCCTCGGCCTGCTCTGGCAGTTAGGGAGCGCCTGTAATCGCGTCCTGTCTGTCACACTGAATCCGGACATCCAGGAAACATTAACTTTTAATTCAGGAGTTTGTTGATGCACCCCATTAAACCTGTAACGTTGGCAGTTCTGGCTGCTCTTTCCCTGACAGGCATGAGTCAGGCGGCAGAAGAAGATCCTCTCTGGCAATCGTTCCAGTCTCCACCTCAGGAATCTCGTCCGCGGGTGTGGTGGCACTGGATGAATGGCAATATCAGTAAAGACGGGATCGGAAAGGATCTGGAATGGATGAAACGTGTCGGGATCGGCGGGGCGCATTCATTTGATATTAATATCAGCACGCCCCAGGTGGTCAGTAAGCGTCTGGTCTATATGACTCCAGAATGGCAGGATGCATTTCGCTTTGCGGCGCATAAGGCCCGGGATCTTGATCTGGAACTGGCAATGGCTTCGTCTCCCGGGTGGAGTGAAACAGGTGGCCCCTGGGTGACGCCTGAAGATGCCATGAAAAAAGTGGTTTGGAGCGAAACGGAACTTCAGCCCGGCCGCGGCATTGATGGTAAACTTCCGGCCCCCCCCGGCGGCAATGGCGTGTATCAGAACCTTGGTGTGGAACCCGGCCTGAGCGCATTAACCGGGGAAGCTCCGCCGGTACTGCCCTCGCTGTATAAAGATATCGCCGTCTATGCTTATAAAATAAAACCCGCTGAAAAACCAGCCAGGCCCGACGTACAGATCAATGGTACAGCGGTGCAGCCCGACGCATCGGGTTATCCTTTCAAAGATGTCCACAGTGATAAAAGTACGAATGCAGTTACGGTGGATTATCACGCGCCTGCAACGTTCAGCAGTCTGACCGTCTTTATTGAAAATCTGCTGGAAGAGGACGGTGCCGATTATAACGCCACTGTAGAAGCCAGCAGTGATGGCACAGCCTGGAAAAGTATTGCCGAAACCAGACTCGCCAATATTCCCGCTACCGTCAGTTTTTCGCCGGTAACAGCACGCTACTTTCGCCTGACTGTTCACGCAAAACCCGCCCCACGAACATTCGTCAGCGAACCCAGAGACGTGGCTGTCACCGGTCTTTCCAGTATGATGGGGCAAGAGGAAAATATCCCCCATATTGCACAGCTTGAGTTCAGCGCTGAATCCAGGGTTAACCGTTTTCAGGAAAAAGCAGGCTTTGCCATTGCAGGCGATTATTACGCTCTGGACCGCTATACCGATGCTTCCGAATCCGGACTGGGTAAAGACGAGATTATCAACCTGACCTCCAGGCTACAGGCGGATGGTACTCTGAAATGGACTCCACCTTCTGAAGGTCACTGGCGTATTTTGCGAATGGGGTATGCCCTGACAGGGACAACCAATCACCCTGCGCCTTCAGAGGCCACCGGCTTTGAGGTAGACAAATATGACGGACAGGCGGTAAGCCGATACCTGACCCACTATCTGCAAATGTACAAAAAAACCGTGGGTTCTGAGGATCTCAAAAAAGCAGGCCTGAGTGCCTTTGTCAATGACAGCATTGAGGTTGGAACCTCTAACTGGACTCCGCGTCTCATTGAGCAGTTTAAAAAGTTACGGGGATACGATCCGACTCCATGGTTGCCCGCCCTGACGGGGGTCATCATTATCAGTCGTGAAAAAACGGATGCCTTTTTATACGACTTCCGCAAGACGCTGTCTGACTTAATTGAGACTCAGCATTACGAAACGATTGCGCAAATCGCCCAGGCTGCAGGCCTGACGACCTATGGAGAGTCACTTGAGTTCGGACGTCCGGTGCTGGGTGACGACCTGGATATGCGTCGCTATGCCAGTATTCCTATGGCCGCTATCTGGTCAGTTCCTGCGGGTAAAGAACCTACACCGAGTGCGCAGGCTGATATACGCGGAGCAGCATCTGTCGCCCACTTTTACGGAAAAAAATATGCGGCGTCAGAGACCTTTACTTCTCTGCTTGAGCCTTGGGCGTATTCGCCGTCCGACCTTAAGCACACCGCTGATGATGCTTTCCTGCAGGGGATGAACCGGCCTGTTATTCATACCTCACCGCACGTTCCTGTCGATGATAAAGTGCCGGGGGTATCACTGTCGGTATTTGGACAGTATTTCAACCGCAATGAAACATGGGCAGAAATGGCTCGTCCCTGGATCGACTATCTGGCACGAACCGCCATGCTGTTGCAAAAAGGGCAGTTCAGCGCAGACGTTGCTTACTTCTACGGAGAAGAATCTGGTGCTGTAACCCAGGCCCTGAACGGGTATATGAAAGATGTGCCCGAGCATTATGCTTATGATTTTGTCAGCGCAGACTCGGTGCGCAGTAAACTCAGCGTGAAGGATGGGCAGCTGATCTCTCCGGCTGGCGCCAGCTATCGCGTTTTGTATTTGAACAGCTACACCCGGTATATGACTCTGGGTGTGCTTAAGCGCATCGCCGGGCTCGTTAAGGAAGGGGCAACCGTTGTTGGACTGAAGCCTGTGCGTTCGCCATCCCTGGCCGACGATCCTGATGAATTTTCCCGTTTAACGGGGCTGTTATGGAAAAACAAAACCGAAACCGCATACGGCGACGGTAAGGTCGTGAACTCCGGTAATATTGAAGAGTCAATGCGGTTACTCAACATCACCCCGGCCTTTATCTACTCAGCCGGTAAACCAAGCGAAATTGGCTTCGTTCATCGTCGGCTGAGCGATGGAGATATTTACTATGTGGTAAACCAGAAACCCGAGGCGACCGAGGTTGAAGCGCGCTTCCGCAGTCAGGGTAAAAAACCTGAAATCTGGCATCCGAAAACAGCCAGTGCCACTCCGGTATCTTATCGCCATGAGGGTGATCAAACGGTGATCCCGCTGCATCTTGACCCAGGCGAAAGCTACTTCGTAATGTTCCGTAAAAATACCGATCGCACAGCGGAAAAGATTGACCCGGTAACGGTTAGTAAACTGATCGATGTGGAGGGGGCATGGGATGTGTCATTCCAGCAGCACAGAGGGGCACCCGACAAGCTGACCATGCAGGAACTGAAGCCGCTTGACAGCTTCAGCGAAGCAGGAGTGAAGTATTTTTCGGGTGTGGCTACGTATACCAAGACCTTTGACGTGAAGTCTCCTGTCCGTAAGGGGGGGAAATACGTGCTGGATTTGGGTCAGGTAGGTGACCTGGCTCAGGTCACTCTCAACGGTAAGGATGTCGGTACGCTCTGGCACGCACCTTTCAAAGCAGATGTGTCTGCCGCACTGAAGGAGGGCAAGAATCAGCTGGAAATCCGCGTGGCAAACCTGTGGGTCAACCGCCTGATTGGCGATGCTCAGCCAGATGTCAAAGAAAAAATCACTTATACAACTGTACCAACATACCGGGCTGACGCTGAGTTGCGTCCTTCAGGCCTGATCGGTCCGGTCACCGTCAGTCGTTACAGATAATCCATAAGCCCCGTGCCAGCGGGGCTGCTCTTAAAGCCCCCCGCACTTAGCCGGTTAAAGCTGACGGATGGAGAATAGACTAATCCAGCCAGACGCCCTGCTATGGTGCGCTGCATCCTTTCAGGGCAAATTACCGCACCGCAGCCTGCCAGAATTCTCTCTTAAGTGTGAGGATTATCTCAATTGTACAGGCACAAGTCCTGTGAATGCTCTGGTATATCTATTGCATGTCTGGAACAGCATTTTACCGGGAGCAACAAAATGGATACGAGACAACTGCGTATGGCAGTTACGCTGTCTGAAATTCTTCACTTCGGAAAAACGGCTGAACTGGAAAATATTGCCCAGTCCGGCCTGAGCGTGCAGATAGCCAAACTTGAGAATGAGCTGGGATTTAAAATCTTCCATCGCGGCAGCAACCGGGTCTGTCTCACTAACGCTGGCGAGAAATTTATTGCCCATGCGAGCGCCTGGCTTGAATCGATAGGAGAAATCACAGAGGAGTGCCGCGCCCTTTCGAAAAAGGCTGTCAGGACGCTTCGCGTGGGATTCTTTAACGACGGGGCGCACGAAAAGGTATACCCCATTATCTCATTGTTTCAGCAGGCAAATCCGGATATTCGCCTGACCTTTACAGAGCTGACGATGACGAATCAGGTTCAGTCGTTGCTTACAGATAAAGTAGACGTGGCGCTGATCCGCCTTCCGGTGAGTGATGAACGTCTGGCTTTCGATTATGTCTGTGAGGAACCCCGGGTGGCTGCCGTTCCTGCATTTCATGATCTGGCTGATGCATCGCGGCTGAGCTGCGGGGATTTGTATGAGCAGCCATTTGCGATCGCCGGAAGCGGTGCCCCTCAGGAATGGATGCCCTACTGGAGCCTGCGCGCAGACACCTCATCAATGCCCAAAATAGGCGCAGAAGTATACTCTATCAATGAAAGTCTTGCTGCCGTGGCCTACAGCGGAGCGTTTGATACTTATCCGCTTTCCGCTTCACGCCTTTATAATCAGCCGGGGGTCCGGTTTATCCCCCTTACTGATGCGCCCGGCAGTATTCTGGCTCTGGCTTCCGTCCAGGGGAATGTCTCACCGGAAGTGATGGCCATGAGACATACCGTTCAGTCCTGTCAGAAGTTTTCGGTAAGGCAGTAAAACATTTGCCTCTTTCCTGTCGGCTTTTTACAGCGGGAAGAGGCAAATCAGAGCCCTTTCATTTATACCGGATGGCTCACTTGCTAAAAGCTGGCAGGCCATTACGCCGGGCATTAACGTTGCCTGCTACTGCACCGACTACACCCGCGATGATGACCAGCCAGGGGAGGTGCGTGGCAAGTCCCTTATCCGTTCCGCTGAGAAGGCTGAAATTAATAAACGCATAAACGCCTATTACAAGTAATGCAAAACCGCCCGCCGCAGGACATACCACGCCTTTAACAAACACGTTATGTCTGTTCTTAGTAAAGTACAGAGCAATGGCAAACGCACCTAATGCCTGCAATATTATGATGGCAAGCGTGCCCGTTCCGACCATCCACATATAAAGCTGATTAATGGGATCAGCATTCATAATAATGAACATTGTAATCAGAATTACCAGTAGCAGTGAGAGAGCAAGGCTCGCCATGTGGGGACTTCTGTATGTGCGATGGATGGATGAAAGGGCCGGCGGGAGAAAGCCATTTCTTGCCAGAGACATAATATACCGGCACAGTGCATTGTGAAACGAAAGCAATACCGCGAACACGCTTGTCACGACGAGCACTTTCATCACGCGTGTTGAAAATTCACCAACATATTGAGTATTTGCGTCAAAGACGAAGGTTACCAGATTAATTTCAGCGATATGACGAACATCCGTCCCCGCATAGGCGGCCCTGAGGCAGAGTGACGTAAGGACGAAGAAGAGGCCAATCATGAACACGGCGACATAGGTTGCTTTGGGGATCGTGTTATGAGGGTCTTTTGCCTCTTCCCCGTATATAGTGGTGGATTCAAACCCTACAAAACAGGCCAGAGCAAACATTAGTGCCACACCCGATCCCGGGGTGAGCAGACCGGGACTGATGAATTCTCCCGGGAAGAAGATGCCGAGACCATGCCTCATCATTACGGCCCCATCAAAAATGAGCAGGATCACAACCTCCAGGATCATCAGAACGCCCAGCACTTTTGCTGAAAACTCAATATCCCGGTATCCCAGAACGCCGATAAAAATCAGCGCACCGAAAAGACATATTTGCCATGAAACCGCAGAAATCGAAAATTCGCGAAGCATGTCAGAGAATAATACTGCAAACTGCCCGTACAGCCCGGTCAGCATACTGATATAAGCAAGTAAAGCGATCCCCGCAGCCGCAAATCCCGCGGTTTTACCCAGGCCAGTGCTCACAATGTCAGTAAACCCACCGGCCGTCACAACAAACCGGTTCATCGTCGCCAGCCCGACAGCAAACAGCAGCAGCACGAGGGCAGCCGCGAGGTACAGGGCCGGCGCGCCATTACCGCCTGTAGCGAAGACAACCGGTGTTGCGCCCACGGTCGCTCCCAGCGGAGCAGCTGCAGCCACTACAAAAAAGACAATGTCTTTAACCCCCAGCGAGGCGGCCTTCAGGCTTACTGAATATTTATCATTATGCATTTAGAGATCTGCCAGTGTTTGAAATCATGCTGTCATTACTGTGTTAAATAAATATTAATTTCAATTCAATATTAAGAACGCGCAATCTTTTATTTATATCAACTGTAATAAATACTCTGATTTACACCATTTTCAGCGCGAATGCATAAGAAATCTGTATACTGAATGTGAAAAAGAAACAGCCTCACCTTCATTAAGAAATTGTAACACACCCGGCCTTACGCGGCGGGCAGGAGCATAAACTGCATGTTTGTATCTGTTGGGGTCATGAAAGCTGTACTCACTAAGGACTGAATATGAACAGGAAATCTATCGTAATGTGTACCCTCATGATGTCCCTTCCGGTTGCGGCAGACTCACTTCACCTTGTGGATCCCGAGTATCGCTCTGCCGCGCCCTCGCTGAAAATAGATATTAACTCTACTGAAGACATCAAAAAGCTCAGCGCGGGAAATAAACCAGTCACCCAGAATAAAGGCATACAGATTACCATTAGCGGAAGAGCAGGGAATGCGATAAATCTTTTTGAGTTCGCCTCTGAAAATATCAATATAAAAACTGAAAGCCTGCCTCTGATTTATTTCATTCACGGTGGCGGTTATATTACCGGAAGCACACAGGACTTTGCCGAAACGCTAACAGAACTTGCTGATAAACACAGAGCAAAAGTCGTCGGCGTTGATTATCGCCTTGCTACTGAGGCCCCCTTTCCCGCTGATGTGAATGATGCGTATGACGGACTGGTCTACCTTTATCATCACGCAAAAGACCTTCATATTAACTCTGAGAAAATTATTGTAATGGGGGAAAGTGCCGGGGGAGGCCTTGCTGCACGCATGCTCTTGATGCTGAGAGACACAAAAGAGGTCCCCGTTTCAGGGCAGATCCTCATTTATCCTATGCTGGACAGCCGAACCGGCACGCCTGCATCTCCTTATAATAATCCTTTTGCTGGTGAGTTTGTCTGGACTGCTAAGTCAAACCAGTTCGGCTGGAGGATGCTGCTCGGCTCGCAAAATATTCCTGAAAGCCAGCGTGGTTATTTTTCTCCCGCACTGGCGCAGGATTTGAAAGGGCTTCCGCCTGCCTTTATTGTCACAGGCGCTCTCGATCTGTTCGCAGATGAAGATATCACGTATGCACAACGGTTGATTCACGCCGGGGTAAATACTGAACTTCATGTGCTCCCCGGCCTTTTTCATGCATTTGAATATATAAATCCCAATTCGCATCAGGCAGTTAAATATAAAGAGCTTCGTTACAGCGCCATCTCACGCATGCTTGATTCAGCAGGTTGATTCACTGTCATCTACGGAAAAGACTATGTGGAATGATTTATACCGACGGAATGATTATTTTTATGGTGTACAGCCTGATGACTTTATCAAGCAGTACCTCAACTATATAAAAGGGCCAGTATTGATTCTGGCTGAAAGTGATGGCCGGAATACTGTTTATCTTGCCACCCGTGGGTTTGAGGTGCTGGCCGTTAATGCGCATTCAGCTGGCCTGCACAAGGCACACAGGCTTGCCAGAGAAAGAAACGTCAGCATTGAAACGCGGCAGATTGATCCTGAATTTTTCGTGCCGGAACCCGGAAAATTTCGTACGGTGCTGTCTGCGTTTGCTCACCTTCCGAAGCGGATACGAAAAAATCTACACGGGAGAGTCATGCGAGCTCTGGAGCCAGGAGCCATTGTTATGCTGGTCGGGTACGGGAAAAATGAGGCGGGACACGGTACATGCGGGCCGGATGCTGAAGACATGCTCTATGATCGTACTGATATTGAGGAAGAGTTTTCCGGCTGTGAAACCATCCTGTCCTGTGAACATGAAGCAGGTGTTATTGCAGGTGCTGCACATACGGAAGAGGCTGGCATAGTTCAGTATATAGGCCGGAAAACGTAACCGCTGAGCATCACTTAAAGATAGTCCTCAAAAGGTGATCCGCCTGTCCTCCTCCCCAGACGCTCTGCCTGGAGGACGCCCATGGTGAAAGAATAAAAGACGTAAAGATCATCTATATTCTGAAAAGCCTCAACGTATATTCCGGCTATGTTTATTCAGTTCAGGATTCCTGATTATCCAGACCAGAGGTAAAGAACATGACAAGCAGAAGACAGTTTTTAATGCTCGGCGCCACTCTGGGAGCCGCCGCGGCTTCGCTCAATCTTCCCTATGCCCAGGCAAAGCCAGTTTCTGCTCGACCGACAGAAGGATCCGGGCGCAATGCCGGCAGTGCTGGTAAAATAAAAATCACCCAGGTCCGCAATGCCACCCTGATTGTTGAATACGCCGGTGTCAGATTTCTGATTGACCCTTACCTGGCAGAAAAAGAAGCCTATCCGGGTTTTGAAGGAACGTTCAACAGTCAGCTGCGTAACCCGAGGGTTTCCCTTAACACACCGCTTAAAACCATTCTAGATGTGGATGCCGTTATCGTCACCCACACGCATAACGGCAATCCCCACGGCGATCACTGGGATACCGCGGCCGCAAAACTGGTGCCGAAAAATCTGCCGCTTTATGCCCAGAATGAGGCCGATGCAGCACGCATTCGCGAACAGGGATTCAGAAACGTTCAGGTGCTTACGCGTGACACTCAGTTCAGGGGAGTCGCTCTCAGCTGGACGCCGGGCCGGCATGGCACTGAGGAAGCAGAAAAACTGGGCGCCCACGCGCTCGGAGACGTCTGCGGCATTGTCTTCAGAAAGCAGGGAGAAAAAACGCTTTATCTTACCGGGGATACACGCTGGAACAGCTATGTTATTCACTCGCTAAAAACTTACAGGCCTGACGTTATCGTGATGAATGCAGGCTTTGCAATTGTCCCGGGGATCGGCGGGATCATCATGGGCTGCGAGGACGTAAGCGAAGTTGCTCATGCCGCTCCCGGCGCCACACTTATCGCCAGCCATCTGGAAGCGGTCAATCATGCTACCGTTACGCGTAAAGAACTCCGGCAGTATGCGGACATCATTGGTTTTTCAGAACGACTTCTCATTCCGGATGACGGCGAAAGTTTAGAAGTCTGAAAGGTGTATGATAAAATGGCAGGTCTGACTACAGCTCCGCCGTTTATGTCGCGCGGTAGATGCGCTCACCCGATTTCAGCTGCCTCCGGGCGTTCCGGGGACACTGGGCGCACACCGTCATCAGTGCAGCGAAAGATCCCGTCCTCCATCTGAAACCGGCTTTGACAGGCGTAAGCGTGACCAGATATTTAATGCTTTTATCCACTAACTGAGAAATGCGGAAATTTTCCAGCACCCTCTATTTCACACAGCGTTGCATCTCCGTTTTGAGTAAAAAATAGGAGGGGTGTTTTTTAATTTCGGAAGACTCGCCTTTCTGGTTAAACAGCGCCTTCAGCAGCTCAAAGGCGCCAGTGGACAGTGAGGCCGCACTGGGTGCGGCCAGAAAACCTATCAGAGACGGCGCTATATTTATAAACACCTCTTTTTTACTTTTTCGCTTATATTCATGTATTTTACCTTCGATATCAGTAAGTCCTTCATCACGTATACGCTCAATAAAACGCCGGTTGATGAGCTGTCTTGCATAGTCATTATCCTCCGCCTCCATTGCATAGGCGGCGTCGCGAAGAACCGTTCTGAAGGAACCAAAGCTGTCGGCATATTCGGTCCGGATGCGGAACAGCTCTGCCGGAGACAGCCCTTCAAGAAAGGGAACATCTATGCTGAGAGCGGTACGCTGAACCTCGTTCTGAAGATCGATATGCCGCAGGACCTCCCCCTGAAAAGGACAATCTGCCCCCAGCGAAGCGCGCATCTCCGTGGCCTGATCCAGCGTGGTTAACAGATCAAGATAGTGTTTCATGATGGTGCTGTTTCTGGCCCCCTGCACCCAGCTCAGATAACTCTGGCGGTTCTGGTGGGGGACAGAGGTCAGGCGTAATCTGACCAGTCCATCTTCGCGGACGATAGTTTTTATGATGTCCAGATAACGATAGCCGTTGACGTAGCTGCTGGTACAGTTGCGGATTTCCATCATGATCTCAGTGGCCAGTTCACCGTCGTCAAGTACCCTTATTTTATTTCCCGCAGCCATTCCTGATATATTTCTGACGGTAAGTCCGGAGCGATAAAGCGCGGCGACGCCTTCAGGCAGAAACTGATCTGTATATTTTTCAGCGCTATTATCCTGGGACAGAAATTTTCGACTCTCTGCGTTTTTATATTCCGCACTTTTTCTGATAAAACAAATGAACTCGCCGCGAATAAGCTCGAAGTTTTTCTTGATAAACCTGACGAATATGGCCAGTTGTTGTTTTATTTCAGCCAGCCTGTCTTTTTTCACAATGGTTAATTTTGTCCTGCTATCATTAAGGGGACTCTGACTCAGCTCCTGATAGAAAGAATAAATTCTGTCGTCGAGAATAACCCGGTCCATGGAAAAAAGTCCGCTTTTATAGTTTTCCATGTTGTTATTACCGGCCATATAAACGTTGAGCCTTGAAGGAAAAACCGCCTCGTGCGCGCAGGCACACAGCGCATCAATTTTCTGCTGATACCGCGTCAGTTCACCGAAAAATTCATCCTCATTAACGGTGGCGTAAGCGTCGTTAAGCAGGCTGTCCACCCAGAACAGCGTATCGGTCAGAGCAGGAAGGTTGTTATACATTTTTTTCGCATCGCGCATGTCATCAGGTCAGGTGATTTTTTCACCTCTGGTTGCGTGTTTCAATATTCTCTTTGGTCTGCAGCAGCAACTCTGCAAGCACCGGGTATTCATCCCAGAGTGCCTGGTTAGCTGAAAGATGTTCAGTTTCGCGTGAAGGGCGGTTTTTCATTCCTCAGTTCAACGCCTTCAGCATCGGTTTTGAACCGGACGGCCCGGATTGTGTGTATTTCCAGTGAGGCTACGTCAAGTTCCAGCGTTGATTTAACTGTCCGTGAACTGTGGCGGGCTGGCGTCGTAGTTTCATCGCTGCCTACCCCTTGCAGATAGATTGACGGGCTGATGCCCCATAAATCATCTTCAATGTTTTCATACAGGCTAACACCGTACTTCATGGCATTATTTTGGGAATTCCTAACCCGGGAGGACTTACTGAAAAGCACTATATTGTAGTCTTTTTCCTCTTTCACCTCCGGGTTCTCGCTCTGTGTAGAGTGAAACATAATACCGTCCAGGTTCAGGTTCTCTGACAGACTAAGGTATTCTGACACCGCCTGAGTGATCAGGTATTCACTCTCTTTACTTTTACCGAAAACGGGAATGGTCAGTTTTCGCGACAGGGTTTTCAGAAACGAGATGATCTCAGTTTGCTCCCTGAAATCGGGGTCAAATAAGCTGCCATTGCTGCTTATCAGGTGCTCCAGTCCAGACAGATCGAGCAGGTTCAGAGTGCGCAGCGGCCTGAAAGGCGCAACCACTACCAGACTGCCCACAGCGGGCCGCACTTCTGCTATGGCCGTTTCCGCGCTTGCTGCCCCGTAGAAAACCGGTACGCCGTAGGCATTCATTCTGCCCGAAGTCGCCAGCTCTGATGGAGGGGGACCAAAATTGCGTTCAGGGTGTGATAATGCAGCTTCAATATCGCCATAATCCTCAAAAACCCGGGCGCGGTACATAATGCAGCCTCCATCAATTTGACGGATAGTCGCGCCTGTTTCTAGCCGCATCTTTTCGATACCAGCAAACATTTTATCCAGAAACTCACGAAGCTCATTATTAAAGAAACGTGTCTTTGTTCTTAAGGATTTCTTGAGCTTATTCCATGTATAGTCATATTCGCCGACCTCGAAGACCGTTCTCTCATACAGATAGTCATCTCCATATATCGTGTAGTCATAATCATTATGCTCCTCACAAAGGATTTCCATAATGTCGTTATAAACCTCTTCTTCTACGCCAAGTTCTGTTGCAATAATATCCTCTGCCGGACTTCCACCCCGGAAATAATCGTCAATATGCGATGAATAATAATTTTCAAACACCTCATGCATCCTGTCGGCGATTTCCTCAAGGCTGACTGTAATGCCGTCCCCGTTACAGTAGCTGCAGCTATGGTTATCATTACCGGTCGTTTTAATCATATTGCTGATATAAGAGTCTTCAACGCAGTCGGAACAGATGCACTTTTCGTCGTCCATAATTTTTATCGTCTGTGAGTTGGCGGAGTTGTCACAGCTACAGTTTACCGCCTGGCACCGCTGCCGCACCTGCTTTTCTTATATTTCACCAATACCAGGTATCCAGCGTAGAGTGCCTGGTACGATCCCGCCGGCGCCTTTTTTTCGCATTTCCATTATCTGCCAGACACTTACCTGTTTTACGCTTCCGAGAGGCGCCTGGAACCGCGCCTTTTTATTTCCGGCCGCCCAGGTTATTCTCCCCATACGGGAGAAAAGCCGAAAAACAGATCCAGACCGGATCCTTTCCGGATCGATTTATTCCGGTCGAAAACGCTTTACAGATAAGGGAAAATGCGTTCCACGTTTGCAGACAGCGGAGAATGAAAATTTGAGTACTTTACCCCGGGAAGTCGTGCAGATTTCACGTAGCGACGCCACCGGTCACATTTCAGCCGATCCGGCCGCGGCGCGCTACTTTGACTACGGAAGCGCCGTGGCCCTGCGTAACCTGGCCGCCGCCTATGGCACCGACATGCCCCGCTACCTGCTCGCCCCCGAGGTGGCCGTGCTGCTGTCCAAGGTGGCCGACCTGAAGAAGCGCCTGTTCATCGATACCCTGTGGAACACCGGCGGCCGGCTGAATGAAATTCTGCCGCTGACGAAAGAAGACTTTGCGCTGGACGATCCGCTTTCCGGCGCTCCGCTCGCTTCCCCGTTCGTGGTGCTTCGCACCCTCAAGCAGCGCCGGCTGGAAGAGGCGGCGCGCAGCCGCAGCCGCCGGCGCGGGCGCCCGACAAAGGAAGAGCAGCAGGCGGAGCGGGAAACGGAGGCGGAAATTCGCGACAACCCCCCGCGGGCGGTACCGCTCACCGATCCGGGGTTCGTCCAGAGGCTGAGGGAGTGGTTTGCGACCGCGCAGCCAGCCGCGGGCAGCCGGCTGTGGGACATAAAGAGCGAGGACACGGCGCGCAGCTGGATAAGCCAGGCGGTTGCGGCGGCGGCGCGTGACGGTGTGACGTTTTCCATCCGGCCGGTGACGCCCAAGACGTTCCGGGACTCGTTTGCGATGCACCTGGTGCAGCACCAGGTGCCGCAGAAGGTTATTCAGACCCTGATGGGCCACAAGGACGCGAAGTCCACCGAGTGGTATACCCGGGTGTTTGCGCTGGACGTCACCCGCCAGCTCGGGGTGCGGTTCTCCATGGATCCGCAGGAAGCCAGCCGGCTGCTCCTGCCCGGCGCCTCAGCAGAAAGGTAGAGTTGTGAAATCAGCGGCTCAGGAAAATTGTGCTTCGCAGCCGTGCCCTAAGAAAAAGTAAAAAAAAACTTTACCTGTGGAAAAGATACTTTCTGCAAAATATGTATTCGGCATGGGGCTGCAAAGGGCAGCTCTGGCCTCAAACCTTTAAGGAAATACATAATGTCCCGATCTGAACTTAAACAGGCTATTTTGTCGCGCTGCCGCGAGGTGCTGGCCACGCGCGAGCGGAACAAAGTCTGTTCCATCTGCTGGTTTCCGGAAGAGTGGCCCTGTGAGGACGTCTGGCTCGCGCTGCAGGAGATGCGGCAGGCTGGCATTATTTCCTGTACCCGCGGGAGCAGTACGATGGAAGATGGCTTTCTGCTGAACATTCGCTAAAGATTAATCGTCCGGTATCAGCGATGCTGTTGCCCGGGCGCGTTAGTACGGTAACAGCATGCAAAAGGATGTGTGCGATCGTACATACAAGCTGCTGATCAGAAGAAAAAAATTCTCCCATTAACTATAGCAGACAAAATGTCCTTAGGACATTTTGTCTGCTATAGCTACATGTTGTCAAGTATAAAATAAAATTGCATATAATTCAGCATCTCACGTTCTTCACACAGGGCAGTTAAACTTGACATATGACGTCACACAGCGTATAAGTCCTAAGGACTTATACGCTGTGCGGTGTGACATGAATAAAACAATTTCTCTTCGTGAAGCCGTACGGCTTACGATCCTTAATCAGCACCCCAAACCGGTTATCGCACTTCACGAATTTAACGAATATATATTTGGGTTATACCGCGATAAACGCTTTGACGGGGCGCCGGTGGGAAAAATACAGAATGCGGAACCTGAAGGCCGTATCCTGACAGAAACGTTCAGTGACATGCTTCATCAGGGCATCCTGTCACCCGCGATCGACGGCTACGTCTGGCAGATAAGCAACCGGGACGCGTCTACCGCGCAGCAGCAGGTCTGTGATATTACGCCCTGGTGCCACCTTTCCTGCCTGTCGGCAATGGAATGGCACGGGCTGACTGACCGGATCCCTCATGTGCTTCATGTGACGCAGCCACCGCTTGCTGCCTCAAGGAAATTGCATCAGGAGTATCTCCGGTCACGGTTTCCCGACCTGAAAAACGCAGCGCCCATGCTCCCGCGGAAAATTGAGCTCGCCGGTAAAATTGACGGCAAGGAGCTTATCCTGCATACCACCTCGAAATACCGTCCGCGGCCTGAGCTTCACGGTTCTGGCGGCGTCAGGGTAACCAGCCTCGGCGAAACCTTTCTTGATATGCTCCGTGAGCCGGCCCTCTGCGGCGGCTATTCTCACGTTGAAGACGTGTTCCGGGAAAGAGCCGCTGAGTATCTGCCGGTTATCGTGAAAGCCGTCGACAGGGACGGAACGGGTATCGATAAGGCGCGCGCCGGCTACATGCTAGAAGAAGTCTGCGGGCTCTCACACCGCACGATTGAAAAATGGAAGGAAACCGTACAGCGGGGCGGCAGCCGGAAGCTGATTTCTGCTAACCCTTACAAAAATGTGTTCTCCGAAGTATGGTGTATATCCATTAATAACTGAGCAGGGAGCCATGAATCTGTGGAATACGCTATTGAAGAATGGATCGCTGAGGCGCCAGCTGACCGGGTAGTCTTTCGTCAGGCCGTTCATATTGTTCTGCAGGCCATTGCAGAAAGCGAGTACCTGAAGCCGCGGATGATTATGAAGGGCGGGATCCTGCTGGGTTTGCGCTATCGCAGTACACGCTTCACCGAAGACATTGATTTTTCCACCAGCATGCGTCTGGCCGATATAGACAAAGAAACATTCAGGCAAGAGCTGAACGAGGCGCTGCAGGTAACGTCGGCAGAGCTTCCCTATCAGGTCACCTGTGCGGTGCAGGGCCTCAGCATCCAGCCCCGTGACGATGAGAATGCCACCTTTCCTTCCTTTAATCTCAAAATCGGCTATGCCAGAAACGGTAACGCCGGCGAAATGCGCCGCCTGCGCGCCGGTCAGTCTCCTCATACCGTGAAGATAGACTACAGCCTGAACGAGCAAAGCCTGGCAGTGGATCACGTCACGCTCGCCGATGATAACGACATCCAGGCTTACAGCTTCACCGATCTTGTCGCTGAGAAAATCCGCTCGGTAATGCAGCAGGTTGTCCGGGATCGCTCACGGCGGCAGGATATTTACGATCTTAATCTGCTCCTGGCAGGGACCGAGCTGGACGATCGGGATCGCTTTCTCATCCTGACCAGCCTGCTGAGAAAGTCCGCAGGCCGGCTGGAGCCAGGGTTTGTGCATCCCGGGACGCTTGAGCGCGAAGACATCCGGGCGCGCTCCTTTCAGGAATATGACCTGCTGAAAAGCGAAGTGGCCGGCGACCTGCCAGAGTTCAGTGAGGCGTACGATGCAATAGTCGCCTTTTATCGCGCCCTGCCCTGGGATACGGTAACGGAGTGGCAGCATGCTGATCCCTGAACATCACGTTAGCTGGCAGGGCGACCGCGCAGAGCAGCTTGACCGTTTTCAGGTAGTGGAAACCGGCAAATGCACGCTGCTGATGATGGCGGATGGCTTTTCAGACTGTGATGCCAGCCCACACTACGTTGACTGGCTGGTTGGGGAGCTGGAGAAGCTAAATGTATCCGGCCAGGGTGCCGGCGCGGTCTGCCTTGAAATCGGCGCGCTCCTGCGCGCGAAGAGTGATTTTCCGGGCAAGGCCAGCGTCGCGTTTGTGGTTTCAGACGATTGGGAATACCGCTACGCCACACTCGGTGACACGCGTATTTACTGGCCCAGTGGCAGGGAAAGAACGCGCGATGATTCTCTGGCAGAACGCTGCGTCATGCAAGGATTATGTCCGCCTGACAGTCTGCGACACCATCCTTTGCGCAATACGCTTACAGCGTATGCAGGCGGCATAAAGAAAATGCCCGTATCAGTCACCTGGCATACCAGACCACATCAGCAGGCAGAGCGCCTGCTTGTCTGCACCGATGGTTTCTGGAGCCGGGTCTGCGATGACGATATTTATGCCATCTCTTCCGGTAGCGCGTTCCTGGCCCTGATTAAGAAGATGCAGGTAACGGAGGAAAGCGGTAAAGCAGATAACCTTACGGCTGCCCTGCTATGTTATGCAGAACGCAGTGGCAGTTAACCTTCTCCTGGATAAAACCGCGCGCGCGTTAACCACTGCAGAGAGAAGTCTCCCGAACAACAAAGTCACGGACGCCGTGATCCGTTCACACTCTCAAAATAAAGCCCGAGCTGGTCAGGTCGCCTGAGCGGTCACACTGCAGTCTGTCTGAACCAGACGCGAAAGCCTGCATTGACTCACTACAGTGGATATCTGACGGCGAAGAGAGACCAATTATGAGCTGGACAGCCAAATACAGATAGCTAATTCGAGTATAACGTTCTGTTCCCTGACGCGTGCCCTCAGTGTTGCAGAAAATGCTGAACAGAAAACTGATGACGCCGGCAGGGCATGCGTGTTAACCCCGGGAGCCAGTAAGCTGAATTGTATAGCCCCGTTCGCAATAGCCATGCGCCGCAGAGCCACCGCGGTCGCAAAATCCACACCCGAGGCGAAGGCGATCGCGGTGACGCATTCTGGTGAATTCTGCAGAGGTTTTCTCTCCACTTTGCATTTTGAACGCTCCCTTTCGGCAGGTCTCTGCTTCTCAGACACTTTCTGTCTTTACCTGTCACAGCCCAATTTTTCTGTTTCCTGCCCTCCAGTCTGCATGACTCCATGGAAACCTTTTTTGCGAAGTCAGAATCTGTGTATCGTTTAGTCACTCACAGGCCCTACCCTGCACTAGCGTTATGCATTTGTATATTCAAATGTATATACATAATCATTTAACATCTGCTGGCTGTGACTATCACCAGAGCAGAGATATAGCGCTCCTGAAAAGCCAGAGGTACATTGGCAGGGGCTGAACATGAATGGCCAGGAAATCAGCCGCAAGATGATCAAATATGAGCTCATGCTTTTGCTTAAAAACAGGTTAATCGAACAGAGGAAGCTGAACCGGCGCTCATTTTTGCTATCGAACAGCTGATGAAACCGCCAGCTTAATATGGTAAGAGGACATCTGAGAACGAAAAGCCGGAAGAGGCAGAGAACGTCATATCAAACGTTATGATCTGACGGCAGTTTGTTTATCTCTTTTCCCTACCCTACACGGAAATCAAATGCGTGCGTACAGCGCTTTGCAGACAGAACGCGATAGAGCTCATAGATAAGTTCCCGGTTAGGCCCTTCACCAGCCTCTGCCTTCTCCAGCGCCAGCGGTGAGGCGCTGATGAATACGACATGATGCGGGCAATCAAGCTGCAGCACAGCATCAATCATGCCCTGAATCTGGCTGCGCTTATAAGTTGTGTTCTCGTAGTTAAAGATAAACGGCGTTTTCCGGGAACCCTGTTCGATCAGGATGCGCGCGAAACCAATTCGTGTATGCGGGTCACCGCTGCCTGTTACGTAGATATGAGCTATTTCCATTCCGATTAAACACTCCATACAAGTTATGTTGATTCATACCCTGAGCTGGCGAGGATCATAAACATCGTCACTAAGCGGTCAGTTTCATAAAGGCGGTCACTTTCATAAGGGATGCCACTTTCATCCTGTACGGCGGTTACTTTCATAAGCCAGATCTTAAGGGCGGTCACTTTCATAATTTTTCGCTCTCCAAAACACTATTTGGGCGTTTTTCATGGAACACACCGTGTCCCGTAGAGCCTGTCTTATGAAAGCACCCTACCTTACCGGCACTGATTTATGAAAGTACCCTACTCTGCGAACAAGCCTTATGAAAGCACCCTACCCTATGCAGCAGTCGTTATGAAAGTGACCGCCCTAAACATTATTATAAAAGTAACCGCTATTTTTTGGCTGCTCGTCCAATTGCCTGAAGCTTTGGCGAACGACTGTTAATGACAAACATGATTTCCCTGCCTTTTTTGTACTCGGTAAAGTCGAGATAGCCGATTCTTACCAGGTCGGCCAGTGCACGTCGAATAATGGCGTTCTGGTCTTTGATCTGCGATTCAAGCGCGAGACGTTCACGAAAACGCTTCATCGAGATATATAAGGGACCGGCCGGCATACTTTCCAGATACACATACAGGGACTGTGCAGCTTCTTTACGGGACAGCTCTGAAAGAGCTTTCAGACCGAGCAAAACTTTATGATCGTAGCGGTAAAGCTCCCACAAACTGCTATCGCCAACGATTTCAACCTGGTCTGTTTCATGATTAAGCACTGCTCGCTGGACCAAGTGAGTCACCAACGATTTTTTGCTATTTTTCCCACGAAAAGATAGAGTTACACTTGAAAGATTAAAAAGCGAATCGTGCAATCGTGCGCGCGCCCTTCCATTAATATCAGTAGGCTTCAGGCCACACATCCGTGCAAACTCAGAGAACGGCAGTGTGATTTTTTCGCTGCTGTAGCCGTACTTTGAAAAGGCAGAAATCACTCCGATCCATGTTTTAAAATCAGTGGACATGCTTAGCTTTGCCCCCTGAATTTTAATGTCGGTGTAACCTTCCTGTCTTGCCACTTCCAGACTTGATAGTTCTTCAGAAGCATCGATCAGGAAATCGCGTTTACCCTTTTCTTTGGGGGCGACAGGAGTGAAGACGCTTAGGCGAAGTAACGCGACAGGCTGAACCGATTTGTTGCTGTTTGGCGTCAGTTCATAACTTGTGTTTGTCTCTTTTTTAATGATGCAAAAAGGACTGTCTATCTCGCTGTTTTCCTGTTCTTTTTCCATTTATCCACACCAAACGAGCAAATATTATCCAGATTTATGAAAGTAACCGCCTTAGGGTTATGAAAGTAACCGCCTATTTTATGAAAGTAAACGCTTTTGTTATGAAAGTAACCGCTATACTTATGAAAGTGACCGCCTAAAGTGCTCTTTTCTGTTTACCTATCATCAGGTTACGGAGGCGGTGATCTTTATTGATCTTTACTTGATCTCTATATGATCTAAAAGAATTGATCTATCTACTGAATATGTGGATAAAAATTTTCTAACTCTCTTAATTTTAAGGATATTGGAGCTGAGATGGCTTTTCAGAACCCGGCACAAAACTTTGCAGAACAGCGGCTCAATCTAGGCGATCTGGTCACACTGTCTCCTCATTCCACGTTCCTTGTACGTAGCGACAGCAGTTATCCTGAAGCAGGAATAATGCAGGGCTCAGTTCTGGCCATCAATCGCGCCATCACCCCTCAACATCGACATATCATTGTCGCTGAGATTGAAGGTGAACTCGTGCTTCGCAGGCTTCTTATAAACCCCGTACCGGCTGCGTACACAGTTGTAATCCTGCACGGGTGTGCCGGCAGCGGACCTGCGGAAACGTCGGCGTTATGCAGCCGTGAGTCTTGCTCATATGCTGTCACAGTATGTTGTTCACTCAGTAACAGTATGGATGAACTATAATTATCAATAATGCCCGGTTGAGAACGGGTATTTTTTACTGGTTTGTCAACTGACAGCAGCTCTCATGCCCGGGGAAATACGATGGATGACGCAGATTTAGCACATGAAGTTCAGGAGGCGCTGATTGCTTCGGCCCTGTCAGCCCGCAAGCCCGGACTGACGAGTCCGGACGGCAGGTGTCTCTGGTGCAGAGATGAACCGGTCGTGGCCGGTACGGCCTTCTGCTCTGCCGGGTGCGGAGAAGACTACTTCAGAAATGAGCATCAGGTGAAACAGCGTTACGTCCCGTCTAAATACCCGGGAGATAACGCCGGGAATTAATGATTCAGGGCCGCGCTATCCTGACGGCCTTTACATGACGTTATGTCCCCTTTCAGCTTGCCCGATATCCGGTCTGACGGAGTGGTTGCGTGCACAATCTGCGCCATGAGGACTGACATCAGTACTCCGCCTCCTCCCCGGCCCCGTCGCTGATCAAGCGCAGGGGCTTCCGATTTTTCCTTAACAACCCTTCATTGTCCCTGACGGGGCACAGACTGCAATGGCGGCAAAGCTGAAAGGCCGGGAGTATTTCCGCGCAGCCTGCCGGTGAATACTGTGGTGCTGCCGAGGTTATCCACAGAAATGGTGGATAATTTATGTACAACTCTCTGTGGGCGGCATCACTGCTGGCGTCGCGCGTTTACCGGACGGAGAGTGAGATCCGCAAGCCGGGAGTCACCGCGAACAATAAATCCCCTTCTCAACATACAGGCACGCAGGGCGTGTCAGGACGGTTATCCGGACCTCAATCCCTGTGGACCCTTCAGCATACGGAACCGGGCGCAGCCCCGCGTGTCCTGCCCGCCTCAGGGAAGAGACATTCTGCTTTCAGGTAAATCGTGAGTTTTTCATCAGTGTCCTTTTTCAGAAAATGCACGTGAGGGCGGCACTCTTTTTCTGAAGGGAACGGAATGAGGGCGGGTCAGACCGCTTATTCCCCGGAGGACGACCGCATTTCAGGATTACCGGATGTATTTTCAGAGCGCCGCTGTAGGCAGGGCCGGCACTGAGGAGTAAAATCACCCTTTTTAACCGGAGCGGACGCTATGAAAAACGTGGTACTGAGCATGCTGGCTAAAATTTCACATATTGATGCCGGCATGAAACAGCTTACGGCGCGCGTTGAGGCACAGTCGCTGCTGATCAGCGCGCTGGTTCTGGCTGTGAGCCGGGAAGGCGGCGTGACGGAGATGATCGAAAGCGCTAACAAGGCCATCAACACCGTGATTGACTCCGCCGAGTCTGACGATCTGCTTAAATCCGATGCCGCCATTCTGTTAAGCGAACTGCAGGCCCTGCTGAGCATTTCCGCGGCGGTCGATGGTGCGGATGAAGAAATCAACCATGACGCGCTTGATAAACTGACCGGCGTGACGTCTCTGGAGGAGCAATAACGTTCAGTGCGGCCGTCTCCGGACGTTAAGCCTGCCTGCTGAGCCGGTACAGAGGCGTCCTGTCTTTTTTCTGAAGAGCGCGGGCATATCCGCCTTTCTTTTACCGGCTCCGGCACACCTCTGCGTGACGGGCTGTGCTGGCCGGGAAGACTCAGGCTGTTCACATGAACGTCACTGCGCCGCGGTTAAACATAAGAAAACCCGCCATCTTGACGGGTGAACCAGTAAAAAAGTTCAAAACTCGTCGTGCCCGGGATCATCAGAAACAGGCACACTGTCATTCTGATACAAAAAAGCGGATACGCAAGCGAACCGGCAGGGCGCGGCATGAGGCACCATTAATGAACCGGCTGCGGACCTCATCAGACAGCGCTATTGCAGGTAAAAAAAACCCGCCGGCGGCGGGGAAATTCGTTACGGGGAATATCCCGATATCATTCTGACTTCAGAAAAATAATTAAGTTCATCAAAAGGTTAGTGACGCAAGCTGATAGTTCAGGGTGGCAACCAGCTGAAAGGGTCCCGGGCGCGGGAGTAACGCGCCGGCACCCGCGCTGTTCCAGCTCTGGCCACCAGGTATCCGCCTCAGAATGCATTATTGTTTCTCCGGAAAGCCGGATGCCGTGCGACTGCATGCCGTGCGGTGCATAAATTTCCGGTTGAACATACCGTCGCAGAGGCTACCATTGATGCCGGAGTCCTCCGGCAGATACCGGCGTCGCCGGCACTGGCCATAACTGAAACCAGGAATGCGGTGCAACATTATGTGCAGAACAGAAGATGAAAAACGGGCAGACACGAAGCTCGGTGAAGCGGTGCTTTTTTTACTCAGAAAGGGCGCACCGGTTAATGAGGCAACTCTGCTCCTCAGGCTGCAGCAGATGCTGATGACGGAAAAGGATGCCGCCGGCAGGAAGGCAACCTTTTCCGCCATCCGGGAAGCTGAAGCGGCACTGAGCCTGCGGAAACAGGAGAACGCAGCCGGCCGCGTCACGGATCGGGCGGATGTCTCAGCGCGGTCCGGCGCGGTGTTAAAGCACTGAAGCACCCGGCATCATCGGTCTGTGTCACCGGCAACGACGCTGATTGCCCGGCCGTAAAGCTTTTTACGGCCGTCCACAGACCGGGCCTCTTCCTGCTTCAGAAAGGCCAGTATCTCCTGCACGCCCACCTCTTTCCCTGACTTTAACAGGCTTGAGACGGCATGCCCTATCACTGACTGAATGCTTTCGATATTATCCTGACTGTCGCTACCCAATTCAGACTCCTGACGCATATGTATCCTGCCGTATATCACCGGAAACGCGTCATTCAGTTCCCCCGGCGTGATTAGGATGCCTCCCGTACCAGGCGGGAAGCGGTATTATGCCCGGGCGCGCACCAGCCTTTCCCGCAGCGCGGCGACCCGCTCAGTCAGCTCATCACAGGCCGTATCCATCACCGACACCATATCCGCCGGCACGCCGGCGGCCGCTATCTTCAGCTGACGGCCCTGCTCCGTCAGGAAAACCAGCACGCGCCGTTCATCCTGCTGCGTGTCGCGCTGCCGGCAGATAACGCCGGTCTGCTCCGGCCGTTTCAGGAGCTGGCTGAGCGTGCCGGAGTCCGGCCGGACGCGCGCGCCGGGCCCGGAGACCGTGAGGCCATCCTGTTCCCACGGCACCAGCAGCACCAGGTACTGCGGCCAGGTCAGCCCCGGTGGCTTCAGCCGGGGCTGACAGAGGTTCGTCATGGCAGGCGACGCCGGGTAAAACGCAAAGCACAGAAACCGGTCAGTGGTTTCAGGCGCCGCTGCAGCGTGAGCCGCAACGCGGTTCCCGTGGGGTTCATCTTGCATATCTTCCGGGCGGGGCCGCACTTTTCCGGCGGGGCGGACGTACAGCAGCGGGTCCGCGCCCCGTTGAGGGCGCACAGTATTGAGTCAGATTAAATTGATGTCAATGTGAACCGGCCGGTTCAGCGTGCGGCGGCTGTGCAGCGCAGAAAATTGTTCATCACCATAATCATCCGGCCCACCGCCATCAGGTCGGCGGTCAGCAGCAGGTCAGTGCGGACCAGCCGGTCCATCAGGACCCGGTCGTTCATCTGCTCCTGAATTTTCGCGTACAGGGCCGTCAGGTGAACCCAGTTGTTGGCAAACGTGTCCACGCTCACGTATTCCCCCTCGCTGAGCTGCCGCAGCAGCGCGTCCACGTCGGCTTTAAGTGAAGTAATACGGTCCGTGCCGGCGAATGCGGCGTGTCTGTCTTTCATCATACGCGGAAGGTCTCCACCATGCCGCGCAGGGCGCGGGCCTGCTCTGACAGCGACTGCGATGCCGAAGAGGACTCCTCCACCAGGGCGGCGTTGTTCTGCGTCACGCCGTCCATCTGGCTGACGGCGATGCTGACCTGAGAGATACCCTGCATCTGCTCGCCGGAGGAGAGGGAAAGGCTGTCCATGGCGTCAGCCAGTTCGCCTACCATGCCGACAATCCTCAGGATACTCTCCCCCGTACCGGCGGCCGCGGCGACGCCGCCCTCTACCTGGGACACGGCCTGTTCAATCAGCAGCTTGATGTCCCGCGCGGCGCTGGCGCTGCGCTGGGCAAGTGACCTGACCTCCCCCGCCACAACGGCAAACCCCCGGCCCTCTTCGCCGGCGCGTGCGGCCTCCACGGCCGCATTGAGCGCCAGAATGTTGGTCTGAAACGCGATACCCTCAATGACTGAGGTGATATCCCGTACCCGCACCGCACTCATCGAAATCTCATTCATGGTCTCCGACATGCGCTGCACGTCTGCCTCACCGGCGCGGGCCAGCGTGGCCGTCTCGCGCGCCGTGCCCGCGGTCTGGTGTGCGCCGGCCGCGTTGCTTTTCACCGTGGCGGTCAGCTGCTCCATGCTGGCGGCCGTCTCCTGCAGGGCAGCGGCCTGCTGCTCGGTGCGCGAGGAGAGCTCGGTATTCCCCTGCGAAATCTCGTCTGCGGCCAGCGCCACCGAAGCGGATGCGTCCTTAATCTGCGACACCAGGCCGCGCAGGTTGGCCTGCATGCCGTCCAGCGAGGCGAGCAGGCTGACGGTGTCGCCGCGGCGCAGCGTGACCGGCGAGGTCAGGTCACCGGCGGCGATGGCGGCGGCCAGCGCCTGAGCCTGAGCGGGCTCACCACCCAGCTGGCGCATCAGCATGCGGACCAGAAGATAACAGGTGCCCACTGACAGCAGGACGGACAGCGCGGCCAGGCCCGACAGGATAACGGCGGTCCGGGCGGTGCGGGCGCTGTTTTCTGCCCCCGTATCCCGGCTCAGCTGCATCTCAGTGTCCGTCAGGTTATCAAGGGCGTTCAGCAGAACCCTCTGCGCCGGCCGGGCGGTGGTCATCAGAAACGCGGTGGCCTCCTGCTGGCGGTTCTCCAGGCCCAGCTTTCCGGCCGCCATCAGCGTGGAAAGCGCGGCGTCTTCTGCCGAAAGGGATTTCTCCAGCAGGGTTTTTCCCTGCGCGGATACGTTAACGGACATGCTTTTTTCCAGCTGTTCACGCTTCTGAATATAAACCTCACGCTGGGCCGTCATGCGCTGCCACTCGGGCTGCATCTGGGCCGGGTCGGACAGCAGCGCAAGGTTACGGGCCGCGATAGCCATGTCGCGCATGCTGTTACGCATATCCACGACCAGGGCAAAGCGCTTCATCTTCACGTCGACGGTGTCGTTCATACCCTCCGTGGCCTGCCTCAGGGCGTGAACGGCAATGCCCGTGCACAGGACAAAAAGCAGGATAAGCAGGCCAAAGCCTGCGCTGAGGCGCGTTGAAATCTTCATCAGTTCTCCGGGAAACATGTGTTTGATGAAAGGGTATCGGCAGAAAGCGCGCATTCAGGAGGGTTGAGCACAACATAGTTGTGCACAATATAGTTTTTCATGGTCGTGCCAGGCATCCACATCACCTGAATATTCTGCTGCGCACGGTAATAACATCCGTCAGTGCATGGTCCCCGGCATGCCTGAGCCCGTCAGGCCGTCTCAGGATGAATGTTCCGTAAATCCTGCTTAGCCGGGCGTGACGTGCAGGCAGGTCTTGCTCAGCCCGCCCGGCTACAGGCGATACAGCCTTACTTCGCCGGTAAGGTACTGCCTGCACCGAAACCCGGGATCGGATGGGATGCAGTCAGATCGGTGGCACGCTCTGCCGGAACGGGCTGGCTGAAGAGGTAGCCCTGGCCGTAATCACAGCCCTGCCGCCGGAGCCATTCAAGCGTTGCGGCGTCTTCAATCCCCTCCGCCGTCACCGTAACACCCAGCGCTTTGCACAGCAGCAGCATGGTTTCAGCCACCTTTTCCTTCTGAGCGTTGTTTATCAGGTCAGAGATGAACGAGCGGTCTATCTTGATATGGGTGATACCCAGCCCCAGCAGGACCGACAGGTTGGAGTAGCCGGTGCCAAAGTCATCCAGCACCACGCCGATGCCGGATGCTTTCAGGGTCCGGATAGCCCGCCGGGCATCTTCTGATATCGTCATTACCTGCTGCTCAGTAATTTCCAGCTCCAGACGGACCGGTCCGGCATGCTGCATGAGGCGGGACAGGCACGCCGTGAGCGCCGGCTTGAGCAGCTGTTCCGGCGTGATATTCAGCGCCAGATGAAGGCCTGCCGGCCACTCCGGCGTCAGCGGGACGACGGCTTCCAGAAGGCGGGCGGTCAGCGTGTCCATGAGTCCCAGTTTCTCCACTACGGGAAGAAATACGTCCGGGGCAACGGCCCGTCCGGAAGCATTTATCCACCGCGCCAGTATCTCAAACCCCCTGATGCGGCCCGTCTTAAGGCAGACCAGCGGCTGCAGGAAAGGCACAATATCGTGATTTCTGACGGCCATGGCAACGTCATTCTGCAATTTTTCCCTGCGCCGGAACCGCTGCTCCAGGCCTGGCGTAAACCGGACTACCGGATGCGCTGTATCCCGCTTCGCCTCGTACATGGCAAGGTCGGCCGCCCGCACGATGTCATATCCGGCACTGCAGGCCGGACTGGCGATGCCCGCCGACAGGCTCAGGAAGGTTCCAGGTCCGGTCCGTACGTCCGCCGCGTGACGGAGAAGGCTTTGTGCTGTCCCTGTCGCTTCATACTCATCAGCCTCTCCGGCGATGACGGCAAACTCATCGCCACCGATGCGGAATATGTGCGTTTCGGGGCCGGAAAATCCGGACAGCAGTCCGGCCAGAGCAACCAGTACAGCATCGCCCTGCGAATGCCCGTGAAGGTCGTTAATGCTTTTAAAATCGTTAACGTCAATCAGGGTAAGTGTGTAGGGGATCCCGCCGGCATCAAGCTCAGCAAGCCGGGCGGTAAACGCCCTGCGGTTACCGGTGCCGGTAAGGTCATCCGTTCCGGCCAGCCGGAGAGCGCTTTTCTCAGCGACCAGGCTTCTGCGGATGAGGCCGGCGATGAGCAGGCCCGGGATTATCGTTGCCAGACCCGCAAAGGCCGTGGAGGTCAGGATAAACCTCAGCCTCTCACCCGTTTCAAAACCGGCATCATAGCTGAGGCCAAGCGCGCGCGAAGCCCGCTCTTCCAGCCAGAATTCCCAGACGGATGACAGTAAAACGATAGTGACTATATTAATCATGGCCAGCCGGAAAAGTTTCCGGCGCATCCGGGAGCGCCCGTCGGTGTAATCAGTAAGCATTGTGCTGTTTTTAATCAGTCCGGGACGGGACGTGCTTCCCGCACAATACCTGCCTGCTGCCAGAAAAAACCCGTAATCTGTCCTGAAGTGAGTATGAATGCCGGAAAGACCGGATCTGCCCTGTCCGCAGCGGCCCTGCGCCGGAAAAAGCAATCAGGGCGCGCGCAGCCAGCGTAAAAATCACACAACCGGTCAGGTGCGCATACAGCCAGTATCGGCCGTGCGCATTAAAATAACAGGTCCCTGACAATTATATTTTCTGTCGTCAACTGGGGCTGAGCTGCCTGCCGGCAGCACGTCGCCTGAGCTTCGTTCCCGTGCACAGGTCACCGGCAGGACTTACCTCACTGCATCTGAAAAAGCAGCCACCCGGGCTGTTAAGCGTATCCCGCACCTTACTCTCAGGGCAGAGCAGGCGGCTGGCTGATATGAATACACATAATGCCGGAGGCTCAGCGCATATCTGATTTGTCAGTGTCCGCAGCAAAACTTTTTATGCGCATCTGCAGGCGGGAAATCTGCCCGGTGATATCCGCTGTTCTTTCGGCCAGCCCCCTGATAGCGCTGGCGATAACAGAAAATCCTCTGCCGTGTATTCCGGCCCTTGCGGCCTCAATACTGGCGTTGAGCGAAATGAGTTTAATCTGCGCGGCAATGCTTCCGTTTTCAGAGACCAGTTCCGCGATTTCTTTAGCGGTTTCAGCGGTCTGGATATTCCGCCTGATTTCACTTTCTTCGTGCTGCAGCCGGTCTTTACGTCCCTGAATGTCAATAAGCGCACCGACAGCACGCAGTGGCGTCCCGTCTGCCGCGCGTTTTGTCTGGCCCCGGGCCTGAAACCACCGGTACTCCCCGCTGCGCAGTTTGAGACGATATTCGATATCGAAACCGGTTTTACCGCTGAAGTCCATGAGATGGCTGACAAACGCGTCAAGCGCAGCCTGTTTATCTTCGGGGTGAAGGCGTGACGCCCAGCTGTCCATTACGTCCGGAAATTCTTCAGCCGTTTCAAAGCCAAGCAGCTTTCTGAACTGCGGTGACCACCAGAATACGTTGTCCGGGTTGAGCGGATTTCCACCGATAATGTCGAGGTCCCAGAGTCCGTCGTTAAGCATTTCCCGGGACAGGTCAAATCGTGTCGAAACGATATCGAAAAGGCGGGCCTGCTCGGTTTCTTCCCTGATATTTTCAATAGTGCCAACCAGCCGGGGCGGCGTAAAGTCTGCGCTGTACTGAGCCCGGAGAAGGAACCACTGAAAATTATCTGCATCCGTTTTGATACGGCAGCGCAGGGGATCACCGACGGCGCTGTGGCTGACTGCATAATGAATGAAATTTCTGAAAGCGTCCCTGTGATCCGGATGAACCCTCTGCGCCAGTGAGGCGAGCCCGGATTCCTCCTGAGATGACAGTCCTAAAAGACGACGGGCAGGAGGTGAGTAAAACGCGGGCGAATCAGTCCGCAGGTCAGATGCATCAGCGTACCACACGCACGCCTGACTGATATTCATCAGACACTTCAGCAGCAGAGTGTCGCTGTTATCTGCGCAGACCGTCTCAACAGCCGGTACTGCAGATGTGACTGCCTCAGCCCGTTCAGCGGCAGGCGCTTTTTTTAATAATTTCCGGAACATCACTTCTCCTGGTCAGCGTATCGAGGCACAAAATATGCATCAGGCGCTATATCGGCGTGTGATGACGGAAATTCAGTTAATCATCAGTACATTTCAGTAAAAGATGTAACAGGTAATCAGAAGGAGTAATCCAACCAGGATTAAGAGTGCTACCAACCGGTCATTGATAACCGGGAATTATGCTAACCTGCAGAACAATCTAAGAAAAAAGAGCTATATTCTTCTGCATCTGAATCCCCTAAATTGTTAAGCTCTGGCTGCATCTGAATATTCCTGTGAACAATTAACAGACTGCCGAGAAGGCCCGGTTTCTCGCGTGTTCCAAAAAAATGGTGATATGCACTTCGCCTCACCTTACTTTAATTTTCCATTCCACATAAATGGCGACCTGTCTGCACGCATGATGGCCATCCTGGGCGAGATGGCTGCGGGACAAGAAGTCTATTCCATTGATGAATCTTTCCTGGATGTCACCGGAATTGGCAGCCTCATACCGCTTGAAAAGTTCGGACAGCAGATGCGCGAGCGCATAAGGCGGGAGACAGGACTGATTATCGGTGTGGGGTTCGGGCCGACCAAAACGCTGGCCAAACTTGCTAACCATGCGGCCAAAAAGTGGATCCAGACCCGGGGCGTAGTAGATCTGTCTGACCGGAGCCGGCAGCGGAAGCTGCTGCAGCTCACCGACGTCAGCGACGTCTGGGGCATCGGGCGGCGAATCAGCGTGCGTATGAACCAGCTGGGCATTACCACTGCGCTGCAGCTGGCCGACAGCAACGTCAGCATGATACGAAAGAACTTTGACGTCATCACCGAGCGCACCGTGCGGGAGCTGAACGGCGAGTCGTGCCTGGCGCTTGAGGACGCACCGCCGCCGAAGCAGCAGATAGTCAACTCCCGCTCGTTCGGGCAGAACGAACTTATGCGTCTGACAATCAGCTGCGTTACTCCGCAGGCGGATGACATTCCGCAGGAAAACGGCAGCGCTATCCCGGCCGGCACCCTGTGCTATCTCAGCGTGCCGGCCGGCAAAACGTCTAAAGCTTTTGTTAAGCCGGTCTCGTCTGTTGTGAAAAAATATGTCGATATCTGGCTCAGTGAGCGTCCTCAGGAGCAGGCAGCACTTACGGATGAACGCACCGGTGAAAAAGTTCGTTATCTGTTTCAGAACCGGGGTAAACCGGTGGGAAGAAATATAGTAAATCTCACTGTCATTCCGCTTCTCTGCGCCAGAGCGGGTATGGCTGCAGAAGATTCACGTGGTCCCATTACAAGCCATCGGGGCCGTGCTTCTGCCGTTACAGCACTGGCCAGTGTTGCCGGGGGGATGTCTTTACATGAGCTGATGCAGTGGTCAGGTCACTCATCTGCACAGTCGACAATGCATTATATCCGCATCCGCCCGACTCAGCTGGCAGCATCGTTCGTAAAAGCAGACAGGGTCACCCACATGATAAGCGTGCTGATTGACCACGATCCGGAAGCCGTGAGTCTGACCGGCCCCGCGACGTACTATGATCTGGGTGACTCATACTGTACGAACCCCTTCTGGAGCAGCTGTCAGCACCGTATGGCCTGTATCGGCTGCGATTTTAACCTGCTGAAGGAGAGCGCGCGCGGGCTGGTACTGGAAAGCAAGGCCTCCGTCAGACGTTACCTTGAAGAAGTTCCGCTCACACCCGATGAAAGAGCCATCGTGGAACAGGACGCAGAGAAAATCGAACAGGCTCTTGAAAGATTGCCCCTAAAACCCGAAGGGTAAAGCGGACCGCTTTGTGCCAAAAGCGGACTAATCACTTTATAAGCAAACACTGTTTTTACCCTTCCCGGCCCCTGTCAAATACCTTACATTATTCTCCTTTCTGCGGCAGGCCTGCAGGGTTGCAATTGATTTTAAATACCGCTTTTGAATAAATTTTCCGGAGTAATCGTAAAAATCTGGATTAGGTATGTTTTTTACCGGTGTTGTAAAAGGGGGAGGGCGATAATGACGGCCGGGAACGGCATAAGCCATCGCTGAGGATGGCTTAAAAAGTGCTGATATAATTCTGAAGGTCCGGATAGGTGCGCTTACGGCAGCACGACGCTTGCCGGCTAAGAATGAAAGTGCTTTACCTAGTCATCCGACAGCGCTGGTGCGGAACACGCTGACAGCATCCCTGAGATTAGCCGCCCGGCTTGCCAGTTCGTCAGCGGACGATGCAGACTCTTCAACCAGCAGGGCATTCTGCTGCGTCACCTGATCCATCTGCGTCACTGCAATATTTATCTGCGATACGCCCGCACTCTGCTCTTCAGAAGAAGACGAAATTTCCCTGACCAGCTGTGCTGTCTGTTCAATCGCATCCATGCTTTCCTTAACTTTTTCACCAGCATCACGGGCCATCGAAATGCCCTGCTCAGCATTCTCCACAGACTGTTCGATCAGCCCTTTGATTTCCTTCGCTGCCCCCGCCGAGCGCTGTGCCAGCGACCTGACTTCAGCCGCAACAACGGCAAAGCCTTTACCGTGCTCACCGGCCCGCGCAGCTTCGACAGCCGCGTTTAGCGCGAGAATATTCGTCTGAAACGCAATCCCGTCAATAACAGAGATAATTTCCTTAATCTGCCCTGCACTGTTGCTTATTTTCTCCATAGAACCCAGCACTGATTCCATGGCCTGGCCGCCACGCAATGCCGCGCTGGTAGCCGAACTGGCCATTTCGGCTGCATAACGTGTATTTTCAGCATTATTGCCGATGATTGAAGAGAGCTGTTCCATACTGGCGGCCGTTTCAGCCAGCGATGCAGCCTGCTCTTCCGTTCGCGCAGAGAGGTCGCCGTTACCGCGGGCAATTTCCTCAGATGAGGTGGCAATGGTGACAGCATTACTTTTTATGTTCTCTACTGTCAACGTCAGGCGCTGACTCATCTGCAGTAATGCCCTGAGCAGTCCGGCTGTTTCATTGCGTCCCGTCACGGAAAAAGAGGCCGTCAGATCGCCTCCTGCCACTTCAAGCGCAAGCTTTGACGCAGCCCCGATAGGTCGGGTAACAGAACGGATAATGATCAGAGCAAATACCACTGACAGCAGGACCATAAACAGAAGAACGCCCAGCAAACCATACTGTGCGTGTCGGTGGTCCAGAATCTGCTGGTTCAGCATGTCATTCAGTTCGTTACCGCCTGCAATTGCGTAGGTGCTGAACCTGTTAATCGCGCTGGTAAAAAGAGCCACGTAGTCCTGCGGACTCTGATTCGTCATATTGCGGACAATAAATAAGGCCCCGGCGGTTTTCAGTGCATTATTTGCTTCCTGTACGGCCGCGCCTGCACCCTCACTGAATTTCTGCTTCATCCCGGCATCAGAGGAAAAAAGTTTTTCAGAGTCCTGAGTAAACAGATTCAGGTTATATGCACCCGTGTTGAGTAAGGACTCCATACGGACGGAGTCCGCCTCGCTGATGGTGTCATTTCTGGCAAGCAGTGAGGTACCGAATGCACGAATTTTACCGAGGCTTTCGGTCAGTTCAGGCAATGATGAAAAATTACTGGTAATCAGTCGATAGGTACCGATATCTGAATCAAGTGACAGTCCGTAAAAATCCAGCACATCCCGGTTTGCATTCAGAAGTCTGCGGATGAGCAGCGCATGTGCGTTAAGGCTGGCTGTCTGATCCAGTTTAGATGCATCAATGTCCTGCTGCAGGCCATCCCACTGCGCGCGTACACCGTTGATTTTTTCAATTACACTGGCACTCCCTTTTGTCTGCGCCATCTCTTTCGTGATGGCATCAAAGATACTAACAATGTCATCCCGGACCTGAATACGCGATGAAGCGGCAGGTTTTTTTTGTGCAACAGCAAGGGCTGTCTCTGCACGATGGCGCTGCATCAGATTCAGCAGCGCCAGAATCCGGTTCTCAACAGGTACCCCTGTCACTTCCCGCTGCTTATCCTGAATATATTTATTGCCTTCAGAAACAAAAAGCACGGTTGGAACGCAAAAAAGAACCAGACAGAACAAGCCCAGGATAATAAACTTAGTGGAAAGATTTATATTGTTAAGGAAATTACTCATATTTAATCCTGGTTGAAAGAACTCATTAGTATAAAATTTAAAACCTTCATCTGAAATGAAGGTTAAGCATCATTATCGGATTTTTATTCATTAACTTTATACCAGGGGATAAAAAGGGAAGTGGCAGCATTTTAATCGCAATAAAACAGGTAAGCTCCGCGTCTGCTTTTCGCTCATAGCAGTCATTCAAATCCGAACTAATCCTGTAGATTTTCCATTCCACATAAATGGCGACATGTCCGCCAGAATGATGGCCATCCTAGGTGAAATGGCACCAGGCCAGGAAATTTACTCGATAGATGAAAGCTTTCTGGATGTCAGTGGCATTTCTTCGTATATGCCACTGGAAGACTTTGGCCTGCAGATGCGGAATCGAGTGAAGAAAGAGATTGGACTAACGATCGGCGTTGGTTTTGGCCCTTCAAAGACACTGGCTAAACTCGCTAATTTTGCTGCTAAAAAATGGACACGTACAGGTGGTATCGTCGATTTAACCAGCCCGGATCGCCAGAGAAAATTACTCGCACTGGTTAGCGTTGAGGACATCTGGGGGATCGGTGGCAGGCTGAGTAAGCGACTGCATACGATGGGGATTAATACAGCGCTCCAGCTGGCTGACAGTAACATCAGCATGATTCGGAAAAGATTTGATGTGATAGTTGAGCGTACGGTTCGCGAACTCAACGGTGAATCCTGTCTGGCTCTGGAAGATGCCCCACCGCCAAAACAGCAGATTGTTGTGAGCCGCAGTTTCGGACAACGTGTAACCAGTATCGAAGACCTGCAGCAGGCTGTCGTAACGTACGCCACGCGTGCCAGTGAAAAGCTCAGAGAAGAGGGCTCGAAGTGTCAGCACGTCAGTGTGTCAGTCAATACAGGACGATACGGGAACGAACCACAGTATGCCAACTCAGCGGCTATGACGTGCGAATATCCAACCAGTGACACCCGGGACATTATCGGACTGGCATTGCGGACTCTTGACGCAATATGGCGCGACGGTTACCGGTACGCAAAAGCGGGCGTCACCCTAGGGGATTTTTACCAGTCAAGTGTTGCACAGCTGGACATGTTCAGTCAGCAGCTGCCGCGCGCGAATACTGATGCTCTCATGTCGGCCCTGGACCAGATCAACAGTTCAGGGCTAGGCAAAGTCTGGTTCGCTGGTCAGGGAACGAATAAAGCGTGGCAAATGAAGCGCGAGATGTTGTCTCCCCGATATACAACCCGGCTTAAAGAAATACTGGTGGTGAGATAACGTTGAAAGCGGAAAGGCAACGCTGAACGGAACTCCAATCTGTGGCAAACATATAGCCTTGCTGCTGATGAATCGCGCAGAAGGAACCTCAAGTAAAAGAAGGTATTTTGGTGCCGATCGCAGTCTGCTGTTCAGAAATATTTGCTATGAGTGAGAAATGACAAGTCAAAAAATGAGTCATATATGACAAAATATTTCATCACACGGAGGTTTTCTGGCTTTATAGTAGGAATAATCCTAAGTAGACACGGAATAATGGACAATGTCGGTTGGATCACGTTGGTACAAATTCGATTTTCATAATCATACCCCTGCTTCTGACGATTATAGAGAACCTGGCATAACAGAAAGGGAATGGTTGCAGGCTTATATGCGCCGGCATGTTGACGGCGTTATCATCAGCGACCATAACACGGGAGCCTGGATTGATCGCCTCAAAAGCGAACTGGAGCAAATGGCCCGAGACGCGCAGACCGGTGATTTGCCTGACTATCACCCGCTGACGCTGTTCCCGGGAGTAGAGCTTACCGCTACCGGTAATGTTCACATACTCGCGGTCCTGCATACGGACTGCACCAGCGCTGATGTAGAAAAACTTATCGGGCAGTGTAACGGCCCTTCTTCCTTTCCCCGTGGCGAGCAAAATCATCAGCTGGTTCTACAAAGCGGTCCCGCAGGGATCGTCAGCACTATCCGGCGTCATTCCGAGGCTTTGTGCATTCTTGCCCATATAGATGCAGTTAAGGGCATATTAGGCCTTACCAATCAGACGGAGCTTGAAGATGCGTTCCGCGCTGAACCGCATGCTGTGGAAATCAGACACCAACCGGGCGCTATCACGAACGGCACCCACAAGCGCCTTATTCAAAATCTGCCTTACCTTCGTGGATCGGACGCCCATCATCCTGACCAGGCAGGCGCCCGTACCTGCTGGTTAAAGATGGCATCTCCGGACTTTGACGGGTTGCGGCACGCATTGCTTGATCATGAAAACTGTGTTCTGTTTGATGCTCCTCCGCCTGATGAACCCGCATTTCAGCTGCGCAGCCTCAGGTTCAGAACCCGCCTCTGTTCACCTCCCGGTAATGAAACGGCTGACGTGGAGTTCAGTCCTTTTTACAATGCCGTCATTGGCTCACGCGGGAATGGTAAGTCTACTCTCATTGAGAGCATTCGGCTGGCAATGCGAAAGACTACGGGGCTGTCACCAGAACGAGATAGAACGCTGGCACAGTTCAGGCAGATTGGTCAGGGAATGCACGCGGACTCGGTCATTGAGTGCGTGTTCCGTAAAGATGGCGCGGATTTCCGCCTGAGCTGGCGGCCGGGCGATGTACATACCCTACATACGCTTAAAGATAACGAATGGGTTGAAGATTCAGACTGGGCCGCCGATCGTTTTCCACTTTCAGTATTCAGCCAGAAGATGCTCTATGAACTGGCCTCTGATAACGGCGCCTTCCTGCGCGTTTGTGACGACAGTGTTATTGTCAACAAGCGCGCATGGACCGACCACTGGGCTCAGCTTGAAAGAGATTTTAAAAATGAGCAAATCACGCTTAGGGGACATCTTGCGCGACGCCTGAGCGCCTCTTCCCTGTCTGGCTTGCCCGCAGATGCTGAACATGCCGTAAGTCAACTGAGTAAAAGTGCCTATTATCCCGTTCGCCAGAAGCTGGCGGTCGCTGAGCAGGAACTGTCTTCAGCGGGCTCGGCGCTGGAGCTGTACGCGGAAAGGATCGCTGCACTGAAAGCGCTTGTGACAGGTTCACATCTTGCGGAAAACCCTATTGACCCCTCTGCTGGTCTGGCAGAATTTTTACACAATCTTTCATCCCTGCAGCAGCGCTTTGATTATGAGGCAGATAATCTGCTGACTATAAGTGCCGCGGCGCTTGAAGAGTTCAGAACAGGTCCCCTTTTCTCGGCGCTCAGCGCGGCCGTAGAGGTCGAACGGGGTAATGCCGAAAGCGAGGCAACTGCCCTCAGGTCGCAAGGCCTTAACCCGGACACGTTAGACGAGTTGATGGAGCGGTGCGAGCGCTACAGAAATGAACTGAAGGAATTTGACGGGCTGGATGAGGCCGTTGCTGCATCGGAAGAGCGCATCGAGCGCTTGCTCACCGATATGCGCAAGCATCGTATGGCGCTCACGGAAAAGCGTCGGGAGTTTCTGGCCTCGCTTCATCTTCAGGACCTGGAAATTAAAATCCTGCCCCTCTCTGCGCCTCCCGAAATCGTTCTGACGGATTACCAGAGAGTAACCGGTATCACAAACTTCGCCGAACGGATTTATGATGGGGAAGCGCAAAGCGGGCTGCTTCATTCGTTCATCAGCAGCCTTACATTTAACCCGTTACCGGCGGTGACGGAAGCCAAATATGCCCGACTCAACGACCTGAAGATACTGCATCAGGCAATAAAAAGAGACGAGCCCGACGCAGGACAGGGGCTACACGGGGCTTTCAAAAACCGGCTCAAGAGTCTGCAGGATGAGGCACTGGACGCGCTGATGTGCTGGTATCCGGATGACGGGATCTACATAAAATACCGCGCGCCCGGTGGCAGCATGGAAGACATCACGTCGGCCTCCCCCGGCCAGAAAGGAGCGAGCATGCTGCAGTTTCTGCTTTCTTACGGTACAGATCCGCTACTGCTCGACCAGCCTGAGGATGATCTGGATTGCCTGATGTTGAGCCAGAGCGTGATTCCCGCCATCGCGGCTAACAAAAAGCGGCGACAGCTCATTATTGTGTCCCACTCGGCGCCTATTGTGGTCAACGGCGATGCGGAATACGTTATCAGCATGAAACACGACCGGGCAGGACTGCGTCCGGATCTCTGCGGCGCGCTACATGAGAAGGAAATAAAAACGCTGATTTGCCACCAGATGGAAGGTGGAGAGAAAGCATTCCGCTCACGGTATGAACGTATTTTGAGCTGACTTACCGCATCAGGCTACTCAGCTACAGTGCATTATCTGACCCGACGCCGTCTGAGACAGCGGCATCGGGTAGTTCAGATAGAGCTGCTGACAGAGACAGAGCAGGACTGCGAACGGCGGCTACAGACTTGCCAGCTGACCAGTTCTGCCGGTTTTTACTCCTCTTCCCGGGATGCGTTGAAGCTGTCGATGTATGCCTCCATCTCAGCAGTAGGAGGCGGAGCCATCGGTGACGTCAGAAATAACCACGGCAGGTACCAGACCGACATGTTAACAACAAGAATCAGCAAGATTTTGTCGAGGCCAAACGCCTGCACAAACAGATAACACATAAAAATCAGGTAGGCCGTACTGGCAGGAAGGTTCACAAATTTAAAAAAGCCCCATGCAAAGCGGTACCGCAGCGGAAGACACTATTTGCTACCCTGTGGAACACCGGCGCGCGTATCAATGAAGCCCTGGCGCTGACGAGAGGAGACTTTCTACTGCGTCAGCAGTATCCGTTCGTGCAGCTGGCCATCCTGAAGCAGCGCGAGGAAAAGGCCGGCCGCCGCGCTGGCCGCCTCGCGGCCGGCATCGTTACCCACCCACCGTCTGGTGCCGCTTTCCGACGCGCAGTATGTCAACCAGCTGGAGATGATGATTGCCACCCTGCGCATTCCGCTTGAGCGGCGTAATGAAAAGACCGGCCGGCCGGAAAAGGTCAGGCTCTGGGAAATCACTGATCGCACGGCACGCACTTGGCTGAACGAGGCTGTGGAGGCAGCCGCCGAGGACGGCGTGACGTTCTCAATACCAGTTATGCTACACACGTTCCGGCACAGCTATGCCATGCACATGCTGTATGCCGTCACACCTTTAAAGGCGGTTCAAAGCCTGATGGGTCATAAAAACCTTAAATCTACTGAGGTGTACACGAAGGTGTTTGCGCTGGACGTGGCTGCTCAACATCGTGTGCAGTTTCATATGGCAGAGACTGACGCTGTCGCCATGTTGAAAAGGAGCTGATTCCAAACTAAATCCTTTGTTTTAGCGTTCTAAAGATCGCTTTTCTGGACAGCCTCTTTGTGTCGTCTACAGAACTCAAGGCAGAATTAATTTCTCGGGAAATACGGGAAGAAAATGGCTCACCACAGCATATTGCTGAGTTTACAAACCAACCAGTAGAACACTGGTCACTGTTAACATAAAGTGGTTATTGGTCTTTTTTTAATCGTTTTAATATAAATAGCTTTAAAAGGCTTCACACAAGTGCTGTGAGTCTGGCAGGGAAAAAGCGCATTTTTACTAAAAAGGCCTATATAAGCTGTATGCGCGTTATAGGCCGCCTGTAGTAGATGCCTAATCAAAATCATGCATGAGTGCGCGAAAAATCAGCGGTCGAGCAAAATCTCGAATTTTTTACCCTAGCAGTTGACATGCCGTTGAGCCTTATAAGTCGCGGGGTTAGGAAATTCCACAAAAAATACAAGCCCTACAGCCATCATTTTTCTGGCTTGTTATCTGAACGAAAAATAATAATATAGCTGTATGTAGCGGTGTAACTAACTGAACCCACTACATGTAGTACTTATCCACAAGGTAAGCTGAAGAGAATAAGTTGTGCATAATTGGCAACATGTCTTTTTAGGCCAAAAAAAAGACCAGCTGCAAGCTGATCTTTTTCCAGAAGCTGGGTCTGCGCTGCAACGCAAATGCTCACTTCTTCAGACGACACTGAACATGTTGTCTGTGTACTGTGTGGCTGAGAATAACAAAAATAGGCCGGTCGTATCAAGCCGGCGTTGCTCAAGAACGTACAAACAAAGTTCCCGACGTGCCGACTGCAACGGTGCTCAGAGCCATCCGGGACGAAGCTGAACGTGTTGTCTGTGTACTGTATCAACACGATAAAGCGCAGGGGAAGAGTAAGGCTGACTGCGCTAGGCAACGGACCAACTACTACAAGGCAGACGTATATGAATATGTTACTTGTTGTTCTGAAGGCGGTTCGCTCAGCCATCAGTGTGGTCATTATCGTGATCGAATTGACCCGTTAATATTAAGCCTGTCAGCTCTGCTGACAGGCTAATCCTATAAACACGATTTATTGTGACCTTTCTGACGAGAAAATGTTTCAACTTATGTTGTCTTATTGGTTCACGAAACATCTTAGCACGTTACTAAATCAGTAATTTATATGTATATGCTTATGTATATACATATCAACTTCTACAATCTCTATAGCGTGCAGTTTTCAATCTCTCACTTAACCTGAGCTTTAAAATGCCTGTTTAAATCCAAGATTATTTAGAGGGTAAGCCTCTGAAAGCATCTTCCCAGTAAGAATCTCTGTCAGCATCATTTACGACTTTGCTCATCCATGTCTCAGAACGGTTCCATCTTTCAGCAACCTCTTTCATGGTCCAGTTTTTTTCCTTCAAAAGTGCTTTTATAGCCGTGGTAGAGAGTTTAGCCCCAACCCAGTTTCTTAAAAGCTTTTCATCAACTGAAAAGTCCAAGCCGGGGTAATTCTCTTCAAGGTAGCTCTGAGAAACGCTAAACCAGTCAGGTTCTGAATTGCCTACAAATTGAACTATGGAATAGCGGTCATCATCAGTAACGCTAATCTCTTGATGGTAATATTCAATCCATACCGAATTCTTGTTTATGTAGTCAAAAACCCAGGCGCTGAACTCGCTACCCATACGTTCGTTTGATTTGAAAAGGTCAAAAAAACTTTTATAATTTGATACCTTTAAGGCTCCATCTTGTATGAGGGCATCAATAGCTGAGATACGAACACCCTCAACCGCGTTTGTGATTGAGGTATTGTAGTAACTCAGCAATTGAGCACATGTGAAAAATATTTTTCCTTGAACAATCTGAACACGAAGATAACAAGCCCCATTATCATTCCAGAAGGCGCGAAACCGCAGCGGAAGATATGTTTTGTCAAACCCTTCTGACAACGTAAATCTGATTCTCATTAAATCACCCCTCTTAACATCTATCTAAATTGAACTATAGTTAAATATTTTTCAAATATAATGGGCGATTTTATATGAATCGTTTTCTTCAGCAAGCATCGGCATAGCAACAATGCTCACCTAACTTTTATGATTAAGTTTTTTTGGTAAAGCAAACATCTTTTTGATTCTGATTTTTTGTATATACATAAGTATATGCACAAAAAACGATTTTGCATATACTTATGTATATACATTGACAAAGTCTGTCTGTTATGTAGCATGTCTATACTTTTGTATATACATGGCGGTGTGAAATGAAGAAGCCCTATATTATTTCTTTTGCGAACAGCAAAGGCGGTGTTGCCAAAACAACAAGCTGTATTGCAGTTGGATGCGCGCTGGCTTCAGCTGGCTATAAGACCTTACTGGTTGACCTGGACCACCAGGGAAACCTGAGTGACGACGTGGGACGCGGTGACGAAGACTATACAATCACCGATCTTTTTGAAGACCCTAAGTTCGACACCAATAAACTCGTCTATACCGCCCTCGACGGGGAAACCGTTATTCCTAACCTGGATGTTATCCCGGCCGATATAACCCTCGCAGTTGAGGCGCGCAGCGCCGAACGTTTCCGTCACCGGCTCAATATTCTGGATGAAGGTCTGTCAAGGCTCAAAAATGTTTACGACTTTATCCTGATTGACCTGCGGCCAGCCATCGATCTCAGCATCGAAAACGCGCTGCTGATAACAGATAAAATTGTTGTGCCGGTAGACATGGATCGCCGGGCGGTAAAAGGCATTGATGACCTTTTTCAGGTTGTTCGCGAAGTAAGGCGTAATGACGATTTTGTATATACACTTGTAAAGACAAAAGTTAACGAGTCTCACTCTAAAATGAAAAAAGCCATTGATGGGTACATCAGTGAAGCGGGCTACAAAGTTGCGAATACTGAAATACGCCAGAGTGAGCTTTTCAAACAGGCAACTGAGGTACATCGCCCCGTTATGATGTTCGCCAGAAATGAACGCCCTTACCGGGATTACAAAGCCTTCACGCAGGAGTTGCTGCAGCAGATTGAGGAGGCCGCAAGTGGCAAGAAGTGATCGTATAGCGAAAGGGGTTACGCGCGTTACTGAGCGCAGAAATATTACAACCGGGAAGCAGATGAACCTTCGCCTTACTGGTCTGGATGACGATGCGCTATCCATTCTTGTTGAAAAAATACAGGAAAGGCTGCCTAACAAAAACATAACGCGGTCGCGTGTGGTCCGGGCCGCCTGCTATATAGAAGATGATAAGTTGATCGATAAGCTGGCTCAGCTTCTCGTTGAAAATACCTGATTTGTATATACATAATACAACCTTAATGCATAGACGTGTGAATATGCTTTTGTATATACATAGTTAAAGAGTGATGCCTATACATTTGTATAGGCATTGTTATATTTTAGGTTTATGTAGAGGTTAATGTTAACAGGGTTTGTATATATATTTGTATATACACTATCGCGTTGCAAGTAGCCCTGCAGCTGAATTTTCAGATTATTTTTGCGACCGGTAATTCTTTCCAGTTCGTCGTCCAGGCTTTACTCAGCATCTCCCGTTTCATCTTCCAGTCAGGGTCGATACCTTTACCCGCAAAGCCTATGTTGTAGCGCCCGGAACGGTTCATGGAATCCAGCAGGCTCATCAGCGCTTCACTACCTGCGCGCGGCGCCTCATCATCAAACAGGTTCAGCTGCGCCACACCGTTCGGCCGCAGCTCGCTGAGCATGATCCCCGCCTTCGCATACCTAAAGCCCGGGCGCCAGATAGCGTCCAAAGACTTTACCGCTGCCTCGATGATGTTGCGCGTGTCCTGCGTGCCCACCCTCAGTTTCACAAACGCCGTGTTGCCGTAGCCAGGCTGTCCGGTGTCGAAAGGTGAGGTGCGGATAAACACAGAGATGTGGTGGCAGAACTGTCTGTCTTCGCGAAGCTTTTCCGCCACGCGTTCGGCATACGCGCAGACGGACTGTCGCATAGCATCATATTCCGTGATGCGCTCGCCGAAGCTGCGGCTCACGACTATCTGCTGTTTGGGCGGGGGCGCGTCCTCCATCGGGATGCAGGATTCGCCGTTAAGCTCGCGTACCGTACGCTCCAGTACCACACCGAAATTCTTGCGGATGAAAGAAGGGGAGGTGCGTGCCAGATCGAGCGCCGTTGTCACGCCGAGCAGCTGAAGGCATACCGGGTGAACCGGACCGCGGCAAAGGATTCAGGCTGATGACGTCCATGTAAATCAGATAGTCAAACCATAGTCGTATAGCGGAAAGGCGAAGCTGCAGGGTTGCACTTGCTGCTGACTGAGGCATGCCAGGCAGCTGAGGGCGTATGTAAACAGCGATATCTTCAAAGATCGCCTTTTCGGGTGCTAATTCGTGCCGGCTGCAGAAGGAAAAATAGTGGGTAAGCGCAGCACGATAAGCCGTAACTGTTGCCCTTGACCTGCCGAGATCAGACAGTACTTTCAGCCATCGTTCAGATAACAAAATAGCGTATGTGCATAGTGGACTGGTGATCATAGCTTTCACCTTTGAAGTCAAAATGACTGCTCAAAGTTTACACAGCCTGATGTTGCATTCCACTTAACTTACTATAAGGCATAGTTGCTTGAAAATACATGGATTTTTTCAGGGAAGTGCTGGTTCTTTATCTTGAACCACGGGTCGCCCATTTTCACATACTTTTTGGCTTCCTTACTGCGCGCAATAACGCAGCCGTCGTTGTTCGAAAGGATGGCCACCGGCGCATTTTTCAGGTCGGGTCGGAATACCCTCTCCGCGCTGGCGTAAAAGCTGTTCACGTCAATAAGGCCAAACATGTCAGTTCCTCTTGCGTGGGGTATGCACGAAGTGCACCACTACGCCGAAGATCTCTAGCGTGTCCGGGTCCGGAATGATAACGGGAAAGGCGGGATTCATGGACTGAAGAACAGGTCCCTTTGGCGTAAGTAAAAGGCGCTTTATCGTAAACTCGCCGTAAAGCTCGGCGATAACCACGTCGTTGTGCTCGGGCGTCAGGGAGCGATCGACGATAAGCAGGTCGCCGTCATAAAGGCCAACGTCCTGCATGCTGTTGCCTTGCGCGCGCAGGAAAAAGGTGCTTGCCCGGTGGGCTATAAGATATTCGTTGAGATCAAGCTCCTGCTCCGCGTAATCCTGACAGGGTGAGGGAAACCCGCAGGGCACACGTTCCAAAAAAAGGGGCCTGAAGCTGGGCGGCGGATTGTCCGCGGGGTGCATCAACCCAAAGGCGTTAAACATAGCAAAATCCCTGTTAAAGTGCTGTGTGTATTTACAGTGGTATTAACTGGCTTAGCGGGCTGTGCAAGACAGAGAAAATGGCCTACGCTCAGTAATAAAATAAAGGTATTGATTTATATAGGTTTATTGCAAAAAAAAACTGCTTAATAATTAACCGACTGGGTGCAGGCTCCGGCTGGCAGGGGCTGCAGCTGATTATCCACAGCTTTATGCGCCAGATATGCTGGAAAATTGTGGATAATGGCTCCCTTCGGCTCAACATCGTCAGTTTTTTATTCCGCGCTCTATGGTGATAGGTATACAAACATCATGGCTGTCTGCTTTGCTGAAATCAGGGGCAGTAAAAGATATTTTATCAGGCCTGGTTATAGTACGGTGATGCTTTAAAAAAGTAATTACAAAACCTGTAAGTAATAGGGGGGCTAATTTTCCTTTTTCATATCAACCATCTAATAAATCTATTTTTTTAAGGTTTTCAACGGTTCTTGAAAAAGAGGTGATTTGTCATTTTTTAATAAAGCGAACTTATATCAAGTTGCGCCTTTAAAATAACTCCATTTATTTTATTGTAGTTTCTTTTAGAGATTCAATGAAAATATTATTTTTTATGAAAACCAATGAAGGGGTATTTAGCTTTGGTAACTGTAGGTGCTATGATAAATACACCAGCCATAAAGTATATCGCACTCGCCAAAATATAGTTTTCCTGAATTAGTAGGGAGTTTGCACCAAAGAAAAATGCAAAATATGCCAATATAAAAAAAATTAAAAACCAAAAGCCTTCTCTTGCTATTTTTTTATGCTAACCCCTGTTGAGGGTGAATTTTACATAAGATCTAATTTTATTATTTAACATTTTCTCTCCATCAATGCATTTTATTAATTTCTTTGATCTGTTTTTTTATGTGGCTTAATGCTGTCATTGCAGCTTGAAATTTTCAGGTAAGTTCTTGCTGCATCAACATCCTAAATGCCAGTGGTTTCAATGAGGATGAGTTTTTTTATTTCATTATTGATGACTTTTATCTCGTGTGGCTCCATGTCTACATCTGAGCACAGAGGTTTGAGGTCCTTATACACAGATATTCTTTCATTAGTGAAACGCTTTTGCCTCGCATGGAAGTTTAGAAAAAGTGTAGCCAAAGGGATAATAGATCCTGTGATTTTAAGCCAGTCTGTATTCATATTGTCTCATTAAGTATAATAGAAGTGAAAAATAGTTACGCTTTTAATATTTGACATTTCTACAGCCTGATTGTTATGTTTTCAACTGTTGTATGTCGTCAGATGACGGCCACCAATGATCCATTAGCTTGAGAGGATCGCCTTCGGGTAGCTACAAAACACTCCTGTAGCCTGAAAGGGAGAACACATCAGTGTGGTACATCTGTCCGCCCCTGGAAGCAGATATCGTCAGAACATGCGCACCTACGACGCGACGATGAGGGTACATTAATCACATCAAAGTCTGGGCTTTCACATACGCCTGGCGTCATCAGATAAGGCATCCTCAACGATGCTTTCTTCACTTACGTTATGAGATTTGTCAGGGATTCGCCCTGAGCTGCATACGACTTTTGCAATGACGCATAAGCCCATTTGGAACATTTGGGCGCTTGCGGAAGACGCATTAGGAGCATGAAGCTGCGCGGCGTCACTTTGGTTCGAGTGAAACGAGAACAAAGTGACGCGCGCAGCGCATAACGTCCAAACCCACGTACAGTGCGGTTTTCAACAGGCCGGTACAATCTGACGTGCACGTATTACGTGTTTTCAGATGCTCAAATGGCTATTTATCAACCATGACGCGACGTTAACAAACAACCCGTTAAGGGCGTTTTATTAGAAGGAGAATGATCGACTCGGTATCGATGGCGACATCAGGAAACTGGTGTACGGAGGCAGACTGACGAACGTCAGCACGGCGTAAGCCGCAAACAGGTCAGAGACCTGGGGAAGCCTCGCAAGAACTCAACATTTCGCCGCCCCGATGCACAGATACCAGTTGAGACGCAGGAAGCGCAAAAGCAACCGTGTCATCGGGGAAGAGATGTACAGATTCAGAGTCACATAGCTATAGGTATCGTGGGCCAACAGCTGTGGATTCTGAGGGGGAGAGGCAATGTCTAAAAAATTAAGTAAACAGCTTGTCACGCTCGCACGTCAGGGCGGTGGAAGTTTTAAAACGGTTTCTGATCGTTCAAAGATTGCCAGTCGCTTTTCGGAGCGACTGGCAACTCTTAATATTCAGATTCGGGACGTAAGTCATATCAAAACCAAGCATATCGAAAATTATATCCGAAGCCGGCAGGATGAGAATATTTCCTCTCGCACGTTGCAAAATGAAATGGCGGCGATTCGTTCCATTCTCTCACAGGGAGGGCGTAATGTTCTGGCGAATCCCTCACATGAGAAATTAAGTAATCAGGCGTTAAATATTTCTGGTGCCAGCAGAGAAGGTACTAAGGTTGCGATTTCTGATGAGCGTCTTAAGGAAATTATACTAACGGTTTCAGAAAAAGATCGTGGGATTGCTATAGGTATTCAGTTGGCAAGATATATTGGTCTTAGGGCAGAGGAAACAGTTCAGTCTGCAAAGTCGATTAATACATGGCGTAAGAGTTTGCAGACTGGAGAAAATAATGTGCGAATTGTCTTCGGAACAAAAGGCGGGCGTCCGCGTGATGCGACAGTTTTCCAGAAGGAAAAAGTCCTTTCTCTTTTAAATGAGGCGGCTCGTTACGCTGAGGGGAATAATGGAAAGCTAATTGATAAGCCTTCCCTCCATCAGGCGCTTGACCGGTATCATAACGTATTGCGTGAAAGTGGAATGACCGGCGTTCATTCTCCACATAGTCTCAGATATGCTTATTCACAGGATGCCGTAAACTATCATCTCGGGAATGGTATGAGTCGAAAGGAAGCTGAGGCGCTTGTATCAATGGATTTGGGGCATGGCGATGGCCGTGGAGCCTACGTTGCCCGTGTTTATAACAGAGTCGATGATTAAGGATTAATTGGCTCTTGTAATTTACCTTAAGCAGGCACTAATATTAAAACGCTTCTTATGTTGTCTTCGGACAACCACCAATGGTCATGTAGCTTGAGATGACCGCCTTCGGGTAGCTACATATAACACTCCTGTAGCCTGAAAGGGAGAACACAAATGTGTGGTACATCTGCTCGCCTTTGGAAGCAGATATCGCCAATTATGGCTCCTACTGCCTGGCGATGAAGGTACATTTAACCATCCGGCTTCGGCCTTCGTCCTTCGGGGAAACATTCCCGACAGGGCAAATGTTTCTCTGTCTCAGGAGAAACTATGTCTATAACCCGTTCGTTCATCACTGAATTGCGTAAGCCGTTTGATATGGCTCACTCAGCTGCAACACGCGTTGCTTCTGAATGTCCCAACCTTAAGGCTGCACTCAGAAGAACATCGTGGCTCGCTTCACCTTGCGGTCTTTATGAATTTCGCTCCCGCGTCTGGTTTGACGATCAACGTTATTATGCCATTGTCATGGCAAGGACAGTGATCGACGGCCAGCCAGGTGATGAATTCATTTTTAGCCGCCACGGTAAGCACTTCACACACAAGGCAGCTGCGAAAATCGCTAAGCTTGCCGCGTCTGACGCAGCAACCTTCAGAGTGTTCACTGCTCAGAAGTAACAGCACAGACGTCTGAACCATACATTCGCTTGCGAATGCCCATCGGGAAACATCTTCCCGACAGGGCAGGTGTTTCCCATACCAACAGGAGAAACACCATGGCAGCATTTTCATTACCAACATCTTTTTCCTTGAGAACCTTTTTCTTTGATCGCTTAGCGTTAGCTGCGTCCATAACGCACACGTACGTTGGCCGAAACAGAAAAGAAGAGTGGATAACGAACCGCGCCGGCTCGATGAGTTTCAAGATCCAGGTGCATCAGTTACCTTCAGGTAAATGGACGTCAGGCATACTTACACGCTCTGGCACTTTTCACGGCAATCATCGCTTTAATTCGCTGAAAAACCCTGCTGAGGAATTTCGCTCGTACCGTCAGGCCCGCCGTTTTGCACTACAGCTGGCGAATCAGATGGCAACACTGCGTTATGCATATCAGTAAGGAAAAGCGAAACATGACACTTTCAACAACCATGGCCGATTTGCTGCAGTTAGCTGAATTTGAAAGCGATATGCTGACGGCATTAGCTTACGAAAATCTTGGTTTAGATGACCTTGATGAGCATGTGCATATTAATGGGGAGCTGCCAGTCTCTATGGCCACTCAGATAAACGTTATTTATGCCCTCTCATTCGGTATGGCTCAGGGGCGTTATCTCAGTTTATGTTGTGCTGAGATGGTGTGTTCAATAGAAACCCTGAGCGTCAAACTCAACCAAAATCTGCACAAAAAGATTTCTCTAGAAGGTCATCAGGACGGTCGGGGTGATCTGGAAATTGCGCGATTAGAATCTCTCTAATCTGACTTAACCCTATGGGGATTTATTCCCCATCAGGGGGATAAATCCCTTTTTTTGAGGATTTATCATGTTACCTATTTCAATGCCCCCGCAGCACGTCAGTTACAACGTGAAGCACGCAGAATGGATTTCCCCAAGCCAGTGGCAGAATTTTACGCTGGCGGTCACTGAGGCATTCTGGTTGCTGCCTTTACACCTCCGCCCATGCTCTCCAACCAACGGTGCTCGTATGGAGCGATCTTCAGAGATGTTTCCGTCACCAGAGGTTTTTGTGTTCGGTGGCAAGGATGAAGGCAGCTACGTTTCTCGCGGCGTCATGATTTGCCGGGACCAGACTTCTGATTTTGTCATTGAAACGGAAGGTCAGCCTGTCGATTTCTTCACGCGGATTGCGCTGATACTGCTACATAACCATTGTGAAGGCTGCTTTGAAATAACGTCTTCAGCTGGAGGCGTTAGCTGGTCATTGCCGGTTCGCTGGGCGATTCGGCATAAGCTGATCGCTGCCCATGACTCACCTCAACCATTCTGCACCGAAGGATTCATTACCGGTGCAGCTGATGAATTGCTTATCAGAAGCGTATCCGGCGCTGAACGTCCTTTTACGACGGCAGACTGGGGGCTGGTTTCAGAACTTGAGTTCGCACTTGAAGAGCTGAAAACCGGCAAGCGCTGATACAGCCAAAATTTAATCATACCCAGTGGGGATCTACCTCCCTACGGGCGGTAGATCCCTTCAAAAATGGAGATTTACCATGTCACATACCAATACGCAGTCTCTGACAATTCCAGGGGTCTATAAGCTGTTGCAAGAGACTTCTGTTCATTCTGATCAATGGTTCAGATTCACCCAATCGGTTAAAGAAGCTTTCTGGCTCCTGCCGGCGCAGCTTCGTCCCTGTAAGCAGCTGGGTTTTGAGATGCACAGAGCGTCAGAGCTGTTTGACGATGAAGGTTCTGTCACGATTAACCATAAAGACAGCGCGGACTACTGCTGTAATCCGCTCTATCTGAGACAGACGCTTTCGGATAACTTTTCGGCATATCAGAAAGTAGAGAGCCAACGATGCAAACAGGATTTATTCGTACGCATCGTTCTGGTTCTGCTACACAATTTATGCCCTGGCTGTTACCACATAACCAGTTCATGCCCGCAAAGCTGGCGTTTCGCTCAGAGATGGCTGGCATGGAACATGGACATGTTTACTAAGCCACCTGAAGACATTCCGGCATCGTTCGTTATACCCGGCGCGGTTGAACATCTGATGTTAGTGAAAACCTCCGGTCCCGGTAAGCAGGTCACCACTGAGGAGTGGGAAGCTATATCAGGTATTGAGCTCTGGCTTGCTCAGCAGCATCAAGACTGACTTTTATATCGACTCTCTCCGGGGATCTGTTCTACGCAAAGAGACAGATCCCGCTATTACAGCAACTGCCAAGCAGCTCCGGCTGCGGCTTAACAGCATAGCGGCCGACAGAATATTGATTGCTTCGGTTCGTTAATAACTTTCCCCTGATGGGCGTATTTCTCGCCCGCCAGGGGAGGGATGCGCCCTTTTTTACTTAAGGAGCATCCTATGTCTAAACCAACCAAAACTCGCCGCGCCAGGAAAACTGAAAGCGTCGATCTATATCAGAAGGTGACTGACCGAATCGTTGAAGCACTGGAGAACGGCGTGGCGCCATGGAAAAAACCGTGGCGCACTGCCGGACGCTGTGCCGCTGCTGGTCCGCTGCCGGCTAACGCCTTAACAGGTAAGCCTTACAGCGGCGTTAATGTGCTGCTGTTGTGGCTGGCCGCTGAGGAAAAAGGGTATAGCACCGATCGCTGGGTAACGTACCGTCAGGCGCAGGAATTAGGTGGTCAGGTCCGAAAAGGCGAAACGTCATCAGAGGCAATAATCTTCAAGCCGTTTGAAAAACAGGCTGAGGATTCCAGCGGAAATAAACTGTTCGATTCTGAGGGTAAGCCGCTGATGGAATCGCGGGCCATGATAAAGCCCAACTTCCTGTTTAACGTTGAGCAGTGTGACGGTTTACCTGACAGTGTTGCGGCTGTACCGCATGAATCTCCCGTAGCTGAATACCCCGGCACGATCGACTGGCCGACGGAAAAACGGATATGTGAGATTGTGCACCTGGCGGGCGTTAAGGTGGAGTTCAGATTACAGAACCGTGCCTGTTACGCCAGACACACTGATTCAATACTGATGCCGAAGGCGGAACAATTTTTTACTCATGCTGATTACTTCAGCACGCTGCTGCATGAAGTTGTGCATGCCACGGGCCATGAGTCACGACTGAACCGTGAAGGCATAACCAAACCGGCGAAAAAGTTCGGCGATCCGGTTTATGCCTTTGAGGAGCTGATAGCCGAGATGGGCAGCGCGTTTCTGTGTGCTCAGCTCGGCGTATTTGGCGATGTTCAACACGACAGCTACATAAAATCGTGGCTTGAGGTATTGAAGTCGGACAAAAAAGCACTTTTCCGTGCCTGCCGGCACGCGAGGGAAGCGTCAGAGTTTTTACTGAAGTTAAATGAACGTGCGGCTCAGGCTGCATAATTGACCAATTCGGCAGCGTAATGCACTGCGCTGCCGTCCCGTGAGGGCATTGTTCCTCACGGGACAGTGCCCTCTTTTTTTATCGAAAAAGAGGAAGTTACCATGTCAGACTGGTGCCATAACCGTTTAGAAATCACCGGCAAATCCGCACTTATCAGCATAATGGAGGAGTGGATCACTGGTGAAGCGCCGCCACTGTACCGTCACGCTGTCCTGCGTAGCATAAAGCTATTTCTTGCAGGCTGTGGCGGTCTGTTACGTCCGGTTAAAACGGAGTCTTTTACACCATTTCCGGAGCTTATGCAGAGCGGTACGGGACAGGGCACCCCTGCTAATCTGGCGTTTGATCAGTGGCTCGGTTTACTACGCAACGATGTTCCGCTGGATGGGGAGCACTTACGTAAAATTGAGCGGCTTTACCATCAGTCAGGTATCGACGCGATCCGCTGGGAAAGCATCCCTGAGGTGTCACGTAGGTATATAGCGCGCCTCATTGAGGAGCGCTATGCAGACTGGTTCGGCGTGGCAACACTTTCCCGGGAAATCGATCCGGGAGTTTGCTGGGAGCGTCTGAGCCAGTTACCAGAGCGGGCCCAGCCCTGCGATATGCTGCAGATAATCCCGAGTCGTCTGGCCGCCGAGCTGAACGGCACGGGAGGTTTGCTTGCTGGAATGTCAACGGCCAGCAGTCTTTACTGTCGTCAGTACGGCATGGAGTGGCCGGCAGGTCACAACGTCAGCTGGCAGCGTGAAGGTCTGAGCAGCATAAAACTGGCGTTTGATTCCGCTTGGTTCCCGCCAGCAGGAGAGCTGGTTGCGGCGCTTTCATCCACGTTCGACTGTGAGATACGTCACTGGTACAGCGAGCCCGTTCACGAACTGGATGGCTATGACTGTTACGATCGGGGCGAGCACGTCTGCAGCTCTGAGGCGACCATTGACGAGCTGGATGACGGCAGGCCCGGGCTTAACCTGGTGCCGTCTGCTGAAACCGACGAATCACAAGCTGCAGTAGCCGTACATCGAGTGGTGCAGGCATGAGTGGCAACCGGGAGTATCTTCGCTGCCGCGCTGTTTCAACGGCTCATCTCAGTGCTGACGACAATGCGTTGCTGGATGAAATCACGACCCGTGAAGTCGATATCGGTGAGTGGATCCACTATATCGGTGGGGGCTATCTTCTGCGGTTAACCGCATGCTCCGCACCGGTTCTGCGGCTGAAAGAAGCCGGGTTATCGAAAGAGGCCCGCCGCGTGATTGCATCTGTGATGCGTTCGGATGCCGTGGAAATCCTGATTTTCGAATCAGGGGCACCTGAGGCCGAAGAATTCACCACGTACAGCTGGTAACCAAAAAAGGCGAGCCGTAAGGCTTGCCTCACACCCTGAGGGGAACACCTCCTCAGGGGCGTGTTCCCTTTTTTATGGAGAACACGTATGACTTTTACCAACCATCGCAACGCATTCCTTAGAATTTTCAACGCCACGGCCCGTTATCATCACCGGCATAAGGTGTTTGAAGACTTCGTCAGCTGCGCGGCCATTGCGCTGCACAATGGCGTTGCGCACGATGCAGAGCTTGAAAAGCAGTATCTGAGCATAATTGCCAGCTATGAGCAGGAAGACGTCAATCAGATGGCAGCGTTACTGGGTCACGTCGTGATGGCGCTCGACGAGAAACGTTGTGATTTCCTTGGCAGCGTTTTTATGGAGCTTGAGCTGGGAGATAAGTATCGCGGCCAGTTTTTCACGCCGTGGGACGTATCGCGAATGATGGCATCGTTGCAGCTTTCCGGCATCGATGCGCTGATGCAGGGAAAAAACTTTATTACCCTACAGGAGCCGGCCAGCGGCGCTGGCTGCATGGTTATCGCCTTTGCTGAAGAGTTCGCTCAGCGCGGTTATACGGTTTCAGAACAGCTGTGGGTGTCGGTGACGGATGTTGATCCACTCGCCGCCAATATGTCCTATATACAGCTCTCGCTCTGCGGCATTGCGGCGGAGGTTGTGACCGGAAACGCACTGACGCTTGAGCGGCGTCGCACGCTTTACACACCGTTGCATTACACCGCCAGGTGGGCAGCAAAACTTAGCAGCGCAGAACAACGCGCCGCCTGACCACAACGCCTCTCCGGAGGCGTTTTTTTTTGCCGGTCGATATAGAGTTTGCGATAGAAGCTGACTTCCCGGCAGGGCATGGTTTACCTGTTACGCTGACCGAGGTATGCAATTAATGAATCCAACGCACGAACAGGCGCAAATTATTGCCTGGAAGGGCAAACAGCTTGTTGTTACGGCGTTTGCCGGCACGGGAAAAACGTCAACGCTGGAAGCTTATGCGATGGCAAATCCCGACGAGAAAATGCTTTATCTCGCCTATAACCGGGCTATTCGCGAGGAATCGGAGCGCCGTTTTCCATTCAATGTAGAGTGCAAGACTTTTCATCAACTGGCATGGCCGGCTTTCGGTCGTCACTTTCAGGCGCGTCTCAGCATGTCATTGCGGATAACAGATATTGCGCGGCTGCTCAATACCCGCCACTGGTTACTGGCTCGAAGTGCACTCAGCACGCTGAATACGTTTCTTTATAGTGCTGACAGCGAGCTGTCGCCTGTTCACCTTCCCGATGAGCACGATCGGGGCGGATTAGAGCCTGTCAGGATACTTGGTGCCGCGCAGGTGATATGGCATGAAATGACCCGGATGGACTCACACTTTCCGGTCACGCACGATACCTATTTAAAGCTCTATCAGCTCTCAGCCCCTGATTTAGGTCGCAAGTGGGACGTTATCCTGTTTGATGAAGCGCAGGATGCTAATCCGGTTACAAGCCACTTCGTCATGAATCAGCCTTGCAGAATCATTCTTGTTGGCGACCGCTATCAGCAGATTTACCGCTTCAGAGGAGCAGAGAATGCTCTCGTGGCGCCGGCGCTGGATAACGCTGACCGACTTTGGCTGACAAACAGCTTCCGGTTTGGACCGGCGATTGCTGCTGTGGCGAACGCATTACTATCGGAGACGGGTGAGCAGCGACGTATCTGCGGGCTCGGAGCTGAGGACCAGGTAGCTGCCGAGCTGCCAGCTGTCACGGCGCATCATTGCGTAATAAGCCGTACCGTGGCGGGTGTTATTGGTATAGCACTGACGGCGTGCCTGACTGATAAAAAAGTGTTCTGGGTAGGCGGCATGGAGGGATACCGTATTGGAGAGCTGGAAGATTTGTACTGGTTTTCGGTTGAAATGCCGGATCGCATACAGTCACCTCAGCTGACCCGCGACTACCGGGATTTTGAAGAGTACCGAACCATCGCTAAAGCTACGAAAGATCCTGAAATGGGACAGGGTGTACGGTTGCTGGACATGTATTTCCCATTGCCGATGCTACTAAATGTGCTTAAAAGCCGGACGGTGACGCGAGAATGCGATGCAGACATTACGGTTGTTACTGCGCATCGCAGCAAAGGGCTGGAGTGGGACGTCGTTCGGATTAATGACGATTTCGTGGATATTCAAGATCCGCTTTTAAACCCTCGCGAGAAAGAGGATGAGCTGAATCTGTTGTACGTGTCTGCCACGCGCGCGCGCAGGGTGCTGGTAACAAATGAGTTGATCCGCACCGTCACAGGCTGCAGTGATGACGCCGGTGAGTGCTGTGAGGAAATTAAAGATGGCTGAGTCAGTGGCAGTGCATCATGCAGCTGGGCTGCGTACCCATCCCCATTCAGGAAATGTTGATGTTCAATAAGCTCAAAACTCTAATCACTGGCGGGGCCGCTGGAGCCAAACCGGTTCAGACCGGCGGGGCGGTGCCGGCAGGATATTTCATGCCCAAAACTGCATCAGAGCTACTTTCGGTGCCGCAGCGCAAGCTACTGCTCAGGCAGATCTGGGATAATACCTCCCTGCCTGAAGAGGTGTATAACAGGCTTTATCTTGAACCCCTGAAAGAGTTGGCTGAATGCGTTCAGAACGTGCCTGCTTCGGAAGAGGGCGAATGGGGCAGGGAAGGCGGTTATCTTGATCTGACCCTTAAATTTACGGCCTGCAGCGTCAGGCTAGCCAAAGGGCATATGTTTCCACCTGGTGCGGCCCCCGAAGAACAGGCGGCCAAAAACACGATCTGGAACGCCGTTGTGTTCTGGGCGGCCCTAACAGCGCACATGCCATTACTCACACGCCTTGATGGCGAGCTCTTGGACGGGCAGTGCTGGATGCCCGGAATGGCGCGGCCGCCTGCGCCATTTCGGTTCCGGTTGTGTGATGCAAAGCATTGCGGGACGGCCACGGTAATGGCCGCTCGTCTGCTACCTGGCGACGGAATATTGTGGCTCAGCGGCGATCGCAGAGCCATGCAGGTTATGGCCGCGTTGGCTGGCGGGGAGGCGTCAGTAATGCCGCTAATCAAAGAGATTCTGGATAAGTCGCGTGACATTGTCTGCTCGCCTGCCGTCTGCTCTGCTGTCCCATCGCCAGCTGCTCCGTTCACAACCACAGAACTGATACCGGCAGACAACGCCTCGGAAATATCCAGCGCAGTTATTCAGACCGCTGGCACGGCAACTGATGTTGCTTCAGGACTGACTTCGTCAATTGAACCCGAGAGCGCTACTCTGCAGCCTCAGCTGGACGGCGAAGCCGATTTACTGTCATCTGCATTTTCAGACGATACGGGTACAGAGAATGAGCAGCCAAAGCAGGAAATTCAGGAAGATGATGATACGGCTTTACTTCTGAGCATGTTTACAGCAGCTGAGTCACAGATCACAGATGAAAAAACCATTAACGACAACCCTACTTGTAGTCTTATTTCCTCTGGAGATTCAGCTGAAATAATGCCTGCTGAAGCAGATGTAAGGCCGCTAGCTACAGAGATGCAAATAATTCCCGAAACTACTGAGCCAGAGCGGTCTGAAACAGGTAATTTAGCCCTAGAAGACGTTCCAGAAGCCGCAGAGCTGCAAGAATTTAGCGATCATTCGGGAATTATTCCCATTTCGGAGCCATGTGAGAGGCAGAACGCTGGAGAGCGTCTACTGACATGGTTAAAGGAATCCATAGATAATAAAGGGCTGAGCGTTAATGAATGTGACAGTATGCTTCATGCGGTGAGTGGATTCATGTTTATTTCCCTTCCAGGAACTATCTTTAAATTCATTGAGGCGACAGGAATAGAAGAAGACAGGAAATCCATTCAATCATCTTTTGAAAAAACCGGCGTGCTGCATATGCGAAATGACAAGCGCTTTTTTAAAGTCAGAGTATTTGAGAACGAAGGGCTTGAGGGTAAATACCAAAAGCGTAGTGGTTATCTCATAAAACTATCAACTCTTAATATGTCTGGCGCAGGTAAAATAAAAGACAGTAGGTATATTTTGATTGAAAACTAAAATGGGAACCCGTAAGGGTTCCCTAAATTGTTATTCTGTGATGGCGTTTTTAACCGCGTCAGGTATTGTAGGTCTGCCATTGGCAATGCAGGTGGCTACAAATACGGCTTCTGCATAAACGGTGTCGTTAACAAGAATCTGCTGAACAAAGTTAACGCGGCTACGCTTTTCATTAGCTTTCAGCTCGCATGTGACCTGCATTTCATCGCCTTTTTGCAGGCTTTTCTTAAAGCGCAGCGTGTATTCCAGAATCATGTGAAGGCGACCTTCTGCAAACTCTTGTTCCAGATCTAGCCCTAAAGATTCTTTCATGAATGCGTGGCGCGTCCATTCCATATAGAAAGGGTAATACAGGCCATCAACAACACCTTGAAAGTCAACGTGTTTTTCGTCTACGGAATAGGTTTTGGTAAACATCATAAGTCCTTAAAGTAATTCAGTAGTGCAAACCGCATAGGCAGTATCAGGTTTTCAAAATCCTTTTGCGAGGTGTTAACCCCGGTGCAAATATTAAGCGCCATGCTCATATCATTCTCTATTCCATAGATGAAACTAATGCCATGATAAATGTTATGCTGCCTTCTCTGTTCATCAATGACATTGTTCTTTTCATTTCTGAGCGCATCGTCCCAGATAACAGTGCTGACATCACCTTTTCTAATCTTCGTCAGCTCAATACCCATTTTTATTAGAAGGCTATCTTTGTATTTCCCTTCATAATAAAACTTATTATCCCAGTCGGCATATCCATTGCTCTGGTGTGCAGATATTTTGTTATTTATAACAAGTAAAGTTGAGATGTAGGTTGTCTGCTCAAACTTGTTGAGGAAGTTAATTACTTCATTGCTGCAGCGATGAAAGTTTAATTTTACTTCTTTTGAATCCACTTAACTCTCCGGCACTCGTTAATATCACTCTTATTAAGTGTTATGCTCTGGTTACCTTCTAAAATAATAGAGTTTTCATCCATTACCTTTAAGACACCAATGTTCAGTCCGTTAGCACTTTTCACATAGCACAGTTTGTTATTGTTAGGGTCAATATTTGAGACCGTAGATACAATACAGAATTCTCCGAAACTCACATATGGCTCTCCGTACATACCGCCGATTTGAACCAGTTCTACATCGGGTAATTGTCGGCTTGCGAGTATGAAGAGTGTGTCTTCGTCAAGTTTTGCATATTCGGTAAACTGCGGAGGGAAGCCTTCACCAGTCATGATCCACTGGCCGTTGACCTGGAGGCCGTTCTCGCAGAAAAATTGGGCGATTACGTTTATCACATCCATTCTGCGGGCAGGGACTGAACCATCAGATTCCCAGCGCGTGTAGGTGGTATATGACAGGTCCATTTTTTTTTGCTGTATGAAACTGACCACTTCCTGAGGCGTAGTTCCTGTCGCTGCCCTGCAACACTTCAGTCTCTTCTCAATCGTATCTAACATTCGTATTCCTTAACGGAAATTATTGCAATGATTTTAAAGGAAAAAATTGCAGGATGTTCGGGAATAATTCCCACTTAATGGGAAAAAATTGCATAAAAGGCATAAGGGGTGGTAATATGTAAGGAGTTAATAAGTTTAGTGTTAAACATTATCATAAAATGACCTTTCCTTGACACATTATCGTGAAAGTGAGGGTAAACCCTGTCATGTGCTTAGCGACAGGGTCTTTGAGCAATCAGGGATTCCGGTCCGTTTTAGTCGTTAGAAGCTCCTTATCCACTGATTTGGGTTAAGGAAATTCCTCAGTAAAACTTAACTTGGAGATGATATGCCCTCACATGAGAAGTCACATTCGCCGGCCCCGATCATTTATATAGGTCCAGTAAGACGTACAAAACTTGAAGGCAGTGCCGTCAAGTTGACCCATGCATCCGGACGCGTTATCAGCGCTTCAAAAATCGTTCAGGGACTAATTGATACTTATCTGGATGAGTATGTAAGCGGCCTGACGGCTAACTCAGCCATCAGTTAATTTTCCTGCAATCCATAGTTTGAATAATCCACATAGTTTGTGGAGGGGTTAACTCATGCCTAAACAAGCTGGTACCACATTTGCGATACCGTACTCAGCTGATGCTGAACAATGCGTCTTAGGCGCGTTGATGCTGGATAATGATCGTTGGGACGAGATAAATCTTCTTCTCACTCCGCAGGATTTTTTTATTGCAGCTCATCGTAATGTGTTCAATGCGATTAGCGGTTTATCTTCAGCTTCTTTACCTTTTGATCTGATTACTCTCAGTGAAAAACTTGAGCAGGACGGGGAACTTGAACGTTCAGGTGGTTTTGCCTATCTGGCTGAACTAAGTAAGAACACGCCATCCTCTGCAAACATTTTGGGCTATGCAGGTATTGTCATAGAGAAAAGCCGCTTACGTGCTTTGCAGATTATTGGTAACAGCATGATTGCTGATATACAAACAAATCGCCTCACTTCAACGAAGGTGGCCGAGCATGCTGAAAATGCATTATTCCGGCTAAATGAGCAGGGGATACATGCTAACGAGTGCGAAACAGAAATCATGCTTGCCCTGGACCAGCTTCTGGGCAAGCTCGAAATCGCCACAAACACCAAAAATGGAATCACTGGCACGCCTACTGGCATGGCTGAGTTTGACTATAAGACATGCGGACTTCAGCCTGGTGATTTGATCATACTTGCCGCGCGCCCTTCCATGGGTAAAACCTCGCTGGCGCTTAGCTGGGGCATTGGTGCGCTTACAGGCAAACCTCAGGATATTGTCATCATCTTTAGCATCGAAATGCCAACAGATCAGCTGACGATGCGTATGTTATCAATGCGTAGCCGAGTTGAACTTACAAGTTTACGCAGCGGCAATTTGTCAGATGAAGAGTGGGGCCGGATAAGTCAGGGAACTCAAGAAATAGCTGAGTGGCGCGATCGCCTTATTATCGATGATAACAGCTATCAGACGCCGGCAACACTGCGTACTCGGGCTCGTCGCTATGTTCGTAAATACGGTCAGCCTTCTTTGATTATGGTCGATTATCTGCAGCTTATGCGCTGTCCAGATATGGAAAACCGGACGCAGGAAATAGCAGAGATATCCCGTTCTCTTAAAGCGTTAGGAAAAGAGCTGGGCTGCCCTGTACTTGCCCTTTCTCAGCTTAACCGACAGGTTGAACAGCGTGCTGATAAGCGTCCCAATAATGGCGACCTTCGCGAATCAGGTGCGCTTGAACAAGATGCCGATCTCATTGCTTTTATCTATCGCGACGAAGTCTATAACGCTGACACGTCACATCCCGGCCAGGCGGAAATCATCATCAGCAAACATCGCCAAGGGCCTACTGGCACCATTAAAACCCAATTCGACGGCAGGTTTACTCTTTTCAGTGAGTATCCGGAAGGTAGTTATGACTTTGGTTACGATTACAGGAGCAACGGTCAATGAGCAAACTTCAGCTTGTAAAAAATTCACCTAACGATAGTGAAAATCAGGCAAGAATTTTTACTTTAGATGAGCTTTGTACAAATCCGGATGATCCACGAAAAACCCGTAATCCTCGCTACGACGATCTTAAAGCATCAATTCGCTCCTGCGGACTGGAATCAGTACCTCTCGTAACCCGTGATCCGCGTCTCCCTGAAGGAATGTGGACGTTTAGCAATGGTGGAAATACTCGTTACACCATTATGCGAGAGTTATGGGATGAAACCGGAGATGAGCTTTTTTTCCGGATGACCTGCGTAGTTAAGCCCTGGCCTGGCCGTTTCCAATGTCTGGCGGGTCATCTTGCAGAAAACGAAACGCATGGGCAGCTGACTTTTATCGATAAAGCCCTTTCAGTACGTGATGCGCGAAATATGCTCGAAGAAGAGCGAGGGAAGAAAGTTTCTCTGCGAGAGCTGGCTGCTGAGCTTACTGCTAACGGTCTTCCGGTTCATTTTTCCAGCGTTAGTCGGATGGAGGATGTTGTCAGGAATATCTATCCATGGATGCCTGTTTTGCTGGAATCGGGTTTCGGTGGTCAGGGGCTAAGAAAACTGCTGAAGTTAAGACATGGCGCCGAAGCTATCTGGGAAAAATATCGGGCAGAAAAAGGAGTTGAAACCGAAGCCGATTTCAGCGGTGTGTTTGGAGAATGCTGCCGTAAATTTGATGATCCTGAGCTGTGGTCATTTGAAATGTTCACTGATGAACTAATTGGCGATCTGACTAATGCATTTCCCTGTCCTGATTTGGATTATGACGGGTGGTTACTTGAGTTACGTGGTGCGAATAAGGGCAGAGCAGAGCCTGTTGAAGAACTCGTTGTTGATATTGCTCAAAACTTACAAACGTCGTCGTTCAAAGGTGCAAATGATGATGCAGCCAGCGAACAAGTTACTGCTGATAATGATCAGCATCCTGACTGTATGGTAAATCCACTCGTTACGATTGCAGAAGATGACCCTGCCAAATTACAAGGCTCTGAAAAAAAGCAAGAAAATAGCGTGCAAAATTCTGCATCTGATTTGGCCGTAAATGAATATGAAAGCATACCAATCTGTCATCAGGATGATTCGTTACAGCCGGCGGCACAATCAGATACTCATTCACTCTGGCATATAAATGCACTACAAGATGATATTGAGCACCTGCAGAGTATCGCGTGGCGTCTGTGCTGGGATATAGCGAACGCGCATGATTGTAGCGATATTTTAGAGCCTGCCAACGAAGATGTTCTGTCACCCGGTTACAGGCTATCAGAGGCTGCAAACAGCGCTCCTGCGGTGGCATCTTTTCTCATTTCACTGGCGGGTGAATCTGCCAGCACAGATGTTTTGAATCTTCCCTCAAAATTGCTGATCGGATTATCCGATTTAACCACACCTGTTTTTGATGACGAGCAAACCCTGACTGTCTTCCGGCTCATCAGGATCCTTCGTCGTCTCCGCGAACTTCAGCGCAAGCGCGCTGCAGTCAATGTTTCTGTAAATGAAGGATAACTGATGAACACGAACCTCTCCCGTGCGGCTAACGGATTTCTGCTTGACCTTGTAATGGAACTCAAAAATGGGTTCATACGTCGCTGCGACAAAATGGGCCTTACTTCTGAAGAGATCGCCACACTGAAGGATATGACCATTGAAGACATTCATTACATCATTAATAGCGAGGTATCAGTCCTTTCGTTTCAAATAAACCAGGACAACCTGGCACGGCTAATGTCCCAAGCGAGAGAAGAACAGACTCGTAAGCAACGCATAGATCGGGCGCTTGCGTTAGGTGGTTCAATCAAGCTTATGGAGCACTATTTTGGGTTAATGAGCAACGATGTTGCGGCTCGACGCAGAATCGCGGGCATAAAAGTTCGTGCAGGTCGAGGGACCGTTCTCAGCGACGAACAGAGCGCCGAATTATGGGAAATCTGGGCGGCCAATGACAGCAAAACCCTGCGTTGCGAAACGGATGAAGGTCTTGATTTGATGTTGCTGGCCGCTGAACAGATGGATATTTCATTGACCGCTGTCTGGAATACCATTCTTAAGTGGGAGAGCGAAAATTTGACAGCTGCAACTCGGAGAAGAGCGTGATCAAAAGCCCGTGCGCGTTTAAAAACGTACGGGTAGATATTCACTGTAATCAGTAATGGAGAGAGGCATGCGATTAAACGAAATTATACCCGGTCTTAAGGCACCAGTTACTGTCCCATCTGCCTTACAAAAAAAAGCAGCAGGCGCGGTCAGGCGTTTCTGGCAGGGGGAGCGAAATTACAAGCGTCTTAATGAAAACCGAACCGGCTACTACAAAATCGATCTTGGGCCGTTCTGGCGTCTGCTCAGCCGTGATGAAGGACGCACATGGGAAATGATGAACCATGAACGTTATAACACGGCTATGCGTAACTGAGATGTAACCAGAGTGCTGAGCGATGGCCTTTAACCGGCACAGCGCTCAGCATTTTTGTATTCAGAAGGTGAATAATGACATTACCCGATGACAGCCTTATCCAGCAGGCAGTCACAAAATTAAACGCCCGATTGACAGCACGTTCAACCGAAGAGCAAAACAGCTTTGTCCGTGGCGGATTACTGTTCACGGGTAACATACATGACTCTATGCCGCGCCGGCTGATTCTTGATCAGCGCCTCTCTCCGCTGGACAAAATGGGCTGGATAATTATTCGCCTGCACGCTTTGAGCAATGATGGTGCCGTTTTTCCATCTTATGAAGAGTTGCAGCTGCAGCTGGCAACGCCGGGAAAAGGCAAGGCGTCAAAAGAGACTGTAAGCCGCATACTCCTCATGCTGCGTATCACGGGCTGGCTCAGCCTGTGTAAACGCGTCAGGGATGAAAAGGGAAGGGTAAGAGGAAATATTTACGCGCAGCACGATGAACCCTTAACGTTTGCCGATGCTGAAACGTTCGATCCGCACTGGCTTAAAACAGTTGCGGAAGCCTGCCTGAGTAATAACCGTACTATCAGCACCACGGCAAAAACAATTATCAGTGAAATCCGGCTTGATCCCACAATGAACCATCACCGCAGCCATCTCCAGATGATTGAGGCCCGGCTGGGCTCAGTACTAAGCCCTGATGATTTGACCCGCCGAGCCTCGTTCGCGCAGGTGGAGAATTCACCGGGTTCGGATTCCGAACTCAATTTAAAAGTACAGGCTCAAAAGCCGGATTCGGATGCCGAACACAGTGATAGTGCAAGGGATAATGGCCGGGTTCGAAATCCGAACAGTTACGTACGTAGTTTTACTAATAATACAGATAAAACATACGTAACCGGTTCGGTCTTCCTGCCAAAAGAATTTGCGCTTCTGCTCAAACCTGACGACAGGGATATGGTGAACCGGCAATTGCAGGCACTGTCGCCTGAACAGTCTGTACTGGTGCTATCGAACGTTGCCCGCGCTCAGCGTGAGGGTAGTCTTCAGAATCCACTTGGCTGGCTGCTTACTGTGCTAAAAAAAGCCCGCCGGGGCGAGTTATACCCTTCAGAAAGCTTACGCGGTTCGTCAGAGCAGGCTCACTTCATCTCTCGTCCTGAATTACGCCCCTTTCAGCCTTCTAAACCTCAGCAACGTCAGTCATGCAGTGAAGAGCGGGTCAGAGAGATCATTCAGAACCTGCGTTCGCATGTAGGTTCCCGGAAGAAATGATGACTCTCATACCCCGTTGCGCTGGCCGCAGCTGTAGACAGCACAAGTAATGGATAAAAAACAAACAGTGTTGCCAGTGGCAACAGCGATTAAAAAGCGAACAGCGTTGCCACTGGCAACACTGTTCGGAAAACAAATCCCCCCTCTCAACGATCAAATTTTGAGTTTTGAAAATCTGATTTCGAATTGTTTACGGTCCTCTCAGGAATGAGGATCCCCCTTAAATTAACGCGAAGCCTTTGCCAATCAGGAGACAGCCATGGCCGAACAGATGAATACCGAGTCTGCACCGTTACGATCTGGCGGATTAACATCCACGTTAACAGTAGAGCTTCACTCACATTACGCCATCAGACTGTGGGAAGGGCGTAGTCGTTCAGATGAGAAGTCATCCGCAGAAAAACGTCCAAAAATCATTGGAATGCCGGAAGTTATTTCCCGGGCAGGTTATGCAGGGCGAGATGCAGCAGCCGGCAACCCTTATGGTGATCAGCTGCTGGTAAGGCTTGAAGAAGCTATTGTTCAGGCCACGGCAACGATGGAAAGCCATATCCAGACTGTAGAGAAGATTGTTGCTGCAGTGCCGCCCGGCATCAAAATGTCTGACCCTGCGTCCACGGATCCGCTGAACCTGGACGTGTTCAGCCGCTCTCCCCTGGGCTACCGCTGTGTCTGGTTACTGATTCATTATGACCGGCTGGCGTTGAAAACATTTCAGGCATTTCATTACGGCCTGATCTCCCGCTCCCAGCGGGACCAGCTTCTGGAAAAGGGTAGTAAGGCAGTACGGAGCGTATATGGTCTGATACAGAACTACCGGACTGTGCCGGTTACGTATGACGACATTCGTAATAAAACAGAGCGGGGTTTGGCTGCAATCAGCCGCCTTGGCGAACCCGATCCGGCCATCATGTCAGGTAAAAAACGTTCTTCATTCTCTTCACTTAACGCTATTACCTCTGAGGAAGATTAATTTGAAACGCATCGTTACTACGTGCCTTTTCTGTGCCCTGCTTACCGGCTGCGCCGGTACGGACTTTGCCAGCATTAACAAAAATATCAGCGATACAGCTTTCAGCATCAGTAAAACGCTGCGCGGTGATAATACCGAATCCGGCTCTATGGATTCCGGTAACGGTATGCCTGTGCTGAGTAAAGCAGGTAGCGCAGCCACTCAAAGCGCCAGTAAGCAGTTCAGCGTGCCGGTAAATATTGATACTGCAGCCGCACGTCTGAAACGCCACTATGGCTACATAAGCCATGAGGAAATTGAGCGTATCCGCGCAAAAGACCGCAACAGCCGATGGAGTGCAGCTGCCATAGAGGATGCGCATCCCGTGTGGGAAGCAGTGCCGGGAAGCTTCTATCGTATGGGCAGCGACACAGGTGACAACGACCACATGGACATTGAGCTTGAAAAAAACGGAGCCGGCACTCGGGTGTATGTAACGTATAAATCACCCGTTGCTTCTCACCTTGCGGGTAGCGCCTTTGAAGGTGTTATCACGCAGGTCCGTCAGGTGGCATCTGGTCAGAGTCGTTAACCAGGGGAGGTCAGCATGCAGCTTTACCTGTGTGAAAAGCCATCCCAGGCGAAGGATATTGCCCGCGTGCTTGGCGTCAGCCAGCGCGGGCAAGGATGCATAACCGGCGGTGATATTACGGTGACCTGGGCAATCGGGCACCTGCTGGAGACGGCTACCCCGGAAACGTATGGTGAGCAGTTTGGGCGCCCATGGCGCACCGAGGTGCTGCCGATCATTCCCGACCGCTGGCTGATGACTGTCAAAAAAGACACAGCTGACCAGTTTAACGTGATTAAAAAGCTGCTGAAGCAAGCGCGTGAGGTGGTAATCGCTACCGATGCCGATCGTGAAGGCGAAGTAATCGCGCGGGAGCTGATGGAGTTTTGCAATTACAACGGCGCCGTTCGGCGCCTGTGGCTGTCTGCTCTGGACGAAGCCAGCATCAAAAAAGCTCTAAACAATATGCTGTCAGGTGATAAAACTGAAAAATTGTATCAGGCCGGTGTCGGGCGCTCCCGGGCAGACTGGTTGATTGGAATGAATCTGACGCGGCTTTATACCCTGAAGGCCAGTGAAGCAGGGCTGTCAGAGGTATTTTCCGTCGGACGAGTGCAGACTCCTACGCTTGCGATAGTGGTTAACCGGGATCTGGCGATTGCCGGTTTCGTTCCTAAACCCTGGTGGCAGGTCAGGGCGCAGCTGGAAAAAGATGGCATTCGTTTTGAGGCAGAGTGGGTAGCCGCAGAGCAATACTGTGACGAAGATAAACGCTGTGTAAATCAGCAAATTGCTCAGGCTGTACAGCAGCTTTGCCAGAAAGCTGACGCCGGCAGCGTAATCTCTGCAGAAAAGAAGCGCGAAAAAACGCCAGCTCCGCTATGTTTCGACCTCGGCAAACTTCAGGAAGTCTGCAATCTGAAGTGGGGATTTGGTGCCAATGAGGTGTTGTCCATAGCGCAGTCACTGTATGAAACCCATAAAGCCACGACGTACCCCCGTACTGACTGTGGTTATCTGCCACTTTCCATGCGTGAAGAAGCTAAAAGTGTGCTTCAGGCCATACAGCAATCAGATCCAGGTATAGCTTCTGAGATTGCGCGACTTGATATCACGTTTAACTCCCGCATCTGGAATGATAAAAAAATCACCGCACACCATGCCATTATCCCTACGCCCCAGCCATTTGACATTGCGCGACTGAGCGAAAAAGAGCTTAAGGTGTATTCGCTGATCCGGCTTCATTACCTGGCGCAGTTTATGCCGCTGCAGGAAATCGACGTCACTAACGCTACGTTTAATATCGGCAACCAGCTTTTCCGCACGCGCGGCCGCGTCATGGTGATTCCTGGCTGGAAGGAGCTGTTTGGCGGTCAGACGGATGAAGTGGATGAAGACAGCGATGAATCTGGCGCTCAACTGCCTGTTCTTGAGCAGGGAAGCGTCTGCCAGGTTTCCGGCGCCATGGTCAAAGATAATATGACCAAAGCGCCGCAACACCATACTGAGGGCACGTTAATCGCCGCAATGAAAAACGCAGCCAGCCTGGTAACTGATCCTCAGCTGAAAAAAGTGCTGCGCGATAATGCGGGGCTGGGCACGGAAGCCACACGAAGTGGCGTGCTGGAAACGTTGTTTAAACGGCATTATTTGGAGAAGAAAGGAAAGTTTATTCATGCCACGCAGATGGCGCGCGAGCTTATTGCCGCACTGCCTGAAACGCTGACTAGTCCGGGTATGACTGCACTATGGGAGCAGGCCCTGGACGACATTGCCCAGGGTAAAAGCGGGCTCAGCGAATTTATGCAGAAACAGAGCCACTGGACCCGGCACCTTATTGAAAAAGGAAAGTCTACAGCGTTTAAAGTGACTATTCCGGTTGGGCCGGCCTGTCCGGAGTGCGGTAAACCTACACGGCAGCGTACAGGGAAAAATGGGAAGTTCTGGAGCTGCACGCAGTATCCGGATTGTAAAGGGATCGTTGGTGAATCTAACCGGAAAAACCGGCGAAAAGCTGCGGGGAAGACCCGAAAAGTCGGCATGGCCCAGGGGGGCACCGGGTCCGCTCCGGCAGTTCTGAATCTGCAGGGCGGTAGAGGTTGACAATGGCGAGCATTGGCTCAAAAATTAACGTGCTTGTCTGTCGTCTCTGACGACCACCAATGATTCACCAGCCTGAGAGAATCGCCTTCGGGTGGCTGAACATAACACTCCTGTAGCCTGAAAGGGAGAACACATCTGTGTGGTACATCTGCCCGCCTTTGGAAGCAGATATCGTCAATCTAGGCTCCTATTGCCTGACGATGAAGGTACATTCAACTATCAAGACAGTCAGAATTTAGCTGATTCTGACTCCCCGACGGGAATACTTCTCCCGTCAGGGCAGAAGTTTTCTCCGTCGAACCAATTTTGACCTCCATGGAGAAAACATCATGTCTGCACCTAACTCATCTTCTGCCAACAACAACGGCAAATCTAAAGACTACTTCAACCTGACCATCAACGGTCTGGGGTATCTCAGCAACGTTCGTCAGGTTAATGCGCAGAGCGGAACCTTTATCAGCTGCGTGATTAACGCATTGTCAGGTCCGAGCGACAGCCCTTCTTATGTGCGTTTCGACGTCACCGTTGCCGGCAAAGAAGCCAGCAGCCTCATTAATCGCTGTCAGAAAGCGGTAGATGAAGATAAAAAAGTGCTGATTGGCTTCGTACTCAGTAACCCGTCAACGGACATTTTTCAGCTGAAAAATGGTGAGCATGCAGGTGAAAGTCGCGTCAGTCTGAAAGCCCGCCTGATTAAGGTGGACTGGATTAAGATAGGCCAGGACATGGTCTTCAAGACTGAACGCGCTGAACCGCAACAGGCACAGAATGCAGCTTCTCAGCAGCAATCCTACGCCGAAAACTCATTCTGATTGCCAACCAAAACCTGCTCTTCACTGAGCAGGTTTCTCCCTTAAGGAGCATGCTATGTCCTCACGCGGCGTTAACAAAGTCATTCTGGTCGGCAATCTTGGTCAGGATCCTGAAATCCGGTATCTGCCTAACGGTGGTGCGGTCACTAACATTTCACTGGCAACATCTGAATCCTGGCGTGATAAACAGACAGGTGAAAACCGGGAAGTTACCGAATGGCATCGTGTGGTGCTGTTTGGCAGGCTGGCAGAAGTCGCCGGCGAATACCTTCGCAAAGGCTCTCAGGTTTATATTGAGGGTCAACTGCGCACTCGGAAATGGCAGGATCAGAGTGGGCAGGACAGATATACCACAGAAGTGGTAGTGAACGTTGGCGGTACCCTGCAGATGTTAGGTGGCCGCTCACAAAACAGCGGTCAGCAGCAGTACAGTGGTGACTGGGGCCAGTCTCAGCAGCCGCCATCACAGCCTGATCCCGCTCCGCAGCAAAAAAACAGCGGAAACAAAGGGAAAGGAAATCGTGGTTCGCAGCGTAACAATGCCGCTCAGCCCGCTCCTCAGCAACCTGCACCGCAGTCGCAGCCTGCAGGAGACTGGGATGATGACATACCGTTCCTTGGGCACGGTTATGGCATAGCGAAACATGCTGTAGCGTCACTTTAACCCTTTGCAGCGTCTTTGACCGCTACATTAAATTTCACCATAATCTCTCAAAGGTTACTGACGATGCCTGTCATACTACGGCTGAACGGTTTTCGGTTTTTTTTCTACTCTAACGAGGGCAATCCGCGCGAACCTGCTCACATTCATGTGATGAAGGCCGGTACAGAAGCGAAATTCTGGCTGGAACCGGTTGTAAAACTGGCGCGTAATGACGGATTTGACTCCCGAACGGTTAAAGAGCTGATGATTTTGATAAGGCAACACCAACCAATGCTTCTGGAGGCCTGGAATGATTATTTCAGCTAAGAACGTTCGGTTCGATCATCACACTATGTGGGTCGAACTCTCAGACGAGCGAATAATCGGCGTACCGCTTTCGTGGTTTCCCCGCCTTCGCAATGCGTCTGCCGAACAGCTGAAAGACTATGAACTGTCTCCCCGTGGTATCCACTGGGACGCACTTGACGAAGATGTTTCTGTCGATGGCCTGTTGCAGGGACGAGGTGACGTAACGCATCCGCCTCATCAGGTTGCCTGATAGTGCTGAATAAAAACGCTGACTCCGGTCGGCGTTTTTTTTTGAAAACGCAAAAAGAGTTGTTGATAGAAGCGCGTTGAAGAGTTGCGCACAGTGAGGCCTGTTCTCACTGTACAGGAACTTTTCAGATGAAATTTAACGCCGTCTTTGCCGCATTACCGCTTGCGCTACTGGCGGGGTGCGTTCAGCAANCCCAGAAGTTGCAGGAACGGGCACCCGCCGAACCGGTTGCACCGGTCAGCGTATCCCGCAATATTCAGACGCCAGCCGATGATGTTTACGCGCGGACGCCTGAAGTCGTCCGCTACGATCGCTATCTGCTGGTCAGCACAGATCCTCAGGCCGTGCAGCGCGACCCGCTCTCACAGATTATTGACGTCCGTATCCCTTCCTCTGTTCAACCAACCGTTGCAGACGCCATGCGCTACGCCCTGAAACAGTCAGGCTACTCACTGTGTCAGACTGGACCAGCTAACGGCGTGCTATATCGTCAGCCGCTACCAGCCGTGCAGTTCCAGCTTGGTCCTATGCGCCTGCGTACCGCTCTTCAGGTGCTGGCCGGTCCAGCTTGGGAGCTTGAAGTTGACGACGTACAACGCGTTGTATGCCACAGCTTGCGCGCTGGTTACCAGCTGCCGGCAATGCAGCTGCCGCCGCGAACGATTAGTACCTATACGCCAGTGTCTTCTGACGCTGCTCAGCCAATCGCACCTCGACCTGTTCAGGCACAGCCTGTTCGCGGAGGGTGGCTGACAAAATGAGCATTAATACTTCACTTGATAAAGAAAATGCTTCCGCTGGCATTTCGCCATTATCAGGCAGGTTTGCTGTCGTAAAACGTCGCCTGCCGGTAATTGGTCTTGCAACACTCTCACTTGCAGCACTTAGCCTGGCCGTTATCTCGCTTCGTGCAGGCGTGTCGGTGGATCACCGTCTCAGCCATACCGAGAAGCAGCAGAATGTAATCTACACGCAGGCGCTCACCAAGTCGGACCTTGAACCCCTACAGAAAAAGATTGATGCACAGGGCGCCGCAATAAAGCTTCAGCAGGCCAAGATTGAGCAAATGCGAAAGTCTCTCACTGCAGCGGCTGACAGTGGACTACCTGACGCCGTGAGCGTGCTGCGCCAGTCGGTTGTACAGCTTACTGATTCGCAGACCGCACTACAGAGCCGTCAGGCTGCACTTGAACAGTCCGTGACGGTACTGCAGCAGACACCTCAAAAAGCGCAACAGGCTACCCAGGAGAAAAAAGTGGAGCCCGAAGCAAAAAAGTCGGCACCCGCTAAGTCGCACCGTGCAGTAACAACCGTGGCCCGCAAAGCGCCGTTTGTACTGACCGGCGTTGAAAAGCGGGGAACGACATCGTTCGCGGCCATCGCGCCGCCGGGATTCAGTTCGCTGTCTGAAATCCGCCTGATAGGCGAGGGGCAGACCGTCAGTGGCTGGACCTTGATTAACACCGGTTACGGGCAGGCTCAGTTTCGCGTTAATGGTCGTGTAAAAACTCTTAACGTCCGCTAACGGAGGCGATATGAAGCACAAAATACTTAACATTGCGCTGTTCATGTTTTGCTGTGCTGCGCAGGCAGAGGTTCAGGTTACAAATTCAAAGGGCGAAGCCGCCGGGATACAGGCTCAGAGTATGCAGGACGGCAGCGTGCAGAATCTTCAGCAGCAGGCCGGGCAGTGGGGGCTGAGTAAGGATGACTACCAACGCTATCAGGCGCTGATGAACGGCCCGCGAGGCATTCAGTCCCCAGGGCTGGATCCTCTCTCCACACTTGGAATTGAGGCGAGGAGCCAGGCCGAGCGTCGTAAATATGCCGAAAAATGGGTAAAGGAGGAATTTGCACGTACCCAGAAGGAGCTGGATTTTCAGCGCGAAGTTACGGCTGCATGGAAACGCCTATATCCCGAAACCCTAGCTGTCAACATGGGTAACGCGGCCGGCATTGCTCACGATACTGGCGGCCGGCTGGCGCTGTTTGTGAAGTCGGCTAATTGCGGTCAGTGTGATGCGCGCCTGGCTGCCGTACTGGCCGACAACCGGCCGGTCGATATCTATCTCGTAGACAGCCAAGGGGATGACGATAAGCTGCGCGGCTGGGCAAAGGATCATCATATTCCGTTTGATCGAGTGCGTAGCCGTCAGATAACGCTGAATCACGACGGCGGCCGCTGGATGCGGTTCGGTAACGGCATGATGCCCGTTGTTTTGCAGCAGGGGGAAAATGGATGGCAGCTCGCCGCATTCTGACAGGAGCGGCATTATTGCTGCTTTCATTGTCTACGTTCGCCGGTAATAAACAGGTTGTTCCGGATGGTTATGTACGCGTAGCGCAGGCTCATAACGTGCCGCCAGAGTCTCTTTATTCCGTCAGCCTGCAGGAGTCATCCCGCAGGCTACCACAGGGAGAGCGTCCGTGGCCGTGGACTCTCAACGTTGCTGGCAAAGGGTATCGTTATAAATCTCGCTTGGAAGCCTGGCAGGCACTGCAGGTTTTTATGAAGAACAATTCCCTTAAACGTATTGATGTGGGGATCGCTCAGGTTAACCTGGGCTGGAATGGTCAGCGCTTTGCTTCAACCTGGGACGCGCTGGATCCGTACAAAAATCTCAATGCCGCCGCCGCCATCCTGCGTGAATGCTGGGACAGAAAACCAGGCAGCTGGCTCGATGCTGCCGGCTGCTATCACCATCCTGCAGGCGGCGCACCCGCAGCCCGCTACCGCGCTTTCGTCAAAATCAAGCTGGCTATGCTCCAGTCATCGCCGCATCTGCCAGCAGCTACTGCAGTTGAGCAGACAGCATCTGTGTCAATGCCGGATACCGACATTGTCTGGATAAATCCCCGGAGTCAGTGATTATGAAGCTTAATCAACTCATCCTAACCGCACTCATTGCTTTTTCTCCCGCAGCCCTGGCTGAACTCAACGTTATCGCTGATTTAGGCGGCGTGAGCACGCAGCCGTTTTTTGAGGCAGTAAACCGGCAGGATACGCCGGCAGCGCCCGCTGCTCAAGTCAGGCAGGGTGAAGCTGCCATGCTTCCTGTTTATACCCCTGAACTGTCGCCCGGCAATGTATCTCCCCGGGCGCTACAGCTGCCAGGTATAGGGTCACTCTTCATTATTGGCGATGACAGTTACTCCCGGGGTTGGCTGCAGCAAAACGCACGGCAGCTGGCCGCAAGAAACGCAGCAGGTCTGGTAGTGAACATTGAGAACCTGGAGTCTCTGGCAGAGCTGCGCAAACTGGCGCCCGGTTTGCAGCTGGCACCCTCATCAGGATCTGAGCTTGCGCGCCGCCTGCAGCTGGCTCACTACCCGGTGCTTATTACGGATACAGGCCTGTCTCAGGAGGTGGTGCAGTGATATCCGCCCCTCAGATAGCTGCACTGTTAATGGCAAATCCAGTCATTTTTGTCGTGCTACTGGCGCTGATGATTTATCTGTTCTGGCGCTTTCGTCGGCAGACGGTCAGAGAGCAGCGCCATCATCAATATCGTAAGAATGCAGAGCGGGTTTATGTACGCCTCAGACAGCTTGGAGGAGACGGTCAGCGCATGAGTTATCTGCGGAAAATAAATCCTTATGTGTTGAGTTACTACTGCTGGCATTTGAGCGCCAGGGATACCGCATTCAGCGTAACCCTTCATATAGCGGTGATGGCGGGCTGGATGGAAAGGTTCACATCAATGGCGAATGCTGGCTTATCCAGGCCAAACGTTACAGCCAGGCTATCGTGCCGGCGCATGTCAGAGATTTTGACGCACTGCTGACACGCATGGGCCAGCGCGGCCTGTTTATTCACACGGGACGGACAGGCCAGAAAAGCTGGGACGTCAGCAGAGGGACACAGCAGCTGGAGATCATCAGCGGACAAAGATTACTGAACCTGCTGGCAGGTAAACCAATAGAGGAGTTTTCCCGGTGAGTAATAAATACGTTATCGAGGCGCTACTGCGCCCGGCGGTTGAACTGAATACAGCGGTTGCCGCCGGCACAGCAGCTGTCGTATGTGTCACAGCACCCTGGGCGGTCGCGCTCGCGCCTTCAGTCAGCTATGTCACCGCCGGGGGATTCGCTGTTCTGTCAGCTATTCGTGCCCGACAGGGCATGCAGGTTGTCCGTTATCGCCGCAATCTGCGTCGTCTGCCGCGCTATGTTATGACGTCAAAACAGATCCCTGTGAGTAAGCGCCGGCTTTTTTTGGGCAGAGGGTTCCGCTGGACTCAGAAGCATACACAGCGCCTGCGCGATACGCTGCGTCCGGAAGTCGCGCACTATTTGCAGCCTTCCCGGCTGTATCAGCTGGCTCGTAATCTAGAGGAAGCGACGGAAAAAAGTTTTCCGACGATCGGTAGGTTACTCAGTGCTGATACTGTGGTTAATCCCGTACGCCCGCTGCCTCCGGTTGGCGGTAATCCGGCAATACACGGCATTGAACCGAATGAAAGTGACGTTACGCTCGATTTGCGGGAGCGTGTCGGCCATACCGTTGTTTATGGTACAACCCGCGTGGGTAAAACGCGTCTGGCAGAGCTGCTGATTACTCAGGATATACGCCGCGGAGACGTCACCATCGTTTTCGATCCGAAAGGCGATGCAGACCTGCTTAAAAGAGTTTGGGCTGAGGCGCACCGGGCGGGACGGGGCGATGAGCTGACGGTTTTCCATCTGGGCTGGCCTGATATCTCTGCACGCTATAACGCCGTAGGACGTTTTGGCCGGGTTTCAGAAGTCGCAACCCGCGTAGCCGGCCAGCTCAGCGGAGAAGGTAACAGCGCGGCGTTCCGGGAGTTTGCCTGGCGATTCGTGAATATTGTTGCCCGGGCACTGGTTGCGCTTGGCGAGCGCCCGGATTACACCCTGATTACTCGTTATGTAAACAACATTGCCGATTTGTACCTGCGTTATGCCGAAAAAATTATTACCGAGCAGCTGCCCGAGCTGAACAGTCAGATTGAAAATAACGCTAACGCATTCAGTGAGGATGACGTTCCGCGCTCTATGCAGGGACAGCCTGAAGCTGTACGCATCTGGGCGGTTGAGGTGGCGCTGAGCTCGGAAGCGGGACAGCAACTTTATGATCCGATACTCGATGGCCTGCGCTCAGCAGTTCGTTATGACCGAACCTACTTCGATAAAATCGTTGCGTCGCTCCTGCCTCTGCTGGAAAAACTCACTACAGGAAAAACAGCAGAACTGTTGTCTCCGGACTACCTGAACATGGACGACTCGCGGCCGATTTTTGACTGGGAACAGGTGATCCGTAAAAAAGGCATTGTGTATGTAGGGCTGGACGCACTGAGTGACAGTGAGGTTGCTAGCGCTGTAGGTAACAGTATGTTTGCCGATTTGGTTAGTGTGGCCGGTCATATCTACAAGCATGGCATCAACGGTGGCCTGCCCGGTTCAAAAGAGACTAAAGAGGCAATTAACCTGCATTGCGATGAGTTTAATGAACTGATGGGAAATGAGTTCATTCCCCTCATCAATAAAGGCGGAGGCGCCGGTATGCAGGTAACGGCTTACACGCAGACGTCCTCAGACATTGAGGCACGGATCGGCAGCGCGGCTAAAACTTCCCAAGTACAGGGTAACTTTAACAATCTGATTATGCTACGCGTAAGGGAGAACCGAACTGCCGAACTTCTTACCTCGCAGCTGCCTCAGGTTGAAATCTACAGTAAAACCTTGGTCTCAGGGCATCAAGATTCAGCTGACGTCACTGTAAACCATGACTTCACGTCCAGTACTCAGGACCGCGTCGGCACTATCAAAGTGCCGCTGCTTGAGCCTTCCGATATCGTCACCCTGCCAAAAGGCCAGGCATTTGCGCTGCTTGAAGGCGGCCAGCTCTGGAAAATACGTATGCCACTACCGGCGGGCGATGCTGGTGACGTGCATATGCCTGAAAATATAGCGCGCCTTGCTGAAGAGATGCGTCGTAACTACCACAGCAGCGAGGGATGGTGGGACAGCAGAGTTTCAGGCGCCACGCAGGTGAAGGGAGATAGTAATGTCTGAAGCACGCCGTACCGCTCCGCAGCCGTATCAACAACAACCTGTCCCGCCACGCGAACATGGCCTGATTTATAACCTGATCTGGGGCTGGCCGTGGAAACTTATTGGAGTAATTCTGGCTTCGTTATTTGTTAGTTTGATAATTGAGTATATCGGGATCGCATTTTTCTGGCCGGAAATGGGCGCAGCGCACAGCCAGGAAGTAATGAACACTGAATTTGGTTATCTGTCTTCTGACTTCACCCGAAGCCTGCTGTTATCAGAGCCTGCAGTGACAGTTACCCGCTGGATAACTGACGCCTATCAATGGGCTTTTGTAGACAGTGGGATCATCAGCTGGATCCAGACACAGTATGAGACGGAGATGAACAGCGGTAATGAAATATCAAGAAACCTGAAAGGGGCCAGCAACTGGCTGGCCGGATATCTGCAGCAATACCTTTTGGCTACCGTCTATGTCACTATCGTGACGCTGATCCGTGTCACAATCATAGCGCTGTCTGTACCTCTGTTTCTGTTAGTCGTGTGTGTAGCCGTGGTTGAAGGTTTGGGCCGCCGTGATTTACGTCGGTTCGGCGCGGGGTATGAGTCGTCGTTTCTGTATCATCGCGCCAAAAGGTTAATCAAGCCGGCTGTGTATCTGCCGGTAATGGCCTACCTGTCCTGGCCTTCTGCGGTCTATCCCAATCTCCTGTTACTGCCCGCAGCGATAATGCTGGGTCTGACCATAACAGTTACAACCGCTTCCTTTAAAAAGTATCTTTAAGCCAGCCACCATAAAGCCTGCGCCATGCAGGCTTTTTTCTGCAATCACTGACTGAAAAGTCCTGTTGTTTACCTCAGTTTTAATTTTATTACGCGGACACTAATTAAATGCCTGAGCTCTATATAAGAGCTGGCCGGAGGAGCCTGAAACTTGCTTTCAGGTGCCTGCCGGCAGCAGACAAGGCGCAAAGCGGCGCGTCAGTAGCTTTATTTAGTTACAACAAACAATAAGCCTGTTTTTCATCTCACCCCACATCAGCAGCGTTGCCTAAATTTTTATTTTTCCAAAAAGAGTTAACGGCTGAACCCGGTCGCGTGATTTCGCATGCTTATCGCACTCAACAACCACTGGAGGTGCGTATGAAATCTCTTTGTCCGGCAACACGATTTCTTTTATGCGGCGGTGTGCTGGGCCTGGTATCTATCGCGTCTTCTCCGGCGTCTGCATCTGAGAAAGATGAGCTGGCATCTGCGCAGCGCATGATTGTTCAGGTTCAGGCTTCGCTGGAGCGGGCCCGGGTTGCCGCTGTACAGGCGGATCCGTCAGAGCGCGGCCGCTTCTTTTTCGATTATCAGCGCGCAACTGCTGATCTGAAAACGATTAGCGGCGGTATTGACCGTTATCTGGAACCATCACGCGCCCAACCCCGGGATTTATCGGGTGTAGCGGGAAATTACCGCAGGGAGCGTCCCTGATGGCAATGACAGCGGAACAGATTGCAGCTTTTAAGGCGGCATCTGGTGACTTAGACCCGTCGGTTATGCACCTCGTATGGCTGGGATTATTGTTCGCCACGCTGTTCCTCTGGGCCGCATGGGCTGCAGTAGACCTTTATGCCGGCTGGACTAATCAGCGTGTAAGGGCTTCAGCTGCGAAATCACTTTTTGTAAGAAGCATCGTATTAATCGTTATCAGTTTATGGATGTTCGGAAGTTAATTTTATCAATCACTTATACAGGAATCATCATGTCAAAGATCAGCTCATTATCAGCTCGTGCCCGTAAAGCCTGGACTCGTACAGCAACATTAGCGACGGTCGGCGTCTTTTCCATTTCAAACGCTATGGCAGATCTCCCCACGGTAGAAGCGCCGACGTCTGGCGGCGGCGGCGGACTGATGGAAACCATTAAAGCTTACTTTCAGGACGGCATTGTTCTGATTGGTTTGGTTATTGCTGCTGTGTGCTTCCTGAAAGTATCTGAGGCAGGCATCACAACATTCAGTGAAGTGCGGGATGGACGAGCCACCTGGGGGAAATTCGGCGGGATCATTATCGTCGGCATTGTATTGCTGGTTCTGGTCATCTGGCTGCTTGGTAAATCAGCTGAGATTGTTACCTGATAAGGAGCTTTTTGAATGACGACCATCCGAGATATGCCGGATCGTCTCAATTCAGAGCCTGTCGTATTCCGGGGGTTCACTACCCCCGAGTTAGGCCTGGCTGCCTGTATAGGGGTCGTTCTCGGTTTGATCATATCGCTGCCCTTTTCTCTTTTTCTCAGCTGGCTGGTTATCCCCACGGGAAGTCTGCTTTTTCCCCTGATATTTATCCTGTTCGGCGGAAATGGCTTGCCCGGAAAAAGCGAGGAAAACCTGAGAATTACATCTGGCAGGTTTTTGCGCTCAAAAGGCGCCGTATGGGCATAGGCGATCCGCAATTGATTATCGACTCGCAGGGCTGGTCTCTGCGTCGCAGTACAAAAATCAGGAGTTCCAAATGAGTCGTTTTCGCCACGCGGTTAAGGGCCGCGATCAGCATATTTTCACTTTGCGGGCGGCCTGCGCTGTTTTACTGCTGTTACTTGTTACCGCAATGGTGGGCTGGATGCGCGCGCCCGAAAAACTGACTATCCATAACCCGCCTGATTTGCGTAAAGGCAGCACCCGTCCTTGGTGGGAAATCCCGCCGCCGACTGTTTACGGCTTTGGTTATTATATTTTTCAACAACTTAATGCATGGCCTAAAAACGGGAAAGTAGACTATCCGGCCAGGATCCACTCGCTTTCTCCCTACCTGACACCACAGTGCAAAGCATTTCTTGAGGAAGATGCCAAGGTCCGCAGCGAGAAAAATGAGCTCACCGATCGCGTGCGCGTCGTCTATGAAATTCCGGGCCGTGGCTATTCCAGTGACAGTGTGAAGGTCATCGACCGTGACAACTGGGTTGTAAATCTTGACCTGGTTGCGGACGAATATTACCTCACTGAACCCGTTAAACGCGCCATGGTCCGCTACCCAATTAAAGTGGTGCGCTGGGATGGAAACGGTGAAACCAACCCGTTTGGCATGGCGCTGGACTGCTATGACGGTATCCCGCAACGCCTGTCTGCCGAACCGGCTCAACAGAAAGAAGACAAAAAGGGGATGTTCTGATGGCTTACTTAAAGTTAACGGTTAATTCCCGTGCGTTCATAGTGGCGGCGACGCTGGCCCTGCTTCCAGGGCTCGCCATGCACTCAGCTACTGTACGTGCTGATGAAATCATGAAGTGGGAACGCGTACCGCTGCAGATCCCATTAAAGACCGGCAGTGAGCGCGTCATCTTTGTCGATAAAAACGTGCGTGTCGGCTTTCCCCCTGCCCTGAATGGTAAGCTGCGGGTCCAGAGTACCGGCGGCGCCGTTTACCTCAAAGCATCCAGTGAGTTTCCGCTGACGCGCCTACAGCTGCAGGACATGGAATCTGGCGAAGTCATTTTGCTGGACGTTCGCACGACAGACACAGCCACGGCTGAGCCAGTCAGAATTGTCTACAGCGGTGACGTCAGTACCGTCAGCAGCGCTGCTGACGATCGTACTAAAACTGGTTCTGGCAATGACAGTTCGCAGACGAAAAGAAAGAAAATAAGCTACAAAGCGCCTATCCCGGTGCTGCTGACGCGCTATGCGGCCCAGAGTCTTTATGCACCTGTGCGTACGGTAGAGGCCGTTCCAGGCATTCATCCGGTAAACCCGCATTTACCTTCGCGAATTACGACGCTTTACCCTTCCGCTCCGGTGACTGTATCACCCGTAGCCGGCTGGGGTGTGGCTGGACGCACTGTGATCGCCCTGAAAATACGCAACGATTCTGCGCAGAAAGTCATTCTGGATCCGAGAGAACTGCAGGGACAGTTTATTACGGCGACCTTTCAGCATCGCTGGCTGGGAGCCGCCGGCACGCCAGAGGATACCACCACGCTTTACCTGGTCACTGCCGCCCGTCCAGATGATGCCTTTGTCCGTGAACCATCATTAGCCCGAAAAGCCGTTTCCCGCCCTGCGCAGAAGGTGATCCGCTATGAAAATTAAGTCGAACGGGCTGGTAAAAGTGCTTGTGCCTGCCATCCTGGTAGGTGGCGGCTTCATCGCTGTAAAAAGCCATAACAGTAAACCGGCTGAGCCTGCCGCCCAAACAACAGCTCAAACAAATGAGGCTCAGAAAAATCTGACACCTCAGGAACTTAAGGCGCTCGGCATTGAAGGCGATACACCGCAGGATACGCTTAAAACGATCGTCGGTTCTCTGAATGCCATCCGTCAGCAGCAGGACGCACTCAATAAGCAGAACGATCTCCTGCTGAAAGAAAATGCAAAATTGCGTGAGCGTAACCAGAACGTTTCCGGTCAGGTTAATGAAGCAGTCCAGAACGTGCAAAAAGGTTACAGCCAGCGTGAGAAGCAGTTGCGCGAGCAGCAGAACACGCTGACCGCAAAACTTAACGAGCTGACAGGCCAGCTAAAGAATACTGGCAAAGATCTGGCCGACAAAGCAACTGGCGAAAACGGTGATATACCGCTGGGGCTGGGCCTTGATGGCATGGGCGCCGGCGCCGGAAGCGCGCCCGCAGCCGGCAGTGATGGTCTCATGTGGGTCTCACCGCAGGACGGCCAGAGCAGCACATCATCCAAGAATGGTGGCGGCAGCACGGGCACTGATAACGGTAATCCCGCATTTCCGACATCATTTCTCGGTGAAAATGCGCTGACAAAACAGAAAGCCAGCTATGAACAGCAGGTCAAAGGCTCAACCAGCGAAAAAGAGGCCGAAGAAGAGGCCGAGCCGGTCTATACCTTACCCGAAAACTCAACGCTAATAGGCAGTCGTTCGATGACTGCTCTGCTTGGGCGCGTGCCGATCAACGGCACCGTAACCGACCCATATCCCTTCAAGGTGCTTATTGGCAAAGATAACCTGACGGCCAACGGCATTGAACTGCCTGATGTTGAGGGCGCAATTGTGTCCGGGACCGCCTCCGGCGACTGGACTCTTTCCTGCGTGCGCGGTCAGGTTAACAGCATCACCTTTGTATTTACAGATGGCACTGTTCGTACGCTTCCGAAACCGGACCGAAGCGGCAAAGAGAGCAATAACAGCAACCAGAACAGCGGGAAAGAAACCGGCACCAGTGGCGGTATCGGCTGGATTTCTGATGATAACGGGATCCCGTGTATTGCTGGTACGCGTAAGTCCAATGCCTCCACTTATTTGCCAACTATTTTTGGCCTGTCAGCGGCCGGCGCGGCGGGTGATGCATTGAGTCAGGGGCAGTACACAACGCAAAACAATGTGAATGGCATTTCCGCCACTATGACCGGCGACGCCGGTCAGGCAGCGCTTGGCAAAGCGCTTTCCGGCGGAATGTCTGAAACCACTGACTGGATCAAACAACGCTACGGGCAGACTTTTGACGCAATTTACGTGCAGCCGGGCGCAAAACTCGCCGTGCATATTACCCGTGAACTGGCGATCGATTACGAAGATAAAGGGCGCCGCGTCCGGTATGACTTCACCATGCCTGGAGAAGACGGCAGCACCGGCGGACTGGACTGAGGAGAATATCCATGAATACCAGCACAAAATTTGGAATTTTCATGTTAGTTGCAGCCTCCACGCTTGCTGGCTGCTCCACAAATAAAGATGAAATGTTACCGCCAGGCAACAGCAACATGCTGGAACTGTGGAAAGGCACTGACGGTGAAACTGGCGCGACGCGTGGTAGCGAAGCCCGAAGTGCTCTGCGCCGCGCATTGACGGATAACGAGCAGCAAGCTGCGATCGATGACGATCATAGTTACAGCCGCACCCAGGAATCTGAAATCAGCCAGCAGTTTCCACGATTGCCCAATCCTGACATGGTGATGTATGTGTTCCCGCACATGGTTCAGGGCAATACTCCTGTACCAGGTTACAGCACTGTGTTTCCTTTTTACGGCCAGACGCAGTATGCCATGCCTGGTGAACGCACGGAGGCACTGTAATGTTTGACCTGTTTAAACGTAAACCTACAGCTAAAGCGTCGCAACTTTCGGCTGTGGCTGCAAAGAATGAACCTGAGCCCCTGTCCCGCCCTGCCAGAATGACAGATGCTGATGAGAAACGCGTCTACGCCCATAATCCATCCATCGTTGACTATCTGCCATGGGCTGAATTTCTCGATGAGGAGCAATGCCTGCTGCTCGATGACGGAGTTTCTGTCGGCGCAGTATATGACGTTACGCCGGTTGCGACAGAAGGTCGTTCTGATCAGCGCCTGGAGCAAATACGCGACGTCGTAGAGAGTGCCCTGCAGGACAGTTTTGATGACCTTGAAGCGAATCCCTGGATCGTGCAGTTCTTCTGTCAGGATGAAAACAACCTTGATTCCTATCTTGACGGCCTGCGCGGCTACGTTAAACCTCACGCGCAGGGCAGTCTTTTTACTGAGGAATGGCTTAAACAGACAGAGCTTCATCTTCGTGGTATTGCACGCCCACAGGGGCTGTTTACTGACAAGGTTATCACTGGTCAGCCATGGAGAGGTCAGCAGCGCCGCACTCGCATGGTGGTTTATCGCTGGACTGAAAAAAACAGCGGCGAGTTAATGTCTCCGATTGGCATGCTCAACCAGGTCTGTGACCGTATCTGCAGTTCGCTATCAAGCGTCAACATCCACTGCGTACGGCAGAATGGCCTGCAGGTCCATTCATGGCTTCTGCGACTGTTTAATCCTGCGCCCGCTGGTCTGGATAAAGAGCAGTTTTATCGTGCAGCCGCCTATGAAGACAGCCGTAACACGCCAGAAGGCATGATGCCGGTTGAGAATGATTTTGCAGAAACTCTCCTGTTCACGCCGCCGCATTCAGACGTGGAAAACGGCGTATGGTGGCTGGACAATATCGCTCATTCCGCCATGTCTGTAGAGCGTCTACGTAAGCCGCCACAGCCAGGGACGATCACCGGTGAAAAAAGCCGGGGCGAGAAACAGATTAACGCCCTGATGGACATGTTCCCTGAAGGCACCATGCTCTGCATGACTGTCATTGCAGAGCCGCAGGATACACTGGAAGAGAAATTTAACCGTCTGGCAAAGAACGCCATTGGTGAAAATTCCGAGTCAGGCAGGGTACGACAGGACGTTAAAGCGGTTAAAGAGCTGCTGGGCACCCGGCATAAGCTTTATCGCGCGGCCATCACATTTTTCATGCGCGCTGCAGATATGAATGAGATGAACCGTAAGCGCATCGAGCTGACCACCGTACTGCTTAATGAAGGGCTTCAGCCTGTTCGCGCCGAACATGAAACAGGTCCGCTCAATACCTGGCTGCGTGCGCTGCCTATGTGCTTCAATCCGAAGCAGGACAAAAATAACTGGTATACCCGCCTGACCTGGGTACAGCACATCGCTGGCCTGCTTCCCGTGACAGGCCGTGAAACCGGCACCGGCAATCCGGGGTTCAGCTTTTTTAATCGTGGCGGTGACGTCCTGAATTTTGATCCGCTCAATAAAAATGATCGTTCTCAGAATGCCCATATGCTGCTGTTTGGGCCGACCGGCGCAGGTAAGTCCGCCACGCTTTGCTCCATGCTTTGTCAGTTAATGGCTGTTCATCGTCCACGGCTGTTTATTGCGGAAGCCGGTAACAGCTTCGGCCTGACGGCAGATTACTTTGAAAGTCAGGGGCTGACGGTCAATAAAGTGAGCGTAAAGCCTGGCAGCGGTGTAACGCTGCCTCTGTTCGCTGACGCGCATAAACTCTTTGATGTTGATGCGCCGGCGCACGCGATTAATGAAAATGACCTGCCGGACATCGACGATGACCCGGATGATGAAGTTGATGAAAAGCGTGACATTTTAGGGGAAATGGAGATTTCTGCCCGCATGATGATCACCGGCGGCGACCAGAAAGAGGATGCGGCGCTTAAACGTGCTGACCGGGCCATGATCCGTGAAGCGCTGGTTATGGCAGCTCGCAAAACTCTGGATGAAAACCGTCAGATGCTGCCAAGCGATCTACAGGAGGCGCTATACAAAATTTCGCAGGAAACGGAGAACGTCAGCGGTCAAATACGTAACGAGTCGCGCCGGGCCAAAGCGGCGGAAATGGCCGAGTCGCTGGGTATGTTTACGCAGCACGGCAGCTTTGAGGCTGAGCTGTTTAATCAGGAAGGCTCGCTGTGGCCTGAAGTTGACGTCACTCTGATTGACCTGGCGCACCTTGCACGCGAGGGCTATGAAGCTCAGATGGCACTGACTATGGTCTCGCTTACAAACACAATTAATAATATCGCCGAGCGTGATCAATACTCAGAGCGCGATATCGTTTTTACCGTCGATGAAGCTCACGTTGTGACGGTCAACCCACTTCTCGCCCCGTATATGACAAAAGTCGTAAAAATGTGGCGTAAGCTGGGCGCATGGCTTTGGCTTGCCACGCAAAACCTTGAGGATTACCCGAACGCGGCCGGCAAAATGCTGAACATGGCTGAATGGTGGATCTGCCTGACGATGCCGAAAAAAGAGGTTGAGGACATTGCCCGCTTTCGCACTCTCTCTGAAGAGCAGAAAAATGTACTTCTGTCAGCCAGAAAACTGTCCGGATGCTATACAGAAGGCGTCGTGCTGGCTAAAGAGATTGAGGCATTATTCAGAGCTGTGCCGCCCAGTCTGTTCCTTGCACTGGGGATGACGGAGAAAGAAGAGAAAGCTGAGCGCAAGGCACTGATGCGTAAACATAACTGTTCTGAGCTAGATGCTGCTATTCTCGTAGCGAAAAAATTGGATCGTCTGCGGGGATTGTTGACGGAAGATGCGGCCGGGATGCCCGAACACAACGATAAGAGAGAGATGCTGACCGCATGATTAAGCTCAAGTATGCGCAACCTCTGACCCAGCGCCCTGCGCCGGATGAAACACCAACCCCTGTCATGTTCAGCCTGCATCCGCAAGGGGAACCAGGGATGACAGCGACAACGGCTGAGCGGCTGGCAGCAATGGAGAACGCGCTGAGATCACGGCTGCAGCCTCCGGTCAATATCACCTGTAACCCGCATCGTATTGGTAAGAGCAGCTGTGTGTCAGTACATCTTGAGGACTGCAGGGGTAAACGCGCGGACATTCTGCTAACGCAGGAGGGCCGTGCCGGTCTCCCACTTGAACATGAATTTGATTCTCCGCGCTGGTACGTGAACGTTCCTGACGCGGCTGATATGATTTTTTTAACTCTCTGGTTTAACAACCTTTTTCTAACTGATTAAAATTAACATTTACCGGCTTTACAGGCCGGTTTTTTAATCTTCAACCGAATATTTGATGAGTTACCATGTTAAGAAAAATCGTAAAAAACATTGGCGTCAATCCTTCAGAGGAAAAGCTGATAAATTTGGCTGATAATGCATTTTTAGGGTTGTGGTCATACGCCAATGTTTATAGTGATGAAGGTATATCAAAAAACAAAATCGGGAAAGAAGTTTGCGATTTGCTAGTTGTTTTTGATAAAGACGTTGTAATTTTTTCAGATAAAAGCATTAAATTCAATGAAAGCGCTAAGATTGATGTATCGTGGAAAAGATGGTTTAAAAAATCAGTTATCGAATCGGCCACACAACTATTTGGAGCGGAAAAGTTCATAAAGGACCACCCAGATAGATTATATGTTGACAAAGAATGCAAAACTAAGTTCCCAATTGATATAGCTGGAGACTTTAAATTCCATTTGATAGCCGTCACTAACAATACATCTTCCGCTGCCAGAGCTTACTATGATTCGTTTGCCAAGGGTAGCTCATCAACTTTATGCAACGCTTTTCCTCTCGATGCAAAATTATGTTTGGACAATCCTTTTTGCATAGGGGATTTATATCCTAATAAAACCTTCATACATGTCTTGGATGAAACTTCTTTAGGATTACTTTTGACAGAACTTAACACAGCTAGTGACCTTATTAAATATCTAAAAACTAAGGAGAGATGCGTAAGACGAAAACTATTAGGGGCGAGCATGGGCGAGGAAGAAATCCTAGCAGCATACCTCATGTCTGATAAAAAAATCGTTACAGATGATATAATTAAGACAAACCGTATGGCGATGATCCCTGAAGGGGAATGGATAGCATACCTAAAATCAGAATTTTATCAGTATAATCAGGCGATGAAGAAAGGGAGTGTTTTTTGGGATGAATTCATAACAAACTTCTCAAACC
>NZ_VHIZ01000052.1 GCF_006494375.1 Pantoea anthophila
GAAGGGACGTTGAAGACGACGACGTTGATAGGCCGGGTGTGTAAGCGCAGCGATGCGTTGAGCTAACCGGTACTAATGACCCGTGAGGCTTAACCTTACAACGCCAGAGGCGTTTTTGAGAGACGCGATTTTCAGTTTGTGACGGATACGTCTGCGCGGCCCCTGTGGCGGCGCGGAAAACAGAATCTGCCTGGCGGCTTTAGCGCGGTGGTCCCACCTGACCCCATGCCGAACTCAGAAGTGAAACGCCGTAGCGCCGATGGTAGTGTGGGGCCTCCCCATGCGAGAGTAGGGAACTGCCAGGCATCAAATTTAGTGTGCTGATATGGCTCAGTTGGTAGAGCGCACCCTTGGTAAGGGTGAGGTCCCCAGTTCGACTCTGGGTATCAGCACCAGTTAAGACACGAGTTCGGTAAAGAAAAGAATTTGCCTGGCGGCTGTAGCGCGGTGGTCCCACCTGACCCCATGCCGAACTCAGAAGTGAAACGCCGTAGCGCCGATGGTAGTGTGGGGTCTCCCCATGCGAGAGTAGGGAACTGCCAGGCATCAAATAAGAGAGAGCCCTTCGCGTATGCGAAGGGCTTTTTTCGTTGTGGCTGCAGAAAATGGAGCAGCGCCTTTTCCGGTTATCAATAGTGATAGAAAAAGCGTAGTCGCCTCAGCCTGTGCTCCTGTGCTCCTGTGCTACCCAGCCCCAGCCCCAGCCCCAGCCCCAGCCCCAGTCCCAGTCCGTACCCCTTTGTTGACCTTTATACGGGCCATAAAAAACCCGGCACCAGGCCGGGTTGGAAACAACGAGCAGTAGTGCCGGTCAGTGAATAACCTGAGACAAGAACGCCCGGGTCCGCTCCGATTTAGGATTCGCAAAGAACTCCTGTGGCGGAGCCATTTCAACGATCTCACCGCGATCCATAAAGATCACCCGGTCCGCAACGGTGCGGGCAAAGCCCATCTCATGCGTCACGCACAGCATGGTCATCCCATCCTCTGCCAGACCAATCATGGTATCCAGTACCTCTTTTACCATCTCCGGATCAAGCGCCGAGGTTGGCTCATCAAACAGCATAATTTTTGGCTTCATACAGAGTGAACGGGCAATAGCAACGCGCTGCTGCTGACCACCCGAAAGCTGACCGGGGAATTTATGGGCATGTTCCGCAATGCGCACGCGTTGCAGATAGTGCATGGCCAGCTCATCGGCTTCTTTTTTAGGTATCTTTCTCACCCACGTCGGGGCCAGTGTGCAGTTTTGCAGGACCGTCAGATGCGGAAACAGATTAAAGTGCTGAAAGACCATTCCTACTTCAGTGCGCACGCGTTCAATGTTACGGATGTCATCGTTAAGGTGAATACCGTCAACAACAATACGTCCCTGCTGATGCTCTTCCAGATGGTTAATACAGCGGATCGTGGTCGATTTGCCGGAACCAGAAGGTCCGCAAAGCACAATGCGTTCACGCGGCTTAACCTGCAGGTTAATGTCTTTCAGTACATGGAATTGCCCGTACCATTTATTCACGTTCTCAAGCGAAATCATCAACGCGTCGGAAGAGTGTGTCATAGAGTCAGTCATGTAAAACCTCAGTGCGATGTACGCCCGGTGTGAAAGCGCTTTTCCAGATACTGGCTGTAGCGCGACATGCTAAAACAGAAGATCCAATAGACCAGTGCAGCGAAGACGTAGCCTTCGGTCGACATGCCCAGCCAGGTGGGGTCCACCGTGGCCTGCTGAACGCTGCTGAACAGATCGAAAAGACCGATGATGATGACCAGGCTGGTATCTTTAAACAGAGCGATGATGGTATTTACCAGCCCGGGGATGGTGAGCTTCAGTGCCTGTGGCAGGATCACCAGCATCTGGGTTTTCCAGTAACCCAGCGCCAGAGACTCAGCCGCTTCATACTGACCTTTCGGCAACGCCTGCAATCCCCCGCGTACCACTTCCGCTACATAGGCGGACTGAAACAGAATGACGCCAACCAGGGCGCGCACCAGCTTATCGATGGTGGTGCCTTCAGACATAAACAGCGGCAGCATCACCGACGACATAAACAGTACGGTAATCAGCGGCACGCCGCGCCAGAACTCAATAAAGATAACCGACAGCGTGCGCACCACAGGCATACGGGAGCGACGGCCAAGAGCCAGCAGAATCCCCAGCGGCAGTGCGCCCGCAATCCCAACCGATGCAATAATCAGCGTCAGCGTTAATCCACCCCACTGACGTGTCTCAACGCGCTCCAGGCCCAGATAGCCGCCATACAGCAGAAACCAGACAATCACCGGATAGATGACGGCCCAGGCAGCAATATAGCGCCCGCGGAAGGGCAGGCTCTTCAGGAACATCGGCACAATCGACACCAGGCCAATGATCAGCGCCAGATTGATACGCCAGCGCAACTCATGCGGATAGAGGCCATACATGAACTGACCGAAACGGGCATGGATAAAGACCCAGCAGGCGCCCTCTTTCGTACAATCGGCGCGGGTAGAGCCGATCCAGTTAGCCTGAAAGACCAGCCAGTTCAGCGCAGGCGGGATCACATGCCAGATTATCCAGATGCACAACAGCGTCAGTAACGTGTTAAACCAGCTGGAAAAGAGATTTTTACGCGCCCAAAGCCAGGCGCGACTGACCGGCGTCGTCGGGACGGGGGTCGTTTCATGCGTAGTTACAGACATAGTCATCCCGTTCTCTTAACGCTCAACCAGCGCAATTTTGCGGTTGTAGACGTTCATAAGCAGTGATATCAGCAGGCTGATGATCAGGTACACGCCCATCGTAATAGCAATCGTTTCGATGGCCTGGCCGGTCTGGTTCAGGACCGAGCCGGCAAACAGCGACACCATATCGGGATATCCGATAGCCGCGGCCAGTGAGGAGTTCTTCACGATGTTCAGGTACTGACTGGTCAGCGGGGGAATAATCACGCGCATGGCCTGAGGAATGATCACCTGGCGCAGCGTCACCGGATTCGGCAGACCCAGCGAACGTGCGGCTTCGTGCTGACCGTGCGGTACCGACTGGATGCCGGAGCGAATCACTTCCGCAATAAACGACGAGGTATAGATCGACAGGGCCAGCGTCAGTGCCGCCAGCTCCGGGATCATTACCGAGCCACCACGGAAATTGAATCCGCGCAGCTGCGGCACATCCCAGTGCGTTGCGGCGCCAAACCCAAGATGCGCCAGAACCGGAAAAAGAATCAGCATCGCAACGGCGGCAGGCCAGGTGCGACGTAACTCGCCGGTTTTCAGCTGATGCTGACGGTTGAAGCGGTAGAGACCATAGCTGATGGCTACGGCCAGAAGCAGCGCGATAACAAACGGCCAGCTCCCTAGAGCATAGGTCGGCCACGGCACATAGAGCCCGCGATTACTGACATAGGCCAGGTCAAACGCATTCAGCGCCTGCCGTGGGCCAGGCAGATTGCGCAATACCGCAAAGTACCAGAAGAAGATCTGCAGCAGTGGCGGGATATTACGGAAGGTTTCGATATAGATGGTCGAGAGTTTCCGCAGCAGCCAGTTGTCAGAAAGGCGGGATAATCCCACCGCGAATCCGAGAATGGAGGCGAAAACGATACAGAGTGCCGAGACCAGCAGTGTGTTGGTTAAGCCAACCAGAAACACGCGCGCGTAGGTATCGTCCTCGGTGTACTCAATCAGATGCTGAACGATACCGAAACCGGCAGTGCGCTCGAGAAAGCCAAATCCTGATGTAATGCCGCGGTTGGCAAGGTTGATAATGGTGTTATGCACCAGATAACCCACCACACCAAGCACTGCGATAACGGCAATGAACTGATAAATCCAGGCGCGAACCGTGGGATTACCAAATGAAAAATCCCTTTTCACGGTTGGGCGTTGTGACATGTTGAAACCTCAGTAACGAAAGCTGTGGCAGGGCACCGCAGAAGGCGGTGCCCGATTGGCGAGGTCTGTTAACGTACCGGCGGAGCGTACTGAATACCGCCCTGGTTCCACAGCGCGTTCTGACCGCGTGCGATCTTCAGAGCACTGTCTTTACCGACGTTACGATCAAAGCTTTCCTGATAGTTGCCCACCTGCTTGATGATGTTGTAGGCCCACTTATTATCCAGCTTCAGATCTTTACCAAAGTCACCCTCAGCACCCAGCAGATGCGCCATATCTGGCGTGGTCGGCTTGGCTGTCATCTGATCAACATTCTTCGAGTTGATACCCATCTCTTCCGCATTCAGCATAGCGAAGAGCGACCATTTCACGATGGTGAACCAGTCATCATCACCACGACGCACCAGTGGCCCCAGGGGTTCTTTGGAGATCACTTCTGGCAGCACAATAAATTCATCTGGTTTGCCCAGCTTAATGCGCAGTGCGTAAAGCTGAGACTGGTCAGAAGCCAGGGTATCACAGCGGCCGCTGTCCAGTGCTTTGGCTGATTCATCTGAACGGTCGAAGGTGACCGGCGTGTACTGCATTTTGTTGGCTTTAAAGAAGTCCGCGACGTTCAGCTCGGTATCGGTGCCTGCCTGAATACAGACGGTCGCGCCATCCAGCTCTTTCGCACTTTTCAGGCCCGCTTTCTGGTGAGTCAGGAAGCCGATGCCGTCGTAGTAGTTCACGCCCGCAAACAGGAAGCCCATGCCGCCATCACGCGAGGAGGTCCAGGTGGTATTACGAGAAAGCACATCCACTTCGCCTGACTGCAGCGCGGTGAAACGCTCTTTCGCGGTCAGTGGGGTGTATTTCACTTTGGTTGCATCGCCAAACACAGCAGCAGCCGTTGCCCGACACACATCCACATCGATACCGGTGAACTTGCCGCTGGCATCCGCATAGGAGAAGCCCGGCAAGCCGTCACTGATCCCACATTGAATAAAACCTTTTTTCTTAATTGCATCCAGTGTGGCGCCGGCGTGTGCTTGCTGAGTAACGGCAACCAGCGAGGCGGCAGCGATCAGCGTAGAGAGCATCATCTTTTTCATAAAGCATCCTGTGTGGCGGGATCGTATTGTTATGTTTGCGCACTTTAGTGTGCGTTTTCCTGTCTGTGGCGGTCAGCCATTCACGACACTGCAAAGCTGATGCCAGGTTTGCAGGAGCCTGAATTTGTATGAAAGAACGGTTAATAATCGGAAGCACTTAGAAAGTTCCGCCAATATGGCGCACCAAAAGGAAGCAAAGCGAGTCGACCCGATCACATTTAGTGCAAATAGTTTCACTATATGGAAGCAATGTGAGCCTTCGCGCAGGCAGGCATGTATGAAGGAGACACGTTACTTTTTTAATGCGCGTAAAGTCACACACCCGGAGCGGAAGGGCGCTGTCAGGGGGCAGGGCATTCAGATCAGCCTGTAATTCCGGCTGGCAGGAGGAAGAAGAGAGGGCGAAATATCACGTCTGCGATTGCAACTATAGTTACCATATGAGAGGCAACTGTTTCATCCCTGAGGTCACCGCTTTGTGCCATACCGCACAAATAAAAACGCCAGCCCGAAGGCTGGCGTGATTAACAGACAGAACTCAGAATCAGTTCATGCCGTATTTTTTCAATTTCTTACGCAGCGTACCGCGGTTGATACCCATCATCAGGGCAGCGCGGGTCTGGTTGCCACGGGTATACTGCATCACCATGTCCAACAGAGGCTGCTCGACTTCAGCCAAAACCAGCTCATACAGGTCGCTCACATCCTGACCATTCAGTTGAGCAAAATAGTTCTTCAGTGCCTGTTTAACCGAATCACGCAAAGGTTTTTGAGTTACCTGATCCTGTGAGTTAACGGTAGAAACGGTCAGTACGTCAGAATTTACGCGTTGTTCGAACATAGTTCTTTCAGCTCTTTATTTCGTTACGCAAGATTTTCGAAGTATGCCTCCAACGCCTCCAGCTGTTCGCTGGCATCCTCAATGGCGTTGAATGTGCGCCGAAACTGGTCATTCGGGGCGTGCTCCTGCAGATACCAGGAGACGTGCTTTCGCGCTATACGGTATCCCTTGCCTGAACCGTAAAAGTCGTGCAGCTCACGTATATGCGAAACAAGCAAGCGCTTGACCTCTGCCAGTGGCAGCGGAGCAAGCAGCTCCCCAGTGTCCAGATAATGCTGGATTTCCCGGAAGATCCACGGTCTTCCCTGAGCAGCGCGTCCTATCATCAGAGCATCGGCCCCTGTATAGTCGAGCACCGCTCTGGCTTTATGCGGGTCAGTTATGTCTCCATTCGCGATAATCGGAATGGAAACACTCTGCTTAACTGTCCGAATGCTGTCATATTCAGCTTCTCCGTTGAACAGGCAGGCACGAGTGCGGCCATGTATCGTCAGAGCCTGTATACCGCAGCGTTCAGCCAATTGGGCAATCGCGACACAGTTCCTGTTTTCAGGATCCCAGCCAGTACGAATTTTCAGCGTAACCGGCACGTTCACTGCATTAACCACTGCGGAGAGAATGGACTCCACCACGGCGGGATATTGCAGTAAGGCTGACCCCGCCATTTTGCGGTTAACCTTCTTGGCAGGGCATCCCATATTAATGTCGATAACCTGTGCACCAGCCTCGACATTAATGCGTGCAGCTTGCGCCATTTCGCTGGGATCGCAACCGGCAATCTGCACGGCGCGAATGCCTGGCTCATCACTGTGAACCATGCGCAAACGAGATTTGTCACTGGCCCAGACTTCGGGGTTCGAAGACAACATCTCAGAAACTGCCATACCTGCGCCCATTTCGTGACACAGCGTCCTGAATGGCCTGTCGGTAATACCGGCCATAGGCGCCGCAATCAGTCGATTTCTCAGCTGGAGGTTTCCAATACGCATGAAGTCAGAATGGCCATACTGTGTCTGCAAGGCGGCGTATATTACGCATTTTTGCAGGAAGATGAAAGGCCAAACTTTGAACAATCAGCAAGAAAGATCAATGAAATCCGGGTGATGATCGGGTGTCTTTTTAATTACACCTTAATATCAATGACTTACTGATTTATGCTGAAATTGTGAACAAAAGTTTTTCCAGAAAAGTACGGCAATTCGCCAGATAAAAAACGTCACATGCCGTGATTAACGGTACAACTCTCCATGCCTGCCTGGAAAAGCCCGCAACTTACGCTGCGGGCTGGCTGATTGTGCTGTTTAGCCGCGTTGTGCCGGCTAGCGGCATCGCCGTGAGCTACGGCGGAGGCTGACTTCAGGATTTGATGCCGGTAATCCGGCACCACTCCTCTTTCACCGCAACCGGGTCAAGCGTGAACTGACTTTCATAGGCTTCGCAGACACCTTCCGCCTGACTCTCCAGCACGCCTGACAGGCCGAGGTGACCGCCAGACTTAGGCAGCACGCTGATCAGCGGTGCCAGCTCACGCAGCGGACCGGCCAGGATGTTGGCGACCACCACATCCGCCTGCAGGTTTTCAGGCTGCTGGTGGGGAAGATAGAGTGACAGACGATCGGACACGCCGTTGCGCTCAGCGTTATCGCGGCTGGCCTGAATCGCCTGCGGATCGATATCAATACCGATTGCCTGAGCCGCGCCAAGCTTAAGCGCCGCGATCGCCAGGATCCCCGAACCACAGCCAAAATCGATCACCGTTTTGCCCGTCAGATCCAGCCCGTCAAGCCAGGTAAGGCAGAGGGAGGTTGTCGGATGCGTGCCGGTGCCAAACGCCAGGCCTGGATCGAGCATGACGTTGACCGCGTCCGGATCCGGCACATCGCGCCAGCTCGGACAGATCCAGAGGCGTTCACCGAAGCGCATCGGATGGAAGTTTTCCATCCACTCGCGCTCCCAGTCTTTGTCTTCGATCTGCTCGATCCGGTGACGAAAATCGGCGCCTAACAGCGGATGCTGCGCCAGTTCGGCAGTAATCAGGCTCATATCGGTTTCAGCATCGAACAGGCCGATAACATCGGTGTCACCCCACAGGCGGGTCTCACCCGGCAGCGGCTCATAAACCGGGGTATCGTGCGTATCCTGGAAGGTCACTGAAACCGCACCGATATCCATCAGGGCATCGCTCAGCGTTTCCGCGTGTTCACCTGAGCTGTTAATTTTGATTTGAATCCACGGCATAACGTTTCTCTTTCCGTCAATGTTGCGGCGCGTCGACCGGTTGCGGCGCGCGTCCAAACAGGTTGCCCACTAAAAATGCCAGCAGGCTCAGAAGCAGGGAGGGCACGATGGGGTGAAAGCCCAGAATCTGCAGTTTCAGGCTCGCCAGAAACGCATAGCAGCCACCACCCACCACCATGCCGGTGATGGCACCTGCGGCATTGGCGCGTTCCCAGTAGAGACCGAGAACCAGCGGCCAGAGGAAGACCGCTTCAAGACCACCAAAGGCCAGCAGGTTAAGCCAGATAATCATATCGGGGGGATTCCATGCCGCGATCAGCAGCAGGAGACCCAGGGCGAAAGTAATGGTGCCAGATAACAGTCGCAGCCGCGCCTCATTTTCCATCTGGTGCGGGGCGACCCGCAGATAGAGGTCTTTGATTAGCGTCGCCGACGCCTGAAGCAGCTGGGCATTAATCGTCGACATAATGGCAGCCATGGGCGCGGCCAGAAACAGTCCGGCCGCTAACGGCGGCAGCACGGTAATCATCAGGGTCGGAATGACGCTGTCCGGCACGGTCAGATTTGGCAGTACCGCCCGGCCAAGTGCACCGGCCAGATGCATGCCCAGCATCAGCACCACCACCACAATGGTGCCCAGAATGATCGCCCGATGGACAGCCTTACTGTCCCTGTAGGAGATACAGCGCACCGCCGTGTGCGGCAACCCGATAACGCCAAAGCAGACCAGCACAATAAATGAGCTGAGGAAGGTTGGGGTGATAACCTCTCCCGGCCCCTGCGGTGAGAGCAGTGCGGGGTCGATGTCATGCAGTTTCTGAACCGCCGTGCTCAGGCCGCCCGCCTGATGAATCACCGCAAACAGCAGCAGGAAGGTGCCAATCAGCATCACAACGCCCTGCATGGCGTCGTTAAGCACGCTGGCGCGAAAGCCGCCAAACGCGGTGTAGAGGGCGATCGTTCCGCCAAAAATCAGCAGGCCGGTGTCATACGGGATACCGGCAGCGGTTTCGAGCAGCCGCGCACCGCCAATAAACTGTACCGTCATGGCGCCGATAAACGCGATCAGCAGGCTCAGACTCGCCAGCCAGATCAGCAGCGGGCTCCGATAGCGCGCATAGAGCATGTCATTCAGCGTGACCGCATTATGCTGACGCGCCAGGATGGCGAACTTTTTCCCCAGCACCCCCAGCGAAAGCCAGACAGCGGGCACCTGCACCATCGCCAGCAGCACCCAGCCCAGCCCATATTTATAGGCGGCACCGGGCCCGCCTATAAATGAGCTGGCGCTGATATAGGTCGTGGTGATGGTCATTGCCAGCACAAAACCGCCCATGGAGCGGCTGCCGAGGAAATATTCCGTCAGGAAACTGCCTTCACGCCGTTTGCGAACGGCAAATACCGACAGTGCGGCGATCAGCACCAGATAAATCAGCAGCGGCAGGATAATTTCACTGTTCATTTTTCTCCTCCAGCGGCATGTCGCGAAAAATCACTCGCACCATCAGCCAGCACAAAAAAATGAAGAACAGGGGGGCAAACAGGCAGGAGAGTTCAAACCAGCGCGGCAGACCGGTGATGCCGGTGTCATTGCCACCCAGCCAGGCGGAAAGCCCCCAGACAGCGAGCCAGAGCAGGGTGAGATAGAGCGACCAGCGCGCCTCTTTATGTGCCTGTATAAAACGAGCATCCATGATTCAACCTTAACGCCCAGCGGCAAAAGAAAAAGGCCGGATTAACCGGCCTCTGACTGACTCAGCGTTGCAATTACTTCTCGTGCAAGCCGAGTTTTTTCTCCAGATAGTGGATGTTGGTTCCACCGTGCTGGAAATTCTCGTCGGACATGATTTTCATCTGCAGGTCGACGTTGGTCTTGATACCGTCGATGATCAGTTCCGCCAGGGCATTTTTCATGCGGGCAATCGCCACGTCACGCGTTTCGCCATAGGTGATCAGCTTGCCAATCATGGAGTCATAATAAGGCGGCACGGTGTAACCGGAGTAAATGTGCGACTCCCAGCGCACGCCAAAACCGCCTGGCGCGTGGAAGCGGGTGATTTTACCCGGGCTTGGCAGGAAGGTTACCGGATCTTCGGCGTTGATACGGCACTCGACCGCATGTCCGCGAATGATCACATCATCCTGTTTGATCGACAGTGGCTGACCAGCCGCAATGCGCAGCTGCTCTTTGATCAGATCGACACCGGTGATCATCTCGGTCACCGGATGTTCCACCTGAATACGGGTGTTCATCTCGATGAAGTAGAATTCACCGTTTTCATACAGGAACTCGAAGGTACCTGCGCCGCGATAGCCAATTTCGATACAGGCTTTGGCACAGCGGTTGCCGATAAAGCTGCGCAGTTCCGGCGTAATGCCTGGCGCTGGCGCCTCTTCGACCACTTTCTGGTGACGACGCTGCATGGAGCAGTCACGTTCGCCCAGATAGATGGCGTTGCCCTGACCATCGGCCAGTACCTGAATCTCGATGTGGCGAGGATTCTCCAGATACTTCTCCATGTAAACCATGTCGTTGTTGAAAGCCGCTTTGGCTTCCGCTTTCGTCATGTTGATGGACTGTTCCAGATCTTTGTCGCTGCGCACAACGCGCATACCACGACCGCCGCCGCCGCCGGACGCTTTGATGATGACCGGATAACCAATGCGCTGAGCAAAGGCACGGTTTTTTTCCATATCATCAGTCAGCGAACCGTCAGAGCCTGGGACGGTCGGGACGCCCGCTTTCTTCATCGCGTTGATCGCAGAAACCTTGTCACCCATCAGGCGAATGGTGTCCGCTTTCGGACCGATAAAGATAAAGCCAGAGCGTTCAACCTGCTCGGCAAAATCGGCATTCTCAGAAAGGAAGCCGTAGCCTGGGTGAATCGCCACTGCGCCGGTGATCTCTGCAGCAGAGATCAGCGCCGGGATGTTGAGGTAACTTTTGACTGACTGCGCCGGGCCGATGCAGACGGTTTCGTCTGCCAGCAGCACGTGCTTCAGGTCACGGTCCGCGCTTGAGTGAACCGCAACAGTCTTGATGCCCAGTTCTTTACAGGCACGAAGAATGCGCAGCGCGATCTCACCGCGGTTAGCAATAACAATTTTATCCAGCATGATCTGCCCCGTTACTCGATGATAACCAGTGGCTCGTCAAATTCGACCGGCTGACCGCTTTCAACCAGAATGGCTTTCACCACGCCGGATTTGTCAGCTTCGATCTGGTTCATCATTTTCATGGCTTCGACGATGCACAGCGTATCGCCCGCGTTCACTTTCTGACCGACTTCCACAAAGGCTTTCGCGTCCGGGCTCGGCGTGCGGTAGAAGGTGCCTACCATCGGTGAACGCACGATGTGACCGCTGATCTCAGCCGGTGCGGCTTCGGCAACGGCTGCAACAGGGGCCACAGCGGTGGCCAGCGCAGGCTGTTGTACCGGTGCAGCGTAAGCCTGCTGCATAACCGGGTAACCTGCGTTTGCAGGTGCGCGGCTGATGCGAACGGACTCTTCACCTTCAGAGATTTCCAGCTCAGAAATGCCAGACTCTTCAACCAGTTCGATCAGTTTTTTAATTTTACGAATATCCATGAGTGGGGTTCCGTACTCAGTTTGATTAATTAGTTTGAGACAGGCGTTTTACTGCCGTTTGTAAAGCCCATGTGTAGCCGTCAGCGCCAAGCCCGCAAATCACGCCAGCAGAGACATCAGAAAGATAGGAGTGATGACGGAAGGGCTCGCGTGCATGCACATTGGAGAGATGAACCTCGATAAACGGTATTTCTACCGCTAACAGGGCATCACGCAGTGCGACACTGGTATGGGTAAACGCGGCAGGATTAATGATGATGTAATCCACATTGCCTTTGGCCTCATGAATGCGATCAATAAGCTGAAATTCAGCGTTGGTTTGCAGGTGGCTCAACTCCACATTCAGCTGGTCTGCCTGATGCGTTAAATCGTCAACGATCTGACGCAGCGTGGTATGACCATACTTCTCAGGTTCACGCGTTCCCAACAGGTTCAGGTTGGGTCCGTTTAAAAGCAGAATATGTAATTTATGCGCCATCTTGCTGCCATCTCCCGCAATCATTGAGGCATCGCGTAAAATACCTTGCGAATCTCCATTTGTCACCTTTCACGGTGAAAAAGAAGACCCGACGAGCAATAAAGCCGGGCATTATATCCGTTTCGTGTCATTTCGCAGCAAAATACTGGTCTTATCTGCGAAGATGATCGGATGTGGCCTGCGGGCCACATCTTTTATCAGAAAACAGCAGCGGAAAACAACGGGTGAGAGCCTAGCGGGGCCACCATTTGAGAAACTTTTTGTAACGCCAGGCTAACAGTATCGCAGCAAGCAGGGCGTAGATAAGTGGCTGGGGTGACAGGATTTTTACCGACCAGATATAGTGAACCGGCACCAGGATCGCGACAAGATAGACCGCGTTGTGCAGGGTTTGCCAGCGTTTTCCCAGCCTGCGCTGCGCGCGCTGAAACGAGGTCACCGCCAGGGCCAGCAGGATAAACCAGCTGATGATGCCCAGCGTGAGATAGGGACGGGAGATCAGCTCGCTGCCCAGCAGACGCAGATTGTCCACACCCAGCTCCAGCAGGTAATAGCTCAGCAGATGAAGAGAGGCCCAGACAAATGTCCAGACGCCCAGCAGGCGGCGGGTACGGATTAACAGCGGCTGCCTGCCGTAACGCGCCAGCGGTGAGACCAGCAGCGTTCCCAGCAGCAGTTTCAGCGCCATTCGTCCGGTAAAATGCTGAATATCTTTCGCCGGATCGGCACTCAGCCCCCCCTGCATCGCGGCAAAAATCAGATAAACCAGCGGCAGCAGAGCCGCCAGATGCAGGATCACCTTTAAACCGGTTATCTGTTTTAATGACAGGCGCACCACCTAGTAGTTCTCCCGTAAATCCAGACCGCGATAGAGCGAGGCGACCTGCTCGCCATAGCCATTAAACAGCAGGGTCGGCTGACGCTCGACCTTCAGGCTGCCGCCAGGGCCGATAAAACGCTCGGTGGCCTGCGACCAGCGCGGATGATTAACGTGAGGATTCACGTTGGCGTAAAAACCATACTCATCAGCGGCAATCTGGTTCCAGGTCGTCGGCGGCTGATTGCTGGTCAGCGTGATTTTTACGATCGATTTGATCCCTTTAAAGCCATATTTCCACGGCACCGTCAGGCGAATCGGTGCGCCATTCTGCGGGGGCAGCGCTTTGCCATAGACGCCGGTCGTCAGTATCGTCAGTGGATGCATCGCCTCATCCAGACGCAAACCCTCGACATAGGGATAGTTGAGACCACCGCCAATAAAGCGATCTTTCTGGCCCGGCATCTGCTCAGGATCGTAAAGCGTCTGAAAGGCGACGAAACGCGCTTTGCTGGTGGGTTCGGCCAGCGAAATCAGCTTGTTCAGTTCGAAGCCAATCCAGGGCACCACCATCGACCAGGCCTCCACGCAGCGCATGCGATAGATCCGCTGCTCCATGGCGAACCGTTTAAAGATGTCATCCATATCCAGGGTCACGGGCTTCGCCACTTCCCCATCGATGGTCAGCTTCCAGGGCTCGGTTTTCAGCGTGCCGGCATTGGCGGCCGGATCGGCCTTATCCAGACCAAACTCATAGAAGTTGTTATAGCCGGAGACCTTATCCGCCGGGGTCAGGGTCAGATCGGCCTGATACTGCGCCGGTTTAGTAAAGTCCAGCGGGCGGCCTGCCGGCGCTGGCGGGCGATCGTTTCCCTTGAACCAGCTGAGAATATCGGCGTTTGCCACGCCAGGCACGCCGATGGCCGCGGCGCTCAGCCCCAGCGTTTTCAGCACCTGGCGGCGCTTCATATTAAAGATGCTTTCCGGCGTAACGTCGGCTTCAGTCAGGCAGGGTGTACGTTTCATGGGCCTTCTCCAGACAGATTCTTATCGACCAGCATGATGACTATCGCTGATGTCGGCCACTTTCGCAGCGAAAATGTGAAATTTCCTGGCTGGGCGGGGCGATGAGAATGCACTGAAAAGTGCCGGGGTTCACGTCAGCAAGACAATCCCGACGATATACTTCGGCTTCTGGCGTCCGGGCACTGCCGTCAGCGGTAAATTATGCTATTTTGCTCGCGTTTTCGTCAGGCTGACGGTACAAGGTTGGGTGATCCGGTTATCACCGCAGTAATACAGGCACAGGGATGCGATTAACCACAAAATTATCTGCGTTTATTACCTTTCTTAGCCTGCTGGCCATGTCACTGATGCTGGCTGGCTGCGCATTCAGTTTTTTCTGGTTCAGTCATCAGCGCGTGGAACATCGGGCACAGATCCTGGCGGTCCAGGTGGATCAGGCGATGCTCACCCAGACCCCGGATCAGCTGCATACCTGGCTCACGTCGATCATGCCAATCATGAATGCGGAGCAGATTTTACTGCACAACGGCAGACAGACGCTCCTGACGCTCTCCCGTCATGAAAACCCGATGCTGGAAGATGAACCCAACCGCTTTATCCAGTTCGAGGTGCCGCTGATGCATCAGACCGGCTTACAGCTGCGGGTTGTCACCCTCGATCCTGCCAAAACCTGGCTACGCTCCATCACCGGCACCTCGACGCTGGGCATTCTGTTTACCATTATACTGGTCATGAGTCTGATGCTGCTGATGATGCATCGCTGGCTCAGCCGTCAGTGGCGTGGCATGGAGCATCTTGAAGTGCGGGCCGAGGCGATTATCAACGGCGAACGCGGCGTCATGCCGAAGCGCGGCGTGGATGAGTGGCCGCCCAGGGCGAGCCGCGCGCTGGATCTGTTGCTGGTGGATGTGCAGGAAGCCGCCGAACAGCGTGTGCGTATCGACACGCTTATCCGCACCTTTGCCGCCCAGGATGGCCGGACCGGCCTCAACAACCGACTCTTTTTCGACAATCAGCTGGCGACGCTGCTGGAAGATCAGGAAGATGTGGGCACCCACGGCGTGGTGATGATGGTGCGGCTGCCCGATCTGGATACACTGCAGGAAACGCTGGAGCCCGCGCTGGTCGACGAGTACCTCTTTAACTTCGTCAACATGCTCTCTACCTTTGTGCTGCGCTACCCAGGGGCGCTGCTGGCGCGCTATTTCCGCAGTGATTTTGCCGTGCTGCTGCCGCATCGCAGCCTTAAAGAGGCGAACAGCATTGCCGACCAGCTGATCAATGCGGTGGATTCACTGCCGCCGATGCGTCAGGTGAACCGTGATGATTTGATTCACATCGGCATCAGCGCGTGGCACAGCGGGCAGACCGTGCCGCAGGTGATGGAGAATGCCGAAATGGCCACCCGCCGCGCGGCGTTACTGGGCGGCAACAACTGGACCAACGGTGCAGGCAATCCGCAGGACGCCGGGCGGGGGAGTGTACGCTGGCGTACCCTGCTGGAGAATACGCTCAGCCGGGGTGGTCCGCGGCTCTATCACAAACCTGCCGTCAATATTGAAGGCAAGGTGCAGCACCGGGTGATGCTGACCCGCATCTTCGATGGCGACAAAGAGGTGCTGGCTGCCGAATATATGCCGCTGGTGCAGCAGCTGGGTATGGCGGATGCCTGGGATCGCCAGCTGATGACCCGCATTGCGGCCCTGTCTGAACTCTGGCCGGAAGAGACCCTGGTCATCCCGCTGACGATGTCCTCACTCCTGCAACGACCCTTTGTGCTCTGGCTGCAGAACATGCTGCTGCAGTGCCCGAAAGGACAAAGAAAACGATTTTTATTTGAACTTGCCGAGGCAGATGTCTGTCAACACATCAACCGCTTAACACCAGTATTCCGTGCGCTTAAGGCGTTTGGTTGTCGGGTGGCGGTGAATCAGGCCGGTTTAACCGTGGTGAGCAGCGCCTATATCCGGCAGCTGCCGCTGGAGCTGATCAAGCTCGATGCCGGCCTGGTGCGCAACATTGAGCGGCGCACTGAAAATCAGCTGTTTGTGCAGAGTCTGCTGGAAGTCTGTAAATCCACCGGCATTCAGGTGTTTGCCACCGGTGTTCGCACCCGATCGGAGTGGCAAACATTAGTGTCGCTGGGTATAGCAGGCGGGCAGGGTGACTTTTTTGCCCCTTCGCTTCCGGTTAACAGTAACGTGAAGAAGTATTCCCAACGTTACCGTATTTGATGAATTGCCGTCCTGATGACGGCAATTAGCGCTTTTTTGTCATGTTAAGTCTCGTCTGCACCCATAACCCGACTGCCGGAAATGTTAAATTTTATGTCGGGAATGGAAAGGCGAAAGGCGGAGAAAAGCAGGAGTGATGGCGTCTGGTCGCCATTCTGCCGATTTCTGTTACGGGTTCAGATGACTTAAACGCAATCAGGCCTCTTTTTTCACCGAAGCAGAACGTTTTTGCGCCTTGTGGCAGCTTCGTGTGGTTGGTAAAGTAAGCGGATTTTATTTTCCGCCCCCAGCTTGCAGGATTATCCCTTAGTATGTTTAAAAAATTTCGTGGCATGTTTTCCAATGACTTGTCCATTGACCTGGGTACCGCGAATACCCTGATTTACGTAAAAGGACAGGGCATCGTGCTGAACGAGCCTTCCGTGGTCGCTATTCGCCAGGATCGTGCCGGTTCGCCGAAAAGTGTCGCGGCCGTAGGTCATGACGCCAAACAGATGCTCGGCCGTACGCCAGGCAATATCGCTGCTATTCGCCCAATGAAAGATGGCGTTATCGCTGACTTTTTCGTTACCGAAAAGATGCTGCAGCACTTCATCAAGCAGGTTCACAGCAACAGCTTTATGCGTCCCAGCCCACGCGTGCTGGTCTGCGTTCCCGTCGGTGCCACCCAGGTAGAACGTCGTGCGATTCGTGAATCCGCTCAGGGCGCAGGCGCGCGTGAAGTCTTCCTGATTGAAGAGCCTATGGCTGCCGCAATCGGTGCAGGCCTGCCTGTTTCCGAAGCGACCGGTTCAATGGTAGTCGATATTGGTGGCGGTACCACAGAAGTGGCGGTGATCTCACTGAACGGCGTGGTTTACTCCTCCTCTGTCCGTATTGGTGGCGATCGCTTCGATGAAGCTATTATTAATTATGTGCGTCGTAACTACGGTTCACTGATTGGTGAAGCGACGGCAGAACGTATTAAGCATGAGATCGGTTCAGCTTATCCGGGCGATGAAGTCCGCGAAATTGAAGTGCGTGGCCGTAACCTGGCAGAAGGTGTACCGCGTGGCTTCACGCTGAACTCCAACGAAATTCTTGAAGCGCTGCAGGAGCCGTTAACCGGTATCGTTAGCGCGGTGATGGTTGCCCTTGAACAGTGTCCGCCTGAGCTGGCCTCGGATATCTCTGAGCGCGGCATGGTGCTGACCGGTGGTGGTGCGTTACTGCGCAACCTGGATCGCCTGCTGATGGAAGAGACGGGTATTCCGGTTGTGGTTGCTGAAGATCCACTGACCTGTGTGGCACGCGGTGGCGGCAAGGCGCTGGAAATGATCGACATGCACGGCGGCGATTTGTTCAGCGAAGAATAATTGCCTCAACCGGTTAAGAACGCAACGATCATGCAGGGGAGTAGCATGTGAACCGGCGAAATCTGGCCGGTACAGTGCGTTCAGCCCAGGGAAGCGCGGTGGTCAGCCGCCGCTTCCTTACCCGTTGTCGAGGATCACGCAGATTATATGAAGCCGATTTTTAGCAGGGGGCCTTCCCTGCAGTTGCGTCTTTTCCTGGCGGTTGTCGTGGCGATTGCCATCATTATCGCCGACAGTCGTGTGGGGTCTTTTACCCAAATACGCAACTATCTGGATACGTCGGTCAGTCCGTTTTACTTCCTGGCGAATGGGCCACGTCAGCTGCTGGACGGCGTCTCAGAGTCGCTGGCATCCCGTCAGCAACTGGAGCAGGAAAACAAAGCGTTACGTCGTGAGCTCTTCCTGAAAAACAGTAACCTGCTAATGCTGGGGCAATATAAGCAGGAAAACGCACGCCTGCGTGAACTGCTGGGTTCACCGCTGCGTCAGGATGAGCAAAAGATGGTGACGCAGGTGATCTCTACCGGCACCGACCCTTACACCGACCAGGTGGTGATCGACAAAGGCAGCGTAAACGGTGTCTACGAAGGTCAGCCGGTCATCAGTGATAAGGGCGTGGTGGGGCAGGTCATCGCCGTCGGGCAGTTGACCAGCCGCGTTCTGCTGATCTGTGATGCGTCCCATGCGCTGCCGATTCAGGTGCTGCGGAATGATATCCGTGTGATCGCCGCCGGTAACGGCTGCACTGAAGATCTTCAGCTTGAGCATCTGCCGGGCAACACAGACATTCGCGTCGGTGATGTGCTGGTCACCTCCGGCATCGGGGGACGTTTCCCTGAAGGTTATCCGGTGGGCGTGGTCTCCTCTGTTAAAGTGGATACCCAGCGCGCTTACACGGTGATTCAGGCGCATCCGACAGCCGGTCTGCAGCGTCTGCGCTACCTGCTGTTGCTGTGGGGAGCGGATCGCAATGGCGATATGCCGTTACCGCAGGATGAAGTGCATCGCGTCGCGAACGAGCGTCTGATGCAGATGATGCCGCAGGTGTTACCGCCTGCCGGGGAGATGGGTCCGCCTGCGCCTTCTGCACAGATGGGCCCGCCGGCCCCTTCCGGTAGCAGCAGCGGACAGAGCAGCAGCACCACGCGTTCACGCGGGGGCCAGCCTTGAGTCGATATCGCAGCCAGGGACGTTGGGTCATCTGGCTCTCTTTCCTGGTTGCGCTGATCCTGCAGATCATGCCGTGGCCGGATGAGATCTACATGTTCCGCCCCTCATGGCTGCTGCTGATTCTGATCTACTGGGTGCTGGCACTGCCGCACCGGGTCAATGTCGGCACCGGATTTATGCTCGGTGCCATCATGGATCTGATCGCCGGGTCCACACTCGGCGTGCGTGCCCTGGCGCTCAGCATCATCGCCTACCTTATCGCCTTTAAGTTCCAGTTATTCCGCAACTTAGCGTTGTGGCAGCAAGCGTTAATGGTTATGGTGCTGTCACTGGCGATGGATGTCATCGTCTTCTGGGCTGAATTCCTGGTAATCAACGTTTCATTCCGACCTGAAATTTTCTGGAGCAGTGTTGTCGACGGTATTCTCTGGCCCTGGCTATTCTTGTTAATGAGAAAAATTCGTCGTCAGTTCGCTGTTCAATAAGGAAATTTATGGTAACCCTTTATCTTGCTTCCGGTTCACCGCGTCGGCGTGAGCTGTTAATTCAGCTTGGGCTGACCTTCGAGCGCCTTGTGACGGACGTTGAAGAGCAGCGTCAGCCGGATGAAGCGGCAGAGGCCTATGTGCGCCGTCTGGCCAATGACAAAGCACAGGCTGGCGTCAGACTGGCCGCGCAGGATCTGCCGGTGCTGGGCGCCGATACCATCGTGGTGCTGAATGGCAGCGTGCTGGAGAAGCCGCGCGATGCTGAGGATGCCCGCGAGATGCTGCGCAAACTTTCCGGACAGTCGCACCAGGTGATGACGGCGGTGGCGCTGGCCGATCGTCAGCAGGCGCTGGACTGCGTGGTGACGACGGATGTGACCTTCCGCACCCTGACCGCCACCGACATCGACGACTATATTGCGACCGGCGAACCGATGGATAAAGCGGGAGCCTACGGAATCCAGGGCAGGGGCGGAAATTTTGTCCGCAAAATTAATGGAAGCTACCACGCGGTGGTCGGATTACCTTTGGTTGAGACAGCGGAGTTACTCAGCCATTTCCAGTCACTGCGTGCCGTAAGGGGTCACCATGACGGCTGAATTACTGGTTAACGTCACGCCTTCTGAAACGCGGGTTGCCTATATCGACGGCGGCATCCTTCAGGAGATTCACATTGAACGTGAGGCGCGGCGCGGCATTGTGGGCAATATTTACAAGGGACGAGTAAGCCGTGTACTGCCCGGCATGCAGGCCGCCTTTGTCGATATCGGCCTGGAAAAAGCCGCCTTTCTGCACGCCTCAGACATCATGCCGCACACCGAGTGTGTCGCGGGTGACGAAAAGAAAAATTTTGTTGTTCGCGACATCGCCGAGCTGGTGCGCCAGGGGCAGGATCTGGTGGTGCAGGTGGTCAAAGATCCGCTGGGTACCAAAGGGGCCCGGCTGACCACCGACATCACGCTGCCGTCACGTTATCTGGTCTTTATGCCGGGGGCATCGCATGTGGGTGTCTCTCAGCGCATTGAGAGTGAAAAAGAGCGCGAGCGGCTCAAAGCGGTGGTGGCAGACTACTGTGACGACCTGGGCGGCTTTATCATCCGTACCGCCGCAGAGGGGATTGGAGAAGAGGAGCTGGCGCAGGACGCCGCGTTTCTCAAGCGACTCTGGACCAAAGTCAGCGAACGCAAAAAGCGTAACCAGACCCGCTGCCTGCTCTACGGTGAGCTGGCGCTGGCGCAGCGTATTCTGCGTGATTTTGCCGGGGCCGCCCTGGATCGCATCCGGGTCGACTCCCGTCTGACCTGTGAAATGCTGGTGGAGTTTACTGCGGAATATATTCCGGAGATGGCAGGTAAGCTGGAGCTCTACAATGGCAAACAGCCTATCTTTGACCTGTTTGATGTCGAAAATGAAATTCAGCGTTCGCTGGATCGTAAGGTTGAACTGAAGTCGGGTGGCTATCTGATCATCGATCAGACCGAAGCGATGACCACCATCGACATCAACACCGGTGCCTTCGTCGGCCACCGCAATCTGGATGAGACGATCTTTAACACCAATGTGGAAGCGACGCAGGCGATTGCCCGCCAGCTGCGACTGCGTAATCTGGGTGGCATCATCATCATCGACTTCATTGATATGAATAATGAAGATCATCGGCGCCGGGTGCTGCATTCGCTGGAGAGCGCACTCAGCAAGGATCGGGTGAAAACCGGGATTAATGGTTTCTCGGCGCTGGGGCTGGTAGAGATGACGCGCAAGCGAACCCGTGAAAGCATCGAGCATATCCTCTGTCAGGACTGCCCGGTCTGTAAGGGACGCGGCACGCTGAAAACGGTTGAGACGGTCTGCTATGAGATTATGCGTGAGATTGTCCGCGTTCATCACGCCTACGATTCCGATCGCTTCCTGGTCTATGTTTCGCCGACGGTGGGGGAGGCGCTGAAAAGCGATGAGTCTCATGCCCTGGCGGAGGTCGAAATCTTTGTCGGCAAGCAGGTTAAAGTGCATGTCGAAGCGCTCTACACTCAGGAGCAGTTCGACGTTGTCATGATGTAACGCCGGCCCGCGCACTGGTTTCTCCGGCTGCCGGGCTGAAAAAACGCCCTTGTTTGGGATAAAATGCGTGTTTTACCGCTTTTGTCTGAAGACGGTCGGGTACGAGAGCCAACTATCCGTCGTTTGCGGAACACAAGGAGAGGCGTGAGTGAGGCAGTTGCCGAGGATTTTGTTACTGCTGGTCGCGGCAATCATCGTGATTGTCGCGCTGCTGGTCAGCGGATTGCGTCTGGTGATGCCGCATCTCGACAGCTATCGCAGCAACCTTCTGCAATTTATCTCCGATCGCAGCGGCGTTCCGGTCAGCGCCAGTCAGCTGCAGGGCAAATGGGAAAATTTCGGTCCCACCCTGCAGGTTCGCGATCTCAGCGTCGATCTCCACGAGAACGGCAAACTCACCATTTCACGCATCAATCTTGCCCTCGACGTCTGGCAATCCCTGCTGCACTGGCGCTGGCAGTTCCGCGACCTCACTTTCTGGCAGCTGCATCTCGACACGAATCGTCCCTTACTCGACAACGATAAAGAGAAAAACAGCTTCCGTCCGGCGCAAATCAACGAACTTTTCCTGCGGCAGTTTGACCACTTTGACCTGCGCGACAGCACCATCGGTTTCCGCACGCCGTCCGGTCAGCATGCCGAGCTGGCCATTCCGCGCCTGACCTGGCTGAATGAGAAAACCCGCCACCGGGCAGAAGGGGAAGTGAGCCTGTCGAGCTTTACCGGCCAGCACGGTGTGGTTCAGGTGCGGCTCGATCTCAACGACAGCAACGGTTTACTGAATGACGGGCGTATCTGGATGCAGGCCGACGATGTCGATGTGCGTCCGTGGCTGGGTCGCTGGATGCGCGACAATACCCGGCTCGACAGCGCCCGCTTCAGTCTGGCGGCGTGGGTGAACCTGCGCGATGGCGACATCTATGCCGGCGATCTGCTGTTGCGTCAGGGCGGTGCCAGCTGGCAGGGCGAGAGCGGACCACACCGGATTGAGGTTGACGGGCTGACCGCGCATCTGTCGCGCTTCCGGAATGGCTGGGTGGTCAATGTGCCGCAGACCCGCCTCAGCACCGACGGCCAGACCTGGCCCGCCGGTCACTTCTCCCTGCTCTGGCGTCCTGAGGATAAGCAGATATCGGGCACTGACGGCCAGCCTGAGATCCGGGTGCGCGCCACACAGCTGGTGCTGCGTCATCTTGCCCCTGTTATTCCCCTTTTCGCACCGCTCTCTCCGGCGCTGTTTGAAAACTGGCAGAAGTTACAGCCACAGGGCACCGTCGAGGGACTGGCGCTGGATATCCCGTTAGAACAGCCAGAAATGACCCGCCTGCAGGTGAAATGGCACGATTTCAGCTGGCAGCAGTGGAAGCTGCTGCCGGGCATCAGTCGGTTGAGCGGGGAGGCTCGCGGCAGTCTGAGTAATGGTCAGGTCAGTGTGGCGATGGGAACCGCCACCGTCCCCTATGGTGACATGTTCCAGGCACCGCTGGAGATTAAACGGGTCACCGGGGCGCTGCGCTGGCTGCGCGATGAACATGGCCTGACGCTGGCGGGTGAGGATCTGGATCTGCAGGCGCGCTCACTCCGGGCGCGGGGCGACTTCAGTTATCAGCAGAACCGTGGCGCGGAGCCGCGTCTTGATATTCTGGCCGGTATCCGGGTCACTGATGCAGGCGATGCCTGGCGCTATTTCCCGGTGCCGCTGATGGGCAGGGGACTCACGCACTATCTGAGCGGGGCCGTGAAGGGGGGCAAAGTCGACAACGCCACGCTGCTGTTTGCCGGTAACCCAGCGCTGTTCCCGTTTAAACACAACGATGGCATGTTCCAGGTCTGGGTGCCGCTGCGCCAGGCGACCTACGCGTTTCAGCCCAAATGGCCGGCGATCAGCAATCTGGATATCGACCTCAACTTCCTGAATGACGGACTGTGGATGCATGCCCCGGTCGCCCGGCTGGGTGACGTCGAAGCGCGCAACGTCAGCGCGGTCATCCCTGACTATCTGAAAGAGAAGCTGATCATCGATGGGGATATCCATGGCGAAGGCCCGCAGGTTGCGGACTATTTTCAGCAGACTCCGCTGAAGTCATCGCTGGGTGCCGCACTGGAGCAGCTGCAAATCACGGGCGGCGTAGGGGGGCATCTGAATCTCGATATTCCGCTGGACGGTAAGCAGGTACACGCGCGCGGCAATGTCGATCTGCATAACAACTCGCTGTATATCAAACCGTTAAAAACGACTATCGCTAACCTCTCTGGCCGCTTCCGTTACGATAACGGCAATCTGGCCAGTGAAGATTTGCAGGCGAACTGGTTTGGTCAGCCCCTGGGCGTCCGGTTCATCACCACCGAGAACCCGGATGATTTTGGCGTTAACGTCAAATTGCAGGGCGACTGGCAACCGGCCAGAATCAGCCCGATTCCGGCCGCCGTCAGTAAGCAGCTGGGCGGACATCTGCCCTGGCAGGGGAACGTCGATATCACGCTACCCCATCATGGCGGAGCGCGCTATGAAGTTGCCCTGAACGGCAATGCAAAAGAAGTGAGTAGTCGCTTACCTGCACCGCTCGACAAGAAAGCCGGTGAGACGATGCCGGTTACCATTGAGGCCAGCGGTGACCTGAACCACTTCGATCTCAGCGGCAGCGTCAGCGCAAACCACCGTTTTAACAGCCGCTGGCTGCTGGAGCCGACGCTGCGCGTGGATCGCGGCATCTGGCTGAATGATGCCCAGAAGAAACCCGGGCTGCCCGACCAGGCCGGAATGGTGCTGAATCTGCCTGCGCTGGATGGCGAAGCCTGGGTCGGGATGCTGGCAGCCGGAGGCGCGACGGGCGGCAGGTCGTCAGGTGGCGGCAGCGATTTCCAGACCGGCGGCGTGACGCTGCCCGGCAATATCACGCTGCGCAGTCCGGCGGTCACGCTGGCGGGGCAGCAGTGGCATGAGGTTGAGGCGACGCTGGCACAGCGTTCAGCCGGCAGTGGCAACGTCAGCGTCAGGGCGCAGGAGCTGCGTGGTGAGCTGTCAATGGCACCACAATCCCCGTGGCAGGTGAATCTGGATTACCTTTATTACAATCCGCAGTGGAACAGCGAGACGGCCAGAGGCAGCAAAGCGAGCACTCAGCAGGCCAGTAATATTAATTTCAGTCAGTGGCCGGCTCTGCAACTGCGCTGTAAAGAGTGCTGGGTACTGGGGCAGAAATATGGTCAGGTCTCTGCGATCCTGCAACCCAAAGGGGATACGTTAGCGCTTACTAACGGCAAGGTGGATACCGGCAGTTCACAGCTGAAAATCAGCGGGGAGTGGGTGAATCGCCCGAACGACCCGCGCACCTCGCTGAAAGGTACGCTGAAAGGTCCTAATATCAATAATGCGACCAACTGGTTTGGCGTAAATACGCCGCTGCGTGATGCGCCATTCGACATTGCCTACGACCTGCACTGGCGGTCGGCGCCGTGGCAGCCCTCCGCAGAGACGCTGAGTGGCACCCTGAAAACACACTTTGGCAAAGGCCAGATTGCGGATGTGGACACCGGCACGGCTGGCAAGATCCTGCGACTGGTGAGCTTTGATGCATTGCTGCGGAAGCTGCGCTTCGATTTCAGCGACACCTTTACCAACGCGTTCTACTTCGATTCGATTAATGGCACGGCCTGGATCGAGAATGGCGTGATGCGCACCGATAATCTGCTGGTGGACGGGCTGGAAGCTGACATCGCTATGCAGGGCAATCTCGACCTGGTGAAGCGTCAGATCGATATGGAAGCGGTGGTGGCGCCGGAGATCTCCGCCTCGGTGGGTGTCGCGACCGCCTTCGCGATTAACCCGGTGGTGGGCGCGGCGGTTTTCGCTGCCAGTAAGGTGCTGGCTCCCTTGTGGAACAGAATATCGTTGCTGCGTTATCACATCAGCGGGCCGCTGGATAAACCGGAAATCAATGAAGTGCTGCGTAAACCGCGTGAAACAGACAACAAGTGAATTTGACGCCGTACCGGAATTACCGCAGGCTATGATTATCTGAGCACATAATGAGTGAGAAACGATGACTCTGAACCTGGTAAGTGAGCAGTTACTGACTGCTAACGGCATTAATCAGCAGGACCTATTTTCCCTGTTAGGGCAGCTTTCAGAACGTCGTCTGGATTATGCCGATCTCTATTTTCAGTCCAGCTTCCACGAATCCTGGGTGCTGGAAGACAAAATCATTAAAGATGGCTCTTACCATATCGACCAGGGCGTGGGCGTTCGCGCGGTCAGCGGTGAAAAAACCGGCTTCGCCTATGCAGACCAGATTACGCTGAATGCGCTGCGTCTCTCCTCTGACGCCGCTCGCAGCATTGTCCGTGAACAGGGCAACGGCAAGGCACATACACTTTCTGCCGTCATGAACCGTTCGCTTTACCCGGCGGTCGATCCGCTAAACAGCCTGACGCGTGAAGAGAAAATTGCGCTGCTGCATCGCGTTGACCAGGTCGCCCGTGCGGCGGACCCACGCGTGCAGGAGGTCAATGCCAGTCTGACCGGCGTTTACGAGCAGGTGCTGGTGGCTGCGACGGATGGCACGCTGGCGGCGGATGTCCGTCCGCTGGTGCGTCTCTCTGTCAGCGTCCAGGTGGAAGATCAGGGTAAACGTGAGCGCGGCGCCAGCGGCGGCGGTGCACGCACCGGTTATGCGTTTTTCCTGGCCGATGAGAATGGCGAAGTGCGTGCGGACGCCTGGGCGCGTGAAGCCGTTCGCATGGCGCTGGTTAATCTCTCTGCCGTGGCGGCCCCGGCGGGCGCATTGCCGGTGGTGCTGGGCGCGGGCTGGCCTGGCGTGCTGCTGCATGAAGCGGTGGGTCACGGTCTGGAAGGCGACTTCAATCGTCGTGGCACCTCCGTGTTCAGCGGTAAAATCGGTCAGCAGGTCGCGTCAGAACTCTGCACCGTGGTGGATGACGGCACCCTTGAAGGGCTGCGGGGTTCACTGGCGGTCGATGACGAAGGCGTGCCGGGTCAGTACAACATGCTGATTGAGAATGGCGTGCTGAAAGGCTACATGCAGGACAAGCTGAATGCGCGACTGATGGGCGTCAGCCCGACCGGTAACGGTCGCCGCGAATCCTATGCGCATCTGCCCATGCCGCGTATGACCAACACCTATATGCTGGCCGGCAAATCAACGCCGCAGGACATCATCGAAAGCGTTGAATATGGCATCTATGCGCCCAACTTTGGTGGCGGCCAGGTGGATATCACCTCCGGCAAGTTTGTCTTCTCCACCTCAGAGGCCTATCTGATTGAGAAGGGCAAGATCACCAAACCGGTTAAAGGTGCAACCCTGATCGGCTCCGGTATTGAAGCGATGCAGCAGATCTCGATGGTCGGTAATGACCTGGCGCTGGATAAAGGCGTGGGCGTCTGCGGCAAAGAGGGGCAGAGCCTGCCGGTCGGTGTGGGTCAGCCAACGCTGAAGCTGGACAAACTCACCATCGGCGGCACCGCCTGATGTGACCCCGACAACCCGCCCGCTGGCGGGTTGTCAGCTTTTGCGGTGCAGCTGATACTGTTCCGCAACCTGCTCAAAATAGCCGGTCAGATAGTCGATACAGACCTGTACCTTGAGCGGCAACTTATCCTTCTCGGTATAGAGCGCATAGACCGGTCGCGGATCGGACTGATATTGCGGAAAGAGAATATCGACCTCACCTGCGGTGATCTCATCAATCACCCACATCATCGGCACATAGGCGATGCCGTTACCGGACTTCAGCCAGCGTAGCAGCGTCAGCGAATCATTGGTGACAAACCGTCCCTGCGGGGCCAGCCGGGTGACGATGCCTTCTGGCGCAATCAGCTCGAAGTTGTTGTCGGGCCGTACGCTGTATTCCAGCCAGGAAAAGTTATCGATATCCCCCGGTTTCTCCGGCGTGCCATGCTGCGCCAGATAGCTCCTGGCGGCGCACACCACCATCGGCATCGCGCCAAGGCGACGTGAAAACAGGCTGGAATCTTTTAAGGCCCCGACCCGAATCACCAGGTCCAGACCGTCCGCGATCAGGTCCGGAGCGGGGACGCCGGTCACCAGGTTTACGCTCAGCCCCGGATAGTCGCGCAGCATATCGCTGGTCATGCCCGCTAACACGTTCTGTGCCATGGTCGAGGAGCTGCCGATACGCAGCACCCCAATGGGCGTGTTGTTAAACGCATAAAGCTGTTCATGCACCTGCGTCGCTTCCGCCAGCATACGGCGGCAGCCCTGATAGTAGATTTTGCCCGCTTCGGTGAGCCCGATACTGCGGGTACTGCGATTCAGCAGCTTAACCTGTAACGTATCTTCCAGCTTCGCGACGATCTGGCTGATTGAGGAGACACTCAGATGAAGCTGACGCGCCGCAGCGGTAAAAGAACCAAGTTCGACCACTTTGGCGAAGACAGACATGCCCTTCAGTCGTTCCATTATTTACTCTGGCTTAAAAGTGATTTAGATCACATTCTGTAGAAAACTTATAGTCAGGCGCGTTATTATAAGCGCGCCGGGGTATCTCCCGGTGACTCTTCATTGCCTGATGCCCTGTGATGATACGCTATTATTAAGCCAGCTGCGGTTTGTATCGCGCTGTCAGCTGGGTTTGCTGTGACAGCTGAAAAGGCAAAGGAGACTCCCGGCAAGGTTGAACTAAGGATTTCTGATGAGTGTGCTTCCGGTATTTGTCATGTTTGGGCTCTCGTTTCCGCCCGTATTCATCGAACTTATTCTCTCACTGATGCTGTTCTGGTTAGTGAAACGTGTGCTGACGCCGAGCGGTATTTACGATCTTGTCTGGCATCCGGCACTTTTTAATACAGCGCTTTACTGCTGTGTGTTTTACCTTGTCTCCCGTTTATTAGTCTGAGGTTTAAGTGAAAGCACTCATAAGAAAAATCGCGCGTTACGCGATTACACTCCTGCTGGTTATCATTGCTGTGGTTATCATCTTCCGTGCCTGGGTGTTCTATACCGAATCCCCCTGGACGCGTGATGCGCGCTTCGCGGCAGACGTAGTGGCGATCTCACCTGACGTGACCGGCCTGATCACCGATGTTCCGGTGCACGACAACCAGCTGGTGAAGAAGGGCGATACGCTGTTTGTGGTTGACCGCCCACGCTATCAAAAGGCGCTCGAGCAGGCTCAGGCAGACGTGGAATATTACCAGGCGCTGGTGAGTGAGAAGCGGCGCGAAGCCGGCCGCCGTAACCAGCTCGGCACCTCGGCGATGTCGCGCGAGGCGATTGAGCAGTCCAACAACGATCTGCAGACCAGCGAACATCAGCTGGCGAAATCGGTGGCGACACGCGATCTGGCGAAGATCGATCTGGAGCGCACCACCGTGAAAGCGCCCTCCGATGGCTGGGTCACCAACCTGAATGTCTATCAGGGCGAGTTCATTACCCGCGGCTCTGTGGCGGTCGCCCTGGTGCAGCAGCACTCCTACTATGTGCTGGCCTATCTGGAAGAGACCAAGCTGCATGGCGTAGAGAAGGGTTTCCGTGCGGAAGTGACGCCACTTGGCAGCAACATTGTGCTGCGGGGTACCGTAGACAGTGTGGCGGCAGGTGTCACCAACAGCAGCAGCTCGGTCGACAGTAAAGGCATGGCAACGGTCGATTCCAACCTGGAGTGGGTCCGTCTGGCGCAGCGTGTTCCGGTGCGCATCCGTCTGGATCAGCAGCCCGGCAACCGCTTCCCGGCCGGGACAACGGCGACCGTGGTCATTACCGGTCAGGCCGATCGTCAGCCTGAGCAGGTTTCACCGATGGTTCGCCTGTTTAATCGCCTGCGTGAGTTTGGTTAAGAGGGCGATATGATTGAGTTCCTGCGGTTCCCGGTAAAGCTGACCTTTGCGCTGGTGTTAGCGCTGATGGTCGGCTTTCACTTCAACCTCGAAACGCCGCGCTGGGCGGTGATGACTGCCGGTATTGTGGCGGGCGGCACCGCGTTTGCAGCGGGGGGCGATCCCTATTCGGGGGCGCTTCGCTACCGTGGCGTTTTGCGTATTATCGGGACCTTTATCGGCTGTATCGCCGCGCTGACCATCATGATCGCCACCGTTCGTGCGCCGGTTGTGATGCTGCTGCTGTGCTGCATCTGGGCAGGGCTCTGCGTCTGGCTCTCTTCGCTGATCAAAGTTGAAAACTCTTACGCACTGGGACTGGCGGGCTACACCGCGCTGATTATCGTGGTGACCGCTGACGCCAGCGGTGGTCTGACCCTGGTGCCGCAATATGCGGTCGAGCGCTGCAGTGAAATCGTGCTCGGCATTCTGTGTGCCATTCTGGCCGACATGATCTTCTCACCACGCTCGATCAAAAAAGTGATCGATGCGGAGGTCGACTCGCTGCTGGTGGCGCACTATCAGCTGCTGCAGCTCTGCGTCGCCCACGGTGACAAAGAGGAGGTCGACAAAGCCTGGAGCGCGCTGGTCCGGCGCACCACCGCCCTTAACAGCATGCGCAGCCAGCTGATGATGGAGTCGTCACGCTGGAAGAACAGTAACCGCCGGCTGCAGATGCTTAATACCCTGTCGCTGACCCTGATTACGCAGGCAGCCGAAACCTTTCTGATCCAGAATTCGCGTCCGGACTACATCCCCCCTCAGTATCGCCTGATGATTGAAAAGCCCGCCTCGACGGTTGATGAGGTGCACAAGCGGATGAAGGTGATGCGGCGGGTGATGGGGGCCAGAGATAAAACGGCCCCGGTGACGCTGAGCAGCTGGGTGGGTGCCGCGACGGAATATCTGCTGCTGCTGAAAGGCATCCGAAGTAACAGCCGGATCACGTCGCTGGAGGAGGAGATCCTGCAGCGCGAGGTGGTGATTCAGGCGCGCTCCGCCGAAACACACCATGCGATGATCAACGGTATCCGCACCTTTGTGGCGACCGCTCTGGGCTCTCTGTTCTGGCTCTACACCGGCTGGACGTCAGGCAGTGGCTGTATGGTCATGCTGGCGGTTATCACTGCGCTGGCGATGCGGATGCCTAATCCACTGATGATGGCAAAAGATTTTCTCTACGGCATGACGGTTGCGGTGCCGCTGGGCGCGCTCTACTTTATGTATGTGCTCCCCTCGACCCAGCAGAGCGCACTGCTGCTCTGCATCGCCATCGGCCTGCTGGGCTTTATCGGAGGCATCTTCATTCAGCGGCGTCAGCTCGGCACGCTGGGGGCGCTGATCGGCACGCTTAACGTGCTGGTTCTCGATAATCCGATGCAGTTCCACATCAACGTCTTTCTCGACAATGTGCTCGGCCAGGTCATCGGCTGCTTTGTGGCGATGATGGTTATCCTGCTGATTCGAGATAAATCGAAGGCCCGCACCGGCCGTAAGCTGCTGAACCGCTTCATGTACGCAGCGGTTTCGGCCATGACGACTAATCAGGCGCGTCGGCGTGAAAACCATCTGCCGGCCCTCTATCAGCAACTGTTTCTGCTGCTGAACCTGTTTCCGGGCGATATCAATAAATACCGTATTGCCCTGACGCTGATCATCGGTCATCAGCGGCTGCGTGACGCAGACATTCCGATCAACGCGGATCTCTCTGCTTATCACCGGCAGCTGCGCTATACCGCTGACCGGGTCATTTCTGCCAGCAGCGATGACAAGCGGCGCTACTATTTTGAACGCCTGCTGAAAGAGCTGGACCTCTATCAGGAGAAACTGGTCCATTACCAGGCGCCTGTCAGCGTTACGGAACCGGTAAAACGCCTGGCCTTGATGCTGGATAAGTACCAGAACACGCTCATCCAAATCTGAATCTGGCCGCTGCGATCGGCAGCGGCCTGCGCAATCCCCGCCCGTCACAAAACCTGTCGCTTTTGCCAACTATACTCTTCAGACGGAAGCGTAAAACTGACAGGAGCGAATCAATGACATCACTGCAACAGAGCGAGCTGTTTCAGACCGGCTATCTGGCAGACGGCCAGTGGCAACCGGCGGCATCCACCTTTGACGTAACCAATCCGGCAACCGGCGAGGTCATTGCGCAGGTCGCAAAAGCGGGCAAGGCTGAAACGGAACAGGCGATCGCCGCAGCAGAACGCGCCTTTCCCGCCTGGCGTGCGCAGACGGCAAAAGCCCGTGCTGAGATTCTCACTCGCTGGTACCAGCTCATCATTGAGAACAAACGCTGGCTGGCCGAACTGATGACGACGGAACAGGGCAAGCCGCTGAAAGAGGCGGAGGGCGAAGTGGAGTATGCCGCCAGTTTTATCCAGTGGTTTGCCGAACAGGCGAAGCGAGCCAATGGCGAGATCATTCCGCCCGCCAAAGCGGGTTCCCGCATCCTGGCCACCCGTGAACCGATTGGCGTTGTGGCCGCCATCACACCGTGGAACTTCCCGATGGCGATGCTGACCCGCAAGCTGGGGCCCGCACTGGCCGCAGGCTGTACCGGGATCATTAAACCCGCTAATAACACGCCACTCTCCGCCTTTGCCCTGCTGGCCCTGGCGAAACAGGCTGGCGTCCCGGATGGCGTGCTGAACGCCGTAGCGGGTGACACCCATGCCATCAGCGACGCCATTATGGCCAGCAAAGCGGTGCGGAAGATCTCGTTCACCGGTTCAACCCAGGTGGGCAAGCTGCTGATGCGCAATGCCGCCGAAACCATGAAGAAAGTTTCTATGGAGCTGGGCGGTAACGCGCCTTACATCGTCTTTGACGATGCCGACATCGATGCCGCCGTACAGGGTGCAATTGCGAACAAATTCCGCAATGCGGGTCAGGTGTGCGTCAGCGTGAACCGTTTCTACATCCACAACAGTGTTTACGATCGTTTCACCACGCAGCTGGCCGCAGAGGTGAACAGGCTTAAGGTGGGTAATGGTCTCGATGAGGGCGTGATTGTCGGGCCATTGATTGAAGCGTCGGCGGTGGAGAAAGTGGAACAGCACGTCAATGACGCGCTGGCAAAAGGCGGCAAACTGCTTGCTGGCGGCGAGCGCCATGCGATGGGCGGCAACTTCTGGCAGCCAACCGTGATCGCCGAAGCACACGAAGGGATGCAGCTCGCGCAGGAAGAGACCTTTGGCCCGGTTGCTGCCTGCTTCCGCTTCGATGATGAAGATGAGGTGATCCGCCGCGCCAATGATACGCCATTTGGCCTGGCCGCCTACTTCTACACGCAGAATCTGCAGCGGGTGTTCCGCGTTTCAGCGGCGCTGGAAAGTGGCATGATCGGCATTAACGAATGTGCCGTTTCAACCGAGCTGGCACCCTTTGGCGGCGTCAAAGAGTCGGGTCTGGGCCGTGAAGGTTCGGTACTCGGCATGGAAGAGTATCTGGAGGTCAAAGCGCTGCATCTGGGCGGTTTGGGCTAGCAGAAGGGCACGGGCGGCGAAGGTCGCCCGCAGACGGAGCATGGGAGCCGTCAGCATGAAAACCGAGCGTTTTGATTTTAATGAAATTGTCGACCAGGCCCATTTTTTCCGCCAGTTTAGCGAGCGATTCGCGCTGGATGAGCGTCGCATCTGCGATCTGGATGGGTTATGGGATGTGGTGACGGGGGATCTGCTCCCGATGCCGCTGGAGATTGAGTTCATCAATCTGGGCAGAGGACAGCGACGGCGTTATGGGGCCCTGATTTTACTCTTTGATGAAGCTGAAGAGGAGCTGGAAGGTCAGCTTCACTTTAACGTCAGATGAAAAAAGGCCCCGGCGAGCGGGGCCAAAGGGTTCGTCATGATAGTGACGAGGAATTACTTATAAAGCTGTGCGGTGATGTGGTAGTTATCACCGGTACGCGCCTCGATCACTTTATAGGCGCTGGCACCCTGTTCATCGGCTTTCTGAGACAGTTCAGCGCGATAATCCATCGGTGCGCCCGCGGTACCACTGATGGTTACGGTGCCCGCAGGCTGCAGGTTCTGCGTCTGATCGCCGGTTACCAGCTGCGCGGCGGAAGCTCCGAAAGCCATAACGGAAAGCAGACTGACTGTAGCAATGGTTGTTTTGATGTTCATGTTCGTCTCCTCATTACATTCAACAACCTGCGGTTAATCATTGGTGCGGGTCGTCGATATTTTCAACGCCATAAGGCGTCATCACAGTGAATTATTTATACAGCTCAGCGGTCACATGCCAGGTGTTGTCCTGGTTGTTTTCGATGATGCGATAGTGGCTTGCGCCCTGCGCATCCGCTTTCTCCGACAGAACCTGACGGATATGCGTCTGGTCGCCGTTACGGCCCGCAATGCTGATGGTCTGGTTCATTGACTGCAAACCCTGCGCCTGTTCATTAGAAACCAGGCTGGCGGCACTGGCACCTGCTGAAAACAGGGCGATGCTCAGTGCAGCGATGGCAAGTTTGGTTTTCATTTTCTGCTCTCCTGAAATTCTGCTTACGCTCTCCGGCACGCGGCTTATCGCATCAGCCGGAGTGGGGCGACGCCTTAGTTATAGAGCGCGGCGGTCGCGTGATAATTGCCGTTGTTGTAAGCCTCAATGACGCGATAGGCTTTTGCGCCCTGCTGATCGGCTTTGTCGCTCAGTTTCTGTCGGATATCCATCGGTGAGCCCGCTACACCGCTGACACTGATGGTGCCGACAGCCTGCAGATCCTGTGCCTGAGAGGCGGTGATAGATTCTGCTGCCACAGCACCGAATGACAGGGCAGAGAGCACGCTAAGAGCAGCGATGGTAGTTTTTACGTTCATGAAATTTTCCTCGTCGTCTGTTTTTATCTTTTTAGTTAGTGTGATTTGCATCACGAAAAGAAGTATAGGACTAATAACGTCAGAAATTAATACCGCGCTAATAATGTTTTTTTGTGATTCTTTATCCTTATGGCTACTTTTAATAACCGGACGTTATAAAAACAGGGTGAAAAATGAGCTTTGAGCGTGTTTTAACAGCAGAAACAAGGGGATAAATGACTTTAACGTTTCGTGCGAAAGAAGGTGGTATATCGGGCTGGTGTTTGATCTGGATCCGGGCAATGCGGCCGGATTAGTGATGTAAAGCAGTGTAAAATAGCGCAAAAGGTGAAGCAGACGACGCTATCTGACCACCAGCCTGCTGCCTGAAAACGGGGGCAAGCCTCGCAGAACGGCAGTCACGAGAGGAGCGCGTAACGGGAAGAGGAGAAGCGCAAACCGCAGAGAAAGCGCGGGCAGAGAGATGAACTGACGACCAGGCGCAGGATGGCCGGCCGCCAGTCAGCGATCAGAGTTCCTGTTCAAACAGGTTGAGGATCGCGCTGTGCAGTTGCTTGACCGTGAAGTCACGCGCACGGGTAATAAAGATGGTGTCATCCCCGGCAATGGTGCCAAGAATTCCTTCCGACTTTCCTAATGAATCCAGCAGGCGTGCAATCAGCTGTGCTGCGCCCGGACTGGTGTGAATGACCACCAGCGCATCGTTGTAGTCGATATCCAGCACCAGGTTTTTTAACGGGCTGGTGGTCGTCGGCACACCCAGCTCGGCAGGCAGGCAATAGACCATTTCCATTTTGGCATTACGGGTGCGCACTGCGCCAAACTTGGTCAGCATCCGCGAGACTTTGGACTGATTGATATTTTCAAAGCCCTCATCCTGAAGCGCCTGAACAATTTCGCCCTGGGAACTGAATTTTTCTTCTTTTAATAAGGCCTTGAAAGCCTTGATCAGATCGTCTTGTTTCGATGGGTTTCGCATAGGTTACCAATAAATAGAAAGAATAACCGCGCATCCGCCCGCGGCAGAGTGGTGATTATGCATTTAAATGCATTTTTATGCAATCGGTCGATTGATGAGCAGGGTTCGGGCGGCTAGCGGGCGGCGATAATAGCAAATAAATCCCTTCAGACCAAAACCCCTGTCACAGCCCCGAAAGGCGAAGGTTGCAAAGTTGTTATACTATTGGTGGTGTAGTAACAGAAAACGAACATAGCCGTTCTCTGTCTGACGACGGCACGGTTGTCGGTCATTCAGGCGACATGATAAGTAACTTTTGAATCCGGCGATTAAGTGTGAAAACACGTAGAATTAACAGCGGATTATCATTATCGCCTGAGCAGTTGATTAAGGTCTGACACAGATAGAATTTCGGCCCATCTCTGCCCCACCTTAATAAGGAGTCAAGAATGAAAGTTGCCGTTCTCGGTGCCGCTGGCGGCATAGGCCAGGCGCTCGCACTTCTGCTCAAAACCCAGCTTCCGGCAGGTTCAGCACTCTCACTGTATGACATCGCCCCGGTGACACCGGGTGTTGCCGTTGATCTCAGCCATATTCCCACTGCCGTCACTATTGAAGGGTTCAGCGGAGAAGACGCGACGCCAGCCCTGAAAGGTGCCGACGTGGTCCTGATTTCAGCAGGTGTCGCACGCAAACCCGGTATGGATCGTGCGGACCTGTTTAATGTTAACGCCGGTATCGTCCGTAACCTGATAGAACAGGTGGCGGCAACCGCGCCAAAAGCCCTGATCGGGGTGATCACTAACCCCGTCAACACCACCGTTGCTATCGCGGCGGAAGTGCTGAAAAAGCATGGTGTCTACGATAAGAACCGTCTGTTTGGCGTCACCACGCTGGATATCATTCGCGCCAATACTTTTGTCGCGGCGCTGAAAGGCAAGCAGCCTGACCAGGTTGAAGTACCGGTGATTGGCGGCCACTCTGGCGTGACCATTCTGCCGCTGCTCTCTCAGGTCAAAGGAGTGAGCTTCAGCGATCAGGAGGTGGCGGATCTGACCAAACGTATTCAGAACGCCGGCACCGAGGTCGTGGAAGCCAAAGCCGGTGGCGGTTCGGCCACGCTGTCGATGGGGCAGGCAGCTGCGCGTTTCGGGCTGTCACTGGTACGCGCGCTGAATGGCGAAGCGAACGTGGTGGAGTGTGCCTATGTGGAAGGTGAGGGCGAACATGCGCGCTTCTTCTCACAGCCGCTGCTGCTGGGTAAAAACGGGATTGCTGAACGCAAGCCTATCGGTACACTCAGTGCGTATGAGCAGCAGGCGCTGTCAGGCATGCTGGAAACCCTGAAGAAAGATATCGAACAGGGAGAGGCGTTCGTTAAGCAGTAGCAGACGTCACTGACTGAAAACGCCCGGCTTTGGCCGGGCGTTTTGCATTCATGACAATATCAAATCAGAAGCCTCTGACCGCCACTGAGACGTTCAGAGTACAGGGAATACGGGCAGAAGAGGAAAGCGTCCCGCGCCATGGACGGCGCGGGCCGAGCGGCCAGGGATTGGCTTTAGCGCCTTTCCGATCTGCCCGTGTTCCCTGTGCAGGCTCGATCTCACCGCGACTCCCCCTGTACTTCACGTCCCCGACTCTGCCAGGCATGCTCTCTTACAGGCCACCCGATTTATAGGCACGGGCCGCCGGTGTCCCGTTACTGGCAGGCAGCTTCTTACCCAGGGTCTCCATGCGCATCTGGAACGGCGGGAACGGCATCTCAATACCGTGCTGCTCAAATCCACGCAGGATGAGCTGATGCAGCTCGTGACGCAGGGGCATACGATGTCCCATCTCAGCGGCATGCACCCGGAGTTCAAACAGCTGAATCCCCTGCTGCAAATCGACGAGGAAGGCTTCCGGCTGCGGTGTATCCAGCACATAACTGCAGCGTTCCGCCGCCTGCGTCAGGATGGTGGTGACCTGTTCGCTGCTCACTTTGGCCGGGGCCGGGATGGTAAGCACCACACGCGTAACGGAATCGGAGAGCGACCAGTTAATAAACTGTTCGGTGATAAAGGCCTTATTCGGCACGATAATCTCTTTGCGGTCCCAGTCGGTAATGGTGGTAGCACGAGTGTTGATCCGCGTAATGCTGCCGGTCAGGTCGCGAATTGTCACGGTGTCGCCAATACGAATCGGTTTTTCAAACAGGATGATCAGGCCTGAGATAAAGTTGGCAAAAATCTCCTGCAAACCAAACCCCAGTCCCACACCTAATGCGGCAACCAGCCACTGCAGCTTCGACCACTCGATGCCGATCATGGAGAAACCAATGAGTCCGCCAATCAGCAGCAGCAGATATTTGGTCAGTGTGGTGATGGCGTAGCCGGTGCCCGGCGTCAGATTAAGATGCTGTAACAGCGCCAGCTCAAGCAGGGCTGGCATGTTGCGCACCAGCTGAGTCGTGATGATAAACACCAGAATGGCAATCAGTACCGACCCCAGGGTAATCGGCTGAATCGACTCCACGCCCTGCACGGAGGTACTGACATCCCACAGCTGGATATTCTCCAGGAAGCCGAAGGCCGAGTGAATTTCAGACCACAGGACAATCACCGAGACCAGGGCGATCAATGTCAGAAGGGATCGCACCAGCCGCAGCGACTGCGCACTGATCGCATCCAGGTCGATCACCGGCTCCTCGACTTCAATCGCGTCGGTGTTCTGGGTGCCTTGCTCTTTCTCTTCTTCACTGCGCGCCCGGTTCGCCAGCATATCGGCACGGCGCTGACGGGCGCGATCAAAGCCCAGACGCCGCCGCTGAATCAGCATCCAGCGGCGAATGATGTGATAGATGACCAGCAGCAGGAACCAGATAGCGACTGAGGTTTCCAGACGGGCCAGCAGCGCCTGCGCAGTCGCCAGATACCCTACGGCAGAGGCGAGGGCTGCCATCAGCGGCATGGCGATCATCATGTTCCAGAGCATCCGGTTCACTATGTTATCGCCGTTTCCCTCTTTATCGAGATAGAGCGGGATGCCGGAACGCTTCAGGCTGACGGTGACGATGCTGATGGCCCCGCAGATCAGGATGAAACAGAGGCGGCCCAGCGATGCTGAGAACTTCCGGTCTTCAAGATTACCAAAGGCGATAAGCAACATGATCAGCGGCACAATCAGCCCGATACTCAGCGAGTAGTAGCGCATGGCGCGCGCGACCCGGTTCTGCGGCCAGCGGAAATGGACGATGAACAGTCCGTTGGGGCGGGCAAAGGCGGCGCTGATCATGAATGCCCACAGCAGCGGCAGCGTGGCGGTAATGCCATCACCAATCGCCACTGCGATAGGGTAGGGCCAGGCGTTCTGCAGGCCATACCCCAGCGTACCCCACAACACCGGCAGCGGCAGCGCCACCAGAATCGACCAGAACACGGTGCGGATGGTCAGACGAAAGCGATCCTGTGTCACTTTGCCGACTTTGCTGGCAGAACGATCCAGAAAAGCATTGAAGTGGCGGCGCGAACTGATACTGAAGCCAACCAGCAGCAGCGCACCAATAATTGGCAGCACCGTGTTGCGACTGGTAAACATCATTGCTATCGCTTTCCCAAGCTGACCCAGCGTATCCAGCGACAGCAGTCGGGAAAGATCTCTCGCCAGGTCCAGCGGATAGCTCAGCCCAATCGGGCTGACGTCGGCGGTCCAGAAGAGATAGCGGTGCGTCGCATCTTTGACTTCACTGAGCGCATCCTGAAGCTGAGTATTGCCGACCTTCAGCTTGGTGATCTCCAGAATCAGCGTGTCACAGCCGGAGATCAGCGAATTGAGCAGTTCACGCTGGGTGCGGAGTTGCGCATCGAGGATACGCTTCTGCTCGGCGGTAAAGGGCTGACCATTGGCCTGATGCCCCTTACGCAGGGTTTCCTGCTGCGCCATCAGATCTTCGTAGTAGAGACGCTGCACGCGAAGTTGCGCCATCTCGCTGTCAATCTGCTGGGACTTTGGCATCTCGGGCAGTCGCGCAACCTGTGCCCGCAGCGCTTCACCCAGCAGGTTAGAGGCACCCAGCCACTGCGACTGCTCACGCAGCGTCGAGAGAGCCTGACGAACCTGAATGATCTGGTTAGTGGCGAGACGCTGTTGCGACGCGACCAGATCCATCCGCTGCGCCTGCTGATTCAGAGCGACAGAGAGTTCACGGTTAACCCGGAACTGATCGCTGATGTCCTGCGGCAAATCACCGCTGTTTTCTGCCAGCTGCTCGGTGCGGGCCAGCGCAACTTCGGCTTCGCGTTGCCGCTGGTCATTGAGTTGATTGCGCAGCGCCTGCAGGTAGTTATCCAGCTGCGTTGCTTTACGCTGATGGGCTTCCGCCCGCATCCGCGCCAGTTCCTGACGGTTATTGGCAGAGAGTTGTGCCAGGTCAAGCTCATCGACGAGTGCTTTATTCGCCGCATTTTCCGCCTGGCGAGCCGCCAGCTGAAGCTGCCCCTGCGGTGAGCTGCTGTTGCTGGCACTCTGCAGACGACGCTCACTCTCCGTCATCGCCCGGCGGGCATCCGTCTGCTGCTGCGGCAGTTGCGACAGCGAATCACTGATTTCCCGCGCCCGATCCTGCTCCTGGCGCGCCTGCCGCCCCTCTTCCAGAAGCTGACTGCTGACCTGCAGGATCTCCTGATCCAGTTCGGCGCTGCTCATATTACTGCGCACTGTTTTTCCGCTGTCGCTGAGCGTGGCGATCTGCTGACGCAACTCCCGCGCCAGACGCGGAAAATCATCAATGACCTGCTGATACTGCGCTGCGCGCTCCAGGGAGTCATCACGTTCAGAGAGGAAATTCAGGGCGGCTTCAATCGACTGGATCTGCTCTGCCTGCGCGGGCGAGCTTTTGGCCGATTTTATCTCTTCCAGCTGCTGTTTGAGCTGGCTGGCGTCAGGAAGGCTGGCCGCAAAGGCCGGGCTGCTGAGCCAGAGGCTCAGCAGCAGAAGGAGAATCGAACGCACGGAGGACACTCAATTTAGTCGACGATGACGTCGGAGAGGTCTGTCGCGACCGGCAGCGCCAGGGCCAGCGGTTGTCCCAGACGGGTTTTACTTTCCGCTTCCAGGCTTTCAGCCAGTTTAACGCGGCCCGGTGCGAACAGGTTGATGACGGTAGAGCCGAGTTTGAAGCGACCCATCTCCTGACCTTTCAGCAGGACCACGGCGCCTTCATCATCCGCTGCCGGATAGTGCCAGCGCTTAATTACGCCTTCACGCGGTGGCGTAATCGTGCCTGCCCAGACGGTTTCGATACTGCCAACAATGGTGGCGCCCACCAGGATCTGCACCATCGGCCCGATATCGGTTTCAAAGTAGCAGATGACGCGTTCGTTACGGGCGAACAGATTCGGGATGTTACGCGCGGTCAGCGGATTGACCGAGTAGAGATCGCCAGGCACATAGATCATCTCACGCAGGATACCGTTGCACGGCATATGAACGCGGTGATAATCACGCGGGGCCAGATAGGTCGTGACGAATTCGCCCTCCACAAACCGGGCCGCCATTCGCTCATCACCCGCCAGCAGTGCTTCAAGCGAGTAGTGATGACCTTTGGCCTGGAAAATCTGGTCACCGTCGATGTGGCCGAGCTGGCTGATAGCGCCATCTGCGGGCAGGGCGATCAGGCTGGCGTCAGCATCCACCGGACGCGCATCCTCTTTCAGCGGACGCACGAAAAAGTCATTAAACGTCCGATAGCTGGCGGTGTCGGGCTTTCGTGCTTCCGCCATGTCGACTTTGTAAAACCAGACAAAGATGTCAATGACCAGTTTGGTCAACCAACCACCGCGGCGACTGGCGCCCCAACCGGCGAGTTCAGTCAGCCATTTCTTCGGGAGAATATGATTCAAGCCGAGTTTTAAACGATCAAACACCTTAGCCTCCTGGCTATTTTATGACGTTGAAAAAAAGGAAGCGGATTGTAGCAGTGCCCCGTTCTGATGGCGACTATACCTGATTCCGCGCATGCTGCACGGTCTGGGTCGCCTAATGGAAGGCACCTCGCAAAATCTTCTGGTCAGACCGGATCACGCGGTTATACCGGTTAACTCTCACCGTCAGGGAAATTTTTACGCGTTTTTACCTGCGCCATGCTCTCCAGGATACGGTGGTAGTTGTCGAAACGGGAGCGATGAATTTTACCGGCTTCCACCGCTTCGCGAATCGCACAGCCCGGGTCGCTGCCATGTTTGCAGTCGCGGAATTTGCATGCACCCAGGAAGGCGCGAAATTCGACAAATCCGCGGGTAATCTGTTCCGGCTCCAGGTGCCATAAGCCGAACTCGCGCACGCCGGGTGAGTCGATAACATCCCCGCCGTGCGGGAAGTGATAGAGCCGTGAGGCGGTGGTGGTGTGCTGACCTAAGCCGGAGCCGTCTGACACCTCGTTGGTCAGAATCGCGAGCTGCTCTTCTTTGTCGAAGCCGAGCAGGGCGTTCAGCAGGCTCGACTTGCCGACGCCGGACTGACCGGCAAAGATACTGACGCGATCGGTTAAGGCGGCTTCGAGATCGTCCAGGCCATTTTTCGCCCGGCTGGAGACCATCACTACGCGATAGCCAATCGCACGGTAGATATCCATCTGCTCATCGACCACGGCGCGTGCGCGCTCATCCAGCAGATCGGTTTTGTTGAGGACCAGTAGCGGCTCGATCTCCAGGGTCTCGCTGGCCACCAGATAGCGATCGATGATGTTAAGCGACAGCTCCGGCAGGATCGCAGAGACAATAATGATCTGATCGATGTTGGCCGCCATCGGCTTCACACCGTCATAAAAATCGGGACGGGTCAGCACACTGGTGCGTTCATGCACCGCTTCCACAATCCCTTTGCCGCCGCTGGTTGCCGGACGCCACAGCACCCGATCGCCGGTCACCAGCGAACGGATCGTGCGGCGGATATTGCAGCGGTGGGCAACGCCTGCGCTATCCTCAACGTCAGCGTGCATGCCGAAACGGCTGACAACAACCCCATCTGCGGCTTCCCCAAACAGGTTGTCGTCCGCTTCCGGGCGCTCTTTACGCTGATTGAGACGGCGATCGTGGTTAGCGCTTACGCGGCGTTGTTGGCCCTTCGACAGTTTATTTTTACTCACTCACCCTCACAGCATTAGCCAGATTTCGCCCGGCTGGGCAAAACGTCTATGATACACCTTATTCATCGTGAATGACGACTATAGCAACCGCAGGAAACAGCATGGCTACTGGAAATGAACAGAACCTGATCTGGATTGATCTTGAGATGACCGGGCTTGATCCGGCTCACGACCGTATTATTGAGATTGCGACCCTGGTGACTGATGCCAACCTGAATATTCTGGCGGAAGGGCCGGTTATTGCGGTTCATCAGTCTGACGCGCAGCTGGCGCTGATGGATGAGTGGAATGTCCGCACCCACACCAACAGCGGTCTGGTTGAGCGGGTGAAGGCGAGCACGATTGACGATCGCGCGGCGGAGCTGGCCACCCTGGAATTTCTGAAGCAGTGGGTGCCGGCGAACACCTCACCTATCTGCGGCAACAGCATCGGGCAGGATCGGCGCTTCCTGTTTAAGTACATGCCTGAGCTGGAGGCGTACTTCCACTATCGCTATCTGGATGTCAGCACCCTGAAAGAGCTGGCCCGCCGCTGGAAACCCTCTATCCTGCCAGGCTTCAAAAAAGGCGGCACACACCAGGCGCTGGATGATATCCGCGAGTCAGTGGCGGAGCTCGCTTACTACCGCGAACACTTTTTGCAGCTTTAATCCGCGAAGGGTGCGCATGAAATCGCCAGGTTGCCGATTTAATCGGCAAACGCGCTGAAAACGAAAAATTCTGCTTTCAGACGCTTGCAGCAGCAACGATTTCTCGTATAATGCGCACCCCGTACCGGTGAAGAATTTAGTGACGGTACAAGGCGCGGGAATAGCTCAGTTGGTAGAGCACGACCTTGCCAAGGTCGGGGTCGCGAGTTCGAGTCTCGTTTCCCGCTCCAGTTTTAATCAGCAGTACCCTCTTTGCGGGAATAGCTCAGTTGGTAGAGCACGACCTTGCCAAGGTCGGGGTCGCGAGTTCGAGTCTCGTTTCCCGCTCCAGTTTTGTTTAGCAGTGCCCTTCTATGCGGGAATAGCTCAGTTGGTAGAGCACGACCTTGCCAAGGTCGGGGTCGCGAGTTCGAGTCTCGTTTCCCGCTCCAGATTTAACATCAACCTCATTGTGATCAGTTATCCGACGGTTTATCGTCGTCTGATTTTGATTGTCAGCCTAAGGTTATCCACAGCACGGCACCCCATCGTCTGCGCCTTTTACGGCGATCTGTAAAATGTTTCTGAACAGAGTTATCCACAGCTTTATCGTTAAAACGAAGCGGTAGACTCATTATTAAATAAACACAACTTTTTCTTAAGTTGTTGATATTTATGATTATTAGGATATTTCAATTTGTTATTCCAGCGTGAAACGCCCGTTATTGCAGTTGAATGACAACAGCTTTTTATTTTTATTCACAGCGTGTGGAAAACGATAAACTGCCGGCTGGCTGGTTAATCACGCATCACGGGGTAAACCTTTTTCAACGGCACGCACCAGACGTTTCTGCTGAGCAGGCTGCACGTCCACGACGAGTTGCTGGCGTTTCTGCTGCTGACAGGCGACCGCCCACAGAATATGTTCATCCAGCAGTTCACTCTCTCCGAGCCGCTGTTCCAGTACTGGCACAATATCCGCTGACCAGGGCGCATTACCCAGCGCCACCGCAATATTACGCAGCCAGCGCAAATGACCAATCCGTCGAATTGCCGAGCCTTCGGTGATACGCAAAAATTTCGCCTCATCCCACTGAAACAGATCGATAAGCTCCGGTGCATGCAGGGCCGCGCGGGGAGAGAAGTCACTTTCATCGCTGAGTTGCCCGTAACGATTCCACGGACAGATCAACTGGCAGTCATCACAGCCATAATCCGGTTGCCCATCAGCGGGCGAAACGCTTCCGGGATCGCCCCTTCCAGCTCGATAGTAAGATAGGAAATACAGCGCCGGGCATCCACGACGTAAGGCTCAACGATAGCGCTGGTCGGGCAGATGGTCATGCAGGCGACACAGCGGCCACACTGCTCCTGCTGCGGCGTATCAATCGGCAGGGGTATATCGATCAGCAGCTCGCCGAGGAAAAACCACGAGCCAGCTTCACGATTCAGAATCAGCGAATGTTTGCCGGTCCACCCCAGTCCTGCTTTAGCTGCCAGCGGTCGCTCAAGCAGCGGGGCCGAGTCCACAAAGGGCCGGAAGTTAAGCTCGCTGCAATGCTGCTGGATCATTTCTCCGAGCTTTTTCAGGCGATTGCGCAATACTTTGTGGTAATCGCGGCCTAATGCATAACGGCTGACATAGCCCAGTCGGGGATTTTTCAGCGTGCTGGCAAAGGCGGCTTTGGCCGGAAGGTAGTTCATGCGAACGCTGATGACGCGCAGCGTGCCGGGAAGCAGTTCATGCGGACGCGCCCGCATCATGCCATGTCGCGCCATCCACTCCATCTCGCCATGATACTGCTTCTCCAGCCACGCCTGCAGGCGCGGCTCTTCCGCACTGAGATCGGTATCGGTGATGCCGACCTGCTGAAAGCCGAGATCTAATCCCCACTGTTTAATCTGTTGTGCAAACTGATGAAGATCGAGAGGGTATGACATGAGTGACCAGGATTCGAAGAGAAACGACCGCAGTTTACCATATTCTGTCTGGCCTGCGCAGGCGGTGGCGCAGCTTGAGCAGCAGGGAGCCGATGCCCTTGGCATTACCCTCTATGAACTGATGCTGCGCGCCGGGCAGGCCGCCTATGAGCATCTGAACCGGCACTGGCCTGACGCCCGCCACTGGCTGATTTTGTGCGGCCACGGTAACAATGGCGGGGATGGCTATGTGCTGGCCCGACTGGGACAGGCCGCGGGTAAAACCATCACGCTGCTGGCGTGTGACAGTGAAAAAGCGTTACCGGAAGAGGCGCAGCGCGCCCGGGACGCCTGGCTGGATGCGGGCGGCGAGATCCATGCGGCTGGTGCGGCCTGGCCAGAGCAGGTGGATGTGATTGTCGATGCGCTGCTGGGCACCGGCACACAGCGCGCGCCTGCGGAACCCTATGCCACGCTGATTCAGCAGGCAAACGCCCACGCGGCACCGATCCTCGCCATCGACATGCCCTCCGGCTTATCCGCGCGAAACGGCACGACGCCCGGTGAGGTGATTAACGCCACACATACCCTGAGCGTCGTGGCGCTGAAGCCGGGCCAGCTTACCGGCAAAGCCCGCGACGTTATCGGCACGCTCTATTATGCCGACCTTGGCCTGGCTACGTTTCCCGCGGGAGAAACCGCGCCGATGGCGCGTTATGATGCCAGCGCACTGACCCGCTGGCTCAAGCCGCGCAAACCCACCTCGCATAAAGGCAACCATGGCCGTCTGCTGGTCGTCGGAGGCGATGCCGGAACGGCCGGGGCAGTGCGCATGACGGCTGAGGCCGCGTTGCGCACCGGTAGTGGATTGGTGCGAGTACTCACTCACAAAGATAACATTATCCCGATCCTGACAGCCCGCCCCGAAGTGATGGTCGATGAACTGACCGATGAACGCCTGAAAGAGGCGCTGGAGTGGGCCGATGTCATCGCGGTCGGGCCTGGTTTAGGACAGCGCGAGTGGGGTAAGCAGGCGCTGAAAGCAGTGGCAGGCAGTGAAAAGCCGATGCTTTGGGACGCAGATGCACTTAACCTGCTGGCAATCAGTGCGGAGAAACGTCAGAATCGCATCATTACGCCGCATCCTGGCGAAGCGGCACGTTTGCTTAATATCAAGACCAGTGAAATTGAGAGTGACCGCTTACATGCAGCGCAGAGACTGGCGCAGCAATATGGTGGCGTAGTGGTACTGAAAGGTGCCGGTACGATTATTGCCAGCGAGCAGGGCGAAATGGCCTTTGCTGATGTGGGCAATGCCGGTATGGCCTCCGGCGGTATGGGCGACCTGTTGAGTGGCATTATTGCCTCGCTGATGGGTCAGCAACTGCCGCTGTTCGGGGCGGCCTGCGCTGGCTGTGTGGCGCATGGTGCCGCAGCCGATGCGGTGGCGGCACAACGCGGCACGCGCGGTATGCTGGCAACAGATTTACTGGATCTACTGTGGCAGTTTGTTAATCCTGAGATGAATAAAGAAGCATGAAGACCTGTGTTATCTCTTTGCCCGATGAGGCGGCTACGCTCAGTTTGGGCGCTCAGCTGGCGCGCGCCTGTGGCAGCGCGGCAGTGATTTATCTCTATGGCGATCTGGGGGCGGGTAAAACTACCTTCAGCCGCGGCTTTCTTCAGGCGCTTGGCCATCAGGGCAACGTTAAAAGCCCCACTTACACGCTGGTGGAGCCTTATGCGCTGGGTGATCGCACCCTTTATCATTTTGACCTCTACCGCCTGGCCGATCCCGAAGAGCTGGAGTTCATGGGAATCCGCGACTATTTCAGCGGCGAGGCAATCTGTCTGGTCGAATGGCCGCAGCAGGGCGCTGGTTTTCTGCCGTCGCCCGATGTCACACTGACGCTGCGCTATGTGGGTGAGGCGCGGGAAGCGGAGCTGACGGCACAATCCGCAGCCGGACAGCAATGGATTGAACACGTTGATCAGGGCAGGGATCAGGCATGATGTCACGGATGAAAATCGCGCTGGTGACACTGCTGCTGCTGGTCTGTACGCCGCTGTTTGCTGCCACGTTGTCCGATATTAAAGTGGCTAACGGCGACAGCCAGGCCACCATTACCCTGAACTTTGCCGGACAGCCTGTTTACGGCTTCTTCCCGCTGCGCAATCCCGATCGTGTGGTGCTTGATGTGCGCCAGAGCGGCGTGGTTCAGGGACTGCCGCTGAACTTCAGCGGGGAAAATATCGTAAAGCGGATTCGGACCAGTACCCCGAAAGATAAACAGAGCGTGCGGCTGGTGTTTGAGCTGACGCAGGCGGGGAAAACCCGTGCGGTTACCCAGCGCAATGGCAACAGCTACAGCGTGGTCTTCACGATTACCGGTAAAGCGCCGGCGGTGACGCGCAGCGCACCCGCTCCGGTGACAGCCCCGCCGCGAGCGCCCGTCCAGAGTGCCGCTGCCAATCCGTTTAACGCCAATCCGGTTACCTCAGTGAGCAGTTCCGCCAGCACGGTACGCCCTGGCGCGACGGTCAGCCACAATGACACGGTGATTGTGGCGATTGACGCCGGGCATGGCGGTCAGGACCCGGGCGCCATCGGACAGCGCGGGCTGCAGGAGAAGAACGTCACTATCGCGATTGCGCGTAAACTGCGGGTGCTGCTGAACAACGATCCGATGTTTAAAGGCGTTCTGACCCGCGATGGTGACTATTTTATCTCGGTGATGGGCCGTTCTGACGTAGCGCGTAAAGCTAATGCAAACGTGCTGGTGTCAATCCATGCGGATGCGGCGCCGAGCCACGCAGCCACCGGTGCATCGGTCTGGGTCTTATCCAACCGCCGTGCCAATAACGAGATGGCTAACTGGCTGGAGCAGAAAGAGAAACAGTCTGAGCTGCTGGGCGGCGCAGGCGACCTGCTGGCAAACAGCCAGGCGGATCCCTACCTCAGCCAGGCGGTGCTGGACCTGCAGTTTGGTCACTCGCAGCGCGTCGGGTATGACATCGCGCAGAAAGTGTTGCAGCAGCTGCGCGGCGTCACCTCGCTGCATAAACGGCTGCCTGAACATGCCAGCCTGGGCGTGCTGCGTTCACCTGACATTCCTTCTCTGCTGGTGGAAACCGGCTTCATCAGTAATTCCTCGGAGGAGCGACTGCTTGGCAGTAGCGCACACCAGGATAAGATTGCGCAGTCGATCTACAAAGGTCTGCGCACTTATTTCCTGGCGCACCCGCTGCAATCCATCCCAAAGGAGGAAAACCGGCCGCTGGGCTCGTCGCCGGCGGTTAGCGTCGCCAGCAACCCGGCGACCGGGGTGACGCAATATACCGGGGCAACGCAGCGTCATACGGTGACGCGCGGTGAGACGCTTTCCGGTATTGCCGCGAAGTATGGCGTCAGCATGGCGACGCTGCGTGAGCTGAATACGCTGAAGCGGGATGTGGTCTGGGTCGGACAGCGGCTGAAGGTGCCCGCCAGTGCCACGGCCAGCCGCACGACCCGCGCCCGGGGTGTTGTGCGGCACAAAGTAGTCGTCGGGGATTCCCTGACCGGTATCGCCGCACACTATGGCGTCAGTCCGAAAGCGATAATGCAGACCAACAATCTGAAGTCGACCAACGTAATGTTGGGGCAGAACCTGAAAATCCCTGCATCCTGATTGTTCGCCCGGCCACGCGCCGGGCTGTCAGCCAAAAGGATATCCACCATGCCGATACAAATTTTACCGCCTCAGCTGGCAAACCAGATTGCGGCGGGGGAAGTGGTTGAGCGTCCTGCATCGGTTGTAAAAGAGCTGGTGGAAAACAGCCTTGATGCTGGCGCAACGCGCATTGACGTTGATATTGAAAAAGGGGGCGCAAAGCTTATCCGCATCCGTGACAACGGCTGCGGCATCGTGAAAAGCGAACTCTCAATGGCGCTCGCCCGGCACGCCACCAGTAAAATTGCCTCGCTGGATGACCTGGAGGCGATCATGAGTCTGGGGTTCCGGGGCGAAGCGCTGGCCAGTATCAGTTCGGTCTCCCGCCTGACCTTAACCTCGCGTACTGCCGATCAGACCGAAGCCTGGCAGGCTTATGCCGAAGGGCGTGAGATGGCGGTGACGGTCAAGCCGGCTGCGCACCCCTGCGGCACCACGCTGGAAGTGCTGGACCTGTTTTATAACACCCCCGCGCGGCGCAGATTCATGCGCACCGAGAAAACCGAATTTGGTCACATTGACGAGGTGATTCGTCGTATTGCGCTGGCGCGGTTTGATGTCGCCTTTTCGCTCAGCCACAACGGCAAAATGATGCGTCAGTATCGGGCCGTCAGCGAGGAGAGTCAGCGCGAACGGCGGCTGGCCGCCATCTGCGGCACCACCTTTATGCAGCATGCGCTGCGCATCGACTGGCAACATGACGATCTTTCGCTGCGCGGCTGGGTCGCCGATCCGGCCGGGTCGCGTCAGGTCAGCGAGCTGCAATATTGCTACGTCAATGGCCGTATGATGCGTGACAGGCTGATTAACCACGCTATCCGCCAGGCTTTTCAGGACCAGCTGCAGGATGAGCAGCAACCCGCTTATGTGCTCTATCTGGAAATCGATCCGCATCAGGTGGATGTCAACGTCCATCCGGCCAAACACGAAGTACGGTTTCATCAGTCACGTCTGGTGCATGACTTTATTTATCAGGGCGTGGTCAGCGCGCTTCAGGCGGTTGCCGCACCAGCGCTGCCCGCGCTGAAAGCAGAAGAACCGGCCCCACGCTGGCAGCCGGAGAATCGTCAGGCCGCCGGGGGCAACCATTTTGCCCAGCCTGCGACCTCCGCCAGTGAGAACCGACCGGCCGCGCCCGCCCGTGAGCCAGCCCCCGCATGGCAAAACAAAGAGAACGTCTATCGTCAGCGTGAAGGCGCGGTTTATCAGCAGCTGCTGAAAACGCCTGCCGCCAGTGCGGCGGCGCCTGAAGCCCGCGAACCGGCTGCGCGGCGTCAGCCGGAGAAAGCCACGCCGCTGGCGGCCCATGCGCAGAGTTTTGGCCGGGTGCTGACCGTCCTGCAGAACCACTATGCGCTGCTGGAACAGGACCAGAAACTGTTCCTGATGGCGCTGCCGGTCGCGGCGCGCTGGCTGAAGCAGGCGCAGCTCGAACCGGGCGAAGAGGGGCTTAAACCGCAGCCCCTTCTGATTCCGGTGCGCCTGAAAATGGCGCGGGAGGAGTGTCAGGCCGCCAAAGAAAACAGCAGTCTGCTCAGTCAGATGGGTATCGATCTGCAGCCTGACGGTGACCACGTGACCCTGCGTGCGGTGCCTTTACCGTTACGAACACAAAATTTACAAATCTTGATTCCTGAACTGTTAGGCTATCTCGCCCGGCAGCAGGAGAACTCTGCGACGCAGCTGGCCCAGTGGCTGGCACGGCGTCAGGATGCAGCGTCCTCCGACTGGAATCACTCACAGGCGATCAACCTGCTGGCAGAGCTCGAACGGCTTTGCCCACAGCTACTGAAATCGCCACCTTCAGGCTTGTTACAGCCCTTAGAGATTGAGAGCGCGATTAACGCGTTGAAGCATGAGTGAACTGAACCAGGCTGGCCGGCCAAAGGCGATTTTTTTGATGGGACCCACTGCATCGGGTAAAACCGCATTAGCCATTGAACTGCGCAGGCAGTTACCGGTGGAACTAATCAGCGTCGATTCTGCCTTAATCTATCGTCAGATGGATATTGGTACGGCAAAACCGTCGGCTGAGGAGTTAGCAGTGGCCCCCCATCGTCTGCTCGACATCCGCGATCCCGCAGAAGCCTATTCGGCTGCGGAGTTCCGGCGCGATGCTTTAGCAGAAATGGCGGATATCGTTCAGGCTGGACGAATTCCGTTGCTTGTTGGTGGAACCATGCTCTACTTCAAGGCGTTACTTGAAGGATTGTCGCCGTTGCCCTCGGCCGATCCCGACGTTCGTCAGCAGATAGAGCAAACGGCGCGTGAAAAAGGCTGGGAAGCTTTGCACCGCCAGCTGTGTGAGATCGACCCGGTTGCTGGTAGTCGTATTCATCCGAATGATCCGCAGAGACTTTCGCGAGCACTGGAAGTTTTTTTTATTTCGGGTAAAACTTTAACGGAACTGACAAAAACCTCCGGTGAAGCGTTACCCTACGACGTGCATCAGTTTGCCATCGCCCCCGCGAGCCGCGAACTGTTGCACCAGCGCATCGCGTTACGTTTTGAGCAGATGTTGGCGTCAGGATTTGAAGCGGAGGCTCGGGCCCTGTTTGCACGAGGTGATTTGCATACGGACATGCCTTCCATTCGTTGTGTTGGCTATCGTCAGATGTGGTCTTATTTATCAGGCGAAATCGATTACAGCGAGATGGTTTATCGGGGAATTTGCGCAACCCGGCAGCTCGCTAAGAGACAGATGACCTGGTTACGTGGCTGGGAAAACGTTCACTGGCTTGACAGTGACGAGCCCCGGCTGGCGCGTGATACGGTGTTACAGGTTCTTAGTGCGAAGCATGGGTGATTGTGTACAATTGATGAGTTATCGTGCGCAAATTTTTACGCAGTTTTTTTCAGAACCATAGGTTCTACGAGCAACAAACAACAAGCATATAAGGAAAAGATAGAATGGCTAAGGGGCAATCATTACAAGACCCGTTTTTGAACGCACTGCGTCGTGAACGTGTTCCGGTTTCGATTTATCTGGTTAACGGTATTAAGCTGCAGGGTCAGATTGAGTCATTTGATCAGTTCGTCATTTTGTTGAAAAACACGGTAAGTCAGATGGTTTATAAACACGCCATTTCTACCGTTGTTCCTTCACGCCCGGTTTCTCACCATAGCAATAATACCGGTGGCGGCAGCAACAATTACCATCATGGTGGCAGCAACACATCTGCGCAGCCACAGCCACAACAAGACGGCGATAACGCAGAATAACGCGTCGCCGTACAGCCAGGATCGGAGAACAGTGGTTTTCCGTCCTGGTCTTTTATTTTAGCGAGGTTATAGCTTGTTTGACCGTTATGATGCCGGTGAGCAGGCCGTACTGGTACACATCTGGTTCTCCCAAGACAAAGAAGTAGAAGATCTGCAGGAGTTTGAAACCCTGGTCTCTTCTGCTGGCGTTGAGGCGCTGCAAGTGGTAACTGGCAGCCGTAAAGCGCCACACCCCAAGTATTTTGTCGGTGAAGGAAAAGCCGTTGAAATTGCCGATGCGGTAAAAACAACAGGAGCATCGGTCGTCTTATTCGATCATGCCCTTACGCCCGCTCAGGAAAGAAACCTCGAGCGCCTGTGCGAATGCCGGGTCATTGATCGCACCGGTTTAATTCTGGATATCTTTGCCCAACGGGCACGCACCCACGAAGGTAAATTGCAGGTCGAGCTGGCACAGCTTCGCCATCTCGCCACACGTCTGGTGCGCGGCTGGACCCACCTTGAACGCCAGAAGGGCGGAATTGGTTTACGGGGTCCGGGTGAAACCCAGTTAGAAACAGACCGCCGGCTGTTACGCGGACGCATCAGCCAGATTCTGTCTCGCCTTGAGCGGGTTGAAAAGCAGCGCGAACAGGGGCGTCAGTCACGTGCCAAAGCGGATGTGCCGACCGTTTCGCTGGTGGGGTATACCAACGCCGGCAAATCGACCCTCTTTAATGCCATGACCTCGGCCAACGTCTTTGCCGCAGACCAGCTGTTTGCGACGCTCGACCCTACGCTGCGCCGTCTGAATGTGGCTGATGTCGGGGAAGTCGTGCTGGCGGACACGGTCGGGTTTATTCGCCATCTTCCTCACGACCTGGTTGCCGCGTTTAAAGCCACGCTGCAGGAGACACGCCAGGCGACGCTGCTGCTGCACGTGGTTGATGGCGCCGATGTTCGCGTCACCGATAATATGGCCGCCGTCGATGCCGTCCTCGAAGAGATTGAGGCGGATGAGATCCCGACGTTACTGGTGATGAATAAAATCGATATGCTCGACGGATTTGAGCCGCGTATCGATCGCAACGAAGAGAATCTGCCGATTCGTGTCTGGCTCTCTGCCCAGACCGGTGCAGGCCTTCCGTTGCTCTGGCAGGCGCTCTCTGAGCGGCTGTCCGGAGAGATTGCTCAGCATGCATTACGTCTGCCACCGGAAGCGGGGCGACTTCGCAGTCGCTTCTATCAGTTGCAGGCGATTGAGAAAGAGTGGAATGAAGAAGACGGCAGTGTAGGATTGCAGATACGTATGCCCATTATTGAATGGATGCGTTTATGTAAGCAGGAACCGTCGCTGACCAGTTACATTGTTTGATATTGCCAAAACGCATTTACCTTAACATTAGACGATTGTCGCATCCGAAAAATGAAGGGTAAAAACCGTAATTACAATAAATGGAGTAGAACATGGCGTGGAATCAGCCCGGAAATAACGGACAGGACCGCGACCCGTGGGGAAGCAGCAATAATCAAGGCGGCAACTCTGGGGGGAATAAGGGAGGACGGGAATCCGGGCCTCCTGATCTGGATGATATCTTCCGTAAACTGAGCAAGAAGCTTGGCGGACTGGGCGGTGGCAAACAGAGCGATAACGGTCAGCGCGGCTCCGGCAGCGGTGGCAAACTGGCTGGCATCGTCGCGGTAGCGGCGGTCGTCATCTGGGCTGCAAGCGGTTTCTACACCATCAAAGAAGCGGAACGGGGCGTGGTCACGCGTTTCGGTAAGTTCAGTCACCTGGTCGAACCGGGTCTGAACTGGAAGCCGACCTTCATCGATCAGGTTCGTGCGGTCAACGTCGAGTCGGTGCGTGAACTGGCGGCATCTGGCGTCATGCTGACCTCCGACGAAAACGTGGTGCGCGTAGAGATGAACGTGCAGTACCGCGTGACCGATCCGGAACGCTATCTTTATGCGGTCACCAGCGCCGACGACAGCCTGCGTCAGGCGACTGATAGCGCGCTGCGTGGCGTAATTGGTCGTTCCACCATGGATCGCATTCTCACCGAAGGCCGTACCGTGGTGCGTAGCGATACCCAGCGTGAAATTGACGAGACGATTCGCCCGTACAACATGGGCATCGCGGTACTGGACGTCAACTTCCAGGCGGCCCGTCCGCCAGAAGAGGTGAAATCTGCGTTTGATGACGCTATCGCCGCGCGTGAAAACCGCGAGCAGTACGTCCGTGAAGCGGAAGCCTACGCTAATGAAGTTCAGCCTCGTGCGAATGGCCAGGCGCAACGTATTCTGGAAGAGGCGCGCGCTTACAAAGAGCGAACCGTTCTGGAAGCGCAGGGTGAAGTGGCGCGTTTCGCCAAAATTCTACCAGAGTATAAAGCGGCGCCAGAGATCACTAAGGAGCGTCTCTATATTGAGACCATGGAACGCGTACTGAGCCATACCCGCAAAGTTCTGGTTAACGATCGCGGTAATAATCTGATGATGCTGCCGCTGGACCAGCTGATGCGTGGCGGTCAGGCTGCATCCGGCCAGCACGGTCAGAAGGGCGGAACCAGCTCGTCACTGCCTGCGCTCTCCGATCGCAATGCCAGCCGCAATGACACGTCGTCATACAGTCCGGACAACATCATGGATCAGCGCCGGGCGAATGCTCAGCGCAGCGACAGCCAGCGCGAAGGGAGAGAGTAATCGATGCGTAAGCCAATAATATTTTTAATTATCGTCGTGCTGGTGGCGCTCTATGCGTCGCTGTTTGTGGTGCAGGAAGGCGAGCGCGGCATCGTGCTGCGCTTCGGTAAAGTCCTGCGCGACGGCGAAAACAAGCCGCAGGTGTTTGAGCCGGGTCTGCATTTCAAGATCCCATTCCTGGAAACCGTTAAGACGCTGGATGCACGTATCCAGACCATGGACAATCAGGCCGATCGCTTCGTCACCAAAGAGAAGAAAGATCTGATCGTGGACTCCTACATCAAGTGGCGTATCAGCGACTTCAGTCGCTACTACCTGGCCACCGGTGGCGGGGATGTCTCTCAGGCGGAAGTGCTGCTGAAACGTAAGTTCAGTGACCGCCTGCGTTCTGAAATGGGCCGTCTGGATGTGAAAGATATCGTTACGGATTCCCGCGGTCGCCTGACCACGGACGTACGTGACGCGCTGAACACCGGTTCTGTCGGCAGCGATGATGAAGTGGCGACGCCAGCGGCGGATGACGCGATTGCCAGCGCAGCGGCCCGTGTTGAGCGTGAAACCAACAGCAATGAGCCCGCTCCGAATCCGAACAGTATGGCCGCGTTAGGTATTCAGGTCGTTGATGTGCGCATCAAGCAGATCAACCTGCCGACCGAAGTGTCTGATGCGATCTTCAACCGTATGCGCGCTGAGCGTGAAGCGGTTGCACGCAGCCAGCGTTCACAGGGTCAGGAAGAGGCGGAAAAACTGCGCGCCCAGGCGGACTATCAGGTCACGCGTACGCTGGCCGAAGCGCAGCGTGAAGCGCTGATCACCCGCGGTGATGGTGATGCGGAAACGGCCCGGTTGTTTGCCGATGCGTTCAGCAAAGATCCTGACTTCTACGCCTTTATTCGTAGCCTGCGCGCTTACGAAAACAGCTTCAGCGAAAATCAGGACGTGATGGTGTTAAGCCCGGATAGCGACTTCTTCCGATATATGAAGGCGCCCTCTAACGCGACACGCTAAGAACTGATATAACCTACAGGCCGACAATGTTGTCGGCCTTTTTTTTGGGTATCAGAATGAAAACAAGCATCTGGATGGCACTGGCGCTGGTGTTAGTGCTCGAAGGGTTGGGGCCGATGTTTATGCCACGCCTCTGGCGACGCATGATCCTGTCGATGACCCGCTTACCGGATCGTCTGCTGCACCGTTTCGGCGGCGGACTGGTGGTGGCAGGCATGGTCATCTACTGCATGCTGAGTCTGCACGGCAACGTCTGAAACCGTAGCTGAAACCGGCTAAATTGTGCCTTTTTGCGCCAGAATCCCCAACATGTTGTAGTGATCAAAACTCAGGCAAAAAAGCGCGCAATCGTATGCTAAAAGTGCTGAAAACAGCGGGATCAGATGGTAGAATCCTTTTTTAAGCAATCGGTGATTTTGAGAAATGGGTAAGAACGTCGTCGTACTGGGCACCCAATGGGGTGACGAAGGTAAAGGTAAGATTGTAGACCTTCTGACTGAACGCGCGAATTACGTTGTGCGTTATCAAGGCGGCCACAATGCGGGCCACACGCTTGTCATCAACGGTGAAAAAACCGTCCTCCACCTGATCCCTTCTGGCATTCTGCGCGATAACGTGACCAGCATCATTGGTAACGGTGTTGTGCTCTCTCCTGAAGCCTTAATGAAGGAGATGAAAGGTCTGGAAGCGCGCGGGATTCCGGTACGTGAACGTCTGCTGATTTCTGAAGCCTGTCCGCTGATCCTGCAATATCATGTTGCGATGGACATGGCGCGTGAACGTGCGCGCGGTGCCAAAGCGATCGGGACCACCGGCCGTGGCATCGGACCGGCTTATGAAGATAAAGTGGCGCGTCGCGCACTGCGCGTCAGCGACCTGTTCAACAAAGAAACCTTTGCTGCCAAGCTGAAGGAAGTGGTCGATTTCTACAACTTCCAGCTGGTGGAGTACTACAAAGAGCCAGCCGTCGATTTCGACAAAGTGCTGAGCGATGTGATGGAAGTCGCTGACATCCTGACCGGCATGGTGGTTGACGTCTCTGAACTGCTGGATAGCGCGCGTAAGCGTGGCGATCTGATCATGTTTGAAGGCGCGCAGGGTACCCTGCTGGATATCGACCACGGGACCTATCCTTACGTGACCTCGTCCAACACCACCGCAGGTGGCGTGGCGACCGGTTCAGGTATCGGCCCGCGTTATGTCGACTACGTGCTGGGTATTGTGAAAGCGTACTCCACCCGCGTAGGTGCAGGCCCGTTCCCGACCGAGCTGTTCGATGAAACCGGTGAGTTCCTGTGTGCACAGGGCAACGAGTTTGGTGCGACCACCGGACGTCGTCGTCGTACCGGCTGGCTGGATGCGGTAGCCGTTCGCCGTGCAGTTCAGATCAACTCCCTGTCAGGTTTCTGCATGACCAAGCTGGACGTGCTGGATGGCCTGAAAGAGGTGAAAATCTGTGTCGCTTACCGTATGCCGGATGGCCGCGAAGTGACCTCTACGCCGCTGGCAGCAGAGAACTGGGAAGGCATTGAGCCGATCTACGAAACGCTGCCAGGCTGGAGCGAGACAACGTTTGGCGTTAAGACGCTGGAAGGTTTACCTCAGGCGGCGCGTGATTACATCAAGCGCGTTGAAGAGGTAACGGGTGTGCCGATTGATATTATTTCAACCGGTCCCGATCGCAGTGAAACAATGATTCTGCGCGATCCGTTCGACGCATAATGATTGAGGCCGGACGCTGTCCGGCCCTTGTTTTTCCACTCTCTGATGCCACTTATCTTCCCTTCGCTTGTCAAACCCGGTGCTGACTGAAAAAAACGCACGGCCAATCACACTCTGGTTTATCATCGTAGTTAATCGAATGGCGATCCGATTTAATCCCGACACCCATTGTAAGGCGAACAATGTCATGCCACGCCTGAAGGTTCACTGAGGTTACTGTGCAGCTCACGAGTTTTACTGATTATGGCTTACGGGCCCTGATTTATCTGGCCTCGTTACCCGAAGGCCAGCAGACCAATATTACTGCGGTAACCGACACGTACGGTTTGTCGCGTAACCATATGGTCAAAATCATTAATCAGCTGAGCCGGGCGGGCTATGTCGCTGCAACACGGGGTAAAAATGGCGGTATTCGTCTGGGTATGCCGCCGCGTCAGATTGTGATTGGTGAAGTGGTCCGCAGGATGGAGCCGCTACAATTAGTCGATTGCCCCTCCTGCTCCATTTCGCCCGCCTGCCGTCTTAAACAGGCGCTGCATGATGCAGTACAGCGATTTTTGCAGGAGCTGGATAACTATACGCTGGCCGATTTGGTCGAAGGCAATACGCCACTTTATGAAATCATACTGTCCAAATCGCCGGCGGATATAAATATTAAATGACATCGGAGGAACCGTTATGTCAAAAGATCCTTTTCAGGATAGAGAAGCTGAAAAATACGAAAACCCTATTCCAAGCCGTGAATTTATCCTGGCTTTATTAGAAAAACGTGAAAAACCGGCCAGCCGTGAAGAGCTGGCTGAAGAGATGAATCTGCACGATGAAGAGCAGCTTGAGGCGCTGCGTCGCCGCCTTCGCGCCATGGAGCGTGATGGTCAGCTGGTCTTCACCCGCCGTCAGTGTTATGCCCTGCCAGAACGCCTCGATCTCCTGCGCGGTAAAGTTATCGGCCATCGTGATGGCTACGGCTTCCTGCGGGCGGAAGGTCAGAAAGATGACCTCTATCTTTCCGCTGAACAGATGAAATTCTGCATGCACGGTGACGTGATCCTGGCGCAGCCGCTGGGTGCCGATCGCAAAGGCCGTCGCGAAGCGCGCGTGGTCCGGGTGCAGGAACCCCGCAACAATCAGATCGTTGGCCGCTACTTTACCGATGCCGGTGCCGGCTTCGTGGTGCCGGATGACAGTCGCCTGAGTTTCGATATTCTCATCCCGCCAGAAGAGACGATGCAGGCCCGTATGGGTTCCGTGGTGGTGGTGGAGCTGGTGCAGCGCCCGAACCGTCGCAGCAAAGCGATCGGTAAAGTGATTGAAATCCTCGGCGAAGATATGGGCACCAGCCTGGCCGTGGACATGGCGCTGCGCACCCATGAAATTCCGCACACCTGGCCGCCGCAGGTAGAAGCCCAGATCAGCCAGCTGAAAGAAGAGGTGCCGGAAGAGGCGAAAAAAGGCCGCGTCGATCTGCGCAAACTGCCGCTGGTCACCATTGATGGTGAAGATGCCCGTGACTTCGATGATGCCGTCTACTGTGAGAAAAAGCGCGGGGGTGGCTGGCGTCTGTGGGTCGCGATTGCCGATGTGAGCTACTACGTTCGTCCGGGCACGCCGCTGGATGATGAGGCGCATCAGCGCGGCACCTCGGTCTACTTCCCGTCACAGGTGGTGCCGATGCTGCCGGAAGTGCTGTCGAATGGCCTCTGTTCGCTTAACCCGCAGGTGGATCGCCTGTGTATGGTGTGCGAGATGACCATTTCGACCAAGGGTAAACTGACCGGCTTCAAACATTATGAAGCGGTGATGAACTCCCATGCGCGTCTGACCTATAACAAGGTCTGGAATATCCTGCAGGGCGACAAAGAGTTGCGTCAGCAGTACGCGCCGCTGGTTAAAGATCTTGAAGAGCTGCATAACCTCTATCAGGCGCTGGATGCTGCACGCGAAGAGCGCGGCGGTATCTCGTTCGAGACGGAAGAGGCGAAGTTTATTTTCAACGCCGAGCGCCGTATTGAGCGGGTGGAACGCGTCTCCCGTAATGACGCCCACAAGCTGATCGAAGAGTGTATGATCCTGGCGAACATCGCCTCGGCACGCTTTGTGGAGAAAAATCAGGAACCGGCGCTGTTCCGCGATCACGATCGTCCGACCGATGAGAGCATCAAGAGCTTCCGTACCGTGCTCAATGAGCTGGGACTGAGCCTGCCAGGCGGCAACAAACCGCAGCCTGTTGACTATGCGGCGCTGCTGAAGCAGGTGGCCGATCGTCCGGATGCGGAAATGCTGCAGACCATGCTGCTGCGTTCCATGAAGCAGGCGGTGTACGATCCGGAGAACCGCGGCCACTTCGGTCTGGCCCTCTCCTCCTATGCTCACTTTACCTCGCCGATCCGTCGCTACCCGGATCTGACGCTGCACCGCGCCATCAAATATCTGCTGGCAAAAGAGCAGGATGAAGGCAAAGGGCTGGTTCAGCGCGCCATCAAGTACCTGATGCCGAAAGATCGCAGCGTCGCCAAAGATCTGACGACCGCGACCGGTGGCTATCACTATGACATGCCGCAGATGCTGCAACTGGGCCTGCACTGCTCCCTGACCGAGCGCCGCGCAGATGAAGCGACGCGCGACGTGGCGGACTGGCTCAAGTGTGACTTCATGCAGGATCAGGTCGGTAACGTGTTCAACGGCGTCATCTCCAGCGTCACCGGATTTGGCTTCTTTGTGCGCTTAAACGATCTCTTCATTGATGGTCTGGTGCATGTCTCCTCACTCGACAATGACTACTACCGTTTTGACCCGGTGGGTCAGCGTCTGATTGGTGAATCGGGCGGGCGCACCTATCGCCTGGGTGACACCGTGGAAGTGCGGGTGGAAGCCGTGCATATGGACGAGCGTAAAATCGACTTTGCCCTGATCTCCAGTCAGCGGCAGGTGCGTGGCGAAGGAAAAACCGCGCGCGACCGCGCAAAACGCGACGATAAAGCGCCAGCGAAGCGCCGTCGCGATGCGAGCCGTAAGTCTAACTTCGAGCCGGACGCCGCCTTCCGGGGAGGCAAAGGCAAATCTGCCGGGGCAAATAGCGAGAAAAAAAGTAAAAACGTCTCGGAAAAAACCCGTAAAATCGCCGCCGCCACAAAGGCGAAGCGCGCCAGAAGAAAGACTGAGTCTGACTGAGGCGCGTCACCGCCTTTTCTCTCCGGAGAAAGGGCGGTCATTCTTTTCATTTCCAACCACTGAGCAGATTGATGAGCGAAATTATTTTTGGTATCCATGCCGTGCAGGCGCTGCTGGAACGTGCTCCACAACGTTTTCAGGAAGTCTTTATCCTCAAAGGCCGCGACGATCGTCGCCTGCAACCCGTGGTCGCCGCGCTGGAAGCTCAGGGGATCGTCATTCAGCTGGCGGAGCGTAAATGGCTCGACAGTCAGGTCGAAGGCGGGGTGCATCAGGGCATCGTGGCACGGGTAAAACCCGGGCGTCAGTATCAGGAGGGCGATCTGCCGGATCTGCTGCAGAGCCTGGACAAACCGTTCCTGCTGGTGCTGGATGGCGTCACCGACCCGCACAATCTGGGCGCCTGTCTGCGCAGCGCGGATGCGGCCGGTGTGCACGCGATTATCGTGCCGAAAGATCGTTCTGCCCCTCTGAACGCCACCGCCAAAAAAGTGGCCAGCGGCGCGGCTGAAAATGTGCCGTTGATCCGCGTCACCAACCTGGCCCGTACGCTGCGTCTGCTGCAGGAGTACAACATCTGGGTTGTCGGCACCGCAGGTGAAGCTGACCATACCGTCTTCCAGAGCAAAATGACCGGCCCGATGGCGCTGGTGATGGGCGCAGAGGGTGAGGGCATGCGTCGCCTGACCCGTGAACATTGCGATGAGCTGATCAGCATTCCGATGGCGGGCAGCGTTTCGTCGCTCAACGTCTCGGTGGCCACCGGCGTCTGCCTGTTTGAAGCGGTGCGCCAGCGCAACGCCTGATCCCCGATGTGATCCTCGCCACAAATTAGTTTCTGTACCAGGCATAACCCCGCGTCCTTCGCATACTTACGGAGTGACATCCGCGAGGAGTGGTTATGACCTGGACAACACACACCGTTTTTAATCAGCCCCATCCTCTCAGCAACAGTAATCTGTTTCTTTCTGATACGCCGCTCAGCGAAGCCCTTTCCCGTGAGGGGGCCGGGTGGGATCGGGAATGGCTGACCTCCGTTGGCTCACAGCTCGGCGGGGCCGAGTCGCTGGAGCTTGGCCGGCTTGCCAATACTGAACCCCCTGAGCTGCAGCGCTATGACGCCCGTGGCGTGCGGCTGGATGAGGTCCGTTTTCACCCCGCCTGGCACCTGCTGATGCAGGGCGTCTGCGCCAGCCGCCTGCACAACCTCAGCTGGCAGCCTGCGGTTCGGGAACAGGCGAGCGTGGCGCGTGCCGCGCGCTTTATCCTGCATGCACAGGTTGAAGCGGGCACGCTCTGCCCGATGACCATGACACACGCTGCCATTCCGCTGCTGCAGACCTGGCTGCCCGCCGCATTTGAGGGCTGGCTCGATCCGCTGCTCAGCGACCGCTACGATACCCATGCGCAGCCCGGCGACCAGAAACGCGGCCTGCTGATCGGCATGGGAATGACAGAGAAGCAGGGGGGCAGCGATCTGCTTACCAGCACCACCTTTGCTGAACCGCTTGAGGCGCGCGGCCCCGGCGAAGCCTGGCGGCTGACCGGCCATAAATGGTTCTTCTCCGTGCCGCAGAGTGATGCGCATCTGGTGCTGGCACAGACGCCCGCCGGATTAAGCTGCTTCTTCCTGCCGCGACTGCTGCCCGACGGCACCCGCAATGCCATTCAGCTTGAACGGCTCAAAGAGAAGCTGGGCAATCGCTCGAACGCCAGTTGCGAAGTGGAGTTTCGCGAGGCGACGGGCTGGCTGCTGGGAGAAGAGGGTGAAGGGGTGCGGCTGATCCTGAAGATGGCCGGAATGACGCGCTTCGACTGCGCACTCGGCAGTCACGGGCAGATGCGGCGGGCCTTCTCGGTGGCACTCTGGCATGCTCACCAGCGTCAGGTGCAGGGGAAAAACCTCGTGGATCTGCCGCTGATGCGGCAGGTGCTGGCTCAGCAGGCGCTGCAGCTGGAGGGGCAGACTGCGCTGCTGATGCGCCTGGCGCGCGCCTGGTCCCAGCCGGCGAAACCGCATGAGGTCACCTTTGCCCGCTTATTTACCCCGGCCGCTAAGTATCAGATCTGCAAAGCGGGCGCGCCGTTTGTAGCGGAGTCGATGGAGGTGCTGGGCGGGATTGGCTACTGCGAAGCGAGTGAGCTGCCGCGTCTCTATCGTGACATGCCGGTCAACAGTATCTGGGAGGGGTCGGGCAACGTAATGTGTCTGGACGTCCTGCGCGTGCTCACACGCCAGGCGGAGGTGACTGAGATGCTGAATCAGGAGTTTGAGGCGGTAAAAGGAAGTAACCGGCATTTTGATGCGCGCTGGCGTCAGCTGCGGCTGAGACTCAGCCACATCCCTGAAGAGCAGGCGCGCGAGGTCACCCGCACGCTGCTGCTGCTGGCGACAGGCGCTCAGCTGCTGAAATATGCCGAGCCGCCGCTGGCCGATGCCTGGTGCCAGCAGTGGCTCGACCCGCGCGGTTCACGCCCGCTGGAAGCCGCAGTGACCGATCGTTTACTGGCCCGCGCCTGTGGCCGGTGACGCACCATAAAGAATCGCACTGGCGTACCACAAGCCAGGCATCACCGTTTCACTCAGCGCCACGATCTGATAGTAAACCGCTCCGGCCTGATTGGCCCGGGCGGCCACCGCCCGCTGGGCGTCATCCGGCGAGCCATGCACATTCACGGTGATATTACCCAGCTTCGGTAAGCCGCCACTCTGTGACCGTGAAATCTCCTGTGCCTGCTGCGTTGGGGCAGGCGGCGCTTCTGGCGTTGTCTGAAGGGCGGAACAGCCTGCCAGAAGCAGGCTCAGGATCAGTAAGTAAGCGGAACGCATAGCAAAACCCTTTTTCAGGACGAGACAGTAAGTGTATGTCATCGTCCTGAAGGCGGTCAGGCTTTAAGGCTGAATACGCTGACCAGCTGGGTGAGATGATGACCTTTATCACTCAGCGTCTGCGCACTGTTTTCCGCCTGCGCCACCAGCTCGCTGTTCTGATGGGTCGCCTGACTGATCTGATTCATCGCCAGATTAACCTGACCAATGCCCGCCGCCTGCTGCTGCGCCGCTACGTTGATCTCGCCCATCAGCGCCTGCACCTGCTCGATGTGCGTCACAATGTCACTCATCGCATCACGCGTCTGTTCAGAGAGCTGATGTCCCTGTGCCACGTTGCCGATGGAGGTGGCAATCAGCCCATCGATCTCTTTGGCCGCCTGCGCCGACCGCTGTGCCAGTGCCCGCACTTCTGCCGCGACCACGGCAAAACCGCGGCCCTGCTCACCGGCTCGCGCTGCTTCAACGGCGGCATTCAGCGCCAGGATGTTGGTCTGGAAGGCAATCGACTCAATCACATGGGTAATGTCCGCAATGCTTTGTGACGACACTTTAATCGCTGACATGGTGTTCACCGAGCGCTCCACCGTCTGGCTGCCGTGGCTGACGATTCCGCTGGCTTCCGCCACCAGGGACATCGCCTGACGCAGGCTGTCGGCGGTGTGTTCCACCGTTGCGCCAAACTGCTCCATGCTGGCGGAGGTCTGCTCGACGCTGCTGGCCTGACGTCCAATCTGCTCGCTGATGTTATGGCTGCTGACGGCGATGGTATCCGTACCGTCACTGATCTCCTGTGCGGCAACGCGCACCTGGCTGACGATTTTTTCCAGACCGTTTCCAATACCGTTAATTGCCACGATCAGCTGGCCTACCTCATCAGAGCGGGTGGTCTTCAGGTTGACCTGCAGATTACCGGCGGCATACTGCTCCGCCAGATGGATCACCTGCTGCAGCGGATGGGTAATGGCCCGGCGGCTGTACCAGACAAACCCCAGCGCAAAGATCACCACCAGAATCAGTCCGGTCATCAGGAACAGGTTACGGCTGTGGGTAATCGGAGCCAGCAGGCTGGCACGGTTAACTTCGCCGGTGATCACCCAGTTCCAGCCCGGCAGCTGCTGCCAGGCCAGGATTTTCTGCTCACCGTCAATTTCCACCTGCTGCATGCCCTGTGGCTGCGTCAATAGCGGCTGCAGGATGGCGCTATCCCAGCCGGGTTGTTTTCCTTCGTTGTGCTGGTCAAACAGATAGTTGCCCTGCGTCTTACCGGGCGTGCCGTTGAGCACAAAGAAATGACCGCTGTCACCCAGCCGGCGAGCCAGGATTTTTTCGCGCATCAGCGCATACTGCTTGTCAATGCCAACGCCGACGAAGAGGATGGCAACGACCCTGCCACTCTCATCCTTTACCGGCTGGTACTGCGTGATATAGCGGTGGCCGAACAGCGTGGCCAGGCCCTGATATGCCCTGCCTTCGTGAACGCTTTTCCAGGCGGCGCCGGTGCGATCAAGCTGAGTACCGATAGCCCGACTGCCATCCTCCTTTTTCAGCGAGGTGGAGATGCGGATAAAATCATCGCCATCGCGCACAAAAATCGTCGCCACCGCCGCGGTGCGGTCAGTGAAATCGTCGACGGCGACCTGATCGAGGTTCAGCGTTTTTAATCCGGCGCGCAGCACGGGCGTTGAAAATGCGCCCACCTGAATTCTGGCGCTGTCATCAAGGCTGAAACGCCTGGGTAAAAAGCTGATAAACAGATTGGTATAGTGGCTCACCTCTTCGGTGAGGGTGGCGTTGAACATGGAGGCCATTTCATTAATGCCCTGCACCTGATTGTGCATGTCATCGATGGCGAGATTTTCCAGCTGGCGTGAGGCGTTGTGGCTTTGAGTCAGGGTGAGTACCAGCAACAGCAGCGCAACGCTGAGAGACGTCAGTACAGACAGCTTAACTCCAAGACTCAGGCCGCTGAGAGAGAGACGCTTCATAAATTACCTTTGAACAAGTTATGGGGGTACACCATCAACGGCAGGGAGGGGGAAAAGTTTAGGGCGAAATCCGGCCGCTAAGCGCAGCGGCACGTTTCGTTAAATCATCCACAGCACGTACACTGAAGCGGCACGCTTTCACCCTATCAGGAGAGACGATGATCGAACTCACGACAGAAACGCTGGCCGGTATTGAATGCCTGCACGCCACGCCTGCCGGACAGGGCCAGGCTCCGCTGCCCACGGTGCTGTTTTATCACGGCTTTACCTCGTCGAAAGAGGTCTACGCCTACTTTGCGGTGGCGCTGGCGCAGGCAGGTTTTCGCGCGGTGATGCCCGATGCGGCGCGACACGGCGCGCGCTATGACGGTGATGCCGGGACACGCCTGGACCGCTTCTGGGAGATCCTGAAGCAGAACATTGATGAGCTGCCGCAGCTGGAAACGGCGCTGCGAGATGAAAATCTGATCGCCGGTTCGCGTTTTGCGGTGGCGGGGGCCTCGATGGGCGGCATGACCGCCCTGGGGGCCATGGCGCGCTACCCACAGATTCACAGCGTCGCCTGCATGATGGGATCGGGCTATTTTATGCAGCTCAGTCACTCACTGTTTCCGCCGCGGCTCCCCGATTCGCCCGACCGGCAGGCGAAATTTGCTGCCCGTATGGCGCCTCTGGCGGAGTATGACCCCTGCAACCGGCTCACGGCACTGGCAGACCGGCCGCTGCTGCTGTGGCATGGTGAGGCGGATGAGGTGGTGCCCTGGGCGGAAACCGAGCGGCTGGAGAGGGCCCTGCGTGACAATGGCCTGGATCAGCATCTGACGTCGCTGTCGGAAAAGGGGATTGGGCATAAGATCACCCCCTCCGCCCTGACGGCGCTGGTCAGCTTCTTTCGTCATCAGCTGTAAACGATGAACGGGCGGAGCAGGATGCCGCCGCCCGTGACGCGACCGGTACTTACCAGCGCGCAGCCGATTTCTCAGCTGGACTGACAGGCGCGCTGACCGGGTTTCGTTCCGGCCTGTCCAGCCGGTTAACGTAGACATAACCGGATGCCGCTTCACTGCTGTGACTTCTTATCTGCTGCGCACAGTCAGCATGGCTGGCAAGGGCGGGTGGAGACAGGAAGAGACCCAGGAAAGTGGCGATGACGAACGTTTTCATGCCCGACTCCTCACTTCAGGGAAGACACTCTGTGTGACGCCAGCGACCCTGTCGTGACGTCTGCTTTAATTTTAGCCACTGCCCCTGCGAACGCCAGATCGTCCCGCTGAACCTCTCTGTCAGCGTTTTTGAACGATCCCGCATTAACCCGCTGTTTTTACACTGTTCCCTTCCTGACCCACCGACTCTGCGTCCCCAGCCGCATTTTATTGAAATGTGCGCTTGAGTTTAGCCACGGTCGCCAGTATGATTACGCGTCAATTTTTCAGCCGCATTCTCAGGCTGTGTCCCACAAAGGCTCGTTACGGCGAACGGTTGTGGGACACAGCCTATAACGTTCCTTGCTTCCATGGGCCGCGGCTGACCCCGACAGGAGGCTGAATAATCCGTAAGGAGCAATTTCGATGCGTCATTACGAAATCGTATTTATGGTTCATCCTGACCAGAGCGAACAGGTTCCTGGCATGATCGAGCGTTACACTGGTGCTATCACTGGTGCACAGGGCACGATTCACCGTCTGGAAGACTGGGGCCGCCGTCAGCTGGCTTACCCGATCAACAAACTGCACAAAGCTCACTACGTTCTGATGAACGTTGAAGCGCCGCAGGAAGCGATCGATGAGCTGGAAACGAACTTCCGCTTCAACGACGCCGTTATCCGTAGCATGGTTATGCGCGTTAAACACGCGGTAACTGAAGCATCACCGATGGTTAAAGCGAAAGATGAGCGTCGTGATCGTCGCGAAGATTTTGCTAACGAATCCGCTGATGAGTCAGATGCTGGGGATTCTGAAGAGTAATCCATCGTGACGGTTAATCGACTGCGCTTGTCCGGCACTGTGTGCAGGACGCCGGTTCGAAAAATTAGCCCGTCAGGAATTCCTCACTGTCAGTTTGTGCTAGAGCACCGCTCAGTGCAGGAGGAGGCCGGGTTTTACCGGCAAGCCTGGTGTCGTATGCCGGTGATTATCAGCGGCAGCACCCATCAGGTGATTACTCAACATATAACGGTCGGCACGCAACTCACACTGGACGGTTTCATTAGTTGCCATCAGGCACGCAATGGCCAGAGCAAAGTGGTGTTCCATGCCGAGCAGATTGAATTGATAGATTCTGGAGACTAGCCTAATGGCACGTTATTTCCGTCGTCGCAAGTTCTGCCGTTTCACCGCGGAAGGCGTTGTTGAGATCGATTACAAAGACATCGCAACGTTGAAAAACTACATTACCGAAAGCGGTAAAATTGTCCCGAGCCGTATCACCGGTACTCGTGCAAAATACCAGCGTCAGTTGGCTCGCTGCATCAAGCGCGCGCGTTATCTGTCTCTGCTGCCGTACACTGATCGTCATCAGTAATCGGCAACTGTCCATTAACGACTTTAAGAGGATAAGGTAATGCAAGTTATTCTGCTTGATAAAGTAGCAAACCTGGGCAGCCTGGGTGATCAGGTTAACGTTAAAGCGGGCTACGCTCGTAACTTCCTGGTTCCACAGGGCAAAGCTGTTCCTGCTACCAAGAAAAACGTTGAGTATTTCGAAGCACGCCGTGCTGAACTGGAAGCCAAACTGGCTGACGTTCAGTCTGCAGCGACTGCACGCGCTGAGAAAATCAATGCACTGGGCACCGTGACCATCACGTCTAAAGCAGGCGATGAAGGTAAGCTGTTCGGTTCAATCGGTACCCGCGACATCGCTGATGCAGTTACTGCAGCTGGCGTTGACGTAGCGAAGAGCGAAGTTCGTCTGCCGAACGGCGTTCTGCGTACTACCGGTGAGCATGAAGTAGACTTCCAGGTCCACAGCGATGTATTCGCTAAACTGACCGTGAAGGTTGTTGCTGGTTAATTTTATTAACTGAGCACAACAAAATCGCCGGCCCTGTGCCGGCGTTTTTGTTTTTATGCCTTGCTCAGCTACTGCGCGCGGATAAAGCTGCCGTCTGTCTGACGGGTAAACAGCACCGGGCCCTCTGCGCCCTCCACCGTCAGTCCCGTTACCACACCCTGTGCATCCTGTCGGATTTTGACCTGCTGACCACTTTTCAGTGAGCTGAGGGGCTGATCGTTGCCTTCCACCCGCGCCATCGCAAACACATCATTGACCGGCAGGCTGTTGTCACGAAACAGCTGCGCCAGCGTCTGGCCGGACGCGATGGTCAGACTGCGCCACGCGCCCTGAGAGTCTGCTTTTGGCGTCTGCTGTGATGAGGAGGCCTGCCCGGAGCGGGTGTTATCGTAGATATCGGCCTGCATCGGCACCTCTTTCTCTGCGGAAGGCGTAACCGGCTGCTCGACCGGATAACGCGGCGTCGTGGCAGGCCAGAGAAACGCCACCAGCATAACCAGCAGCGCCGCCACAATGCCGCGACGGTGCGGTGCGGGCAGCGGTGCCATCCAACGGATGTCGTCGGTAAAATGCCAGATTCGCTGAAGCCATGTCGGCAGGCGGGATGACGTCTCAGAAGCCATGCGGGGTTCCTCCTCTCCGGCAGGCTGCGCTGGCCTGCGTGCGGCCAGCCAGTTCTGCAGCCGGGATATCATATGTGTTGCGCGCGTCCGGCGGCGTCGTGGGGCGATCTGGCCCATAGTTGCTCTCTTCTTCGTGTGCCACAGACGGGGGGTATTCCGTCGATAGTTATAGTATGGGCAATACTGGCGCGAAGTGCCTGCCAGCATTGATAAATCTGACGGCTCTATTGTTTCTCTTTCGCCGGGAAAAGTCATCTGCGATGCAGGGCATTTTACGCCAGCGGCCTGCGCTGCTATGCTGCCGGTTCGAATTTATCCGAGAGTGAAAGGAACGAAGATGACTACCCCTTCTTTCGACAGCGTCGAAGCACAAGCAAGTTACGGTATTGGTTTACAGGTTGGCCAGCAGTTGCTGGAATCTGGTCTGCAGGGGCTGCAGCCAGAAGCACTGCTCGCGGGCCTGCGCGACGCGCTGGAAGGGAACTCGCCTGCCGTACCGGTTGATGTCGTTCATCGCGCACTGCGTGAAGTTCATGAACGCGCTGAAGGCGTGCGTCGTGAGCGCACCGAAGCCATGGCAGCAGAAGGTCAGGCGTTCCTGCAGGAACATGCGCAGCGTGAAGGCGTGAACAGCACCGAATCCGGTCTGCAGTTCAGCGTGATTACTCAGGGCGAAGGTCCTATCCCATCGCGTCAGGATCGCGTACGCGTGCACTACACCGGCAAACTGATCGACGGCAGCGTGTTCGACAGCTCGGTGGCGCGTGGCGAACCGGCAGAGTTCCCGGTGAGCGGTGTGATCCCAGGCTGGATCGAAGCCCTGACCCTGATGCCGGTTGGCTCAAAATGGGAACTGGTGATCCCACAGAACCTCGCGTATGGCGAGCGCGGTGCGGGTGCCTCCATCCCACCGTTCAGCACCCTGATTTTCGAAGTGGAACTGCTGGAAATTCTGTAATTGCCGGACGCTGCAACCGCCCGGTTGCAGCGTTTTCTCCTGCCTTACTTCTGCTGTAAATTCACCTGCCACAACGCGAAGCCAGTCGCATCGGTCCCTTTGGGCTGAAGCGGATATTGCGCATGCTGCTTAATAAACCCGGTCGCTTTCTCCCCCGGTGCCGTCTCAAACCGGATATCCAGCGGCGTGGATGCGTTAATCGGGGCCAGCCGCCAGTTATTGTCCGCTTTTGGCTGGACTTCCCCGTGCGCCTTAGTCTCTGCACTGATATAGGCTGCCACCACCGAACGGTTCTCATCCGGCGAGGCAAAGGCGACATACTTATCGCCGGTGCCGGCAAATTTGCCGCCATAAGCACGATAGTTGTTCGTTGCCACCAGGAAGGTCGCCTGCGGGTCGATCGGCTTACCCTGCCAGCTCAGCTGACGGATACGGGAGGCATCAGGATGGATCAGCTGGCACTCGCTGTCGTAGCGCGCTGGCTGGGTGACATCGATCTGATAGGTGACCCCATCGATCACATCGAAGTTATAGGTGCGGAAATCCCAGTTAATCAGCGACTGTGTTTTCGTACTGTGCGGATCGATCTGGTTAAACTGGCCTGCAGAGCACTCCAGCCACTCTTTAACCTGCGCCCCGCTGACCTTCATGACCACCAGCGTGTTGGGGTAGAGATAAAGATCGGCGGCGTTGCGGAAGGTCAGCGGCCCTTTCTCCACTTCGACATAACTGGCCGGATCGTTTTTACGCCCGCCCGCCTTGAAAGGCGCCGCCGCTGAGAGTACCGGCAGACGGCCCAGATCGGGATCGCCCTGAATGAAGTGCTCGACATAGGCGCGCTGAGCGTTGTTGACGATCTGCACGGTGGGATCATCCTGCACCAGCGACAGGTAGCTGTACATCACGTCGGCGGACTTGCCGATGGGTTTCGCCACAAAGTCGCGCGTGGCGCGGTGATCCTCAGCCAGGACCTTCACCAGCGCGGGATCTTCTGCGGCGAGAGACTTTTTCGCTGCGATGTCATAGATCGGGCGCGCCTCAGCTTTGCCGCTCGTGACCTGCCACCTGCCGTTGTCATTATTCAGCACCAGGTCGACCACACCCAGGTGATCGCCCCACATGCCGGGCATCACCGCAGGCACACCGTTCAGAGTGCCGTTCTTAATGTCTGCGCCTTTAATCGCGGCAAAATCTTTACCGGGGAAGACGGCGTGGGCATGGCCAAACAGGATGGCGTTGATGCCTTCAACCTGACTGAGATAGTAAACCGAGTTCTCCGCCAGGGTGTGATACGGCTCGCTGCTCAGGCCGGAGTGCGGAATCGCGATGACCAGATCCGCGCCCTGCGCACGCATCTCCGGCACATAGCGGCGCGCCGTTTCCGTGATGTCATCGACCCGCACCTTGCCCTGCAGATTGGCTTTATCCCACACCATGATCTGCGGCGGCACAAAGCCGATATAGCCAATCTTCAGGGTCCGGGTTTTGCCTTCACGATCAACCAGCGTGGTGGATTTGATGAGGTAAGGCGTAAACAGCGGCTTGCCACTCTTCACGTCGATGACGTTGGCATTGACGTAGGGAAAGCGGGCACCGGCCAGCGCTTTCTTCAGGTAGGGCAGGCCATAATTAAATTCATGATTGCCGAGGTTGCCGACGCTGTAATCCAGGGTGTTGAGCGCCTTGTAGACCGGGTGGATCTCCCCCTCACGCAACCCCTTTGCCGCCATGTAGTCGCCCAGCGGACTGCCCTGAATGATATCGCCGTTGTCGACCAGCAGGCTGTTTTTCACCTCCTGACGCGCGGCGTGGATCAGCGTGGCGGTGCGCACCAGGCCAAACTTTTCGGTTGGGGTGTCTTTGTAGTAGTCGAAATCCATCATGTTGCTATGAAGATCGGTGGTTTCCAGTATGCGTAGATCGACCGTTGCGGCCTGTGCGGCGGCGGAAACGCCAAGTGCCAGTAAGACTATGCCGGGCTTAAACATGCCTGCTCCTGCTGCAAAATAATTGGGGATCTCAAAATAATGTAAAAGCCTGCCGGTGGGTCATTTTAAATCGTGATGGATATAACGTTTTGGCGCATCGGAGGCGGCACCGGATTCCGGCGGGCGCGCAAAGTGGCGCAGGCGTGGCGATAAACGGGTAACTATGATATTGATATATCTATAAATTGGCGCGCTGGTCAGCCTGTAAATGGGCAGGTCAGGCGAAACTGCTAAAATGTCACTGTCTGACGGAAAGCTGATCCTGCAGCAGAAAGACACAACGAGGTGAAAAATGTTAGAGCAAATCTGCCAACTGGCACGCGAAGCAGGCGACGCGATTATGCAGGTCTATAACGGTGCCGCGCCGCTTGACGTTTCTCACAAATCGGATGATTCGCCGGTGACCGCCGCGGATATCGCTGCGCACGAGGTCATCCTCTCTGGCCTGAAGCAGTTAACCCCCGATCTGCCGGTGCTGTCAGAAGAAGATCCGCCCGCCTGGACAGAGCGTCAGCACTGGCAGCGCTACTGGCTGGTCGATCCCCTGGATGGCACCAAAGAGTTCATCAAACGCAACGGCGAATTTACGGTCAACATTGCGCTGATTGAGGCGGGCAAGCCGATTATGGGCGTGGTTTATGCCCCCGCGCTGGGTGTGATGTACTCTGCGGCGGAGGGAAAGGCGTGGAAAGAGGAGGGTGGTCATCGTGAACAGATTCATGTGCGTGACGCACGACCTCCGCTGGTGGTGGTAAGCCGTTCCCATGGCGACGATGAGGAGATGAAAGAGTACCTGAAGCAGCTGGGCGAGCATCAGACCGTTGCAACCGGCTCCTCGCTGAAATTCTGCCTGGTAGCGGAAGGGAAAGCTCAGCTCTATCCCCGTTTCGGACCCACCAATATCTGGGACACCGGTGCAGGTCATGCGGTGGCGATGGCCGCAGGCGCGCATGTACATGACTGGCAGGGTAAAACCCTGGATTACGCGCCGCGCGAATCTTTCCTGAACCCCGGCTTCCGCGTGTCGCTGTTTTAACGCGGGCTGAGCGTCTGTCTTCTGACGCCCCGGCGAGCTTCGCGCCCGCCGGGGCGTCTGCTATTCCGCCTTCAGCAGTGAGGTGACCAGAGCAATCACGTCTGTCACTTCATCCTGCGTCAGCGGGCCATCCTTCACAAATTTCACCGTACCCTGTCTATCCAGCACGACGATGGCGGAGCTGCCCGGCTGCAGCTGCCAGGCGTGCTGCACATTGCCCTTGCTGTCGACGATAAACTGCGACCAGGGATACTGCTGCTTATTGGTTTCAATGCTGCTGCGCACAAACATGCCGGTGCCGGGGATCGCATCATCGGTGTTAACTATGGTAGTGGTCTGATAGCGGTCATGCGGCAGCTTCGCGGCCTTAATCGCCTCTATCAGCGCGGCGTTCATCTCTTTGGCGGAGGAGCGCCCGGCAATGTGCTGAATCACGCGAACTTTTCCACTCAGCTGCGCGCTATTCCAGTTTTTATAGCTAAACTTCTCCTGCTGCAGTATCAGCTCGCCTTTGTCGTTGACGCCCGTGGCGGGCACGCGGGAATCGAGCCTGAGGTCGTGGGCCATGACGCCCGCCGGCAGGAGTAATGACAGCGCCACGGCAGCCAGAATATTTCGCATCGCACTTTCCTTAAGTGATCAGACCAGTCAGTCATTTTACTGCAATAGTAAGCAGGGATGATGCGCCTGTCGTGGAAAGGTGTCAGGTTTGTTATGCCCGCCACAATTCCTTAACCAACGAAGGTTTATACTGTGTCATATGAGAGTCATAACAGACTGTTCTGTAATGATGTGTCAACTCAGTAAAAAAATTCATTTTTCGGAACACCAGTAGTGTTCGGTGTTCTATAGTTATCGCGAATTCGCGCTTCATGGGCTGGTACCTACTTTGGAAACGGCGAAGCGTGCTTTAAAAATGTACAGGAGTCAGTCAGTATGAAAATCTTCCAGCGCTATAATCCGCTGCAAATAGCGAAATATGTCAAAACGCTGTTCAAAGGAAGGTTGTATATCAAGGACGTTGGCGCGTTCGAGTTCGATAAAGGGAAGGTGTTAATCCCGCGCGTCAAAGACAAACAGCACCTGAGCGTGATGTCAGAAATTAACCGCCAGGTCGTTCGTCTCAAGCTTGAGTTCAACTAATCAAAAGGGCGCCGATGGCGCCCTGAGTGTTTTGTAAGCCAGACCCTTCGCTATCCCTGCTCGTCTTCGCTTTTTGTCATGCTCAGCACCGGCGGTCGTTCATCGATGCGGGTGACCAGCAGCTGATCGATCCGGTAGCTATCAATATCCACCACCTCGAACTTGTAGCCGGCAAACTTCACAAAGTCGGTTCGCTTCGGGATCTTACGCAGCATATACATCATAAAGCCGCCGATGGTTTCGTAGTTGCCTGACTGCGGGAAATCGTCGATATCCAGCACGCGCATCACGTCATCAATCGGCGTGCCGCCTTCGACCAGCCACGAGTTCTCATCACGCGCGACGATCTGCTCTTCCATGCCCTGACCGACCAGATCCCCCATCAGCGTGGTCATCACGTCGTTCAGAGTAATGATGCCCACCACCAGCGCATATTCGTTCATGATTACCGCAAAATCTTCACCGGCGGTTTTGAAACTTTCCAGCGCTTCGGAGAGGGTCAGCGTATCCGGCACAATCAGCGCAGAACGAATCTGCAGGCCGCTGTTCAGCGCCATACTCTGGTTGCCCAGCACGCGCAGCAGCAGCTCTTTGGAGTCGACATAGCCGACGATATGGTCGATATCCCCGCTGCAGACTAAAAACTTGGAGTGCGGATGTTCGGCGATTTTGCTCTTGAGGCTGGCCTCATCTTCATGCAGATCAAACCAGACGATGTTCTCACGCGAGGTCATGGAGGAGGGAACGGTTCGCGACTCCAGCTCAAACACGTTTTCAATCAGCTCATGCTCCTGCTTACGCAGCACGCCCGCCAGCGCACCGGCTTCCACCACCGCGTAAATATCATCGGAGGTGATGTCATCTTTACGCACCATTGGCAGCTTGAAGAGGCGGAAGAAGACGTTAGCCAGACCGTTAAACAGCCAGACCAGCGGACGCATCACCAGCAGGCAGAAACGCATCGGATTGATGATGCGCAGCGCGATGGTTTCGGGGGCGACCATTCCAACCCGCTTTGGGGTTAAGTCGGCGAACAGGATAAACAGGCTGGTCACGATGGTGAAGGAGCAGATAAAGCTGAGCTGCTCAGCCAGTTCCGGCGGGACGAAGCGGCTGAAGAGGCCGCTGAAGACCGGTGAAAAGGCAGCGTCACCGACGATACCGCCGAGGATGGCGACGGCGTTAAGGCCAATCTGGACGACGGTAAAAAACATACCCGGCGTTTCCTGCATTTTCAGGACGCGCTGCGCGTTAACATTGCCTTCATCGGCGAGCAGTTTCAGTTTGATCTTGCGGGCGGCTGCCAGCGAGATCTCCGACAGAGAGAAAAAAGCACTGACGACAATCAGTAAAAGAATGACAAGTAAGCTATCTAACATAAGTGATCCAAAGGGTTATCCACTTGTCATTTTTGGCCTGGGCAGCGTGAGCAAGCGCGAACGGGGCGGTTACTCGTTAAACAGGGCTATCCGTGCCAAAAATGTCTGCGCCAGTTCGACAGGCTGAACGCTGCCGGGGCAGAAATGAAAACAGGCGGGATGCCTGTGGCTGCAGATTATAGCAGGAGCGCTTATCTGGCCGCCAGAGGGCAAACCGCCGGTTCGGGCGGCATTCACGGTCAGGGCGGTCAGTAGCCCGCTCAGATTTCTCTGAGTGACTCTATCAGGCGGGATCATTCCCCGTCGCAGGAGTTGTATCGATCTCCTCATTTACCGACAATAGCCCGGATATTTGACTTAGATGTTACTGCTACGCCGCCATTTGGCATAAAGTGCGGCTATGATAGGGGTGTTGCCGTTGCGGTAGTGCGGGCAAAGATGATTAATAAGCGCCCCGCGGAAAAGGGGCCGGCATGATTAACAGGAGTACAGGTGCCACGATTTCATATTTATTGCATGGCTGGCCTGCTGCTTGCTGCGCCTGCCCTTGAGGCGGCGACTGTGCGATTACAGGTAGACGGCTTAACCGGGGATCTGCAGCGAAATGTCAGAGCACGCCTCTCCACCATCGGCAGCGATGAAGTCTCCAATGATGGTCGCTTTCGTGCCCGCGTCTCTGTCGCGATAAAAGAAGGCCTGCGCGCGCTGGGTTATTACGAACCTGAGATCGACTTTGAATCCCGTCCTGCCCCCGCGCAGGGGGGACGGCCGGTGCTGATTGCGCACGTGAAACCGGGTCCGCCGGTTAAAATCGGCGGCAGCACCATCGTGCTGGAAGGGGATGCCCGCAATGATGCCGACTACAAAGAGTGGATAGCCCAGGGGCGTCCCAAAGTCGGCACGCAGCTTAACCACGGGCAGTACGATCGCTTTAAAAGCGGCTTCTCGAATCTCGCGCTGCGCAACGGCTACTTCGATGGCACCTTTAAAAAAAGCCAGCTGGGGGTGTCGGTCGAGCGGCATGAAGCGTTCTGGGATATCGACTACGACAGTGGTGAGCGTTACCGTTTTGGCGACGTGACGTTTCAGGGCTCGCAGATTCGCGAAGCGTACCTGCAGAACCTGGTGCCGTTTGAAAAGGGCGACTACTACAGCTCGCGCGATCTGGCTGAACTGAACCGTCGCCTCTCCGCCACCGGCTGGTTTAACTCCGTGGTCGTTGCACCAGAGTTCAGCAAAGGCCGGAAAACAAAAGTGCTGCCGCTGAATGCCGTGATGTCGCCGCGCACCGAAAACACCATCGAAACCGGGGTCGGCTACTCCACCGACGTCGGCCCGCGCCTGAAAGGCACCTGGAAAAAGCCGTGGGTTAACGACAGAGGCCACAGCCTGGCGGCCAGCGCCTACATTTCCGCGCCGGAACAGCAGGTCGATCTCAGCTACAAAGTGCCCCTGCTGAAAAGCCCGCTGGAGCAGTACTACACCTTCTCCGGCGGCCTGAAGCGCACCGACCTCAATGACACCAAAGCCGACACCACGACGCTGGCGATGTCGCGCAACTGGGACAGCAGCAGCGGCTGGCAGAAAGCGGTCAACCTGCGCTGGAGCCTGGATCACTTTACTCAGGGCAGCGTGACCAATACCACCATGCTGCTCTATCCCGGCGTCAGCGTAAACCGCACCCGCTCGCGTGGCGGCCTGATGCCGACCTGGGGCGACTCTCAGCGCTACTCAGCGGACGTCTCCGATACCACCTGGGGTTCAGACGTTGACTTCCTGATTTTGCAGGCGCAGAACGTCTGGATCCGTACCCTCGGCGACAGCCACCGCTTTGTGGCGCGCGGCAATCTTGGCTGGATTGAAACCAACGACTTTGAAAAAGTCCCGCCGGATCTGCGCTTCTTTGCCGGTGGTGACCGCAGTATTCGTGGCTACAAATATAAGAACATCTCACCGCGTGATGAGGATGGCAAACTCACCGGTGCGTCAAAACTGGCCACCGGCTCGCTGGAGTATCAGTACAACGTCAGCGGCAAATGGTGGGGAGCGGTATTTGTCGACTCCGGTGAAGCGGTCAACGACATCAAACAGAGTAACGTGAAAACCGGTGCGGGCGTCGGCGTGCGCTGGTCGTCACCGGTGGGTCCCATCAAATTAGACATCGCCAGACCTATTGGGGATGACGATGCACATGGACTGCAATTTTATATAGGACTGGGGCCAGAACTATGAAGCTGTGGAAAAAGGTCCTCATCGGCATCCTGATCTTTCTGGTGCTGCTGCTGGGTGGGGTGGCATTTTTAATCGGCACCACGCCGGGGCTGCATCTGGTGCTGAATGGCGCGTCGCGCTGGGTACCGGGCCTGTCAATCAAACAGGTCGAGGGCGGCTGGCGTAACCTGACCCTGAGCGGTCTGCGTTACGAAATGCCTGGCGTCAGTGTGGATGCCGGGCAGATCCATCTGGCGGTGAACCTTAACTGCCTGCTGCATTCGTCGGTCTGCGTGAATGATATCTCCCTGCGTGATATCAGCGTGGTGGTCGACAGTAAAAAGATGACGCCTGCCGCGCCAGCGCCGGAAGAGGAGAGCGGCTCGACCAACCTCAGCACGCCCTATCCGATTACGCTGCGCCATCTTGGCCTGCACAATATCAATGTCAAAGTGGATGACACCGCGATTTCGCTGCTCGACTTTACCACCGGTCTGCAGTGGCAGGATCGTGCGCTGACGCTCAATCCTACTCATATTCAAAGCCTGCTGATTGCGCTGCCGAAAGCAGCCAAAGTCGTGAACGAACAGGTGGTGGAGCCGAAAGTTCAGCAGCCGCATCCGGCTGAGAAACCGCTGGGTGAAACGCTGCGGGCGATGTTTGCACAACCGCTGCTGCCTGCGCTGCCCGATTTCCGTCTGCCGCTGGATATCGACATTCAGCAGATCCTGGGAGAACAGCTGCGCATCACCGGCGACACCGATATTTCGGTCAGCCGCCTGCTGATGAAAGCGAAAACTGCCGACCGGCAGATGCAGCTGACCACGCTGGAGGTTGACTCTGACCTCGGCAATCTCAGAGGCAGCGGGCAGGCGACGCTGGCCGATAACTGGCCGGTCGATTTTGCCCTGAACGGCACGGTCAACACCGATCCGGTCAAAGGCGAAAAGATTGCGCTGAAACTTAACGGCGCGATGCGCGACGAGCTGAAGCTGGCGCTGAACCTCTCCGGCCCGGTGGATGCACAGCTCAGCGCCGCGACCCAGCTGGCGGTGGCGGGGCTGCCGCTGTCGCTGCAGCTGACCAGCCCGAAACTGCGCTGGCCGCTGACAGGCCCGGTCGCCTATCAGGCCGATAATCTGGACTATCAGTTCAAAGGCAAAGCCACCGACTATGTGATGTCACTGCAGACCGCCGTGAAGGGGGAGTCGGTGCCACCGGCGACCGTTTCACTGACCGGTAAAGGCAACGTTGAGCAGTTCAGTCTCGATCGCCTGCGCGTGGCTGCGCTGCAGGGCAACATCGACCTTACTGCGCTGGTGGACTGGAGCAAGGCGATCAGCTGGCGCAGCGAACTGACGCTGGCGGGGATCAATACGGCTAAACAGTATCCCGACTGGCCGGCGCGGCTGGATGGCAAAATCACCACCCGCGGCAGTCTCTATGGCGGCAGCTGGCAGCTGAGCGTGCCGCAGCTGCAGCTGAAAGGGAATGTGAAACAGAACGCCGTCACCGCAGATGGCTCCCTGACCGGCAACAGCTACAACCAGTGGACGGTGCCGGGCATTAAGCTGGCACTGGGGCGCAACCAGCTGGATGTCAAAGGGTCGCTGGGCGACCGTCTGGATCTGGATGCCAGCATCAATGCGCCGCAGCTCGACAATGCGCTTCCCGGTCTGGGCGGCGTCGTCAACGGGGCCATCAAAGCGCGCGGCACCCTGAAGGCACCGCAGCTGCTGGCCGATCTCAATGGCCGGGGCCTGCGCTGGCAGCAGATGCGGATTAATCACGTTACGCTCAAGGGCGACGTGCGCTCTGACGAACAGGTGGCGGGCAAACTGCAGCTGCGCGTCGAACAGCTGCAGCAGGATGCGCTGAACATCAGCCTGCTGACCCTGAATGCCGACGGCAATGAGCAGCAGCATCAGCTGAAACTCAACGTGCAGGGCAAACCGGTCTCCGGCCAGCTGGCGCTCAACGGCAGCTTTGATCGCCAGACGCAGCGCTGGCGAGGGTCGCTGAACGACACCCACTTCGATACGCCGGTGGGCGAATGGCGACTGACCCGTGCGATGGCCATCGACTATCTCAACAGCCGTCAGACGGCGACCATCGGACCGCACTGCTGGCAGAACCCCAATGCCCGCCTCTGCGTACCGGAACCGGTTGAAGCGGGCCCGGAGGGGCATGCCCATGTGGTGCTGAACCGCTTTGACCTGGCGATGGTGAAACCCTTTATGCCGGATGCCACCCAGCTCAGCGGCCTGTTCAGCGGCGACGTGCGCGTCAACTGGACGGCTGACGGGGCGCTGCCGACCGGAACGGTCGCGCTGAAGGGTAACGGCGTCAAGGTGGTGCAGGATGTGCAGGGCAATAACCTGCCAGTCGCCTTTGATACGCTGAACCTCAATGCCGCACTGCGAAACGGTCGCGCGCAGCTCGACTGGCTGATCCGCATTGCCGGTAACGGGCAGCTGGATGGCAACGTGCAGATCGACGATCCGCAAAGCCGCCGCACGCTGGGCGGTAACGTCAACATCCGCAACGTCTCACTGGCGATGCTCAACCCGGCGCTGATGCAGGGCGAGAAGATCAAAGGCAGCCTCAACAGCAGCCTGCGTCTTGGCGGCAGCGTGCAGCAGCCGCAGGTCTATGGCCAGCTTGGCCTGACCGGGGTGGATGTGGATGGCAACTTTATGCCGGTTGACCTCACGGCCGCCAGCCTCAACCTGGTGTTCAATGGCATGAGCTCCACCCTGAACGGGCTGGTGCAGACCAGCCAGGGCAACATCAACCTCAGCGGTAATGCGGACTGGAGCCAGCTCGACAACTGGCGCGCCCGCGTCGCCGCGCAGGGCAGCCGGGTTCGCGTCACGGTGCCGCCGATGGTGCGCATGGATGTCTCGCCGGATCTGGTCTTTGAAGCGACGCCTGCCGCCTTTAACCTCGATGGACGGGTCGATATTCCGTGGGCGCGCATCACGGTGCAGGAAGTACCGGAGAGCGCCACGGGCGTTTCGTCGGATGAGGTGATGCTGGATAAACAGCTGAAGCCGATTGCGCCACAGACCGCGGCGATTCCGATCAACAGTAATCTGGTGATCCATGTCGGCAACGATGTGCGCCTCTCCGCCTTTGGTCTGAAAGCGCGACTGAATGGCGACCTGAAGCTGGTGCAGGATCGGTCGGGCCTCGGCTTGAACGGTCAGATCAACATCCCGTCCGGCCGCTTCCACGCTTACGGTCAGGATCTGATCGTGCGTAAAGGTGAACTGCAGTTCGCCGGCCCGCCGGATCAGCCCTACATCAACCTGGAGGCGATCCGTAACCCGGATGCCACCGAAGATGGCGTCACCGCGGGTCTGCGCGTCACCGGCCTGGCGGATGAGCCGAAAGCGGAGGTCTTCTCCGATCCGGCGATGTCGCAGCAGGAGGCGCTTTCTTACCTGCTGCGCGGTCAGGGACTCGGCAAAGATGGCGACAGTAATGCCCTCACTTCTGCGCTTGTGGGCTTAGGGGTTGCACAAAGTGGGCAGGTTGTGGGTAAAATCGGGGAGACTTTCGGTGTCAGTAATCTGGCTCTTGATACTGCGGGTGTTGGCGACAGCCAGCAGGTGCAGGTCAGCGGCTATGTACTGCCGGGTCTGCAGGTAAAATACGGTGTTGGCATATTTGATTCACTGGCGACGTTAACCTTGCGTTACCGCCTGATGCCCAAACTCTATCTGGAAGCCGTGTCCGGTGTGGATCAGGCTCTCGATTTGCTCTATCAGTTTGAGTTTTAGCAATGCGAATAATTGTCTACGGCAGTTTACGGCGCAAACAGGGAAACAGTCACTGGATGACGAATGCGCAGTGGCTGGGTGATCACCAGATTGAAGGCTTTGAGCTTTACAGTCTGGGCCATTATCCCGGCGTTATTGAGGGCAACGGCGCGGTACAGTGTGAAGTGTACCGCATTGATGCCTCAACCCTTGCGGAGCTGGATGCGCTTCGCACCAAAGGGGGAGAGTACAAACGTTTTCTGACTCAGACGCCGTTTGGCAGTGCATGGCTTTATGTCTATCAACGCTCAGTGGCAGGACGCCAGCGCATTACGAGCGGCGACTGGCTGAAGCGCGATGCGGAGCCAGAGGCCTGAACAAAAACACCGTCCTGATGGACGGTGTTTTTTTTTTCGACTCACAAACGGGCAGCAGGCTTATTTCTTCTGTGCGCGCTCGAAAGAGGAGATGATTTCGGCTTTCGCGGCTTCGGCGTTGTCCCAGCCATCCACTTTCACCCATTTGCCTTTTTCCAGATCTTTGTAGTGCTCAAAGAAGTGGGTGATCTGCGCACGCAGCAGCTCTGGCAGGTCGTTCACATCTTTGATGTGATCGTACTCTTTAGAGAGTTTGGTGTGCGGCACGGCAACCAGTTTGGCATCTTCGCCAGACTCGTCGGTCATTTTCAGTACGCCAACCGGACGGCAGCGGATCACGGAGCCCGGTACCAGTGGGTACGGGGTCGGAACCAGTACGTCAACCGGGTCACCATCCAGAGAGAGGGTGTGGTTGATATAGCCGTAGTTGCACGGATAGAACATCGCGGTAGACATGAAACGGTCTACAAACAGGGCACCAGACTCTTTATCAACTTCATATTTGATCGGATCAGCATTCGCTGGGATCTCAATGACAACGTAGATATCTTCTGGCAGGTCTTTACCTGCTGGCACCTGGTTCAAACTCATCGGGTATTCCTTCAGTAGTCGTATGTTGAGTGTCGGCTATTATAGCCAACTGACTCTGAAAGTATGCCCTCTTTTTGGCGTTTCGGAATGCGCCCTAAGGCTACTTCGCCGACACCAACAGCGAAACGATTCCTGCGGCTATCAGTGGCCCTACCGGCACGCCACGGAAGAACGCCACGCCAATCACCGTACCAATCAGCAGGCCCCCGATAACCGACGGCTGAACGCTCATAAAACTGACGCCACGACCGCCGAGCCAGGCCACAAAAATGCCCACCAGGATAGCCACAATCGACTTCCAGCTGGCAAAGGATTTGATCAGCGCAGCGGCCGGCAGAGAGCCGCTGGCCAGCGGGGCCATCACGGCCACCGTCAGGATAATGATGCCTAAGGTAATGCCCTGTTTTTCCACGTAGGGAAAGAACTGTGCCAGCGGGGTTACTTTGATTGCCAGCAGCACCAGAATCGACAGGGTGACCGCGTTGTTGTGCACGAAATAACTCAGCACGGCGAGGCCAATCAGAATAAGCGTTGAAGCGTAAGCGGCCATGGTTTCTCCCTGAAGGTCAGTAAACGCGCCAGCCTCAGCCAGCGCAAAATCGGGTCAGATCAGCAGTCGTCGGGGTTAGCGCAGCTGCCCCTTGCCATCGCCTGCAGCATCTGCGCCTGATTGCGCACCAGGCTCAGACGCTGGGCGCTCAGCGCCACGCTGCCCAGAGAGCCCTGTGAACTGAGCTGGCTGTAGCCCGCCTCAAGCCAGCTGTCCCGATAGCTCAGCCAGGCGCGCTGAGCGGCACGCAGTTTATCCCGGGGGTCGCCGTTGAGGGTTTTCATCAACCTGCCGTACTCCTTATTCATCGCCTGATCCCAGGCCTGAGTGGCGGCAGCGTAACACTGGTTCATGTCCAGCGTGGTCCGGGCGTTATTCAGGCAGCGGTCGAGCGAGGCATCTGACAGCAGATCCCCCGCTATCGTTATCGTGCTGGTCAGCAGCAGCATCAGAAACAGGCCTGCTTTCATCGTGTTTCTCCGGGTCGGGGATAAGCGGCGATTAGCTTGATTGATGTTTCCGTGATGATCAAGCTGTTAACACTCAATCAGGGTTAAAGTTTCGGTCCGTTACTGCCGATATCTGTTCCGTTTTAGGGCCGCTGGACATTTCGCCTATTCTCATAAACGGAAACGATCAAGATGAAACAGTTATCACTTCGCACGGGGTTGCTGGCACTGCTGGCATTTATGACACTGCTGCTGTTGGCGGTGAGTTTTATGGGTATTGTGGCAATTAACAAAGGGAACCGCTCGCTGGATGTGATCAACCGCATTCAGGGGATCGAGCTGAACAGTCTTTATCAGAGCAATGCAGATTTAATGCGGGCCCGCGCTAACGCGGCGCTGGCGGTACGAAAAATTGAAATCGGCATGCTGGAAGAGGGCGCCGCCGTCACCCGACTGTCGCAGGCGGATGTCGACTCCTCCCAGCAACAGCTCAAGCGCTTTATCGATGCCGGAACGGTGACGGCACACGGTAAAATGCTGGCGGATGCGATTTCAGCCAGCTACAAGGCCTATCTCGACCAGGGCATCAAGCCGATGATGAGCGCCCTGGACAAGCAATACACCGACGAGTATTACCAGCTGCTGGAAGGCAACCTGGCGACGCTGGCGGCCAGCTACAACAAGGCGGTCACGGACTTCAGTCAGTTCGCCGATCAGGTCACGGCGGCGCAGCTGGTGCAGGCGGCCCATAACGAAACCAAAATGAAAATCCTGATCGCCGTGGCGGTGGCCTTAACCCTGCTGCTGCTGGTGCTCGCCTGGCAACTGCTGCGCCGGATGCTGCTGCAGCCGCTGGATAGCGCGATTGTGCATCTTGAGCAGATCGCATCGGGCGATCTCTCTCAGGTGCTGCCGCCGTCCAGCAACAACGAGCTGGGACGCCTTAACCATGCACTGACCGGGATGCAGCAGTCGCTGCGTCACTCCGTCAGTCAGGTGCGTGAGGCGAGTATGCAGATTGACCTCGGCAGCCGTGAACTGGCCGCCGGCAACGTCAACCTGTCACAGCGTACGGAAGAGTCTGCCGCTTCGCTTGAGCAGACGGCGGCCAGCATGGAGCAGCTGACGGCAACGGTGCGGCTTAACGCCAGCAACGCTCAGCAGGCCCATCAGCTGGCAAATGCGGTCTCCGATACCGCCGACCGCGGCGCGGAGGTGGTCTGCTATGTGATGGAAAAAATGCATGAGATTACCGACAGCGCCAATCGCATCGGCGATATTCTCAGCGTGATCGACGGCATCGCGTTCCAGACCAACATCCTGGCACTCAACGCTGCCGTTGAAGCGGCACGTGCGGGCGAGCAGGGCCGTGGCTTTGCGGTGGTGGCGAATGAAGTGCGTACGCTGGCGCAGCGCAGTGCTAATGCAGCCAAAGAGATCCGCACGCTGATCAGCGATTCACAGTCGCGGGTCAAAGAGGGCAGTGAGATGGCGACGCGCGCCGGGGAAACCATGGATGAGATTTCCGGTGAGGTGATGCGCGTGACCTCACTGATGAAGGAGATCTCCATGGCGTCTGACGAGCAGAGTCGTGGCATTGAGCAGGTGAATCTGGCGGTCACGCAGATGGATGTGGCGGCGCAGCAGAACGCGGCGCTGGTGGAGCAGGCGAAGGCCGCGACCGAGTCGCTGGAAGCGCAGTCCGATCAGCTTCAGGCGACCATGGCGCAGTTCAGATTGCAGCCAGCGTGATAAAAAAAAGGGCGCGATGATCGCGCCCTTTTTTATCTCTGCCGCATTAGCCCTGACGGCAATCCGGGAACTCAGCCAGGAAACGCTCAACATCGTTGACCATCGCCTCGTTGCCGCAGTAGAACGGGCAGCGCTGATGCAGCGTGACCGGTGGAATGTCCAGAATACGTCTCTGACCGTCGCTGGCTTTACCGCCTGCCTGCTCCGCCAGGAACGCCATCGGGTTGCACTCATAGAGCAGACGCAGCTTGCCCTGAGGATGGCTGGCGGTGCTTGGATAGAGGTAGATGCCACCTTTCAGCAGGTTGCGATGGAAATCCGCGACCAGCGATCCGATGTAACGTGAGGTGTAAGGACGGTGCGTAGGCAGATCCTCTTCCTGACAGAACTTCAGATATTTCTTCACGCCCTGCGGGAAACGAATGTAGTTACCTTCGTTGATGGAGTAGGTGTAACCGGTCTCCGGGTAGGTCATACGTTCATGGCTGAGGCAGAAGACACCCAGCGACGGATCGTAGGTAAAGGCATGCACGCCTGCACCGGTGGTGTAAACCATCATGGTGGAGGAGCCGTAAACCACGTAACCGGCCGCGACCTGTTTGTTGCCGGGCTGCATGAAATCCGCTTCAACCACCGGGGTGCCCGGTTCGCTGACGCGATGATAGATAGAGAAAATGGTGCCGACAGAGACGTTAACGTCGATGTTAGATGACCCATCCAGCGGGTCCATTAACACCACATACTTGCCGTTCTCCTCACCTTCGAAGATGACGAACTCGTCTTCTTCCTCAGACGCGATACCGGCGACGATGCCACGCGCTTTCAGTGCGGCCTTCAGTTTTTCGTTGGCAAACAGATCGAGCTTCATCTGCTGTTCACCCTGAACATTTTCCACACCACTGGCACCGAGGATATCCACCAGACCGGCTTTATTGATGTCGCGGTGGATAATTTTGGCACCCAGCTTGATAGCTGAGATCAGCGCCGTCAGTTCCCCTGTGGCGTGCGGAAAGTCGTGCTGCTTCTCGACGATAAATTCGCCCAACGTTTTCATAACACATTCCCTGAATCTGCGATGGAGTGGCAGCACGCGTAACAGTCTGCCAACGGATGCGTACGCAGTTTAGCCGATTGAACTTCAAAAACCATAGTCCTAATCCGTTTCTTCCGTCTGCGAGCAGGGTTACACTGTGCGCCGAACTTTAGAGTAATGGATCACGTTATGCGCATTCACATCCTCGGGATTTGTGGCACTTTTATGGGCGGTCTGGCCGTGCTGGCCCGTTCACTTGGTCATCAGGTGACCGGTTCAGACGCCAACGTTTACCCGCCAATGAGCACATTGCTCGAACAGCAAGGCATTGAATTAACAGAAGGTTACGATGCGAGTCAGCTCGACCCGGCCCCTGACCTGGTGATTATCGGTAATGCGATGACGCGCGGTAATCCCTGTGTGGAAGCGGTGCTGGAACGCAACATTCCTTACCTCTCCGGCCCGCAGTGGCTGCACGATTTCGTGTTACGCGACCGCTGGGTGCTGGCGGTGGCGGGAACCCACGGGAAAACCACCACAGCCGGCATGGCAGCGTGGATTCTCGAGGCCTGCGGCCTGGAACCCGGCTTCATTATTGGTGGGGTGCCAGGAAACTTCGATGTCTCGGCAAAATTAGGAAAAAGTCCATTCTTCGTCATTGAGGCGGATGAGTATGACTGCGCCTTTTTCGACAAGCGTTCCAAGTTTGTCCATTACTGCCCGCGAACCCTGATCCTCAACAACCTTGAGTTCGATCACGCCGATATCTTTGACGACCTGCGGGCGATCCAGAAGCAGTTCCACCATCTGGTCCGGATCGTGCCGGGCCAGGGCAAGATCCTGCTGCCGGAGCATGACGCCAACATCAGGCAGGTGATGGCGATGGGCTGCTGGAGCGAGCAGGAGAGCGTGGGCGACCACGGGCGCTGGCAGGCGAAGAAGCTGACGCCCGATGCCTCGCACTGGGAAATCTGGCTCGACGGCGAGAAGGTCGGCGAGGTGAACTGGGCGCTGGTCGGCGAACACAATATGCATAACGGGTTGATGGCGATCGCCGCCGCGCGTCATGTGGGTGTGAAACCGGAAGATGCAGGCCAGGCGCTGAACAGCTTTATCAATGCGCGTCGCCGGCTGGAGTTGCGTGGCGAAGTGAACAGCATCAAAGTGTATGATGACTTTGCGCACCATCCGACCGCGATTCTGGCAACGCTGGCGGCCCTGCGCAGCAAGGTTGGCGGCAGAGCGCGCATTCTGGCCGTTCTGGAGCCGCGCTCGAATACCATGAAGATGGGCGTCAGCAAAAACGATCTGGCGCCGTCACTGGCGCGGGCGGATGAGGTCTTTCTGTTCCAGCCGCACCACATTCCGTGGCAGGTTTCTGACGTCGCCGAAGCGTGCATTCCGCCTGCGCACTGGAGCGCAGATATCGATACGCTGGTCGAGATGGTGGCGAAAGCCGCACAGCCAGGCGACTCGATTCTGGTGATGAGCAACGGCGGGTTTGGCGGCATTCACCAGAAGCTGCTGGACAGACTGGCCTGAGATGACGGGCGCCCGTAACGGGCGCTCATTTTCCGGTGACGTTCTGACGTGCTTCCTGCTACCGGCCACGACAGACCGGCTATCCGGGCTATCAGGCTTCGGCCAGTTCGCGCAGGTACTGGAAAATCTGACGGGCTGACTTCGGCGGCTTGTTGCCCGCTTTCTCTTTCTGCGCGTTGCGGATCATACTGCGCAGCTGCTGACGGTCGGCGTCAGGATAGAGTGCAATCACGTCGCTGATCGCCTCATCGCCCTGTTCAATCAGACGATCGCGCAGCATTTCCAGTTTATGGAACAGCGCAACCTGCTGGTTGTGGCGGTTCTTGAGCTTGTCCAGCGCAACGCGGATCGGCTCGACATCAATACTGCGCAGCAGTTTACCGATCAGCTGCAGCTGACGGCGACGGCCCTCTTTCTTAATACGCTGCGCCAGTTCGATCTCGGTGCGCAGGCGCTCATCCAGCGGGATCTTATCCAGCGAGTTTTTACCCAGTTCTACCAGTTCGGCGCCCAGGCGTTTTAACTCTTCGGCATCGCGTTTAATTTCACTCTTACTGACCCAGATAATCTCTTCATCTTCCTGTTCGTCATTATCTGGCACATCGTCGAGCCACTCATCGGGCTGTCTGGTCATTTCCGGGCTCCCAAAAAAAAGAGGCTAATCCTACCAGTTTATCGGGTGACTGCGAAATTGTTCTCTGACTCTGATAGACTCAAATCATTCACACATAAGATTAGACGGCAGGTCGATGAACGTATCTACTCAGGTTGCAGAACAGCGAAAAGTACTGGAGCAGGCGATTGCGCAGGCACTTGAACTGGCTAAAGCAAGCACTGACAGCGCGGAAGTAGCGGTCAGTAAAACCACCGGCATCGGGGTCAGCACCCGCTATGGCGAAGTGGAAAACGTCGAATTCAACAGCGACGGTGCGCTGGGCATCACCATCTATCATCAGAACCGTAAAGGCAGCGCCTCATCGACCGACCTCAGCCCGGACGCGATCAAACGTACCGTGCAGGCGGCGATCGATATTGCGCGCTACACCTCGCCCGATCCCTTTGCCGGCCCGGCGGATGCGGCGCTGCTGGCCTATGATGCGCCAGACCTGGATCTCTACCACCCGTGGGAGATCGATGCTGACCGCGCCATTGAGCTGGCCGCGCAGGCTGAAGAGGCTTCACTGCGCGCAGACAAGCGTATCACCAACACCGAAGGCGGCAGCTTTAACAGTCATGTCGGCATTAAGGTGTTCGGTAACAGCCATGGCATGCTGCAGAGCTACTGCTCAAGCCGTCATTCGCTCTCCAGCTGCGTGATCGCCGAGCAGGATGGCAACATGGAGCGCGACTACGCCTACACCATCGGCCGCGCGTTTGAGGATCTGAAAAGCCCGGAGTGGGTCGGCGCAGAGTGCGCGCGTCGCACGCTCTCCCGTCTTGCCCCACGCAAACTTCCGACCATGAAAGCGCCGGTGATTTTCGCCTCTGAAGTGGCGACCGGCCTGTTTGGTCATCTGGTCGGGGCGATCAGCGGCAGCAGCGTTTACCGGAAATCAACCTTCCTGCTGGATGCGATGGGTCAGCAGATCCTGCCGGAGTGGCTCACCATCAGTGAGCAGCCGCACCTGCTGAAAGGTCTCGCCTCGACGCCATTTGACAGCGAAGGGGTGCGCACCCAGGCGCGCGACATTATCCAGGCGGGCGTCCTGCAGACCTGGCTGCTAACCAGCTACTCCGCCCGTAAACTGGGCCTGACCAGCACCGGTCACGCGGGTGGCATTCACAACTGGCGCATTGCCGGTCAGGGCCACAGCTTTGACGATCTGCTGAAGCAGATGGGCACCGGTCTGGTGGTCACCGAACTGATGGGACAGGGTGTCAGCGCCATCACCGGTGACTACTCGCGCGGTGCGGCCGGTTTCTGGGTCGAAAATGGCGTGATTCAGTATCCGGTCAGTGAAATCACCATCGCCGGAAATCTCAAAGAGATGTGGCGCAATATGGTGACCATCGGCGACGATATCGAAACCCGCAGCAATATTCAGTGCGGTTCAGTCTTACTGCCTGAAATGAAGATAGCGGGACAATAACGACGCATTCCTGAAGCAGCCTGTTGGCTGCTTTTTTTTCGTCACAATAAAAAGGAAGTAATGATGCGTAAGCAGCTAATTGCAATGTTGTCGGCTTCTCTGATGTTCTCCAGCGTCAGCCTCTGTGCGGCGGATCTGGAGCAGGATATGGACACGCTGAATGCGAACCTGAAAATCGTCAAAAAAACGGACGATGCCCGGGAGATGCAGCAGGCATTAACCCGGATGCGTGCGGCAGCGCAGGATGCGAAGCAGTCCACGCCCGAAAAGCTGGAAGGTCAGCCTGCTGACAGCACGCAGATCAAAGATTATCACGCCGGTCTCGACTCGCTGATTGCGCAGATCGACGTGGTCAGCACGCTGGCGAAAGCGAACAACGTGGAGGGCGCAAAGCGCGAAGCCGCGAAGTTTGATGAGATCCGCAATACCAACCATAAGAAATTCCGCTAATCAGACCGCCGGTCAGCCCGACCGGCGGTTTTTTCCATCACTTCTGCTTATCACCGCGCCTTAAAACGTATCGGACCTGCCGTGATGTTGCACAACATCAAGATCCGGCACGGTTAAATTCATTATTTTGCGCACAAAGAGTCATTTTTCGCACGAAGTGTGCACTCTGCGATCTGACGCACAGCCTTCACCTCAATTTCCGCTTGCTGCTGGAAATGTTGCCTCTCCACAGCGGGAGCCGGGACGGTTAATTTATTTTCAACGCGAATTATCCGGTTCAACAGGAGTAACAAGGTGAGCAATAACGGCATCCCGGTGTATGAAGCGCCACCGGAGAAAGTGCAGCAACTGGCAGAACGTGTCATGACGCAAATTGCGGCGATCTATCAGCAGCATGGTATCCAGCCCAACGCGGTTCAGCAGCAGATGCTGGAATCCCACGTCCGGGCCATGGCATCACGCTCTCTGAGTGGCGAGCCGCTGCCGGAAGTGGAAGCGGAGCTGTTTGAGGATATTCCGCCGGAAACCGTCGCGCTGGCGCAGCAGGTGGTGGATCTGTTTGGCAATCTGCCGCGTGAAGAGGCCTGGCTGCTGTCGGTTCACATTGAAGTCGCACGATCCAACAACTGAAGAGGAAAAGAACATGGTGACAGTCGTGATTGGCGATCGTTTAGGGAAAGGGCAGAAAGTGGCCGCAGGTATCGAAAAAGCGGGTGGCCGTGCGGTGGTGGTGCCGGGTGTGGCGGCGGACATGAAACTGGGTGACGTCATGAAGGCAGAAAACGCCGACTTCGGCATCTCGTTCTGCGGCAGCGGCGGCGCAGGCGCCATCACCGCGCAGAACAAATATGGCTACAAAGCGAAGCATGGCATGCGCTCTATTGATGAAGGGGTGACCGCCATCAACGAAGGGGCTACCGTACTGGGCTTCGGCTTTATGGACAAAGAAGAGCTGGGTGAGCGGCTGGTGCAGGCCTGGAACAAGAAGCACGGCAGCTGATTATGAAAGAACACTACGTTACCCAGGTGACGGTCGAGGGCAAAGGCGACACCAAAGCGAAAGCCTTCGCCGATGCCCTGAGTCGTGTGCAGAACCAGGTTCTGCGCGCGACGCAAAAAATTCTGCTGCGCATTGAACCTCAGGATGTCCGGGTGCTGCGCGCGCAGGAGAGCGTCAGGACCGAGAAGTTTCTCTTCTTCTTTCTGGCGCGCCAGCGGCGGAACTACAGCGTCACGCTGGAGATCACCGTCAGCGTCACCGTTTTCGACACCGAACAGGTGACGTTTACGGCGGCATCATAAAACAGCGCCTGTTAACGTCAGCCTGTCTGTAGCCCGCTCCTCTGCTGTCGCGCACGCGCGGCGGGCAGGCCGGAGTGAGGCGGCGGCGGCTGAAGTCTGACGGGATTAAAAAAACGACAACAAGGTACAACAACATGTTTTTAATCATTTTGTTTAAGTCGTTGATCATTGGCGGGCTGGTGGGCGTCGGCGTCGGTGCGGGTGCCGCACGCATGTTTCATGCGCCAACCACCCAGGGGATGGGCGCCTTTCGTACGCTGGGCGAGCTGAACTCATGCGAAGGCGATCCCGCTTCCCACTTCTCCTTTGGTCTCGGCTTCTTTTTCAACGCCTGGGCATCCTCTGTTGCAGCCGGTTCATTCACCCAGGATGTGGATCACCGCATCATTCCAAACTGGGGTGCGGCGGCACTGATGGTCAAAAACCGCAACGTGGCGGAAACGCTGCACAATCCGAAAAAAATGGCCATCGCCTGCGGCATTATCGGCATGGTCGTGGTCGCCTTCCTCAACTCCACCGCCTCGGCCGTTCCGGCGGCGCTTCAGGTCACGGCCGTTAAAGTGCTGGTGCCGGCGGCTAACCTGCTGGTTAACACCGTCATGCCGGTCATCTTCTGGCTGGCGGCCATTGACGCGGGCAAAAAGTCAGGCTTCTGGGCCACCATTTTCGGCGGTCTGGCACAGCTGATCATGGGCAATGCCGTGCCGGGCCTGGTGCTGGGTATTCTGATCGGCAAAGGGGTCGAAGAGAGCGGCTGGAACCGGGTCACCAAAGTGATGATGACCGCCATCGTCCTGCTGTTTGTGCTGAGCGGCTTCTTCCGCGGTTTCGATATGAAACTGCTGCAGTCCTTCCAGCTCGGCATTCCCGGCTGGCTCGACATGATCCATAACTCCGTCAGCGGCAAATAGGAGGCGATGCAATGAACGAAAATAAAGGCTTCTGGTACGCCGACTGGTCTTTCCCGATCTTTGTTGGCCTGCTCTCCGCCGGCGTGTTTGCCGGAACCCACATGTACTACCTCTATGGCATCGGCGCGTTCAACGAAGTGGCGTTTGTGTCGATGCTGCGCTCTGGCATGGAGACCGGCGTCTACGGCGCGGTCGCCGCCTTTGGCGCCAGCTTCCTGTTCGCCCGCATTATAGAAGGGTCGCTGGTGGGGATTCTGGATATCGGCGGCGCGATTCAGACCGGTGTCGGCCTGGGCGTTCCGGCCCTGCTGCTGGGCGCGGGTATCGTCTTCCCGGTGGCGAACTTTGCCGCCTCGCTGGCGACGGGTCTGGTGATTGGGGTGGCGATTGGCTACGTCATTATCCTGGCGCGTAAATTCACCATCAATCAGAGCGACTCCACCTACGGCGCAGACGTCATGATGGGCGCGGGTAATGCCTCCGGACGCTTCCTCGGCCCGCTGATTATCCTGTCAGCCATGACGGCGTCGATTCCGATTGGTCTGGGTTCACTGCTGGGGGCGCTGCTGTTCTATCTCTGGAACAAGCCGATCACCGGTGGCGCGATCCTCGGCGCCATGATCCTCGGTGCGATTTTCCCGATCGCGCTCTGATCTCACCGGCAGCCCGGTAGCGGGCTGCCGTTAAGGAGAAACCATGTACGACTTGATTATCCGCGCTGCACGACTCAGCGATGAGCAGGTGGTCGACATCGCGGTGAAGGATGGCCGCATCGCCGCCGTTGGCCGGGTGCAGGGCAGCGCACGCCAGGAACGCGATCTGGCGGGTCGCTACTACCTCAGCGCAGGCTGGATCGACTCCCACGTTCACTGCTATCCCAAATCCCCCATCTACCATGATGAAGCCGATGCGATAGGCGTGGCCCACGGCGTGACGACGGTGGTCGATGCGGGCAGCACCGGTGCCGATCATATTGATGACTTTTACCAGCTGACCCGCGTGGCGCAGACCCAGGTGTATGCCCTGATCAACATCGCCCGCACCGGTATCGTCACTCAGAACGAACTGGCCGACATGAGGCAGATCGATGGCGAGGCGGTGCAGCAGGCGGTGGCCCGGCTGCCCGATTTTATCGTGGGCCTGAAGGCGCGCATCAGCAGCAGCGTGGTGGGTGAAAACGGTATCGAGCCGCTGATCCGCGCGAAGGCGATTCAGCAGCAGAGCGGCGGGCTGCCGCTGATGGTCCACATTGGCAACAATCCGCCCAATCTTGACCAGATTGCGGATCTGCTCACCACGGGCGACATCATCACCCACTGCTTTAACGGCAAACCCAACCGCATTCTGACGCCGCAGGGCGAACTCAAGGCCGCTGTTAAACAGGCTATCGCGCGCGGCGTGAAGCTCGATGTCGGCCACGGCGGTGCCAGTTTCAGTTTTGAGGTCGCCCGGGTGGCGATAGCGCAGGGCATTCTGCCCGATACCATCAGCTCTGACATTTACTGCCGCAACCGTCTGGCTGGCCCGGTTCACAGCCTGGCCCATGTCATGTCGAAATTCTTCAGCGTCGGCATGACGCTGCCGCAGGTGATTGACTGCGTGACGGTCAACGCGGCGGCAGGGCTGCGGCTGCCGCGCAAGGGGCAGCTGAAAGTCGGCTATGACGCCGACCTGACCATTTTTAGCGTCAAAGAGGAAAACCGGCCCTTCATCGATTCAGAAGGTGAAACGGTAACCGGTGAGAAGCATCTGGTCCCGCTGGCGGCAGTCGTCGCGGGTCAGTGGATCGCGACAGAAGAAGGAGCAGCACATGACCTCGGTTTATGAAAAGTATGGCCTGAAGCCGGTGATTAACGCCTCTGGCCGTATGACGATTCTCGGCGTCTCCACGCCGTCGAGCGACGTGATCGACACGGTGAAATATGGCCTCGATCACTACTTCGAAATGAAAGACCTGGTCGATAAAACCGGGGCTTACATCGCCGGTCTGCTGAAGGTGGAGAACGCGGTGGTGGTCTCCTGTGCCTCGGCAGGCATCGCCCAGAGCGTGGCGGCGGTCATCGTAAAAGATGACGACTGGCTGCTGGATAACCTGCATGCCGCGCCGCTCAGCGTCCCGCATCAGATTGTGGTGCCGAAAGGGCATAACGTGAACTACGGCGCACCGGTCGGCAGCATGGTGGCGCTGGGAGGCGGCCAGCTGGTGGAGGCGGGTTACAGCAATGAGTGCTCGCCCGCGCAGCTGGCGGCGGCGATCACCCCACAGACCGCGGCGATCCTCTATGTGAAATCGCATCACTGCGTGCAGAAGAGTCACCTTGATGTGGCGCAGGCTGCCGCCGTTGCGCGCCAGCATGGCGTTCCGCTGATTGTCGATGCGGCCGCGGAAGAGGATCTGCAGTGCTACTACGAGGCGGGCGCCGACCTGGTGATCTACAGCGGTGCAAAAGCGCTGGAAGGCCCGACCAGCGGCCTGGTAATTGGCCGCCACCACTACGTTGAGTGGGTCAAACGCCAGACCAACGGGATTGGCCGTGCGATGAAAGTCGGCAAAGAGGGCATTCTCGGCCTGACCCACGCGATTGAAAACTATCTGACTCAGCCAAAAATCAGCGGCGCGCAGATGGTGGAAAAAATGACACCGTTCATCGAACAGCTGAACCATCTGAATGGCGTCACGGCCCGCGTGGTGTGGGATGCCGCCGGACGTGACATCGCCCGTGCAGAGATCAAATTTGACGAAGCGGCGATCGGGCAGCGCACCGGCGATCTGGTGCAGGCACTGAAAAACGGCGACATCGCGATCTATTTCCGTGGCTACAAAGCCAATGAAGGGATCATTGAGGCGGACGTACGCAGCGTCAGCGCCGATCAACTGCACACCATTTTCACCCGTATTCAGACGCTGTTAACCGGAGAGAAAACCGCATGACGCTGACCCCCAACTTTTATCAGGATCGTCTCTGCCTTAACGTACTGGCGGGATCAAAAGAGAATGCGCGCGCCATCTGGCAGGCGGCCGAAGGGCATGTGCTGGTCGGCGTGCTGTCAAAAAACTACGCCAGCAATGACGCTGCTATCGCCGACATGAGCGAGTACGCTGCGCTGATCGACAACGCACTCTCAATTGGTCTGGGCGCGGGCGATCCCCGGCAGTCACAGATGGTGAGTGAGCTGGCGGAGGTGCTGCAACCCCAGCATGTCAATCAGGTCTTCACCGGCGTGGCCACCAGCCGGGCGCTGCTGGGCCAGTCGCAGACCGTCGTCAACGGTCTGATCTCACCCACCGGCACGCCGGGTAAGGTAAAAATCTCGACCGGCCCGCGCAGCGCAACACAGCCTGACGGGATCGTTCCGATCGAAACCGCGATTGCCATGCTGCAGGATATGGGCGGCAGCTCGGTGAAATATTTTCCGATGGGCGGTTTGCAGGCGGTGGATGAGTATCGCGCCGTGGCAGACGCCTGCGCAAAAATGGATTTCTGGCTGGAGCCCACCGGCGGCATCGATCTGGAGAACGTCGGCGAGATCGTGCGCATTGCGCTGGAAGCGGGCGTCAGCAAAGTGATCCCGCACGTCTACAGTTCGATCATCGACAAAGCGAGTGGTGAAACCCGGATCGAGGATGTGCAGCGGTTGCTGGCGATCTGTAAAACGCTGCTGCCCTGAGGATCGCGCCGCGCGGCAGGCCGATCGGGTGGCAGGCCGCGCACGCAACATGGACGTTGCGTCACGATCCCCGTAGGCTGAGTTTCCGTTTCCCTGATTTTCTCTGTAAACAGGTAACTGTCGTGAGATTTCCCAATCAGCGCCTTGCGCAACTGTTTGATGCCCTGCAAAACGAAACGCTGCCTCAGGATGAACTGGCGCGGCGTTTTGCCGTCTCGACCCGCACCGTACGCACCGACATTACGGCGCTGAATGCGCTGCTGGCTGAACATGGTGCGCAGTTCGTCCTGAGCCGTGGCGCGGGCTATCAGCTGAAGATTGAGGATGCTCAGCGCTTTCAGCATCTGCAGCAACACAGCGCCTCACCGCTGCGCATCCCGCGCACGTCGCCTGACCGCATCCGTTATCTGCTGACCCGGTTTCTCACCGCGGCCTATTCGCTGAAACTTGAAGAGCTGGCCGAGGAGTGGTTTGTCAGCCGCGCCACCCTGCAGAACGATATGGCGGAAGTGCGCGAGTGGCTGGGACGCTATCACCTGACGATTGAAAGCAAGCCCCACTACGGCATGAAGCTGTTCGGCAGCGAAGTGGCGATCCGAACCTGCCTGACCGATCTGCTGTGGCAAATCGATCAGTCACAGCCGGAGAGTCCGCTGCTGACCATTGAAGCGCTCAACAGCGGTATGCTGGAAACCCTCCAGCCGCTGCTGCAACGCTGCTTTGCTGAACACAATATCCGCCTCAGCGATGAGGGAGAACGTTATCTGCGGATCTACTGTGCGGTGGCGGTGCGCCGTATCAGCGAAGGCTATCCGCTTAACGATCCGGGCGCTGAGGAGATTGGGGATGACGTGCGCGAAGCGGCGCACCAGCTGATTACGCTGATGCGCCCGCTGGTCAGTAAACCGATCTCACCGGCTGAAGAGAACTGGCTGCGGGTCAACATTGCGGCACGGCGTATTCAGGCTATCGCCCCCAGCGCCATCAATGCGGATGACGCCGATGCGCTGGTGGATTACCTGCTCAGCTTCATCAACACCTACTACAACTTTAATCTGCAGAACGATCAGCAACTGCGTGCCGATCTGCTTACCCATATCAAGACCATGATCACCCGGGTGCGCTACCAGATCCATATTCCTAACCCGCTGCTCAGCAATATCAAGCAGCACTACCCCATGGCCTATGATGTCACCTTAGCGGCGGTGACCAGTTGGGGGAAATATACCCCTTACGTCATCAGCGAGAATGAGATTGGCTTTCTGGTGCTGCACATCGGTGTCGGGCTGGAGCGCCACTATGACGTGGGCTATCAGCGTCATCCCCAGGTGCTGCTGGTCTGCGACAGCGGTAACTCGACGCTGCGGATGATTGAGGCGATGCTGCTGCGCAAATACCCGCAGCTGAAGGTGACGGCACGCCTCTCTCAGCGTGAATATGAGGCGCGCAGCCGCATCGATGAGGACTTTGTGATCTCGACCATCCGGCTCAGCGAAAAAGAGAAACCGGTGGTGGTGATGTCACCGTTTCCCACCGGGTTTCAGCTGGAGCAGATCGGCAAGCTGGTGCTGGTGGATCGTACCCGTCCCTATATGCTGACGAAATATTTTGATGCTCAGCACTTTCATATCGTCGACAGGCCAATGACCCAGTCTGAACTGTTCCGGCAGTTGTGCGATCAGCTGGAGGCGGAGGGGTTTGTGGACGCTGCTTTCTATCCGTCGGTGGAGGAGCGCGAAGCGATTGTCAGCACCATGCTCGGCGAAGGCATTGCGCTGCCGCACTCGCTGGGGCTGCTGGCGAAGAAAACCGTGGTCTACACCGTGCTGGCCCCGCAGGGCATCGCCTGGGGCGACGACACCGCCTATGTGATTTTCCTGCTGGCGATCAGCAAAAGCGAATATGAAGAGGCGATGGCGATCTACGATCTGTTTGTCACATTTCTGCGGGAAAGGGCGATGATCCGCCTGCGGGAGAGCACTGACTTCAGCAGTTTCAGAGCGGTGGCGATGGATTGCCTGAGCCGCTCTTAACACGAGGCTCTGCCGCCGTCAGTTTTTCTTCGCCAGCAGGCGCGGGATCTCACGCAGGCACCAGGCTTTGGCCTCGCCCATGCTGTCCCGCCGCCACGCCATAATAATGTCGACCTCGCGGGTATATTCCGGACTCACGACCCGCAGGCGGCCTTCCGCAATATCCTGCTCCACCAGCGGATAGGGCATGGTTCCCACGCCCAGACCCGCCAGCAGCGCACGGCGCTTGTCGTCCATGCTGCTGACGGTCAGGCGCTGCTGCTTATCCAGCAGCTGTACGGTCAGCACCGGGCGCTCACGCGCGGTATCCGCCACCGCAATGCCGCGGTATTTCACCCGCGTTACTTCAGACTGCGGTTCCGGCTCGTTATGGATCGGATGGTCGGCACTGGCGACATAGACGCTCATCATGGTGTAGAGCTTGCGGGTGTTGATCTCGGTTGAGGCGCGGAAGTGCATATCGGGGGCGATGACGATATCGGCCCGTCCCTGTTCCAGCCGCTCCCATGCCCCCGCCAGCACTTCGGTGACCAGCGAAAACTGGGTATTGGCTTTGTCGGCCAGGCGCGTCACCAGCGGAAAGAGGGCGTCGATGGGCACCAGCGCTTCGGTCACGATGGTCAGATGGGTTTCCCAGCCACGCGCCAGCGCTTCGGCATCGGTGGTGAGCTTGTCGGCCGCTTCCAGCAGCACCCGGCCACGCTCCAGCAGCATGCGTCCCACGTTGGTAAATTTGGTGCGGTGGCCGGAGCGGTCAAACAGCACCACATCCAGCTCCTCTTCCAGCTTCTGCATGGTATAGCTGAGTGCAGAGGGCACGCGGCCCAGCTCATCGGCCGCCGCCGCAAAACTACCACGTCGATCAATCGCATCCATTACGCGTAACGATTCAAGGGTTAACGCACGCTCTTTAGCCATCCCGTTTCTCTGTCAGGAAATTTGAACATGCCCGGCAGATTAACTGGCTAACAATCCGGCGTCCAGACTTTTACCATGTGTGCATAGAGTCCGTGACCGATCCTCGTCACCGGATGCCGGAGGTAAATAATGATAACGACACGCAGTGCGTCCGCATGTGGCCAGGCCGACTTTGGCTGGTTGCAGGCCCGCTACAGTTTCTCTTTTGGCCACTATTTTGATCCAAAACTGATGGGCTACGCGTCACTGCGCGTACTGAATCAGGAAGTGCTGGCACCAGGGGCCGCCTTTCAGCCGCGCACCTATCCGCAGGTCGATGTGCTTAACATCGTGCTGCAGGGCGAAGCGGAGTATCGCGACAGCGAAGGCAACACGATCAGCGTGCAGGAAGGGGAGGCGCTGCTGCTCTCAGCCCAGCCGGGGGTCAGTTACACCGAAATCAACCTGAGCAAAGAGCGCCCGCTGACCCGTATGCAGCTGTGGCTGGCCGCCTGCCCGGAGCGTGAGAATCCGCGGATGCAGAAACTGGCCCTGACGGCGGGCCTTACCTCTCAGCTGATCGCCTCGCCGGATGGCGTGGATGAGAGCCTGCAACTGCGTCAGCAGGTGTGGATCCATCAGGTCGAACTGGCGCCTGGCGAGCAGCATGCGCTGCATCTGCAGGGGCCGCGCGCCTATCTGCAGTCGATTCACGGTTCGCTGGAAGCCCGATCGGGTGCGGCGCATCGGGAAGCGCTCGGGTGCGGCGACGGTGCCTTTCTGCAGGAAGAGTCGCTGCTGACGCTGACGGCGAAAACGGCGACCCGGGCACTGGTCATCGACATCCCGGTCTGATCCTCAGGCAATAAAAAAGGCGGCCATGGCCGCCTTTTTTGCGTCTTACGCGTTACTTCAGCAGGGTAAAGGCGGTGGTGACGTGCTTCACGCCACTGACGCGGCTGGCGATATCGGCCGCCGCCTGCCCTTCCTGTTGCGTCACCAGACCCAGCAGGAACACTTCGCCATTCTCGGTGGTCACCTTCACGTTGGAGGATTTCACCTGATCGCTGCCCAGCAGCTGCGAGCGGATCTTGGTGGTGATCCAGGTGTCTGACGAGGTGGTGCCGAGCGTCACTTTCTGACCAATGCGGATCTCGTTATAGACTTCGGTGGCGCCATCCACGCCCATGGTGATCTGTTTGGCACGATTGGCGATCTCCTGCGACGGCGCCTGACCGGTCAGCAGCACTTTGCCCTGATAGGCGGTGGCGATGACGCGGGCATCGGTTTTGATCTGCTGATCTTTCGCCAGCGCATTGGTGACGCGCAGCTCCAGCGTGCCGTCATCCACCTGCGTGCCGACCGTACGGGGGTCGGTGGCGGTTTTAGTGGCAACCGCTGCGCCACCGGCAACCACGGCGACACAGCCCTGCAGCAGCATGGCGGTTAACAGAATAGCGATAGCGTTCAATGCTTTCATTCGTGCTCCTTCGGTCATTCCTGATGGGGAAAGAGGGTGTTATCGATCAGATCGCATAAGCAGTTAACGGTGAGCATATGCATCTCCTGAATCCGGGCACTGCGGTGTGAGGGAATGCGGATTTCCACATCCTGCGGGCCCAGCAGTCCGGCAAGCTCACCGCCATCATACCCGGTAAGCGCAACGATCGTCATATCGCGTGTTACCGCGGCTTCAACGGCCTTCACAATGTCGCGGGTGTTGCCACGGGTTGAGATGGCCAGCAGCACATCACCTGCATGGCCCAGCGCGCGCACCTGCTTGGCATAAATTTCATCGTGCAGGCGATCGTTACCAATCGCGGTCAGCATCACGTTGTCTGCACTTAACGCCAGCGCCGGCAGGCTGGGGCGCTCGGTTTCGAAACGGTTGATCATGCTGGCGGCGAAGTGCTGGGCATTGGCGGATGAGGCGCCGTTGCCGCAGCTCAGGATCTTATTGCCGTTCAGCAGAGATTGCACCAGCGTCAGGGCCGCACGGGAGATGGCATCGGGCAGCGCCTCAGCGGCAGCAATCTGGGTCTGAATACTTTCAGTAAAACACGCTTTAATTCTTTCCTGCACACAACCACCTGGTTCTAAACGTCTGCATTAAAGGCATCCGGCAGCCACTCGAGCGCCGTGCCGGTAATGGCGATGATGTCGAAACGGCAATTCACCGTTGCAAAACTGCCGCCGCGTTGCGCCAGCCAGAGAGCGGCAGCGCGCAGCAGCTTCTGCTGTTTGCTGCGGGTGATGCTGGCGAGTGCGCCACCGTAGCGCGCATCGCGGCGGTAGCGAACTTCGACAAACACCCAACAGTGCCCGTCACGCATTATCAGGTCAAGTTCACCCCCGCGAAAGTGAACATTGCTGGCGACCCATTTCAGGCCCGCCTGCTCCAGATAGCGCCGGGCATCTTCTTCATACCGGGCGCCAGTCTGACGGCGGGTCAGTTGGCCGGTGCGATTTCGCCCCGACGATACTGGTTCCATGTCAACTTCCTGTTGATCACACAATCCGTGTTGGCGCTGAGCTTACCGGTGTTGCCATCCAGCGTATAACCCGGTGACTGACGCATCTGGTTAAAGTGATTGGCCAGCGTCCAGGCATCCATCCCCATGGCATAGAGGCGCACCAGCGAGTAGTCATTGTTGAATGACTTCGAGGTCTGCTGCATCAGGCCCGGATTGCTGCCGGAGAGCAGAGGAATATCGCTGAACTGCAGGCCATCCATCTCCAGACGGAAATCGGGACCGGCACCCGCCTGCGCGCTGCGCGAGCTGGCATAAAGCGAAATGTTGCTGCGGCTGCCGGTGCGCATGGCGATCATCGGCTTAATCAGCTGCAGCTCATCCTGGGTGGAAACGATATAGACCGCATCGACGCCTCCGCCGCTGCTGGTGCTGACGGCCTCTGGCGTGCTCTGCTGCGGTGCCGGAATGGTCAGGCCGGCAATGGACACACCCTGCTGCTGCTGGGCAGGGGCCGCATTCACCGGCGTGCCTGACAGGCTGATGCCCGCGCCACTGTTGATGCCCTGCTTCAGCTCAGCGGTCGAGCCAAAGCGCTGCTGCATCACGGTACCGCCACCCAGCGTCTGCCACTCTTGCGCGAAAGCATTGGTGACGCGATCGCCCAGACCGCTGCGCGGAACCAGCAACAGCGGCTCGCGTTTGCCCTGATCCCAGATATGGTGCGCGGCATCGCGCGCTTCGTCTTCAGGAGAAAGCGCAAAGTAGCAAATATTCGGATGGTTCTGGATCGTTTCCGGCTCGTTAAGCGCCAGAACATTGAGTGGCGTCTGACTGTTAGCCACTTTCTCCACGTTGCTCTTCAGCAGTGGCCCCACCACGAGGGTGGCGCCATCCTGCTGGGCCTGCTGCATCACCTGCTCAATCGGCTGGCTGCTGGTGTCATAGACCTTAATCTGAGCGTTGCTGGCCGGTTCGGCGGTGGCGGCAGGCTGAGACTGAGGCTGCGCCTGCGGGGTAGCCTCTGCCGCCTGCTGTTGCGGCGCGCTGATCGGGTCGGAAGCCGAGCCGGCGACAGCTGCCGGTTGCGTGCTGGCCGTGCCATCCGTCGCGGCGGGCTGTGCGGCCGCCGGTTGGGCGGCAGGGGCGGAGACGCCATTCTTCGCGTCAGTAAAGCCTTTCTGAATCGCATTCGCGAAGACCTGCGCCTGACCATTCATGGGCAGCAGCAGCGCGATAATGCTGGTTGAGGCTTTGGTGTAGTTCTGCATCTGGCTCAGCTGCGTCGGCAGCGTTTTGGCCGCCGGATTCTGCGGATAGCGGGTCTGCCAGTCTTTGATGCCCGACTTGAGCATCCCGGCATCCTGGGTGTTAGCCCGCCAGACGGCAAGCAGGTCGAGCCAGCCCTGCAGCACGTTTTCATCGGCGTTAATGACCAGGTTGCTGGCCTCCTGCGGCGACATCTGCGTCAGCGCCTGCCAGGTAGCATCGATGTTGGCCTGATGGTCGCTGCCGGTCAGCAGCGGCTCCTGCGCAATGTAGGTGCGCAACAGGGAGAGAGAAGGGCGCCCCTGTGCACTGGCGATCTGCAGGCTGTAAAAACGCGCCAGCTGATCCTTCGACAGTGCACCGGTTTTCACGTCAGCCAGCAGGGGCTCAGCCTCTTTGATCTTCTGCTGGGCAATCAGCAGCTGCGCTTTCAGCAGCAGCGATTCCTGCTGCTGCGTCTCAGAGAGCTGCTGCGGCAGCTGACTCAGTTGCTGGGTCGCTTCAGGATACTTTCCTTCCTTCAACAGGGCGCGGATTGCGAGTAATTGCCAGTCGGTCTTGCTATCATCGCTGCTTTGCTGCGCCTGCTGCAGATAGTAAGCGGAGCTGGCTGTGGCAGGCCCCTGAATATTGACGGTTGAGGTTTGCGGCCCCTGACCGCTACACGCGGCTAAAATCAGCCCAGCAAGAATGACAGGCAGAAAGCGTCCTGCTTTATGACGAACGACTTTTGAAGGAAGCATACTGTATCCAGTGATGTTTTTTTCAAGATGCTCAATATTAAATCGGCAATTCGGATGAAACAATGAAACAACTCGATCGGGCAGAGATTTCTGCCAGCACGCTCTACATCGTTCCAACCCCGATTGGTAATTTGGGTGATATCACCCAGCGGGCGCTGACGGTGCTTTCGAGCGTCGATCTGGTCGCTGCGGAAGATACACGTCATACCGGGCTGTTGCTACAACATTTCGCCATCAATGCGCGACTCTTCGCACTTCACGATCACAACGAACAGCACAAGGCTGAACTGCTGATTGCGAAGCTGGAGGAGGGTCAAAGCATAGCCTTAGTTTCGGATGCTGGCACGCCGCTGATCAACGATCCGGGCTACCATCTGGTGCGCCGCTGCCGCGAAGCGGGCATCCGGGTGGTGCCGCTGCCAGGCGCCTGTGCCGCCATTGCGGCGTTGAGTGCCGCCGGGCTGCCGTCCGATCGTTTCTGTTACGAAGGGTTTCTGCCAGCCAAAACCAAGGGGCGTTGTGACGCTCTGCGCGCGCTGGTGCAGGAGCCGCGCACGCTGATTTTCTATGAGTCCACCCACCGCCTGATCGACAGCCTGCAGGATATGGTGAGTGAGCTGGGCGGGGATCGCTATGTGGTGCTGGCGCGTGAGCTGACCAAAACCTGGGAGTCGATCCACGGCGCGCCGGTGGCCGACCTGCTGGCGTGGGTAAAAGAAGATGAGAATCGTCGCAAAGGCGAGATGGTGCTGATCGTTGAAGGCCATAAGGCCGATGACGAGGACGCGCTTCCGGCGGATGCGCTGCGAACGCTGGCGCTGCTGCAGAAAGAGCTGCCGTTAAAGCGGGCGGCTGCGCTGGCGGCTGAGATCCACGGCGTAAAGAAAAATGCGCTTTATAAGTATGCGCTGGAGCAGCAAGAGGCGTGACAAACGCGGGCGAATGCCCTATTATCCCGCGCCGAAGCTGACCAGACAGTCGCCGCTTTGTCGTCGTCCTCACTTGTGGGGAGACGGGCAGAGGGGAGGAAAGTCCGGGCTCCATAGGGCAGGGTGCCAGGTAACGCCTGGGAGGCGCAAGCCTACGACCAGTGCAACAGAGAGCAAACCGCCGATGGCCCAGAAATGGGATCAGGTAAGGGTGAAAGGGTGCGGTAAGAGCGCACCGCGCGACTGGCAACAGTTCGTGGCACGGTAAACTCCACCCGGAGCAAGGCCAAATAGGGGTTCACAAGGTACGGCCCGTACTGAACCCGGGTAGGCTGCTTGAGCCAGTGAGCGATTGCTGGCCTAGATGAATGACTGTCCACGACAGAACCCGGCTTAACGGTCAGCTTCGACTTCTTACTAAAAAACCCCGCTCCGGCGGGGTTTTTGCTTTCTGGCGACGTGCATTCGGTGATGAATGACTGTCCACGACGCTTTTCATGAAAGGAGCGCGGCTTAACGGTCAGCTTCGACGTCTTACTACAAAACCCCGCTCCGGCGGGGTTTTTGCTTTCTGGCGCTGTCGGTCAGCCCCGGCTAGCGCTCGCCCTCCATACCCGCTTCACCGGACTGACTGAGCGGGGCCTGTTCAGTCAGCGGGCGATAGACCAGCGCGATTTATCGGTTACCCGAGGCTGCGGGCCTGATCTTCAGCAGTGGATTGCAGATTGGGATGCCGGTGGTGACGTTGCTGCTGGCGCTGAACCTGACGCTGGGCTTACTTAACCGCCTGACACCGCAACTCTCTATCTTTGTTATTGGCTTCCCCATCTCCATCACCCTGGGATTGGGGGCGCTGCTGCTGATGTATAACCTTCCGACCCTGTTTCAGGATCAGATGAATGAGATCTTCAGCGCGGTGAACAACATTCTGGTGGGGTTTCGCTGAGGGCGCGGGACGCCGCCGGGGTGAGACTCAGCCCCGCGCCACGGCGTGGGGCTGATGCCGCTTAATCGCGACCGTGCGGCTCATTCCAGTCAAACGCCGGGCCGAGAGAGATAACGCCGTGCGGGTTAATGGTTTTATGGCTGCAGTAGTAGTGATGACGAATATGCGGCAGACTGACCGTCTCCGCGATGCCCGGCATCTGATAGATGTCGCGCAGGAAACCGCTGAGATTCCGGAAATCACCAATCCGGTGACGATCGCATTTGAAATGCGTGACGTAAACCGGATCAAAACGCACCAGCGTGGTCCACAACCGCAGATCCGCTTCGGTCAGCTGATCGCCGGTCAGATAGCGGTGCTGGCCCAGAATCTGCTCCAGGCGCGACAGCGAGTGGAACAGGGCGGTGACGGCCTCGTCATAGGCGCTCTGTGAGGTCGCAAACCCCGCTTTGTAGACGCCGTTGTTCACCGTATCGTAGATCCAGCCGTTCAGCTCATCAATCTTCTCACGCAGGGCAACCGGGTAGTAATCCCCGGCGCGCGCACCCACCGCATCAAACGCACTGTTGAACATGCGAATGATATCGGCAGACTCGTTGCTGACGATGGTGTTCTGCTGCTTGTCCCACAGCACCGGCACTGTGACGCGACCGCTGTAGTGCGGATCGGCGTGCAGATAGAGCTGATAGAGGAAGTCATTCTGATAGAGTTTGTCGCCGGTTGCCTCCGGAAACGTATCGTCAAACGTCCAGCCATTCTCCAGCATCAGTGGATGCACCACCGAGACGTCGATCAGGTTATCCAGTCCCTTCAGCTGACGCATCAGCAGCGTGCGGTGCGCCCAGGGGCAGGCCAGCGAGACATAGAGATGATAGCGGTCGCGTTCGGCGGTAAACCCCGTCTTGCCTGTCGGGCCTGCGCTGCCATCGGCGGTCACCCAGTTACGGAAGGCGGACTCTGAGCGCTTAAAGCGTCCGCCGGTCGATTTGGTGTCGTACCAGGTGTCATGCCAGACACCGTCAATTAACTGTCCCATAATGGCTCCAAAGCAAACAGGGCGGGGAAATGTCCCCGCCCTGCTAAGTATATGTGGCATTACACGTTATGTGAGATTAGTGCGCAATCGCCTGCGGTTTTCTTTTGCTGATCAGGCGATCAATGCTGTATGCGCCCGGACCCACCAGACCCAGCACCAGGAAACCCCCGGCGATAGAGAGATTCTTCATGAACATCAGCTGGTTCACGCCTTCGGCAAAGTTACTGTGAAACAGGAACGCGGTCAGGATGGTGAAGCCGGCAGTGAACAGCGCGGTAAAACGGGTCAGGAAACCAAACAGGATAGCCAGACCGCCGCCAAACTCCAGCAGGATAACCAGCGGCAGCATAAAGCCGGGCACGCCCATCGCTTCCATATATTGCTGGGTGCCTGCATAACCGGTGATTTTGCCCCAGCCCGCGGTAATGAACAGGATTGGCATCAGGATGCGAGCCAGCAACAGACCAGTATCTTCGAATTTTTTCATCATTTACTCCAGCGTTATCAGTAGTGCAGGGCAGGCTGCCCGCAGGGTTTGTGCCCGCTGAAAGCAGTGATGCTTTTCATTGGGTTGATAGCTGGAGATGATAATCGCGGCGTGAAAAGGTTGTAAGCAGGAAAAACTGTCAGTGTTTTTCAGAAAAACTGATGAAGAAAGCCGGTCTTTTCAGGACCGGCTTTTCAGAGAGTTAACGCGGGGGCAGGGCGGACTTAATCATGCGCCAGGTACTCCAGGCACCAAATCCTCGCTTGGCCCAGCGCAGCAGCCGGTTGGGACTGCGAATCGAGTAGACGGCCAGCGCACTGCTGCCAATCGCCAGATAGCGACGTAAGCTCAGGAACGTGAACCAGCCACGATCGTACTGGGCGGTACTTTCCAGCCAGTCGCGCCGCGCCGCGCTTAAATCCAGCCGCTGCTGCTGCACGTGCTTAAGCAGTTCATGGATGCGTTCTTCACGCTCGCGGCGGCTCATCAGCGCTGCTCCTCAAGCAAATTACGGTCAGTCTCCAGCTCTTTACGCGTGTGGCGTAACAGCGTGGACTGACGGGATTTGTGAAGGGTCCAGAGTCCGAAGATAACCGCCAGCAGGAACAGAGTGCCGGTGGTGATCCCGATGGCCATCAGGCGATACTGCGCATCCACTGCCCAGATAATCAGCACCATCAGGCTCATCAGACCAAAGGCCGTGAACAGCATCGTCAGGCCCACCATCAACAGCAGCTGTATCAGGTTGGCTTTCTCATGCTCCAGTTCCACCACTGCCAGACGAACGCGCGTCTCGACCATGCCAACCAGCGTGGTGACAATACGCTGGCCGATGTTAATGACCCCTTTAGCCGGGCCGTGGTTCTGCTGTGAATCAGCCATAATCAGCGACGCGAAATGAGCATGCCCAGTGCGACGCCAATCGCTGCACCGATACCCACACCATGCCAGGGATTTTCACGCACGTAGCCTTCCGCCTTCTGCGCCGCTTCACGGGTTGTCGCCGCAAGGCGTTCGCCTGATTCACCCAGGCGCTCACGTGAGCTGTCCAGCGCCACACGCGCTTTATTGCGAAGCTTATCCAGCTCCCCTTTCGATTTTTCAGTGCTGCTGCTCAGCACCTCTTCCAGGGTATCAGCCAGATTTTTCAGTTCAGCACGCAGATGTTCCGATGATGTGTCTTTAGACATAAAATACTCCTTTAACATCAGTAGATTAATTCCGATTAATAGGGCTCCGCCTGTAACTTTTTCAGCTCCCGGCGCGCTTCATCCAGTTTTTGTTGTCGCTTCGCAATCTTCTCCCTGTCGTGGCCCTCATCACGCTCTTCCCTGAGTTCGTGCTCGCGCTCAGCCACTTTCTGCTTCTGCGCGTTAATTCTTTCCAGATGGGCGGCTTCCAGCTTTTTGTCGCTGCAGTCCGCCTGGACTTCGGTCAGCGCCCGCTCAAGGCCGTTGACCCGGCGCAGATTGTTATGCTTCTGCGCCATCTCAATTTCGTGCTTAATGTCCTGCTCTTTCTGCTCGCACAGCGATTCGGCGGCCAGCAGTGAGCCAGACAGCGAAAAGAGGGCGACGCCCAGTAATAGGTGATATTTCATCCGTTTGGGTACCTTCCTTTGCGACCTGATTGTTCAGCAGCGGGATCAGATGTGGATCGCGGATGCTGAGAATCGACTCTCCGTTAAGCATAGACACGCAACGTAAAAAGTTCAAAGAAGACCGGGAGATAGAGAGGCTGTCAGGCCGCCACGCGATGCCGCGACGGCCTGAAAAGCAGGGACGGGGCGTATCAGGCCAGGGAAAGATGCTGAGCGTGATCGTGCTGCGCCACGATAAAGCCCTGTGGCAGCAGGCGGCGTAACACCTTTTGTGCCGCCAGACTCTGTTCTTCGCTGTCAAAGTGAATAATCAGTGCATCGCCCGCCGGGGTAATGCTTTTAATACGGATACCCTGCGCGCTGAGCTGCTGATAGAGATAAAAGCCATCGGGCAGAGTCGCGCCCGCATGGGAAACCCGGATCTGCACCACCGTCTCGTGCTGCATCAGGGCGGGAACCACGCAAAGCGCGATCAGCGCCAGCGCGCCCGCCATCAACCACGGCATCCACCGTTTTGGAATCGCCTGCAACGCTTTCATCACTCGGCTTTCCCGTTCTGATTCGCCTGACGTTTACGCCATAAAACGACCAGCGAACCTACCAGCCCGAAGACCAGCAGCGCCAGCGGCAGCATCATCAGGAAGAACATCATCTCATCTTCATAGCGCCGGAAAATCGGTGTTTTACCCAGAGCAAAGCCGATAACGGTCAGAATCACCACCCAGAGCAGCGCGCTGACCCAGTTGAAAAACTGAAAGCGGGCGTTGCTCAGACCGGACAGGCCGGCGATGGTAGGCAGCAGGGTGCGCACAAAGGCGATAAAGCGGCCAATCAGCAGGGCAGAGAGGCCGTGGCGGTGAAACAGGCTGTGCGCGCGCAGGTGGTACTGGGCGGGCAGATGGGAGAGCCATTTCTGTACCGTGGGGGTATTGCCGAGCCAGCGACCCTGGATATAGCTCACCCAGCAGCCCAGACTGGCCCCGGTGGTTAAAACCAGAATCGTTAAGGGGAAACTCATGGTGCCTTTGGCAATCAGCACGCCGACCAGAATCAGCAGACTGTCACCCGGCAGAAACGCGGCAGGAAGCAGGCCATTTTCCAGAAACAGAATCATGAACAGCACGCCGTAAATGGCCCATACCAGCGTGGGGTCGGAAAGGGTCTCGTAATCCTGTTGCCACAGGGCATGCAGCAACGCTTGCAGAATATCCATCAATCATTCCTGAACATCATTGTTAAACATGTCCCACAGGGACTTAAACGCAGACCGGCATGTCGTTATAAATTTTAGGAGCGCAGCCTGGGCGGGATTTTCCGGATCCTTCCAGAATTGATTGTTAAATCAGCGATTTTATAACCCCCTGTCTCAAAGGGTAATAAAAGGGCGATAACTGTAACAAAAATCACCTGTCTGAGACAGGAAAACTCGCTGACGAACAGGAGTTTTACCTTGTGAAACGGCGTGTAAAAAGGAGCTTTACATGACCTGACACTATTGCAGATTAACTGACCCTCACCGGCGCGTTCAGGCTGTTTAGCGGGCGTGGCTGGAGCCGTCAGGAAGGATGACCGGATTCTCACCGAACATGTATCGGTCGACATTAAATTCAAAATCATCCGCCGTCGCGTTAAACAGCATCTGTTTAGTATTTTCCAGATGTTGCCACATCGCCAGTTTGCTGGCGGCGGGATCTTTACGCATCAGGGCTTTGAGGATCTGATCGTGGTCGTCGCACCAGCTGAGAATGCTGCGCTGGTCGATGTGTTCGTGAAGTTTCAGCCAGTAGGGATTGTGCTGACGATGCAGCCACATTTTTTCAACGATGGCGGCTAACGCGCTGTTCTGCGTGGACTGGGCGATGCGGACATGAAACTGCATATCCCACTCTGAATCGCGGAAGTGATCTTCCTTACGGGCATTCTCCTGAATCGCCATCAGGTCGATGATGTCCTGTCGCGTCACCTGCGTGGCGGCAAACTCCGCCACGTTACTCTCAATCAGCTGACGTGCCTGCAGCAGTTCAAACGGACCGAACGTCGCGAACTCCAGCTGGCTGCTGGTCGGCGCGATGCGATTCTGCTGCTGGCTGGCAATGACGTGGATGCCCGACCCTTTACGGACCTCCACATAGCCTTCCACTTCCAGCATGATGATCGCTTCGCGCACCACGGTGCGGCTCACTTCCATCTCTTCGGCAATCAGACGTTCAGCGGGCAGCTTGTCACCGACCGGGTAGATCCCGGTTTCAATACGGCTTTTCAGCTCGCTGGCCAGCTTCTGGTAGAGTCGACGGGATTCGGTGAGGTCCATGGCACAGTCCTGATAGCAAAACAGATAAGTTGTTATACCACTTCAGGCGGCGGGAGGAAATGGGCTGGCGTATGCCAGCCCGGTGGGTTAGCTGCGAACGGCATTCGCAGGCGGCAGGGCGGCCTCAGCGCTCAGTTCGGCAACCGGTTTGTTTTTCAGTACGGTCCAGATCACCACCGCACCCAGCAGGTCGAACACCGCCAGCGCGGCAAACAGCGGGCTGAAGCCCAGCGTATCAGCCAGTGCGCCGACCACCAGCGCAAACATCGTACTGGCGGTCCAGGCTGCCATGCCGGTCAGGCCATTGGCCGTGGCAACCTCATTGCGGCCAAAAACGTCAGAGGAGAGGGTGATCAGCGCACCGGAAAGCGCCTGATGAGCAAACCCGCCCACACAGAGCAGCGCGATGGCGACATAGGGGCTGGTGAACAGGCCGATGGTGCCAGGCGCAATCATCAGGACCGCGCCCATCGTCACCACCAGCTTGCGGGAGACGATCAGGTTGACGCCAAACCAGCGCTGGAACAGCGGCGGCAGGTAGCCACCCAGAATGCAGCCGAAGTCCGCAAACAGCATCGGCATCCAGGCAAACATCGCAATCTCTTTGAGGTTAAAACCGTAAACCTTGAACATAAACAGCGGGATCCAGGCGTTAAAGGTGCCCCACGCCGGTTCGGCCAGAAAACGTGGCAGAGCAATCCCCCAGAACTGGCGGTTGCGGATAATCTCCAGCGCCGACATTTTGCGGGTGTTGCCGGTCTGATGCTGCGCCTCCTGACCGGAGATAATGTAATGGCGCTCCTCCTCACTCAGTTTCTTCTGCTGTTTCGGGTGTTTATAAAACAGCAGCCAGCACAGCGCCCAGACCATGCTCAGCACGCCGGTGATGATAAAGGCCATCTGCCAGCTGTGCGCCATGATGGCCCAGACCACCAGCGGCGGAGCCAGCATCGCGCCGATGGAGGAGCCGACGTTGAAGTAGCCGACCGCCACCGAACGCTCTTTGGCCGGAAACCATTCGCTGCTCGCCTTCAGGCCCGCCGGGATCATCGCGGCCTCAGCCGCCCCGACGGCACCGCGCGCCAGAGCAAAGCCGCCCCAGCTGCCCGCCATCGCCGTGGCCGCGCAGAAGATCGCCCACAATACGGCAAACACCGCATAGCCAATTTTGGTGCCGAGCAGATCGAGCACATAGCCTGCCACCGGCTGCATCAGTGTGTAGCAGGCTGAATAGGCCGCCACGATATAGGAGTACTGTTGCGTGGTGATATGCAGCTCGGTCTGTAGTGTCGGTGCCGCCACCGCAATCGTGTTGCGGGTCAGATAGCCCAGTACCGTGCCGAGCGTCACCAGCCCAATCATGTACCAGCGTAACCCTTTGATCTTACGCATCCTCTACCTCTTCCAGTTCTGTATGCGGTCATGCCGCTGTTGTTATCTGGAGCGGGACAGCACGTGATACTGCTCGGCTCACGCCCGCAGGTTCTGTGTCAGCAACCCCGTTTTACCCTGCCATGTGTGGGTCGCCTGCGACCTCACGATGGGGCCAGAGCCTAACTTGTTATACAACTTTAAAAGTTGAGAGCCATCACAAAAACCCTTTCTGCGCTGTGGGATACTGGAAACCTGACAGATGACAGCCATTTAGCGCGCTGTGGGCGACAGAAATGTCCATGAAGGTGGTGAGTGGCCGCGGTTTATGTGAGCAGGATCGCAAATAATTCCGTCACGGACCAGAATTGGTATGATAACTTTGAGCCATACGTGGTTCAGCTGATGAGGATGTCTCTATGTCGCGTTTTATGACCGAGGATTTTTTACTGGATAGTGAATTCGCCCGTCGTCTCTACCACGACTATGCGAAGGATCAGCCGATTTTCGACTATCACTGCCACTTACCGCCGCAGCAGATTGCCGAAAATTATCGCTTTGCCAACCTTTATGACATCTGGCTGAAGGGCGATCACTACAAGTGGCGGGCGATGCGCGCCAACGGTGTGGCTGAGGCGTTCTGTACCGGGAACGCCAGCGATCGCGAGAAGTTTGATGCGTGGGCACGGACCGTACCGCACACCATCGGCAATCCGCTCTATCACTGGACGCACCTGGAGCTACGTCGTCCTTTCGGCATCACCGATACCCTGCTGTCTGAAAAAACCGCCGACAGCATCTGGCATCGCTGCAACGAGCTGCTGGCGCAGGACGCCTTTACCGCGCGTGGCATCATGCAGCAGATGAAGGTGAAAATGGTCGGCACTACGGACGATCCCCTGGATGACCTGCGCCATCATCGCGCCCTGGCAGAAGATGCCAGCTTCAGCGTGAAGGTGCTGCCGAGCTGGCGGCCGGATAAAGCCTTTAACATTGAAGCCGAAACCTTCCTGCCGTGGATCGGTGCGCTGGAGCAGCTGACCGACATCAGCGTGCAGCGTTTTGATGACCTGCGCCGGGCGCTGCATCAGCGGCTGGATCACTTTGCGGCGCACGGCTGTAAGGTGTCCGATCACGCACTGGATGTAGTCTGTTATGCCGACGCCGATGACGTCACGCTGGATAACATTCTGGCGCGCCGCCGCAGCGGCACCACGCCTACGCCACACGAGACGGCTCAGTTCAAAACCGCAGTGCTGGTCTGGCTGGGCAGCGAATATGCCCGTCGCGGCTGGGTGCAGCAGTATCACATTGGCGCGCTGCGCAACACGAACCCGCGTCAGTATCAGCTGCTGGGGCCGGACGTCGGTTTTGACTCGATCAACGATCAGCCGCTGGCCGAACCGCTGGCACGCCTGCTGGGCGCACAGAACCTCAATAACGCGCTGCCGAAAACCATTCTTTACTGCCTGAACCCGCGCGACAACGAAGTGCTGGCTACGATGGCGGGCAACTTCCAGGGCGAAGGAGAGGCGGGCAAAATGCAGTTCGGCTCCGCCTGGTGGTTCAACGACCAGCTGGATGGCATGCAGCGCCAGCTGACCCAGCTGTCGCAGATCGGACTGCTGAGTCGCTTTGTCGGAATGCTGACCGACAGCCGCAGCTTCCTCTCCTACACCCGCCACGAATATTTCCGCCGCCTGCTGTGTCAGATGATCGGTCGCTGGGTAGAGCAGGGTGAGGCGCCGGGCGATGAAGCCCTGTTAGGGCAGATGGTGCAGAACATCTGCTTTAACAACGCCCGCGATTACTTCGGCATTGAGCTGGGAGCCTGATGATGCAGAGGCTGAACCGCCGCGACTTTCCGGGCGCGCGCTATCGTGACCGGGTGATCCAGTTTGGCGAAGGCAATTTCCTGCGCGCCTTTATCGACTGGCAGATCGACTGGCTGAACGAGCATCAGGGCACTGATGCCGGGATCGTGGTGGTGCGGCCTCGCAACCGGGACGTCAGCGATACGCTGAATCAGCAGGAGGGACTCTACACCACGCTGATTCGCGGGCTGAACGCGCAGGGTGAGCCGGTCAGCGAAACCCGCCTCATCCGCAGTCTGAACCGTGAGATCCACCCTTATCAGCAGTTCGGCGACTTTATGGCGCTGGCGCAAAATCCTGACCTGCGCATGGTTTTCTCGAACACCACCGAGGCGGGTATCGCCTTTGCGGAGGCGGACCAGCTCACCGACCAGCCCGCCAGCAGCTTCCCGGGAAAACTGACGCAGCTGCTGTGGGCGCGCTACTCCCACTTTAATGGGGCCAGCGACCGTGGCTGGCTGGTGGTGCCGTGCGAGCTGATTGACCACAACGGCGACACGCTGCGTGAGCAGGTGCTGCGCTACGCCGATCACTGGCATCTGCCGACCGAATTTAAAAGCTGGGTGCATCAGCACTGCGCTTTCTATAACACCCTCGTCGACCGCATCGTCACCGGGTTCCCGGCGGAGAGTGAGCAGCTGCAAAGCGAGCTGGGCTATGAAGATCGCTATCTGGTGGCGGGCGAAGTCTACTACCAGTTTGTGATTCAGGGGCCGTCGGCGCTGTTCAGTGAACTGAAGCTGGAGGCGCTGTCGCCGCAGGTGCGGCATGTGGACAACATCGCGCCCTATAAAGCGCAGAAGGTGGCGATCCTGAATGGTGCCCATACCGCGATGGTGCCGGTGGCGTTTCTGGCCGGTCTGGAGAGCGTGGGCGAGGCGATGGCCGATCCGGCTATTGCCGGGTTTGTGGCGTCGTTACTGCGCGAGGATGTCATCCCAACGCTGGATCTGCCTGCTGCGGAGCTTCATGCCTTTGCCGATGCGGTTCTGCGCCGTTTTCGTAATCCCTTTATTCGCCATGCGCTGCTGTCGATTGCCCTGAACAGCATGACCAAATTCCGCACCCGTCTGCTGACGCCGCTGCTTACCGCACATCAGCAAACCGGGCAGTGGCCGGCGCACATTACCTTTGCGCTGGCGGCGCTGATCGCCTTTTATCGCGGCAGGCTTGCCGGAAAAGCGTGGCCGCTGCAGGATGATCCTCGCTGGTTACAGCGCTATGCCGATGCCTGGCAGGCGCAGGAGAGCGGCGCGATGTCGCTGCAGCAGCTGGTGGAGAACGTGCTCAGCGATGCGCAGCACTGGGGCGAAGATTTAACCCGTCAGCCCGGACTGGCTGAGACGGTTACCCGGCACCTGCAAAACATTACCGTCCACGGCGTTCGTGAGGCGCTGAGTCAACTGAGGTCACGCGATGCAAGACGCAATTAAAATCGATCCCCGCGACAATGTCGCCGTGGCGTTACGTGACTTAGCCGCGGGCGCGACGGTTGAGCTGCCACCACAGCGTGTGGTGCTGCACCAGGCCGTCGGGCGCGGGCATAAATTTGCCCTGCAGCCTGTCGGGCAGAATGAGTTGGTAATCAAATATGGCCTGCCGATTGGCCATGCCACGCAGCCGGTGGCGGCCGGAGAGCTGATCCACTCGCAGAATGCCCGCACCAATCTCAGCGATCTGGACCACTATGCTTATCAGCCCGACGTCGTGACGCTGCCGCCGCAGCGTGGCGATCGCGAGGTGCAGATCTACCGGCGCGCCAGTGGCGAGGTCGGCATCCGCAACGAGCTGTGGATCCTGCCCACCGTCGGCTGCGTCAACGGCATTGCGCGTCAGATCCTGCAGCGTTTCCTGCAGGAGACGCAGCAGGCGGAAGATATCGATGGCGCGTTCCTGTTCAGCCACACCTTTGGCTGTTCGCAGCTGGGGCAGGATCACGACAACACCCGCACCATGCTGCAAAACATGGTGCGGCATCCCAACGCGGGCGCAGTGCTGGTGATTGGTCTGGGGTGTGAGAACAATCAGGTCGACGTCTTCCGTGACACCCTCGGTGCTTTTGAAAGTGACCGGGTGGAATTTATGGTGTGCCAGCAGCATGACGATGAGGTGGAAGCCGGACTGGAACGTCTGCATGCGCTCTATCAGAAGATGCGTCACGATCGGCGTGAACCGGGCAGGCTCAGCGAGCTGAAGTTCGGGCTGGAGTGTGGCGGCTCGGACGGCTTCTCCGGCATCACGGCCAACCCGCTGCTGGGACGTTTCTCCGACCAGATGATCGCCAACGGCGGCACCACCGTGCTGACCGAGGTGCCGGAGATGTTTGGCGCGGAGCGGATTCTGATGAGCCGCTGTCGCGACGAGGAGACCTTCCATAAAACGGTCGCGATGATCAACGACTTCAAGCAGTACTTTATCGATCACCAGCAGCCGATCTATGAGAATCCCTCGCCGGGCAACAAGGCGGGTGGCATTACTACGTTGGAGGAAAAGTCGCTGGGGTGCACCCAGAAAGCGGGGCAGAGCCAGGTGGTCGATGTCCTGAAATATGGCGAGCGATTAACCACGCCGGGACTGAATCTGCTGAGTGCACCGGGCAACGATGCGGTCGCCACCAGCGCCCTGGCGGGTGCCGGATGCCACATGGTGCTGTTCAGTACCGGACGCGGCACGCCCTATGGGGGGTTTGTGCCTACGGTGAAGCTGGCGACGAATACGCCGCTGGCGGAGAAAAAACCGCACTGGATCGACTTTAATGCCGGACGGCTGATTGAAGGGATGAGCATGGAGGCGATGCTGGAAGATTTTGTCGATACCATCGTGGCGATTGCCAGCGGTCAGCCCACCAACAACGAAAAGAACGACTTCCGCGAGCTGGCGATTTTCAAAAGCGGGGTGACGCTCTGAAATCAACAAGCGATCCTGATCGTTCAGAACGCTCAAAAGCTCAGAGAGCGGATGGCTGAGTCCGAAGAGCAAAGCGTCCCGCGCCAGGGAAGGCGCGGGCCGAGCGAGCAGGGATGCGTAAAGCGACTTTGCGATCGGACTCTGCCATTCGCGAAGGGCAGAGGATTAACCGACGGTGATAACGATCTTAAGCCCGGCTGGTTTCGCGCTCCGCTTCTGCCTGACAGACAGCGGCGGTAAACAGAATATCCGTTGACGAGTTCAGCGCGGTTTCTGCCGAATCCTGCAGGACGCCGATAATAAAGCCGACAGCCACCACCTGCATCGCCAGGTCATTCGGAATACCAAACATGTTGCAGGCCACCGGGATCAGCAGCAGTGAACCGCCCGCCACACCCGATGCGCCACAGGCACAGAGGGAGGCCACCAGACTCAGCAGAATGGCAGTCGGCACATCAATGCTGATCCCCAGCGTATGCACCGCCGCCAGCGTCAGCACGGTAATGGTGATTGACGCGCCCGCCATACTGATGGTCGCGCCCAGCGGAATCGACACCGAATAGGTATCCTCATCCAGCTTCAGACGTTTCGCCAGCGCCATATTCACCGGAATGTTGGCGGCAGAACTGCGGGTAAAGAAGGCGGTGACGCCACTTTCGCGCAGGCAGGTGAAGACCAGCGGATAAGGGTTACGGCGGATCTTCCAGAACACCAGCAGCGGGTTCACCACCAGCGCCATCAGCACCATACAGCCCAGCAGCAGCGCCAGCAGATGCGCATACTGCCACAGCGCACCAAAGCCGGTGGAGGCCAGAATTGACGCCACCAGACCGAAAATACCGACAGGCGCACAGCGGATGACGCAGCGCACCAGCCAGGTCACGGCTTCGGACGCGTCATTAAGAAAGGCGCGGGTGGTGTCACTGCTGTGACGGAACGCCAGACCCAGACCAATCGCCCACACCAGAATACCGATATAGTTCGCCTGCATCAGCGCGGTGATCGGATTCGACACCATGCTCATCAGCAGCCCGTGCAGGACTTCCGTGATGCCGGAAGGGGGAACGATTTCGGTACTCCCGACCGCCAGCGTCAGCGTCTGCGGGATCAGATGGCTGAACAGCACCGCGACCACTGCCGCGAAAAAGGTGCTCAGCAGGTAGAGCATGATAATCGGCCGGATGTTGGTTTTCTGGCCCTGCTGGTGGTTCGCAATCGAGGCGATGACCAGCACCAGAACCAGTAAGGGAGCAACCGCTTTCAGCGCACTGACAAACAGTTCGCCCAGCAGGCCGACCGCTAACGCGGCATCGTGTGAGATCCAGGCGAGCGCGACACCGGCGACCAGCCCAATCATGATTTGCTTCACCAGGCTACCGGCGAGCAGCGTACCCAGACGTGCGGAGAGAGTTTTCTGCATAATAGTTTCTATATTTTGTCGCGAATGTAGTTTCAGGCGCGATGTTTTGCATCGGCTAAAACGGTTTGCCCGGCGGAGTATAAGGAAAAGATCGGACGAGAAAAGAGAAAGTTCTGCCGCTGTGGAGCGCGTCAGATTTTTATTATGCTGGATAGCGGAAGTGTGACAGAGGGATGAAATGGCGCGGCAGGCTGCCACAAAATAAAACAGGGGCATCCGCTGCCCCCGCAGGTAATTATGGTGCGAGCTTTTTCTGGTCTCTTTTGCGGTTAACCCAGGCATTAATCAGCAGGGTTGATGCCAGAATGAGACCGACCACACTCAGCGAGATGCCGACAGGGATGTGGTAGAGGTCGACAATCAGCATCTTAAAGCCGATGAACACCAGCACAATCGCCAGGCCATACTTCAGCATCGAGAAGCGCTCTGCCACGTTCGCCAGCAGGAAGTACATGGCACGCAGACCCAGAATGGCAAACAGGTTGGAGGTCAGGACGATGAACGGGTCGGTGGTGACGGCGAAGATCGCCGGAATACTGTCGACCGCAAAGATCACGTCGCTCAGCTCCACCATGATCAGTACCAGCAGCAGCGGTGTCGCAAACAGCACGCCGTTTTTGCGGGTAAAGAACTTCTCGCCGTCAAGATCGTCCGTCATGCGCAGATGCTTACGCAGCCAGCGCACCACCGGCTTGTCGCCTACTGCGCCATCATCCTCTTTCGCCAGCGCCATTTTCACCCCGGTAAACAGCAGGAAGGCACCGAACACATAGAGGATCCAGCTGAACTGGGTCACCAGCCAGCTACCGGCGAAAATCATGATGGTACGCAGCACGATAGCGCCTAATACCCCGTAGATCAGCACGCGACGCTGCAGGTTGGCCGGAATAGAAAAGTAGCTGAAGAGCATCAGCCAGACAAAGACGTTATCCACCGCCAGTGCTTTTTCCAGCACGTAACCGGTCAGGAAGGCGAGTGTCTGGGTGTTAGCCACTTCGCGTCCTGCGCTGCCTTCCAGATACCACCAGAAAGCGGCGCTGAACAGCAGTGAGACGGAAACCCAGATCAGCGACCAGATCGCCGCCTGTTTAAAAGACATGGTCTGCGCGCCGCGGCGTCCCTGCAACAGCAGGTCGATAGCCAGCATGATAAGCACCACAACCGCAAAGCTGCCCCAGAGTAAAGGTGTCCCCACAGTTTGCATATTCGTATCCTGTCTGAAAAATAAAAAAAACGGCTGAAGTCAGAAGACATCAGCCGCTTATTTTTGTGTAAGCAAACCTCGCCTTCCGGCAAGGTCTCACTTACAACACAGAAATTGATTCCGGGTTGCCTGACGACCGGATGCTTGCGCAACGTAGTGACGATCAATCAGATTACAAGTTACTCCCCTTTGCAGAAAGCTACGTTACGGTTTCACCGCCCAGGAAGCAACAGCTCGCAGACATATTTAGAAATATTTACACAACCCTCCGGTCGGCCGGGAAGATAACACCGGTCTGCTGACGGATTTCAGTCAGCAGTGCCGCCGTGGTGCGTGAGATCGCAAGCCCGGGATGCGCCACCAGACGCTGCGCCACCAGCCGGGCAAATTCGGCCGCTTCATAACGCATCGTGTTGCTATGCTGCGGCTGACTTAACACCTGCTTTTCTCCGCCGCGGGGTATAAAGGTCAGCTGCTGACACTCCGATAACTTCTCAATAAGCAGCGATCCGGCTTCTCCCTGAATCTCGCTGGGCAGGCTGGAGTCACTGACTTTCGAGTGCAGAATCGTCACGTCAAAATCGCCGTAGTCGAGCACCACCACCCCATGCCCGTCCACGCCGCTCTCAAGCAGGGTGGCGCTGGCCTGCACCCGCTGCGGCGCGCCCCACAGTGCTACCGCCGAGGCCAGGCAGTAATAACCGATATCCATGATTGAGCCGTTCGACCAGCGCGGATCAAAGGTATTGGGATTTTCACCGTTGAGATAGCGCGGGTAGCGCGATGAATACTGACAGTAACTCAGCAGGGCTTTCCGCATCCGCCCCACGGCGGGCAGTGCTGCTTTTAAATGCAGGAAATTGGGCAGGCTGGCCGTTTTGAACGCCTCAAACAGCACCACCTGATGTTCCCGGGCGCAGGCGATCATCTGCTCCGCCTCGGCCAGATTGGAAGCCAGCGGCTTTTCACAGATGACATGCTTGCCGTGCGACATAAACAGCAGTGCCTGCTGGCAGTGCAGGGCGTTAGGGCTGGCAAGATAGACCGCATCGATCGCCGGGCTGGCGGCCAGGGCCTCCAGCGAGGTAAAGGTTGCCTGGCAGGGATAGTCGGCGATAAAGGCGTCCGCCTGCTGCTGACTGCGCGAATAGACCGCACAGAGTTGCATCCCGCCGGTTTCATGCGCGGCATCAATAAACTGGCGTGTTATCCAGTTTGTTCCCACAATGGCAAAACGAATCACGTTTTCTCTCCGGCAGCGGTAAAGCGGCAGAGTAACATCTCTCCGGCGCGGTGCAATGGGGAGGGGCGGGCAGGGATTGATCCTGCGATCCCGATTCCAATACTATGCGGGAGCGATGAATGTCAGGCACCAACCAGGGAGCGCAGGTGAAAGCAAGTAAGCACGCATTAAACTGGACCACACTGCTGATCGCCATTCCGGTCGGATGTGCCGCATCGCTGGTGACGCTGGCTTTTCGCGGCGTGATTGAACTGATCAACCATCTGCTGTTTGCCCGCAGCGGGGAGATTAGCGGGTTATTGCCGCTCTGGCCGTGGATTTTCTGGCCGCTGCTGGTGGGGGCTGGCGGTGTGCTGGCGGGCTTTTTTCTGCGTTATGCGGTCGCCATTGAGCAGCAGCAGACGGTGAAAACCGACTATCTTGAGGTGATCAATGCCCGGCTCGATGCGGTGCCGACCCGAACCTCACTGTTCCGCGCCTTGTCCTCCATCGCCAGTATCGGCAGCGGCGCGTCGATAGGGAAAGAGGGGCCGATGGTGCAGCTTTCGGCGCTGTGCGGCAGCGCGATTGGCCGCCTGCTGCCCGCCTCGCTTAACCTGAAAAATAGTGACGTGGTGGCGATGGCGGCGGCGGCGGGGCTCTCATCGGTCTACCATGCGCCGCTGGCTTCGGCGATCTTCGTCGCCGAAATCGCCTTCGGCATCTCCGCCCTGCAGCGGCTGATCCCGCTGATTATCGCCTCCGCCACGGCGGTGATGACCATGTGGACGCTGGGCTTTCGCAGCGCGCTCTACCCGCTGGCGGAGGCGAACTTTGCCATGGATCTCAGCAGCCTGCTGATGACGGTGCTGATTGGTTTGTGCGCCGGGCTGGCGGGCTGGCTGCTGATTAAGTGTATTGCCCGCAGTAAAGCGCTGTTCAGCCGGGTCGCTTCCCTGCCGCTGCGCCTCGGTGCAGGCGGACTGGCCGTGGGCTTACTGGCACTGCTCTCGACCGATATCCTCGGCAACGGCTACGAAGTGATTGTGAAGGTAATGGCGGGCCACTATCTGCTGCCGGGCCTGCTGCTTCTGCTGCTGCTGAAAACCGTTGCCACCAGCCTCTCGGTGGGCTCGAATGCGGTCGGCGGGCTGTTTACGCCGTCACTGCTGATCGGCGCGCTGCTCGGCGTGATCCTGGCGACGCTGGGGGCGATGCTGCATCTGCCGCTCGGCAATGTGCTGCTCTATGCCGCCATCGGCATGGCGGCGGTGCTGGCGGCGGTCAGCCAGGCCCCGCTGATGGCGATGCTGATGGTGCTGGAGATGACCCTCAACAGCAGCCTGCTGTTTCCGCTGATGATCGCCACGGTGCTGGCCTCCATGGTGGTCTATCGGCTGCAATCGGCCAGCACCTACCCGGTAGTAAGCCATCACTTCAGCCGTTCAGAAGCGAAATATGATTTCGATAACATGCGCATTGCCGAGCTGATTATTCCCGGCGCGGCGTTGCAGCCGGAAGCGTCGGTGGGGCAGGCGCTGGCGGTCAGTTCACTGAAGCGCGAACGCTACGTCTATGTGATCAACGCCGGGGGGGCTTTCCTCGGCGTGGTCTCCATTCATGAGATTTCACGCCGGGTGCTGGCACAGGAGATTACCCTCGACTCGCCGGTGCAGTGCGTGATGGATCAGGATTTCCCGGTGATCTATCAGAACCAGAGCATGCGTGAAGGGTGGGAAGCCTTTGCCGCCGTCACGCTGGAGCGGTTGCCGGTGCTGAACAACCCCGCTGAGCGCCATTTTCAGGGCGCGCTGACCAAAACCAGTCTGATCCAGAAAGCGCAGGAGTTTCTTTAAGCCGCGTTGCCGCGCATCGCCTGGTCGGTCATCCAGAGCCGCGCATCAAATTCGAGCTGGTGGTAATCCGGCTCCATATGGCAGCAGAGCTGGTAAAACGCCTTATCGTGATCTTTCTCTTTCAGGTGAGCCAGCTCATGCACCACGATCATGCGCAGAAAAGGCTCCGGCGCGAGGCGGAAAAAGGTGGAGATACGGATTTCCGCTTTTGCCCGCAGTTTGCCGCCCTGCACGCGCGAGATAGCGGTATGCAGCCCCAGCGCATGCTTCATCACTTTAATTTTGTTGTCCCACACCACCTTACTGATCGGCGGCGCGTTGCGCATAAAGCGGTTTTTCAGCGCCTGAGTGTAGTCATACAGCGCCTTATCGCTCACGACATCGTGGGTATCGGGATAGCGCTCCTGCAGAAACGCGCCTAAGCGCTGATGGGTAATCAGGGTCTGCACCTGCTCAAGAAGGGGAGCAGGATAACCCTGAAGGTAGATGAGTGAGGACATTAGGGATTCCAGGCGAAAAAGAGTATACTGCGCGCCCTTTTTATCGGGGCGAAAATTAATCAAAGTGTACCACGCCGGAGAATTCATGAGCCAACTTGAACTGAACGATCGCACACTGATCCTGCATCGCTTCCCGCAGATGCGTGACGAAAGTCCATTACAAGCCTGGGATGCGGCTGATGAGTATCTGTTGCAGCAGGCGCTGCCAGAGGGGCCGGTGCTGGTATTCAACGACAGTTTTGGTGCCTTAACCTGTGGTCTCAATCCGCGTCCCGTCTGGCACGTCAGCGACTCCTGGCTGAGCCAGCAGGCCGCCCGGCAGAACCTCTCTTTCAACGGGATGGATGACAGCGACGTCCACTTTATTGACAGCCTGGCGGCGCTGCCTGCTTCCCCGGCGGCGGTGCTGATTAAAGTGCCGAAGACGCTGGCGCTGCTGGAGCATCAGCTGCGCGCGATTCGTGAAGTGGTGACCCCGGAGACGGTGATTCTGGCGGCGGCCCGCGCCAAAGAGATCCATAACTCCACCCTGCAGCTGTTTGAACAGATCATCGGCGAGACGAAAACCTCGCTGGCGTGGAAAAAAGCGCGGCTGATCTTCAGTCAGTTCAGCCAGCCTGCCCTGCGCGAAGCCCGTCCCACGCAGGTCTGGCCGCTGGATGGCACCCCTTATCAGATCCACAATTACGCCAACGTTTTCTCGCGCAGCTCGCTGGATATCGGCGCACGCCTGTTTGTGCAGCATCTGCCGGAAAATATCGAAGGCGAGATTGTCGATCTGGGCTGCGGTAACGGCGTGGTGGGGCTGATGGCGCTGGCACAGAACCCGCAGGCTGAGGTGCATTTTCTGGATGAGTCCTACATGGCGGTCGCCTCCAGCCAGCTTAACGTGGAAGTGAACCGTCCGGAGGATCTGTCACGCTGTCAGTTCCTGGTCAACAACGTGCTGAGCGGCTATCCCTCGGACCGGCTGCACGCGGTGCTGTGCAACCCACCGTTTCACCAGCAGCACGCCGTCACCGATCACCTGGCGTGGCAGATGTTCCGTGATGCCAAACGCTGTCTGCAATATGGCGGCGAATTGCGCATCGTCGGCAACCGCCACCTCGACTATCACCAGAAGCTGAAAAAGCTGTTCGGCAACTGCACGCTGGTCGCCTCTAACCAGAAGTTTGTAGTGCTGCGCGCAGTGAAAATGCGCTAGTCAGACACGCAGCGCCAGCGCGGTCGCCTGTGCGATGGCGCGGCGCGCATCCAGTTCCTGTGCCACATCGGCACCGCCGATCACCGTCACCTTCTGTCCCCGTGCACGCAGCGCCGCTTCCAGTTCGCGCTGCGGCTCCTGTCCGGCGCAGATAATCACATTATCGACCGCCAGCAGCAGGGTTTCACCGTTGCGCCGCAGGTGCAGCCCGCGATCGTCAATCGCCAGATACTCCACGCCGCCCCACATCTCCACGCCGCGCGCCTGCAGACTGGCCCGGTGGATCCAGCCGGTGGTTTTTGCCAGCCCGGCGCCGGGTTTGCCTGTGCGGCGCTGCAGCAGCCAGATCTGCCGTAATGCGGCGGGCGGCTCGGGGGCCACCACACCACCGCGCTGCGTCAGGCTCTGATCGATACCCCACTCAGCGTAAAAGGCCGCGCGATCCGCGTCATGCGAAGGCTGCGACAGAAACTCAGCCACATCAAAACCGATGCCACCGGCTCCGATAATCGCCACGCTTTTCCCCACCGGACGCCCATCGCGCAGCACCTCAAGGTAGCTCAGGACGCTAGGGTGATCGATGCCCGGAATATCCGGCGTGCGTGGCTGAATGCCGGTGGCCAGCACCACCTCATCGGCATCACCCAGCCCCTCGGCTGTGACCCGGCAGCCGGTCCTGACCGTCACCCCGGCGGCCGCCAGCTGGTGGCGGAAATAGCGCAGGGTTTCACTGAACTCCGCTTTGCCGGGGATCAGCCGGGCAATATTGAACTGGCCGCCGATATCGGCGGCGGCTTCATACAGCGTCACCTGATGTCCGCGCCCGGCCGCCTGCAGGGCAAAGGCCATTCCGGCCGGGCCACCCCCGACCACCGCCAGCCTGCGCGGAGCGCGACTGGGGATAACCGGCATCAGCGACTCGTGGCAGGCGCGCGGATTGACCAGGCAGGAGGTGATCTTTCCGGCGAACACCTGGTCGAGGCAGGCCTGATTACAGGCGATGCAGGTGTTAATGCTGTCCGGTTCGCCGCGCTGCGCTTTGCTGACAAAGGCGGCATCGGCGAGAAAAGGGCGCGCCATCGACACCATATCGGCGCAGCCTGACTGCAGCAGCTCTTCGGCGACGGCGGGGTGGTTGATGCGGTTAGTGGCGATGACCGGCACCGACACGTGAGCACGCAGGCGCTGCGTGACCCAGGCAAAGGCCGCGCGCGGCACGCAGGTGGCGATGGTCGGGATGCGCGCTTCATGCCAGCCGATACCGGTATTGAACAGCGTGACCCCACACCGCTCCAGCTCGCCCGCCAGCAGCAGCGTCTCCTCCAGCGTGCTGCCCTCTTTGATCAGATCGAGCATCGACAGCCGGAAGATAATGATAAAACGGTCGCCGGTGGCGGCGCGCACCGCGCGGGTGACCGCCAGGGCAAACTGCATTCGCTGGCGGAAGTCGCCGCCCCAGCGGTCGCTGCGCTGGTTGGTGTGCTTCACCAGGAACTGATTAATCAGGTAGCCTTCAGAGCCCATGATCTCGACGCCGTCGTAGCCGGCCTCTCGGGCCAGGCGGGCGCAGCGCGCAAAGTCATCAATAGTCTGTTCAATCGCCGCCTCGCTCATCGCCTGGGGCGTAAACGGATTGATCGGCGCCTGAAGGGCTGAGGGTGCGACCAGATCGGGCTGATAGCTGTAACGGCCAGTGTGCAGGATCTGCAGGGCGATTTTGCCCTGATGCTGATGAACGGCATCGGTAATCTGCCGGTGCCAGTGACACTGCGTCTCCTCTGTCAGCATCGCGCCGTGAGCGGTGGTAACGCCCTGCGCATTAGGGGCAATGCCGCCGGTGACAATCAGCGCGACGCCTTCGCGCGCCCGCTCGCCATAGAAAGCCGCCAGCCGGGCTGCGCCATCCGGGTGCTCTTCCAGGCCGGTGTGCATGGAGCCCATCAGGAAACGGTTTTTCAGTCGGGTAAAACCCAGGTCCAGCGGCCTGAACAGCGCGGGATAGTCGGAATGGACGGCCATGATCAGCACTCACGATAAAGTGGTCGGATGAGTTAACTCTAGCCATTTCTGTGTTAAAAAAAAGTGAAAGAGTGTCAGGGTGTGAGTGAAATCAACATCAGCCGCGACAGGCCGTGCGTCCGCCGTGGCCGATTTTCAGGGCGGGCGCGATTATCGCCGCCGGATCCAGGAGTAGCGGGAGTGATAGCCGCTGCCCGTATGGGTGTTGAAGCGGTAGCTTGAACCGCTCTCGGCCATACAGTAGGTGCAGACGCCGACATTATCAATCTGCGCAGCCGGAACGCCCGCATCGACCAGCATCTGCGTCGCCAGCGCCGGCAGATCGAACCAGACACCCTGCTGACGCGCCGTCGCCTGCGGGCGCTGAGCCTCACCATTGACCGGCTGCTGCCTGTGCCAGCGCAGCCCGTGGGCCAGCGCCGGATTCCGGGCGATCTCCGCCAGCTGAGGCTCGGCCAGCTCATAACAGCAGGGGCCGAGTGCCGGGCCGATCGCCACGACCAGATTCTCTGGCGCGCTGCCCTGTTCGCACAGTTTTTCCACGGCGCGGATCAGCACGCCCGCCAGCGTGCCTTTCAGTCCGGCATGCACCGCCGCCACGATGCGCTGCTGAGGATCGGCGATCAGCACCGGCAGGCAGTCAGCGGTATACACCGCCACCGGGCGCGTCCCGCTGCTGATAATGCCATCCGACTCGCAGCTTTTGGATGGGGTGTTTTCGACGTCGAAGACGACCGTGGCACTGTGGCGCTGATGCCCCCAGGCGCCGTCGGCGGGCGGTGGCTCACCGGCGGGCTGAAAGGCATAATCCACCCAGTCCAGCGAGTCGAGCAACGGCGAGCGCGGGATAACGGCCATAGGAATCTCCTGTGATAACAGCGTGCATTGGGCTGCCAACAGCTTACGTTAACTGCTACATTTTTGAAGCGTCTCCTCAGCCCTTTCTCACCTTAAGGATGAAATGATGAAAACCTCCGCAAAACTTGCCGCCTCCGGACTGGTTGCCCTGCTGCTGACCGGCTGCGCCTCCTCGTCACACCAGACCGCTCAGCAGCAGCTCGGGCAGCAGTCGGTGCTGGCGGTCAACTGGTTCCAGCAGTCCGGCGAATATCAGGCGCTGACCTGGCAGGCGTTCAACACCGCACGCATGGCGTTCGATCAGGCGCCGTCGCTGACCGGCAAACCGAAAGCCGTAATTGTCGATCTGGACGAAACCATGCTGGATAACAGCGCCTACAGCGCCTGGCAGGCGAAAAACGGTCAGCCGTTCAGCAGCAAGAGCTGGTCAGCCTGGACCCAGGTGCGACAGGCGAAAGCGGTGCCCGGCGCGGTCGAGTTTGCACGCCACGTCACCCAGAACGGCGGCACACTGTTCTATGTGTCGAACCGCGATCAGAAAGATTACGCCGCCACGGTGGCGAATATGCAGCAGCTCGGTTTTCCTGACGTCAGTGAAAAAACGGTGCGCCTGAATACCGACAGCTCCAACAAGCAGGCGCGTTTCGATGCCATCAAAAATGCGGGCTACAATGTGGTGCTCTACGTGGGCGATAACCTCAACGATTTCGGCGGAGCGACCTGGCATCAGGGCAATCAGCAGCGTCGCGATTTTGTGAATCTCAATCATCAGCAGTTTGGCACGCAGTTCATCGTGCTGCCGAACCCGCTTTACGGCGACTGGGAGAGCGGTATGGCGGAGAATTACAATAAGCTGACGCCGGATCAGCAGCTCTCCGTGCGGGAATCGCGCCTGCAAAGCTGGAACGGTAAATAATTCGTCAAGAAAAAGAGCCTGACCCGTTCAGGCTCTGTTAAATTCTGGTCCTGATTTACTTTCCGCTGTCACTATTTTGCTGCGAATCAAATTAATCATCTCTCGCTTTATTCTTATCTCAAAGCAGGCGTATTTGACTGGCTCTTTACTATTAAGATGGTTGATTGTGCTAATGGTTAATTTTTTAATTAAGAGTAATCCTGGTAAAAGTGGGGCGAACGGGCAGGGTGAAAAAAAGCCATGCGGTTAGTGTTTGTATTTATTTGTCAGCAATAAATTAAGCCTTTTATTTTATATTTTTTAACTAACTGATATATCTTATTTTAATCTTCGCTGTTTATGTGCCCTCATTTTTCTCCTGCTGAATTAAATTTACTTTCTTCTGACTCTTGCTGACGTTTAATTGACAAATCACGCCATGTTAAAGCGTTGTGAAATATTGCTCGTGCATTGGCAATGGTTAACGTCTATAACCTTTTTCTGTGACTTGGTTCTTATTTACCTGGCGGCTCTCACGCTATTTGTGAGCCGATACACTTTGTGATCAGCCAGGATGCGACATCCCGGTAGTAGAGAGAAGATGAATGTGACGACACTTAAACCCTTATTAGCGAAAAATCGCAGTTGGGCATTACAGCGCCGCCAGCGTAATCCAGACTATTTCAAAAAATCCCTTCATCAGCAAAAACCGCACTCGCTCTGGATTGGCTGTTCAGACAGCCGTGTTCCGGCCGAAGTGCTGACCGGCTCCCACCCAGGCGAACTCTTTGTGCACCGCAATATCGCCAACATGGTGCTGGAGGAGGATGACAATCTGCTGAGCGTGCTGCAATACGCGCTCTTCTTTCTCAACGTGAAACGCATCGTGCTCAGCGGCCATTACGGCTGCGGCGGGGTAGAAGCCGCACAGAACCTGCCAGGCAGCGTGCTGGAAGGGCAGGACACCGCACTGGGAAGGCGTATTCAGCGGCTGCGTGATGACATTCAGCAGGGGCTGGCCGAGGAAGGGCCAGCAGACGCCACCCCCGATGAACAACGCGATCGGCTGGTTGAAGCCAACGTTAAAGCGCAATTCGCCAGGCTGGTGAAGTCTGAGCCGGTCAGGCAAATCTGGCAATCGGGCCAGGAACTGGAGGTGTTTGGTTGTGTTTATGACCTGCGCTCCGGCCATCTCAAAGAGCTGATTCATCAATCTTCAGAGGAGCCTTCATGATGAATTCTGATACCCTGCGCCGCGACATCCCGGCGGGTCTGGTGGTTTTCCTGGTGGCTTTACCGCTCTGTCTGGGTATCGCTCAGGCCAGCGGGCTGCCGCCGTTTGCCGGTCTGCTGACCGGGGTGATTGGCGGTCTGGTCGTCACCTCGTTAAGTCCCTCCCGCTTTGCCGTCAGCGGTCCGGCGGCGGGTCTGGTCACTATCGTTGTCGCCTCGATGGCGACGCTGGGCAGCTTCTCCGCCTTCCTCACCGCGCTGATTATCGCCGGGGCATTGCAGTGCCTGTTGGGTCTGCTGCGCGCCGGACGGTTTATCTCGCTGGTGCCGGGCAGCGTGATTAAAGGCATGCTGGCGGCGATTGGCCTGCTGCTGATCATGCAGCAGATCCCGGTGGCGCTGGGCGCGGCGGGCGATGCGGAGCTGGTTTCGCTGGTGAATGGGCAGATGACCTTCTCACTGCCGTCGATTGTCGTGGCGGCGGTCGGTTTAGCCATTCTATGCCTCTGGACAACCGCCCCGATCAAACGTATTAAGGCGCTGGCCTGGATCCCTGGGCCGCTGATTGCGGTGCTGGTCGGCTGCGTCGCCACGGTGGCAGGCGGAAGGCTGTTCCCGGAGATGGCGCAGGGGCTGGCACGCATCTCGCTGCCCGCCTTCGACAGCGTCTCTGCGCTGGTGGCTGAGCTGGAAACGCCTGACTGGATGGCCTGGCAGAATCCGCAGGTCTGGGTCGTCGCCGTGACGCTGGCTCTGGTTGCCAGCCTGGAAACCCTGCTGAGTCAGGAAGCGCTGAAAAAGCTGCGTCCGCAGACGCCCGCGCCGTCGCCCAACAAAGAGATGTTCGCTCAGGGTATCGGTAATCTGACCGCCGGTTTTCTGGGCGCAATGCCGATAACGGCGGTGATCGTGCGCAGTTCGGTCAACGTCAGCGCGGGGGCGCAGACAAAGCTCTCCATCTTCATTCACGGTGTGCTGCTGCTGATCTGCGGCATGTGGTTCAGTGAGATGCTGAACGCCATTCCCCTGGCCAGCCTGGCCGCGGTGCTGCTCTACACCGGCTATAAACTGGCAACCCCAAAACTCTTTGTCGAACAGTTCCGGATGGGGGCCCAGCAGTACGTGCCGTTCCTGGCGACCATCGTCGGCATTATTACGCTGGGGATGCTGGTCGGCATCGGCATCGGTATCGCCACGCAGATCCTCTACAGCATCTATAAAAGCCATCGCAACGCGCTGCAGCTCACCCGTTATGACGATCACTACGTCCTGCGCTTTCAGCAGAACCTGACGTTTATGCACAACCCAAAGCTGCAGGGATTGCTGGATGAGATCCCGGAGAACAGCGTGGTGATTATCGATAATGACAATGCGGAATATATCGATCCCGATGTGAAAGCGGTGCTGAAAGATTTTGGCGACAACGCGGACAAGCGCGGCATCCGCCTGAGTCAGTGGCCGGTGGCCGTAAAATAGCCCGAAGCGCAACGGCAGCATCAGCAGAAGAGCAAAAATCGGATATCTCGGATAGCCGATTTTTTTACTGGCGGGGCATAATAAAGCCCCGTTTTCTGCTGTCATCTGCTGTGCTTACCCGGCGCCGGGGCATTTTATTGAGTTAGCCCATGAAGTGGGGTTTTATCGCAGGATGACATTGAGGGCATTCAGGATTTAATCATTCTGACACCACGCGCCTGTTCAGGCTGGCGTGGAGAGCCAGCCTCACCGCGATAAGGTCCGGACGCATGCGCACACCGCTGTTTGAAGAGCACAACGCAAAGAAGAACGCAGTTTTGCTGTTTTTAATCACGCTGCTGTTTTGTTTTATCGGCGGACATCTGCGCTTTCCCAAAGAGCTCTCTCTCTTCTGGCCGGTTAATGCGATCGTGACGGGCGTCATCGTCCGCTATCCCTTTCTGCACCGGGGCCGCTACTACCTGGCTATCCTGGCCGCCATGGTGTTCAACGACACCGTTTTTTCGGGCTGGGCGTTCTCAGCGTTAACCCTTAACGTGGCGAATGTGCTGTTTGTGCTGGTGGCGGTGACGCTGCTGGTGAGGCATCTCCAGCACGATTCCGGCAGTGAACGGATTACCAGCGTGCTGCGAATCTTCCCGGCCTGCCTGCTGGCGGCGTTCACCTGTGCCAGCTGGGGGGCGCTGGCGCAGCAGGCTGATTTTGATACCGGGCTGGCGGTGGCATGGGCTGACTGGTTCAGCGAGCAGTTCTCCACCGGGCTGATGCTGCTGCCGTTTTTGCTGACCCGCGACTGGTCGTCGCTGTCGCCCCGCCAGTTTCTGCACATCCGCAAGCTGCTCCCGGTTATCGCCGTGGCGGGTTCGCTGACAATCGGGGCGATGATGGGTGGCGCGGGCAGCCTGACGTTCCCGGTTCCTGCGCTGATCTGGTGTGCGGTGGTGTTGCCCATGCCGCTGACCAGCCTGGTGATTTTGCTGACCGGCATTACCGAAATTATCCTGGTGTCGCACGGCGTGATGAACATTCAGGGCAGCGACGCGATGCTGCCGCTTAACCATCTCACTTCGGCCCGTCTGGGGGTAGCGACCATCTCCATCAGCCCGCTGATCGTGGCCGCGAGTATGGATGCGATCCGCCAGCTTAACCAGCGCCTGGCGCTGCGGGCGAATTACGACTTCCTGACCCGGCTGCTGTCGCGCTCCGGTCTCTATGAAAGCCTGCGCAGTGAACCCATCTTCCCTGAACGCAAAGCGGGCGTTATCCTGCTGGATGTCGACTACTTCAAAGCCATTAACGACAATTTCGGTCACGATGCGGGCGACAGCGTGCTGGAAGAGATCGCGCGCCGGATGCAGCGGGTGGTGGGCAAAGCGGGACGCATCTGCCGTTTTGGCGGCGAGGAGTTTGTGGTGGTGCTGTTCGATCAGAACCCGGAGAGACTCTATTTTCTGGCTGAGAATATCCGGCAGACGATGGCGAAAGAGAAGTTCTGGCTGCAGGGGAATACCGTGACGGTGACCGTCAGTCTGGGACTGGCGCATGACAGCGCCGCTGAGGCGACGGAGTGGCCCCCCGTCATCAACCGGCTGATCTCAGCGGCAGATAAAAACCTCTATCTGTCGAAACGCAACGGCCGCAACCAGACCTCACCGGTTAACTACCGTACCTTCACCAGCGACGTGGCCTGACGCCACGCCGCCGATGTACTCAGCTGACGCTGCTTTTCAGGGTGCTGGCCTGCTGGTGGCGCTCGATGGCCAGGTCGATCAGGCGGCTGATCAGATCCTGATAGCTGAGTCCGGCTGCCTGCCATAATTTCGGGTACATGCTGATATTGGTGAAGCCGGGCAGGGTATTCACTTCGTTGACAATAATCTCGCCGCCGTCGGTTAAAAACACATCGACGCGCGCCATACCAAAACACTCCAGTGCCGTGAAGGCTTTAATAGCAACCTCACGAATGGCATCGCTGGTTTCCGTGGAGAGGGCGGCGGGCACCACCGTCTGCGCACCGCTTTCCGAGATGTATTTGGTGTCGTAGGAGTAGAAGGCATCATGCACCACTACTTCGCCGCAGGGGCTGGCTTCGGGCGCATCGTTGCCCAGCACCGCGCACTCAATTTCGCGTCCTTTAATGCCCTGCTCGATCAGCACTTTACGGTCAAAGGAGAAGGCGAGCGCCAGCGCGGCGTCAAATTCCGCCGGGCTGTCCACTTTGCTGACCCCGACCGATGAACCCTGATTGGCGGGTTTAATAAACAGCGGCAGGCCAAAGCGGGCAATGACAGCCTCTGCATCCAGCTGGGCGCGCTGCGCCTGGGTGACGCTCAGCCACGGGGCGACCTTCAGACCGGCATCGCGTAACAGGCGTTTGGTAAAATCTTTATCCATGCTGACCGCAGAACCGAGCACGTCGGAGCCGACAAAGGGTAACGAAGCCATCCGCAGCAGGCCCTGCAGAGAGCCATCCTCACCCAGCGTGCCGTGAACGATAGGGAAGATGACATCGATCTGCGACAGCGGATGTGCGTTGTGACGGGTGATAACCTGCTGCTGAGAATGACCGGGTACCAGCGCCACATCGTCAGCCGCGCGATTCAGGGCGATCAGTGACGGATTCTCAGCGTTCAGTAAGAAGTTGGACGCATCGTTAAGACGCCAGTGCCCCTGTTTGTCGATGCCCAGCAGCACCACGTCAAACCGGGTTTTGTCTATCGCCTCAAGGATATTTTTGGCCGACTGCAACGACACTTCATGCTCAGCCGATTTCCCGCCAAACACGATCCCTACCCGCAACTTAGTCATCAATTTTGCCCACTGAAAAATCAAAACCTTAAGATAGCATGCGGGTTGCGCGGGAAAACAGGGTAAGGCGCGAGATAATTTTTCAGCGGCCGTTAACCCTCATCACTGACGATAAAGCTGCCGTTAAGCTGCCACTGTTTCCGCTCACTCACCCGGGTGGCATCGGCAGCCAGCCAGGTGACTATCGTCACTTTTGCACGCAGCGTGCTGCCGGAGGCGATCTGGCCCTCTTTGCGGAACTGCAGAGGCAGACCGGCGCTGAACGTCATCGCTGCCGCCTCTGTTCCGGCTCGTTCGATCGTGACCGGACGATCGTCGAGCGTCACATCATGCAGGGTCAGTGTCGCCCGGCCCTGTTCGCCAAACAGATAGCTGTCGGCGTTTTTCGCGGGCCCGCTGAACATCAGTTTCAGCGGTGTCGGGCGGTCACAGATGACCGTGATCTCTGACTCTCGCGGGTCACCCATCCGCAGTTCGACGGCAGTCAGCGCATTGCCCGGGCGGCCGAGCAGCTCGCCCCGTGTCATTTCACCGTAATCAATCCGTGGATCGCTGAGCTGAATTTCGCACGCCGCACGGGCAGGGAGTGCGGCAAAAAGGCCACTGAAAGCCAGCAGCAGAGGCAGAACAGAGGGCTGTTTCATGGGACGCATCTCGCGGAAAGTGAGGCATAAAGGGTGCCGGGCTGGTTATACCAGGGCGTAAGCATATCGATGGCACACTGGCTGCCATTGCGGTCGAGGCTGAATAGCGGCTCGTCCGGCAGGTCGTCGAAAAAGAGCGTGCCATCTTCATTCACAAAGGCGATCAGATGACCTTTGCCATTTTTGACAGGGGCACCCGGTGCCGGACTTTGCTCTGGCGGGAAGCTCACCAGCGCCCGGCGAACCGTATAGGCGGGCAGAATCACCGGCACTACCGCGCCGCGGTAAGGCGTGATGTCTGCAATACCGCTGATGACCTGGACATTGTCAGGCAGGCTCTGGTTTTCGATCTGTACGGTATTCTTCTGCCACGGTGTCCAGGAGGTGATGGCATGACCCGTGTGGTCGCTCCACACCACGCCGCCAGGGGTGTGGATACTGACGTCAGGCTGGGGGCTGTTGAGGGAAATAATGCCAAAGGTATCGCCTGTTTTGCGGGGCGAAAAGGTCACTCCCTCACTATGCAGGACGGCGCTGCCGCGCGCGCCCGCGTTGTAACTGGTGCTGTTTTCATTATGCGAAACGCCGCCGCTCAGCTGACTGTATTTGGTGGTCCAGGTTGCGGAACCCGCAACTGACGCATCCTCACGCTGACTTTTCTCCCCGGAGACGCTCCAGGCAAATTTATCATTCAGGATGCTGTCAACACCCATGCCGGCGCGTGTTTTTCCCCGGGTGTCACTAACCCAGCTGCGCACGCTGCTGCGGCTGCCGAGCGGAACCGCGAAATTGAGGTAAACGTAATGGTCATCAGTGTGGCGCTGATCCTGCGTGAGCCGGTTTTTCTGGATGCCGAGATTGACGTTCACTTTTCCGAAGGTGCGGCCCCAGCTGAACAGGTAGCCCAGACTTTCTGCATTCTGCCAGCTCTGTGACATGCTGCCGGAAAAGGCGAGTACGCCGAGCTGCGGCTGGCTATAGCTTATCCCCGCGGCGTACTGTGACCGGATCTGTCCATTCTCCTGACGGGCGTCTCCGGCGCGCCATGAGCTGCCTGGATCCCTGAAATCACGGCTGCGAAAGCTGGCGGAAGAGGTCAGTGATAATCGGGGCGTCACGCCTGCGCTGATGCTGAGCTGGTGATTGAGGCCCTGCATGTTGCCTCGCTCCCCGGCCGAATCCTGCACCTGCGAGGCAGTCTGGGTCAGGGAAGCGATAAGGCGTTCTGTCAGCCGCAGCGTGGTGCGCCAGGAGGCGGCCTGATAGTGCTCGCTCATCAGCCCGCCTGCCGTCACGGCCATGAAACCATTCTGATAAAGTCCGGCGGAACCGACGAACACCGGGAACGACTCATCGGTCAGGCGCAGACGTCCGGCGGCCAGAGAGAGTCCGGCATTCGCCAGAGAAACCGTGGTCTGAGCCTGAATATAGGGGATCGTCTGCTGCTGACGATGACCGGACTGGTCATGGCTGATGATCTCAAAATCATCGGACTGATTGATCGCCGGGATGTCAGCCAGTGTGTTCATGCCTGCTGTGACCTGATAGGTCTTCAGCAGGATGCCCGCCTGCCAGACCTCGGCAGTACCGGCTTGTGAGAAGAGCAGATTCAGCGACACGCCGCTGTTTCCGCTATTTTCTGCACTGCGTTCTGGCATGAGTTGTGCGCCCAGCAGGTTGATGCCGGAAAACAGGGTGTCGCCCGCGGTGATCTCACCTATCTGCACGACCGACGCCCAGCCGGGAAGGGAGCGCTGGGCATAACTGTAGAGTCGGGTCAGCTGGTGGTGTTCATTCTGGCTGGTATAGCTCTGCCCGCTGCGGAGTACCCAGTTGTTGATATTGCCCCCAATCTCGGAGGTCAGCGTCTGCGAGTGGTGGTTTTGTCCGGCGCGCGTCTGGTACTGATAGCGTCGGCCATCGTAATTCACCACCAGCGCATTTCCCCCGCTGGAGAAGCGCGGATGCGCAGACAGGTCGCCTGCCGGGACCTTGAGCAGCAGGCTGCTGCGATCAACCTGCTGCTCCAGCAGAATCGGGCTTTCCGGGGGCAGCTGCAGGCAGCGCGCATCCTCTGCCTGCTGAAAACGATCGGGGATGATCCCCAGCTTCTCTGGCAGATCGGCTGGCCAGCAGGGATTACCGGCCTGATCAAACGTCAGGATATGCACCCCTTTGCTTTGACCGTTAACGACAATATTGACGGGCTGTTTCCCCGGCAGAAAGTGCGTACCTGCATCAAGCAGTTCAGCGGCACTGGCGTCGTAGCCGAGCGCTTTGAGCATCTCTTTGTCATAGCGGTTTGCCGCCTGCACACAGGCTGAACTGACCACAAGGCTGAGTATCAGAAATTGTTTCATGGATAAAGGTGAACGGGCTCAGAGCGGCACATTAAAAGGGGCGGTTAAAATTCCATATCGGGTGACGGGGTGCAGAAGCAGGGCTTTCACCTTATTCGCGGAGGCAGCAGGCAGAGCCACATCAAACTTTTCACCCGGAAGAATGTAGGAATTTTTCAGTTCAACCGACCCTTTGCCGGGCAGTAAATTAATCTCTCTGGTGAGCCTGACGATATAAGGTGTCGGATTTTCAATGTGCAGAGAGGCACCTGAAAGATGGAAGGTCAGCCCTGTCCAGGGCGCGGTGTTTACCGGCAGGCTGGCGGGGGAGATAATGACCGGAATATTCTGGCCAATGAGAATGCGGGCGCGATTCTTTTTACCATCATCCTGCGGGATAGAGACAAAATTAATTCGCTGCATCTTCTGGGTATCCAGCCTGACACCCTCTTTTAACACCACCCGGATCTGCTGGTTTTTCCCTCCATCGACACGAACCAGTTGAGGGGTAATAATCAGCCGGTTTTCAGGGTCTTCAGGAATTGTCTGCAGGCTGCTGTGCAGCAGCGCCGTATCCCTGTCTGTGTTCAGTACATTAACCGTCACTTCACGATTCTGGTCATCAAGAAATAAAGCCGGTACTTCAGGCTTCATGCCGGCTGCAAATACGCCGGATACAGACAAGGAAAAGAGAATGGCAACAGAGAGAATTATTTTCATTTTATTTTTACCCTGTATTTAAAACGCGAAGGCCGGACGGCCTTCGCTGACAATCATGAAAAATTACAGATAAACCACAGAGAAAGTGACGTTACCGTCAATAGGCACTTCTTCACCGCTCGGGTAGGCATCCGCTTTCTTCAGAATCATTCTTGACGCAATGGAATAGGAGGCTTTAGTCATGGCTGCCGGGGTGGTGCTATTGGCATCCGCCGCCAGGGTAAAATAGCCATTTTTGGTCAGCGTTGCGGGTGCTGTAGCCGTCACATGAGTGAGGGACCATGCCGCTTTATCGCTACTGGTCAGCACATTGGCATTCGCTGCACCGTCGGCGGTTGCGTCGGTAATCGCCAGTGCCATCGCCCCCACGTGTCCCTGAGCGCTGTCTGTCCCTAAGCCGAAAATGTGTGCATCTGATAAGCCTGAAACGGTTGCTTTCATCTCTTCAGACATGTTCGCCAGCGTCATGGCACTTGCCGCACGGTTATCTGTGGTCTGAACGGCAATCGCGACAGGCGCTTCACAATCCACATTCAGGGTAACGGTGTTGCCCTGTTTAACATTGCTGTCCTTCAGCAGTGTCGCTGCGGCGATGGTGCCAAGATCAATGCTTGCAGAGCTTAATGCCACACCACAGGCGGCTGGAGTGATGGTACCCGTGATGGAAAGGGTCGCAGATTCTGCAGCCTGACCCGCAAAACTGACGGACGCCATCGCGGCAATAATAGCGGTGCTTAATAATAATTTTCTCATATTATCTTTCTTATCAGATTTGTTATAAATGAGCAGTTCTGAACAGACCGAACGCTCTCTTTGCTGTGCGGAGTAATCAGCGTGCAAAGTGATAATGAATAAGAGATATGAGGCGCATAATATTCTTATCCCTTAAACTGAGCGCACTGATTAATCGCCTTCTCCTGATTTTTAATTTTGATTCAGGAAGGTCAGGCTAACATAGAACTTTATTAATGGTTTAGTTAATGAATAAGTAAAAGTGGCTTCATTTGAAGGTGAGTGTTTATAGCATGTTTGATGCGTTATAGTTTTTTCTGTTTAACCTTATATTTATAATTTAAAATTAACGGCAGGGAGAAAATGGTAATAACAACCTCCCCTGAAATAGATTTATTTTAAAAAAAAGATGTCTAAGCGCGGACAGTTTTGGGGAGCGTAAGCAATCCTGCCTGCTAATGCGCAAAAGGTGAGGTATGCTCTGGGTGAGTGTTGAACGCGGCTGTCAGCGATCGGGGTGTCGGGGATAACGTTGATCGGCATCATGCCACCCCCGCCCTTAAATCAGCATCATTATCAGCGGCGTTTAACGCGCTTGTTTTCGATAGATTCGATCACAACGAATGCCAGCATAAGGGCGGGGATTTTTGAAGTCCGTTATTTTAGCGGTCAATTTCTGCCATTCGCTACGGCAAAACTTAAAGGCTGAGTTTATCCGGGAGGGGTAAGGATTTACCTCAGCATTTATTTGATCGGTGATAACGGGCTGTGCTGTTATACCAGCAACTGTGAACCGCTGGTACCGTAGTTGACGCGGAAGTCAGCAGCGTATGCGGCGACAGCATCTTTTCCCCACAAGGCACCCATAATGACGCATACGGCCGGGCCAATGACGCCGCCCAGAACCGCACCACAGAGCTGAGCAATAGGTCCGAATACAGCACTGCGGCTTGCACTTCCACCGACCGTGACCCCGGTTGCCAGACCTTCGATAAAGCCCCAGATAGCCCCTTCAAGCGCCCCTTCAATGGTAGAGACAAATTCACCACCGCTTACGGTTTCAATTTCACACAGAGTTAAATCACGCATATTTCAATTCCTTTTAATGTATTTTCGGTTAGTTAAAGCATCTTTACTGCTGTTATACCCGCGTTATGAAGCTGATGCCTTTTAAAAGCACGCCACTGCATTACGCTGAGTTCTTTACCTCCAGGCCGACACCTTAAGCGACTAATGCTACATGGACGAAAAGAGGGCCTGTTAAATAATACCATTTACCATACTGCGGAAATCCTTCCGCCTATGCCTGCAGCGGGAAACGTTGCCTGACTGAAAATCGTGGTGAATTGAATCATCTTTAAAACTGTACCCCGGCTCACTGAGTTTTATCGGGCTGGCCTGGCGATGAATAACGGAAAAATCTTCTCTCTGTAATAAGCTGTTTTGCGGAATGTAACAATATATTTTTTTATGCATAAATAAAGTTTTTTCTGATGGCTGAAATCACTTATTTGTCCTCATTTTGCATCATTTGTTTTTTATTTTTACATTTTATCAGTGAGTCGACTCATCGTCGTCTGGCTAAAATGGCTGCCTGTTCATCTGAGTGACTGTCTGATGTCAGGGTTTTTACTTTAGAGTTTGATTTGCCTTTTTCTGTATCAATAATTCATAACCGCTATCACCGCGGATAAACCGGAGTATTAAGCATAATAAGTAGGCTATGGGTCTCTTTTTTAAACAGGGCGCCGTCAGGTTATAGGACCAGCCGTCTTGTCGGTCCCCTATGAATATCACCGGAAAAAAGGGAGCATGGCATCTGTTAACAGAAGAGCTTCACGGAATCAGTCAGATTTAATCCGATGTTCTGTGAATTCATCGGTGTAATAGAAAAAGCAGCGCGTCATACATGATGACTTATTACAGATGTGCTGAAATTCGCTGGCAGGCCAGCCCCCAGGGCGCGCGAAACGTTCTGTCTGCCACCATCTGCCGAAGATCGCGATTGGTGGCGGCGATCAATCTTACATCCACCGGGATCAGCCTGTTTCCCCCGACACGCTCGAACTCCTGCTCCTGTAAAATATACAGCAGCTTCTCTTTCAGGCTCTTAATCTGCTGACAGGCGAGCGCATTATCTACCGCAATCGCAATACGCTCAGCAATCTGCTGCAACACCTGCAGATTGGCTGCAGTCAAACTGTTGAACTGGCACTGAACCAGTTTCAGCACCCCCCAGCGTTTTAGGGTAAAACCCAGTGGCAGGATAGTGAGGGTTTTGCTCTGATCGCGCCAGGACTCGTGAAAAAGGGAACGCTCATGATCTTCTGGCTCCTCGTTCGGGCCAACATGTGTCAGCAGCATCTCTCCACTTGTCATTACCTGCTGAGCTGCAGAGCCGGCCAGCAGCATGCGCGACTGTTCACGCTGAGCCACCTGAGGCTGAAGATAATGAGTCACATAAACACTGGCCTGCTTACTCTCTTTATCCGCCTCACAGAGCACAATGCCTATCGCGTTGATCATCATCTATTGTTGGGGCTATTTTACAATTTCGACTGCAGACTCAGATTTAGTTAAGAAAATTATAATCTGGTTGAGTAGTGGTATTTATCTACGCCATCAATGAGTGGTTAGAAAACGATGATCAAATAATAATGGATTTGAATGTTTATAATGGTAAATTCGATGGAGTAATTTCAACTCCAGCTATCAGGGATTTCATTCGAGCAACACCACAAATTACTGATTACTTCTTATTGAAAGGATACAAACAACCCTTTAGAAATTCGGGCGTTGGATATGTCTATGAAATTATTATGGGTAAAAAATATTTATTTGCAGTTGTTGACGTAAAGTTAGAAGGGGAAAGCCTGGTATTAACTGACAAAACAGAAGGAGGAAGTGAATTTCTTCCTAAAGAAATCACCCTTCTAAAAAGGTCGGATGAGGCTACACTCCTCGGATATAGTAAGCACAAAAATTGAACAGTTCAGCAAGGTTCGATAACGAGCAAGGAAGTGATGAGGTTACAGGATGCGGATTCGAAGAGCTGTGTTTCAGTTTCACTGAGTTTGGCGTTCTTACATGCAATTGTGAAGTTAAAGAAAAAATGTGGGGGAACAAAAGGGGGGCATTAATTTGCAGAAACAAAAAAGCCACCAGGATATAGGTGGCTTAATCACATGATTTTAAAACTAAAATTTGGTGGCCCCTGCTGGGTTTGAACCAGCGACCAAGCGATTATGAGTCGCCTGCTCTAACCACTGAGCTAAGGGGCCAGCGGAGCGGGGATTATAAAGTATCTCTTCAGGGCGATCCAGCACTCCGCCATCGGTTGCTGAAATAAACAGCAGCGATTTACCTGCTGATTTCTATAACAAAACTGGCGAACGGCGTTAGCGAAGTTTTAAAACAGCGTGGAAAATGCGACGCCATGCCTTTAGCGAAACTGGACATCAGGCTGCAGCAGCCGTGTGCTGCCTCTGTCACGTCGAAAGCGTAACGCGCTGAGTCCTGAAGGCTGGAATGTACTGAGCGTAATCACTACTATCTTAGCCAGAGATTACGCGGCAGAGAGCACAGGACGTTCTATGGAGAAGCAGAGCAGCAGAGCGCTTACGCCACAGCGTAGCGACAGCAGGGCGGGAAAGGCATGAGTGAACACGCTATCCGCGACATCATCACTCCGGGGCTTGATGTGCTGTTCTGCGGCATTAACCCCGGCCAGTCAACCGCCCATCAGGGCTTTCACTTTGCGCATCCCGGCAACCGGTTCTGGAAAGTCATCCATCAGGCCGGATTCACCCGTGAGCAGCTGAAACCGGAAGAGGAACAGCGCTTAACCGAAACCGGCTGCGGTATCACCATGCTGGTTGAGCGACCCACGGTGCAGGCGAGCCAGCTTGCCACGGATGAACTACGTGAGGGCGGCAGACGCCTGATGGAAAAGGTGCTGAATTATCAGCCCGCCGCGCTCGCCATCCTGGGTAAGGATGCGTTTCGTCATGCCTTTCAGCAGCGAAAAGTGGAATGGGGTAAGCAGCCCGTCTTTATGGGGAAAACCCAGGTGTGGGTGTTGCCGAATCCCAGCGGCCTTAATCGCGCCTCACTGGAGGAGATGGTCGAAGCCTATCATCAGCTTTACCGGGAGCTGCATCCGGAGGAGAGCAGGGCGGATAAATAGCAGGCATAAAAACCCCGGCGAACCGGGGTTTTTGTCGGACTTAATCGTCGAGGAAGCTACGCAGCACTTCCGAGCGGCTCGGATGGCGCAGTTTACGCAGGGCTTTCGCTTCAATCTGACGAATACGCTCACGCGTTACGTCAAACTGTTTGCCCACTTCTTCCAGCGTATGGTCGGTGTTCATATCGATACCGAAACGCATGCGCAGCACTTTCGCTTCACGCGCGGTCAGACCAGCCAGTACGTCATGGGTGGCAGAACGCAGGCTCTCTGAGGTAGCAGAATCCAGCGGCAGCTCCAGCGTGGTGTCTTCGATAAAATCGCCCAGATGTGAATCTTCATCATCACCAATCGGCGTCTCCATCGAGATCGGCTCTTTAGCGATTTTCAGCACTTTGCGAATTTTATCTTCTGGCATCAGCATGCGTTCAGCCAGCTCTTCCGGCGTCGGCTCGCGACCCATCTCCTGCAGCATCTGGCGCGAAATACGGTTGAGCTTGTTGATGGTCTCAATCATATGCACCGGAATACGGATGGTACGTGCCTGGTCCGCGATAGAGCGGGTAATCGCCTGACGGATCCACCAGGTCGCATAGGTCGAGAATTTGTAACCACGGCGATATTCAAACTTATCTACCGCTTTCATCAGGCCGATGTTACCTTCCTGAATCAGGTCGAGGAACTGCAGACCGCGGTTGGTGTATTTCTTGGCAATTGAAATAACCAGACGCAGGTTCGCTTCCACCATCTCTTTCTTGGCGCGACGCGCTTTGGCTTCACCGATCGACATGCGACGGTTGATATCTTTAACCTGCTCAATGGTCAGGCCGGTCTCTTCTTCGACCTGCGCCAGCTTCTGCAGGGAACGCATAACGTCATCCTGCACTTCCAGCAGCTTTTCAGACCACGGCTTGTTCATCGCCAGCGCCGCTTTGAACCAGCTCTCATTGGTTTCGTTGCCGGTGAACAGGGTGATGAAGTTTTTCTTCGGCATTTTGCACAGCTCAATACAGAGCTTCATGATCAGACGTTCCTGGGTACGGACACGTTCCATCATGGTGCGCATGCTGCCTACCAGGTAATCGAACTGCTTCGGTACCAGGCGGAACTGTTTGAAGACGTCAGAGAGGTTCTGGATTTCAGCAACGGCGGCGGCATGGCTGCGACCTTTGCTTTTGATCACGCTGCGGGTGGTTTCGTACTGCTTGCGCAGATCGGAGAACTTCTCGCGCGCCAGTTCCGGATCGATGGAGTTATCGTCCTCGGAGTTGTCGTCCTCGTCTTCGTCTTCATCTTCGTCGTCGTTACGATCGGCTTCAGACAGCTCAGAGCCCACGTGCGTAGCCGTTGGGGCCAGATCTTCTTCTGCGTTAGGATCGACGAAACCGGTAATCAGATCGGAAAGGCGTGATTCACCTGCTTCAACTTTGTCGTACTGATCCAGCAGGTAAGTAATCGCTTCAGGGTATTCGGCAACGGAACACTGAACCTGGTTGATACCGTCTTCGATACGCTTCGCGATGTCGATTTCGCCTTCGCGCGTCAGCAGTTCAACGGTACCCATTTCACGCATGTACATGCGAACCGGGTCAGTCGTACGCCCGATTTCAGATTCAACGCTGGATAACACCTGAGCGGCAGCTTCCGCGGCATCTTCGTCAGTATCGGAGCTGTTTTCGTTCAGCATCAGATCGTCGGCATCAGGGGCTTCTTCAACCACCTGAATACCCATGTCGTTAATCATCTGGATGATGTCTTCGATCTGATCGGAGTCGACGATATCTTCCGGCAGATGGTCATTGACCTCAGCATAGGTCAGATAGCCTTGCTCCTTACCACGGGTGACAAGAAGCTTGAGCTGTGACTGCGGGTTTTGCTCCATAAGACGGTATCCACACTTCTGTTAATTAGATTGGTGTCGGTCGGCAGCGAGCCAACAATAGCAGTGAAGGCCTTTAATTCTTGCCGCTGCCTTCGTCGCGGCGTGGGCTTTGCCCATCAGTAATCGGCACTTAAGCCGCGTGTATAAATCGTTGGTGGTACAGGCCTGGCTTAACGCCCACGGCCTTAAAACAGCCACGCCGCCCTCCATCAGAACGGGCAGCGTGCTAAATTATTTTCGGGCAAACGCCTGACTGAGTGTCCAGAGCTCACGGCGCTCATCGGCGCTCAGTCCCTGGGTGCGTTCACGCGCTATCAGAAACTCCAGACGCTCTTCCAGAGCTGAGTCGTAGACGCTGGCCAGCGAGTCCTGAAACACCGCTTCGGCTTCTTCATCTACTATCATGTGGTTCCAGATCGCCAGCGTTTCAAGCGTCTGACTAAAATTTGTTCCGCGATATAACTCTAGTAGCTGTCCGGTGGTCAATCCAGGATTCTCATTACAGCGACCGACTAATTCAATAAACAGCGGTAAACCCGGCATTTTTGACTCAGACAGCCCGTCAAGCGAAGGCACCATCGACGCCAGCTGCGGGTTCTGTATCAGTAACGCAATCAGCACGCGCATGGTGGTACGCTTAAGCGGCGGGGCAACCGGCGCCGTTCCGCTTGTGGCCAGCTTTGGCATCAGCTTTTCAAGCTGATTGTCATCGAGAATACCCAGTTTATTTCCCAGCTCCTGACGCATATAAATACGTAAGGTCTCACCGGGGATCTGCGTAATCAGTGGTAAAGCCAGCGTGCTCAGGCGCGCTTTACCGTCGCGTGAGCTCAGATCCACCTGCGGCAGCAGGCTATCAAACAGAAACGAAGAGAGCGGCATTGCCTGCTCCATCCTCGCCTCGAAAGCGGCTTTACCCTCTTTGCGGACCAGCGTATCCGGATCTTCGCCATCGGGTAAAAACATAAAGCGTAGCTGACGACCATCATTCATGTAAGGCAATGCGGTCTCAAGCGCACGCCATGCTGCTTCACGTCCGGCCCGGTCGCCGTCGTAACAGCAGATCACGGTGTCGGTACTGCGGAACAGCAACTGAATGTGTTCAGCCGTGGTGGAGGTGCCCAGCGACGCAACAGCATAATCGATGCCATACTGCGCCAGCGCAACCACGTCCATGTATCCCTCGACCACTAACAGGCGGGCGGGTTCAGGATGATTTTTTACTGCTTCATACAGGCCATAGAGCTGGCGGCCTTTATGGAAAATCGGTGTTTCCGGCGAGTTCAGGTATTTCGGCGTTTCGTTACTCAGGACACGTCCGCCAAAACCGATGACGCGGCCACGCTTATCGCGAATCGGAAACATGACGCGGTCGCGAAACCGGTCATAGGTACGGCCTTTGTCATTGCTGACCAGCATGCCCGCTTCCATCAGTGACTCGCGGTCTTCGGATTGCTTGCCAAAACGCTTGAGAACGTTGTCCCAGCCGGCGGGGGCATACCCTATCGCAAAGTGATCGATGATTTCGGCGCTCAGACCACGACGATCGAGATAGTCGCGGGCTGCCTGCGCGCTGGACTGCTGCAGGCTCTGCTGATAAAAACCGTTCAGGCTCTCCATCAGCTGATACAGGCTCTGGCGCTGATGGCGTTCCATCTGGCTGGGCCCGCTGCCTGCTTCATAAGGCACGTCTAAACCGTGGGCGGTGGCTAACTCTTCGATACTCTCAACAAACTCCAGACGATCAAAGTTCATTAAAAAGTCGATGGCATTGCCGTGTGCGCCACAGCCGAAACAGTGATAAAACTGTTTTTCGCCGTTTACGGTGAAAGAGGGGGTTTTTTCATTGTGGAAAGGACAGCACGCGTGGAAATTCTTACCCTGCTTTTTCAGCTTAACGCGGGCATCGATAAGATCCACGATATCCGTGCGGGCAAGTAAATCGTTGATAAATACGCGTGGAATTCGTCCAGCCATACGCCCCGGTTTTTCAGCTCATAAACGGCAACAAGCCGCGCTTCCTTTCGGAAAGCACGGCCTTTTACTTGACTCTGTCTGCGTGAATCACGCGGTGGAGGCGGACCTCCGGAACGACTTAGTACAGACGAGTGCGGCGTGCGTTTTCGCGAGCCAGTTTCTTGGCGTGACGCTTAACTGCTGACGCTTTAGCGCGCTTACGTTCGGTAGTCGGTTTTTCATAGAACTCACGACGACGAACTTCAGCCAGAACGCCTGCTTTCTCGCAAGAACGTTTGAAGCGACGCAGTGCTACGTCAAATGGCTCGTTTTCACGTACTTTAATTACCGGCATGTAACTCTCACCTCGATAAAATTCGGTTTTGCTGCTGACTGCGGCGCCAGCACATTTCAAAATGGTGCAGCATTTTACTCCAACCCAGGTTGGTTTGTAAAGCACCATGGACAATTTGAAACCAACAGGAGCGTTTGCCTGTGCGGCTGCCGGTTTTTCCAGGGGCGGGAGTATAGCGCACTCTTTAGCCGACAGAAAATGACTTTTTACGCGGGATGGCCGCGCTGCATCTCCCATTGCTGTGATAAACTGCGCGCCGCAAGAATGAGGTGATGCAATGCGAATTCTGGGTATTGAAACGTCGTGCGATGAAACCGGCATCGCAATCTATGATGACGAGGCCGGATTACTGGCTAACCAGCTCTACAGCCAGGTTAAAGTGCACGCAGATTATGGCGGTGTAGTGCCGGAACTGGCCTCACGCGATCACGTGCGTAAAACCGTGCCGCTGATTCAGGCGGCGCTGAAAGAAGCCGGTCTGGCACCACAGCAGATCGACGCGGTGGCCTATACCGCCGGGCCAGGACTGGTCGGTGCGCTGCTGGTCGGGGCGACGATCGGTCGTGCACTGGCGTTTGCCTGGAAAGTGCCGGCGGTGCCGGTTCACCATATGGAAGGTCATCTGCTGGCTCCGATGCTGGAAGAGAATCCACCGGCATTTCCGTTTGTCGCGCTGCTGGTGTCGGGCGGACATACTCAGCTGATCAGCGTCACCGGCATCGGGGAATATCTCCTGCTGGGTGAGTCGATTGATGATGCGGCAGGTGAAGCCTTTGATAAAACGGCGAAGCTGCTGGGGCTCGATTACCCGGGTGGGCCGATGCTGTCGAAAATGGCGCAGCAGGGCACGGCGGGGCGGTTCACCTTCCCGCGTCCGATGACCGATCGTCCGGGGCTGGATTTCAGCTTCTCCGGGCTGAAGACCTTTGCCGCGAACACTATTCGCGCTAATCCGGATGACGATCAGACCCGAGCCGACATCGCCCGCGCCTTCGAGGATGCGGTAGTGGACACGCTGGCGATCAAATGTAAGCGCGCACTGGATGAGACCGGCTTTAAGCGTCTGGTGATTGCGGGCGGCGTCAGCGCCAACCGGACGCTGCGCGAGCAGATGGCGATCATGATGCAAAAGCGCGGCGGTGAAGTCTTCTACGCCCGTCCTGAGTTCTGTACCGACAATGGTGCGATGATCGCGTATGCGGGCATGGTGCGACTGAAAGGAGGAACGCGCGGGGGGTTAGGCGTCAGCGTGCGGCCGCGCTGGCCGCTGGCGGAACTGCCCGCCATCTGATGTGAAAAAAGCCGGCTTGCCGGCTTTTTTTATGGCTGAGATTTCTTTTTGCGCTTCCAGATCTTGCCTTCCTGTCCCCGCCACAGCCGCTGAATATTATCGTGATGACGCAGCAGGATCAGACAGGAGAGCATGGAAACCGGGAAGGTGAACTGCGGTTTGAACCACCAGACGTAAAACGGCGCAATCAGCGCGCTGACGATAGCGCCCAGTGACGAGTAGCCGCTGAGCAGAACCGTTAACAGCCAGGTGCCGGTCACCAGGCCGGTCAGATCCCAGCCAATGGGCGCGATGGCACCGAATGCCGTCGCCACCCCTTTTCCGCCGCGAAAGCGAAAGAACACCGGATAGATATGACCCAGGCAGGCGGCAATCGCGGTGAGGCCAAGATAAAGCGGGGGAACGTGCATCAGCCAGGCCAGCCAGACCGGCACCATCCCTTTCAGCACATCAAACACTAATACGGTGGCGGCTGCGGCTTTACCGCCCAGGCGCAGCACGTTGGTCGCCCCCGGATTGCCGGACCCGTGTGTGCGGGGATCGGGCAGGCCAGCGACTTTACAGACCAGAATGGCACTGGAAATCGAACCGCAAAGATACGCGAAAATAATCATACCAAGCGCGAAAGCACTCATAACACCGTACCGTTCCCTTCAGGGTCGTTTTGATCTCTTCAACCGTGGATAATACGCATAATCCGCCGGAAGTGGTATCCGGCTTAGCCAAAAACAGAGAGTCTTATCATGGATATCGTATTTATAGAACAACTCACGGTGTTCACCACCATTGGCGTTTACGACTGGGAACAGGGCATACAGCAGAAGCTGGTGCTCGATGTCGAAATGGCCTGGGATAACCGGCTGGCGGCCAGCAGCGACGATGTGAAGGACTGCCTCAGCTATGCCGATGTCTCCTCGGCCATTCTGACGCATCTGACCGGCAGCCGTTTCGCTCTGGTGGAACGGGTTGCTGAAGAAATTGCGGATCTGTTGATGAACCGTTTCAATTCGCCTGGCGTACGCATAAAGGTCAGCAAACCGGGCGCGGTGGCCCAGGCGGCGCAGGTTGGCGTGCGAATCGAGCGCGGGACTATTCCTAAATAAATACGATGTGATTGCCATCACAATGAAACCAAACCAAATTACTGTCTGTCATAGCCTGTACCGATACGTTACAGCAGGCGAATCGGTTTAGACCTTAAGGTTTACTTCAGGCTAACAGCGGCATGATTTCAGGCGATAGCAGCGCGCTACCGCCTTTTTAATGGTTTTGAAACGGATAGAGGGAACATTTGATGGCAGATATTCATCAGCTTTGGGTAGCTGCAATCCTGGGCGTTGTGGAAGGGCTGACCGAATTTTTACCGGTCTCTTCCACAGGGCACATGATTATAGTGGGTCACCTGCTGGGCTTTGAGGGTGAAAAAGCCGAGACCTTTGAAGTTGTGATCCAGTTAGGATCGATTCTGGCCGTAGTGGTGATGTTCTGGCGCCGTCTGTTCGGGCTGATCGGCATCCACTTTGGCGAAGTGAAACATGAGGGCGTCGGCAGCGGTCGTCTGTCGCTGATCCATATTCTGCTGGGCATGGTACCGGCGGTGGTTGTGGGTCTGGTGCTGCACGATCAGATTAAAACGCTGTTTAATCCGATCAACGTGATGTACGCGCTGGTGGTCGGGGGTGTGCTGCTGCTGGCCGCCGAGTTCCTGAAGCCAAAACAGCCGAAAGCCGTGGGCGTCGATGATATTACCTATCGTCAGGCGTTTATGATTGGCTGCTTCCAGTGCCTGGCGCTGTGGCCTGGCTTCTCCCGTTCCGGTGCCACTATCTCTGGCGGGATGCTGATGGGCGTGAGCCGCTATGCCGCGTCGGAGTTCTCCTTCATCCTGGCCGTGCCAATGATGATGGGCGCGACCGTGCTGGATATGTACAAGAGCATCGGCTTCCTGACGATGGCCGATTTCCCGATGTTCGCGGTGGGCTTTGTGACGGCATTTATCGTGGCGCTGATTGCGATCAAAGCCTTCCTTGAGCTGATCAAACGCATCTCTTTTGTCTCGTTCGCCATCTACCGCTTTATCGTCGCGGCAGCGGTCTACATGGTCTTCATGTAAACCGCAGGCAGACTGCTAGTCAGTCTGCCCGATCGCCAGACCCTGCGCGACGGCGTCAACCCGTCGTCGCGTTAACTCCTCCCGCACTTCCGCACCTTTAAATCCCGCCTCGATCACGGCTTTAGTGGGAACCGCCTGGGCCAGCGCAAAAGCGCGACGCAGATAGTCACCCTGCGGATAGGCCATACTCTCCAGCCCGGCACGCCCGCGTGCGTCCGCTTCACTGGTCAGCGCCATCTGTTCGACGCGCTGCGGCTTGCGCCACGCATCAATCCGGTCGAACAGCGCCACCAGCGACGCCGCGGATTGCCGCTCAATGGTGTGCACCACGTCGTGAAATTCGGTCACGATCAGGGCCAGATCGCGAATCGCGTTGGGCACCCGCAGCCGCTGACACAGCGCCTCAACCAGCGGCACACCCGCCAGACCATGACCATGATGGCTGGGCCAAAGCTCAGGCGGCGTCAGTGCCTTACCGACGTCATGGAACAGCGTGGCGAAGCGCACCTCGATCTCTCCGGAGAGCGCGGCAGCCATCGCCAGCGTCATCAGCGTGTGGACGCCGGTGTCGATCTCCGGGTGCCACTTCGCAGGGGCCGGGATGCCAAACAGATTGTCCAGTTCGGGGAAAAGCACCTGCAGCGCACCGCAGTCGCGCAGTACCTGAAAATAGACCTGCGGATTACGGGTGCTGAGCGCTTTTTCCGTCTCCTTCCACACCCGCTCAGCCGTAAGATTTGCCAGCTCTCCGCTCTCCGCCATCTGCTGCATCAGCTGCCGGGTTTCAGGGGCGATACGAAAGTTGAGGTGAGCAAAACGCGCCGCAAAGCGCGCGACCCGCAAAACCCGCAGCGGGTCTTCACTGAAAGCCGCAGAAACATGGCGCAGCAGGCGCTGAGCGATATCACGCTGGCCGTTGTAGGGATCGACCAGTTTGCCATGCTCATCCTGCGCTATAGCGTTAATCGTCAGATCGCGCCGCTGTAAGTCCTGCTCCAGCGTCACGTCGGGAGCAGACCAGGTCACAAATCCGGTATAGCCTTTCCCGTTTTTCCGCTCGGTTCGTGCCAGCGCATACTCTTCGCGGCTGACAGGATGCAGGAAAACGGGAAAATCGCGACCGACCTGCTGATAGCCCTGCTCCAGCATGGCTTCAGGCGTGGCACCGGTCACCACCCAGTCTTTGTCTGTAACCGGCAGATTCAGCAGCGCATCACGCACCGCACCGCCAACAAGAAACGTCTTCACGTAAAACTCCAGAGAAAAAGAAATGATCGGCACGCCGGGCGCATCCCGCGCCTGAAATCAGCGGTGCATCTGGTTTTATTGTTGCACAGATTGCCCGGATTGCAGACATGCCAAAGGGGGGATCGTCTGATCCCCCCTTTAAAACCGGCAGAATGCGGTCAGTTCATCCAGCGATCGCTTTTCTTGCGGCGCGGCAGCATGTGCGGCAGTAACAGACCCAGCAGCAGGCCGACGCCCAGCACGCCGCCGCCATACATAAACCACTGCATGATGATGGTACGCTGCTTGTCATCCAGCTGAACGTTGGCGGCGCTGACTTTCTTCTGCGCGACGATCAGCTCATTTTTCAGCTTCTGATTTTCGTCTTTCAGCCCGTTGATGACACCGTCGCTGCTGGCGACTTTGTTCTGCATCTCGGCGGTGCGCTGGTTCCAGCTGTTGTCGATGTTATCCAGCTTGGCGGTCAGATCTTTGACCTGCTGCTCAAGCTGCGGCACCCGGGTGCGCAGGCTCGGATTTGCGCTGAGCTGCGACAGGGGGATCCAGGTGGTGCGGCCTTCCGAATCGCGGATCTGGCCATAATGAGTATCATTGTTGGTCTGTAACAGCTGCACCTCTTCCCCGGCGTTCAGCTTACCGAGCAGGCGGAACTGGTCGCCGGGGCCGCTGCGCACCCAGGTCGAGAGTTCATCAGAGACATAGCGTTTTTCGTCGGCGTGGGCAGGTGCAAGGGTGCTGAGGGCCAGCAAAGTGATTCCAGCGAGTGTGATTTTTTTCATTCGATTTCGTTTGGCTTAATCTGACTAAAAATTTACCGGCACAGTCTGGAGAGGCCCCGCATAAATCTGAATGAGAACTATCCTGGTCTCATGGGAGTGCGAAAAGGTCTGCAAAGCGCAAAGAAAGCAGAGACAGCGCCGCTTCTGTGCATTAATCTTCGCCTCATAACCCCTTGCCCTCAGGCGACAGCGTAACCAGCCTGCTGATAATCGCCTGAAATATGCAGGAAAAACCCTCTTAAGTGCCAGCGGCGTAGTGAATAAAAAATTATGACCATCGAAATCGAACTAAAGTTCATTGCAACTCCACAAGCGGCCGGGAAACTGGCTGAGTACTTCTCCACTTTGCCGCATCAGCATCAGGCGGCCCGTGAACTGACCAACATCTACTTTGAGACCGATGACAACCAGCTGCGACGCTGGGACATGGGCTTACGCATTCGTGGCATCGATAAACAGTATGAGATGACCCTGAAGGCCGCGGGGCAGACGCTGGGCGGACTGCATCAGCGCCCGGAATACAACGTTGAACTCAGCGAACCGGTGCTCGATATTGCGCGCCTGCCCGCCACGATCTGGCCGCAGGGCACCGATGTCGCGGCGCTCCAGTCGCGCTTACAGCCGCTTTTCACCACCCATTTCCAGCGCGAGATCTGGCTGATTACCGCTGGAAACAGCGAAATTGAAGTGGCGTTTGACCAGGGCGAGGTGTCGGCCGGTGAGTTCAGCGAACCGCTGTGCGAGGTCGAGCTTGAGCTGAAGCGTGGCGAACGTCAGGATCTGCTGACCTTTGCACAGCAGCTGGTGGCGCAGGGGGGACTGCGGATGGGCAGCCTGAGTAAAGCCGCCCGGGGTTATCAGCTGGCGCAGGGGAATCCGCCGCGCCTGATCAAGCCGTTCCCGCTGCTCAAAGCGGGGGCGAAAGCCACCGTGGAGCAGGGGATGGTCGCCGCCATGTCGGCTGGTCTCAGCCACTGGCAATATCATGAAGAGGTCTGGCTGCGGGGCAACGCGGCAGCACAGGATGCGGTGCGCGAAGCGCTGGATCTGCTGCGCCAGGCGTTCAGCCTGTTTGGTGCTCTGGTGCCACGCAAAGCCAGCAGCGCGCTGCGTCAGCAACTGACCACGCTGGAAGAGACGCTGGTGAATGAAGAGCAGGCCGCTGCTGCCTTCTGTCTCTCTTCACTCTCCGTTGAGACCCAGCTGGCTCTGACGCACTGGCTGGCGGAATCTCAGTGGCGTCAGTGGATCGACGTCAAAGGGGAAACCAAGCTACAGGGCTCCTTTAAACGCTTCAGCGACATCATGCTGAGCCGCGTGAATGCCGATCTGAGAGAGACCTTCAGCACGGTGAAACAGCCGAACGAATATCAGGACAAGGCGACCCGTCTGGCGCGTCAGCTGCTGACGGTTCACCTGCTGGCCGGATCCTACGCGCCTGAAACCGTCGCCAGCTGGCTGGAACCCTGGCAGCAGCTGCTGTCAGCCATTCATGAAAAGCAGGAGTCGGGCTTAGCCTGGCTGGCCTCGCAGGCAATGAAACAGTCGCCGTTCTGGCTCACCAGCGGCACAGGCCGCTAACCGCTTTCAGGTCACGCCATCAAGGAGGGCGTTATGTTGTCAGCACTTCCCGCATTGTTACGCAATCAGGCCGAAGAGGCCGCCCGACAGCTTGAGGTGCCGCTGGCCTCGCTCAGCCCGGAGGAGGCTGCCGGGCTGGCTTTCAGTGATTTCGTGCTGGAAAACCTGCAACAACATCCCGACTGGTGGCAGGCGATACGCGACCAGCCGCCGCAGCCTGATGAGTGGCAACACTATGCCGCGTGGCTGAATCAGGCGCTGAGTACGGTTGACAGTGAAGCGAGCCTGATGCGGGAACTGCGGCTGTTTCGTCGTCGTATGCTGGTGCGGGTCGCCTGGATGCAGGCCCTGCAACAGGCCTCGACCGTACAGAGCCTGCAGCAGCTCAGCGTGTTAGCGGAAGTGCTGATCAGCCGGGCGCGTGACTGGGTCTGGCAGGCCTGCTGTCATGATTTCGGCACACCCTGCAATGCCGATGGTGAGGCACAGCCGCTGCTGATCCTGGGGATGGGCAAGCTGGGCGGCGGCGAACTCAATTTCTCCTCTGATATCGACCTGATTTTTGCCTGGCCAGAAAACGGCACCACGCGTGGCGGACGGCGTGAACTCGACAACGCGCAGTTCTTTACCCGTATGGGGCAGCGGCTGATCAAAGTGCTCGATCAGCCCACCATGGATGGCTTTGTTTATCGGGTGGATATGCGGCTGCGCCCCTTTGGCGACAGCGGCCCGCTGGTAATGAGCTTTGCCGCGCTCGAAGATTACTACCAGGAGCAGGGGCGCGACTGGGAGCGCTATGCCATGGTCAAGGCGCGGCTGATGGGCGATGACCAGGATCGCTGGAGCCTTGAGCTGCAGCAGATGCTGCGGCCCTTTGTTTACCGGCGCTATATCGACTTCAGCGTGATTCAGTCGCTGCGTAACATGAAAGGGATGATCAGCCGCGAAGTGCGGCGACGTGGACTGAAAAACAACATCAAACTGGGCGCGGGCGGCATTCGCGAAACCGAATTTATCGTGCAGGTGTTTCAACTGATTCGGGGCGGACGTGAGCGCTCACTTCAGCTGCGTGCGCTGCTGCCAACGCTGGAGGCGATTAAAACGCTGGCTCTGCTCCCTGCTGAACAGGTCGATGCGCTACGCGAGGCCTACCTGTTTCTGCGGCGGCTTGAGAATCTGCTGCAGAGCCTGGGCGATGAGCAGACACAGACCCTGCCGGAGGATGCGCTGCATCGCGCCCGGCTGGCATGGGCAATGGATTGTGCCGACTGGGCGACGCTGATGACGCAGCTCGACAGCCAGATGGCGGCCGTGCGCACTATCTTTGACGAGCTGATTGGTGAGGACACCCCGGACATCGACGACCAGCGTGAGCTGGCGGAGTTTCAGGTTCTGTGGCAGGACCAGCTGGAGGACAGCGAGCTGGCTCCGCTGGTGCCGCAGCTCAGCGACGATCAGCGGCTGTCACTGCATCAGACGCTGGAAGCTTTTCGTCAGGACATCAGCCGGCGCACCATCGGCCCGCGTGGCCGTCAGGCGCTGGATCAGCTGATGCCGCGGCTGCTGAGCGAAGTCTGCCTGCGCGAAGACGCGGCGGTCACGCTCAGCCGCGTGACGCCGCTGCTGCTTGGCGTGCTGACCCGCAGCACCTATCTGGAGCTGCTCACCGAATATCATGGCGCGCTGCGGCATCTGATCCGGCTGTGTGCCGCCTCACCGATGGTGGCCAGCCAGCTGGCACGTCACCCCTTGCTGCTGGATGAGCTGCTCGATCCCGCCACGCTCTATCAGCCCACCGCCACCGACGCCTATCGTGACGAACTGCGACAGTATCTGCTGCGTATTCCCACCGAGGATGAAGAGCAGCAGCTGGAAGCGGTGCGGCAGTTTAAACAGGCTCAGCATCTGCGTATTGCCGCCGCCGACATCGCGGGCACGCTGCCGGTGATGAAAGTGAGCGATCACCTGACCTGGCTGGCAGAGGCGATTATCGACTCCGTGGTGCGGCAGGCGTGGACGATGATGGTGCAGCGCTACGGCCGCCCCTCGCACCTGACCAGCGAACATGAGCGCGGCTTTGCCGTGCTGGGCTACGGCAAGCTGGGGGGCTGGGAGCTGGGTTACAGTTCTGACCTCGATCTGGTCTTCCTGCATGACTGCCCGGCAGACGCGGTGACGGACGGCGAGCGCAGCATCGATGGCCGTCAGTTCTATCTGCGCCTTGCTCAGCGCATCATGCATCTGTTCAGTACCCGCACCGCCTCCGGCATTCTCTATGAAGTGGATGCGCGGCTGCGTCCTTCCGGCGCGGCGGGCATGCTGGTCAGTACCTTTGACGCCTTTGACGACTATCAGCGCAACGAAGCCTGGACCTGGGAGCATCAGGCACTGGTCCGGGCGCGCGTGGTATTTGGCGAGGCGGCGCTGGGGGAACGCTTCAATGCCATTCGCCGGGCGATCCTCTCGCAGTCGCGCAGCGCGGAAGCCCTGCAGACCGAAGTGCGTGAGATGCGTGAAAAGATGCGCACTCACCTCAGCAACAAGCACAAAGGTCGCTGGGATATTAAAACGGACGCGGGCGGCATCACCGATATTGAATTCATCGCGCAATATCTTGTCTTACGCTACGCCGCTGAGCAGCCTGAACTCACCCGCTGGTCAGATAATGTGCGCATTTTTGAGCTGATGGCGACGTACCACAAAATGGCCGCCGATGAAGCGGAGGCCCTGACGCAGGCTTACGTTACCCTGCGCGACGCCCTGCACCATCGCGCGCTGCAGGAGCTGCCTGGCCACGTGGAGCCAGAGGCCTATGGCGCGGAGCAGCAGACGGTGCTGAGCAGCTGGCAGCGCTGGCTGGTAACGCCTGCGTCTATCCTGGCGTGATGCTGATAGCACAAATCGCAACTGTGCTATCATCCGCGCACTATTTTTAATGCAGTCTGGAGTGTCTGGAATGAAAGTGACTCTGCCCGCGTTCGGTCAAGCCTCAGTGCTGGTCGTCGGCGATGTAATGTTGGACCGCTACTGGTATGGCCCAACCAGCCGTATCTCCCCTGAGGCACCGGTGCCGGTGGTGAAAGTGGACACGGTTGAAGAGCGTCCTGGCGGCGCAGCAAACGTGGCGATGAACATTGCAGCACTCGGTGCCGCGTCACGCCTGATTGGCCTGACCGGCGAAGATGATGCGGCGCGCGTGTTAAGCAGCACGCTGAAAGATGTCAACGTACACTGTGACTTCGTGGCGGTTAAAAGCCATCCGACCATCACCAAACTGCGCGTGCTTTCCCGCAATCAGCAGCTGATCCGCCTCGACTTTGAAGAGGGCTTTGATCAGGTCGATCCGGAACCGATTCATCAGAAGATGCGCGAATCCCTGGTGGCTGCCGGTGCGCTGGTGCTATCCGATTACGCCAAAGGCGCGCTGGAAAGCGTGCAGACCATGATTACTCTGGCGCGTGACGCCGGTGTGCCGGTTCTCATCGACCCGAAAGGCACCGATTTTGCCCGCTACCGTGGCGCGACGCTGCTGACGCCAAACCTTTCAGAATTTGAAGCCGTGGTCGGCAAATGCAAAAGCGAAGAGGAGATTGTCTCGCGCGGCATGCAGCTGATTGCCGATTTCGATCTCTCTGCGCTGCTGGTGACCCGCTCCGAGAATGGCATGACGCTGCTGCAGCCAGGCAAAGCGCCGCTGCATCTGCCGACTCAGGCGCAGGAGGTCTATGACGTGACCGGTGCCGGCGATACGGTCATTGGCGTACTGGCGGCGGCACTGGCGGCAGGCGATTCACTGGAAGAAGCCTGTTTCCTCGCTAATGCAGCGGCCGGTGTCGTGGTCGGCAAACTGGGAACCTCGACGGTCAGTACCGTTGAGCTGGAAAACGCCATTCATGCCCGACCGGAGCAGGGGTTCGGCATCATGACGGAAGCGCAGTTAAAAGCCGCCGTTGAGATGGCGCGCCGCCGCGGTGAAAAAGTAGTGATGACCAACGGGGTGTTCGACATTCTGCATGCCGGTCATGTCTCTTACCTGGCGAACGCCCGCAAACTCGGCGATCGGCTGATTGTCGCGGTTAACAGCGATGCGTCAACCAAACGTCTGAAAGGGGAGAGCCGTCCGGTCAATCCGCAGGAAAACCGCATGATTGTTCTCGGTGCGCTGGAAGCGGTCGACTGGGTGGTGCTGTTTGAAGAGGATACCCCGCAGCGGCTGATCGCCAGCATTCTGCCGGACCTGCTGGTCAAAGGCGGCGATTACAAGCCGGAAGATATCGCGGGCAGCAAAGAGGTGTGGGCAAATGGCGGTGACGTACAGGTGCTGAACTTCGAAGACGGTATCTCGACCACCAACATCATCAAAACCATCCGCAGCCGCTGACAGCGGTATTAAGCGGGAGCCGTGCTCCCGCTTAACGGCTTATTCTGGCTTGTTATCCGCAGCAGGTTTCACGACATCGGCAGCCGGTGTTGATACCGGTGCTGCGGCAGGGGAGGTCGCTACGGATGACGGCGGGGTAACCGGCGCAGCAGGGGCAACCGGTGCGGTCGCGGTCGGCGGCGTACCTGCTGATGAACCCTGACTTTCCAGCTGGGCCAGACGCTGCTCCAGTGCCGCCATTTTCTCACGCGTACGCAGTAACACCTGCGTCTGCACATCAAACTCTTCACGGTTAACCAGATCCATCCGGGTCAGCTGCGCCTGGAGAACCTGACGAATTTTCTTTTCGACATCATCGCCAAACTCGCGAACGCCTTTAGGCATCGCGTCGTGAACCTGGCGGGCAAGTTGTTCAATTTTTTTCGTGTCGATCATGATGATTTCCTGGTTACGGGAGCTGTGTCAGCGTGTTTACCAACGTAATAAGTGTTAAGTGTAATGCCAGAAATGAAAAGGATAAACCTCAAATCGGTAACGCAGAAAATGCAAAAGCAATTGCGCTATTGATGATTGCCGCTACAAACGATCGGCGTTATAGTTGATTTGCTTATTCTCAGGGCGGGGCGCAATTCCCCACCGGCGGTAAATCAGCCTCGGCTGAAAGCCCGCGAGCGCTTTATTCCACTGAAAAGCGGGGTAAAGGACAGCAGATCCGGTGCAATTCCGGGGCCGACGGTTACAGTCCGGATGGGAGAGGGTAACGACACCTGTCGGACAATTGTGTCTGCATCACGTTATTGCCACGTCTTTTTGACGTCACTCCTAAGCATGCCCTGATTCTGGTAACCCATACATTTTAAGGTTTTTATTACCATGAATCAGACGCTACTTTCTGAATTTGGCACGCCTCAACAGCGTGTAGAACGTGCTATCGCCGCCCTGCGTGAGGGACGCGGTGTGATGGTGCTCGACGATGAAAATCGTGAAAACGAAGGCGATATGATCTTCGCCGCAGAAACCATGACCGTTGAACAGATGGCCCTGACCATTCGTCACGGCAGCGGCATCGTGTGCCTCTGCCTGACCGAGGAACGTCGTCAGCAGCTCGACCTGCCAATGATGGTGGAGAACAACACCAGCTCGTTTGGCACCGGCTTCACGGTGACCATCGAGGCTGCAGAGGGCGTTACCACCGGCGTTTCTGCTCAGGACCGTATTACCACGATCCGTGCGGCGATTGCTGATGACGCTAAACCCACCGATCTGCATCGCCCTGGCCATGTCTTCCCGCTGCGTGCGCGTGAAGGCGGCGTCTTAAGCCGTGGCGGTCATACCGAAGCGACCATCGATTTAGTGACGCTGGCCGGCTTTAAGCCCGCAGGCGTACTGTGTGAACTGACCAACGACGACGGCACTATGGCGCATGCGCCTGAGGCGATTGCGTTCGCGCGTCAGCACAACATGCCGGTGGTGACCATTGAAGATCTGATTGCCTGGCGTCGTGAACACGAGACGCGTCACGCCAGCTAATCGCCGACAGTCAAAAACAGGTCACGCAGCGTGACCTGTTTTCCTTTCTGAGTTATTCAAATTTTCTGATAATCATCATCACGCTTATCAGCGTGCTAACGTCGGGAATGCGCGTATCGTAGTGGCTATCACCTAACCGATCCCGGGGGATCACGAATGAGCCAGTTACGCATGCCGGCGCTGTTTTTGGGCCACGGCAACCCAATGAATGCCCTTGAAGAGAACCGTTATACGGCCGCCTGGCGCCATGCAGGTGAGACTCTGCCACGCCCGCGGGCGATTGTGGCGGTCTCTGCGCACTGGTATACGCGCGGTACGGCGGTAACGGCGATGTCCTCTCCCAGAACCATTCATGATTTTGGTGGCTTTCCGCAGGCGCTGTTTGACACCCGCTATCCCGCACCGGGCTCGCCTGAGCTGGCGCAGCAGCTGGTGGAGCAGCTGGCGCCGGTGGCGGTAACGCTGGATCATGAATGGGGGTTCGATCACGGTTCCTGGGGCGTGCTGATTAAGATGTACCCGCAGGCCGATATTCCGGTGGTGCAGCTCAGCATCGACGGCACAAAACCTGCTGCATTTCACTTTGAGATGGGGCAGAAACTGGCCGCACTGCGCGATCAGGGCGTGATGATCGTCGCCAGTGGTAACGTGGTGCATAACCTGCGTAAGGTGCGCTGGGGAGGCGGGGACGAGGTCTATCCCTGGGCCAGCCGCTTTGAGCAGTTTGTCCGCGATAACCTTGAGGTGCAGAGCGATGCCGCTTCCCATCCGCTGGTGAACTTTATGACGCATCCTGATGCGGCGCTGGCGAACCCGACGCCTGAGCACTATCTGCCGCTGCTCTATGTGCTGGGTGCGCGTCAGCCGGATGACGCCATCACCCTTCCGGTTGAGGGTATGGAGATGGGTGCCATCAGCATGTTGTCGGTTCAGGCAGGTTAGGGCTGATGAGAAAAAACAGGCCAGAGGCTGGCCTGTTCTTGTCGCGCTGCGTTAACCGATAAACGCGTGCGGATAGAAACGTGAAAGATCCTGAGTGATCAGCTCGCGATCTTCACGCAGGCCGATACCGGCGGGTTGATCGTCAATCAGCCAGCTGCCGATCAGCGTGTAGCTGTCACCAAACTTAGGCAGCGGATGAAACTGCTGGACGATCATTCCTTCTTCACCGTAAGGCCCGTCGACGCGGGCGATCTCCTGACCCTTCTCGATGATGCGGATGTTCGCGCCCTCGCGGGAAAACAGCGGCTTAACCACATACTTTTCCATCGGCGGGACATCATCTTCCGCGAACCAGGCGGGCAGCAGATTAGGGTGATTCGGGAACATCTCCCAGAGCATCGGCAGCAGGGCTTTGTTCGACAGAATGCTCTTCCAGGCCGGTTCGAGCCAGCGCACGCCAGCATCAGCCAGCTTGGTGGAGAACATCTCACGCAGCATGAATTCCCACGGATAGAGCTTAAACAGGTTGCTGATCACCTGATCCTGCGCATCGGTAAACTCGCCTTTTTCTCCCAGGCCAATTTCATCAATGTAGAGAAATTCAACCGGCAGACCCGCTTCGGTCGCGCAGTCCTGAAGATACTGCACCGTGCCGCGATCTTCTTCGGTGTCACGGCAGCAGGCGAAATGCAGCAGGTTAAACCCATGCTGCTGATGCAGGGTGGCAAAGCGCTCGATCAGTTTTTCCTGCAGGCTGTTGAACTGATCGCTGCCAGCCGGGAGCTGTCCGGCATTTAGCTGGTCTTCCAGCCAGAGCCACTGGAAAAAGGCCGCTTCATACAGCGAGGTCGGCGTATCGGCATTGTTCTCCAGCAGCTTGATGTCGCCTTTGCCATCCCAGGCGAGATCGAGGCGCGAATAGAGCGAGGGCTGACGCTGACGCCACGAATCCCGCACAAAATCCCAGGTGTGCCGGGGAATGCGGAAGCGGGTCAGCAGGGCTTCACTGTTGACCACTTTTTCCACCACCTGCAGACACATCTGGTGCAGCTCAGCCGTCACCTCTTCCAGATGATCGATTTGCGCCAGCGTGAACTGGTAGTACGCCTCTTCGCACCAGTAGGGCTCGCCATGCATGGTGTGAAAACGAAAACCGAACTCGGTGGCTTTTTCGCGCCAGCCCGGACGCTCTGAAATGGCAATGCGTTCCATCGGGGATTAGCCTCCCATTGAGCGGCTGGAAGTACCGCTGGCGCTGCTGCGCTGCATGCTGTTCTGCTTCGCCACGGTTTCACCGAAGCCACCACGGGTAATGGTCGAGGTCGTCGCCGGTTTAGGAGCCAGCGCCGTTTTCGGCACGTTCATGGTTTTGCCGGAGGTCGCGGCACCATAATTACGGCCGGAGGCATCGACAAACTGGCCGTTTGCCGGACTGCGCGGGTTTTTCGACGAGAAGAGTGGCTGCTGTGCGAAGCCTGCGCCACCGCCCATCATGCGACCCATCATGTAACCGGCCATCAGCGGCATCCAGAAACTGCCGCCACTCTGCTGGGCTTCAGCATTGGTGGTGCCGGCGCCCGCCTGAGCCGGGGTCTGCTGACACTGGTTTTCACCAAATTCAGCGACACAATCTTCACGTGTGGCATATTTTGGCGCGGTGCGCTCCGCCTCTTTTTTGGCTTCATTGAAGGCGGTGGTACATTGCGCACTCTGACCCGGATTGGCTTTAGAACAGTCATCGGCGTTCTGATACATCGAAACCGTTTCATCGTTCTGCTCGCAGCCTGCCAGCATAAATACCGCTGAAACCGCGATAGCAACAGGCGTTAAATGGCGCGCCTGCCAGCTCTTACGAAAAGCGGCATAGCGAATAGATTTTGTGCGTTTCATTATGATTATCCTGTGCCCAAAGGTAGCGCATAGAATAGGGGATGGGGGGGTAAAATTGAAGCTGAAGGCCTGATGCCGCAGGGATCTTTACTTAGTTATACGTTCAACAGAGAGACGGGCCGCAAAGCAGCCCGTCAGTGCTGATTAGTTACCGAAAGGGTTACCGCTTTTCTGGCGGGCAGCGGCAGGACGTGCAGCCTCTGCTGAACCCGTCGCGACCGGACCGTTGTCCACGCGCGCGGTCTGCTGCGCGTTTTCCGGTGCCACGGTTTCCGGAGAGGTCGGGATCTCTTTACCCAGCTGGCTGTTCAGTTTCTGCAGGCTCTGCTCGTTGAGCGTGCCCAGCGCATAGCTGATGTTCAGCTGGTTAATCAGGTAGCTGTAGCGCGCATCAGAAAGCTGCTGCTTGGCATTGTAGAGTACGGTGGTCGCATCCAGCACGTCGACGATAGTACGTGTACCCACCTGATAACCGGCTTCTGACGCATCCAGTGAACTCTGCGCAGAGACAACGGCCTGTTTATAGGCGTTGATGCTGCTGATCGAGGCGTTCACGTTGTTGAACGATGAGCGCACGGTCTGCACCGCAGTGCGGTGAGCGCTTTCCAGCTGTTCGCTGGCGCTGACGAAACCGTACTGCGCCTGTTTCACCTGAGAGGTCACGCCGCCGCCGCTGTAAAGCGGCAGAGAGAAGCTCAGACCCACCTGGTTTGAACCGGTGATGGAGTCGGTAGAGCCTGCGCTCTGGTTAGCACGGCTGCCGCCATATTTGCTGTTCGACATGCCGGTAGAGGCGGTCAGATCCAGCGTCGGCATATGACCGGTTTCCGCGGAGCGGATCTGCTCACGGGCCAGATCCTGGTTCAGACGTGCAGACAGCAGCGACAGGTTACGACTCTCGGCCTGCTTGAGCAGCGCGCTGACCGCTTCCGGCTTATCGGTTCTGAAACGGTCGATGTTCAGCGACGCCAGCGACAGGTAGTCCATGCCGGTGATCTGACGCAGCGTCTCTACGTTGTTATCCAGATTGTTTCGCGCGGTCACTTCGTTAGCCAGCACGCTGTCATACTGCGCGCGGGCGTTCTGAACGTCAGTGATGGCCACCAGGCCGACGTTAAAGCGCTGAGTCGTCTGGTCCAGCTCACGATAGATGGACTGTTTCTGCGCTTCGGTGTAAGAAAGCGTATCAATCGCTTTCAGCACGTTGAAGTAGGCGGTGGCGGTGTTCAGAATCAGATCCTGCTGTGCAACCTGATAGGTCACATCCTGAATACCGGCCGCTTTTTCCTGCAGGGTCAGCGCGCGCCATTTCGACATATCGAAAATGGTCTGGGTTAATTGCAGCGAGCCACTGGTCGTGTTGGAATGGAGTCCGCTGTTATCGCGATAACCGCTGTTGTAGGTGTAATCTGCACCCAGGCCGAGCTGTGGTAATAATGGGCTACGCGCTTCGTTAATTTTCTCAAAAGCAGAATCGCGATCGGCTGCGGCGCTGCGCAGATCCGGGTTGCTCAGACGTGCCTGCTGGTAAACCTGCAGCAGATCTTCGGCCTGGCCGGTAAAGCTGAAACCGCCCAGGCTCAGCCCAATAAAAAATGGGAGCAGTTTTTTCATTTGCATTCCTTTTGTTGCAGCAAATTGCAGTGCGTGCGCTGCCGGGTAAGCCAAAAATTATCGCCGATTCTAGCAGAGGGCAACTGTGAGATAAGTTGGCTGAACGTGCCTTCTCCCTCTAATTTACGTAAATAATTCAGAAAGAACACCCTACATGGAGCACGGTCAGAGGCTTTTTTCGCTCCACCCAATCTGCATAAGGAACCTGATGATGCCGGAAGAAAAAAAATCCCCCGTGACTTTCACAAAAAACGATGTAGAAATTATTACACGCGAAACCGTCTATGATGGTTTTTTTTCCGTTGTACGTTACCGCTTCCGCCACCGCCAGTTTAATGGCGAAATGAGCGGCGAAGTGCAGCGCGAAGTTTTTGAGCGCGGACATGCCGCCGTGCTGCTACCTTATGATCCCTTACGTGATGAAGTGGTGCTGATTGAACAGATCCGCATCCCGGCTTATGACAGCAGTGCCTCGCCCTGGCTGCTGGAGATGGTCGCCGGCATTATCGAGCCGGGGGAGTCTGTTGAGCAGGTCGTGCGTCGTGAAGCCGTGGAAGAAGCAGGATTAGAGGTCGGCCGGATTAAGCCTATGCTGAGCTATCTGGCCAGCCCTGGCGGCACCAGCGAACGACTGTCGGTGCTGATTGGGGAAGTGGATGCCAGCCTGGCAGAGGGATGCCATGGTCTGGAGGAAGAGAATGAGGATATTCTTGTCCATGTGGTGAGCCGCGAACAGGCTTATCGCTGGGTGGAAGAGGGGATTATCGATAATGCGGCGTCTGTCATCGCCCTGCAATGGCTGGCGTTGCACCATGAAAAACTACGTGAAGAGTGGATACAAAAATGAAACAGCGCTATACCCCTGATTTCCCCGAAATGATGCGGCTCTGCGAAACCAATTTCGCCCAGTTACGCCGCCTGCTGCCGCGCAGCGATGAGGCGGGTGCATCGGTGATCTATCAGGTGAGTGGCGCCCGTTATCAGCTGACCATCCAGGAGTCGACCCGCTACACCACGCTGGTGGAGATTCGCCAGGTCGCGCCTGCCGTGAGTTACTGGAGCCTGCCTTCGATGTCGGTACGGCTCTATCACGATGCGATGGTCGCTGAAGTGTGTTCAACTCAACAGATCTATCGCTTTAAAGCGCGCTATGATTATCCTAATAAAAAATTGCATCAGCGCGATGAAAAACATCAGATAAACCAGTTTCTCGCAGACTGGCTGCGCTACTGCCTGGCACATGGCGCAATGGCAGTTCCGGTCTGCTGATGCGTATAATGCAGTAAATGGCGTGGAGACGAAGGAAACGCTTTGGATAGCCTGCTAACTCTTCCTGTGGCGAACGGTTCCGAAATCAGGATTTTACAAATCACGGACACCCACCTGTTCGCTGGAAAACATGAGTCGCTACTTGGGGTGAATACCTGGTCGAGCTATGAAGCGGTCGTGGAGGCAATTACTGCGCAGCAGCGCGACTACGACCTGATCATTGCCACCGGCGATCTGGCTCAGGACCACTCAGTGGAGGCCTATCAGCATTTTGCTGAGGGTATCTCACGTTTGCCCCGCCCCTGCGTCTGGCTGCCGGGAAATCACGATTTCCAGCCCGCGATGGTCGATACGCTGGCAGCCGCCCATATCAATGCCCACAAGCAGGTGCTGCTGGGCGATCAGTGGCAGATCGTTCTGCTCGACAGCCAGGTGCCCGGTGTGCCGCACGGCATGCTGAGCGACTACCAGCTGGAGTGGCTCGATAATGCGCTGGCCCGCTTTCCACAACGACACACGCTGGTCCTGTTGCATCACCATCCGCTGGCCTCAGGCTGCACCTGGCTCGACCAGCATAGCCTGCGCAATTCCCATCAGCTTGACGCGGTGCTACAGCGCTATCCGCTGGCCCGGACGCTGGTGTGTGGTCATATTCATCAGGAGCTGGATCTGCTGTGGCATGGCCGCCGGGTGCTGGCGACGCCATCGACCTGCGTGCAGTTCAAACCCCACTGCACCAGCTTTGCGATTGATACCGTCGCGCCAGGCTGGCGCTGGTTTACCCTGCATCCGGATGGCGGCGTAGAGACCGAGGTTAACCGGCTCGACACCGACGCTTTTCGTCCCGATTTAGACTCAGAAGGATACTGACGCGTGGCGGCACTGCTCTATCTGCACGGTTTTAACAGCTCGCCGCAGTCGGCGAAGGCGACGCAGTTCCGGCAATGGTTAGAGACGCATCATCCGTCGATTAAGATGATTGTGCCGCAGCTGCCAACCTTTCCGGCGGACGCTGCCGCCCTGCTGGAAGAGCTGGTCCTGAGCCACAGCGGTGAAACCCTGGGGCTGGTCGGCTCGTCGCTGGGGGGCTATTACGCCACCTGGCTGTCACAATGCTTTATGCTGCCGGCGGTTGTCGTCAACCCTGCGGTACGCCCCTTTGAGCTGCTGGCCGATTTCCTCGGCGACAATCAGAATCCCTACACCGGCCAGCAATATGTGTTAGAGTCACGCCACATTTACGATCTGAAAGTGATGCAGATCGAACCGCTGGAAGCGCCCGATTTACTCTGGCTGCTGCAACAAACCGGCGATGAAGTTCTCGATTACCGTCAGGCGCTCGACTACTACAGCGCGTGTCGCCACACGGTAGAAGAGGGCGGAAATCATGCATTTACTGGATTCGAGCGCCATTTCCCGCAGATTCTGGACTTTCTTGGTCTGAATCACACCTGAGTAACGCGGAAATCGCACCCCATTTCACCCATCTGACAGACATTTACGATGAGTCAATCAAATTATAACGCGGATGCCATTGAGGTCCTGACTGGCCTTGAGCCTGTTCGCCGTCGCCCGGGGATGTACACCGATACGACGCGGCCCAACCATTTGGGTCAGGAAGTGATTGATAACAGCGTCGATGAGGCGCTGGGCGGCCACGCGAAGCGGGTTGAAGTGATTCTGCACGCCGATCAGTCGCTGGAAGTCATTGATGACGGGCGCGGCATGCCGGTGGATATTCACCCGGAAGAGGGCGTGCCAGCCGTCGAGCTGATCCTCTGCCGCCTGCATGCGGGCGGCAAGTTTTCCAACAAGAACTACCAGTTTTCGGGCGGCCTGCACGGCGTCGGGATCTCGGTCGTTAACGCCCTCTCTAAACGCGTCGAAGTCACGGTGCGCCGTAATGGCGAGATCTATGACATGGCGTTTGAGAATGGCGACAAAGTTCAGGATCTGACCGTGACCGGCACGGTGGCAAAACGCAACACCGGTACGCGCGTCCACTTCTGGCCCGATGAGAGCTTCTTCGACAGCCCGCGTTTCTCGGTTTCGCGCCTTTCACATCTGCTGAAAGCCAAAGCGGTGCTCTGTCCGGGCGTTGAGATAATCTTTAAAGACAAGCTCAACAACACCGAACAGCGCTGGTGCTATGAAGATGGCCTGACCGACTATCTGTGTGAAGCCGTGAACGGCCTGCCTACGCTGCCTGAAAAACCGTTTGTCGGCAGTTTTGCCGGTGATGTGGAGGCGGTGGACTGGGCACTGTTATGGCTGCCGGAAGGCGGTGAGCTGTTAACGGAGAGCTACGTCAACCTGATCCCGACCATGCAGGGCGGAACCCATGTTAACGGTCTGCGTCAGGGGCTGCTGGATGCGATGCGTGAGTTCTGCGAATACCGCAATATCCTGCCGCGTGGCGTGAAGCTCTCTGCGGAAGATATCTGGGATCGCTGTGCCTATGTGCTGTCGGTGAAGATGCAGGATCCACAGTTTGCCGGTCAGACCAAAGAGCGCCTGTCATCACGTCAGTGTGCCGCCTTTGTGTCGGGCGTGGTGAAGGATGCCTTCAGCCTGTGGCTGAACCAGAACATCCAGACGGCAGAACTGCTGGCTGAACTGGCGATCTCCAGCGCCCAGCGGCGTATGCGGGCCGCCAAAAAGGTGGTGCGTAAGAAACTCACCAGCGGGCCGGCGCTGCCAGGCAAGCTGGCGGACTGCACCGCCCAGGATCTGAATAAGACAGAACTGTTCCTGGTCGAAGGGGACTCGGCAGGCGGATCGGCCAAGCAGGCCCGCGATCGTGAATATCAGGCGATCATGCCGCTGAAAGGCAAGATCCTGAACACCTGGGAAGTCTCTTCCGATGAGGTGCTGGCGTCGCAGGAAGTGCATGATATTTCGGTGGCGATCGGTATCGATCCCGACAGCGAAGATCTTTCTCAGCTGCGTTACGGCAAGATCTGCATCCTGGCAGATGCGGACTCGGATGGGCTGCACATCGCCACGCTGCTCTGTGCGCTGTTCGTGAAGCATTTCCGTTCCCTGGTTAAAGGCGGGCACGTCTACGTCGCCATGCCGCCGCTTTACCGTATCGACCTCGGCAAAGAGGTCTACTACGCGCTGGACGAAGATGAGAAAGAGGGCGTGCTGGAGCAGCTGAAACGCAAAAAGGGTAAACCTAACGTACAGCGCTTTAAAGGGCTGGGTGAGATGAACCCGCTGCAGCTGCGTGAAACCACGCTCGATCCCAATACCCGCCGTCTGGTGCAGCTGACCATCAGCGACGAGGATGCGGATCAGACCCTGCGCATGATGGATATGCTGCTGGCGAAAAAACGTTCCGAAGACCGGCGCAACTGGTTGCAGGAAAAAGGCGATATGGCCGACATCGAAGTGTAAAAGCAGGACGCGAAAGCGTCCTGTTCTTTTATGCCCGACGCATCACCCGTGAACGGTGGCCGGAAAGCCAGTCCACTCAGCAGAGACAGTAACCCTTGTGAAAATTACCCTGGAAGAGCTACGCGCCTGGGTGGCGGTGGTGGACAGCGGCTCGATTACGGCGGCGGCCTCTCAGCTGGCGCAGACCAGTTCCGGTATCAGTCGGGCACTGTCGCGGCTGGAGAGTAAACTGCAGACCACGCTGCTGCATCGCACCACCCGACGGCTGGCACTCACCGAAGAGGGGCAGGTCTTTCTGGAGCATGCGCGCCAGATTCTGGCCTCGGTTGAACAGGCTGAAGAGCAGATTGCCCTGCGGCGTGAAATGCCGTCAGGACGGCTGCGGGTCAACGCAGCGACGCCCTTTATGCTGCATGTGATCGTGCCGCTGGTGGAGGATTTCCGCGCCCGCTATCCGCTGATCCAGCTTGAGCTGAATACCGACGATATCCTGATCGATCTGCTGGAGCAGCAGACCGACGTGGCCATTCGCATTGGTGAACTGCGCGACTCCACGCTGCGCGCCCGGATGCTGGGTAGCAGCGCGATCCGGCTGATGGCAAGTCCGGCTTATCTGGCGAAGGCGGGCACACCGCAAAGCGTTGCCGATCTGGCGCAGCATCAGACCATTGGCTTCAGTCATCCTGAGATCCATAACCTCTGGCCGATCTGGCAGGCGGAAGGGGAGTTTATGCGGGTTAAGCCGACGATCGCGGCTTCCAGCGGAGAGACCATCCGGCAGCTGGCGCTGGCAGGACAGGGGATTGCGCGCCTTTCCGACTTTGTCAGTCGGGAAGATTGCGCCGCCGGGCGACTGGTGCCGGTGCTGACAGCGGAAACCCGCGAGCTGCGACTGCCGGTACATGCGGTCTACTACCGAAACACCACGCTCTCTTCGCGCATTGGCTGCTTCCTGGATTTTCTCCGCAGCGAGATCGATCGTCGACAGCTGCTCTGAGCCGTTTGTCAGAAATAAAAAACCCCTGTCGCGGGACAGGGGTTCTGATGAGTTCTAAACCCGCATTCGGGCACGTCTGGCCGCAATGTATTAGCTCAGCGCGCAGGGAACAGGGTCAGAAGAGGAAAACGTCCCGCGCCATGGACGGCGCGGGCCGAGCAGTCATGGATGACGTTTTTGCGTTTTTCCGATCTGACCCTGTTCCCTGTGCCGGCTCGATCGCAAAGCGAATCTGGCCGGGTTTTATCACCAGCCTTAACCCCGGTTACACCACAGGGATTAAAGCTTCAGCAACAATCAGGCGCTGGGTTCCAGCACCAGAATCTTCACATCCACCACGTCATCTTTGATCAGCGCGCGATGGGCATCCATGTGCGGCATCTGCTGATGCTGCTCCAGATGGCGCAGCGTTTCCCACTGTTCCAGCATGAAAATAGAGTCGGGGGAGTTCTGCTTCCACGGCACCTGAGCCTGATGATCCAGCAGCGCGTCATACTGATGGCAGCCATCTTCTGCCAGCACCTGCGGGATCAGCTTGTTCACGGCATCAAGCACGGCCTGACGGCGTCCGGGTTTGACACAAATTTCTGCTACGACAGTTAACATTCGCGAATTCCTCTTTCGTGGGAAAAGTGTAAGTCTCCACCCTCTATCTTAGGCAAAAACCTGGCTAAGATGGTTCCGATAAGCGGCGATGTCGCGTGGCACGTCCGGGGCTTTAATCACGTCGTTGCAGATAAAGGTCGGCAGCGCCTCCATTCCCAGGAACTGATTCGCTTTGTGGAAGTGCAGATAGAGACCATCCACGCCGACGCCTTCAAAGAACTGCTCCGGATCGGTAAAGGCCTGCAGCGGCGCGTTCCAGGTCAGTGACAGCATATATTTTTTGCCCTGCAGCAGGCCGCCGGAACCATACTTTTTCGCAGCATCGGAGCGGGTACGACCATCGCTGGCGTAGAGCGAGCCGTGGCCTTCGGTGAAGACTTCGTCGATGTAACGCTTCACGGTCCAGGGCTCACCCATCCACCAGCCCGGCATCTGATAAATCACCACATCGCTCTCAACGTACTTCTGTACTTCATCCGCTACCACGTAGTCGCTGTCCGCGACGGTGACAGAAACCTCATGTCCCATGTCACGCAGCTGACTGGCCGCCACATCGGTCAGGGTGTGGTTCAGTTCGCCTTTAGAGTGGGCAAAGGTTTTGCCGCCATCGATAATTAAAATTTTGCTCATCAACTGTTTACCTCATTGTCTGAATATGGGGCTCAGCTTACGCGCGCTGCGGCCGCAGAAAAATGGGACGTTGATCACAAGACTTTTGCTATGACAGCAATAATCGGCCCGTCTATGGCACGATGAGTGGGCAAACTCATCATGAAAAAAACACCAATGAAAAAAATCGTCTTCGCTTTGCTGCTGGCCAGCGGTGCTGTCCAGGCTCAATCTCATCTCGACACTATCCTCAGTTCTAAAGTCCTGAAAGTCTGTACCACCGGCGACTACAAGCCTTACAGCTTCCTGCGTCCCGATGGTCAGTATGAGGGCCTGGATATCACGATGGCTGACGCGCTGGCGACCTCGCTGAACGCTAAGGTGCAGTGGGTGCCGACCACCTGGAAAACCCTGATGCCCGACTTTCTGGCGAAGCAGTGTGATATCGCCGTCGGGGGCATTTCGGTCACCCTGAAACGCCAGCAGACTGCCTGGTTCGCCCAGCCACTGGATGTCGATGGCAAAATCCCGCTGGTGCGCTGCGCCGATAAAGCGCGCTTTCAGACGATTGAGCAGCTCAACCGTCCCGATGTGCGCCTGATTGAACCGGCAGGCGGCACCAACGAAGCCTTTGTTCACAGCCATCTGCCCAGCGCATCACTGACGCTGTTCCACGATAACGTCACCATCTTTCAGCAGCTGGTGGACAACAAGGCGGATGTCATGATCACTGACGCCTCCGAAGCGCGCTATCAGCAGCAGCACTATCCGACGCTCTGTGCCCTGAATGCTGACAAGCCGCTGCAGTATGGTGAGAAGGCGTACATGATTCCGCGTGATGACATCAGCTGGAAGCTCTATGTCGATCAGTGGCTGCACCTCAGCACCGCGACCGGGGAATACCGTGATATTGCCCGCCAGTGGATGGGGACCGCGCGCTGACCTGCTCCTGCCTGACGACGCGAGGCGTGCCGGTCGCTGACTGACACGCCTCGGGCGGCTGAAATCGCGCGGGTGCACGGCGCGCAGACCCGCGCTTCCCCTGTGACTAACACCAGCGAATAAGGTACTATCCTCGCCAAACCACCGCCGGGTGTCCCGCCGTTGTGGGCCACGATGTGAGGATGAGAAATTAATGAGTGAACTGACTCAGGATGGTGCAGAGCGTCTTGCCCTGCATACGTTTACCGAGAACGCGTACTTAAACTATTCGATGTACGTCATCATGGACCGCGCCCTGCCTTATATTGGCGACGGGTTAAAGCCGGTCCAGCGCCGTATTGTCTACGCCATGTCCGAACTGGGACTGAACGCCAGCGCAAAATTTAAAAAATCGGCGCGTACTGTCGGTGACGTGCTGGGTAAATACCATCCGCACGGCGACAGCGCCTGCTACGAAGCGATGGTGCTGATGGCGCAGCCTTTCTCCTACCGCTATCCGCTGGTTGATGGCCAGGGAAACTGGGGGGCGCCGGACGATCCCAAGTCGTTTGCCGCGATGCGTTACACCGAATCGCGCCTGTCAAAATATGCTGAAGTGCTGCTGAGCGAGCTGGGGCAGGGGACGGTCGATTATCAGCCGAACTTCGACGGTACGCTGCAGGAGCCGAAGATGCTGCCGGCGCGCCTGCCGAACATTCTGCTCAACGGCACCACCGGTATTGCAGTCGGTATGGCGACCGACATCCCGCCGCACAACCTGCGTGAAGTGGCGCAGGCGGCGATTGCCCTGATCGACTCGCCAAAAACCACGCTGGAACAGCTGCTCGATATTGTTCAGGGGCCTGATTATCCGACCGAGGCGGAGATCATCACGCCGCGTGACGAAATCCGCAAAATCTATCAGTCCGGGCGGGGCTCCATCCGCCAGCGCGCGGTCTGGAAAAAAGAAGAAGGCGAGGTGGTTATCACCGCGCTGCCACATCAGGTTTCAGGCGCGCGCGTGCTGGAGCAGATCGCCAGCCAGATGCGCAATAAAAAGCTGCCGATGGTCGAGGATCTGCGTGATGAGTCGGATCATGAGAACCCGACCCGGCTGGTGATCGTGCCGCGATCTAACCGCGTCGATCTCGATCAGGTCATGAACCATCTGTTCGCCACCACCGATCTGGAAAAAAGCTACCGCGTTAACCTCAACATGATCGGGCTGGATAACCGTCCGGCGGTGAAAAACCTGCATGAGATCCTGACCGAATGGCTGGTGTTCCGTCGCGAAACGGTAAAACGCCGTCTTAACTACCGTCTGGATCGCGTGCTGCGTCGCCTGCATATTCTCGAAGGGTTGCTGGTGGCGTTCCTCAACATCGATGAGGTGATTGAAATCATCCGGACGGAGGATGAGCCGAAGCCGGTGCTGATGTCGCGTTTTGGCATCAGTGAAACCCAGGCCGAATCGATTCTCGAACTGAAGTTACGCCACCTGGCAAAACTGGAAGAGATGAAGATCCGTGGCGAGCAGGCGGATCTGGAAAAAGAGCGCGATCAGCTGCAGGCCACGCTGGCCTCTGAGCGCAAGATGAACACCCTGCTGAAGAAAGAGCTGCAGGCTGACAGCGCCAGCTACGGCGATGAGCGCCGTTCGCCGCTGCATGAGCGTGAAGAAGCCAAAGCCCTGAGTGAAACCGAGCTGGTGCCGTCTGAGCCGGTCACCATTGTGCTGTCGCAGATGGGCTGGGTACGCAGTGCCAAAGGGCACGATATCGATCCGGCGGGCCTGAGCTACAAAGCGGGTGACAGCTATCTGGCTGCCGCACGCGGCAAGAGCAATCAGCCGGTGGCCTTTATCGACTCCACCGGTCGCAGCTACACCCTGGACCCGACGTCGCTGCCTTCTGCACGCGGACAGGGCGAGCCGCTGACCGGCAAGCTGACGCCGCCGCCGGGCGCCGTGGTTGAACAGGTGCTGATGGAAGCTGATGACCAGCGTCTGCTGATGGCCTCGGATGCGGGTTACGGCTTTATCTGCACCTTCAGCGACCTGGTGTCGCGCAACCGCGCCGGTAAAGCGCTGCTGACGCTTCCGGACAATGCCCGCGTGATGACGCCAATGGCCGTGCATCATGAAGATGACATGCTGCTGGCGATCACGCAGGCGGGACGGATGCTGATGTTCCCGGTCGGAGAGCTGCCGCAGATGTCGAAAGGCAAGGGCAACAAAATCATCTCCATTCCTTCCGCGGAAGCGGCCGCCGGTCAGGACAAACTGGCCTGGCTGATGATCCTGCCACCGGGCAGCGCGATTACGCTGCACGTCGGCAAGCGTAAAATGTTGTTGCGCAGTGAAGAGCTTCAGAAATTCCGCGCCGATCGCGGACGTCGCGGCACGCTGTTACCGCGCGGCCTGCAAAAAATTGATCGTGTTGAACTGGATGCGCCTGCGCGTCCGGCGAGCCCGGATAGCGAAGCGTAAACAACCCGGCTGACCCCGCGTCAGCCGTGGCTCAATGAGGGAACTATGCTACTGATTCTGCGTACCATTATTGTCATCATCTATTCGATTTTGATCTGTGTGTTTGGCTCTGTCTGGTGTCTTTTTTCACCGCGCGATCCGCGTCACGTCGCCACCTTTGGCCATCTGTTTGGCCGCTTATCGACGGTGTTTGGCCTGAAAGTCGAACTGCGTAAACCGGCAGGGGCGGAAAACTACGGGAATGCGATCTACATCGCGAACCACCAGAACAACTACGACATGGTCACCGCCGCCAAAATTGTGCAGCCTTCGACGGTCACGGTCGGTAAGAAGAGCCTGTTGTGGGTGCCGTTTTTTGGCCCGCTCTACTGGCTGACCGGCAACCTGCTGATTGACCGTGACGACCGTGCTAAAGCGCGCGGCACCATCGGTGAGCTGGTGGATCAGTTCAACCGCAAGCGCATCTCCATCTGGATGTTCCCGGAAGGCACGCGCAGTCGGGGCCGTGGCCTGCTGCCGTTTAAAACCGGGGCATTCCACGCTGCTGTCGCGGCGGGCGTGCCGATCATTCCGATTGTGGTCTCCAACACCCATGACAAGATCAACCTTAACCGCCTGAAAAATGGCCTGGTCATCGTTGAGATGCTGCCACCGGTTGACGTAAAGGCGTTTGAATCGGTTTCGGTGCGTAAGCTGGCTACCCACTGTCGCGAACTGATGGCCGCGAAGCTGGAAGAGCTGAACGCCGAAGTGGCCGAGCGCGAAAAAAACGGAAAAATCTGACCGGCGAGCCGTTCGCCGAACTATCCTGCATGGATGCCACACGGCGTGGCAGTGACTGCCCGCCGTCGTGAACGCAGCACAGCAAAAACAGAGCAATAAAAACAGGGTCGGCGCGTTAGCGCCACGCGTAAAGGGTCAGAAGTTTTATGTCTTTCAGCAGACGTCAGTTCATCCAGCTTTCTGCCGGAGTGGCGCTTAGCGCCGGTATCATCCCTCATGCGGCCCGTGCCGCGTCTTCTGCCAGTGGCGACACACCGCTTCCGGTTCCGCCGTTGCTGGAGTCCCGTCGCGGCCAGCCGCTGTTCCTGACGATGCAGCGCAGCCACTGGTCCTTTAATGGCGACAACAACAAAGTACCGGTCTGGGGCATCAATGGTCTCTACCTGGGGCCGACCGTCCGGGTTTACAGCGGCGATGACGTTAAGCTGATCTACAGCAACCGGCTGAATGAACCGGTCTCCATGACCGTCAGCGGCCTGCAGCTGCCAGGCGCCCTGATGGGCGGCGCGCCGCGCATGATGTCGGCCGGGGTTGACTGGGCACCGGTTCTGCCGATTCGTCAGGCCGCCTCGACCTGCTGGTATCACGCCAACACGCCAAACCGCATGGCTCCGCATATCTACAATGGACTGGCGGGCATGTGGCTGGTGGAGGATGATGTCAGCAAGCAACTGCCGTTGCCAAAGCACTACGGCGTGGATGACTTCCCGATTATTATTCAGGACAAGCGGCTCGATAACTTTGCCACGCCGGTCTATGACCCGCCGCAGGATGGCGGCTTCCTGGGCGATACGCTGCTGGTGAATGGCGTCCGCAATCCGTACGTCGAGGTGTCACGCGGCTGGGTGCGTCTGCGTCTGCTGAACGCCTCAAATGCGCGACGCTATGAGATGGTGCTCAGCGATAATCGTCCGTTTATGGTTATTGCCAGCGATCAGGGTTTTCTCTCTGCCCCGGTGGCGGTGCAGCGTCTCTCGCTGGCACCCGGTGAACGCCGGGAGGTGCTGATAGACATGTCGCAGGGCGATGAAGTGTCGATTACGGCGGGAACGGCGGCGGGCATCATGGATCGGCTGCGTGGCTTCTTCGAGCCCTCATCGATTCTGACCTCTACCCTGATCCTGACCCTGCGGCCCACCGGTTTACTGCCGCTGGTGACCGATAACCTGCCGATGCGGCTGCTGGCCGATCAGATTCTGGATGGGGCGTCGGTTCGCACCCGCGAATTCCGTATCGGCGACACGATGCCGGGCATCAACGGCGCGCTCTGGGATATGAACCGGATTGATACCACCGCGCAGCAGGGCACCTTTGAGCGCTGGATCCTGCACGCCGACCGGCCACAGGCGCTGCATATTCAGGGCGTCATGTTCCTGATTAAAAGTGTTAATGGCGCACAGCCGATGGGCGAAGATCGTGGCTGGAAAGATACGGTGTGGGTCGATGGCAGTGTGGAACTGATGGTCAGCTTCCCGCAGAGTTCGTCAGACCATTTCCCGTTCGTCTATTACAGCCAGACGCTGGAACTGGCCGATCGTGGCACGGCCGGTCAGCTGGTGGTACAGCCTTCTGCATAATGCACAGGGTCAGGCGGAGAGACCCGCCTGACCTACGCTTTCTGCTCTGCAGCCGCAGAGCGGTCAGTGCGTTACCGGGCTTAGTTAAAGGTTTCCGGGTCCGGTCCCAGACGATTGCCGCTGTCCAGCTTCGCAATATCACTCACTTCATGCTTATCCAGACGGAAGTCGAACACCTTAAAGTTCTCTTCGATACGGGCTGGGGTTACAGATTTCGGGATCACCACCAGGCCACTGTCCAGATGCCAGCGGATGACGATCTGGGCCGGGGTCTTGCCATACTTCTTCGCCAGCGACTTGATGATCTCCTGATCGAACACCCCTTTGCCGCCCTGCGCCAGCGGGCTCCAGGATTCGGTCTGAATCTGGTGCATCGCGTTCCAGGCGTGAAGGGTGCGCTGCTGCAGCATCGGGTGCAGCTCAATCTGATTGACCACCGGGGTAACACCGGTTTCATCCATCAGTCGCTTCAGATGCGCTTCATGGAAGTTGCAGACGCCGATACTTTTCGTCAGTCCCTGCTGCTGCAGCTCAATCATCTTCTTCCAGGCATCCACATAGTGATCTTTTTCCGGGCAGGGCCAGTGCATCAGATAGAGATCGACCTGCTCCAGCTGCAGTTTCTGCAGGCTGGTTTCCATCGCCTGCTGAACGTTCTGCTGATCGTCATTCCACAGTTTGGTGGTGACAAAAATCTCTTCACGCGGCACATCGGTTTCCTGCAGTGCCTGACCAATCGCCTCTTCATTTTTGTAGGCCGCGGCGGTGTCGATTGAGCGATAGCCGACTTCCAGCGCTTTCAGCACCGCATGACGTGCATCTTCAATGCTGGCCTGCCACACGCCGAGTCCCAGTTGCGGCATCATATTGCCATCGCGCAGTTTAATAATGGGCTGGTCTGCCATAGTTGCTCCTTTCCGTTGCGGTTAACCCGTGAGATTTCACTGTGCTTAAGTCTAGCCAACAATTTTCAGCCTGCTCAGTGAAGCGCTCCGCCCGCGTTCTGAAGCCCTGCCTGATTCGGTAAAATTCTTGCCTGATTCTCCAGCCCGCTGGTGATTTGCACATCCGCGCGGCACACTGGATTTTTACCCGTAAAGGAGTCGCTATGGCGCACGATGCACTGTGTCACCGGCTGGCACAGCAGGTAGTTAACTTAATGACGCAGGGTCGCGACCGGCTCTGTCAGGTCGAAAATGTGTCGCTGATCTACGCAAATCAGTATCGTCCCCGGACGCCGATGATGTATCAGCCCGGCATTGTCATTTTGTTTCAGGGCAGCAAAACCGGCTACCTTGGCAGCACCGTCTTTCAGTATGACGCCAGCAAATATCTGATGCTCACCGTGCCGCTGCCGGCGGAGTGCGAAACCTGGGCGTCGCCGGAAACCCCGATTGCCGGACTGTGTCTCAATGTGGACACCGCCAGCCTGCAGGATCTGCTGATCGAAATCGGCGATGACGATCAGTTTCAGCCGCAGCCGCTGACCTCCGGTATCCACTCGGCGTGGCTGACGGAGCCGATGCTCTGTGCCGCAGAACGCCTGCTTGATGTGATGACTCAGCCGCGCGAAGCGCGGGTGCTGGGACCACACATTGTGCGGGAGATTATCTATTACGTGCTGACCGGCCCGATTGGCGGCGCGCTGCTCTCACTGGTGAGCCGGCAGACCCAGTTCAGCCAGATCGCGCGTGCGCTGCGCCGGATTGAGAATCACTATGCGGATAACCTCAGTGTCGATGCACTGGCGGCAGAAGTGAACATGAGCGTTTCCGCTTTTCACCATAACTTTAAAGCGGTCACCCAGACGTCGCCGTTGCAGTATCTCAAGCGCTATCGTCTGCATCAGGCGCGGCTGCTGATGTTGCACGATGGGCTGAAAGCGAGCGCGGCGGCGGTGCGGGTTGGCTATGAAAGCCCTTCACAGTTTTCGCGGGAGTTTAAGCGCTACTTTGGCGTAACGCCGGGAGAAGAGGTGAGTCGGGTCAGGCAGACGGTCGCGGATCCGTCCGCCTGAAAGGTGGCAGATCCCGGCACCGCGTGCTGCGATCAGGCCTGTTTCTGCCGACGCTTTTTCCAGATCACCAGAATGCTGCCAAACAGGCCGACCACCAGCAACACCATCGGCAGCACCATCAGGATCGCCATCACCTGATCTTCATGACGCTTGATAAACGGCACCTGGCTGATGCCATAGCCAAAGGCGACCACAATGCCGACCCACAGCACGCCGCTGAGCCAGTTAAAGAGCTGGAAGCGACTGTTCTGCAGGCCCGCAATTCCCGCCATGGTGGGCAGAATGGTGCGGATAAACGCGAGAAAGCGGCCGACCAGCAGCGCCATCAGGCCGTGACGGTTAAACATATTCCAGGCACGCTGATGATACTGCGCGGGCAGATGCATCAGCCAGCTCTTCACCAGACGGGTATTGCCCAGCCAGCGCCCCTGCAGATAACTCAGCCAGCAGCCGAGGCTGGCGGCGGTCGTGAGGATCACCATCGTGGGGACAAAATCCATGACCCCTTTGGCCACCATCGCACCCGCCAGTAACAGCAGGCTGTCGCCCGGCAGGAAGGAGGCAGGTAACAGACCATTTTCCAGAAACAGCGTCAGAAACATCACGCCATATACCACCCATACCACATCCGGATTTGCCAGCGCGGCAAAATCCTGATGCCAGAGCGCCTGGACAATCTCGTGTAAAACACCCATTAGCGATTCCATCACGTCACAAGGAACTATTCGTCTGCATTCCGCGCGCGCAGTGACTGCACTGACACGCTGAACGATACGGGATAAATGTTAACAACAAATCCGTCATAGCCCGGCAAACTCACTGGTCAGCCGCGACCCGGTTTATCTTCTGTTTACTTTTTTCTTTGCTCAGCGCGTCAGACGCGCAAAACCGGCCTCCAGATCGGCGATCAGGTCATCCACATGCTCCAGACCGATGTGCAGCCTGACCAGCGTACCGGTGAAATCCACACCGCCCGCCGGACGAATCGCGGCCAGTTCTTCAGGCTGATTGGCCAGGATCAGCGATTCATAGCCGCCCCAGGAGTAAGCCATGCTGAAATGATGGAAGTGATCGAGATATTCCGCCAGCTGCGGGGCGCTCAATTTTTCCTGCAGAATGAATGAGAAGAGGCCGCTGCTGCCGTTAAAGTCGCGCTGCCAGAACGTATGGCCTTTGCTCTGCGCCAGCGCAGGATGGTTAACGCGGGCCACCTCGGGCCGTGCTGCCAGCCACTCCGCGACCTGCAGGGCGCTCTCTTCATGCTGACGCAGACGGGTGCCCAGAGTGCGCAGGCCGCGGCTCGCCATATAGGCGGTATCGGCATCGACCATCTGGCCCATCAGATAGGAGTTTTCGCGCAGCTGATCGATGCAGCGCGCATTGGCGACCGCCGTGCCGATCATCGCATCACTGTGTCCAATCAGATATTTGGTCCCAGCCTGAATTGAGATATCGACGCCGTGCGCCAGCGCATCAAACAGGATACCGGCTGCCCAGGTGTTATCAAGCATGATGATCGCCTCTGGCGCGATGGCGCGCACCGCCGCCACAATCGCCGGAATATCCTGCACTTCCATGGTAATTGAGGCGGGGGACTCCAGAAACACGACGCGGGTGTTGGGCTGGACCAGCGCACCGATTTCGCTGCCGATGCTGTGATCGAACCAGCTGGTCGAGACATTCATCTTCGCCAGAATTCTGGTGCAGAAATCCTGCGTCGGTTCATAGACCGCGCCGCTCATCAGGAGATGATCGCCCGCTTCGACGAAGGCCAGGATCGCATTCGCCACCGCTGCCGCACCGCAGGGGTAGAGCACGCAGCCCGCGCCGCCTTCCAGCTCCGTCATCGCATCCTGCAGCGCGAAGTGCGTCAGGGTGCCACGACGGCCATAAAAGAGTTCACCTTTTGCCCGTCCTGCGGTCGCGCGTTTTTTCTCCGCGACCGTATCAAAAACCAGCGAGGAAGCGCGCTGAATCACGCTGTTCACCGAACCCTGGGTATAACGCTTGCTGCGTCCTGCACTGACGAGCGTGGTATCAATTTTTCTGGTGGTCATGAGTCGCCCTTGCCGCTTCTGACTAAGCTCTCACGTTACCACGAAACGGCCAGCAGGGTTGAGACTCAATGGCGATTATCAGAACAGAGAGCAGGATAAAAAGCAGGTTGAAAGCCGCGCGGTTCACGGCAAAGCGGGCGGTCAGAGTTTGTAAATAGTAATGAGAACTACTATCAATTCGCCATTATTTTGCTATTATTCGCGCTTGTCCCGCATCCCTGTATATGAAGTTGGAGAAGCAGCGTGGTAGCCAGTGATTTGATGCAAACGGACCTCTCCGTTTGGGGCATGTATCAGCATGCCGATATCGTGGTAAAGGTGGTCATGATTGGCCTGTTGTTGGCCTCCGTAGTGACCTGGGCGATATTCTTTGGCAAATATGCCGAACTCAGTGCCGCGAAGCGCCGCCTGAAGCGCGAGCAGCTGGCGCTGGGCGAAGCGCGCAGTCTGAATGACGCCGCCCGCATTGCCCAGTCGTTTACCGATCACAGTCACAGCGTCGTACTGCTGAACGATGCGCAGAATGAACTGACGCTGTCGGCGGGTGTGGAAGATACCAACGGCATTAAAGATCGCACCAGCTTCCGCCTGGAGCGCCGCGTTGCTGCGTTCAGCCGCCACGCCGGACGCGGAAATGGCTTCCTCGCGACCATCGGCTCTGTCGCACCCTTTATCGGTCTGTTCGGCACCGTCTGGGGCATCATGAACAGCTTTATCGGTATCGCCAAAACCCAGACCACCAATCTGGCGGTGGTGGCACCGGGTATCGCCGAAGCGCTGCTGGCGACCGCGATTGGCCTGGTCGCGGCGATCCCGGCGGTGGTGATCTACAACGTCTTTGCCCGCATGATCGCCAACTACAAAGCCTCGCTGGGTGATGTCGCTGCGCAGGTGATGCTGCTGCAAAGTCGTGACATCGACCTGGGCACCGTGGCCACTGAGGTTCCGCGTCCTGCAGCGGCTCAGAAACTGCGCTTAGGGTAAGTTCTTATGGCAATGCGATTAAACGACGATCTGCAAACCGATGGTGAAATGCATGAGATTAACGTGACGCCGTTTATCGACGTCATGCTGGTGCTGCTGATCATCTTTATGGTGGCCGCGCCACTGGCAACGGTCGACGTGCGCGTCAATCTGCCCGCCTCTACCAGCGCGCCGCAGCCGCGTCCGGAAAAACCGGTTTACCTGTCGATCAAAGCGGATAAGCAGCTTTACGTCGGTAACGACGCGGTGACGCCGGACTCACTGGTGAATGTGCTGACCAGCCAGACCCAGGGCAACAAAGAGACCACCATTTTCTTCCAGGCGGACAAGTCGGTCGATTATGAAACGCTGATGAGCGTGATGGATAAGCTGCGCACGGCGGGCTACCTGAAAATTGGTCTGATGGGTATGGAAACCGTGAAGAAATAGCGGGTTATCCGGCACGATAAAGAGGCGACTGAGACAGTCGCCTTTTTTTATGGCCCTCTGCTGACCAGATGATATCTGGCCGATCCGCCGTGACACCGATCACTTATGCTGGCTGGTCCGTATTGTTAATTTGTTGTTACTTATGTACATAGAATTGTAAAGTGCAATGGTGAGCCAGGTCACATTATTCTCGCGGCAGGCAGGCTAAAACGGCTAAAAAACAACAGGAAGCCGTTATGAGTCACGCCCCGTCTTTACAAAAGCCCCCGAAAAGCGCCGCCCGAACCATCTTCAACGTCACCAGTGGTAACTTCCTGGAGATGTACGATTTCATGGTCTTTGGCTACTACGCCACGGCCATTGCTAAAACCTTCTTCCCCGGCGATGACCCGTTCGCTTCCCTGATGCTGACCCTGATGACCTTTGGCGCAGGCTTTCTGATGCGCCCGCTGGGGGCGATTATTCTGGGCGCGTACATCGACCATCATGGTCGCCGCAAAGGCCTGCTGCTGACGCTGGGCCTGATGGCGATTGGCACCCTGACTATCGCGCTGGTGCCGGGTTACGCCACGCTGGGCGCTGCGGCGCCGATTCTGATCCTGCTGGGACGCCTGCTGCAGGGCTTCTCCGCGGGCGTTGAGCTGGGGGGCGTGTCGGTCTACCTGGCCGAAGTGGCGCCGAAAGGGCGCAAAGGCTTTTTCGTCAGCTGGCAGTCGGGCAGTCAGCAGATTGCGGTGATCTTCGCCGCCCTGCTGGGTCTGATGCTGAACCATCTGCTGGCGAAAGAGGCGGTGACGGAGTGGGGCTGGCGTATCCCGTTTGTGGTGGGCTGTCTGATTGTGCCGTTCCTGTTTTATATCCGCCGCACGCTGGAAGAGACCGAAGCGTTCAGCAAACGCAAGCATCATCCGCGCATGACGGAGATCATGCGCTCGGTCGCCAGCAACTGGGCGCTGGTGCTGGCGGGGATGCTGATGGTGGTCACTACCACGGTGATGTTCTACATGATCACCGCCTTTACCCCGACCTTTGGCAAAACCGTGCTGATGATGAGTGATAAGCAGGCGTTCATGGTGACGCTCTGCGTCGGCATCTCCAATCTCTTCTGGCTGCCGCTGATGGGCGCGCTGTCGGACCGCATCGGGCGTCGTCCGCTGCTGATCGCCTGTACCCTGCTGATGATTGTCACCACCTGGCCGGTGCTGCACTGGCTGGTCGGTTCAGCCAGCTTCGCCCATCTGCTGGAAGCAGAGCTGTGGCTGTCGTTTCTCTATGCCAGCTACAACGGGGCGATGGTGGTCTATCTGGCAGAGATCATGCCTGCTGAGGTGCGCGCGGCCGGTTTCTCCATGGCGTACAGCCTGGCGACGGCACTGTTTGGCGGCTTTACCCCTGCCATCTCCAGCTACCTGATCCACGCCACCGGCGACAAGGCGATGCCGGGCGTCTGGCTGACCTTTGCGGCCATCTGCGGGCTGATCGGCACCCTGCTGATTGGCCGGATGGTGAAGCAGTATCAGCTGCGCCACAGCGGTACGCCGGTCAGCGCCTCGCTCTAAAAGGCTAAATCGACCACCACGCTGTCGCTGTAGTTTCCGGCGGGCGGCGTGGCCTGCGTCGTCAGGATGCGCGCGGTGTAGTTAAAGCCGCGCGTCAGTCCATCCGCAGAGACCGCGGTCGAGGTCGTGCTGCTCCAGCGCTCCGTCCCTGAGGGTCCCCAGCGATTGCTGGTCGTGCCTTTGTAGATCTCATAGCTCAGACGATTCGTTCCGCTCGCCATATTCCTCACGCTGCTCACCGGATAACTGCCATTGCTCAGTCCGACCGTATAGGTGCTGCCTTTGCTGCACAGCACATTGATGGTCTGCGACACCGCAGAGAAGCTGCCGACCAGCGGCGCGCTGCCGAAGCTGATGTTGGGCGAGGTGATGGTGGTGCAGTCATTGGTGAGCGTAGCGGTCACGGTTATCGGGATCACGCCACTGCCGTTCTGTTCGCTTAAGCAGACGTTTCCCACGCTGACACTGGTACAGACGCGATACGTCACGGCCATGTTCAGCGTCACCTGATAGGTGCCGGCGGCCACCACCTGACCGGGAACGGTGCGCAGGTAAACCGGGATAGCGAAGTTGAGGCTGCCCAGTAACCCCGCCAGATTGACCAGCGTCTGTGACCCATAGACGTAGGCCGCGCCGCCAATCGTCAGTTCACTGGCGCAGGCGCTGTCGGTGCAGAGCCGCACCGGTACATTATCGCTGCCGGTGTCACCGCTGCGTTTCAGGGTGCCGCGCGTGCCGCTGACATTCGTCGCGCCGGTCAGCTGAAACGTAATCTGGTTATTACCCAGCAGCGAGAGCGCGCTGCCCGAGCCACAGTTGACGTTGGCGTTTGTGGTGGTGGCGTTCACGGTGGTATTCGCCACAAATGTCGTGAGGGAGCCGAAGCTGGCGGTGGAGGCGGGAAGGGTACAGGCAGCATAACCCAGCGACGGCAGACAGAGCAGCAGGCCCGCAGGGATCAGCCATTTCAGCAGAATTTTTATCATGGTCGCGCTCCGGAAGAGAAAGTATCAGCGGGCGTGGCGGCGCTGCCCGTGGCCGGTGCAGGCAGCGGACAGGTCAGCGGGCCATAGGTTTTCAGCGCCTGCGGCTGACCGCTGGCGATGTGCAGTTCGGTTTCACAGCGGCGACCATCGGGCGTGACCACCGCGATCGGATTGCTGACCGTCAGCGCCTCCATCCAGACAATCCCATCCCAGCCCACATACTCCGTGGGACGATCGGGCCGCACGACCTGGCTTGAGACCGGTAGTGGCTGACCCTGCGCATCGACCAGAATCACGCTGGCCGATCGCAGCTTCTCCACCGGGAAGTTGAGCAGATAGCCACTCTGACGCCGGACGGCAACGCGCTGCTCAACCTGCGGCGTGGTCATATCGGCGGGCAGATCCAGGGTGTCGATATCATATTTAGCCGGGTAATAGCTGCTGATGGTGGGCACCAGCAGATAGCCCTGCGGGTTGGTTCGTCCCATCGACTGATTCTCGTAGCGGACGTTGACGTCGGGGTAGCGGGTTTTCACCAGCACAAAGGCGTCGTTGATGGCGTTGGCGGCAAAGACGCTGTTGTCCATCAGCACCAGCGCGCCGGAGAGATCGGCCCACTGCGTGAGGTTGTCGTCGTCGCCATAAAAGCCTCCCGAGGCGTCAACCTGGTTGTTGCGGTAGCGCAGGCTGCCCTGACGGTAATCGCCGCTGTCACCGCTCTGATTCGCCCAGGAGGCATCCCAGGCGAATCCGCCGTCGCTGGGCATGGCGCGTGAGGCGTAGACGCGCTGGCTGTTGCGGCCGCGCCGGTCGCGTTCGGTGCTGATCGCGGCACTGCCCTGTTCACCAAAGGGGATCACCAGCGAGATCGCGCCGGTCCAGCTCTTCTCCTGCTGATCGCGGCTGGCGGAGACATAGAGGCTGCTGTTGCCCCACAGGTTTTTACTCCAGGAGAGATTCCACAGGCGGGTGCGGTCGCCCTGACCGTCGGTAATATCGATAAAGGCGGCGCCGACGCTGCCAAAACGGTTCAGTGAGACGCTGGCGCTGTACTGCGCACTGCGGCGCGACAGCGCGTAGCGGCTATCTGCCTGACTTCCGGCACGGCTGCCGACCAGCGCCAGGTTGCCAAAGTCGCGGCTGCGCCGGGTCTGCTGCGTGCCGAAATTGAACCAGCGGTTGTTGTACTGATAGCCCCAGCTGTATTGCCCGCCGCGCTCGCCCTCCAGCTGACTCTGCGCCACCGCACCATTTACCACCCCCCAGCTGCCGACGCGCAGCTGACCGCCCAGCCCGCCCATTGCCAGGTTTTCGCTGCCTTCGGCCTGGCTCTCCAGCGTCAGCCAGTCGGTCATGCCATAACGATACGCGCCGCTGACGGCGGCCTGTCCGTAATCGAAATTTTTAATGCCGTAGTTCTCGCGGATCGCCCCGGCGGAAAAGGCGTAATCCGACAGTCCCGCTTTCAGCAGGTTACTGGAGACGTAAAAGGGCATGGTCGTGGTGACGCGTCGGCCTGTTGCATCGGTGGTGGTGATCACCGCATCACCCGCGCCGTTGACGAACGGGACATTGGTCAGCGACCAGGGGCCAGGCTGCACGTTCGCCTGGCTGGAGCGATAGCCATTAATAAACAGATCCACGGTGGAGGGAACGGCGGCCTGGCCGGAAAAGGCGGGCAGCGGGTAGGTGACCAGATCGGGCCGGATGCTGAAGTCGCGACCGATGCGGATGCCGCCGAGCCGCACGCTGCTGCCCCAGGCGAGCGAGTCGCTGACCAGATCCCCGACCCGCCAGCTCACCGCCGTATTTTCATCTTCGTTGCTCCACCAGGTGTCGTAGCGGATGTAGCCATCATCCTGATAAGAGGAACTGCCTTCCAGCTGCTGCTGCCAGACGCCGTTGCTGGAGAGGTGCCCGGCCTCCCCGAACAGCCGCAGCTCATTCCAGGCGGAGAGGCGGGTGCCGCTGTTGTCGGTGCGGCTGGCGTAAAGATCGTAGTTAAGCAGCGCGCCGCTGCTGGTCCGTCCCGGATAGCGCGGCCCGTTTTTCGCCTCGCCAATCACCTGGCCGGGCAGCCACTCTGGCGGCACGGTCAGCAGCAGCCGCTGCCGCGCAGCATCATAGTCCACCCTGACCAGAGGCAGGCTGCTGACATCGACCTGCGGCTGCTGGCCCAGCTTTTCCCGCGGCAGACCGGCACGCTGCAGATCGCCGCTGCGCAGCCAGAAGTGACCGTCGCGCTGCTCTGCCGGTACAATATTGCCCTCTGCCTGCTGATTCACCACCAGCTCCAGCATATATTGCTGGCCGCTGTCGCGGGACTGCAGGCTCGGCGGCGGTGGCAGGGAGGAGTAAGTCTCCGCCAGCACGCTATCCGGCGAGCAGGCGTAGCAGAGGCTGGCAACCGCCAGCGCACAGGGATGAAGCGGATAGCGTCTCATTCAGCACTTACTTCTGAGCCGCGCTGCGCCACTGGCGCTTGTTGACCTCAGCGCTCAGCTCGCCGCTGACCGGGGAGGTGAGCGGCCAGCGATGCATGCTGTCCGCCAGCACATAGCCATACAATCCTTCCCCCAGCCGGCGACCGCCAATCGTGACATTGCTCAGCCGGGCGTGGCCGCTGCCGCTGTTAGTCAGCTGAAGCCAGCGCTTGCCGCCGTCGCTGACCTGCTGCCAGCGCAACTCCGGCCGGGCGCTGTCGGTGTTCAGCCCGGTGCCATAGACAAACAACGGCACGGAATAGCGCATCTGAAACGTCAGCCCGGCCTGATTCTCACCGGGATTGCGCGGTGCCGGGATCTCATCCAGCACCACCCGATAGGCCAGCTCTTTACCCGCCGCAGGCGGCGTCTGTTTAATCAGCCTGACCAGCTGCTTCTGGCCCGGCTCCATCCGCACCATCGGCGGGCTGGCTACCACCTGCTGCTGAGTCTGATACTGTTCCTGGCCGCTGACCTGCTGCCAGCTGAAGACGCGGATCTGCATCAGCGTAGTGCTGTTACCGCGATTTTCCAGCCAGAGTTCACTGGCTTTCTCGTCAGGATTAATGGCGGGATCGATGGGCCAGATCATCACCGAGTTAGCGGCGAAGGCCGGAGAGAGCAGGGAGGGGCTCAGCAGCAGCAGAGCGCACAGTGACTTCATGATCATATCCTTGTTTTTTATCGCCTCACCAGCTCAGGGTGACGGTCAGCGTGTCGGTATAAACGCCGGCGCGCGCGGTGCCGGGAAGTTGCAGCTGGCCATAGATCGGCAGCGTAATGTTACCGGCATTGCTGTAGCTCAGCGGCACGGCCTGGTTGACCGGGATCACCGTGGTGCGGCTGGCATTGCTAAAGAGCGTATAGGGAACGGTATTGCTGAAATTGGGCAGCTTCAGGTTGCGGGTGGTGGTGTAGTTGTTGCCCTGATTGATGCTCATGCTCAGCGTAGTGCCGGGTGTGCAGGCGAGATTGATGGTCGTGCTCTGCAGAAAGCTGGCGTTGACGGTCGCTGTCGCCACGCCAGACTGCGTGCCGAAATTGAGCGTGCCGAAAACGCCGGTATTGGTACCGGATATCACGCAGCCTGCCACAATCGATGCGGAGACCTGAAAGGTGCTGGTGGGCAGCCCCCAGGCGCTGACGCTCCCTGTCAGCAGAGGCAAAGCACGTGCGATCATCAGGCAGGATCGCCAGAGAACCACCCTCATTGACCTGCGGCTGCAGTTAATAATTCACGGCGACGTTAATGGTATCGGTGTAGGTTCCGGCCGGAATCAGCGGGTTAAAGCCGCCGCCGACCACCCGGCCATAGATGGCGTAGTTGGTGCCCAGCGTCGGATCGTTGGTGCCGCTGGCGGCAATCGGCGTATTGTTGGCAATCGCGGTAGTGAAGGAGGCATCGCTGTAGAGGGTATAGGCGATGCCCTGCGCATTGTCCGATCCCAGCAGCAAATAGCGCGGTGACGCAGAGGCGGTGCCATAGATGGTCGCTGGCGCCGCGTTGCTGCTGGTCACCACCACGTTATAGTCCTGACCGGTGGTGCAGCGCACGTAGATGCCGTTACCGGCGGCGCCCACCAGGGTGGCGTTCAGCGTATCAAAGGTGGCGGCGCTGCTACCAAAGTTCAGCGTACCGAAGTTAACGCCTGCCGTGGCGGACTGACCGTTGACCAGGCAACCGGTGGTCAGCGTGAGGGTGGCATTGATGGTCCCGGAGGTGGTTGCCGCCTGGGTTAAGGTCGGAAGTGACAGCGTTAATCCCGCAGCAGCACACAGAAAAAGCTTGAGTTTCATAATATTTCCTTACGGATTATCAGGAGTCAGTGCTTTTTCACCTGGTATTAATTAACGATTCGGCCCAAAAATAAGAAATAAATAAAGCAGTGCCCGCAACGGGGCTGTCTTAAGAAAAATCTCAGACTTAAGGGTGCTGATTTATATCAGTTTTACTTACTATAGAACAGTTAACGCGTCTGGCGAAGTGCTCCTGATTATTTTTCACTAATCTAATGGTCACTTCAGCCGATAACCCAGTAATAGCAAGGCGTGTAAGCGTAACGGGAAAGCAGAAATCCCTGCTTTTTTCCTCGCGTACAGGCTTTCCGCTTCGGTAATATGTTGCTGTATCAATCAGACATAATAACGATTTACCGGCTCGCTTAGCGGATGCGGGAACAGGATGCTGCGCATCGTTCTCCAGCGCTGGCGGGCGGGTTTTGCCGGAAATAATCCCTGGCGAAATACCGGCATTAAATAACTTTTTCCCCCGCGGGGGTTTTCAGATGACTTATCAGACTTTACACAGCACCCGTTCAGCACGGGTGGTGAGGAGTGGCACATGCTGCAGATCACCTGGGATAACGTCCTGATCGGCATTTCGCTGATCGTGGCGTTTATTGCCTCTTTTACAGCCCTGGATACCGCCGGACGGGTGGCGGTCTCCCAGGGCTGGCCTGCCCGATTCTGGCTGCTGGTCGGCGGCACCGCCATGGGAATTGGCATCTGGGCCATGCACTTTATCGGCATGCTGGCGATGATGATGCCGATGACGATGCGCTATGACGTGCCGCTGACGGCAGGCTCGCTGCTGGTGGCGATTCTGGCCGCCATGCTGGCTTTCGGACAGACGGTGGGAGGCGTACATCTCACCCGTTTCCGGCTGCTGCGCGGCAGTCTGATCCTGGGCGCGGGAGTGGTGGTCATGCACTATCTCGGCATGTCTGCGCTGCTGATTGAACCGGGGCCTGACTGGAATCCTCTGCTGGTCACCCTCTCTGTGCTGATCGCCTTTGTGGCCTCTGCGCTGGCGTTGTGGCTGGCGTTTCATCTGCGCCAGGGGGAGCAGCATCTGCTGCTGATGCGCAGCCTGGCCTCCCTGGTGATGGGGATCGCCATCGCCGGTATGCACTACGTGGGCATGGCCGCCGCACGGTTCAGCCCGAGCAGCACCATGCAGCCGCATGGCCTCAGCAATCCGGGGCTGGCGGTATGGGTAACGCTGATTACCCTGCTTATTCTGAGCGTCACGCTGCTGAGTTCCATGCTGGATGCTCAGCTGCGCGCGGCACGGCTGGCGGCGCGGCTCAATCGTGCCAACCAGGAGCTGCGCCAGCTGGCGATGCACGACAACCTGACCGCGCTGCCGAACCGGGTCATGCTGGAGCAGCAGCTCGATCTGGCGATTAAGCAGGCGATGCTGCAGGAGAGCCGCTTTGCCGTGTTCTATATGGATCTGGATGGCTTCAAAGCGGTGAATGACACCTGGGGACATCACGTCGGTGACCGCCTGCTGGTCGCAGTCGCGGAGCGGCTGCGCAGCCAGCTCACGACCACGATGCTGCTGGTGCGTCTGGGCGGCGATGAGTTTGTGCTGATGGCAGAGGCGCTGGATATCACGCCAGCCCGTCAGCTGGCGCAAAAGCTGGTTAAGGTGATCAGCACCCCCTTTGAACTTGACCGCTATGTGCTGCACGTATCACTCAGCGCTGGCATTGCAATCTTTCCGCTGCACGGGCGAAACCGGCATGAGCTGCTGTTCAATGCGGATGCGGCGATGTATCACACCAAACACAACGGGCGCAATGGCTGGTGCCTGTTTGAACCGGCGATGAGCGATGCGACCCAGCATCAGCTGGAGCTGGCGAACGATCTGTGGGAGGCGATAGAGCGCCAGCAGATGCGCCTGTTCTATCAGCCCAAATTCAGTTCCGGCGGCACCCTGTTACTGGGATTCGAGGCGCTGCTGCGCTGGCAGCATCCGCTGCGCGGGTTACTGACGCCGGAGCTGTTTCTGCCGCGCGCCGAAAAGACCGGCCAGATCGTCGCGCTTGGCAACTGGGTAATCGAGGAGACCTGTCGCCAGCTGAGAAGCTGGCACAATCAGGGCCACAGTGACTGGACGGTGTCGGTGAACCTCTCCGCCCTGCAGTTTCATCAGCGCGATCTGCTGACCACGCTGACCCGGACGCTGGCGCACTTCCAGCTGCCAGCCAGCGCGCTGATGCTGGAGATCACCGAAACGATAGCCATGCGTGACCCGCTGTTCAGCCAGCAGCGCATCCGCGAACTGCAGCAGGCGGGTATCAGCGTCGCCATTGATAATTTTGGCATCGGCTATGCCAACCTGCTGCATCTCAAAGATCTGGATGCCTGCGAACTCAAAATCGACCGCAGCTTTATCAACTGCCTGCGGCCCGGCAGTGAAGATGCAACGGTGGTCAGCGCCATGCTGACGCTGGCGCAGAGTCTCAACCTGCGGATGGTGGCGGAAGGGGTGGAAACCGAAGAGCAGCAGCATTTACTCACCAGCTTAGGCTTTGATGCCCTGCAGGGGTATCTGCTGGGTAAACCGACCCCGGCGGACCGGGTTGACACGTTCCGTTTCGCCTCACGGCGGCAGCCGGTGGCGTCACTCTCGGGCTGAACGTCATGATAGTTTTTAGCAATCAGAGTAAGTGAAAGCACGCAGCCTGCGCGGCTCATTAACCGCCGGGCGGTGCCGATAACAAAAAGAACACTCTCCTCTGTCTAACCACAAGCACGGCTTTTCGCGGGAATGCACTATGTTAGTGACCTCATACGACTCTTTTATTGTTATCGTCTCGATTCTGGTCGCGATGCTGGCTTCGTTTACCGCGCTGGATATGGCAGGGCGGGTGGTGCATTCGACCGGCAAAGTCGCGCTGGTCTGGCTGTTCGGCGGCGGTTTTTCCATGGGGATCGGCATCTGGGCGATGCACTTTATCGGCATGCTGTCGATGAACATGGATATGGTGATGAGCTACAACGCCTCACTGACCGCGCTCTCTGCCGCCATCGCGGTGTGTGCGTCGATATTTGCGCTGTGGCTGGTCTGCCATAGCGATCTGCCCTGGCCGCGGCTGGCGGGCGGCGCGCTGATCCTCGGCAGCGGCGTGGTGGCGATGCACTACACCGGCATGGCGGCCCTGATGTTCTCGCCCGGTATCGTCTGGCAGTGGGGCTGGGTGGGACTGTCGGTAATCATCGCCCTGGCAGCCTCTGGCGCGGCGCTGTGGCTCGCCTTTAACCTGCGCGAAGGGCAGACCAGCCGGGTCACGCTGCTGCGGATTGGCGCCGCAGTGGTGATGGGGTTTGCCATTGCAGGCATGCACTACACCGGTATGATGGCCGCCGAGTTTCCCGCGCACAGTCATTCGGTGGGGCAGGGCGTCAACAGCAACTGGCTGGCGATTCTGGTCACTGTGGTCACCCTCTCTATCCTGGGGATTACCCTGCTGGTCTCCATGCTGGATGCGCGGATGCAGGCGCGCACCTCGATTCTCGCCAGCTCTCTGGCGGAGGCGAATCGCGAGCTGGCCCAGCTGGCGCTGCACGATAACCTGACGCGGCTGCCAAACCGCATCCTGCTGGAAGATCGGCTGGAGCAGGCGATCAACAAAGCGAACCGTGAACAGACGCAGTTCGCCCTGATGTTTATGGATCTGGATGGCTTCAAGGCGGTTAACGACGCCTTTGGTCACCATATTGGTGACAGTCTGCTGGTTGGCGTAACCGAGAGAATGAGCCAGCAGATGACCGGCTACTACACGCTGGCGCGGCTTGGCGGCGATGAGTTCGTGCTGCTGGTGGAGATTGACGATCCCAATGATGCCGCGGCCGTCGCCGATAAGCTGGTCAAAGCGGTGGACCGCCCATTTGATATCTCCCGCTATGAACTGGTGGTTTCCCTGAGTCTCGGCATTGCCGTCTATCCCGGTGACGGGGTGGATGAGCGGGAGCTGATGTTCAATGCGGATGCGGCGATGTACCACACCAAAAATAATGGCCGCAACGGCTATACCTTCTTTCAGCCCTCTATGAATATTCAGGCACAGAGTCAGCTGCAGCTGAATAACGATCTCTGGCAGGCGCTGGATAATGATGAGCTGCGCCTCTTCTACCAGCCAAAATTCTGCGCCCCGCGTGGTCCGATCCTCGGTTTTGAGGCGCTGCTGCGCTGGCAGCATCCGCAGCACGGCCTGCTGTCGCCCGACAAATTCCTGCCGATGGCGGAAAAGACCGGGATGATTGTTAATATCGGCAACTGGGTAATTCAGGAAGCCTGCCGCCAGCTGCGCCAGTGGCATCTGCAGGGGCACCCGCACTGGTCGGTGGCGGTTAACCTCTCGGCGTTGCAGTTTGAGCAGTCGAATCTGGTGGAGACGGTGGTTGAGGCGCTGGCAAAACATCAGATCCCGGCCGAGCTGCTGACCCTGGAGGTGACAGAAACCACCGCGATGCGCGACCCCGATGAGAGCGTGCGTATCCTGACCGAGCTGACCCGGCTGGGCGTGAAAGCCTCGATTGATGATTTCGGCACCGGCTACTCGAGCCTGCTCTATCTGAAGCGATTACCGGCCAGCGAACTGAAGATCGACCGGGCCTTTGTGAACGAGCTGCAGCATCAGAAAGAGGATGCCACCATCGTGTCGGCCATCGTGGCGCTGGCGCAGTCGCTGCAACTTAAAGTGGTAGCTGAAGGGGTAGAAACCGCCGAACAGCAGGCGTTTCTGACCAGCCTGGGCTGCAATACGCTGCAGGGCTATCTGCTGGGCAAGCCGGTTCCGCCGGAGCGGGTGCCGGAGCTGACCGACTTTGTCGCGGCAGAAACTGAAGAAACGGTGACCAGCACGGGCCTGACTGCGGATGTCGATCGGCCGCTGACGCCAGAGGTGGCAGCGGTCTGACGCGCGGCGCGTCGGGGCTGAAAAAGCGTCCCGTGCGCGTTGCATCAGTGCAATGGGGCTGTATAAGCGGTTCATGCCGCCTGTCATTGGCCGCCGCGCGTGGTAAAGTCACGCGGTCAGACAAGGAGAGATGAGCCGTGGCGAAATACCAGCGATTGATGGATGAGATTCAGCAGCAGATAGAGGCCGGCATCTGGCTGCCGGGTACACGCTTACCCTCATTGCGCCAGCAGGTGGCGCAGCAGGGCGTCAGCCTTATGACGGTGCTGCACGCCTATGAGCTGCTGGAGAGCCAGGGCTGGATCGTCTCCCGTCCCCAGTCGGGCTACTACGTCGCGCCCCGCGCGCTGGCACCCGCGCCCATGAGCGTGGCGATCAGCGAGCAGGTGGATATCAACGACTTTGTATTTGATGTCCTGCAGGCAACGCGCGATCCGGCGATTGTGCCGTTTGGCTCCGCCTTTCCCGACCCCGCGCTGTTTCCGCAGCGTCAGCTGATGCGCTCGCTGGCGAATGTCTCCCATCACCTCACGCCAACCGATGCGCTGCATAACCTGCCGCCCGGTAACGCCACGCTGCGACAGCTGCTGGCGCAGCGCTATGCGCGTCAGGGCATCACGCTGTCACCGGATGAAATTGTCATCACCAGCGGGGCGCTGGAGGCGCTGAACCTCAGCCTGCAATCCCTCACCGAGCCGGGCGATTACGTGGTGATTGAGCATCCCGGTTTTTATGGCGCGCTGCAGGCGATTGAGCGGCTCAAGCTGAAAGCGCTGGCGATCCCGGTGGATGCAAAACAGGGCATCGATCTTGCCCAGCTGGAGGAGGCGCTGCAGCGCTGGCCGGTAAAGGCCTGTTGGCTGATGACCACCCTGCAGAACCCGCTCAGCGTCACCCTGACCCCGGAACGCAAACAGCAACTGGTGGCGCTGCTGGCGCGCTATCAGGTGCCGATGATTGAAGATGATGTCTATGCCGAACTCTGGACAGGCGATGTCGCGCCGCTGCCGGCCAAAGCCTGGGATCGTCAGGGCAACGTGCTGCACTGTGGGTCATTTTCAAAATCGCTGGTGGCGGGATTTCGCGTTGGCTGGGTGGCGGCGGGACAGCATGCGCAGCGCATTCAGCGGCTGCAACTGATGAGCACGCTCTCGACCAGCGCGCCCATGCAGCTGGCGCTGGCGGATTTTCTGGCGACACGGCGTTATGACACCCACCTGAAGCGCCTGCGGCAGATCCTGGCGAAGCGACAGCAGATGGTGCGCCAGGCACTCCTGAAGGTGCTGCCACCCCAGGCCACACTCAGCGAGGCGCTCGGCGGTTATTTTCTCTGGGTGACGCTGCCGGAGCGGATCAATACCACCCGGCTTTATCAGCGCGCGCTGGCACAGGGGATCAGTATTGCACCGGGACAGTTATTTTCGGCAGGCGAGCAGTTCAGTCACTGCTTCAGGCTGAATACCGCCTGGCCGTGGGACAGCCGGGCCGAGGCGGCAATCGAAACGCTGGGTCGGTTAATGGCGGAAAGCGGGGCAGATTAAACCCGCGCCGCTTCCTGATGGCCCCAGGTCAGGTAGTAGACATCATAAAAATCGACTTCGCCTTTTTGCGACAGCAGACGCTGGATGCCGCTCTTCACCCGTTCCGGCGTCTCGGGCAGCGACAGAATCCGCGAAACGGCCTGCTCGCGCACCGGCTGAACGTAATACCATTCACCGTTGTAGCAGACGCGCAGATCGAGTGCGTCGATATCCTCAAAGCGATATTTCGGGTTGATGTCCATCAGCATCAGCAGGCTCATCACCAGGACAAAGATGGTCGCAAACCAGAAGGCGGGCCAGCCGAGCATCTCGGTCGTGAAAATCAGCGCAACGCACAGGCCATAGCACAGGTACATCACCGCCCAGAGGCCGGGATGGTTTTTCAGAAACGAGAGGCTGAAGCGCGGCAAATTGTCGCGACGTTCTTCGCGGTTAAGCGTGGCGATCTCGTCAATCAGGATTTGTTTAATAGCGTCCATTGGTTACCTCTCTGTGATCTGCTAGCGATTAGAACAGATAACAGTCAAGGATATCAGAAACAGATCTGTGCGATTTTTATATAACAGTTGAACCGTGACCAGAGTCCTGCTCCGGGCGGCCTGACATTTTGCAACATTTTACCGCAGTCAGAACCGCTTCCCGTGGTGGTGCAGGGCGGGTAACACCCTGTAGTTAACGCCGCATTTGGCTTTAGTCAGCAATATCAGTCAATTATCTCAATTCTGTCGCCTGGCGCACATTGCATTATGGCGCAGGTTTGCCACACTGATAAAAAAGCGGAGAACCTGCATGCGTACCCCATCCTCCAGTCTGTTATTGATGATGTCTTTTGCCGCTGGCACCTTTTCGGCCGGGGCGTCTGACAATCCTCAGCACCTGATGCTCGCCATTCCGTCGGGCGGCGTGCCGAATAACCCGTTACCTCTGATTATCTGGCCACGCGTGGTGCCGGAAGAGGAGGAGATCGCCGCATGGTTTGAGAAAACCTTCGAAGAAAACGGCTGGCCACCCGCCTGGCGCTATCCGATTTTTCCTTACACCCACTACCACCCCAACACCCATGAGCTGCTGGGTGTGGCTGAAGGCTGGGCGGAAGTGCTGTTTGGCGGTGACAGTGGCCGGATGGTGACGCTGCGCGCCGGCGATGCGGTGCTGATCCCGGCGGGCGTCGGCCACCGGCAGGTCAGCGCCAGTGAAGACTTTATGGTGGTCGGAGCCTATCCGCGTGGCATGTCGCCTGAGACACTGCGCGATGAGCCAGCGAAACTGAAAATGGCGCAGGAGCAGGTGAAAAAAGTGCCTCTGCCGACCCAGGATCCCTTCACCGGTAAAGAGGGCGCACTGACAGAAATCTGGCAGCCGATTGCCGCCATGCAGCCGCAGCCATAAGGGAAGGTGCTTCAGACACGCTGCTGAATAACGATGCGCGAGCCCGTCTCGCGCTTTTCCCCCTCTTCCCGCAATCCCGCTCTGCGCCTTAGGCGCGCGCGCTCGCCCCGATCGCGACACCATTGAACATTTGCTCACCGCTGCCGATAACTCCCCTGTTAAGATTAGTTATTCTTCTTAATACACTTGTCTTCACAGCCCATTTCCGCTGTAGTCTCCGCAGATGTATTAAGAACATTCCTAAGCCATGACCAGGCTACCGAGCAGCAGGCAAATAACAATGGATAATAACTCTGATGTCATCTATCGCATGCTGGTACAAAGCGTGATCGACTACGCGATCGCCATGCTCAAACCGGACGGAACCGTCGCCAGCTGGAATGAAGGCGGGCTGAACGTTCTGGGTTACAGACCAGAAGAAATTATGGGTCAGCATGCCGCCGTGTTTTACAACGAAGAGGATCGTCGTCGCGGTCTGCCGCAGCGGGAACTCGATATTGCCGCCACCGTGGGACGTTATGATTACGAAGGCTGGCGCTGCCGTAAAGATGGCAGCACCTTCTGGGCGCATGTGGTGATCTATCCCATCCGCAATGATGTGGCGCAGCTGGTGGGCTTCGCTGTGGTCTGCCGCGACTGTACCCGGCAGCAGGAGCAGCAGCGCAAAGAGCGGGAACAGGAGGCGCGCTTCCGTCTGCTGGTGGAGGGCGTCACCGATTACGCCATCTATATGCTAGATATCGACGGCAACGTCGTGAACTGGAACGCCGGCGCCCAGCGCGCCAAAGGCTATGTAGCCGAAGAGATTGTCGGCCAGCATTTTTCCCGCTTCTACAGCGCGCAGGATCGTCTGAATCACGTTCCCAATCAGAACCTGCAGATCGCCTATCGCACCGGCCGGTTTGAAGATGAGGGCTGGCGCTACCGCAAAGATGGCAGCGCCTTCTGGGCGCATGTGGTGATCGACACGATCCGTGACGATCAGGGTAAGCTGCTGGGTTACGCCAAGATCACCCGCGACTGTACCGAACAGCAGCGCGTACGCAATGAGCAGCGCGAGCAGGAGCGACGCTTCCGGCTGCTGGTGGAGGGCGTCACGGATTACGCCATCTATATGCTGGATATCGACGGCGTGGTGGTGAACTGGAACGCCGGTGCCGAGCGCGCCAAAGGTTACCGGGCGGAAGAGGTCGTGGGTCAGCACTTCTCGCTGTTTTACAGCGCTCAGGAGCGGCTGAACAGAACGCCGGAAGCCAACCTCGGCATTGCGCTGAAGACCGGTCGCTTCGAAGATGAGGGGTGGCGCTACCGCAAAGATGGCAGCGCCTTCTGGGCGCACGTGGTGATCGACGCGATCCACGACGATGACGGCAAGCTGATCGGCTTCGCCAAGATCACCCGCGACCGGACGGAACGCCGTGAGCAGGAGCAGCAGGTGCTGCGCGCCCGCGATCTGGCGGAAGCCCAGAGTACCCAGAAAACGGCGCTCTCCCGCTTTCTGGATAACATCATCGCCAACATCCCCTCCTGCGTGATTGTCGAAGATGCCATTACCCGTGAGGTTCTGCTGGTCAATGACCGTACCCAGCAGCTGTTTGGCCTGTCCAAATCGCTGATCGTCAACAAACGGCCGCACGAGTGTATGTCGCCTGAGTTAAGCGACTATTTCAACAATCTGGCGGATGTGGCGCTGCGCAGCGAGGGGATGCATGAGCGTGAACAGCTGCTGATGACCGCCAGCGGTGAGCGCATCCTGCACACCCGCGCCACCGCGATTAATGGTCAGGATGCACGGCGTAACTATCTGATGCTGCTGGTGGAAGATGTGACCGACCAGCGCGCCGCAGATGCCCGCATTCACCACATGGCGCACCATGACAACCTCACCAGCCTGCCGAACCGTATCCTGTTCCGCCAGCGCCTGAGTGAAGCGCTGCGCAACGCCGGTCAGACGCCGCGTCAGACCGCCGCGCTCTGCCTGGATCTGGACAATTTCAAGAATGTGAACGATGCGCTGGGCCACCAGATTGGCGATGAGCTGCTGCGCAGTGTGGCGAAGCGGCTGCGCAACGTGCTGCGCGATCAGGATACCCTGGCGCGTATCGGCGGCGATGAGTTCGCCATCGTGCTGCCGTCGGTTGCCAGCGGCGACGAGGCGAGCGTGGTCGCGCAGCGGCTGATCGAGGCCATTCGTCCGCCGGTCAACATCGAAGGTCATAACCTCTCGGTCGGGCTCAGCGTCGGTATTGCGCTCAGCACCACCATCACCAACACGCCGGAACAGCTGCTGCGCTGTGCCGACATGGCGCTGTATGAGGCCAAACGCAACGGCCGTAACCGCTTTGAGCACTTCACGCTGGAGATGGACGACGTGGCACGCAGCCGCCGCCTGATTGAAAATGACCTGCGCGATGCGATCAGCGGCGGGCATCTGCGGCTCTACTACCAGCCCATCACCAATGGCGACCACCACACCATCATTGGCTATGAAGCGCTGATGCGCTGGCATCATCCCATCCGTGGCCTGATCATGCCCAACGACTTCATTCCGATTGCGGAAGAGACCGGCCTGATTCATATGCTGGGCGCGTTTGCGCTCTATGAAGCCTGTCGTGAAGCGGCGAGCTGGGAAGGCAACCAGTCGGTGTCGGTTAACCTCTCACCGCTGCAGTTTAAAAACAGCTCACTGGTGCCGGTGGTGGAGGGCGCACTGCAGGAGTCCGGGCTGGATCCGGCGCGGCTGGAGGTGGAGATCACCGAATCGGTGCTGCTGGATGATTCGCTGGGGAATATCCGTACCCTGCAGAATCTCAAGGCGCTGGGCGTGCAGATTGCGCTGGATGATTTTGGTACCGGCTATTCGTCGCTGAGCTATCTGCGATCCTTCCCGTTCGACAAAATCAAAATCGACAAATCCTTTATTAACGACATGGGGGACAGCCGTGAGGCGCTGGCGATTATCCGGGCCATTACCGGCATGAGTCGCAGTCTGGATATCCAGATCACCGCCGAGGGGGTGGAGAGCGATGAGCAGTTTATGAAGCTGCGCGATGAGGGCTGTACGCTGTTCCAGGGCTTCCTGTTCGGGCGTCCTCAGCCGTCGGAACTGCGGCTGAAAACGCTGGGTCAGTCGTAAAGGCCATGCTGCTGAACCGGCGCATGGCTGAGGTTGTCGCGGATGCGGCGCACCGATTCGCGCACCACCAGCCGGCCATTCAGCAGCAGGGTGCCGGCCGGGGTGGCAGGATTAAGTCGCATCTCTTGCAGCACTTTCACGGCGGCGGCACCCAGCTCATCACGCGGCACCTGCACTGAGGTCAGGGGAATATCGTGGATGGCGGCCAGGTTAAAGCCATCCATGCTCATGACCGAAATATCCTGCGGCACCCGCAGGCCCGCCTGCTCCAGCGCGCTGACCGCACCTGCGGCAATGTAATCACCGCTGGCCAGAATGGCGGTCGGGCGCAGCACGTCCGGGCAGTGGCGCAGATATTCACCGAGCCGTTCCGCCGCTTCATTGCTGCTGAAGCTGTTCAGCGTCAGCAGATGCTGACGGCTGTCAAAGCGCAGATTCATCGCATGCCAGGCGTCACGCACGCCCTGCAGCCGCTGCTCCATGGTGTAGCGGCGCAGGCAGTGCAGCGACAGGATCTGCCGGTGCCCCTGCTCAAACAGGTAGCGGGCTGAAAACTCCCCAATCAGCTGATGATCCGGCGAAACCGAAGGCAGCCGCATACGGCGATCGCGGGCGTTAATCAGCACGCAGGGTTTGTTCATCTCCGCCGCCAGCTGATGAATGTGCTCATCATCAATGCCGATCAGGATTGCCGCTTCGGTCTGCTGCATCTTGTCGATAAACAGCGCCGCGTCACTCTCCACCTCTTCCAGCGGAGAGTAGCGCAGCCGTACCTCGTGCGGCTCCACCGCCTGGCTGATCCCCTGAATCACTTTGTAGTAGAAGATGTCACTGCGCACGTCGAAGGCACGTGGCGGCGCGAAGACCATCAGATTATTCAGCAGCAGGCGACCGCTGTGCAGGTTATCCAGCACACCCTGCTGCTGCGCCACGGCCAGCACCTTGTCGCGGGTGGCGGGGCGGGTGTTGGCTTTGCCCGCCAGTACCCGTGACACCGTGCTGATCGAAACGCCGCTCAGCGCCGCAATTTCGCTTACTTTCAGCCTTTGTTTCATTCTGTGATCGCCTTCAAATCTGCCAGTGAAAAATTTTTCATAACCTGCTGAATCGCGTCAGATGGTCGTTTCAGTGTCATTTCCTGCCGGTAATCAGCCTGCCATGAAAAGAGTTGCAAAAAAGAGGCTGTACCCACGTTTCGCACTTTTCTAAGTTCGCTAAAAGGACACGCGGTACGCCAGCAGGCGGTGTGATTTATCAATGGAAATCAGGAGTGGCACTATGAGCCTCGAATCGACAACCAAACCCGTCAGTGCTTCACGCACGGTGCGCGTGATTAAAAATTTACGCTGGTGGATGCTGGGGATGTTCCTGCTGGGTGTGACCGTTAACTACATCACCCGCAACTCACTCGGCATTCTGGCACCGGAACTCAAAACCAGCCTCAACATGAGTACCGAACAGTACTCCTGGGTGGTGGCAGCGTTCCAGCTGGCCTACACCCTGTTTCAGCCGGTCTGCGGCTGGCTGATCGATGTGATCGGCCTGAAGATGGGCTTCCTGATCTGTGCGCTGGTCTGGTCGGTCACCTGTCTGCTGCACGCCGGGGCCGGAAGCTGGCTGCATCTGGCGCTGCTGCGCTTTGTCATGGGGGCGTCTGAAGCGGCCGCCACGCCAGCCAACGCCAAAGCGATTGGTGACTGGTTCCCGAAAAAAGAGCGGCCGGTGGCAGCAGGCTGGGCGGGCGTCGGCTTCTCCATCGGGGCGATGCTGGCACCGCCCATCATCTACGTTTCCCACATCAACTTTGGCTGGCAGGGCGCCTTCCTGCTGACAGGCGGCCTGGGGCTGCTGTGGGTGCTCTTCTGGTGGTGGGGCTATCACGCTCCGCAGAGCCATCCGCGCCTTTCTGCTGAGGAGCGCGACTTTATCAATCAGGACAACGAAGCCATCGGCGAGAAGCTGCCGTTCTTCAAAGCGCTGAAAGTGATTGGTAAAGAGAAGAAGTTTTACGGTATTGCGATTCCGGCCTTTCTGGCTGAACCCGCCTGGGCGGTGCTGAGCTTCTGGGTGCCGCTCTACCTCGCCAATGAGCGCGGCATGGATCTGAAGCAGATCGTGATGTTTGCCTGGCTGCCCTTCCTGGCGGCTGACCTTGGCAGCGTCGCCAGCGGTTATCTCACCCGCATTTATGTGCGCTGGTTCGGTTTTACCCGCGTCAACTCAATTGTCGCCAGCTCGGTGACGGGCGCGCTGTTAATGGTTTCGCTGGCGCTGATGACGCTGGTGAAAGATCCCCTGCTGGCTATCGCGCTCATCTCCATCGGTGGCTTCGGGCATCAGGTCATCTCCTGCATGCTCAGTGCGCTGGTGGTGGAGCGTTTCGATCGCCGTCAGATGGCGACGGTCAACGGTATGCGCGGCTCCTGCGCCTGGATTGCCAGCTTTATCTTCTCGCTGATTATCGGCGTCACCGCCGACACCATCGGCTTTAATCCGCTGTTTGTGGCGATGGGCTTTTTTGACCTGATTGGTGCCGTTTTCCTGGTGATGCTGATCGCCGAACGACGCCAGCGCCCGGCTAACCCATAAGGATATCGAGATGAAAACCCTGAAGAACTGGACGCTGCATCAGCAGGCCGACCACTTTGTTGAACTCAAGGTCGAAGAGCGTCATCACCTGCGGCTTTACGTGCTGGAGGAGAAGCTGATGCGCGTTCTGCTGAAGCGCGATGGCGAGCTGGCGCTGGACCGCACCTGGAGCATTGCACCGGTCACGGATGTGCCCTGGCAGGGACGGGATCGTGAGGCGCTGGACGGCTTTACGCTGCCGCCCTTTCAGGTTGAGCACGATGCCCAGCAGCTGCGCCTCAGCACGTCACGGCTGCGGGTCACGGTGCATCAGCCGCTCTGCCTGAGCTGGGAGCAGTTTGATGGTGAGAGCTGGCAGCCGCTGACCGCCGACCGTCACACCGGCGCCTATCTGCTCAATGCCCACGGGGATGGGGTGGAGCACTATCAGCGTCGTCAGCCCCAGGATCGGGTCTACGGTCTGGGCGAGAAGAGCGGCGACCTGAACCGCGTCAACCGGCGCTTTGAGATGCGCAACCTCGACGCGATGGGCTATAACGCCGCCAGCACCGATCCGCTCTATAAACATATTCCCTTTACCCTGACGCAGCGCGATGGCGTCAGCTTCGGTTTGTTTTATGACAACCTCAGCAGCAGCTGGCTGGATCTCGGTAACGAACTGGATAACTACCATCTGCCTTACCGCCGCTACCGCGCTGAGGCGGGCGACCTTGATTACTATATGATGCTGGGCCCGACGCTGCTCGACGTCACCAAAGCCTTTGTCCGCCTGACCGGACGGACACTGTTTCAGCCGAAGTGGAGCCTGGGCTACAGCGGCTCGACCATGCACTACACCGACGCACCGGATGCGCAGCAGCAGCTGCAATCCTTTATTCGCCTGTGTCACGAGCATGAGATCCCCTGTGACTCGTTCCAGCTCTCTTCCGGCTATACCTCGATCAATAACAAGCGCTACGTGTTCCACTGGAACTATGACAAAGTCCCGAATCCCGACGGCCTGAGCGCGGCGTTTCACGATGCCGGGATGAAGCTGGCGGCTAACATCAAGCCCTGTCTGTTGCAGGATCACCCGCGCTATCAGGAAGTGGCGGCCCGGGGGCTGTTTATTCGGGACTCTGAGCAGGATCGCCCTGAGCGCTCGGTGTTCTGGGATGATGAGGGTTCGCACCTCGATTTTACCCATCCGGAAGCGGTGCGCTGGTGGCAGGAGAACGTCACCCGACAGCTGCTGGAAAAGGGTATCGACGCCACCTGGAACGACAATAACGAATATGAGGTGTGGGATGGCGAAGCACGCTGTCACGGCTTTGGTCAGCCGATCGCTATCAAGCATATCCGGCCGGTAATGCCGCTGCTGATGATGCGCGCCTCCATGGAAGCCCAGCAGCAGTTCGCCCCGAACAAGCGTCCCTATCTCATCTCACGTTCCGGCTGCGCCGGGATGCAGCGTTACGTACAGACCTGGAGCGGGGATAACCGCACCAGCTGGCAAACCCTGCGCTATAACATCCGCATGGGGCTGGGCATGAGCCTGTCGGGGCTGTTTAACGTCGGACACGATGTCGGCGGATTCTCGGGCGATAAGCCCGATGCCGAGCTGTTTGTGCGCTGGGTTCAGAATGGCGTGATGCATCCGCGCTTTACCATTCACTCATGGAATGATGACCACACGGTGAACGAACCCTGGATGTACCCGGAGGTGACGCCGATGATCCGCGAGGCGATCCGGCTGCGCTATCGTCTGATGCCTTATCTCTACACGCTTGCCTGGCTGGCCAGTTCAGAAGATGAGCCGATGCTGCGTCCGACCTTCCTCGACCACGAGCAGGACCCGCGAACCTATGAGGAGTGTGATGATTTCATGCTGGGTCGCGATCTGCTGGTCGCCAGCGTGGTGGAGCAGGGCGCGCGCAGCCGTCAGGTCTATCTGCCCCGTCATGCCGGTGGCTGGTATGACTGGCACAGTGGCAGGGCGTTTGCGGGCGGCGAGACGATCACACTGGATGCTCCGCTCGATCGGCTGCCTTTGCTGGTGCGGGCCGGTGCGGTTATTCCGCTGGGTGAGTGTGAAAGCACGACCGATGCGCGGCGCGACACGGTGCGGCAGTGGCAGATATGGCCTGCACCTGAAGGGGTAACGACGCAGGGACAAACCTTTGACGATGATGGTGAGAGTCACGGCTGGCAGCAGGGGAACGCCCTGTGGCTCAGCTGGACGTTGTGCAGCAGCGCCACGCGCATCGATCTGACGGTGGAAAAACGCGGTGATTATCAGCCTGCCTGGCGGGAGATCGCGCTGTTACTGCCTGCGGGTGAAGATCGTGAGCTGTGGGTGAATGGCGAGAAAGCGGCGAGTTACCGGCTGCAGTAGCTGTGTTGACGTGGCAGTGAAGAAAAGTCCGGCCCCGAAGCGGGGCCGTTAGGGGCAACAGCAAAACCGGACCTGCTTCGCTGTGAGATCGTGCCTGAGCAGGAAATACGGTCAGATCGGAAAGACGCAAAAGCCGTCATCCATGACACGCTCGACCCGCGCCATCCATGGCGCGGGACGCTTTCCTCTTCTGACCGTATTCCCTGCTACCTGAGCTTTATCATGGCTTCCTGAAAGCGTACCAGGGAAGTGTCAGCAGTCGGAACCGACCTGAAAAAGATTACTCCGCGTGGTTCTCGGTGCTCATGCGGCCCAGATCTTTGTCGACCAGGAAGAGACCGTTGCCGCTGTTGCTGACCAGCGCCAGTTTATCCAGCACGGTTTTGAACAGCTTCTCTTCTTCGTGCTGCTCGGCAACATACCACTGCAGGAAGTTGAAGGTGGAGTAATCCTGTGAGGTCATGGCGGCATGCGCCAGCTCATTGATTTTACGGGTGATAAGCTGCTCGTGCTCCAGCGCCTGCTCCAGGATCTCATTGAGTGAGTTGAAGGAAACCGGCGGTGCCGCGATGGTTCCCAGTACCGGCATTGCGCCGGTGTCGCTCAGGTAATCAAACAGACGCTGCATGTGCTGCATCTCTTCACGTGAGTGCATTTTCAGGAAGGACGCGGCGCCTTCAAAGCCTTTGTCACAGCACCAGGCACTCATTTGCAGATATAGATTGGCAGAGAAAAATTCCAGGTTCAGCTGGTCGTTTAAACGTCCAGTCATTTCAGCAGTCAGCATGGCCGAATCCTTTTTACGAAGATGTTAATTAAACAGGCAGATGCGGCGAATTATGCATCAGATATGTTAGTAATGTGAAGCCTTTTTCGCAAAATAGGGCAATTTATCTGTTTGATTTAAATAGAATTATTCAGCAATTTGAATGCGACCAATTCTCATTTTGTATTACAGGTTATCGGCCTGACAACAGAGGGGACGGCACCACGCTAGTGCACCTGTACAGCATCCTGCTGGTGCAATCGCCCTGATGGCGGCATACGAGCGCGGTTACCGGATACAGCCAGCAGGCACGCATTCGCAGCGGATACAAAAATAAATTTCCGTGCAGTCGCGCATATCGCGGGGATGGGAGTGCCGGAGAGGCGAAACAGGGCAGGAATAAAGGCTGACTGCGTCAGCACTGGCATAAATCCTGCTTAGAACTCAGTTCCATATATTGAAACTTGCCCCGACAGGGAACAGGGGCAGGTCAGGTGATCAGGAGAAAATCATGTCAGATGAAACCCGCGTTACACCGATGAAAATGACGGCGACCCGAGGCAGTTATGTCGCGTTAATTTTTGCCATTCTGTTTTTTTCCGGGCTCTTTTATAACGTCGACGGCCTGAAATGGCTTGGCGCGTTTGATTTCACCACGCTGGGCGGCAGTTTTGGCACCATGAAAGATCCCGCCAGTAACACCTTTCTCGGCGCAGGCGGGCTGAGTGCCAAAGCCGGCTTCCTGTTCGCCCTGTCGCTGACGCCTACCGTCATGCTGGCGCTGGGCGTGCTGGAGATCTTTACCCACTACGGTGCGATTCGGGCGGCGCACCGGCTGCTGACGCCCTTACTCCGACCCCTGATGGGTCTGCCGGGGCATTGCGGGCTGGCACTCATCACCGACCTGCAAAGCACCGACGCAGGTGCTGCATTAACGAAAGAGATGGCCGATCAGAAGCAGATTGGTAAGAAAGAGGTGGTGGTCATGAGCGCCTGGCAATATTCCGGGGCCGGGTTAATCAATAACTACTTCGCCATCGGTTCCGCACTCTTTGCCTCAATGACGCTGCCGATCATCATTCCGCTGTTAGTCATGTTCGCGCTGAAATTTGTCGGTGCGGCCATCACGCGCGCTGTGCTAAACAGTGTTTATAAGAAGGATTTTATCGATGGAAAATAAAAGCGTTACTGCCAGCAGCAATCCGTTTGACGTATTTGTTATCGGCGCACGTAAAGGTTTTCATATCGCCATCCACAACCTGATGCCGAATGTGGTGATGGCCTATGTGCTGGCGGAGGTGCTGAATCTGCTGGGCATCATGCAGTTCCTTGGCCATGTTTTTGCGCCGGTCATGGGGCTGTTCGGCTTGCCGGGTGAAGCGATCACGGTGCTGCTGACGGCCTGGCTCTCGTCGTCGGCGGGAACCGGTGTGGCGGTCAGCCTGCTGACCAAAGGGCTGCTGACCGGGGCAGATATCACCATCCTGGCGCCGGCGATTTTTCTGATGGGATCGCAACTGCAATATATGGGACGGCTGCTGGGTGTGGCCGATGTACCCAAAAAATACTGGCCGCTGCTGATGCTGGTCAGCATCATCAACGCGCTGATCGCCATGTCTGTTATGCGTCTGTTTATTCAGGAGTAACGTTTTGACTAAGGTACTGGAGCATTATCACACGCTGCATGAAATCCCGGAGCTCGGTTTTCAGGAGTTCAAAACCTCGGCCTATATCGCTGACCAGCTGGAGAAAGCGGGCCTGAAGGTGACGCGCAACATTAACAACACCACCGGTATCGTGGCGGAGATTGACAGCGGTGTCCCGGGGCCGGTGCTGGCGCTGCGGGCGGATATGGATGCACTGGGACACGTGATCGACGGTGTCCCCTGCGCGCGGCACACCTGCGGTCACGATGGTCACTCGTCGGTGGTGCTGACGGCGGCCGCGGCTCTGCTGCAGGAGGGCACAGTGAAACGTGGCCGGCTGAAGATCCTGTTTCAGCCCGCCGAGGAGCTGGGCGCCGGTGCGCTGTCGATGATCGAGGGGGGCGCGCTGGATGATGTAGAGATGATTCTGGGCTTCCATCTGCGTCCGCTGGAGGAGTGTGTCGTGGGGCAGGCGGTGCCTGCGGTGCTTTACTCCGCCTGCAGCACGCTGGAAGCGACGATTAAAGGCCAGCCTGCCCACGCGGCGCGTCCGCATCTGGGCGTGAATGCGCTCGATGCCGCCGTTCAGGCGGTGCAGGCGGTCAACGCCCTGCATCTCTCTCCCGGCCTGACCTGGAGCGTTAAAGCGACCCGTTTCCTGTGTGACGCCGGGGTAACGAACTCGGTGCCGGATGAAGCCCGTGTGGTGTGGGATCTGCGCTCTCAGGAGAATGGACCGATGACCCAGCTGAAAGAGCAGGTGACGCGCGCCATTACCCACAGCGTGGCGGCGCTGGGGGCCAGCGCCGAGGTCCGGGTGCTGAAAGAGATGCCTGCGGCCGAGATCGATGATGAAGCCACGGCGGTGATCCGCGCCGCTATCGTTGAGGTACTGGGCGAAGCGGGTGCACTGCCAGCCCGCACGACGCCAGGCAGCGAGGACTTTTTCTACTATCCGGTGAAGCGTCCGGGAGTGAAAGCGGGGTTCTGGGGGCTGGGTACTAACCTGACGCCAGGACTGCACCATCCCGATATGCGATTTGACCTCAGCTCGCTGGAGATCGGCGTGCAGATCTTCAAAGCCTGCGTCAGAAAGGTGCTGGGATAACGAAAACAGGGCGGGCGCGGGTCAGCCCCGCCCTGAGCCACTTTTCACCGCGCTATCTCCGCTAAATCCCGCCGCTTCCCCTGTAGGCCGCGCGCGCAAAATATTGTATGCTATGCCGCCTTAAAGCTGACCAGGTAACCGGAATTCACGCCAATGTAACTTCGCGCTGACCCGCCAACGATAAAAGATCGTTCTGGCACCGTTTACCCGCCGGTAAGGTTCTGCCGGCCACCGTGATTTATCAGCAGCGCCTGTGACCCGCGCTGCTCCATTGAGAAGAATTCATGTCTAATCCCTTTTTAGAAGAGGTGGCACGCCGCCGCACCTTCGCGATCATTTCGCATCCGGATGCCGGTAAAACCACGATTACCGAAAAAGTGCTGCTGTTCGGACAGGCTATCCAGACCGCCGGTACGGTAAAAGGCCGCGGCTCTAACCAGCACGCTAAGTCGGACTGGATGGAGATGGAGAAACAGCGTGGTATCTCCATTACGACCTCGGTGATGCAGTTCCCTTACCGTGACAGCCTGGTGAACCTGCTGGATACCCCAGGTCACGAAGATTTCTCGGAAGACACCTACCGCACCCTGACCGCCGTGGACTGCTGTCTGATGGTGATCGATGCCGCGAAAGGCGTCGAGGATCGTACCCGTAAGCTGATGGAAGTCACCCGTCTGCGCGATACGCCGATCCTGACCTTTATGAACAAACTTGACCGTGACATCCGTGATCCGATGGAGCTGCTGGATGAGGTGGAAAGCGAGCTGAAAATCGCCTGCGCACCGATCACCTGGCCGATTGGCTGCGGCAAGCTGTTCAAAGGGGTTTATCACCTCTACAAAGATGAGACCTACCTCTACCAGTCCGGTAAAGGGCACACCATTCAGGACGTGCGCATCGTGAAGGGGCTGAATAACCCGGAACTCGACAGCGCCGTCGGTGAAGATCTGGCGACGCAGCTGCGTGAAGAGCTGGAGCTGGTGCAGGGTGCCTCGCACGAGTTTGAGCAGGAAGCGTTCCTGAGCGGCGAACTCTCGCCGGTCTTCTTCGGCACCGCGCTGGGTAACTTTGGCGTGGACCATATGCTGGATGGCCTGGTCTCATGGGCGCCGCGTCCGATGCCACGTCAGACCGACACCCGCACTGTAGAAGCGCAGGAAGAGAAGTTCACCGGCTTTGTCTTTAAGATCCAGGCAAACATGGACCCGAAACACCGTGACCGCGTCGCCTTTATGCGTGTGGTTTCCGGGAAGTATGAAAAGGGGATGAAGCTGCGTCAGGTGCGCACCGGCAAAGATGTGATGATCTCCGATGCGCTGACCTTCATGGCGGGCGACCGTTCCCATGTGGAAGAAGCCTATCCTGGCGACATCATCGGCCTGCATAACCACGGCACCATTCAGATCGGCGACACCTTTACTCAGGGTGAAAATATGAAGTTCACCGGGATTCCGAACTTCGCGCCAGAACTGTTCCGCCGTATCCGCCTGCGCGATCCGCTGAAGCAGAAACAGCTGCTGAAAGGGCTGGTTCAGCTGTCGGAAGAGGGCGCCGTGCAGGTGTTCCGCCCGGTGCACAACAACGATCTGATCGTGGGTGCGGTCGGGGTGCTGCAGTTCGACGTGGTCGTCGCACGCCTGAAGAGCGAATATAACGTCGAAGCGATCTACGAAGCGATCAACGTCTCTACGGCGCGCTGGGTTGAGTGCGACGACGTGAAAAAGTTTGATGACTTCCAGCGTAAAAACGAAGTTAACCTGGCGCTCGATGGCGGCGATAATCTGACCTATATCGCGCCTACCATGGTCAACCTCAATATTACCCAGGAACGTTATCCGGACGTTCGTTTCCGCAAAACGCGCGAGCACTGATCGCGCTGTTTCCGGGCCATTCCAGCAGGGAATGGCCCTGTTTTCCCCGCTACAGACTCCTCCTAAAAACCCTGTTTTTCTGCTGTTTTAACGTGCGATCAACCAGTTAGCCAGGCAAATCGCAAAATGCCGACTATGATTATTCTATCGGACGGCGAAAGAGACTTCTCTTGTCCTTACGTCCTGTAACGCAGCGGCACCTGTGCTGCTGTTTCGCCCACAGTTTTGGGTGAGTTAACTGATAGAAGGAAGATATCGATGAACAAGACTAAGATTGCTAAAACCCTGATGGCCGCCATGATTGGCTCAGCACTGATCAGCGGCAGCGCCCTGGCTGACGAATCACTTTCTCAGAAAGCGTCTCAGACTGCCGACAGCGCGGGTTCGAAAATCGATAGTTCTATGAAAAAAGTCGATGGTTATATGGATGACAGCGGCATCACCGCCAAAGCCAAAGCGGCACTGGTGGATGACGACGCCATTAAAAGCACGGATATCTCGGTAAAAACGCATCAGGGCGTCGTGACCTTAAGCGGTTTCGTCACCTCACAGGATCAGGCTGAAAAGGCTGTGGCTGTGGTGCAGAAAATCGAAGGTGTTAAATCCGTCAGCGACAAACTACACGTCAGAGACAGCAAAACCACTTCTGTGAAAGGTTATGCGGGCGATGCCGCAACGACCAGCGAAATTAAAGCTAAGCTATTAGCGGATGACATTGTTCCGTCGCGCAACGTTAAAGTTGAAACCACCGACGGCGTTGTTCAGCTTTCAGGGCATGTGGCGAGTAAAGCACAGTCAGACCGTGCAGAAAGCATCGCTAAAGCCATTGAAGGCGTGAAAAGCGTTAAGAATGACCTGACGGTTAAATCTTAATGGCTGCAGTGCGGTCACGGTTGTGGCCGCACGAATAAAAGAGACCCATCCGGGGATGAAATAAGCAGTTCGAATTTAAATAGGGTAAGGAGAGGCTTATGTTTCGTTGGGGCATTATTTTTCTGGTGATCGCACTGATTGCTGCAGCGTTAGGTTTTGGCGGTTTAGCGGGTACAGCAGCATGGGCAGCTAAAGTTGTCTTCGTTGTTGGTATTATCCTGTTCCTCATCAGCCTGTTTACCGGCCGTAAAAAGCTTTAGCCGATGAGTCCTGCAGTGTAATGCAACGCAAAGCATAGAGCGGAGACCAGTCATCGTCAGCGACAGACGTGAAGAGAGGGACACCTTCATATCGCGACGGTGGTAAGCCTGCCTGGCAGGTTTACCGGTTAAAGGAATAGAGGACTGGTTCTCCGGAATGCTGCCGCTGCAAGCGGATTGCTCCCTCAGCCTGCCCGGAGCCCTTCTGAGGTTCGCACAGTGGGTATACGCATTCCTGTCACGCTTGGTGCCATTGAACCTCTGGCACTGATCCCCTTTAAATCGCAGAAGATTGCCCTGGTGTGTGAAGGCGGCGGTCAGCGCGGTATTTTCACCGCCGGTGTCCTGGATGAATTTCAGCGCGCCCGATTTAACCCGTTTCAGCTGATGCTTGGCACCTCTGCCGGTGCACAAAATCTCTCTGCCTATGTCTGTGGTCAGCCCGGCTATGCCCGGCGCGTCATTACCCGATATACCACCAGCAAACTCTTTTTCGATCCGCTGCGCTTTGTGCGCGGGGGAAATCTTATCGATCTCGACTGGCTGATTGAGATAACCCGCAGTGAATTTCCGCTGGCGATGAGCAGTGCAGAGCAGATGTTCTCCAGCGGCCGCGAATTTTATATGTGCGCCTGCCGCAGTGACGATTACACCCCTGGCTACTTCACGCCCACTGCCGACAACTGGCTGGATCTGATCAAAGCCTCCAGCGCCATCCCCGGCTTTTACCGGCTGGGGGTCAATCTGGAGGGGATCAGCTATCTCGACGGCGGCATCAGCGATGCCATTCCGGTGCGGGAGGCGGCCCGTCGCGGGGCTGACACCATCGTGGTGATCCGCACCGTGCCGTCGCAGATGTTCTACACGCCGAAATGGTTCAGGCGGATGGAGCGCTGGCTCAGCACCGGCGCGTTGCAGCCAATGGTGAATGTGGTCAACCGGCACGAGCAGAGCTATCGGGAAATTCAGCAGTTCATTGAGAATCCCCCCGATGATTTGCGTATCATCGAAATCTTTCCGCCGCATGCGCTGGCCAGCAGTGCGCTTGGCAGTCGCATCAGCTCACTGAATCAGGATTATCATCTGGGACGGCGCTGCGGCCGCTATTTCCTCGCGACGCTGGGGCAGTGGCTGAGCGATGCGGAACCGCTGACCTCGCCGCGCATCGTCACGCCGGCTGCCCCGGTGGCGAACGCGCCCGATACCCGCCAGATTATCACGCCGCCGCTGGCGGATAACGATGAGCATTACGACAAAGGATCGCTGGCATGAAGTTTATCGACACGCACTGCCACTTCGACTTTCCGCCGTTTGAGGGGGACATTCCCGCCAGCCTGGCGCGCGCCGCTGAGGCGGGCGTGGAGAAAATCATCGTTCCGGCGATTGATGCCAGCCGCTTTGAGCGGGTCTCTGCGCTGGCCGCGGCGCATCCGGCCTTATATGCCGCGCTGGGGCTGCATCCGATTGTGATTGAAGCGCATCAGGCCTCCCATCTCGACCAGCTTGAAACGCTGCTGCAACAGCGACCGCGTAAGCTGGTGGCGATCGGCGAGATCGGGCTGGATCTCTATCGCGACGATCCGCAGTTTGATAAGCAGCAGCGCTTTCTTGAGGCGCAGCTTAAGCTGGCGAAAACCTATCAGCTGCCGGTGATCCTGCATTCACGGCGCACGCATGACAAACTCGCGCAGATCCTGCGTCGTCACGATCTGCCGCGCCGTGGCGTGGTGCATGGTTTTGCTGGCAGCCTGCAGCAGGCGCAGGCTTTTATCCGGCTGGGCTATGCGATTGGCGTTGGCGGCACCATCACCTATGAGCGCGCCAGCAAAACCCGTCAGACCGTGGCGCAGCTGCCACTCTCTTCGCTGCTGCTGGAAACCGATGCCCCTGATATGCCGCTGCAGGGCTTTCAGGGTCAGCCCAATCGTCCTGAACGGGCGCGTCGGGTGTGGGAGGTGCTCTGTAGCCTGCGTGACGAGTCACCTGAAGAAATTGCCGATGCCCTGTGGCACAACAGCCAGCAGCTGTTCCGGCTCGATCCCGCCTTTCCGGCGCTGCGCCCATAAATGTGATAATAGTAACATCACATCGCCTGACGTATAATGGCCATTAATCCGCGTTATCTGCGATTTTTGTCACAGCCTGCGTGGTAATTTTGCACCAATTTCTTATTTCTATGTGACTGCTGGCACATATCAGGCCGCTTCAGAGTGTTATTATTATAACATTCCGCCGGCGAGCCGGTGGGTTGCACCCCGATTCTTTGGAGAGCCTCATGACCGATATCAAACACCTCGCCCTGCGCGCCCTGAAACTGATGGATTTGACCACCCTGAATGAGGACGACACCGATGCAAAAGTGATCGCCCTGTGCCATCAGGCCAAATCCCCGGCAGGCAACACCGCCGCAATCTGCATCTATCCGCGTTTTATTCCGATTGCGCGTAAAACGCTGCGCGAGCAGGGCACGCCGGAGATTCGTATCGCCACGGTGACGAACTTCCCGCACGGCAATGATGACATCGACATTGCGCTGGCCGAGACCCGTGCCGCAATCGCCTACGGTGCCGATGAAGTGGATGTGGTGTTCCCCTATCGCGCGCTGATCGCCGGGAACAGTCAGGTCGGCTTCGATCTGGTCAAAGCCTGTAAAACGGCCTGTGCGGAAGCGAATGTGCTGCTGAAAGTGATCATCGAAACCGGTGAGCTGAAGCAGGAAGCTCTGATTCGTCAGGCGTCAGAAATCGCCATCGACGCCGGTGCGGACTTTATCAAAACCTCTACCGGCAAAGTGCCGGTCAACGCGACGCCCGAAGTGGCGCAGATCATGATGAATGTGATCCGGGATAAAGGCGTCAGTGAGCAGGTTGGCTTCAAACCTGCGGGCGGCGTGCGCACCGCGGAAGATGCCGCACTCTATCTGCAAATGGCGGAAGAGACGCTGGGCGCCGACTGGGCCGATGCGCGCCATTTCCGCTTTGGTGCCTCCAGCCTGCTGGCGAGCCTGCTGAATACCCTGGGTCACGACAGCGACACCAGTAAAGCCGGTTACTGATCCTTCTGGCGGTCGCTGACCGCCTTTCCCCACCGCATCTTTTCTGAACCAGGGGGCTTTCGTGTTCCTGCCACAAGAAATTATTCGTAAAAAACGTGACGGCCATGCGCTGACTGAAGAGGAGATTCGCTTCTTCATCAACGGTGTGCGCGATAACAGCGTTTCGGAAGGCCAGATTGCTGCGCTGGCAATGACCATCTATTTTCACGATATGACCCTGCCTGAGCGGGTGGCGCTGACGATGGCGATGCGCGACTCCGGTACGGTGCTCAACTGGCAATCACTCCATCTCAATGGCCCGGTGGTGGACAAGCACTCTACCGGCGGCGTTGGCGATGTGACGTCACTGATGTTAGGACCGATGGTGGCGGCGTGCGGCGGCTATGTGCCGATGATCTCCGGGCGCGGATTGGGCCACACCGGGGGCACGCTGGATAAGCTGGAGGCGATTCCGGGCTTCGACATCTTCCCCAGCGATGACCGTTTTCGCGAGATCATTAAGCAGGTGGGTGTGGCGATTATCGGCCAGACCAGCTCGCTGGCCCCGGCGGACAAGCGTTTCTACGCCACGCGTGACATCACCGCCACCGTTGATTCCATTCCGCTGATCACCGCCTCGATTCTGGCGAAGAAGCTGGCCGAGGGACTGGATGCACTGGTGATGGATGTGAAAGTCGGTTCTGGCGCGTTTATGCCAACCTATGATGCCTCTGAGCAGCTGGCGCAGTCGATCGTGGGCGTCGCCAATGGCGCAGGCTGTCAGACCACAGCCCTGCTGACCGACATGAATCAGGTGCTCGCCTCCTCCGCAGGTAATGCGCTGGAAGTGCGTGAAGCGGTGCGTTTCCTTACCGGCGAGCAGCGCAATCCGCGCCTGCTGGAGGTGACGCTGGCGCTCTGCAGTGAAATGCTGATCTCCGGTAAACTGGCTGCCAGCGACGCCGAAGCGCGTCAGAAGCTGATGGCGGTGCTGGACAACGGCAGCGCGGCCGACTGCTTCGGACGTATGGTTGCGGCTCAGCAGGGTCCGGCCGATTTTGTCGAACGCTACGACACCTATCTGCCACAGGCGATGCTGAGCAGACCGGTATATGCCGACCAGCCAGGCATCGTCAGCCGTATGGATACCCGTGCGCTGGGGCTGGCCGTGGTGGCGCTGGGAGGCGGACGTCAGCGTGCCAGCGACAGTATCGATTACAGCGTCGGCCTGAGCGACATGATCACCCTGGGCGAACGGGCCGACGCACAGCGCCCTCTGGCGATGATTCACGCCAGCAGCGAAGAGCAGTGGCAGCAGGCCGCCGCCGCGGTGAAAGCCGCGCTGGTGCTGGGTGACAGCGCCCCGGCTGAGACGCCGGTTGTCTATCGCCGTGTGAGCGATATCCGCTAACTGGCCCGTAACCCGTGCCAGCCGCGATGCATTCAGGTATACTGATCTGATCGCTTTTTTTTGACTTGTCACGCGCCAATGCGCAGGAGACTTGCATGAAACGTGCTTTTATTATGGTTCTCGATTCCTTTGGAATTGGCTCCAGTAAAGATGCCGATAAGTTCGGTGACGCAGGTTCAGATACCCTGGGTCACATCGCTGAAGCCTGTTTTAAAGGTGAAGCAGACAAGGGACGTAAAGGCCCTCTGCATCTGCCTAATCTTACCGCGCTGGGTCTGGGCAAAGCCGCGGAGCTGTCGACCGGTCGCTTCCCGGCCGGTCTGGACCCTGAGGCGACGATCACCGGCGCCTACGCCTACGCCAGCGAGCTGTCGTCGGGCAAAGATACGCCGTCAGGCCACTGGGAAATCGCCGGTGTGCCGGTACTGTTTGACTGGGGCTACTTCAGCGACAAAGAGAACAGCTTCCCGCAGGATTTGCTGGACAAGCTGGTGGAGCGCGCTGACCTGCCGGGCTACCTCGGAAACTGCCACTCATCAGGCACCGTGATCCTCGATCAGCTGGGTGAAGAGCATATGAAAACCGGCAAGCCGATTTTCTATACCTCGGCAGACTCGGTGTTCCAGATCGCCTGTCATGAAGAGACCTTTGGCCTCGACCGCCTCTATGCGCTGTGTGAAATCGCCCGTGAAGAGCTGACGGAAGGGGGCTATAACATCGGCCGCGTGATTGCCCGTCCGTTTGTGGGCGACAAAGCGGGGCAGTTTGAGCGCACCGGTAACCGTCACGACCTGGCGGTTGAGCCACCTTCAGCCACCATGCTGAAAAAGCTGGTAGATGAGAAAGGCGGCCATGTGATTTCAGTGGGTAAAATCGCCGATATCTATGCGGAGCAGGGCATTACCAAAAAGGTCAAAGCGACCGGTCTGGATGCGCTGTTTGACGCGACGATCCAGGAGATGAAAACGGCGCCGGATCAGGCGATTGTTTTCACCAACTTCGTGGATTTCGACTCCACCTGGGGGCATCGCCGCGATGTCGCCGGTTATGCTGGCGGCCTGGAGCTGTTTGACCGTCGCCTGCCTGAGCTGATGGCGCTGGTCGGCGAAGATGACATTCTGATCCTCACCGCGGACCACGGCTGTGACCCGACCTGGCAAGGCACCGAGCATACGCGTGAGCACATTCCGATTCTGATCTACGGACCGAAGGTGGAGCCGGGCTCACTGGGCTACCGCGAGACGTTCGCCGATATTGGTCAGACAATTGCACACTACTTTGGCCTGTCCGACATGGACTATGGCAAGAACATGCTGTAAATCAGCACTTTAATAAGGATTTAAACCATGGCTACTCCTCACATCAATGCTGAAATGGGCGATTTTGCCGATGTTGTTCTGATGCCCGGCGATCCGCTGCGTGCAAAGCACATCGCAGAAACCTTCCTGGAAAACCCGGTTGAAGTGAACAATGTGCGTGGCATGCTGGGCTATACCGGCACTTACAAAGGCCGCAAAGTCTCTGTCATGGGTCACGGAATGGGTATCCCTTCCTGCTCCATCTACACCAAAGAGCTGATCACTGACTTCGGCGTGAAGAAGATCATCCGTGTTGGCTCCTGTGGTGCCGTGCGTCCTGACGTCAAACTGCGTGACATCGTGATTGGTATGGGTGCCTGCACCGATTCCAAAGTGAACCGTATGCGTTTCAAAGATCACGACTTCGCGGCGATTGCTGACTTCGACATGGTGCGCAACGCGGTGGATGCGGCAAAAAACCTGGGTGTTGAAGCACGCGTCGGTAATATCTTCTCTGCCGACCTTTTCTACACTCCGGATCCGCAGATGTTCGACGTGATGGAAAAATATGGCATCCTCGGCGTCGAGATGGAAGCGGCAGGCATCTACGGTGTGGCCGCTGAGTTTGGCGCTAAAGCGCTGACCATCTGCACAGTATCAGACCACATCCGCACGCATGAGCAGACCACAGCGGCTGAACGTCAGACGACGTTCAACGACATGATTAAGATCGCACTGGAATCTGTCCTGCTGGGTGATTAATCCCTCTGGCGGGCGCTGTCGTCCGCCATCTGTTCAGATCCTCTTTAACCGGGGGATCTGCCTCACTCCCCCGCGCTCTCCCGTAACATTCACATCAAATGACACACTTTTGCCGAGGCTTGTGCATCTTCGTGCTGGCACCGCCGCGAACGCGCTTTATTATGGTGCGCAACAACAGATAATAATTAATCGCCTGATAATGCCCCCTGATGAATTTTCGTAACTTCGAAGCTGAAGAGAAGCTCTTTGCCCGCCGTGCTGCAGTTGCCTTTGCTCTGGTCTGTCTCTGTTTCACTATTCTTGGCGTGAACCTTTTCCGTCTGCAGGTGCGCGATCACGGCTATTACCAGACGCGCTCCAATCAGAACGACATCAAGATGATCCCCATCGCGCCGACGCGCGGATTGATCTATGACCGCAACGGCATTCCGCTGGTGCGTAACGTCAGCTGGTACGCCATCACGCTGACGCCGTATAAAATCAGCGACATGGAAGCGACGCTGCGCGAGCTGACGCCGCTCGTGGATCTGACGCCCGATGAGATCGACACCTTCCGCCATGCGCTGAAGCAGACCAGCCGCTACAAGCCGGTGGTGCTGAAAGAGGAGCTGACCGAAGAGGAGGTCGCCCGCTTTGCGGTGAATCAGTTTCGCTTCACCGGTGCCAGTCTTGAGACCTATCAGGATCGAGAATATCCCTACGGGGCCGATCTGGCACATGTGGTCGGTTATGTTTCGAAAATCAACGACAGCGACTACAAGCGCCTGAATGAAGAGGGGATCGCCGAAAACTATGCGGCGGACCATAACATCGGCAAGCAGGGCATTGAGGGCTATTACGAAGCGCTGCTGCACGGCAAGCCGGGCTATCAGGAAGTGGAAGTGGATAACCACGGCCGCATTGTCCGGGTGCTGAAAGAGGTGCCGCCGGTGGCAGGGAAGAACCTGACGCTGACGCTGGATCTCCATCTGCAGCAGTATGTGGAAAGCCGCCTGGCGGGGCAGCGTGCGGCGCTGCTGATTGAAGATCCGCACGACGGTTCGGTGCTGGCGATGGTCTCCAGCCCCAGCTATGACCCCAATCCGTTTGTCAAAGGCATCAGCTATCAGGCCTACAAAAAGCTGCTGCAGGATAAAAACCTGCCGCTGATTAACCGCGTCACGCAGGGACTCTATCCGCCCGCCTCGACGGTAAAACCTTACATGGCGATGTCGGCTCTGCTGACCCATGTGATTACGCCGCAGACGCAGTTCTTTGGCGCGCCGACCTGGACGCTGCCGGGCACCGACCGGCGCTATCGCGACTGGAAAAAGACGGGCCACGGTATGCTGGATGTGACCCGCGCCATTGAAGAGTCTGCCGACACCTTTTTCTATCAGGTGGCGTTTATGATGGGCATCGATCGCATTCACACCATGCTCAGCCAGTTCGGCTATGGCAAATCGACCGGTATCGATCTGAATGAGGAGTATAACGGCCTGCTGCCGAGCCGCGAGTGGAAACAGAAGGTGCATAAAAAGCCGTGGTATCAGGGCGATACGGTCTCCGTCGGCATTGGCCAGGGCTACTGGATTGCGACGCCGATTCAGATGGTGAAAGCGATGGTGGCGCTGATCAACAACGGCCGGGTGATTGCGCCGCATCTGCTGGAGAAAACCCAGCGCGGCACCCTGGTAGAGAACTACCATCCACCGCTGCGCGAAACGCAGATTGGCGATCCCCATTCTCCCTACTGGGCGCTGGTGCGCCGTGCGATGTTTGGCATGGCGAACTCACCTAACGGCACCGGCTATAAATATTTCCACACGGCGCCTTATGGCATCGCCGCGAAAAGCGGCACCTCGCAGGTTTTCAGCCTGCGCCAGAACCAGACCTATAACGCGAAGATGATCCCGGTCCGGCTGCGTGACCATATCTTCTACACCGCCTTTGCCCCCTTTAACGACCCTAAGGTCGCGGTGGCCCTGATTCTGGAGAATGGCGGCGGGGAAGGGGTGACGGCTGCGCCGGTGATGCGGGATATTCTGGACCATATCTTTATCCCGCCCGCGTCAGAGGCGACGGCGTCCGCCACCCAGACCGCGCAGACCGCGCAGTAAAAGGGGGCAACAGCCCCCGCAGCCACTCAGGCCTTAAGCGTTCTGGCGACCTGGCCGATGGCACGCACCACATCGGTTGCGCCTTCGCGGATTTCAGCGATGACGCCGCCCGCCTCCTGAGCCAGCTGCACGCCCTGATCCGCGCGCTTCAGGTTCGATTCGATCCCCTTCAGCGCGCGGCTCGCCAGCACGTGGTTTTGCTGTATCCGGTTTTCGATGTCGGTAGTCGCGCGGTTGATGTTCGCCGCCAGCGTGCGCACTTCGTTTGCTACGACCGCAAAGCTGCGGCCATGGCTGCCCGCTCTTGCGGCCTCAATGGCGGCATTCAGTGCCAGCAGGTTGGTCTGATCGGCAATGCGCCGGATCCCTTCGACAATCGCGCCGATACGATCTGATGACTCGCTCAGGCCGGTAATGTCGCCGGAGATGCCCTGCAGTTCCCCCGCCAGCGCATTCATGGTCTGAACGCTGCTGGCAATCACATCGGCGCCCAGCCGTGTACTCTCATCCGTCTGCAGCGCGGTGTGGTAAGCCTGCTGCGCCGCGTCATGCTCCTGCTGATTTTTTTCCACCTGAGCGGTGACATCCGTCGCGAATTTGACGATTTTGTAGAGCCGGCCCTGTTCGTCAAACACCGGGTTGTAGGTTGCGCGCAGCCAGATGGTCTCACCGGCCTTGTTGACGCGGGGAAACTGACCGGAGACAAATTCACCCCGGTTGAGCTGCTGCCAGAATTCGCTGTATTCCCGGCTGTCGCGCAGCGCCTGCGAGCAGAAGTGGCTGTGATGGATACCTTCGATCTCCTCGCGGCGGTAGCCCATGGTTTTCAGAAAGTTATCATTGGCTTTGAGCACCTCGCCCTTGAGGTTAAAGGCGATCACTGCCATAGAGCGCTCAATGGCGGTCGTGATGGCGCGCTGCTCCTGGGCGTCGTTGATATGGCCGGTAATGTCGGTGGCCAGCTTAACGATTTTGATCACCCGGCCATGTCGGTTCTGCACCGGGACATAGTTGGCTTCGAGCCACACAGGGCGGCTGTTTTTGGCTACGCGCAGAAACTTGTCGCTGAAGCTCTCTCCCCGGTTCAGTCGCAGCCAGAAATCCTGATAATCTTTCGACTGTAACTGCTCTGCGGTGCAGAACAGGCTGTGGTGCTGGCCTTCTATCTCTGCCAGCGTGTAGCCCATCCGCGCCAGAAACAGCGAGTTGGCGCTGAGAATGGTGCCGTCAGGCGAAAACTCGATCATGGCGATAGATCCGTTAAGCGAGCTCAGCGTGGCTGCTGAGTGTGCGCGTTTCTGCCAGCTGTGACGTGCAGCGATTCCTGATGTAATGGTGGAAAACATAGCGATCCTTATTATTAGTGTGGGATTCGCCTTATTTATCGGCATCCGCGCGGCACAATGGAGTCTTTACCGCTCCGCTGATGAAAATTTATCCTGACGTCCGTCACGTTTTTGGTCTCAGAACAGCCACAGCGGGCGGGTTGATGGAAAAGCGGGCAGTCGATCTGATTTTGGCGAAAAGCGTTTGACGCTGCCGGGCCGCTTTGGTTTAATGCGCCCCGTTGCCCGAATAGCTCAGTCGGTAGAGCAGGGGATTGAAAATCCCCGTGTCCCTGGTTCGATTCCGGGTTCGGGCACCATATTTAAAGAACCCGCCTCTGGCGGGTTTTTGCTTTTTAGCGCCACATCCCACCTCATAACCCGCCACTGATTTGCCCGCGTTCCCTCACTCATCCGGTCACCCGCCAGAAAGATTTCACGGCGAAATCAATTTACCGTCTCGCCTCTGTGCTGTGTTGCCAGACTGCCACCGCCTGATATGCTGCTCAGCCTGCAATTGGCCGCGACTAATCGTGTTTTATACGCCTCTCTTTACAGAATCACTCTGACAGGCACAATACCCCTTTCTCAATCCTGTCTTACGGTCATGTCAGAAGAAGCGCTGCGTCTGCAGATACAGAACCTGAAAAAGCATAATGCGCGGCTGAAGCGTATAGCGCATGACGCCCGGACAAAACTCAATGCGGCGCTGGATGGCACCGGGCTGTTTCTGTGGCAACTGGACATTCCCAGCGGCAAGCTGGTGATCTTCAACCGGCGCTGGGGGGCCATGCTGGGCTTCCAGCCGAAAGAGACTGACGCCACGTTTGAATCCTGGAAAGAGAGCCTGCATCCCGATGATGCAGACGAGGTTTTGCGCGCGTTTTACGACCACATTACCGGGAAAGCGCCCTACTACGAGGCCCTGCATCGTATGATCGCCAAAAACGGCAGCATCGCCTGGGTGCTGGATCGTGGCCGGGTCAGCGAGTGGAATGAAGCGGGGCAGCCGGTCAAAGTAATCGGCACGCATATCGACATGACCAAAGAGAAGCAATATGAAGAGCAGCTCGCGCTGCTGGCGCTGCACGATCCTCTGACATTACTCAATAATCGTCATGCACTGCAAAGCGCCTTCTGCGAACTCAAAGCGCAGGGGCCGCTCTGTGTCGTCTTTATCGACCTGGATAACTTCAAGCACGTCAATGATACGCTGGGTCACCGCAGCGGTGACGAAGTACTCATTGAGCTGAGTCAGCGGCTGACGCAAAGCGTCCCGGAAGCGGTCATCACCGGCCGGCTCGGTGGGGATGAGTTTGTCCTGTTGCTGCCCTTTGCCATCATTCATCCGCAGGTCAGAGCGCTGGCCCATGCCTGCCTGGATGCCGTTCTGACGCCGTTTGAGATGGCAAACGGACACGCCATGATCGGGGCTTCTGTGGGCGTATCTCAGGTGCAGGCCAGCGATGATTTCGACACCGCGCTGGCGCGCGCGGATGAAGCGATGTACCGCATCAAGAAAAACGGCAAACGCGGTGTGGCTTTTGATCCTGACATTACCCGATTACTGTGACCTGATATACCCGGCTGTGCGCGCTCTCCATCAGGCGTAACGGCACACCCCACCCGATCTTCTCTTTTACACTTCATCACACTCCTGCCTGTGTCGCAGAGCGGCAGGGTTGATGCCAGCCTCCGCATAAAACACTTTTTAGTACTATTCCGAAAGCCTCACCTTCACTGTCCACATGCTTAAATTATACCGCTTCGCTTAGTCATTAATTTCAGGGCCGGAAATGGCCTATGATTTTAATTAAAATTCTCGTTAAACCATGATAATTGATCATTTATTGATCAAATTCACCATTTTAAACCTGATGCTCATAATGCCGTGCGCTTCGCTTAATTCTGATCCTGAAAAGACGCGGCCTGGATTTATTTCGCGCTTCGCTTAGGGAAATTGATCGTTTGTTGATCATCTTCACCACCTGATATTGAAGAAGTTATGTTGCAGCCGCTTCGCTTACGATTTTTTCAATTGGACATTTTTCGAAAAAGATCGATTAATAGGGCGCGGCGAATTTGGTTATAAAGTTTTGACACGCCGTTGCGCTTTTTTGAATAGGAAAAGGCGATAGTTGAAATGCGTTATCAATCCGGATGAGGGCAGAGCCACCAATAAACCAGAGCGATGACGGATTTTTATTTGGCTCGCTTGATCGGTCCGATTTTCTGTCTACATTTAGATTGCTGAATCGGCCTGATGAAGCATTAACTGTGCAAATTCTGATTTTTAATTCAAAGAGGAACACAGAATGACTCAATATCGTGGTGGGGCCGGAAACTTTGCGGCTGACAAAGAGCGTGCGGCTGAAGCCGGGCGCAAAGGCGGCCAGAAAAGCGGCGGGAACTTTAAGAATGACCCCGAGCGGGCTATTGAGGCAGGGCGCAAAGGAGGTAAGGTCAGTCGCCGCAGCTAAACCCTTAAGCGCTGTCATCACAGCAGGTTAACAGGTTAAGCGGGCCACAGAGATTCTCTTTAATTTTCCTTAAAGATAATTACCCCCTGAATTATGTCGCTGCTTAATGACTGGCAGCAACAGATATCCTTAATTAAACCGGATGGGTTTACCTGTCCGGTTTTTTTATTTCCGTTTCGTTAAAGCTATACGGTTTAATAAAAGTTTGTACAGATGAAGTTTTGCCTGGTGCATTTTTTATGCGCCGGATTCCGGAAATGTATACAGTGATTTATAACCTTGTACAAATTCCGATGTCGCGAGCGAAGCCGTAACGTGGAAAATGCTTTTCAGCTAACATGCTGCTGCAAAAAGGAAAATGCATTTTACATGCCACTTTTGTCTCAAATTCATACTACCGAAGCGTGCGATATTAAGAATCTCCACTAGACTTTCCATGTGTCAACGATATGACTGGCGTTGCGTTATTACCGACGCAGCTTTTTAATCAATGAGGCTATCTTATGACAGTGAAAACGTTAAACGATCTGTTCATCCATGACTTATCCGATGTATACAGCGCTGAGAAACAGATAACCCGTGCATTGCCTAAAATGGCGCGTGCTGCCAGTGACGAAACGCTTGTTGCTGCGTTTAATCAACACCTGGAAGAGACCCGGGTGCAGATTGAACGCCTCGACGAACTGGTAGAGGTAACACCTGAAGTTAAAATTAAACGTATGAAATGCCATGCGCTTGAAGGTCTGGTTGAGGAAGCGCAGGAGATCATCGACTCGGTCGAGAAGGGAGAAGTCCGCGATCAGGGGCTGATCGGGGCAGCGCAGAAAGTTGAGCACTATGAGATTGCGACTTACGGCACCCTGCATGCGCTGGCGTTAAAGCTGGGCTACACCAAAGCCGCCGAGCTGCTGGAAGCGACACTGAATGAAGAAAAACAAACGGATGAAAAGCTGACCTCGGTCGCTGAGTCGATTACCGTCTCTTAAGGAGTGACACATGACTGCAATTGAGCATTATCATGACTGGCTGCGCGATGCGCATGCCATGGAAAAACAAGCGGAAAGCATGCTGAGCAAAATGTCGGGCCGTCTTGAACATTATCCGGCGCTGGAACAGCGCCTGGCCCAGCATCTGGACGAGACAAAACATCAGCTGACATTGCTGGAACAGCTGCTCGACAGCCACGGTATCGATCATTCCGTGATGAAAGATGCGATGGGCAAAATGGCCGCCACCGGCCAGGCCGTGGGCGGCATGTTCAACTCTGATGAAGTGGTGAAAGGCGCCATCAGCGGCTATGTGTTTGAGAATGCCGAGATCGCCAGCTACACCAGCCTGATTGCGGCGGCAGAACAGGTAGGGGATACCCAGGGTGTACGGATCCTTAGCGAAATCCGTGACCAGGAAGTGGCAATGGCGGAGTGGCTATTGCAGCATCTGCCTGAAGTGACGCAGCAGTTCCTGCAGCGGGCGTCACAGCCAGGCACGGAAGCGAAGAAATAGCGCAGAACAGTCTGCATAAAAAAGCCGGGATGCCCCGGCTTTTTTGCGTCAATGCTGTTCTGTGTGTCAGTCTGCCATCAGATGACCATACATCGTCATCAACTTGCGGGTTACCCCGTTGGTCCAGCCAAAGCCATCCTGTAGCGGATATTCACCGCCACCACCCGGACGGGCGCGATCGCCGCTGATGTCATATTTCTCGACCAGCTTATGGTGCAGCTGATAAAAGTTGTTGACCGTGTTGAGCCAGTTAACCGCCACTTCACTCGCCAGCGTCTCTTCGCCATAGTTATTCAGGCCAACCACGGCCATCCACTGCATCGGCGCCCAGCCGTTTGGACGGTCCCACTGCTCGCCGCTTTCAACCATAGAAGTCAGCAGACCGCCGTTGCTCAGCAGCAGATGGCGCAGCGAGATCGCCTGCAGATGTGCCTGATGCGGTGTAGCCAGCCCGACAAACAGCGGCACGACTGACGCCACCGTAAAGGCCCCAAAACGCTCACGCCGCCAGTCATAGTCGCGGAAAACGCCTGCGGTGCTGTCCCACAGGTAGCGGGTGATGGCGCGTTTACGCGCTTCCGCTTTTTTCTGCCACGCCAGCGCCGTCAGCTCTTCGCCTTTGGCATGCGAAAGCGTGGCAATCATCAGTTCCAGCTTGTAGAGAAACGCGTTGAGATCGATCGGGATGAACTGCGTTGTCCGGATGCTCGACAGCCGTTTCGGGTTACGCAGCCAGCGCGAGGAGTAATCCCAGCCCGATTCCGCCCCGGCGCGCAGGTCGCGATAGACCTCGCTGGCCGGACGTTTAGATTCACGCGCGGTTTCCACATCTTCGCTCCAGGATTCATCACGCGGCGTATCGCGGTCATCCCAGTAGCGGTTGAGCAGTGAGCCGTTTGGCATGCGCACCACATGACGATAGGCCTGGTTCGGCATCAGTGAACCGGCGCCGTCCATCCAGAACTGATACTCCTTCATCAGCTGTTCCTGATAGCGTTTGGCACCGCGCACGCCATCTTCTTCAAACAGCTCGACCATCAGGGCAAATACCGGCGGCTGAGAGCGGCTCAGGTAATAGGTGCGGTTGCCGTTAGGCACATGACCGTAGTTATCGATCAGCCACGCAAAATTGTCCGCCATATGACGCAGCAGGTCGTCGCGACCCGATTCTGCCAGGCCGAGCATCGTAAAGTAGGAGTCCCAGTAGTAGGTTTCACCAAAGCGTCCGCCGGGGACCACGTAGGGTTTAGGCAGCGGTAACAGTGATGAGTGCGGCATATGCTGCTGCGGCATTTTGGTCAGAACCGGCCACAGGTCATCGATATGCTCGTTGAGCGTTTTATCCGGGTTGGAGACATAGAAGCTTTCATTTACGCCAGGCAGATAAAAGTGATCGGCGACAAAACGCGACAGGTCGAAGTCACTGCTGCGTTTCTGCCGACGATAGCGCATCAGCACATCCAGCGGATCGTACTTTGGCGAACAGTCGGGGAAGGTTTTGCTGTCCTCGAAAATTCGCGACATCTGGACATGTTCAAACAGTTCCAGATAACGATCGGCAGGCGTCAGCGCATCCGGCGCCGGCAGGCCTTCGATCAGCTCCGGTTCCGGTTCAGAATCCTGCATGCGATCCAGTTTCAGTTCATGGGGATCGTATTGATACTCAACTTCCGCCCCGGCACGAACCTCTTCAAGTGCATTTTGTTGCTGGCGATAAGTATTAATAGCGGCCTCCTGAGCGGTCATGGTTGCACAAAGGACAAATTATAGACCTCTCAATCTGCGGAACAACAATGCAGATTGCCTATGAACGTAATAAAAATTGTCTATTAATTGAGGTTTTTGAATAAATTCCAGACAATTCAACCAAATATGCTGCTGTTCACAAAAAACGCATTTCAGATGAATCTCTTAGGTAACTAAAGAAAAAAATTTAAGCTGAAGAAAACAGGCGTCTGTTTACATTTTGTAAAGAAACCAGAGGCCCTGGCAGGGTGCAAAAAGTGGCATACCCAACGGAAGGAGGACGGAAACGGGCAGGGAGCGGAGCAGGCTGTCCGCTCCCTGCCATCCACATTACTGTTTCGCCAGCGTCGCGGCAATCACCGCCTGCCAGGTGGTCGTCGGGCGACCGATTAGCTGACTCAGCTGACGGGAATCATCAAACAGGCCGCCTTTCTCTGCGCCGGCGTCGGAATCCGCCAGCATCTCCGCCAGGCCGTCTGGCAGACCGGCATTTTTCAGCGCTGCGGCGAAGTCACTCTGTGAGAGATTAACGTAATCGACCTTCTCGCCGCTCTGGGCGGCAATCTCCGCAGCAAACTGCGCCAGGGTGTAGCTCTCATCACCGGCCAGTTCGTAAACCTTACCGGCCTGATCGTCACGGATCATGACTTCTGCCGCCGCTTCCGCATAATCCTGACGGGCTGCCGAGGCGATACGGCCTTCGCCTGCCGCACCGATAAAAGCGTGGTGCGCCAGTGACGGAGCAATGCTGGCTGCATAGTTCTCGCTGTACCAGCCGTTGCGCAGCAGCGCAAAGGGGATGCCAGAGGCCTGCAGCAGTGCCTCGGTCGCGCGGTGCTCAACCGATAACCCCAGCGGTGAGCTGTCGGCATGCAACAGACTGGTGTAAGCGATAAAACCCACACCCGCCGCCTGCGCCGCCTCAATAACGGCTTTGTGCTGCGCTTCACGCTGGCCCACTTCACTGCCGGAGATCAGCAGCAGCTTATCCACGCCCGAAAATGCAGCCCTGAGGGTCTCTGGCTTACTGTAGTCAGCCTCACGGACAGTGACACCCTGCGCCGCAAGATCCGCCGCTCTGGCGGGCGTACGCACCGCAGCGATGATCTCTCCCGCCGGGACTTTTTTCAGTAAGGCATCGATCACGAACCGGCCCAGCTGGCCGGTAGCTCCTGTTACGGCAATCATGTTTTCTCTCCTGTGACGGTTGGTGAAAATCAGACTACGGGATAGACTAATTTTTAGTAAGTACTTACAGAATTGTTAGTTTGAACGGAGCGGAGTAAATGTCTGAAAAACTGAGTGAAAGATTTAGCCGGGGTGAGCTGCTTAACGTCAACTGCCCGTCCCGTGACGTGCTGAAGCGCGTGACCAGCCGCTGGAGTGTGCTGATCCTGTTAGCGCTGCAGGGTCAGACGCTGCGCTTCAGCGCGCTGCGCCGGACGGTGGGGGGCGTCAGTGAGCGGATGCTGGCGCAGAACCTGCGCTATCTGGAAGAGGATGGCTTCGTGCAGCGTATCGCCTATGACGTGGTGCCGCCGCATGTGGAATATTGCCTGACTCCGCTGGGTCGCGAAGTCGGTGAGCAGGTTGTCGGGCTGGCTGACTGGCTGGAGCTGAACGTGAGCCGGATTCTGGCGCAGCGCGAAAAATCCGCCGCAGAGTAGTTCCCCTCTGTTTTCCGGCCTCCGTCTCCACGCGACGACTCACTCTTCAGGCGCTCGCGCAGTTCTCCGGCTGCATCCGCTGTGACGGATTCTCTTCGGTGCCAAAACGGCAGAGCGCAACGGCGGCACAAATAACCCCAGCGGCCCGTTGCCGCTTATTAAACCGTTTTTTCTCGCGCGGGTCCGGAATAATCGTCGGCCTGCGTGTGACGTTTAATTCAGCTCTGCTTTTTGACTCATTTTATTAACATTTACAGCTGCGCTTAAATCGCTTTCTTCCCGGTTTTTCTATGCGGTTTTAATGGCGGTATTAGCAGGGTTATGCGAAAAAGCAAACAAAGCGGCAGAGATAAAAGCTTGCGGTTTTAACCTGTTAAAAAACCAAGCGATTTAATTTTTCCTCTATCATTTTTGACCTTTACCTGAGTGGGGTTTATAACAAAATAGTGTCTGAAAACAGGCTGTTGAAGACCTTTTTCATGCAGGCCTGACTCAGACCAGTCTCTCTTTTTACGGGTGGTGTTACTGTAACATTAGCGACACATAAGTGCGCTTAAATTAACCTTTAAGCCTTATTTTTAAATAAGTAATTCCTGCTAAAAACAATGATCAGAATCAACAAATACTGTTATAGTTTTCATTCATCCCACTGTTTCTGTTTCCGCGTCGCAAATAGTTTTAAATTTGCGGCGGGAATTTCAATAAGCGCAGAGAAACCCGCGCATCAGGCTTAAGTTGTTAATTATAAGTAAATACATGGTGTTCTATGTGGCAAAGAGGTAAGCAATGTTCGGATTAGATGCCTTTCATCTGGCCAGGATTCAGTTCGCATTTACTGTGTCCTTCCATATTATCTTTCCCGCCATAACCATCGGTCTCGCCAGTTTCCTGGCCGTACTCGAAGGTATGTGGCTCAAAACCCGCGAGCAGTCTTATCGCGATCTCTACCATTTCTGGTCCAAAATCTTTGCCGTTAACTTCGGTATGGGTGTGGTCTCAGGGCTGGTTATGGCGTATCAGTTCGGGACTAACTGGAGTGGCTTCTCGGCTTTTGCCGGGAGTATCACCGGCCCGCTGCTGACCTATGAGGTGCTGACGGCGTTCTTCCTGGAAGCGGGTTTCCTGGGCGTGATGCTGTTTGGCTGGAATCGCGTGGGGCCGGGTCTGCACTTCTTTGCCACCTGTATGGTTGCCCTCGGAACATTGATTTCGACCTTCTGGATCCTCGCCTCTAACAGCTGGATGCATACGCCGCAGGGCTACATCATTCAGAATGGCATCGTGGTTCCGCAGGACTGGTTCAAAATCGTCTTTAACCCCTCTTTCCCTTACCGGCTGTTCCATATGTCGGTGGCGGCCTTCCTGGCGAGCGCGTTTTTCGTGGGATCGTCGGCGGCCTGGCATTTGCTGAAGGGCAACAACAATCCGGCTATCCGCCGTATGTTCTCGATGGCGCTGTGGATGGCACTGATTGTCGCGCCGATTCAGGCGATGATCGGTGATGCGCACGGCCTGAACACCCTGGAACATCAGCCTGCCAAAATTGCAGCGATTGAAGGGCACTGGGAAAACCCGCCGGGTGAAGCCACACCGCTGATCCTGTTCGGTATTCCCGATATGGAGCAGGAGCGGACGAAGTATGCGCTGGAGGTGCCGTACCTTGGCAGCCTGATCCTGACGCACAGCCTGGACAAGCAGGTTCCGGCGCTGAAGTCGTTCCCGAAAGAGGACCGTCCCAACTCAACCGTTATTTTCTGGTCCTTCCGCGTGATGGTGGCGCTGGGCCTGCTGATGATTACGCTGGGCGTGGTCAGCCTCTGGCTGCGTTTCAAAGGACGTCTCTATGAGTCGCGTCCTTTCCTGTGGTTTGCGCTGCTGATGGGGCCATCGGGTCTGATTGCGATTCTGGCTGGCTGGTTCACCACCGAAATTGGTCGTCAGCCGTGGGTGGTTTATGGCGTGCAGCGCACCATCGATGCGGTGTCGGCGCATGGTGACATTCACATGAGCATCAGTCTGCTGGCCTTTATTCTGGTCTACAGCTCGGTGTTCGGGGTGGGCTACCACTACATGATGCGTCTGATTAAGCAGGGACCGGTTACTGGCGAAGGTCATATCACCGAAGAGGGTGGACCCGGACAGAAGAAAACGCCGGCGCGTCCGCTTTCGGCTGCCACCTTTAAGGATGGAGACCACTAAGATGATCGATTTTTCTATTATCTGGTTTGTAATTATCGTCTTCGCAACCCTGATGTATATCGTGATGGATGGCTTTGACCTGGGTATCGGTCTGCTGTTCCCGTTCAATAAAGATGCCGGTGAGCGCGACATGATGGTGAACACCGTCGCGCCGGTCTGGGATGGTAATGAAACCTGGCTGGTGCTGGGCGGGGCAGGCCTCTACGGCGCGTTCCCGCTGGCCTACGCGGTGATTGCCGATGCGCTGACCATCCCGCTGACCGCCATGCTGATTGGTCTGATTTTCCGCGGCGTCGCCTTTGAATTCCGCTTCAAGGCGGTCGAAGGTCATCGCGCCTTCTGGGACAAGTCATTTATTGCCGGTTCGATCATCGCTACCTTCAGTCAGGGTGTGGCCGTGGGCGCGTTGCTGGATGGCATTCCGGTTGAGGGACGCCGTTTCGCCGGTTCCGCCATGGACTGGCTGGCACCGTTCCCGCTGTTCTGCGGCGTCGGTCTGGTGGTGGCCTATGCGCTGCTGGGCTGCACCTGGCTCATCATGAAGACCGAAAATGAGCTGCACCGCAAAATGTCCGCGCTGGCGACACCGCTGGTCATCGCACTGTTAGTGGTTATCGGGATTGTCAGCCTGTGGACGCCGTTTGCCCATGGCGACATCGCGCATCGCTGGTTCAGTAAGCCAAACCTCTTCCTGTTCCTGCCGGTTCCGGTGCTGGTGCTGCTCTGCTCGTGGGGCATTGTGCGCGCCATCAAACGTGAAGCGCACTACTCTCCGTTCCTGCTGACGCTGGCGCTGATCTTCCTGGGCTTCTCCGGACTGGGCATCAGCATCTGGCCAAATATTATTCCACCGTCAGTGACCATCTGGGCCGCCGCGGCACCGCCACAGAGTCAGGCCTTTATGCTGGTGGGTAGCCTGCTGATCATCCCGATGATTCTGGGCTACACCTTCTGGAGCTACTACGTGTTCCGTGGAAAAATCAAAGCAGACGCAGGATATCATTGATATGAAAAGTCTCAGCAGCATGAAAAACCACAACGAAACGAAAGCTGACAATGGCGCGAAAGCGCCCTGGTGGAAGCGCGTCATGTGGCTGGTGTTTATCTATGCCGCCAGCGTACTGGCGCTGGGTGTTGTTGCCTCTCTGTTCCGGATGATGATGACGGCGGCGGGGATGCGCAGCCATTAATTGTCCCGGTAACGGCGGTGGGTGCTGCTAACGCGCAGGCTCAGTGCGGCGCAGATTTTTTTAATCATCAGGAGGCTGGCGGGAGCCAGCCTTTTTTAGTTAGTAACCTAAGCAATTAATGCGAAATCGCCCCGCATGGGCGTGTTCGCCATACCCTTTCCTTACACCGATTCGCGATTTTTGTTATTCTTTTGTAACGAAATTCTCAGTCTTAACCCGCGTCGTAAATCGCCATCATGCTCAGCCAGGCCATCAAAAAACAGCACATTCACGACTTAGTCGAATGGATAGAAGCCAATCTTACCGACGACCTCAATATCGATCAGATCACCCTGAAATCGGGCTACTCCAAATGGCACATGCAGCGCATGTTCAAGGAGATGACCGGACAGACGCTGGCGGCCTATACCCGCAAACGGCGTCTGACAATGGCCGCCATGGCGCTCCGGCTGACGCGCATGACGCTCATCGATATCGCCGTTCGCTTTGGCTTTGATAACCAGCAAAACTTCACCCGCGTATTCAAAGGGCACTTCTCGCTGACGCCCGGCGCGTTTCGCCGTTTTCCTCATCTGCCGGTTAAAAACTTTCACGGCCGTATACTGGCGCGTTCGCTGGATGAGCGCGCGACGCTGGTGGAGCGCGAGGAAGAACTGCCTCTCTGCGGCGAGACGCTGGAGTGGGAGTGTCAGTTCGGTAATTACATCGCCGACCGCGAACACCGGGTAGCCGACCAGGCGCGGCAGCTGGTGGCGCTGGCGGGCAGTCATGTGAAGCAGGGGTGGTTAGGCTTTCAGTACGGACCCGGCCACAGCTCGGCTGACCAGCAGAATATCAGCCTGTTTCAGGCGCTGGAGCCGCAGCATGCGGCGCTGCTGGGCGAGCATACCGTCAGCTGGCGCGAAGAGCGGGGCCTCTATGCGCGCATCCGCTGGAGCGGCAGGCCAGAGCAGCTGACGCGTTTTATTGAAGATATCTATTATCAGCATCTGCCCGGACTGGGTGTGTCACGCCGTCAGGGCAAAGATCTGCTGAGTCTCGATTTTACGCAATGTCAGCCCGACTGGCTGAGCGGCGTTTTTTCCATTCCGGTTACCCGGGCGTAGTCAGTGGAGCAGGGCACACTGCCAGCGGCGTGCCGGATGCATCTTTCGTGCGGTGAACCGTGATAAACCGCACGATTTTATAAAATAACTCTCCGTTCTGGCGTAAAATTCTTCTCCGAAACCCTGCTGTACCTTAATCATCGTGCATCTGTAGCAGGGCTGGAATAATCATCTGCATTTCAGGCCGTTCACGGCCAGAACACAAACGAAGACACCTATGCGACGCTTAATAATCTCACTGATTCTGGCATTGCCCGTTATGGCAATGGCACAACAGGCTGAACCCTTCTCACCGCCAGCCGGACTGCATCCGCACTCTCAGAGCGCCGGTCATGAAATTGTGGGTGATGGTGAGCTGCCGGAACAGAACAGCAGTAATCACTGCTTCTCCGGATTCGGCGATACCCTGTAACTGTGAATGCGCGGCCAGCCCCGGCGGCGCAGACGTTGCCCGGCTCATCAGGAGCCGGACAGCCTGACCCCTCTCTGTTCACATCCGCTCTTCTCTGATTTGCCGCTGCCGCGTCTGAGGCTTCGTTTCCGGGCCGTCTCTGCTGCGCGTCCGGCGAGGCCTGCTCTGCGGCTGACCTTTGTTCTTAACGCCTTCCCGCTCTCTGTTAAATCCAGGGCCTGCACTCATCGCGTCGGTATAAAATATATCTTAAACCGTCGGATCGCATTTTTCGTCATTGTGCTCAAGATATATCATCGCTTATCTTCTGGCTTCAGATGAGAATGATTGTTATTAACTAATCATCGCCAACCCTTTGAATAACGGGTATCTGTCCCGTTCCAGGAGAGACATTTTGCCAGCATCAACGAATCCGCGCGTGCCGCAGCGCGTCCGAAACGAACTGCGTTTCCGTCACATCCAGGTCGAAAGCAAAACTCAGATTGCCGGGCATTTCTGGCGCATCCGCTTCAGTGGCAGCGATCTGGCGGGCTTTACCTCACCTGGCTTCGATGACCATATCAAGGTTTTCTTCCCGACGGCAGAAGGGGCCGAACTGGCGCTGCCGCAGATCACCGATGGAGCGATTGTCTGGCCCGGGGGCGAGCGTCCACCGGCCCGCGACTACACGCCGCTGGAATTTGATGGCGAGTCGTCACTGACGCTCGACTTCTATATTCATCAGCAGGGTGTCGCCAGTGACTGGGCAACCCAGGCGAAGCCGGGCGATCGGTTAGTGATCGGCGGGCCACGCGGTTCGCTGGTGGTGCCGGCCGATTACGCCTTCCAGCTCTATGTCTGCGACGAAACCGGGCTGCCCGCCTTTTCACGTCGTCAGCGCGACGCCCGGGCGCAGGCCCTGCATCTCTACGCCTTTACCGATGAGGCAATGGGCCGTGACTACCTGCCGGACACCACCGGCGTGACGCTGAACTGGCTCGGCAGCGGTCAGATGCAGACCGCGCAGCTCAGCCAGCTGATTGCCCGGCTGGATCAGGTGACATTCCCGGCGGAGGATTACTTTATCTGGCTGACCGGTGAAGGTGAGTTTGTGAAGGCGCTCTGCGACTACTTCACGATGCAGCGCGGCATCAACAGTGACTTCGTGCGGGCGGTGGCCTACTGGCACCAGAAGTAACCGGCGCTGACAATTGAGTTTTGCCTGGCGGCAGACTACCATCAGGCTCCTTTTTTCGCAGGCCAGACTATGAAACAGCACCCCACGCCCTTTTCCGCTGACGACCCGAGTGCCCGCACAGGCGGTTGTGGCGGGCGGCGTAAACGCCGCGAAAAAATGCTGGAAGCGAGTGAGATTCGTCTGCTGATGCTGCATTTTCTGTCGCAGCATGCGGCGCACGGTTATGAGCTGATTAAGTCGGTTGAGGAGCTGTCAAAAGGGGAGTACACCCCCAGCCCGGGGATCATCTATCCCAACCTGACGCTGCTGGAGGAGATGGAGGCGATTGAGGTAGTGGATGCTCAGGCCGCGCGCAAAGCGTATCGCCTGACGGCGGCCGGTAAGGCGCTGCTGGCAGATAACCGCGAAACGGTCTCCCGCCTGATCATGCGTCTCTCCACGCTGGCGATTCTGGTCAACAATCGCAGCATTCCCGCCGTCGAGCAGGCGATTTACGGACTGAAAGTCGCCCTGAACCAGCGGCTGGCGCAGGAAGATATCTCTGATGCCGCGTTGCAGACGCTGATTGCGGCCCTGCACGACGCGGCAGAGAAAATTACTCACAGCTGAGCCGGATAGCTTAGCCGATCTCCGTTTTGTTTTTATCGATGTGGCCCAGCGTGCGATCCGGGAAACAGATGTCGCGCACCCGCTGTTTCAGCGTGGTCGCATCAGGAAAGCCGCCATCCCGCTTACGTTCCCACAGCAGATGCTCATCCAGCATGATCTCAAACACACCGCCGGTGCCGGGTTTCAGCGTCACCTCCGCCAGATCCTCAGCAAAGGTATGCAGAAGTTCCTGTGCCATCCACGCTGACCGCATCAGCCAGTTGCATTGCATACAGTAGTGAATAACTACCACAGGTTTTTGCGCCATAACTCTCTTCCTTACGTATTGATAAATGCCAGTGCATTCAGGTTAAAAAAGTGTGCGCTGTGGTCGTTTATGAACTCATAAAGCTATTTAAAACAGTGCTTTAATTCCATTTTCTCGGGTCAGAGTCTCGCTCAGTGTGCTGTTCTGCTTTTTTGCGGCTTTTATGCAGCGCCGTCTTTGTCATGTCAGCAAGCAAGTGAATACTAACAAGTAATCAAAGGATTCGCTGCTCTGTTACCTCATTTTTGGCGAGGGAGATAACGACGCTGGCGTAGCAGGTGCTCATCCGCGCCGCTATTTATTGCGGCTCTGAGAGACATCACGACAGCAATAAACACCGATTTACGAAGGCTGGCGGACTACTCTCATCCTGTTTCGCAGCAGGGCGCTTTGATCAACTGAACGCCTTTTTTTCTGCCGGGCAATCTGACCGTTTCGCTTTAAAAACATTGCCTTGCGTCTATTTGTTCACCGATTTTGCGCTATACCTGGAGTTCCGGACTGACGATTAAGGAAACCATAATGGCAAAATCATTAGCGCAAACGGCTGAACAACTGGGCACACTTTTACTCTCTTCCGGACTGCATCTGGCGACCGCCGAATCCTGTACCGCCGGGCTCATCAGCATGACGCTGGCGGCGGTGGAAAGCAGCGGTGACTTCTACACCAGTGGATTCGTGACCTACAGCGATAACGCCAAAATCCGTCTGCTGGGCGTGCATCCCGCCACGCTGAAACAGCACACGGCGGTGAGCGAACAGACGGCGCGGGAGATGGTACAGGGTGCCTGCGCACGCTCGGGTGAGCCGGTGGGATTGTCGATTACCGGCTATGCCGGGCCGGATGGCGGTGAAGATGGCACCCCGGCAGGCACCATCTGGTTTGGCTGGGTCCTGCCCGACGGCCGGGATGAGGCGGAGTGCCACCGGTTCAGTGGCGATCCGAAATCGGTGATGGAGCAGGGCACGCAGTTCGCGCTGGAGGGGCTTATCAGACGGTTGCAGCAGAGCACGCTCTGAAGGCGCGAAGCGCGCCTTCAGAAGCCGTCAGCGGCAGTCGACAATCAGCCGGCCCTGCACTTTTCCGTCCAGCAGATCCTGCGCACCCTGTTTCGCCTCACTCAGCGGGATAACCCGGCTCAGCCGGCTGAGCCGTTCGCCATCCAGCAGCTCACCCAGCCGCTGCCACGCCTGCTGGCGAAGCGGTGTCGGGCAGAGCACGCTGTCCACACCGGCAAGCGTGACGCCGCGCAGAATAAAGGGGGCGACGCTGGCAGGCAGGTCGAGACCCTGCGCCATACCGCAGGCAGCTACCGCGCCGTCCCGCCGGGTGGCGGCCAGCACGTTCGCCAGGGTGTGGCTGCCCACGCTGTCTATCGCGGCAGCCCAGCGCTCTTTTGCCAGCGGCTTGCCTGGCTGCGACAGCTCATCACGATCGATGACTGAGGTCGCCCCCAGGGTGTCGATCAGGTAGGCATGGTCGCTGGCGCGTCCGCTGGAGGCGATAACCTCATATCCCAGCCGCGCCAGCAGGCTGACGCTGTAGCTGCCGACGCCGCCGCTGGCACCCGTCACCAGCACCGGCCCGTGGTCAGGCGTGATGCCCTGTTTCTCCAGCGCCATCACACAGAGCATCGCGGTCAGTCCCGCGGTGCCCATTGCCATCGTCTGTAGCGGAGTGAGAGAGGCGGGAACGCGCACCAGCCAGTCGCCGCTGACGCTGGCTTTCTGTGCCAGGCCGCCCCACTGTTTTTCGCCCACCCCCCAGCCTGTCAGCAGGGCCATATCTCCCTCTTTCCAGTCGGGATGGCGGCTGGCGGTGACCCGGCCCACAAAGTCGATACCCGGCACCATCGGGAACTGGCGCACAATCGGGCCTTTGTTGCAGATAGCCAGGGCATCTTTGTAGTTCAGGGATGAGTAGCTGACGTCGAGCGTGACATCGTGGTCGGGCAGTTGCGATTCGGGGAGATCTTTGAGCAGGGCGCGGTAACCCTGCTCGTCATTTTCAATGATCAGTGCCTTGAACATGCATCCTCCAGGAGTGTGACAGTGAGGATGAGTGTACGCCCGGCAGAGGCAATGCGGTAGGGCAAGGGTCAGGCCAGGGGGCAGTGAATCCCGCTCACGCGCATCGTCAGCCGCCGATCGCACTCTGCATAAATCTGCATATATTTCATATAATTAGTCGTGCTGTTAATTTGTTTCTGTAAATTATCCATCAAAAACAGTGTGTTATCTTTTTTGTGGCCTGCCGGATAATTGCCTGGCTCGGGTTGTCCACGTAAAAAAAAGATGACATCATGACCGCCACTTTTTGGCCCTGTTTATACATCACAGAGGACGTCGCCATGTCCGGTTCACCGCGCACCCGCCCGGATTACCGTTCGCTCTTTCCGGCGCGCACCGGTTTTTCCTCTTTCCTGAACACGCTGCGGTTCCCCATGCGGTGAGGCCAGCCTGGCAGCGGCCGGTTATCTGCTCTTCAACGGCTGCACAATGCCTTCTGACGGTTTTCACTGACATTCTTCGCCGGGGCGCTGTCCCCATGATTGTGCCACGGGCACCTCCTCCCTGCCGTTAGGGACGCTTTATGACTCCACTGAAAATTGCTGCCAGCGCCGCTGTGGCGCCCAGTCTGACTCTGAACACCGCGCGCGATGTGGTGACGCTGGATAACACCGACTTTACCGATGTCGCGGCGGTTGTCGTCTCGCTGGCGGATACCCGCAGCGGCATACTGACACTGCTGCGTCATACCGGGTTCGACCTGCCGGTATTTGTCGCCAACGCCTTTGAAGAGGAGGTGATGCACCTGCCCGGCGTCAGCGGGGAGCTGAATGGCGATCCGCAGGAGTGGATTGCGCTGGAGGCGGCCGCGCAGGCCTATGAAGCGGCGCTGCTGCCGCCCTTTTTTGAGACGCTCTCCCGCTATGTTGATATGCAGAACAGTACCTTTGCCTGCCCCGGTCATCAGGGCGGCGCGTTCTTCAGGAAACATCCGGCGGGTAAACAGTTTTATGACTTCTATGGCGAAAATGTTTTTCGCTCGGATATGTGTAATGCCGACGTCAAACTGGGCGATCTGCTGATCCACGAAGGATCGGCTAAAGATGCGCAAAAGTATGCGGCAAAGGTATTTAACGCCGACAAAACCTACTTTGTGCTCAACGGCACCTCAAGCGCCAATAAAGTGGTGACCAATGCGCTGCTGACCCGGGGCGATCTGGTGCTGTTTGATCGCAACAACCATAAGTCGAACCACCATGGCGCGCTGATCCAGGCGGGGGCCACGCCGGTTTATCTGGAGGCGGCACGCAATCCTTTCGGCTTTATTGGCGGAATTGATGCGCACTGCTTTGATGAGGCCTATCTGCGCGAGCAGATCGCGGCGGTTGCGCCCCAGCGCGCAGAAGAGGCGCGGCCTTTCCGTCTGGCGATCATCCAGCTGGGCACCTACGACGGCACGGTCTACAACGCGCGTCAGGTGGTGGATCGCATCGGTCATCTGTGTGATTACATCCTGTTTGATTCCGCATGGCTCGGCTATGAGCAGTTTATCCCGCTGATGGAAGGCTGCTCGCCGCTGACGTTAGAACTGAACGAGAACGATCCCGGCATTTTTGTCACGCAGTCGGTGCACAAGCAGCTGGCGGGTTTTTCACAGACTTCGCAGATCCACAAAAAAGATAATCACATTCGCGGACAGCGCCGCTTCTGTCCGCACAAGCGTCTGAATAACGCCTTTATGCTGCACGCTTCAACCAGTCCGTTTTATCCGCTGTTTGCTGCGCTGGATATTAACGCCCGGATGCATCAGGGCGAGGCGGGGCGTCGCCTGTGGGATGAGTGCGTCACGCTGGGGATCGATGCGCGTAAAGCGATCCTGGAGCGTTGCGAAATGATCCTGCCGTTCGTGCCGGAGCGCGTGGCCGGGCAGCGCTGGCAGGATGCGCCCACGGAGACGATCGCCCGCGATCTGCGCTACTTCAGCTTCGAACCACAGGAAAAGTGGCACGGTTTTGCCGGTTATGCGCGCGATCAGTATCGGGTCGATCCCTGCAAGCTGCTGCTGACCACGCCGGGGATCGATGCCGCCAGCGGGGAGTACAGTGATTTCGGGATCCCGGCCACGATTCTGGCGAACTATCTGCGCGAAAACGGCATTGTGCCGGAGAAGTGCGACCTCAACTCGATCCTGTTCCTGCTGACGCCAGCAGAGAGCCCGGAGAAGATGGCGAATCTGGTGGCGATGCTGGCGCAGTTCGAGCAGCACGTCAGGGATGATGCGCCGCTGGCCGAAGTGCTGCCGACGATCTACCGTAAAAATGCGCAACGCTATGCCGGTTACACTCTGCGTCGCCTCTGTCAGGAGATGCACGATCTTTACGTCAGTCACAATGTGAAGGATCTGCAGCGCCTGATGTTCCGCGCCGCGGAGTTCCCGCCGGTCAGGGTGAATCCGCAGGATGCCCATCAGGCGTATATTCGCGGTGAGGTCGAGCTGGTGCCGATAGCCGAGGCCGCAGGACGGATTGCCGCCGAGGGCGCACTCCCTTATCCGCCGGGTGTGCTCTGCGTGGTGCCGGGAGAGATCTGGGGCGGCGCAGTGCAGCGCTACTTCCTGGCCCTGGAAGAGGGGCTGAACCTGCTGCCAGGCTTCTCGCCAGAGCTGCAGGGCGTTTACACCGAAGAGGATGAGCAGGGACGTAAATATCTGGTGGCCAATATGATGGTGAGGGGGTAGCTTCGCTGCGCGAAGGCGCTGGATTAGCAGCAGGCTGGCACTGAGAGGGGTTCGCCTGCCAGGCGTGAGGGAGTTATCACCTGGCGGTGGGCTGCTCTGAGAGGGTTTCGCCCGCCAGGCGTGAGGGAGTTATTACCTGGCGGTGGGCTGGCTCTGAGAAGGTTTCGCCCGCCAGGCGTGAGGGAGTTTCAGTTCGCCCGTGCAGGCGGACGCGTCAAGGGGCGGACGCCCGCCCCTTAACAATCCCGGCGTCCGGCAGCCTCCGCGCCCCGCGTTGCGGGGTACCTTCGTCACGCCCTGTGGCCGACGGACCGTCCGGACTCGCCATCCCTGGCTCGTGCCGTCCTCTCGCCGACGTCCTGTCGGCTCATCCTGGCCTCCGGTTGCTCCTCAGCGCGCCGGATGCCTCTCCCACACCCCCGCCTTTGATATCTTCGTTTCTCCTGAATGGAGCGTTGTCTGTTTGCACCGAAGCCAAAGACATTCTTTAAAACTCACCGCAGTAAAGTTCTTAACAGTAAAAGAAGAGATAACAGCGGGGAGGGAGGCCGTCTGAACCGCTGAGCGGATGAGGGATTTCAGGACGAGCGACAGGGATGTCGCGAAGAGGCGGGTTCGCGCCAGGGATGGCGCGTCCTGCCGGTCCGTGAGAAATCCGGAAGAAGCGAAGGGACCGCGAAGCGGCGGTGAGGCAGGCCGGAGCCCGGGGTCAAGGGGGCGCGGCGACTGGCGCCCCCTTGTCGGTCGCCTGCAGAGGCGAAGCTGAAACTGCCCAACCCGTTGGGCGAACGAAACCTTCTCATAGCCCGCTCGCGCAGCGAACACCCCCGGATCCAGTCAGAACCCCCGATAACTCCGCTGTGCGGTACTCACCTTATACAGATAACGGCGCGACTCCGCCGACGGATGCTGGCTGGTCAGGATCTGATAGACCCTGTTCGGCGGCAGGTCGTTAATCATCGCGAATGCCCGATCTTTATCGCTGGAGAAGACGCGAAGAACGCTGCCTGCACCACCGTTGTAGGCGGTGATCACCGCATAGCGGCGCGACAGCGGATCCTGAATGCCGCCCAGATAGCTGCGCTGCAACAGCGACAGATAGGCGGTGCCCGCATCGATATTGTTCTCCGGGTCCAGCAGATAGCTGCGGCTTGGCTTGCCCCATTTCCCCTTCATGCGGAACACGTCAACACCGGCGGTGTGCTGCACCACCTGCATCAGGCCCAGTGCATCGGAGTGGCTCACGGCGTAGGGGTTAAAGCTCGATTCGGTCTGCATAATCGCCAGAATCAGTGACGCATCCACACCATACTGTTCGGCGGCTTTGCGCACCATCGGCAGATATTTGTGGGCACGCTTATCGAGGTGGTTCGGCACCATCGGAATTGTAATGGTGTAAATCACATGCAGACCCGACGTGCGGCGCTGCAGTTTGTGCTGGATCAGATAGTCAGCAAAGGCTTCAGCGCGGCCCTGCCAGCGGATCGGCTGCCCGGTGTTATCCAGCACCTGACCATAGAGCAGTGGCTCTTTACTGATCACGATATCGTTGGCATCGGAGTAGAGATCGACATTCCCCGGATCGTCGCCAATCAGCAGGGTGGTCACGATCGCCTGACGCAGGCTGGCCATGGGATCGGTGCCCGAAATCGTCTCGATAGTCAGCTTACCGCTTTCAAAGTTGATGTGGCTGCGGGTGTAATAGTTGTCGCTGTATTTGACGTAATCTTTGGGTCCGGCGATCAGGACCTCATTGATACCCCAGATATTCTCAATATTGTGAGCAAACTGCCCCATCAGAATATCAAAGCCGTTAGTGTCTTTTACCCACTCTTCGTGGAACTGCTGTTTTTTCGACCCGGAACAGGAAACCAAAAGTGGTGCTATCACCAGCAGGGCGATTAATTTTTTATTCATTGGGAATGCAAGCCTGACCTGGATAACCGGCCCCAGCGATGAGGCCCGAAAATTTACGCTTCTGGCGGTGTATAGCCTTCGATGTGAACGTCTTTGCCTTCGAACAGGAAGTTGACCATCTCCTTCTCCAGGACTTTACGATCCTCAGGATTCATCATGTTGAGCTTCTTCTCGTTGATCAACATGGTCTGCTTCGCCATCCATTTCTGCCAGGCTTCTTTCGAAATCTCGTTGTAAATGCGCTTACCCAAATCGCCCGGATAGAGCTGAAAATCCTGTCCTTCCGCGTCGCGCTGTAAAAACGTACAAAAGATGGTGCGGCTCATTCTTCTTCCTCATTAATCTCACAACTGTCCAAAGCCAGTTGTCGGGGATGGCGCAGCTCGTGCAGCAGGCGCTCAACGGGTGCAGCTAATCCCACAGATGGTGGCAGCGCTAAGTTATACCAGAGACCGCCTGCTTCATCCATCGCCGCCCCGACAGAAGGCCATGCCAGCCACATTGGCACAATATCGAGATGGAAATGGCTGAAGGTGTGACGAAAGGCCGTCATCTGCTGCGGTCTGGCGTGGATGCCGCGTGCCGCCAGCCAGTCGTTCAGCGCCGCTTCGGTGGTGAATTGCGGGAAGCAGAACAGCCCTCCCCATAAACCCACGGGGGGACGCTGCTCCAGCCAGACATCATCGCCATCCTGAATCATCAGGAACCAGCCGCTGCGCTCCGGCAGCACCTGTTTAGGCTTCTTACCGGGATAGCTGGCCCAGCTGCTGCTGGCATAGGCTTCACAGCCGCTGTTCAGCGGGCAGATTTCGCACTTCGGCTTCGAGCGGGTGCAGACCAGCGCGCCCAGATCCATCATCGCCTGGTTAAACTGGCTGACGCCCTCAGCGGGGGTGACCTCTTCACTGATCTGCCAGAGCCGCTTCTCGACCTCTTTTTTGCCCGGCCAGCCGCTGACGGCATAACAGCGGGCCAGCACGCGCTTGACGTTGCCATCCAGAATCGGGAAGTGCTGTCCCAGTGACAGGGACAGGATCGCCCCCGCCGTCGAGCGGCCTACGCCGGGCAGGGCAGAGACATCATCGAAATTCACTGGGAACTCGCCCTGATGAACATCGACAATCTGTTTTGCCGCCTTGTGCAGGTTACGCGCACGGGCGTAGTAGCCGAGGCCGGTCCAGAGATGCAGAACCTCATCCAGCGGTGCCGCCGCCAGATCGCTGACCGTGGGGAAGCGCGCCATAAAGCGTTCGAAGTAGGGAATAACCGTGGCAACCTGGGTCTGCTGTAACATCACTTCAGACAGCCACACCTTGTAAGGTGTTTTCTCCAGCTGCCAGGGCAGGGTTTTGCGGCCAAAGCGCTGATACCAGTCCAGCACCTGTTGCGCGAACTGCGGCGCTTGCATCATAAGAAGGAAAATTTCCGTGTTTACTCTACACTCAGGCAGGAATTCCAGCACATGCGCACCTGGGTGTAAACCGGAAGATTGCAAAGGCTTGCTTCTGCTTATGAACTTTGCATAATGCCCGTTTCCCGGAACAGGCTAACCAGCAGGCTTTTACATGATTAATGACGTCATCACCCCAGAATTTGATGAGAACGGGCGGCCATTGCGCCGGATCCGCAGCTTTGTGCGCCGCCAGGGTCGCTTAACTAAAGGCCAGCAGCAGGCGCTGGATACCCTGTGGCCGGTCATGGGGGTGGAATATCAGCCGGAGCCGATCGATTTAGTCGCGCTGTTTGGCCGCGAGGCACCGGTGACGCTGGAGATTGGCTTTGGTATGGGCGCGTCGCTGGTCACCATGGCGCAGAACACGCCGCATCAGAACTTCCTGGGTATTGAAGTGCATGCGCCAGGCGTGGGAGCCTGTCTGGCCGCCGCGAAAGAGGCGGATGTACAGAACCTGCGGGTGATGTGTCATGACGCGGTGGAAGTGCTGGAGAAGATGATCCCGGATAACTCGCTGCGCATGGTTCAGCTCTTTTTCCCCGATCCGTGGCACAAAGCGCGTCATAACAAACGCCGTATCGTCCAGGTGCCTTTCGCCGAACTGGTGATGCGTAAACTGAAGCTGGGCGGCGTTTTCCACATGGCGACCGACTGGGAAGCCTACGCGGAGCATATGCTGGAAGTGATGAACAGCATTGATGGTTACCGTAACCAGTCAGAACAACAGAATTATGTGCCGCGTCCTGAGACGCGTCCACTGACCAAGTTTGAGCAGCGCGGGCAGCGTTTAGGCCACGGCGTATGGGATTTAATGTTTGAGAGGGTGAAATAATGGCCACACAACGCAGCCGCCGTTTACGCAAAAAACTGCACATTGATGAGTTTCAGGAACTGGGGTTCTCGGTTGCCTGGCGCTTCCCGGAAGGCACCAGCGAAAGTGAAATTGATGAGACGCTCAACCAGTTCATCAACGAAGCGATCGATCCTAACGGTCTGGCTTTTGATGGCAGCGGTTACCTGGTGTGGGAAGGTCTGGTCTGCCTGCAGAAAACCGGCAAATGCACCGAGGAGCATCGCGCTCTGGTCCGCAAATGGCTGGAAGATCACAAGCTGCAGGATGTGCAGATGACGGAACTCTTCGACGTCTGGTGGGACTAAAGGTCAGGTCGGTCAGGCTGCTGGTCTGCCATCCCGGATGGGGCAGAACGCCAGGCCGCCGGCCCGGTTTTAAGAAACACGGTGTCGGGCTGAGGCCCGATCGCTGAACGGTTCCGCACCAGATGTTAGGGAGTAGATATGATGCGTAAAGCGCTTCTTGCTGTGCTGCTGGCAGCAGCGACCCAGGCTCAGGCAGCCTATGAATGCAGCGTTAAGCCGCAGGATGATGTGGTGATTAAGCCGCAGAGCGTGCAGGTGGTCGGTGCCAATGGCAATCTTGAGATCTCGCCGCAGGGCGACGTGCAGTTCAACGGGCAGAAGGTGTCGCTGAGCACAGCGGAACGCCAGAAAGCGATCGATTACCAGAACGCGCTGCGTCGCGATCTGCCGTGGATCGACAGCGGGGCGACCTCACGTCTGGAGAAAGGACGTGCGGCACTGGATCGGGTGATCGTGGAGAAACTGGGCACCGACAGCAACGTCCGCAATCGCCTGAGCACGCTGAATGGCCAGCTGAAACAGCAGATGAACCGCATCATCGAGCACCGTGACGACGGGCTGACGTTCCACCATCAGGCGATCGATAAGGTGCGCGCGGAAGGGGAGCGGCTGGTTCAGTCGACGCTGGGCGGCGTCATGCAGGATAGCCTGAATGAGATGGGCAGTAAGCAGGGCAGTGGCGGCAGCAATCCGCTGCAGGCGATTATGGGAAATCTTGGCGGTCTGCAGCAGTCGATTCAGGCTGAGTGGAGCAAACAGGAGCAGGATTTCCAGAACTTCGGTCACGAGGTCTGTAATCGCGTCATTTCGCTGGAAGATCAGCGTAAGCAGCTGACGGGCGCCCTGAAAAAATAGTATCACGCCTCAGCCGGCCGGGCTGAGGCGCCTTTGTTACTCTTCCGCCAGAAACAGCTCCAGCAGCGAATTCAGAAAAAGTTTTCCTTTCTCTGTAATCTGCCACTGATCCGCCGTTTCCATCACATAACCCGCAGCGATCGCGGCATCCATCTGCGGACGGATCGCCTGCTCTGACAGACCGGTGTAGCGGCTGAACTCGTCGCGCGGTGCTGCTTCCAGCAGGCGAAAGCGGTTCATGAAATATTCAAACGGCTTGTCGCTGTCGGCCACCTCATACTGCTTCTCGCGGTAATTTCCCTGCATGAATCCACGCGGATGACGGGTTTTCACCGTGCGTACAATGCGCCCATCCGGTTGCGTCAGCTTGCCGTGTGCGCCACAGCCGATCCCCAGATAGTCGCCGAAACGCCAGTAGTTAAGGTTGTGCTCACAGCGATAACCCGGCTTCGCGTAGGCGGAGGTTTCATACTGCTGATAACCGGCCTCCCGCAGCAGCTGATCGCCCTGTTCGAAAATATCCCACAGCGCATCATCATCCGGCAGCACCGGCGGACGGGAACCAAACAGGGTGTTGGGTTCGATGGTCAGCTGATACCAGGAGAGGTGAGGCGGATTGAGTGCAATCGCCTGACGCAAATCGTCGAGCGCCTCTTCCAGCGACTGGTCCGGCAGGCCGTGCATCAGGTCGAGGTTGAAGCTGCGCAGTGACAGCGACTGTGCCAGCCGGGCGGCACGGGTCGCCTCGTCAGGCCCGTGAATGCGGCCAAGGCGCTGCAGCTTCTGCGGACTGAAACTCTGAACCCCAATCGAAATACGGTTAATGCCGGCGCGCTGATAGGCGCTGAAGCGATCGGCTTCCACGGTGCCCGGGTTGGCCTCCATGGTCACCTCCGCATCGGGAGCCAGCGTCAGACGCGCCCGCACCCCATCCATCAGCATCTGCATCGCGCTGCTGCTCAGCAGGCTGGGGGTGCCGCCACCAATAAAGATGGTGCGCACTTCGCGGCCATGAATCAGCGGTAGATCGATCTCCAGATCGCGCAGCAGGTGCTGCACGTATTCAACGTGCGGCACCTCATCCTTCAGCGCATGGGAGTTAAAATCGCAGTAGGGACACTTCTGAACGCACCACGGAATATGGATATAGAGACTTAACGGCGGCAGATTAGGCATTACGCATCGCTTCCAGCAGCAGCGTCAATGCTTTACCCCGGTGAGAAACGGCACCTTTTTCCGCTTTGCTCAGTTCAGCGGCCGTTTTACCCAGCGCCGGAACAGAGAAAATCGGGTCATATCCAAAGCCACCGGCACCCGCAGCGGAACGGGTAATTTCCCCCTCCCAGCTGCCGTGGAACACCAGCGGCGTAGGATCGTCCGCATGACGCAGATAGACCAGCACGCAGTGGAACTGCGCCTGACGCTGACCGTCCGGCACGTTTTCCAGCGCCTGCAGCAGCTTCTCCAGATTCTGCTGATCGCTGGCATCTTCTCCGGCGTAACGCGCCGAATAGATACCAGGCGCGCCACCCAGCGCATCCACGGCCAGGCCTGAGTCGTCGGCAATCGCCGGCAGTCCGGTGATCTGCGCCGCGTGACGCGCTTTGAGAATGGCATTCTCGATAAAGGTCAGGCCGGTCTCTTCCGCCGACTCAACCCCCAGGTCACTCTGAGCGACGATATCCAGACCAAAGGCGGAGAGCAGCTCCGCCAGTTCACGCACTTTGCCGGGATTACCGGTGGCGAGCACAACTTTTTGCATAACAGTTCCAGTTTGATTCATTTACAGCAGGTACCAGAGACCCGGGAACAGGTCCATGCCGAGAAAGTTCAGGGCATACAGCACCAGAATGACGATCATCGCGGAGAAATCGATACCGCCCATGGCAGGCAGAATACGGCGAATCGGTGCCATCATCGGTTCGGTCAGCTGCACCAGCAGGTAGTCGACCGGGCCGCGACCCTGGCTGATCCAGCTCATCAGTGAGCGAATGATGATCACCCAGAAGACCAGATAACCGGCCGATTTAATCAGCGACAGCAGGCCGACCAGCAGGTTGGTCGGATCAACCGAGAACACGCCCACCTGAATCAGCAGTAAAATCGGGTATTTCAGCGTGGTCAGGACAAAGGCCAGCAGCAGCGAGGCGGTATCAATCGGTCCCAGTGCCGGAATGATGCGGCGCAGCGGCTTAACAATCGGCTGCGTGACTTTGACGACGAACTGCGCCACGGGATTATAAAAATCGCAGCGTGACCACTGCATCCAGATGCGCAGCAGCAGCACCATGACGTAGAGATCGATCAGCGTTTTTACTAAAAACGTCAGTGTTAACATGAAGTTCCTCTGTTATTGTTGTGAGTTGTGCGCATAATCGCGTGCGCCAAAAATGGCGGTGCCGATGCGCACCATCGTACTGCCTGCGGCGATGGCCGCCTCCATGTCATCGCTCATTCCCAGCGAAAGCGTATCAATATGCGGATAGTGCTGCTGCAGCTGACAGAATGCTTCCGTCATCTGCTGACACACCGCCAGCTGCTTCGTGTAGTCACTCTCCGCCGCCGGAATCGCCATTAATCCCCGCAGTCGCAGCTGCGGCAGGGCCGCTATCGCCTCTGCCAGCCCGGAAACGGCCTCCAGCATGATGCCAGATTTACTCGTCTCGTCACTGATATTTACCTGAATTAACACATTCAGCGGTGGCAGTGAGGCGGGACGCTGATCGTTGAGCCGCTGGGCAATGCGCAGACGGTCAAGGGTGTGGCACCAGGCAAAATTTTCCGCCACCAGTCGGCTTTTATTGGACTGCAACGGACCGATGAAGTGCCACTCCAGTTCCGGATGTGCGGCCAGCGCCTGAACCTTTTCAACCCCTTCCTGCACGTAATTTTCGCCAAAGGCGATCTGACCCGCGGTAAAGGCTTCTTCGACCGCGCTCGCAGGTTTGGTTTTACTGACGGCAAGCAGGGTAATTTCTTCTGGTGCGCGGCCGCAACGCGCGGCAGCGGCCGCAATGCGCTGCCGGACTTGCTGTAGGTTGTGCTGGATTGAGGTCATAGTCAGGAGACATTATGAATCTGGATGAAATGGTGGCGCTTAGTGTAAAGCATAATGCGGCCGATCTGCACCTTTGCAGCGGACATTTGCCCTACTGGCGGCGGCAGGGGAGGCTGGAGGCGATTCCGCAGCAGAGCCCGCTCTCGGCCGCCTGGATGACGGAGTTTATGGCCCGCTGGCTCAGTGAACCCCAACGCCAGCAGCTGGCGCGTGACGGGCAGATCGATTTCGCCCTGAGCCTCGCCGACGGTCAGCGTCTGCGCGCCAGTCTGTTTATGCAGCGCAACGGCCTGTCGCTGGCGCTGCGCCTTATCTTTGCGGTCTGCCCCACGCTGGAGAGCCTGCAGCTTCCCGCCGTGGTGCCGACGCTGCTGGAGCAGCAGGATGGATTGATTCTGGTCACCGGGGCGACCGGAAGCGGCAAATCCACCACGCTGGCGGCGCTGGTGGATGCGCTGAATCGCCAGCATGCCCGTCATATCATCACGCTGGAAGATCCCATTGAATTTATCCACCACAGCCAGCAGTCGCTGATACAGCAGCGTGAAATCGGCCTGCACTGTCCCTCTTTCTCACTGGGCATCAGAGCGGCGCTGCGGGAAGATCCCGATGTGATTCTGCTGGGCGAGCTGCGCGACAGCGACACCATCCGGCAGGCGCTGACGGCGGCGGAAACGGGGCATCTGGTGCTGGCAACCCTGCACACCCGCGGCGCGGCGCAGGCGGTGGACAGGCTGGTGGATGTTTTTCCGGCGGAGGAGAAACCGCTGGTGCGAACGCAGCTGGCGGGCAGCCTGAAAGCGGTCATTGCGCAGCGGCTGGTGCCTGCCGTTGGCGGATCGCGCATCGGGCTGTTCGAGATCCTGGTTGCGACACCGGGCATCACTCATCTGATTCGGGAGGGCAAGATGCACCAGATCCCTGCTCTGTTGCAGACCGGCGCACAGGCCGGTATGCAAACCTTTGAGCAGAGCAGGCTGGCGCGTGAGGCTGCCGGACTGATCGCATCAGGTCAGTAGTGGTTCTCGAACCAGTCCTGCAAAATGATGGCGGCCGACTGTGAATCCACCGACCCTTTACTGAGCGCACGATAACCGCCACGTTCGAAGAGACCCGCACGCGCTTCGACGGTGCTGAGGCGCTCATCCTGTAGCTCGACCCGGATGCCAAACCGACCGTGGAGGCGATTGGCAAATTTTCGCGCCCGGGCCGTTAACGGCTGTTCAGTGCCATCCATATTGAGGGGTAGACCCACCACCACGAAATCGGGCTGCCACTCTTTCAGCAGCTTTTCAATGAGCAGCCAGTCTGGCGTGCCATCCTGGGCTTTCAGCGCCGCCAGGGGACGGGCGCTGCCGGTGAGTTGCTGACCGACGGCGACACCAATGCTTTTGGTGCCGAAGTCGAAACCTAACAGTGTTTGCGTTGACATCAGGCGTGTCCGGCGTCGCTGGCCATGTTGTGAATATCGACGCCGATGCTGCGCGCCGCTTCGCGCCAGCGCTCTGCGATAGGCGTCTGGAACAGGATATTGCTGTTGGCTGGGGTCGTGAGCCAGGCATTTTCCATCAGCTCATTTTCCAGCTGATCTTTTTCCCAGGCGCAGTACCCCAGCGCCACCAGCACATTTGTGGGCTGAGAGGCGGTGCCAATCGACTCCAGCACGTCACGGGATGTGGTGATGACGGTGTTGTCGGAGACACGAATGCTGGAGGTAAAAGTCCGTTGCGCTGAGTGCAGAATAAAGCCGCGATCTTCCGCCAGCGGGCCACCGGTGAAGACCGGCTTATCCAGCCTGATGGCCGGGTCGCGATCGTCAGCAGAGATTTTCAGCTTCTTCAGAATGCCTTCAACCGTCAGGTTTTCCATGGGTTTATTGATGATCAGTCCCATTGCACCTTCTTCGTTATGTTCGCAGAGATAGACCACGGAACGCTTGAAGAAAGGGTCCTGCAATGAAGGCATGGCAATCAAAAAGTGATGTTGTAAATTCATTCTCACACGATGTACCAAAAAAATAACCGGCACGCGACGGCCGCACCGGTATTGGGTTGATCACGGAGCCTCGCCCCGGCGTCTTGCTCAGCCCAGGCGTTTCTCAATGGCATCCATCAACATGCCGGTGATGGAGATCGGGAACGCAGCCTCAATTTCACGAATGCAGGTCGGGCTGGTCACGTTAACTTCAGTCAGTTTATCACCGATGATGTCGAGACCGACAAAAATCAGTCCTTTTGCTTTCAGCGTCGGGCCAACACGGCGCGCAATTTCCCAGTCGCTTTCGCTCAGTGGACGGGCTTCACCGCGCCCACCGGCGGCGAGATTGCCGCGCGTTTCACCGCCCTGCGGGATACGCGCCAGGCAGTAAGGAACCGGCTCGCCATCCACGACCAGCACACGCTTGTCACCCTCTTTGATAGCCGGGATATAGTTCTGCGCCATGCAGAAGCGGCTTTCGTGCTCGGTCAGGGTTTCCGTGATGACGCCAAAGTTAGGATCGTCCTGCTTCACGCGGAAGATAGAGGCGCCGCCCATGCCATCCAGCGGTTTCATGATGATGTCGCCATGCTCCTGCCAGAAGGCGCGTAGCTGCTCTTTGCGGCGGGTCACCAGAGTCTCAGGCGTGAACTCCGCAAACCAGGCGGTGTAGAGCTTTTCGTTACAGTCACGCAGGCTCTGCGGTTTGTTCACGATCAGCGTTCCCAGCTCTTCTGCGCGCTCCAGAATGTAGGTCGCATAGATGAACTCGGTGTCGAAAGGGGGATCTTTACGCATCAGGATCACATTCAGGTCAGCCAGAGGGATCTCCTGCTCGCTGCCGAACTGATACCAGCTATCCGCATTCTGCTCAACGCTCAGCAGGCGGGTGCGGGCAGAGGCGACGCCACCGCGCATCGAGAGATCGTGCATCTCCATGTAGTGAATTTCGTAACCACGGCGCTGTGCTTCCAGCAACATGGCGAAGCTGGAGTCTTTTTTAATATTGATGGACGAAATAGGGTCCATCACGATGCCAAGCTTAATCATTATTATCTCCTCGGTAAGGCGTTGATCGCCTCGTTCGGTTCGGTCTGCAGTGGGCCGAACAGTCAGGACACTATGCCTGCTCTCTCACCGCCGAAAGTATCGCTTAACCCAGGTCGCCAAACCTCACCTGAAGTGCCGTAATGGCGGTCAGCGCGGTGGTTTCGGTTCGCAGAACCCGTGGGCCAAGCAGGATGTCCGTAAAATCGTGCTGCGCCGTCATCGCAATCTCGTCGGCTGACAGGCCGCCTTCCGGGCCAATCAGCAGCCGGACCCGCTCCACAGGCTGTGGCAGCGTGTTAATACTCTGGCTGGCACGCGGATGCAGGTTGAGCTTCAGACCGCTGTCCGCTTCCGCACACCAGGCTTCCAGCGTCATCGCTTCACGAATTTCCGGCACGCGATTGCGGCCACACTGCTCACAGGCGGCAATCGCAATTTTCTGCCACTGCTGGATCTTCTTCGCCAGACGTTCAGCATCAAGCTTTACGCCACAGCGCTCGGAAAACAAGGGTGTAATGACGTTCACGCCCAGTTCAATTGATTTCTGGATAGTGAATTCCATTTTTTCACCGCGCGACATCACCTGACCTAAATGCAGATGCAGAGGTGACTCGCGATCGTCCGGCTGGCTCTCTGTGACCGATACTTTTACACGCTTTTTATCAACATGCGTGATCTCTGCTGCAAAAGTCAGATTAGTGCCATCAAAGAGTTCCAGACGCTGGCCTGCCGTCATCCGGAGGACCCGGCCCACATGGTTGGATGCATCTTCATCCAGAGTAATTTCACTGCCGATATTCAGAGGCGCGGCGTGATAGATGCGAGGTATGCGCATAAGGTTCCTGAGACCGGACGCCGCGCTGCAGCGGCGTCATGGGAAAAGAGCTAGTGTAGGGCAGGGATTTTAGCGCTGGCAAGCCTGCTGCACATAAGGATTGTGATTGCCCTGTACCCTGGCAATCCGCTGGTCGCGTTCGCACTCCCACGGCGTGACAGGATAGAGCTTATCCCAGGCGGTAAAAAGCTGCGTCTGCTGGCGTGAAATGCGCAGATGGTACTGGTCGCGCATATAGAAATAGGTGCGGGCAATCGCGCCCCGCGCCCGCGCAGGCGGCTCCGCCTGTTTCAGTTTGAAGTCGATCTTCATCTCACACTGACCATACTGCTTCTCGCTGCCGTTCCACTGACTGTAGGCGAAGTTGCCGCGGTCGCCATTCACTTCACCCACCGCAGGCTGCAGGTTGTGCAGATCGGTTTCGATGCGGCGATAGTCGGGGTCTTTGTTGCAGTTTTTGCGGCCACCGTCCTGCCAGCACTGGCGCTGATGTCCAAACTCCCACGCAGGCATCACATGTTCCCACTCAATGCGTGCGGCGCGATTCGCATTTTTGCGCACCTGATAGCCACAGCTGTTGAGATCGGGAATGCCCTTTTTTCCCTGCCATGTAATTTTACAGCCACAGTAAAAGGAGCCCGGTGCATCGGCGTTAATCGCCGCAGCAAAGGTTTTAGCCTGCTGAAAGTTATTCTGATGATAGTTATTCAGGTTGATAGCGTCAGCGGCAGGGGCAAACAGCAACGCCACCGCCAGACTTAAAATGCGAGACATATTCCAGCTTCTGTTCAGTACAAAAAAGGGCGGCAGGTTAACAGAATGTCCAATAGGGCGGAATGGGGATTAGTCTCAGGCTGGCACAAACTCGCCCGCGGTCAGCAGGCTTCCGCAGTGCACGCAGCGATACTCACTCTCTTTGCGCACCACCCGATTGTGGCGCCGCACCGTAAGCTGGTGCTGCTGGCACTGACAGCGATAGGCAAAGGTCTTGCTGCGCACGGAAGCGATCTCAAACTGATGGGTGCGCCGCGCCGGCACGCCCAGCACCTGCTCCATCATCCACTTCCACTCTTTGCCGTGCGGCGCAACGCGACCAAACTGTTTCCAGACCAGCAGATGCGCCAGCTCATGCGGCACCACTTCATCAATAAACGCCTGCTGATTTTCCAGCAGCAGCACCGGATTAATGCGGATTTCCCAGGCGGCCAGCCAGGCCGTGCCCGCCGCCGTGCCGCGCTGCTGGTAGAGCAGGGCAGGTTCCGGGTAGTCCGTTTTCAGTGCCTGATTGGCACGCGCAAGCGACTGGCGCAGCGAGCGCATCACCGCCTGCTGCAGGGCAATAGGGAGACGAGGTGTTTTCATGGTGTTCAGGATAATCATCGCTGCCCGGGAACTCAACATAACCCGCGAAAATGGCAGCAGCGTGGCTATAATCTGCCGCCCCGTTTCCGGCACGGCAGGCGGCGGCCACAGGGTGGTCAGACGCGGCGCGGCAGCGGCGGAAATTTCCGGATTAAATATGGTTATCGGCGTTTTTAGAATATCCTATTGATAAGGTTCACTGCAGCGTGAACCGATGAGATGCGACAGGCACAGTGTACGGACAACGCAATGAAAAATAATAACATCAGGAAGCAGCGCATTGTGCTGGTGACCGATTTAATGGCAGGTCGCGGCGGTATGGAGAATGTGACCGGTCAGCTGATTACCGCGCTGAATGCAGAGGCCGGAACGGAAGCGGGGCTGTTTATTATCAACAGCGGCGAAGAGAGCCACTCCCGTGCCTGGACCGCCAACGCTGTTTTAGCCGAGAGCGTCTGCACGCTGCGCAACAAAAAGATAAAAAATCTGATTCATACGCTGCGAATGGCCGCCTTTTTTCGCCGCTATCAGCCCGATCATGTCCTGACCCTGAATACGATTCCCTGCCTGATGACGCGCCGCGCCATCAGCCTCTCCGGCCGTAAAATCATGCTGTCGAGCTGGATGCATCTGCCCCCGCGTGAACGTTACCGTCCCCACTATCTGCTGCGGGCCGATCACCATTTCGCCATCAGCCAGCAGATTAAACAGCAGCTGGTGGATCTGGGTGCCCGCGTTACAGACGTTGATGTGATCTATAACCCGGTAAAGCGCACTGAGGTGGTTATTGGCCGCCCGCAGGGGCTGAAGTTTCTCTATATCGGGCGCATCCACTTCCAGCGACAGAAACAGCTGAAAGATCTGTTTGATGCCCTGCAGCAGGTCAGCGTCCCCTGGACGCTGGAGATGGTGGGAGATGGCGAGGATCTGGCGCAGTGCCAGCACTACGCGGCGCAGCTTGGGATTGCGGATCGCATTACCTGGCATGGCTGGCAGGAGAACGCCTGGGAGTATGTCCTCCACCACATCAGACAGGTCAGCTGTCTGCTCATGACCTCCAACTTTGAGGGGTTCCCGCTGATCCTGCTGGAGGCGATGTCGCGCGGCGTCTACTGCGTCTCATCCGACTGCATCAGCGGTCCGGCGGAAATTATTCAGAACGGTCACAATGGTCAGCTCTACCCTGTCAATGACAGCATGGCGCTGGCCGCTATTCTCAACGCCATGAGCGGGGATTTCCGTTTCCCTGACCATCAGGTTATTAAAGCGAGCATCACCGGTTTTTATGAGGAAAATTATATGAAGCACCTGATGACCGTGCTTAATCGCCTTACTGAGGTTAAGCATGACGAATAAAACCGAACGCAATGGATTAACGTTACTGGTTAATTTCTCCGTGATTGCGCTCTGCCTGGCACTCTCACTGAATATGTTTGTTACCGGTCTGCCGCAAAAAATATTCTACTTCGTCTCCTATCTCTCCGTTGCCTCCATACTCTATGGTCTGGTGCGCAGACGGATCGACTTCAGGGGAGCGGGTTTTTATCTCGCGCTATTCGCTGTTCTGGTTATCTTTGCCCTGATCCGTCTGTTCTGGGCCCTTCACGTTAAGGGGATTGAAACTGCCCCCTCAACCGATGCCATAACCAATATCGGCAACTACCTGCTGGGCTCGAAGCGGCTATTGCTGGGCGCGTTTATTCTCCTCAGCCTGGCTATTTATGGCGATCGGGTTTCCCTGACCACGCTGCGTATCGGGAAAGTGCTCATTCTGATCGGACTGCTGATTACGCTGGGCTTCGGTATTCATGAGCATCTCTACACCGCGAACATCCGCATCAAACTCACGACTGAAGCGGCGTCGATGTCCTCCTACATGATTCTGTTTATCTACTGCGCCTGGCTGTGGCTGAGTCGTTTTGAGACGCATCGCTACTGGAAGGTTGCCGATGTGGTGGTGCTGGCTGTCACCTTCGCGCTGCTCTACCTGTGTGCGACCCGCGTGACCCTGATTGCGCTGATCGCCACAGGCCTGCTGTTTGTGGTGCAGAGTTACCGGTTGTCGCTGCTCACTAACTGGCGCGTCGGCACGCTGGCGGTGGGCGTCGTGGCGCTGCTGATCCTGATGACCAGTAACCGCTGGGTGGAAGGGGTGCAGGATATTGAGAACTTTGGCTCCAACAGCTCGACCTCGCTGGGTGCGCGCGTCGCGATCTGGGGCGGAGCGATGAACTTTATTGAGCATCATGGCGGCTTCGCGACGCCGGATGCGCGCACCACGGAGGCGCGTCAGTTCATCATCAAACACTATCCGCTCAATGTGGAAGGCTACACCAACGTCAAATACAACATGCACAACGAGTTTCTCGAAGTGACGACGTTACAGGGATGGCTGGGGACGCTGTCGCTGGCGCTGCTCTATCTGACGATGCTGGCGGGCTGGCTGAAGAAGTGCGATCTGCGCGGGGCGGCGCTGCCGATGCTGGCGCTGTTTATCACCGGGCTGACCGATTCGGTGCTGCCCTATAACCAGACTGCCACCATCTTTATCATGGCGCTGGCGCTCTGCTGCCTGCCGCGGCCCCGGCCGGACGTGCGGGTCACCCCGGTATGATAAGGGGCTGAACCAATAAAAAGGGCGGGGTTTCCTGAGAAACCCCGCCCTTTTTTTAGTGCTTAACGGTTAGTCGCGTGCACCGATGTCGCGCAGTTTTTTACCGGCCATCAGGTTACGTTCGATGTGTTCCAGCGAGACGTTTTTGGTCTCCGGAATCAGCATCAGCGTCAGCAGAATGAAGAACAGGTTAAGCAGCGCGTAGACCCAGAAGGTATTGGCGTTGCCCAGGGTATTCAGCATCGTCAGGAAGGTCGCACCCACGATCATGTTGGCGATCCAGTTGGTGGTGGTCGAGACGGTGATACCGAAATCGCGGCCTTTCAGCGGCTGAATTTCAGAACAGAGTACCCAGATCAGCGGACCGGCTGACATCGCGAAGCCAACGATGAACATCAGCAGCATGCCTACCGCGAAGTACTGTGCGCCCGGCGAGGTAATGCCAAAGTGCAGCATCGTTCCCAGCACGCCCATACCGGCAGCCATCACCATAAAACCCAGAATCAGGGTCGGTTTACGGCCCCAGCGATCCACCAGGCCAATGGCAATAAAGGTCGCCAGCACGTTGACCAGACCGACGATGACCGTACCCCACATCTGCTGCGTGGTGTTGGCGAAGCCGGCAATTTCAAAGATTTTAGGTGCGTAGTACATGATGACGTTCATACCGGTAAACTGCTGCATAACCTGCAACAGAATGCCGAGGTAGACGGCACGACGGAAGTGGCTGCTGCTGGTGAACAGACCCCAGCCAGACTGCTTGATCTTCAGGCTTTCACGAATCTCATCCAGCTCACGTTTTGCCTGCTCACTGGTGTCGCGCAGACGGTCCAGTACGCGTTGTGCATCGCGGAAGTTGCCACGCGCCGCCAGCCAGCGTGGGCTGTTTGGCAGGAAGAAGACACCGATCAGCAGCAGCAGGGCAGGGATGGTGATGACGCCCAGCATCCAGCGCCAGTTGCCGGTAAAGCTGAAGGCGGTATCAGACAGGTAAGCACCCAGAATCCCGATGGTGATCATCAGCTGATAGAGCGAAATCATACTGCCGCGAATTTTTTCTGGAGCGATTTCAGAAAGATAAAGCGGGGCGGTATAAGAGGCGACACCGACTGCCAGACCCAGCAATACGCGGGCGCTGATCAGCATTTCCGGGTTTGGCGCCATCGCCGACCAGAGAGAACCGATAACGAACAGAATCGCACCGGCCATCAGGCTCTTTTTACGGCCCAGGCGGGAGGACATCCAGCCGCTGCCGATAGCTCCCACCGCAGCACCAAACATCATGGAACTGACGATCCACTCCTGCTGATGAGCGGTAACGTTGAAGTCCTTTGCGATAAACGGCAGGGCACCGGCAATCACGCCGATATCCAGACCGAACAGCAGACCCGCAAGGGCTGCCAGAAAGCAGACAAATAAGGTCATCGCCTTATTTGAAGTTCTGCTTTTGTGTGTATTGCCAGGCATTTTAGCCTCCAGGTTTATCCATCATTGTTTTTATCAATGTTAAAAAACCTTTTACGGGAAAAAAGTGAGTCTGATCACATCAGTGTAATCGCTTACACACGCTGAAACCCTGAAATTCAGCATATTTTACCCGTAAAGATTAATTAACCAGTGAGGTATAGCACTCATTAAGTTTCTGACAATGCTCTATTTATTGGCTATCAGACGACGCTGAAAATAACGCATTTTGAACAGAATAACCACGTGCGTTAAATCTTAAATGTCAGATAAACAAAGCATTTCAATTTGTAATCGTTAACATTTTGTTGTCAGAAAAAGCGCAATGAAGTGTAGCTGAGATTAGGAAACCTGCTGAGGGGCGGCGGGAAGGTCGGGCAGAAGCGTTTTATCCGGTCAGAATGGGGCAGGCCGGTAATGCAAAACAGATAACAATCTGCCCGTGCTGCACGAAGGCAAAGCCACTGAAAAGGCAATAAAAAACCCTGCCGGCGTGGCAGGGTTTCATGATCAGCCGGAAAACTTACAGGCCAGCCGCTTCACGCAGCAGGGCGGCTTTATCGGTTTTTTCCCATGGGAAATGTTCGCGACCAAAGTGACCGTAAGCGGCGGTCTCTTTGTAGATAGGGTGCAGCAGATCCAGCATCTGAATCAGACCATATGGACGCAGGTCGAAGAATTCACGCACCAGCAGCGTCAGCTGTTCGGTCGCAATTTTCTCGGTGCCAAAGGTTTCCACCATGATGGAAGTCGGTTCAGCAACGCCGATCGCATAAGAGACCTGAATTTCACAACGGTCAGCCAGACCGGCTGCGACGATGTTTTTCGCGACATAACGCGCTGCATACGCTGCAGAGCGGTCAACTTTTGATGGATCTTTACCGGAAAACGCACCGCCACCGTGACGCGCCATGCCGCCGTAGGTGTCGACGATGATTTTACGACCGGTCAGACCGCAATCGCCCATCGGGCCGCCGATCACAAAGCGGCCGGTCGGGTTGATGTGATATTTGGTTGAGGCATTCAGCCACTCGGCAGGCAGAACCGGCTTGATGATCTCTTCCATCACCGCTTCCTGCAGATCTTTCTGGCTGATGGACTCCGCGTGCTGCGTTGACAGCACGACCGCATCGATGCCGACAATTTTGCCATCGTCATACTGGAAAGTGACCTGGCTCTTGGCATCCGGACGCAGCCACGGCAGGGCGCCGTTTTTACGCACTTCTGCCTGACGCTGAACCAGACGGTGTGCATAGGTCACCGGTGCAGGCATCAGAACGTCGGTTTCGTTGGTCGCATAGCCAAACATCAGGCCCTGGTCGCCCGCGCCCTGTTCCAGCGGATCGGTGCGGTCAACACCCTGATTGATATCCTGAGACTGTTTGCCAATCGCGCTTAATACGGCGCAGGAGTTGGCATCAAAGCCCATATCGGAATGAACATAGCCGATTTCGCGAACGGTGTTACGGGTGATCTCTTCGATATCGACCCAGGCGCTGGTGGTGATTTCACCACCAACCAGTACCATACCGGTTTTAACGTAGGTTTCGCAGGCCACGCGCGCTTTTGGATCCTGTTCCAGGATCGCATCCAGCACGGCATCGGAAATCTGGTCGGCGATTTTATCGGGATGTCCTTCTGATACGGACTCGGACGTAAAAAGGTGTTTAGCCATTCTGTTCTTTACCTTAAATATGGTTTGAATTCGACTGCATAGCGCCAGTGAGGTTATCTGACCTGACGCCCCTTCAGGCAAAGCCGCGAGCAGTGAGGTTGTGTCAGCACAGCAGGCCAACACCGCCTGGATATTAACCTGTTTAGATGGAAAACCATCTGGACGGCTATTTTAGGATAGAGGATAAACCAATTACCAGCCCTTTTTCTGTTTCGGCATTTTACCTGTCAGCTTTATCGGCATAATTTGCTGACACTCCACGGAATTACCCGATAATCTTTTTGCTTTTTAGCGCCGTAAACGGTATAAAACGCCGCTGCTTCGCTAGCCGCAGCAAGGATGACGCCACTGTGTGCGTCGCGCCCGTCAGACACCGGTCTGGCTTTCACCCTGGTTGTTCTCCATGTGCCCCTGGCATATGCGGAGGTGACACAAGTAATGAACCACGCTTTTTCTTCTCCCGGTTCTCTGCGCTCTGGCGCAACACTGGCGCACTCCTGCCTCCCCTCTGTTTCTCTTTCCAGCCGACAATATCTGCGATGCGGTAATTTTACCGACACGAGCGCTGGCTAATCTTTACCTCTGTTCTCAGGGCTTTGTCCCCTCTCTGCGTCCCCGCAGTGGAACGAGACCGGTTATCTATGGTCAATAAAGATCGGGTAAATGTTCTCTGTTTAAACGGATCTGGCCAGGGTGTTTTACACTTAACTCATATGCGTGAAGCGCGCTGACGGCAACGTCAGGTGAACAGGACATGACGTTTAATGGGGTATCTGCGTTTCAGATTAGCGGCCATAAAGCCGGTTAACAGTTTCATCTTTCAACGGAAAATTGAGGTTCGCGATGTCTGACGACATGAAGAATATCAAAGGTTCGTCAGCTGGCGAACAGGGTGCACTCCGCTCCATGCAGGAGGTTGCAATGAACGATCAGGACGCGAGCAAAATGTTGCGGACGTACAACATCGCCTGGTGGGGCAACAACTATTACGACGTCAACGAACTGGGCCACATCAGTGTCTGCCCGGATCCGGATCGCCCGGATGTACGCGTCGATTTAGCCCGGCTGGTGAAAGAGCGCGAAGCACAGGGCCAGCGTCTGCCCGCGCTGTTCTGTTTCCCGCAGATTCTGCAACATCGTCTGCGCTCTATTAACGGCGCGTTCAAACGTGCGCGTGAATCCTACGGCTATACCGGTGACTACTTCCTGGTTTACCCGATTAAAGTCAACCAGCATAAACGCGTCATTGAATCCCTGACCCAGTGCGGTGAACCGCTGGGCCTGGAGGCTGGCTCGAAAGCGGAGCTGATGGCGGTGCTGGCACATGCGGGTCAGACCCGCACGGTGATCGTCTGTAACGGTTATAAAGACCGGGAATATATTCGTCTGGCACTGATTGGCGAGAAGATGGGCCACAAGGTCTATCTGGTGCTGGAAAAAATGACCGAAGTGCGGCTGGTGCTGGAAGAGGCGGAGCGTCTGAATGTGGTGCCGCGTCTGGGTATCCGTGCTCGCCTGGCGTCGCAGGGCTCCGGCAAGTGGCAGTCGAGCGGCGGCGAAAAGTCGAAGTTTGGCCTGTCAGCGACGCAGGTGCTGAAGCTGGTTGAGATTATGCGCGAAGCGGGCCGCATCGACAGCCTGCAGCTGCTGCATTTCCATCTCGGTTCACAGATGTCCAATATCCGCGATATCGCCACCGGTGTGCGTGAGTCGGCGCGTTTCTATGTCGAACTGGCGAAGCTGGGCGTAAACATCAAATGTTTCGACGTCGGCGGCGGTCTGGGTGTCGATTATGAAGGCACGCGCTCGCAGTCTGACTGTTCGGTCAACTATGGCCTCAATGAGTACGCTAACAACGTGATCTGGGGCATCGGGGCCGCCTGTGATGAGCACGGCCTGGAGCACCCGACGGTGATCACCGAGTCCGGTCGTGCCGTGACCGCACACCATACGGTGCTGGTTTCTAACATCATCGGCGTGGAGCGCAACGAGTTCAGCGAACCTGAAACGCCGGATGCCGATGCGCCGCGCCCGATTCTCAGCATGTGGGAAACCTGGCAGGAGATGCACGAGCCGGATACCCGCCGTTCGCTGCGTGAGTGGCTGCACGACAGTCAGATGGACCTGTTCGATATCCACACCGGCTACTCCTCCGGCACTTACGATCTTAAGCAGCGTTCATGGGCTGAGCAGCTCTATCTGAGCATCTGTCACTATATTCAGCAGCATCTCGATCCGAGCAACCGTGCGCATCGTCCGATCATCGACGAACTGCAGGAGCGAATGGCGGATAAGATCTACGTTAACTTCTCGCTGTTCCAGTCGATGCCGGATGCATGGGGTATCGATCAGCTCTTCCCGGTTCTGCCGCTGGAAGGGCTGAATAAGAAGCCGGAACGCCGCGCTGTGCTGCTCGACATCACCTGTGACTCTGACGGTACCATCGATCACTATGTGGATGGCGACGGTATCGCCACCACCATGCCGATGCCGGAATATGACCTGGATAACCCGCCGATGCTGGGCTTCTTCATGGTCGGGGCTTATCAGGAAATTCTGGGCAACATGCACAACCTGTTCGGTGACACCGAGGCGGTGGATGTCTACGCACGCGAAAATGGCGAAGTGGAAGTGCAGCTGTCGGATGAGGGTGACACCGTGGCAGACATGCTGCGTTATGTGCAGCTTGATCCTAACCAGCTGATGTCGCTGTTCCGCAATCAGGTGCAGGCGTCCGATCTCGACGAAGAGCTTCGTGCCCAGTTCCTGGAAGAGTTTGAGAGCGGCCTCTACGGATACACCTATTTAGAAGATGAGTAATCGCATCGTTCAGCCCGCAATCGTATATTGCAGTTGCCGCTGACTATGCCGATAATCTGACTCACTCAATCCCTTCCTCGTCGGGCCTAACGACGCGGAGGGGATTTTTTTTATCTCAACCTTAACGGCTTGCGGGCCTGGCCCGACTTACGCATAGAGAGAGCAATTATGTATAACACGCTTGGCAATCAGTACGACAACTCCCTGGTCTCTAACGCCTTCGGCTTCATGCGCTTTCCGCTGAACTTCCAGCCTTATGACAGCGACGCAGAGTGGGTGATTACCGGTGTACCGTTTGATGCTGCCACCTCTGGTCGTCCGGGCAGCCGCCTGGGGCCGGGCGCCATCCGCCAGATCTCCACCAACCTGGCTTGGGAAGGCTGCCGCTGGCCGTGGGATTTCGATCTGCGTCAGCGTCTGAACGTTGTCGACTGCGGCGATCTGGTTTACGCCTTCGGTGACTCACAGGATCTCTCCGATAAATTACAGGCGCACGCCGAAAAACTGCTGGCCAGTGGCAAGCGCATGATGACCTTTGGCGGCGACCACTACGTGACGCTGCCGCTGCTGCGCGCGCATGCGAAACATTTCGGCAAGATGGCGCTGGTGCACTTTGATGCCCACACCGACACCTACTCCAACGGCCCGACCTTTGACCACGGCACCATGTTCTTTACCGCGCCGAAAGAGGGGCTGATCGATCCTCAGCACTCGGTGCAGATCGGTATCCGAACTGAATTTGACCGGAGCCTGGGCTTCAACGTGCTGGATGCGGCGCAGGTCAATGACCGCAGCGTTGACGATATCCTCGCTGAAGTAAAACGCACCGTCGGCGATCTGCCGGTCTATCTCACCTTCGACATCGACTGTCTGGACCCGGCTCATGCACCTGGCACCGGCACGCCGGTCATTGGCGGCCTGACCACCGACAAAGCGACCAAACTGATCCGTGGCCTGCAGGGCATGAACATCGTGGGTATGGATCTGGTGGAAGTGGCACCGGGCTATGACCATGCGGATTTAACCGCGCTGGCCGCGGCGACGCTGGCGCTGGATATGCTGCATGTTCAGGCGGCCAACAAGGGCTGATTTGCCGCACCCCTCTGATAAGTCTGCCGGGATAATCCGGCAGGCTTTGCTGCCGTCTCCCGCCATTCCCCCTCTGCGTTTTCCCCACGAATACCCTGTCTGACCGGCTGCTGGCTTCGGCCATGCGGTTCAGGCGCAACTGCACATCAGCAACTAAACTTAGTGACATCAATTTTTGACGTGGAGGCAATCATGGGCTTTCTTGATGAACTGGCGGGCTCACTGCAGGGCAGTCAGAGTGACGGGCATCTGCCCGGCCAGCTGCAGGCGGTGTGGCACTGGGTACAGGAGCAGGGCGGCATTGAAGTGCTGCTGCAAAAATTTCAGCAGGGCGGGCTGGGTGAAGTCTTTAGCTCGTGGATTGGCACCGGCAGCAATCAGCCGGTCGCGCACAGCGATATCCACTCGGCGTTTGGTCAGGCGGAACTGCAGTCACTGGCGGATAAGCTGGGAACCGACGTTAAGGGCGCAGCAGGCACGCTGGCGGTGATTCTGCCGCAGCTGATCGACAGGATGTCACCGCAGGGGCGCATGGATGAGGCGTCACTGCATGAGAATAAACTCGATTTAGGCTCAATGGTGGATCAGATATTCAAGCGCTGAATCAGCCAGAGCCGAAAGGTATCAGGCGCATCGCCCTGAAGGATGATGCGCCTGATTGTCTCTTATTTCGCGTCGGCAGCAATGCGATCGCGGATATGCTGAGCGCGCGCTTCTGAAGCCGGGTGGGAGTCAAACATTGAACTCTGACGGCCCTGTTCCAGCTTCGCCAGTTTCTCAAAGCTGGTGACCAGCCCCATGGGGTTAATGTTGCGCTTCTTCATCAGGTCATAGGAGTAGTCATCCGCCTGTGACTCCTGCGACTGGGAGAACTGCGCGTTGACCAGTTTCTCACCCAGCTCGCCCAGCTGCGACTGCGACAGCGAACCGATCACTCCGCCAACCGACGCGGCAGCCGTGCGGGCCGCAGTGGTGGCATACGCCAGCTGCATCGCTTTACGGGTGTGGCCCAGCGCAACGTGACCCATCTCATGGCCCAGTACCCCTTCGACTTCATTGTCGGTCATCATATCCATCAGTCCGCTGTAGACACGGATACAGCCGTTTGCCATCGCCCAGGCGTTGACATCTTTCGTCTGGTAAACCTTGTAGTTAGCCGGGACGCCATTGATGTTGTCGCCCAGCGCGGCGGCAATCTTGTTCAGACGCTGCTGATATTCGCTGTCAGCCGGCGCGATCTGATTCTCTTTGTCCATCTGCTCACAGGACTTATCGCTCAGCTGCTTAACCTGATCGTCGCTCAGCGTGTAAGCCTGATAGGCCTGAGCGCCTGACTGCATCAGCGCGTTATTGTCCAGCCCCTGACAGCCGCTCAGCAGCGTCGCCAGTCCAAGCGCTAATACCGTTTTCTGGATTTTCATGCTCTATCCCATTCATAACAAGGTAAGAAAAACAAACACCTGAAACCGTGCCAGGTGAATAAACGTTTTGGTTATAGCCTGCCAGTCTGCACTTTGCTAGCAGAGTTGGCCGGAAAAGCCATACGAAGCGGTGACATTTAGCGTTTTACAGCATGTACTTTTGCCCCGATTTTCATGTACATTGATGGGCAACTTTTTCCTTGTTTTGCCCGGTAACTCATTAATAACAATAAGTTAAGGCGCGAAGCATTAATCCGACCTGGAGTAGAAAATGCCCTCTCGTAAAGAGCTTGCCAACGCCATTCGTGCGTTAAGTATGGATGCAGTACAGAAAGCGAAATCGGGACATCCGGGTGCCCCAATGGGTATGGCGGACATCGCTGAAGTACTCTGGCGCGGTTACCTGAACCACAACCCGACCAACCCGCAGTGGGCTGACCGCGACCGTTTCGTGCTTTCCAATGGTCACGGCTCCATGCTGATCTATAGCCTGCTGCACCTCACCGGCTACGATCTGCCGATGAGCGAACTGGAAAACTTCCGCCAGCTGCACTCAAAAACTCCAGGTCACCCGGAATATGGCTACACCGCCGGCGTTGAAACCACCACCGGTCCGCTGGGGCAGGGCATCGCTAATGCGGTCGGTTTTGCTATCGCTGAGCGCACCCTGGCCGCGCAGTTCAACCGTCCGGGTCATGACATCGTAGACCACAATACCTATGTCTTCATGGGTGATGGCTGCATGATGGAAGGCATCTCGCACGAAGTCTGCTCACTGGCGGGTACGCTGAAGCTGGGCAAACTGGTGGCCTTCTATGATGACAACGGTATCTCTATCGACGGTCACATTGATGGCTGGTTCACCGATGACACCGCTAAGCGCTTTGAAGCTTACGGCTGGCACGTTGTGCGTGGCGTTGATGGCCACGATGCGGATGCGATTGCTAAAGCGATCGACGAAGCGAAAAGCGTCAGCGACAAGCCATCACTGCTGATGTGCAAAACCGTCATCGGCTTCGGTTCGCCGAACAAAGCGGGCACCCATGATTCACACGGCGCACCGCTGGGTGATGACGAAGTGGCGCTGACCCGTAAACAGCTGGGCTGGAACCACGCACCGTTCGTTATCCCGTCAGAGATCTACGCTGAGTGGGACGCGAAAGAAGCGGGTCAGGCGAAAGAGTCCGCCTGGGATGAGAAATTCGCGGCTTACGCGCAGGCTCACCCGGAACTGGCCGCTGAGTTTAAGCGTCGCATCAGCAATGAGCTGCCTGCTAACTGGCAGGAAGAGTCTCAGAAATTTGTTGAGCAGCTGCAGGCGAACCCGGCGAAGATCGCCAGCCGTAAAGCCTCACAGAATGCGATTGAAGCTTTCGGTAAAATTCTGCCGGAATACCTGGGCGGTTCAGCTGACCTGGCGCCGAGCAACCTGACTGTCTGGTCGGGCTCTAAGCCGATCAATGAAGATGCGGCAGGTAACTACATCCATTACGGCGTGCGTGAATTCGGTATGACCGCTATCGCTAATGGCCTGGCGCTGCACGGCGGCTTCCTGCCTTACACGGCCACCTTCCTGATGTTCGTTGAGTATGCGCGTAACGCTGCGCGTATGGCGGCACTGATGAAGATCCGTCAGATCATGGTCTACACCCACGACTCCATCGGTCTGGGCGAAGATGGCCCGACGCACCAGCCGGTTGAACAGATGGCCAGCCTGCGCACCACGCCAAACATGAGCCTGTGGCGTCCGTGTGACCAGGTTGAATCTGCCGTGGCGTGGAAATACGCGATTGAACGTCAGGATGGCCCGACGGCACTGATCTTCTCCCGTCAGAACCTCGCGCAGCAAGCGCGTGACGCTGAGCAGCTGGCTAACGTGGCGCGCGGCGGCTATGTGCTGAAAGATTGCGACGGCACGCCTGAGCTGATCCTGATCGCCACCGGTTCAGAAGTTGAACTGGCTGTCGGTGCGTGGGACAAACTCACCAGCGAAGGTCGTAAGGTGCGTGTCGTCTCTATGCCTTCAACGGATGCCTTCGACAAGCAGAGCGATGCGTATCGCGAAGCCGTTCTGCCAAAAGCGGTCAGCGCGCGCGTGGCTATCGAAGCGGGCATCGCAGATTACTGGTTCAAATACACCGGTCTGAATGGGGCTATCGTCGGCATGACCAGCTTCGGCGAATCAGCGCCTGCGGATCAGCTGTTTGAACTGTTTGGCTTTACTGTCGACAACGTTGTGGCGAAAGCCAAAGCGCTGCTGGCGTAAAAAACCGGTCAGGCGGGCCTGAATCCGCCTGGCGCTAAACGCAGAGGGACGACTTTTTCGTCCCTCTCGCTCTTTTATTCCTGCAGTAATAACTTGTTTTCGCCTCAATTTGTGACGCAGATCTAAATATAAGCAGTCAGATTGATCACAGTCATTCCCGTTATTCCTTCCTTCCATTATTGTAGCTGAACCGTTTCAGTCGCCAGGCAACTTGCCCTGGTTTCGGACAATGCCGGGTAAGAATCTCCTGTACAAAATGCAGTGAAACGCTCAGGCTAACGGCACGTTTTTTTCAGTCTGACGTGGCAGGAGAGAAATGACGGTACGGGTAGCAATAAATGGTTTTGGCCGGATTGGACGCAACGTTCTGCGCGCGTTATATGAAACGGGCCGGCGGGCGGAGATTACGGTGGTGGCGATCAACGAGCTGGCGGAAGCCACCGGGATGGCGCACCTGCTGAAATATGACACCAGCCATGGCCGTTTTGCTTTTGATGTGCGGCAGGAGCGCGATGTGATGTGGGTGGGGGGCGATACCCTGCGCATTCTGCACCGTGCAGAGATTGCCGATCTGCCGTGGCGTGAACTCGATGTTGATGTGGTACTGGACTGCACCGGCGTTTACGGTTCGCGCGCGGATGGCGAAGCGCATCTTCAGGCGGGTGCCAAAAAAGTGCTGTTCTCTCATCCCGGCGGAAACGATCTCGACGCGACCGTGGTGTATGGCGTTAATCAGCAGGATCTGAGCGCCAGCGACCGCATCGTCTCCAATGCCTCCTGTACCACCAACTGCATTATTCCGGTAATTAAACTGCTGGATGATGCGTTTGGCATCGAATCCGGCACCGTCACCACGATTCACTCGGCGATGCACGATCAGCAGGTGATCGACGCTTATCACAGCGATCTGCGCCGCACCCGAGCAGCCAGCCAGTCGATCATTCCGGTCGACACCCGGCTGGCGGCGGGCATCACCCGCATTTTTCCGAAATTCAACGATCGCTTTGAGGCGATAGCGGTTCGCGTCCCGACGATCAACGTGACGGCTATTGATCTCAGCGTTTCTGTTCGTCAGGCAGTGAAGGCGTGCGAGGTTAACACCCTGTTGCAAAGCGCGGCAGAGGGGGCATTTCGTGGTATAGTTGACTATACGGAATTACCGTTAGTCTCTGTAGATTTTAACCATGATCCGCACAGCGCCATTGTGGACGGAACGCAAACGCGGGTCAGCGGTCAACACCTTATCAAGACCCTGGTCTGGTGTGACAACGAATGGGGCTTTGCTAACCGAATGCTCGACACGACGTTAGCCATGGCCGCAAGCGGTTTCAGGTAAGACGCGGTTTGCGTCTGGCAAAACTTATGAGAATCAACGAGAGGGTTCACCATGTCTGTAATTAAGATGACCGATCTGGATCTGGCTGGCAAACGCGTGCTGATCCGTGCCGATCTCAACGTACCGGTTAAAGAAGGTAAAGTGACGTCTGATGCACGTATCCGTGCTTCTCTGCCCACCATTGAAGCGGCGTTGAAACAGGGCGCGAAAGTAATGGTTACCTCTCACCTGGGTCGTCCGACCGAAGGTGAATACAACGAAGAGTTCTCGCTGCTGCCGGTCGTGAACTACCTGAAAGAGAAGCTGAGCGGCACCAATGTGACCCTGGCAAAAGATTACCTCGACGGCGTGGAAGTGGGCGCTGGCGAACTGGTGGTGCTGGAAAACGTTCGCTTTAACAAAGGCGAGAAGAAAGACGACGAAGCGCTGTCTAAAAAATATGCTGCCCTGTGCGACGTCTTCGTGATGGATGCGTTTGGTACTGCACACCGCGCGCAGGCCTCTACTCACGGCGTCGGCAAATTTGCGCCTGTTGCCTGTGCCGGTCCGCTGCTCTCCGCTGAACTGGAAGCGCTGGGCAAGGTGATGACCAACCCTGAGCGTCCGCTGGTCGCTGTCGTAGGCGGTTCTAAAGTTTCAACCAAATTTGATGTGCTGCAGTCGCTGGTCAAAATCGCGGACACCGTGATTGTCGGCGGCGGCATCGCCAACACCTTCGTGGCTATCGACAATAAAGTCGGTAAATCCCTGTATGAGCCAGACTTCGTTGAAGCAGCGAAAGGCCTGCGCGATCAGCACGGTATTCCGGTTCCGACTGACTCACGTGTCGGCACGGAATTCTCCGAAACTGCACCAGCGACCGTGAAAAAGGTTTCGGAAGTGGCGGATAACGAAGAGATTATGGACTTCGGTGACGAAACCGCACAGGCGATGGCTGCCATCCTGAAGGATGCGAAAACCATCCTGTGGAACGGCCCGGTGGGCGTATTCGAGTTCCCTAACTTCCGTAAAGGCACCGAAATCGTGGCGAACGCTATTGCAGACAGTGAGGCGTTCTCTGTGGCTGGCGGCGGCGACACCTTAGCGGCGATCGACCTGTTCGGTATCGAAGACAAAATTTCCTACATCTCTACCGGTGGCGGCGCGTTCCTTGAGTTCGTGGAAGGCAAGAAACTGCCTGCCGTCGCCATGCTGGAAGAGCGTGCGAAGCAGTAAACCTTTGGGGGTGATGCCCTGCGGCATCGCCTGAAGTCTTGCCCGTCTGGGCGTTTAAATCGACGTTCCTTAAGGGGAACAACGGTCACGAAACAGGACACAATCATGTCTAAAATTTTTGATTTCGTAAAACCCGGCGTTGTCACTGGTGATGACGTACAGAAGATCTTCAAAGTCGCGAAAGAGAACAAATTCGCACTGCCAGCCGTGAACTGCGTCGGCACCGACTCTATCAATGCCGCACTGGAAGCTGCTGCGAAAGTTAAAGCACCAATCATCATTCAGTTCTCTAACGGTGGTGCGGCTTTCATCGCGGGTAAAGGTTTCAAGACTGACAAACCACAGGGCGCCGCTATTTTCGGTGCAATCTCGGGTGCACACCATGTTCACCTGATGGCTGAGCAGTATGGCGTGCCGGTAATTCTGCACACTGACCACTGTGCCAAGAAACTGCTGCCGTGGATCGACGGTCTGCTGGACGCAGGTGAAGAGTACTACCAGAAAAACGGTAAACCGCTGTTCTCTTCTCACATGATTGACCTGTCAGAAGAGTCTCTGGAAGAGAACATCGAAATCAGCAGCAAATACCTGGCGCGCATGGCGAAACTCGACATGACCCTGGAGATTGAACTGGGCTGCACCGGCGGTGAAGAAGATGGCGTTGATAACAGCCACATGGACGCATCTGCACTCTACACCCAGCCAGAAGATGTGAACTACGCGTACGAAAAACTGCATGCGATCAGCCCGCGCTTCACCATTGCGGCGTCATTCGGTAACGTTCACGGCGTGTACAAGCCAGGCAACGTGAAACTGACCCCGACCATTCTGCGTGATTCGCAGAAGTTTGTGTGTGAAAAACATGGCCTGCCGCACAACGCGCTGGACTTCGTTTTCCACGGCGGTTCAGGTTCTTCAGCAGCAGAGATCGAAGAGTCTATCAGCTACGGCGTGATCAAGATGAACATCGATACCGATACCCAGTGGGCAACCTGGGACGGCATTCTGCAGTACTACAAAAAGAACGAAGGCTATCTGCAGTCGCAGTTGGGTAACCCGGAAGGCGACGACAAGCCAAACAAAAAATATTACGACCCACGCGTCTGGCTGCGTTCTGCCCAGGCGTCTATGGTGGTCCGTCTGGAGCAGGCTTTCAAAGAGCTTAACGCTGTCGACGTACTGTAACACCCTGGTGGTTACCGTATAAAAAAGGCCCGAAAGGGCCTTTTTTTTGCCTTTTTTTCAGCAGATTTATGTCAGAGGTCATGCAGGTTTGGCACACCGGCATTTATTGTTTACCCTTTTGTCAGGGATTGTCAGAGCGGTTCTGACAATGTGGTCTCATTCCCTTTGGGATTTAATTACAGGATGGTTACATGCAGGATACGGGCATGATCGATGAAATCAACAACGCGGGAAACTGGATTATACGAAATCAGGAACTCCTGATTAGCTATGCGGTAAACATCGTCGCCGCGATTGCGATTATCGTGGTAGGGCTGATGATTGCGCGCATCATCGCCAATGCGGTCAATCGTCTGCTGCGCGCGCGTCACATTGATACCACGGTCGCTGACTTCCTGTCTGCGCTGGTACGCTATGGCATTATCGCGTTCACGCTTATCGCCGCACTGGGGCGTATCGGCGTCCAGACCACCTCGGTCATTGCTATTCTGGGTGCAGCCGGTCTGGCTGTAGGCCTGGCATTAAAAGATTCCCTGTCAAACCTCGCGGCGGGTGTGCTGCTGGTGATTTTCCGCCACTTCCGGGCCGGTGAGTTTGTCGATCTGGGCGGCATCATGGGGACGGTCATGAACGTACAGATCTTCTCCACGACCCTCAAATCGGCTGACGGCAAGCTGGTGGTGGTGCCTAACGGTAAAATCATCACCGGTAATATCGTTAACTTCTCGCGCGAGCCGATACGCCGCAATGAATTTATCATTGGCGTCTCTTACGATGCGGATGTTGATCAGGTGCTGACGCTGCTGCGCGAAGTGGTTGATGCTGATAGCCGTGTTCTGCAGGAGAAAGGCGTGCAGGTGGGTCTGAATGAGCTGGCGGCCTCCTCAATGAACTTTGTGGTGCGCTGCTGGAGCAACAGCGGAGACCTGCAGGATGTTTACTGGGATCTGCTGAAGAACTTTAAGCGTGCGCTGGATGGAAAAGGGATTGGCATTCCTTATCCACAGATGGATGTGCATCTGCACCGTGTTAAAAAGCCGGAGACCGCCGCGCCAGAGACAATCGCGCCACAGGCCCAGCCGGAGTAATCGTTTTATGGGCGACCCCGGTCGCCCATTCATTTTGCTAATCGCAGATTAATTCTTTCAATTTCCGCTAATCATCGCCCCCTCTTATACTGCTTCACATCTGACGATGTGAGGACATAATTCTGTGATATCTCTCTACTTTCAGGGGCTTGCCCTGGGTGCCGCACTGATTCTGCCGCTGGGTCCGCAGAACGCCTTTGTCATGAATCAGGGGGTAAAGCGGCAGTACCACCTGATGACAGCGGCGCTCTGCTCGCTGAGCGATATTCTGCTGATTTGCGGCGGTATTTTCGGCGGAAGTGCACTCCTGAGTCACTCTCCGCTGCTGCTGGGGGCAATCACCTGGGCGGGCGTGGCATTTCTGCTCTGGTACGGCTGGGGCGCGCTGCGTCACGCCTTTCGCGGCGATGTCGATCTGGCAGAGGGGACGTCGCGCAGGCAGAGCAGGGGACGCATCGTGGCGACGCTGCTGGCGGTGACCTGGCTCAACCCGCACGTCTATCTTGATACCTTTGTGGTGCTGGGCAGCCTTGGCGGTCAGTTGCCGACCACCGCGGCGCGTCAGTGGTTCGCGCTGGGAACCATCAGCGCCTCTGTCCTGTGGTTTTTCGGCCTGGCCCTGCTGGCCGCGTGGCTCTCACCGCGTCTGCGCACTGCGACGGCACAGCGCATCATTAACCTGCTGGTCGGCGCAGTGATGTGGTTTATTGCCCTGCAACTGGCGCGCCAGGGTATCGCCGCTTTCTGAACAGAACGCGAACAGCCTGCGGTTATTGCCGCACCGCTGGCGAACTTTTGCCATAATGACCACTCAAAGCATGGCGCATACCGATGCGCTGCTGGGCTTCGCCGGTTAGAAGCCGTCATAGTGACCTTTTCAAGGAGGACTTTCATGAAACTGAAAGCATTGGCTCTGGCCGCAATCATGAGCGCCGGAGCACTGCCTGGCGTACACGCTGATGAGTTACCAAATGGGCCGCACGTGGTGACCTCAGGCAAGGCAACAGTCGATGCCCGTCCCGATATCGCTACGCTCTCTATCGTGGTGAATGTCTCATCCAAAGATGCCGCCGATGCGAAAAAGCAGGCGGACAGCCGGGTTGCACAATATTTCGATTTTCTGCAGAAAAACGGCATTGAGAAGAAAGATATTGATGCGGCTAACCTGAGTACCCAGCCAGAGTACGATTACACCAAAGAGGGCAAATCTGTCCTGAAAGGCTATCGCGCGGTGCGTCAGGTTCAGGTCACTCTGCGTCAGCTGGACAAGCTGAACGATCTGCTGGATGGCGCACTGAAATCGGGCCTGAACGAGGTGCGCAGCGTCGAGTTAGGCGTGGCAAACCCGGAGAGCTACAAAGAGCAGGCACGTAAAGCGGCGATTAAAAATGCCACTCAGCAGGCCTCACAGCTGGCTGAAGGCTTTAACGCGAAGCTGGGGCCGATCTACAGCATCCGCTATCAGGTCGCTAACTATCAGCCGATGCCGATGAACCGCATGTATAAAGCGGCGGCAGCAGCCGATACCTCAGCCCAGGAAACCTACGATCAGCAGAGCATTAACTTTGACGATCAGGTCGATGTGGTGTTTGAACTCAAGCCTAACGCGCCATAATGCAAAACGGGGCTGATGTCCCGTTTGAAATTGTTGACAAAACCTGGCCCGGTTCGCTGTGAGACGGTGCCTGCACAGGAAACAGGGTCAGATCGGAAAGTCGCTAAGGCCAATCCCTGGCCGCTCGGCCCGCACCATCCCTGGCGCGGGACGCTTTCCTCTTCTGACCCTGCTCCCTGCGCGTTTAACTTTTCTGTTGTTGTAAGAGTCTTCTTTATCCCGATATGTCAGCAACAAAAACGGGGCTTTCGCCCCGTTTTTGTTTTCAGGCGGCAACGTCGTCCTGACGCAGCACCCGATGTCCATGCGCTATCAGCGCATCGGTGACCCGACGCATCAGACGGCTCTCCGGCGCAAAACGATGCCAGTAGAGCATCCGGCGCTGATACAGGCCAGGCGTCAAATCGATTAACTCCCCGCTTGCCAGCTCGCGCTCAATCTGCAGATGCGGAATCATACAGCAGGTCGACCCCTGTCGTGCCATCTGCACAAAGGCTTCCGATGAGTTGACGATGTGGCAGGGCACGCTCCCGGGTGAGAGGTCGAAATTCTGCTGCAGGAAGGCCTGATGCATATCATCAAGGTGGTCGAACGCGACCGCAGGCGCCTTCAGCAGGGCAGAGCGGGTCACCCCGTTGGGGAAGAAGCGATCGGCAAAGTCGCGCGACGCCACAAACAGATAGTCGAGCGCGCCGAGCTGGTCCACCAGACAGCTGGGCAGCGGCTGCGGCTGAATACTGACCGCGCCCACCACCTCACCGCGACGCAGACGCTCCTGGGTGCGGGTTTCATCTTCCACCTGCAGATTCAGGCGCACGGGCGAGTCGGCCAGCACATCTTTCAGGGCGGGCAGCAGCCATGTCGCCAGACTGTCGGCGTTGACCGCCAGCGACAGCAGCAGCGGCGTGGTTCCACTGTTCTCATCACCCAGCCACTCCTCTTCCAGCAGCTCGACCTGATGCAGTAATGCGAGCAGTTTCTGGCCCTGTTCGGTCGGACGCGGCGGCACGGTGCGCACCAGCAGCGGCTGACCAAACAGGTTCTCCAGCTGCTTAATACGCTGAGACACCGCCGACTGGGTGATGCAGAGTTTCTGTGCGGCTCGCTCAAATCCGCGTTCGCGGATCACTGAATCCAGCGCCTGAAGCGTTCGATAATCCGGGCGTTTCATTATTCTTCTCTCTCCTTCAGGGTGGACGTCACTATGCCACAAAAGTGCCGCCTGTGATGGCTCACCTGTTTTTTGTGGGCTGGCTTCCAAAGCGTTAAATCCGCGTCGGTCAGCCGAGCATTTTCAGCCAGCCTTGTTTTATACTACGCGCACTTCGTTGTCGCACAGGTTTTAAACATACCATGACCCAGGATGAACTGAAAAAAGCCGTTGGCTGGGCTGCACTTGAGTACGTGCAGCCGGGGACGGTTGTTGGCGTAGGCACCGGATCCACCGCTGCCCACTTTATCGATGCGCTTGCCACAGTCAGGCATCAGATCGAAGGTGCCGTCTCCAGCTCGGATGCCTCGACCCTGAAACTGAAAAGCCTGGGCATTCCGGTGTTTGACCTGAACGAGATCGATCTGCTGTCGGTTTACGTCGATGGTGCGGATGAGATCAACCCGCAGATGCAGATGATCAAAGGCGGTGGCGCGGCGCTGACGCGTGAAAAGATCGTAGCCGCGGTGGCGCAGACCTTTATCTGTATCGCCGACGCCTCTAAAGAGGTCGATGTGCTGGGCCGCTTCCCGCTGCCGATCGAGGTGATCCCGATGGCGCGCAGTTACGTTGCGCGTGAGCTGGTTAAAATGGGCGGCCTGCCGGAGTATCGCCAGAATGTCATCACCGATAACGGCAACATCATTCTCGACGTGCATAATCTGACTATTCTCGATCCGATTGCGCTGGAAAAGAGCATCAACGCTTTGCCTGGCGTGGTCACCGTGGGCCTGTTTGCCGCACGCGGCGCCGATATTGCGCTGATAGGCGGTCCGGATGGCGTGAAAACCATCAAAAAATGATCTGTCCGGCGTCGATACGGCGCCGCTTATTTCTGCCTGCAAATCATCTTTTCTCGCCCGGGTGAAATTTGGTGACTTATGTCACATAACCGTTATCCGCAACGGTTTCATTCTCTCTTCAACCCTGACCCCGTGATTTTGTCTGGCATTGTGGTGCTGCCAGCCGTTGCCGTGCTGGCTCCCGGGCAATCGTTTGTATTGCCCGACGCGATTTTTTTGATATTTTGACAGAAGGCTGGCTTATGGTACTCCTCATTGAATGCTGAATAGGATCGGGAAATGGCAAAGGTATCACTGGATAAAGATAAGATTAAGTTCCTGCTGGTGGAGGGTGTGCATCAGAGCGCGCTGGACAACCTGCGGGCTGCAGGCTACACCAACATCGAATTTCACAAGGGCGCGCTGGACGCTGACGCATTAAAAGCCTCCATCCGTGATGCGCACTTCATTGGTATCCGTTCCCGCTCCCAGCTCACTGAAGAGATTTTTGCGGCAGCTGAAAAGCTGGTCGCTGTCGGCTGTTTCTGTATCGGAACCAACCAGGTTGACCTGCAGGCCGCCGCCAGCCGCGGGATTCCGGTCTTCAATGCGCCATTCTCCAATACCCGCTCGGTCGCTGAACTGGTGATTGGTGAAATGCTGCTGATGCTGCGTGGCATCCCGGAAGCGAATGCCAAAGCGCACCGTGGTATCTGGAACAAGAATGCCAAAGGCTCATTCGAAGCGCGTGGGAAAAAACTCGGCATCATCGGTTACGGCCATATCGGGATGCAGCTGGGCGTGCTGGCAGAGAGCCTGGGCATGCACGTTTTCTTCTATGACATTGAAAACAAGCTGCCGCTGGGTAATGCCACTCAGGTTCGCCATCTGGCGGAACTGCTCAACATGAGCGACGTTGTGAGCCTGCACGTACCGGAAACCGTGTCGACACAGGATATGATCGGGGCGGAGCAGCTGGCGCAGATGAAGCCTGGCGCGCTGCTGATTAACGCCTCTCGTGGCACGGTTGTGGATATCCCGGCGCTGTGCGAGGCACTGGCCAGCAAGCATGTGGGAGGCGCGGCCATCGACGTCTTCCCGGTCGAGCCAGCCACCAACAGCGATCCCTTTATCTCTCCGCTGAGTGAGTTCGACAACGTGATCCTGACGCCGCACATTGGCGGATCGACAGAAGAAGCGCAGGAGAACATCGGTATTGAAGTTGCGGGCAAGCTGGCGAAATACTCCGACAACGGTTCCACCCTGTCGGCGGTCAACTTCCCGGAAGTCTCACTGCCGATCCACGGCATCAGCGCCAGCCGTCTGCTGCACATCCACGAGAACCGTCCGGGCGTGCTGACGGCGATCAACCAGATTTTCGCCGAGCAGGGCATTAACATCGCCGCTCAGTATCTGCAGACGTCGCCATTTATGGGCTATGTGGTCATCGATATCGATGCTGAGCCGGAAGTGGCGGAGAAAGCTCTGCAGCTGATGAAGGCTATTCCGGGCACTATCCGCGCGCGTTTACTTTACTAAGCGCTACCCGCCTGGAGAGGCGCTGAGTCGCGTCTCTTCAGGTTTCATTGCAGCCAGATGCGCCCGGACAGGGGATTGAGTCATCTGAAAATTCCGTAACACTACTTCCTCTACTCCCACTGCCACAGCTTTGACGGCGTCATTACGGCCGGCAAAGGCACATCCCATTCTGCCACCGGCAGGCTGTCAACCTGCTGACAATCGTGGGCCAGACCCACGGGCAAAAAGCCGTGCTGCCGCCAGTTCTGCAGCGTGCGATCGTAGAAGCCTCCGCCCATCCCCAGACGCTGACCGGCGTGGTCAAACGCCACCAGCGGCACCATCATCAGATCCAGCTGATCCAGGGTGATCAACTGCCGGATATCCAGCGGCGGTTCGGGAATACGCAGTTTATTGGTCTGCAAGGGGGTGTCGGGCGAATAGCGCAGAAACAGTAAATTACCGGGAGAGAAGGGGTGCAAAACCGGCAGACAGACCGTTTTTTTCAGATGCCACAACCGGGCAATCAGCGGACGGGTGTTGAGCTCTCCATCCACCGACAGAAACAGGGCAATATTTTGTGCGGCAGTGAGCGGGGCGTAGTTCAGGGCCAGCTCCGCAAGCTGTTCGGCCGCCTGGGCCTGCTGCTCGTCCGTCAGCGCCCGGCGCAGATGACGCACCTGCTGGCGAATTTCCTGACGCTGTAACATGGAAGGTGCAGAGATGGAAGGTTCAGACATGATTTCCCCGCCGGATAAGTCGCTGTTCAGCGACTATAACATGTCGGTCGGGGGAAAAAAGCAGGAGTGCTGAAAGGGAGATCTCCGAGATGCCGCCGTAGGCTGTAACCCTTGAACCCTTGGTTCAAGGTGAACATGCCGTCGTAACCATCAGGCTTCTCGGACGGACCGAGCATGCACACAGGTAACAGAGCGTCACATTCTGTTTTTTCGAAATATCGGCTCAGGGGACTGGCCCACTTGCAAACATCTCAGAGAAAATTTACCTCACCGTTACTGTAGCACAGCAACCATGAAGTTTTATTCGAACTTCGCATCCTGGCGGTCGGTTATGCGACCCTGCTCAACTAACGCCTGCTCAATCGTCTGCTGCAGCATACGGATACGCTGTTCCATATTAGCAGCATAATCGCGCGTTTTCACTTTCTCTTGCGCCAGTTCATGGCAGACGTTTAACGCGGCGATGAACACCAGTTGCTCTGTATTTGTGACTCTAGTGCGAACTTTTAAATCTTGCAACCGCTGATTGAGATCGTCAGCCGCACTATTGAGCGCATCTTGCTGCTCTGGCGGACAATTCACTCTTAACGAACGACCAAAAATTTGTAAATCTACCGGTTGTGCAGACATGCCACCTTCCTGACTGATTACTTCGCTCGCAACTCCCTTAGCAGTCAATGGCTTGGGAGGCGGGCAACTATATAGACCCACGAAATAAGATACAACCCCTTTTCTGGAAACCTTGAGGCAGCTAGTGGTAGCATAACACGAACTTATTCTGCCAACGACGATGAAAACTTATGTCCTTACAGAACGCAACCCCCGATTACAACGCGCTTGCGGCGGTGCTCTCACAGCAGGGTGTTGGAATGACGCCCGCAGAAATGCACGGCCTGCTGAGTGGGATCCTCTGCGGCGGTAACCAGGACACCAGCTGGAAGACGCTGGTCCACGATCTGGCTAACGAAGGCATGGCGTTTTCTCACTCTCTCGCAGTGCCACTGACAGAACTGCACGCGCACACGGCGACCACGCTGGAAGATGAAGGCTTTCTGTTTCAGCTGCTGCTGCCCGCTGATGATGACATCACCGTCTTTGACCGTGCCGATGCGCTGGCGGGCTGGGTGAACCATTTTCTGCTCGGCCTGGGCGTAACACAGCCTAAACTGGATAAGGTCACCGGGGAAACCGGCGAAGCCATTGATGACCTGCGCACCATCGCTCAGCTCGGTTATGAAGAGGATGAAGACCAGGAGGAGCTGGAGCAGTCGCTGGAAGAGGTGATTGAGTATGTGCGCGTGGCAGCCCTGCTGTGTCATGACACCTTTACCCGCCCACAGCCCACTGCGCCAGAAGTGCAAAAGCCGACGCTGCATTAAGTCAGGCATTTCAGGTCAACGAGTTTAACCGGTCAGTTTACAGGGAGTGCAGAGATGATTTCACTGGAACGATTCCTGCAGCGCCGTCAGGCGCTGTTAGCGAAGATGGCGCCAGGCAGCGCCGCGTTAATTTTTGCTGCGCCTGAAGTGACGCGCAGTAATGACACCGAGTATCCGTTTCGTCAGAGCAGCGATTTCAGCTATTTCACCGGTTTTAACGAGCCACAGGCGCTGCTGGTCCTGATCAAAAGCGATGAGAATCACAACCACAGCGTGCTGTTTAACCGCGTGCGTGACCTCACGGCAGAGATCTGGTCTGGCCGTCGGCTGGGTCAGGAGGCGGCTCCCGCGAAACTGGGCGTGGATCGCGCCTTGCCCTGGGACGACATTGGCGAACAGCTGCACCTGCTGCTCAACGGCCTGGATGTGATCTACCACGCACAGGGTGACTACAGCCATGCCGATGCCCTGGTGTTCAGCGCTCTGGAAAAACTGCGTCGTGGGTTCCGCCAGAACCTCAGCGCGCCTGCCACCCTGACCGACTGGCGTCCCTGGGTGCATGAGATGCGCCTGTTCAAGGATGCGGATGAAATCGAGCTGATGCGCCGCGCCGGGAAGATCAGTGCCCTGGCCCATACCCGTGCCATGCTGGCCTGCCAGCCAGGCATGTTTGAGTATCAGCTGGAGGGAGAGATTCATCACGAATTTGCCCGTCATGGCGCGCGCTTCCCGGCCTACAACACCATTGTCGGTGCCGGAGAAAACGGCTGCATTCTGCACTACACCGAAAATGAAAGTGAAATGCGTGACGGCGATCTGGTGCTGATCGATGCCGGCTGCGAGTTCCACGGCTATGCCGGGGATATCACCCGCACCTTCCCGGTTAACGGCAAATTCAGCCCGGCGCAGCGCGCGATTTATGACATCGTTCTGGCTTCACTGAACCGGGCGCTGGAGATGTTCCGGCCTGGCATCAGCATTCGCGAAGTCAACGATGAAGTCGTACGCATTATGATCACCGGTCTGGTTGAGCTGGGCATTCTCGACGGTGACGTCGATACGCTGATTGCCGAAGAGGCGCATCGTCAGTTCTACATGCATGGTCTGGGCCACTGGCTGGGGCTGGATGTTCACGATGTTGGCCACTACGGCACGCCGAGCCGCGACCGGATACTGGAACCGGGCATGGTGTTAACGGTTGAACCGGGCCTCTACATCGCGCCGGATGCGGATGTTCCTGTGGCGTATCGCGGCATCGGTATCCGTATCGAAGATGACATTGTGATCACCGAAGAGGGCATTGAAAATCTCACCGACAGCGTCGTGAAAGAGGCCGATGAGATTGAGGCGCTGATGGCGGCGGCTAAACAGGCATGACGATTCTGATTGCCGGTGGCGGCATGACCGGGGCGACGCTGGCGCTGGCGATCTCCCATCTCACTCAGGGCAAACTGCCGGTGACGCTAATCGAGCGCAGCGAGCCTGCCAGCCGGGCGCACCCCGGCTTTGATGGCCGGGCGATTGCGCTCTCAGCCGGTACCTGCCAGCAGCTGGCGGCGATTAACCTCTGGCAGCGCATCGCCAGCTGTGCCACGCCGATTACTGATATCCATGTCTCCGACCGCGGCCACGCAGGCTTTGTCTCGATGGCGGCGGCTGACTATGAGATTCCGGCGCTGGGGCAGGTTGTCGAACTGTTTGACGTCGGTCAGCGACTGTTTGCTGAACTGAAAAAAGCGCCGGGCGTGACGTTGCGCTGTCCGGCTCGCGTGACCCAGGCAACCCGCAGCGAAGAGCAGGTTGAGGTGACGCTGGACAACGGCGAGCAACTCAGCGGAAAAGTGCTGGTGGCGGCAGATGGTACACGCTCTGCACTGGCGGCATCCTGTGGCATCCAGTGGCAGACTGAGGCGTATCAGCAGCTGGCGGTTATCGCCAACGTTTCCACCGCGCTGCCTCATCAGGGCCGGGCGTTTGAACGTTTCACCGAGCATGGCCCGCTGGCGCTGTTGCCGATGTCCGGGAACCGTCTGTCGCTGGTCTGGTGCCATCCGGCGTCACAGCGCGAAAAAATAGTACAGTGGAGTGATGCTGAATTCCTCAGCGAGTTGCAGCGCGCCTTTGGCTGGCGGCTGGGGAAATTCACCCACACCGGTCAGCGCGAATGCTACCCGCTGGCGCTGCACCAGGCGGTGCAGACGGTAACGCATCGCGTGGCGGTGGTAGGCAATGCGGCACAGACGCTGCATCCGATTGCCGGGCAGGGCTTTAACCTGGGCCTGCGTGGCGTGATGTCGCTGGCGGAAACGCTGGCCGCTGCCCATCGGCAACAGCAGGACCCCGGCAGCTATGCGGTTCTGAATCACTATCAGCAACGCCGGCAGTCCGACCGTGCCGCCACCATTGGCATCACAGACGGGCTGGTTCGCGTCTTTGCCAATCGTTACGCCCCGCTGGTGGCAGGACGTAACCTGGGCCTGCTGGCGATGGACCATCTGCCGTGGCTACGAAATCAACTGGCTGAGCGCACGCTTGGCTGGGTTAAGCGTTAATAAAGAGGCTCAGATGCAAACTTTTGATGTGGTGATTGCCGGTGGCGGAATGGTGGGGCTGGCTGTCGCCTGCGGCTTGCAGGGCAGTGGACTGCGCATCGCCGTACTGGAAAAATCGCCGGAGCCGCCCCTGGCGCTGAGCGCGTCACCCTCCGTCCGTGTTTCGGCAATTAATGCCGCCAGTGAGCGTCTGCTGCAGAAGCTGGATGTCTGGTCGACAATCCTTTCCCTGCGCGCCAGCCCCTATCACGGTATGGAAGTGTGGGAGAAGGACAGTTTTGGAGCCATCGCGTTTGATGATGAGCAGCAGGGCCTGTCGCATCTTGGCCACATCATCGAAAATCCGGTGATCCAGAGCGCGCTCTGGCAACGCGCCAGCACCTGCAGTGACGTCACGCTGATGGCGCCTTCGCAGTTGCAGCAGGTGGCATTTGGTGACAACGAAGCCTTTATCACGCTGCAGGATGGCAGCATGCTAAGCGCGCGCTTAATGATTGCTGCTGATGGCGCAAACTCCTGGCTGCGCAACAAAGCGGATATTCCACTGACCTTCTGGGATTACGACCACCACGCGTTGGTGGCTAACGTTCGCACCGAACAACCTCATGACGCGGTGGCGCGTCAGGTGTTCCACGGCGACGGCATACTGGCGTTCCTGCCGATGCAGGACCCACACCTCAGCTCTATCGTCTGGTCGCTGTCGCCTCAGGAAGCCAGCCGCCTGGAAACCATGCCGGACGCGCTGTTCAACCAGCAGCTCTCCGTGGCGTTTGATATGCGCCTCGGCCTCTGCCAGCTGGAAAGCGAGCGCAAAACGTTTCCGCTGGTGGCGCGCTACGCCCGCAACTTCGCGGCGCACCGTCTGGCGCTGGTCGGGGATGCGGCTCACACCATCCATCCGCTGGCAGGACAGGGGGTTAACCTGGGCTTCATGGACGCCGCAGAGCTGATCGGTGAGATCCGGCGTCTCCATCAGCAGGGCAAAGATATCGGTCAGCACCTCTATCTGCGCCGCTATGAGCGCAGCCGTAAACACAGCGCCGCCATGATGCTGGCGGGCATGCAGGGCTTCCGCGAAATGTTTGCGGGCAACAACCCGGCGAAAAAACTGCTGCGTGATGTCGGTCTGAAGCTGGCGGACCGTTTACCGGGCGTCAAACCGATGATGCTGAAACAGGCGATGGGCCTGACCGATTTGCCCGCCTGGCTTCGCTGAATCTGCCGCTCTGCTAAGCCAGCTTCTGCTGGCTTTTTTTATCTCTCAAACCCCTCTGCACCACAAAAAGGCAACGCTGCACCAGCAGGGTTCCTCGTTTGATTTATTCTAATTTTGCGTGAGATTTCGCATTACTTTTTTTTATCCGGAAGCGCGCTGAAGGCGGGATCTTTTTAACAACCCGGACGTCGTGCCGCATAAATTTGCTGCGTATATTTAAATAGCCTGCATTTATTGCGCGATTAATCACAAAAATGCAGTTTATTATCCTGTTGCCTCCAATTCCTGGTTAGTCTGTGCCTCTGCTTTCGACCCCGATTTGCTTATGGTTAATCGCCAGATTCGGTGGTAACGTCAGCCTCAGGAGAACGTTTGCGTCGGCACAGTATGACGGCGCGCTTTTGTACTCATTCGCTTCTGCACAGGATGGTTATGACTCAGCAAACACCTCTGTTTGAACAGCATCAGGCCTGCGGTGCCCGCATGGTGGACTTTCATGGCTGGATGATGCCTTTGCACTACGGCTCCCAGATGGATGAACATCATGTCGTGCGCAGTGACGCCGGCATGTTTGATGTCTCCCACATGACCATTGTCGATCTGACCGGTCCCCGTACCCGCGAGTTTCTGCGCTACCTGCTGGCGAACGATGTGGCAAAACTGACCCAGCCCGGCAAGGCGCTCTACACCGGGATGCTCAATGCCTCGGGTGGCGTCATTGACGATTTAATTGTTTACTTTATGAGCGAGACGTTCTTCCGGCTGGTCGTGAACTCCGCGACCCGTGAGAAAGATCTCGCCTGGATAGCGCAGCACGCGCAGAACTACGGCATTACGCTGACCGAACGCGATGATCTGGCGCTGATTGCCGTGCAGGGTCCACAGGCACAGCAGAAAGCGCAGACGCTGTTCAGCGAAGAGCAGCGTCAGGCCGTCGCAGGCATGAAGCCCTTTTTCGGCGTACAGGCGGGCGATCTGTTTATCGCTACAACGGGTTACACCGGTGAAGCGGGATATGAGATTGCGCTGCCCGCAGGCGAGGCGGCGGGGTTCTGGCAGCGCCTGCTGGCTGCAGGGGTGAAACCGGCCGGACTGGGCGCGCGCGACACCCTGCGTCTGGAAGCGGGGATGAACCTCTATGGTCAGGAGATGGATGAAGGTGTCTCACCGCTGGCCGCCAATATGGGCTGGACCGTCTGCTGGGAGCCAGCAGACCGCGATTTCATCGGCCGGGAAGCCCTGGAGCTACAGCGTGAACGCGGAACGGAAAAGCTGGTGGGACTGATCATGACGGAAAAAGGGGTGCTGCGTCACGGGCAGCCGGTGCGTTTCACGGATGAGCAGGGCCAGCAGCAGGAAGGGATCATTACCAGCGGTTCTTTCTCACCGACCCTGGGTTGCAGCATCGCCCTGGCGCGCGTCCCCGCTTCCGTCGGCAGCGCCGCCATCGTCGAGATCCGTAACCGCCAGATGCCGGTACAGGTCACCCGTCCCATTTTTGTCCGCGCCGGTAAGCCGGTCGCTCAGTAAATTTTATTCAGGAGAAATGGCCAATGAGCAATGTGCCGAATACGTTGAAATACCGCGACAGCCACGAATGGGTGCGCAAAGAAGAGGATGGCAGCTACACCGTGGGCATTACCGAACATGCGCAGGAGCTACTGGGCGACATGGTGTTTGTCGATTTGCCGGAAGTGGGCGCGACGTTCGCAGCCGGTGAAGAGTGTGCGGTAGCGGAATCCGTTAAAGCGGCTTCAGATATTTATGCGCCCCTCAGCGGTGAAATTGTGGCGGTCAACGACGCGCTGACCGACTCACCGGAGCAGGTTAACAGCGAGCCTTATGCAGGCGGCTGGTTATTCAAAATGAAAGCCAGCGACGCGTCCGAACTTGACTCGCTGCTGGATGCGGATGCCTATAAAGCCTCCATCGACGAGTAATCGTCAGGCGGCCTCCTGCAGAGGCCGCTGACTTCTGTTTGATCCCCGGTTCCCCAGCCCGATTCAGGATTTACTGCTAATGACTCAGACTCTCAGCCAGCTTGAACACAACGGTGCCTTTATTGAGCGCCATATCGGTCCTTCACCTGAGCAGCAGGCGCAGATGCTTGACGCGATTGGTGCCCGTTCGCTGGACGCGTTAATCGGCACCATTGTGCCTGCCGACATTCAACTGCCAGGCCCGCCTGCGGTAGGCGAAGCCGCCACTGAACAGCAGGCGCTGGCGGAACTGAAAGCCATCGCCAGCCAGAATCTGCGTTACAAATCCTGGATCGGCATGGGATACAGTGCGGTGATCACCCCGCCGGTGATCCTGCGTAACATGCTGGAGAATCCCGGCTGGTACACCGCTTACACCCCTTATCAGCCTGAGGTGTCGCAGGGCCGTCTGGAAGCACTGCTGAACTTCCAGCAGCTGACGCTGGATCTCACCGGCATGGATATCGCCTCCGCCTCACTGCTGGATGAAGCGACCGCCGCCGCCGAAGCGATGGCGATGGCAAAACGCGTCAGCAAGCTCAAAAACGCGAATAAATTTTTCATTGCCGATGATATTCATCCGCAGACGCTGGATGTGGTGCGAACCCGTGCAGAAACGTTCGGCTTTGAACTGATTATCGATCGTGCAGAGAAAGCGCCTGAGCATGACGATCTGTTTGGCGTGCTGCTGCAACAGGTGGGCACCACCGGTGAAGCGCACGACTACCGCGCACTGATTGCCGCACTCAAAGCGCGCAAAGTGGTCGTCAGCGTGGCCGCCGACTTTATGTCGTTAGTCCTGCTGGAAGCGCCAGGTAAGCAGGGCGCGGACATCGTGTTTGGTTCGGCTCAGCGCTTCGGCGTGCCTATGGGTTACGGCGGGCCTCACGCGGCGTTCTTCGCCAGCCGTGACGAGCATAAACGCTCTATGCCGGGCCGCATCATTGGTGTCTCGCGCGATGCTGCAGGCAACACGGCGCTGCGCATGGCGATGCAGACCCGCGAGCAGCATATCCGCCGCGAAAAGGCCAACTCCAACATCTGTACTTCACAGGTGCTGCTGGCCAACATTGCCGGTCTCTACGCGGTGTTCCACGGCCCGGCCGGCCTTAAACGTATCGCCTCACGCATTCACCGCTTCACCACGATTCTGGCAGCCGGCCTGCAGCAGGGTGGCCTGACGCTGCGCCATCAGCACTGGTTCGACACGCTGACGGTTGAGGTGGCGGATAAAGCCGCCGTGCTGAACCGCGCCCTGAGCTTTGGCGTTAACCTGCGCAGCGATATTCACAACGCGGTCGGCATCACGCTGGATGAAACCACCTGCCGCGAAGATATTCTGACGCTGTTCGCTATTCTGCTGGGTGACGATCAGCGTCCGGGCCTGGACAAACTCGACAGCGAAGTCGCCAGCGAAGGCCACGCTATTCCAGCCGGCCTGCTGCGCCAGAGCGACATTCTGACTCATCCGGTCTTCAACCGTCATCACAGCGAAACTGAGATGATGCGCTACATGCACAGCCTGGAGAAAAAAGATCTGGCGCTGAACCAGGCAATGATCCCGCTCGGCTCCTGCACGATGAAGCTCAATGCCGCGGCGGAGATGATCCCGATCACCTGGCCGGAGTTTGCTGAGCTGCATCCTTTCTGCCCGGCTGAACAGGCCGCTGGTTATCTGCAGATGATCGGTCAGCTTTCACAGTGGCTGGTGCAACTCACCGGCTATGATGCGCTCTGTATGCAGCCCAACTCCGGGGCGCAGGGGGAGTACGCCGGACTGCTGGCGATCCGCCGCTATCATGAAAGTCGCGGCGAGGGGGATCGCCATCTCTGCCTGATCCCCAGCTCGGCCCACGGCACTAACCCGGCCTCTGCTCAGATGGCGGGTATGGATGTGGTGGTGGTGGCCTGTGATAAACAGGGCAACATCGATCTGGGTGACCTGCGCGAAAAAGCCGCTCAGGCAGGTGATAAACTCTCCTGCATCATGGTGACTTATCCCTCTACCCATGGTGTCTATGAAGAGACCATCCGCGAAGTGTGCCAGATTGTTCATCAGTATGGCGGTCAGGTCTACCTGGATGGCGCAAACATGAATGCGCAGGTCGGCATCACCACGCCGGGATATATCGGCGCGGATGTGTCGCATCTCAATCTGCACAAAACCTTCTGCATTCCGCACGGCGGTGGCGGCCCGGGTATGGGACCGATTGGCGTCAAGGCGCATCTGGCTCCGTTTGTACCGGGTCACAGCGTGGTGCAGATCGACGGTGTGCTGACGCAGCAGGGCGCGGTCTCCGCTGCACCGTTTGGCAGCGCCTCCATCCTGCCTATCAGCTGGATGTACATTCGTATGATGGGAGCCGAGGGGCTGAAACAGGCCAGCTCGGTCGCTATCCTGAATGCTAACTACATCGCCAGCCGCCTGCAGTCCGCCTATCCGGTGCTCTATACCGGCCGCGACGGCCGCGTGGCGCATGAATGTATTCTCGACATTCGTCCGCTGAAAGAGCAGACCGGCATCAGCGAGCTGGATATTGCCAAGCGCCTGATCGATTACGGCTTCCACGCGCCGACCATGTCCTTCCCGGTCGCGGGCACCCTGATGGTGGAGCCAACCGAGTCGGAGAGCAAAATCGAACTGGATCGCTTTATTGATGCGATGCTGGCGATCCGCATCGAGATTGACCGGGTGGCGGCCGGGGAATGGCCGCTGGACGACAATCCGCTGGTAAATGCACCGCACACCCAGCTGGAAATTGTCGGTGAGTGGTCTCACCCTTACAGCCGTGAACTGGCGGTCTTCCCGGCGGGCAGCCACAACAAGTACTGGCCGACGGTGAAGCGTCTTGACGATGTCTTTGGCGACCGCAATCTGTTCTGCTCCTGCGTACCGATCAGCGACTATCAGTAAATCGCGGCGGCAGAATCTCATCCCCAGGGGCCGGTTTCCGGCCCTTTTTTATGGAGAAACAGTATGAAACTGGCACTGGTTACGGGAGGCAGCCGCGGCATCGGCCGGGCAACGTCGCGGCTGCTGGCCGCTCGCGGTTATCGGGTCGCGGTGAACTATCGCCAGCGCGAGGCAGAAGCGCAGGAGGTGGTCAGCCAAATCCGGCAGCAGGGCGGGGAAGCCTTTGCGATTCAGGCTGATATTGCGGATGAAGAGGCGGTGAAGGCGATGTTTGCGCAGCTCGATCAGCAGGCGGAACCGCTGGCGCTGCTGGTGAACAACGCCGGTATTCTGTTTCAGCAGTGCCGCACCGAACAGCTGGATGCGGCGCGTCTGCAAAAGGTGTTTGCCACCAATGTTATCGGCACCTTTCTCTGCTGCCGGGAGGCGGTTAAGCGGATGGGTACCCATCATGGCGGCCAGGGCGGGGCGATCGTGAACGTTTCATCGGCGGCGTCCCGCACTGGTGCACCGGGCGAATATGTCGATTACGCCGCCTCAAAAGGGGCGATGGATACCCTGACCAGAGGATTGTCGCTGGAAGTGGCGCAACAGGGCATCCGGGTAAACGGTGTCCGGCCGGGCTTCATCTATACAGAGATGCATGCCGACGGCGGCGAGCCGGGCAGAGTAGACCGGCTTGCCAGTGCGATTCCGATGGGACGAGGCGGAGAAGCGGAGGAGGTTGCGGAAGCGATCGTCTGGCTGGCCAGTGAAGCGGCCTCATACGTGACCGGCAGCATCATTGACGCTGCCGGTGGGCGCTGAGGCGTTTCGCCGCCGCGGCGGCGGGGCGCGTCAGAGGTTTTCGCCGTTGCTGGCGATAACCTGCTGATACCAGCCAAAGCTCTTCTTCTTCGCACGGGAAAAGTCGCCGCTGCCATCATCGTTTTTATTCACATGAATAAAGCCGTAACGCTTGTCGTACTGTCCGGTGGTGAACGAGACGCAGTCCAGGCAGCCCCACGGGGTGTAGCCCATTAACTCGACGCCATCATAGCTGACGGCTTTCTTCATCTCTTCGATGTGCGCGCGCAGATAGTCGATGCGGTAATCATCGTTAATCATCCCGTCGGCACCCGGCTTATCGATCGCGCCAAAGCCATTTTCCACAATAAACAGCGGCTTCTGATAACGTTCATAAAGGTCGTTCAGGGCATAGCGCAGGCCAACCGGATCGATCTGCCAGCCCCAGTCGGAGGCTTTCACATGCGGGTTTTTCACTACGCCTTCAAAGCCGGTAATCGGATCGTCAACGCCGCTGGCATCGGTCTTCACGGCGTTGCTCATGTAGTAGCTGAAGCCAACGTAGTCTGCGCAGCCCTGACGCAGCGTTTCGGCATCGTCAGCGTCCATCTGAATGTCATACCCTTTGCGCGCCCACTCTTTCAGGGTATAGGCCGGATAGTATCCGCGCATCTGCACATCACTGAACACATAGCGCTGATGCATCGCTTCCTGCGCCAGGGCCACATCATCCGGATGGCAGGAGAACGGGTAGACCGGCACCATGGCGATCATGCAGCCAATCTGAAAGTCCGGATTGATGTCGTGTCCGAGTTTCACCACTTTTGCGCTGGCAACAAACTGATGGTGCATCACCTGATACATCGCCTCTTCAGGCTTCTCATGTTCAGTGAAGATCACCCCTGAGCAGCAGTATCCGAACAGCGGATAGCGCCAGTTGCGCTGGTTGTTGATCTCGTTAAAGGTCATCCAGTATTTCACTTTGTTTTTATAGCGCTTCAGCACCACTTCACTGAAGCGCACAAAGAAGTCGACCACTTTGCGGTTATGCCAGCCGCCATACTCTTTAACCAGGTGATACGGCATTTCGAAGTGAGAGAGGGTGATGACGGGTTCAATGCCATACTTCAGCAGTTCATCAAACAGATCGTCATAGAATTGCAGGCCCGCTTCGTTGGGCTGCTGCTCATCCCCGTTCGGGAAGATGCGGGTCCAGGCAATGGAGGTGCGGAAACATCTGAAGCCCATCTCGGCAAACAGCGCGACATCCTCTTTATAGTGAGAGTAGAACTCCACGCCCTGATGGTTCGGATAGAAATGGCCGGGCTGCACGCCATCGGTGATGACCCGATCAACACCATGTGAGCCGCCGGTCAGCACGTCTGCAATGCTGACTCCTTTGCCGCCCTGATCCCAGCCGCCTTCAACCTGATGCGCTGCCACCGCGCCACCCCAGAGAAAGTCTTTGGGTAACTGCAATTCTGCACTCATGTTTCACTCCGTTCCGGATAAAGAAATTGCGATGAGTGTAGCAAGGCAATAATGAAAGTCACGATATAACATCGCGCGAAAAATGGCGTTTGTTACCTGTGAAAAACAGGCTGTTTTATTTTCGCAGCTGGCGGCCGATCGCCTCAATAATATAGGTTACCGGAACCTGTGTCGTAATGTCTGTATTGTCAGCCAGACGAATAATCGGCACATGGTAGCAGAGGGTAAAATCGCCGATTTTCGCCAGCGAACTGCTCTCAGTATTCGTTATCGCAATGATTCTGCACTTGTTCAGGCTGAACTGGCTGGCAATACGCAGGATCTCTTCGGTTTCACCGGAGACGGATAAAATAATCGCAATCGCGTTCTGATAGAGATCGGGACTGATCGGATAATAGGGATCATCAATTGCGTGGCTGAATTTACCGAGGTTAGAGAAAAAGCGGGCGCCATATTTCGCCAGGCTGCCTGATGTGCCGACGCCAATAAAGAAAACCTGCTCAGCCTGAGCAATTTTCTGTGCGGCCTGATCGATGAGCTGTTCAAACGCCGGATTGTTAATGCTGTTAAAGAAACTCAGCATCTCGCTCACCCCGGCGGTATTCAGCTGAGGCGTATGCTGCTGTTCGGCTAAGCGCAGACGAATGCGAAATTCTGACCAGCCTTCACAGTGCATCTTACGGCAGAAGCGCAGCACGGTGGTCGTGGAGACTCCCGCCTGCTCAGCCAGTTCGCGGATGGTCATATAACTGACGCCTTCACGATGTTTAATGATGAACTGATAGACCTGCATTTCCAGATCGTTAAGACGGGCGAGATCGCGGTGCGAAAACATGGATGACTCGTTGAACGGTTGACCTGGGGTCAGTTTATCAGATTCAGCAGCCGGTTTAACGGTTACAGAATTTCATAAGATAATTTTAGCGTACAGGTGTACACTGAAATCGTTATCAACCCGGCTGGAGAATATTATCACTGCGATTACGCTGTTCAGGACACACTTATGACCCCCACACTTTCTCACAAACCACGACCCGCAGCGGACGACTGGTTCGGCGAAGAAATTGCCAACAGTATCAGTCATGGTCTGGGCTGTCTGTCAGGCATCGCTGGCCTGGTGCTGATGCTTCATCAGGCCATCGAACGCCAGGCGGATACTCTGACCTTTGTCAGCTACAGCCTTTATGGCGGCAGTATGATCCTGCTGTTTCTGGCTTCGACGCTCTATCACGCCATTCCCGATGGCCCGGTCCGGCCCTGGCTGAAAACGTTCGACCACTGCGCGATCTATCTGCTTATCGCCGGAACCTACACGCCGTTTCTGCTGGTGGGACTCAGGACGCCGCTGGCGTATGGATTAATGGCGGTAATCTGGGGGCTGGCGCTGGCCGGTATTCTGTTTAAGCTTACCATTGCCCATCGCTTTAAAGTGCTGTCGCTGGTGACCTATCTCTGTATGGGGTGGCTGTCGCTGATCGTGGTTTATCAGCTGGCCATGATTATGCCGCCAGCCTGTATCTGGCTGCTGGCAGCAGGCGGGATAATCTACTCGCTGGGGGTGATTTTCTATGTGGCACGCCGCATTCCCTACAATCATGCCATCTGGCATGGATTCGTGCTGGGCGGCTCACTCTGTCATTTCTGCGCCATCTACTTCTATGTACGCTGACGCTTCGCGAATGTGGCCCTGACGTGATGCCAGGGCCAGAAGGTGACTCAGCTCTCATCCAGCGAATAGGGCAGGGGCTGCACCGTCAGATGACCACCTTCATCGCCTTCAACCCGCAGCACGCTGTCCGGCTCCAGATCGTTGTTCAGCACCACCTGAATCCAGCTGGTGCCATCATCCAGCTGCACAGCCGCCAGCACGCTGCCGGTACGACGCCAGCGCTCACCCATCTGCAGCTCCAGCGGCGCGTTGGCCTCAGGCAGATGGCTTGCCTTACCCGCCAGCCAGTAAAGGGCGCGTTTGTTAGCACCGCGATATTTCGCCCGTGCCACCATCTCCTGTCCGGCATAGCAGCCTTTTTTAAAGCTGATGGCATCCAGCGCCTGCAGGTTGGTGGCCTGCGGAATAAACTGCACGCTGGTGGCGGGAACGATCACCGGAATACCGGCTTCGATATCCAGCGCCAGCCACTGCTGGCTGTCGTTGAACTGCGCATCCTCGCTGAGTTTCTGCTTCAGCACGTCGGCCTGGGCCGGTGATGTCACAATCAGAAAACGTTCGGCCGGATGCGCAAACCACAACAGGGTAGTCTCACCCTGATGCACCACTGGTTTCTCGCTGTCAGGCAACGCCTCAAACAGGTTAGCCAGGGCAGCACGCGCCTGGAAACCGGCCACACCCAGCAGAAGTGCTTCATCGTCGGGCATCATCGTGACTTTTGAAAACACCGCATATTTCTTCAGCTCGGCCAACTGGGTGTCGCGCAGTTCACGCCGGATCAGGTAGGCATACCCTTCACCGCGATGAAACAGACGCAGATTGCTCCACATTTTGCCTTTGGCGTCGCAGTGCGCGGCGGGGGAGTGATGATTGGCATCCAGCGCCGCGACATCCAGCGTTAACTGACCCTGCAGGTAGGCAGTGCTGTCCGCACCGGTAATCGAAACCAGTGCCCAGCTGTCCAGTGACATCAGGGTTAGCGGCAGACGGGACGACGCGGCAGGCTGGCGCGGCGGTAAAGTAAAAGTGGGCATGGAGATATCCTGTGTAAGAAGGTTCATCCGGAACAATGTCTTCAATGTTAAAAGAGCCGCCTGGCAATGCAAACTGTTTACGGAAAACGGCGCACAAAAGGCGTGATAGCCCTGCAAAGAGGCCGCCTGAAATGTGGCAGGTTGCACAGCATGCGACGCAGCGCCTGCGAGCCGTAGTAAACCAGGTTACACTAAGCGCCACGTTGTGAACTGTGGAAACTGATGCATGGATATTAATGATAAATCACGTATTCAGTGGGCCTGCCGTCGCGGCATGCTGGAACTGGATGTGGCGATTATGCCGTTCTTCAAATTTGAGTATGACACGCTGAGCGACACCGATAAGCAGGTCTTTGTCGCGCTGCTGAAGAGTGACGATCCCGATCTGTTCAACTGGCTGATGAATCACGGCGAGCCAAAGGATCCTGAGCTTAAGCGGATGGTCAATCTCATCCAGCAGCGCAACCATGAGCGCGGCCCGGTGGCAATGTAAGCTGCGGCCCTCCCGGCTGGCGTGCGGGGTGCTGTGCGTCTGGCTGGTGGCTGCCGTCTCGGGCGTGCTGCTGATGGCGCTGCCCGTGGGTGGGGAGCTGCTGCGGAGCGGAATGATCCTGCTGTTGCTGGCGGAGGGCGGTCGTGTCTGCCGGCGGCTGAGGCTGCGGCATGGGACGCTGGAGCGGGAAAGTGTCCATTGCTGGATCTGGCAGGGAAAACGCTGGCGTCCCACTCAGCCACTGCGCTGGTTACCGGCAGGCGTGCTGCTGGTGGCGAAGAGCGAAGAGGGTGACAGGCTGCGCTGGTGGCTGATGCAGGACGCTATGCAGCCTGACGAATGGCGGGCGTTGCGCGCCTGCTGCTTCAGCAGGCCGCGACATTAACGGCGAAGAGGCATAAGCGCGCATGTCGACTGACCCGCGGCCGGTCAGGTTCTGTCAGGCATTCCGCGCCGTCTCCGTAGGTGGCTGGCGGCCGCAACGGCTGAAGAGGGTTACAGCAGTCCGGCAGTCTCGGTTAGCACCTGCTCGCACCACTGCTCAACGCGCTCATCAGTCACCTCAAACTGATTCACGTCATCCAGCGCCAGGCCGACAAACTGTGTGCCATCGGCAGTGAGCGGTCGGGGACTGGTGAACTCATAGCCCTCCAGCGGCCAGTAGCCTACGAAACGTACCCCCATCGGCTGCAGCAAATCGTGCAGCATGCCGAGCGCATCCAGAAACCATTCACCGTAGCCAATCTGATCGCCCATACCATACAGCGCCACAATCTTATTCTGCAGATTCAGCGCGGGCAGCTGCGTCCAGATCGCCTCCCAGTCCTCCTGCAACTCACCAAAATCCCAGGTGGGGATGCCCATGATCAGCAAATCGTACTGCTCCATCAGACGCGGGTCATCATCCTTAACGTTATGCAGCGTGACCAGCTCGTCGCCGATGAAATCGCGAATTTTCTCCGCCACGATTTCGGTGTAACAGGTACTGGAACCGTAAAACAGACCGATTTTCATGCAGATAACACTCTGTAAATACTGACTTTGGCGCAATTGTACCAGAAGCGCTGCTGAATCAGGCATAATGAGCATGATTTTACACCAGACGGCGGAGATAACGTGCAGGACAGCGAACTGACAGAACAGTTTCTTGATGCGCTCTGGATTGAGCGCAATCTGGCGCAGAACACGCTCTTCTCCTATCGCCAGGATCTCCAGACGCTGACCGGCTGGCTGGCGCATCACCAGCTGACGCTGCTCAGCGTGACGCCAGCCGATCTGCAGCAGTTTCTGGCTGAACGGCTGGAAGGAGGCTACAAGGCGACCAGCTCAGCGCGGCTGCTCAGCGCCATGCGTCGCCTGTTCCAGTATCTGTACCGTGAAAAAGTGCGCCCCGACGATCCCAGTGCGCTGCTCTCGGCACCCAAACTGCCACAGCGACTGCCGAAAGATCTCACTGAGGCGCAGGTCGAGCGGCTGTTGCAGGCACCCAATACCGATATCCCACTGGAGCTGCGCGATAAGGCGATGCTGGAGCTGCTCTATGCCACCGGCCTGCGCGTCTCCGAACTGACAGGGCTGACGCTCAGCGACATCAGCCTGCGTCAGGGCGTCGTCCGGGTAATCGGTAAAGGTGATAAAGAGCGGCTGGTGCCATTAGGTGAAGAAGCGGTTTACTGGCTGGAGCAATATATGGAACATGGTCGCCCGTGGCTGCTTAATGGTCAGACGCTGGACGTGATGTTTCCCAGTAATCGGGCGCAGCAGATGACGCGGCAGACCTTCTGGCATCGGATTAAGCATTACGCCACGCTGGCGGGCATCGACGCCGAAAAGTTATCACCCCATGTGATGCGCCATGCCTTTGCCACGCATCTGCTGAACCACGGCGCCGATTTACGTGTCGTACAGATGTTGCTGGGGCACAGCGATCTCTCCACCACGCAAATTTATACGCATGTCGCCACCGAGCGCCTGCGTCAGTTGCATCAACAACACCATCCGCGAGCCTGAACCGCGGCCATAAGGACAACGATGAACAAGCATTTTGCCATGCTGGCCCTGTTAGCCAGCGCCTTTTCCGGTCTTGCTCAGGCCGATGACAGCGCTATCCAGCAATCCCTGAAAAAGCTCGGGCTGAATCAGACAGAGATCAGCCCGTCCCCGCTGCCAGGGTTCAAAACCGTGCTGTCAGAGAGCGGCGTGCTCTACGTGACCGACGACGGTAAACATATGATTCAGGGTCCGCTGTATGACGTCAGCGGCACTCAGCCGGTTAACGTCACCAATAAGCTGCTCGACAAAAAGGTCGAGGCGCTGGTGCCGGAGATGATCGTCTACAAAGCGCCTAAAGAGCAGCATGTCGTGACCGTCTTTACCGACATTACCTGCGGCTACTGTCACAAGCTGCACGAGCAGATGGCGGACTACAACGCACTGGGTATCACCGTGCGCTACCTGGCGTTTCCGCGGGAAGGGCTGAATGGTCAGATCGCACCGGCGATGAAAGCGATCTGGTGCAGCGCCGACCGCAACAAAGCCTTTGACGAGGCGATGAAAGGCAATGCGCCGAAGATGGCTGCGCCCGACAGCTGCAAAATTGATATTGCTCAGCACTACAAACTGGGCGTGCTGTTCGGCATTCAGGGCACCCCGGCCATGCTCACCGACAGCGGCATGATGATCCCCGGTTATCAGACGCCGCAGGAGCTGAAGCAGGTGCTGGACAATCAGAAGCGTGGTGGTTAATCGGTGGTAAAACAGGATGTGGAACTCCGTCGCCGTGAGGTGACGGTAGACGATGCGCTGCCGGCGACCCTGCCGCCGCTGCTGAAGCGACTCTATCTGCACCGCGGTGTGCGCGATGCCGCAGAGCTGGAGCGCGGTGCAAAAAATCTGCTGCCGTTTCAATCCTTAAGCGGGATTGAGAGTGCCGTTGCGCTACTGCATCAGGCGCTGCTGGATGGCCGTCGCATCATGGTGGTCGGCGACTTTGATGCCGATGGCGCGACCAGTACCGCGCTGACGGTGATGGCGCTGCGCAGTATGGGCGGCAGTAACGTGCAGTATCTGGTGCCGAATCGCTTTGAAGATGGGTATGGCCTCAGCCCGGAAGTGGTAGAGCAGGCGCGTGCACGGGGCGCCGCCATGATCCTGACGGTCGATAACGGCATCTCCTCCCACGCCGGGGTGGAGTACGCGCATCAGCACGGCATTCCGGTGCTGATCACCGACCATCACCTGCCGGGCGAGACCTTACCGGCCGCTGAGGCGATCGTGAATCCTAACCTGCCCGACTGCGATTTTCCTTCGCGGGCGCTGGCGGGCGTTGGCGTTGCGTTCTATCTGATGCTGGCGCTGCGCGCCCATCTGCGCACCCAGGGCTGGTTCGGCGTTACCCGCGCCGAGCCAAATCTGGCCGGGATGCTGGACCTGGTGGCGCTCGGCACGGTCGCCGATGTGGTGCCGCTCGACGTTAACAACCGTATTCTGGTATGGCAGGGGCTGAGCCGTATCCGGGCCGGAAAATGCCGGCCAGGCATCCGGGCGCTGCTGGAGATTGCGAATCGCGATGCGCGTCAGCTGGCGGCCAGCGATCTCGGTTTTGCGCTGGGGCCACGGCTTAATGCCGCGGGGCGGCTCGACGACATGTCGGTGGGCGTGGCGCTGCTGATGACTGATGACCTGAGTCAGGCGCGGATGTTAGCCAGTGAGCTGGACGCACTCAACCAGACGCGAAAAGAGATCGAGCAGGGCATGCAGAGCGAGGCGCTGGCGCTGTGTCAGGCGCTGGAGCGTGAGCAGCGCGATCTGCCGCTGGGACTGGCCTTCTATCATCCCGAGTGGCATCAGGGCGTCGTGGGCATTCTGGCCTCACGACTGAAAGAGCGTTTTCATCGTCCGGTCATTGCCTTCGCCCCCGCGGGCGATGGCACGCTGAAAGGCTCGGGACGTTCGATTGCCGGTCTGCATCTGCGTGATGCGCTGGAGCGGCTGGATACCCTGAACCCCGGCCTGATGCTGAAGTTTGGTGGCCACGCGATGGCGGCAGGCTTATCGCTGGAAACGGACCGCTACGAGGAGTTTCGTCAGCGCTTTGCCGACCTGGTCGGTGAGTGGCTGGACGGCGAATCGCTGCAGGGCATCATCTGGTCTGACGGTGCGCTGCAACCGCAGGATTTTTCGCTGCAGACGGCTGAGATGCTGCGTGAGGCGGGCCCCTGGGGCCAGGCGTTCCCGGAACCGGCCTTCGACGGCCGGTTTAAGCTGCTGCAACAGCGGCTGGTGGGCGAGCGGCATCTGAAAGTAATGGTCGAACCGCTAGACGGCGGTCCGCTGATCGACGGTATCGCCTTTAATGTCGATACCACACTGTGGCCCGACAGCAGCGTGCGTCAGGTCGAACTGGCTTATAAGCTGGATATCAACGAGTATCGCGGTAACCGCTCGGTACAGCTGATCATCGACCATCTCTGGCCGCTGAACTAGGTTCTGTCAGGTTTGCGCCTCTGCGGTGATGGCAGGTGCGCATGCCTGACTGCCTTCCGTTGTCTCCTCTGACGGGGCCACAGCGCCATCAGCCGGGAAGAAAATGCGGCGCGTCACGCCGTTCCCGCATCCCCCCTGTCTCAACGCTACAAACTGCCGCCAGTTTCGGGTAAACTTGTGCGTTAAATTTCCTGTCCCATCGAACATAAGAAAGACGCTAAAGCCATGTTTGAAATCAACCCGGTCAAAAACCGTATTCAGGACCTCAGTGAGCGCAGCGACGTTCTTCGGGGGTATCTTTGACTACGATGCCAAGAAAGAACGCCTCGAAGAAGTAAACGCCGAGCTGGAACAGCCCGATGTCTGGAACGAACCTGAGCGTGCTCAGGCGCTGGGCAAAGAGCGCGCCTCGCTGGAAGCGATCGTGCAGACGCTGGATCAGATGGCGCAGGGCCTGGAAGATGTGCAGGGTCTGCTGGAGCTGGCCGTCGAAGCGGAAGACGAAGAGACTTTCAACGAAGCGGTTGCCGAGCTGGACGTGCTTGAGGGCAAGCTGGGCGAACTGGAGTTCCGCCGCATGTTCTCCGGCGAGTATGACAGCGCTGACTGCTACATCGACCTGCAGGCCGGTTCCGGCGGCACCGAAGCGCAGGACTGGGCCAGCATGCTGATGCGTATGTATCTGCGTTGGGCCGAAGCAAAAGGCTTCAAAACCGAAATTATCGAAGAGTCTGAAGGTGAAGTCGCGGGCATCAAATCCGTGACCATTCGCGTGTCAGGCGACTACGCCTTCGGCTGGCTGCGCACGGAAACCGGCGTCCATCGCCTGGTGCGTAAGAGTCCGTTCGACTCCGGCGGCCGTCGTCACACCTCATTCAGCTCCGCCTTTATTTACCCGGAAGTGGATGACGATATTGATATCGACATCAACCCGGCGGATCTGCGTATTGACGTCTATCGCGCATCGGGCGCGGGCGGTCAGCACGTTAACCGGACGGAATCTGCGGTGCGTATTACCCACATTCCGACCGGAACGGTGACTCAGTGTCAGAACGACCGTTCTCAGCACAAGAACAAAGATCAGGCGATGAAGCAGATGAAGGCGAAGCTGTACGAGCTTGAGATGCAGAAGAAAAATGCTGAGAAACAGGCGCTGGAAGACAACAAGTCTGACATCGGCTGGGGAAGTCAGATCCGTTCTTACGTGCTTGATGATGCCCGCATCAAAGATCTGCGCACCGGCGTAGAGACGCGTAACACCCAGGCTGTACTGGACGGCGATCTGGATCGATTCATTGAAGCTAGTTTAAAAGCAGGGTTATAAGGAACCGACATGTCTGAACAACAACCGCAGAGCGCTGACGCCGCCGTTGAGTTAAATAACGAACTGAAAACGCGTCGCGAAAAGCTGAGCGTGCTGCGTGCAAATGGCGTGGCGTTTCCTAACGATTTCCGTCGTGACAGCCTCTCTGACCAGCTGCACGCCAGCTATGGCGAGAAGAGCAACGAAGAGCTTGAAGATCTCGGCATCGAAGTGAGTGTGGCGGGTCGTATGATGACCCGTCGCATCATGGGTAAAGCCTCTTTCGTGACCCTGCAGGATGTGGGTGGCCGCATTCAGCTGTACGTTTCGCGTGATGACCTGGCGGAAGGGATCTACAACGAGCAGTTCAAAAAGTGGGATCTCGGCGATATCCTCGGCGCGCGCGGCAAGCTGTTTAAAACCAAAACCGGCGAACTGTCGATTCACTGTTCTGAACTGCGCCTGCTGACCAAAGCCCTGCGTCCGTTGCCGGACAAGTTCCACGGCCTGGCCGATCAGGAAACCCGTTACCGTCAGCGCTATCTCGACCTCATCGCCAACGATGAGTCGCGCAATACCTTCCGCATTCGTTCGCAGATCATGGCCGGTATCCGTCAGTTCATGGTGAGCCGTGACTTTATGGAAGTGGAAACGCCGATGATGCAGGTGATCCCGGGCGGCGCGTCTGCGCGTCCTTTCATCACCCATCACAATGCGCTGGATATCGACATGTATCTGCGTATTGCCCCGGAGCTTTACCTGAAGCGTCTGGTGGTGGGCGGGTTTGATCGCGTGTTCGAGATCAACCGTAACTTCCGTAACGAAGGGATTTCGCCACGTCATAACCCAGAGTTCACCATGATGGAACTCTATATGGCCTACGCGGATTACAAAGATCTGATCGAGCTGACCGAGAGCCTGTTCCGCACGCTGGCGCAGGATGTGCTGGGCAGCACGGTGGTGCCTTACGGTGAGCAGGAGTTTGATTTCGGTAAGCCGTTTGAAAAACTGACCATGCGCGAAGCGATCAAAAAGTATCGTCCTGAAACCGATCTGGCCGATCTGGAAGACTTTGATAAAGCGGTGGCGATTGCGCAATCACTGCACATCAAAGTTGAGAAGAGCTGGGGTCTGGGCCGCGTCGTAACGGAGATTTTCGAAGAGACGGCAGAGGCGAATCTGATTCAGCCAACCTTCATCACCGAATACCCGGCAGAAGTGTCGCCGCTGGCCCGTCGTAACGACGAGAACCCGGAAATCACGGATCGCTTTGAGTTCTTCATTGGTGGTCGTGAAATCGGTAACGGCTTCTCGGAGCTGAACGATGCGGAAGATCAGGCTGAGCGTTTCCTGCAGCAGGTAAATGCCAAAGATGCCGGTGACGACGAAGCGATGTTCTATGACGAAGATTACGTTACCGCACTGGAACATGGTCTGCCGCCAACCGCCGGTCTGGGTATCGGTATCGACCGTATGGTGATGCTGTTTACCAACAGCCACACCATCCGTGACGTCATCCTGTTCCCGGCACTGCGTCCAGGCAGCAAGTAAGTCTGACTGTTAACAGAAAAGGCCGGGATATCCCGGCTTTTTTTATACCTATGCCAGAATCAGACACTGCTTTTCGCCTCGCGATGCTTGTGCTTGAGCCGTGCTGCTCCCTATGCCAGGCTGAATACCTTAACCAGGAGCAAACATGATGCAACGTCCCGACTGCATTCGCCACTGGCAAGCGCTGGAAGGTGAAGATAATGAACATTATGCCGACAGCGATGAGCGCATGTCGATTGGTGCTCCACTGGGTAGGTTGCTGGGATTAACCCGCCTTGGCATTCATCATGAAAGGCTGTTGCCCGGACGTCGCATGTCTTATCCCCACGCAGAAAGCGCAGAAGAAGAGTTCATTTTTGTGCTTGAAGGTCATCCTGATGCCTGGATCAACGGCGAGCTGTACCCGTTGTCGCCAGGTGATGCCGTGGCTTTTCCGGCGGGCACTGGCATTTGCCACACCTTTATAAACAACAGTGAGCATGAGGCACGTTTTTTAGTGGTGGGGGAAACCAGTAAGCCTGAAAATCGTATTGCTTACCCTCTTAACCCGGACTACGAAGCAACCCGTGAAGACAGATGGCTCAATCCGCCCGAACATCCTATGGGCAACCATCCTGGTTTGCCCGACAAAAAATCTTAGGATTTAATCGCCTGATCCAGCCAGGTCTGAAAGCGGGAATAGGGCACATAGAGCGCAACGTTCTTGTAGAGCGTCTTACCGGTGACATTGTCATCGATGTTATTGCTGTAGCCCACAATCACCCCCGCCAGCGTATCGTCAGAGGCGTTATAAACCGCACCGCCTGACATGCCTTTTACCACTCCTGCATTCGCCGCTACCACGACGCAGTCTGGCTTGTTCCAGCTGTTCGCCAGCGTGGTATTGATGAGGTTCTGCCCGCTGGAACTGACCGGCATCGCCGAAATAAAGCTGTAGCCGTAGAGGTTCACCCTGTCGCCGATATGGCTGTTGCGGAAGCTGGGAGGCAGGTTTGCTTCGCTGTTTTTGTGGTAGACCACCGCCAGGTCGCATTGCGGATGCCAGGCTTTGACCCGATAAAGCGAAAACTTCGCCACATGGGCGGCGGTCAGGCTGTACTCCGGCGTCAGCGGGATGGTGGTGCCGAGCGTGCCGATACCCAGTATGGTCGGAATGCCGGTCACGGTCATATCAACCCGCTTTTCAGCTTCTTTACTGTACTCATAATGACCAACCGAGCAGCCGGTCAGAGCAAAGACCATCAAGGCTATGAGTCGTTGCATTCTCTCTCCCTGCGTCAGAAGTTGATAACTACACCTGGCAATTGATTAGGGATATATCGGCAACGTTGCGGAATAATTAATGAATCACATATAAAAAAGGTAACCGGTTAACGGGAAATGGCAACCTGACGCGATGCAGACAGGGCAGCCGCTGCCCCTCAGATAGCGAGAGAGAGCATCAGGAGGCGAGGATTATTGCGGCAACGGCAATAATCCTTTGCGCTACGCAGGCTATGTCGCTTATCCGGGCTGTGCTGTAATACTCACTGTGACGCAGATCAAATTTTAATAAGCGTCGAGGGGCTGCGTGTCCGCGCGGTTCACCTGCAAATAAGACTGGGAGAGTGTTATGCCTGTTGCATTACTGGCGCTGGCGTTGAGTGCGTTCGCCATCGGAACCACCGAATTTGTCATCATGGGATTGCTGCCTGACGTGGCGCGCGACCTTCAGGTTTCCATTCCGTCGGCGGGCTGGCTGATCAGCGGCTATGCGCTGGGCGTGGCGATCGGTGCGCCGATTATGGCGCTGCTCACCGCCAGACTGCCGCGTAAAAAAACGCTGATTCTGCTGATGGTGATCTTTATTGTCGGCAACCTGCTCTGCGCGCTTGCGTACAACTACAACCTGCTGATGCTGGCACGTATCGTCACCGCGCTCTGTCACGGGGCCTTCTTCGGTATCGGTGCGGTCGTCGCCGCCAGTCTGGTGCCAGCCGGACGTCAGGCCTCCGCTGTCGCCCTGATGTTTACCGGACTGACCCTGGCTAACGTGCTGGGCGTGCCGCTGGGCACCAGCTTCGGTCAGATGTTTGGCTGGCGGGCCACGTTCTGGGGTGTGGCGGTGATCGGTGTGCTGGCCTTTATCGCCCTGATTGTCAGCCTGCCGACAAACAAACAGGAGAAGCCGGTTCATCTGGCGAGTGAAATTGGCGCGCTGGCTAACGGAAAACTGTGGCTCTCTCTGCTGATGACGGTCTGCTTCGCGGCGGCGATGTTTGCGCTGTTCAGCTACATTGCGCCTCTGCTGTTAGAGATCACCGGGATCAGCGACCGCGGCGTCAGCTGGACGCTGTTCCTGATTGGTGCGGGCCTGACGGTGGGGAATATCCTTGGCGGCAAACTGGCGGACTGGAAAGTCTCATTCAGCCTGATCCTCAGTTTTTCGCTGATCGCCATCTTCTCTCTGCTCTTCAGCTGGACCAGCCACGCGCTGTGGCTGGCGGAGATTACCCTGTTCCTCTGGGCGATGGCCACCTTCGCCACGGTACCGGGCCTGCAGATCAACGTGGTCCGTCACGGTAAAGAGGCTCCTAATCTGGTCTCCACCCTGAATATTGCGGCCTTTAACGTGGGCAATGCGCTGGGTGCCTGGGTCGGCGGTGCGGTTATCGGTCGCGGTTATGGCCTGACGGCGGTGCCGGTCGCGGCGGCTGCGCTAGCGCTCATCGGCCTGCTGGTCTGCCTGATGACCTTCCGCAAACCAGGCCGCCCGGCTGCCAGCGTCCGCGCCTAAGCCAGGCGGGCGGCGATACGTGCCGGAAAGGCGGTCACCTGCTCCTGCAGATGGCTGACAAAGGCATCGACCAGCGCTGAGGCGGGTCGGTGCCGCGGCCTGACCAGGCTGACGGTAAACGGCACTGCTACGCTGAACTTACGCATCACCAATCCGCTGTCGGCGTAATCCAGCGCCGTCAGCGGATTAACAATCGAAATGCCTGTACCCGCCCTGACCATGGCGCACACCGAGGCTGCGCTGTGCGTCTCTATCACCAGCCGCCGTTCAACCCCCTGCTCCTGAAACAGCGCATCCAGCAGCTGACGATAGCTGTCGCTGCGCGAGAGGCTGACATACCGCTCGCCAGCGAAATCATGCGGCGTCAGCACGGCACGCTGACTCAGGGGATGGTGCTGTGGCAGAACGCACACTTCATCACAGGTCAGCAGGGCGAGACGATCGGTACCGGCCGGGGCGTGCTGGGTTTCGGTTAAACCGATATCGTAGCGCTGTGCTGAGAGCCACTCCTCCAGCAGCGGCGACTCCTGCGGGATCACATTGAGGCTCACGTCAGGGTAACGTGCTAAAAAGGGCTGACACAGCGGCGGCAGCAGCGACTGAGAAAAAACCGGCAGGCAGGCAATCGACAGCTCGCCCTGACGAAACTGGCGAAGTCCCTCTGCGGCTTCCCGGATGCGATCCAGACCGTACCAGGAGCGCTGCACCTCTTCAAACAGGCGCAATCCCTGTACCGTCGGCTGCAGCCGGCCGCGTACCCGTTCAAACAGCTGTAGTCCCAGCTGCTGCTCCAGCCGCGCCAGCTCCCGGCTCACCGTCGGCTGAGAGGTGTGCAGCAGCGTGGCGGCCTGAGTCAGATTGCCACTGGTTATCACCGCATGAAAAATTTCAATATGTCGCCAGTTGATGTTCGCCATGCCGCTATCCTATATCCATTCTGCATAGATGCTATTAAAACAGATATTTTTCGCTATGGCATGATTCTGGCTTAATGGAACTATCGCCACAGGAGAATTGTCATGCCACGTTCCTTACAGAGTACCGAAACCGCCCTCAACGCCGCTCATCTGCTGCCGCTGGCCCGCCGTTACGCCGGGCCATTCTGGGCCTATGACGCGCAGATTATCCAGGCACGCATTGCGCAGCTGCAGGCGTTTGACGTCATACGTTTTGCGCAGAAAGCCTGCTCAAATATTCATATCCTGCGCCTGATGCGGGCGGCGGGGGTCAAAGTGGATTCGGTTTCGCTGGGTGAAATCGAACGTGCGCTGGCGGCGGGCTACCAGCCGGGTGGCGATGAGATTGTTTTTACCGCCGATCTGTTTGACCAGCCGACGCTGGAGCGGGTTGCGGCGCTGAAGGTTCCGGTGAACGCCGGTTCAATCGATATGCTGCATCAGCTTGGCGCAGTGTCACCCGGTCACGCAGTGTGGTTGCGGGTCAATCCTGGCTTTGGTCATGGTCACAGCCAGAAAACCAATACCGGCGGCGAAAACAGCAAGCACGGTATCTGGCACGGTGATTTAGCCGCGGCGCTGGCCGCCATTGAGCAGCACGGCCTGCAGCTGGTGGGCATCCATATGCATATCGGTTCGGGCGTCGATTATGCGCACCTGCAGCAGGTCTGCGATGCGATGGTCGGACTGGTTATGGCGTCCGGTCAGGATTTGACGGCAATCTCTGCAGGCGGCGGCCTCTCTATCCCTTATCGCTATGGCGAAGAGGCGATCGACACCGATCACTATTTCGGCCTTTGGGATGCGGCCCGGCAGCGGATTGCTCAGCATCTGGGGCACGCGGTCAAGCTGGAGATTGAACCGGGCCGTTTCCTGGTGGCTGAGTCAGGTGTGCTGGTCTCTCAGGTGAGAGCGGTCAAGTCGATGGGCAGCCGTCACTTTGTGCTGGTCGATGCCGGTTTCAGTGACCTGATGCGTCCTTCCATGTATGGCAGCTATCACCACATCTCGCTGATGGCGGGTGATGATCGCGCGATTGATGAGCAGCAGACGATCGACACGGTCGTCGCGGGGCCGCTGTGTGAGTCGGGCGATGTCTTTACCCAGCTGGAAGGCGGTATGGTAGAACCGCGTGCGATCCCGGCGGCCAGCGTCGGCGACTACCTCGTATTTCACGACACGGGCGCTTATGGTGCCTCGATGTCCTCAAACTACAACAGCCGTCCGTTAATCCCGGAAGTGCTGTTTGAGCAGGGCCAGCCGCGCGAAATCCGCCGTGCGCAGACCATTCAGTCGTTGCTGGCACTGGAGATTGGCGAATAAGCGATACAGTACGACCGGGCGGCCTGTACGCGGGCTTACCGCGTCAGCGTTTTTCAGAGGAGAGCAGGTGATGGAGATTGTCTTGCTCAGCGACGCGCCCCACTTTGCCGATCAGGTTACTGACTGGCAGTGGCGGGCATTCGGTGAGGCCAGCAGCCGGGCGTTCTTTGCGAGCGTGGTTAACAGCAGCCTGACAGGGGCAGAGTTTCCCGTCACCTTTGTGGCCGTGGAAGCGGGCAGGGCGATCGGTACAGTGGGATTCTGGCGCTGCGATCTGATCAGTCGTCAGGATCTCTTCCCCTGGCTGGCGGCGCTCTATGTGGATGAATCGGCGCGTGGCAGAGGAGTCAGCGAGGCGCTGCAGCAGCACGTTATCGGCTATGCAAAGGCGCGGGGCTTTCCACGGTTGTGGCTATGGTCGGCGTTCAGAGGGTATTACGAACGATTTGGCTGGCAGGCGGCGGGAGAAGCACTGGAGTATCCTGACAAGCCTGTCTCGCTCTACTGCCGCGCGCTGTGAGAGAAGCCAGCCGCCTCTGCGGCAGCTGGCAGTCGCACTCAGGGAGCCGGGTAGGTAAAACGACGGTGAATCGCCTCAATCCCTTCCAGAATCTCGGCGTTCAGGGTCAGATTGAAGCTGTCGATATTTGTCTGCAGCTGCTCAAGGGTGGTGGCACCCAGCAGCGTGCTGGCAACAAATGGCTGCTGACGCACATAGGCGAGGGCCATCTGCGACGGGTCAATCTGATGCTGTCGGGCCAGCGCCACATACTCAGCAATTGCCTGCTGTGACTGCTCACCGCTGTAGCGGGTGAAGCGGCTGAACAGGGTGTTGCGTGCGCCCGCAGGCTGCGCGCCATTCAGATATTTACCGCTCAGCGTACCAAACGCCAGGCTCGAATAGGCGAGCAGTTCAACGCCCTCATGCTGGCTGATTTCGGCCAGACCCACTTCAAAACTGCGGTTCAGCAGACTGTAGGGGTTCTGAATGCTGACGATGCGCGGCAGCTCATGCTTCTCCGCCAGTTGCAGATAGCGCATTACCCCCCACGCCGTTTCGTTCGAGACCCCGATATAGCGAATCTTTCCTGCCCGCACCTGTTCGGTCAGCGCCTCCAGGGTCTCCAGCAGGGTCACCTGCGCGGTGGTTTCGCTGTACTGGTAGCCGAGCTTGCCAAAAAAGTTAGTCTGGCGCTGCGGCCAGTGCAGCTGGTAGAGATCCAGATAGTCGGTGTTCAGCCGTTTCAGGCTGGCGTCGAGGGCGGCACGGATGTTTTTGCGATCCAGCGCCATGTCCGGACGGATTGAGGCGTCGTTGCCACGGGAAGGGCCGGCGACTTTACTGGCCAGAATGATTTTGTCGCGGCTGCCGCGCTGTTTCAGCCAGCTGCCAATGTATTGTTCGGTCAGACCCTGGGTTTCCGGGCGCGGTGGCACCGGATACATCTCGGCAGTATCAATAAAGTTGATGCCGGAACGGATAGCCAAATCCAGTTGAGCATGCGCGTCAGCTTCGCTGTTCTGTTCGCCGAACGTCATGGTGCCCAACCCCAGCTGACTCACTTCCAGCGTGCTGTGGGGAATACGATGATAGTGCATTGCCAGCTTCCTTTTCTTTATCGGGAATAGAGCGAATGGAATGTTGTGTCCTGAGGGACTATAGCGCGAGCCATGGCGGGGAAGGAAGGGGGAAAAATCGGGGAAATCATCTGCCAGCGCAGAATGGGTGGCAGATGATTAAATCAGGCACTTAACGTTCAATGATCGTTGAAACCTCATCGCTGTTAATCTGCACTGCGTGACCTGACTGATCGGTGTATTCCACCAGGCCGGTCTCTTTATCAATGCTCGGCTTGCCTTCGGTCATAATCATGCGGCCATCTTTGGTCGCCATCACATAATCTGAACTGCATCCGCTTAATAACGCTGCGGTTATCACTACCGCTGCTAATCCTGCCAGCCCTTTCATCACGCCTTCCCCTCACAAATCGTCAAGTGCAAAAAGTGTAGTAATAAATGGTTTTGCCGGCAGGATTAATCGCAGAATTCTGAAAATATCCGGGCGAGCAGGCTCGCCCTTGACTTTATCAGGCGGGCTTTTTCTTACTGCGCATCAGGTTAAGGCACTCAACCGCCATTGAGAAGAACATGGCGAAATAGATGTAACCTTTTGGTACGTGGACCGCAAAACTCTCCAGAATCAGGGTAAAACCGACCAGAATCAGGAAAGAGAGGGCCAGCATTTTCACTGACGGATGGCGATCGACAAACTCACCGATAACCCGCGCCGCGAACATCATCAGCAGCACCGCGATCACGACTGCCGCCATCATAATGAAGAGATGATCGGAGAGGCCGATGGCGGTGATAACGGAGTCCAGGCTGAAAATAATGTCGAGCATCATGATCTGCACAATCGCGCCGAGGAAGGAGTGAACGCGGGTATTGTGTTCCCCTTCGCCGCCTTCAATCGTTTCATGGATCTCCATGCTCGATTTCCACAGCAGGAAAAGGCCACCGAACAGCAGGATAAGATCGCGCGCCGAGAAGGGGTGATCCAGCAGCGTAAACAGCGGATTAGTCAGACGGGCAACCCACGCGATTGAGGCCAGTAAGGCCAGACGCATCAGCATCGCGCCCATCAGGCCAATGCGACGGGCGCTGGCCTGCTGGTGTTTAGGCAGTTTCGCGACCACCAGTGACAGGAAAATGATGTTATCAATACCCAGCACCACCTCAAGGATGGTCAGGGTGCCCAGCGCCAGCCAGGCGTTGGGATCGGAAATCCACTCAAACATACCGACATTCAATCCTAAACGAAAAGTAAACGGCGATTATACGCAATGGCTGCACCGATCACCCACAAAATTGCGACATTTCCGCCAGGTCGGGGGAGTTCAGAGAAGAAAATGACGCGCCAGCAGGGGGCCGGTGAAACTTTTCTTCAGATAGAAACCGCGCGGCAGGGTCATGATCGGCTGGCCCTGATCGCCAATGCCCTCCGTCAGCGCTTTACTGTTGGCGGCCTTGGGTCGAATCTGCAGCCAGGCGCCATGCCGGGCGGTGATCTGCTCAACGCGACCCAGCACGATCATATCCATCAGCTCCTCCCAGTCCTGACGCAGCATCTCCTCCTCTTCTGCATCGGGGCTCCACAACAGCGGCGCGCCGACACGGCGATGCCGCAGTGGAATCTCACGCTCGCCTTCCACCGGGATCCATAACACCCGCGCCAGCTTGTGCCGCACGTGGCTGTTCGACCAGGTCACGCCGCTGTTGCCGGTCAGGGGGGCGACGCAGACAAAGGTGGTTTCCAGCGGTTTGCCCTGTGCATCAATCGGAATGGTTTTCAGTTCGATACCCAGATGGGCAAAGTCCTGCTCTGCTTTGCTGCCTGCGCTGGCGCCCAGATGCCACTCCAGCAGCATCCCGACCCAGCCTTTATCGCGTTTAAGATCGGCAGGCATAGGCAGCCCGGCGCGAGCGGCCAGCGTTTCCAGTGTTAATCCGGCTAACTCCTGCGCCCGGGCCAGCAGGCTGGCTTCATTTTCAGGCGGGCCTGGCGGGTGACTCATGTTGATAACTCTTGCTGGTTGAAATTTGAACAATAAAAAGAGGGTAACCTGTGCGGCTGAAACAAACCCTATCGGGCTTCGATAATAACATGATAGATCGTGCTTTTTTTAGTGGATCCGCAGGATGTCACCCTCAGGCTGCCAGGGTTATCCCGGCTTACCCGCAACAATGAACAGGATCTCCAGCCCGGTTATCCACAGAAAAATGGGATAACCCCCTTACCGATGCGGTACTGGTTCCATTTACAGCCTTGACTTTTCACGATCTGACCATAATTTCGTCGCTCTGGCCTAACCCTGAGCGATTCTCTGTGGATAAAAAGCGGTGTGGTGATATTTTAACCGATTGTCAGCGGGCGTGAATTTATCCGCCTGCCAGGAAACGCATTAACGTGGCGAACTTAAAGTTATTATGTTTTAAATCAACGGCATAAAATGCGGCCTCTTTTCAGCGGTTCAGAGTGCGCTGAAAAGGTTATTCAGTTAACTCCCGTGTTCTGCACAAAGCTATCCACAGAAAAGGTGAATAAGATCGATCATTTTTCTGATTACTGTTCATAACTTTACCATTTTCTGTGAGTTATCCCGACAGAGACGGCGCAACCCCCCATGAATCCAGTGGTTTACCGCCTGTAAGGAGTGTGAAACAATCAGCTTATTCAAATTTTGCTTTGAGGTAGTCCGGTGATCGATGATGATGGCTACCGCCCGAATGTTGGTATCGTAATCTGTAACCGGCAGGGACAAGTGTTATGGGCCAGGCGCTTTGGACAGCACTCCTGGCAATTTCCTCAGGGAGGCATCAATCCCGGTGAAACCGCAGAACAGGCGATGTATCGCGAACTGTTTGAAGAGGTCGGATTGCACCGGAAAGATGTCCGAATACTTGCCTCTACCCGTAACTGGCTGCGTTACAAGTTGCCAAAACGTTTGGTGCGTTGGGACACAAAGCCGGTATGTATCGGCCAGAAACAAAAGTGGTTTCTTCTGCAGTTAATGTGTAATGACGCGGATATCAATGTGCAGCACAGCAGCACGCCGGAGTTCGATGGCTGGCGCTGGGTCAGTTTCTGGTATCCGGTGCGTCAGGTTGTCTCCTTTAAACGCGACGTCTACCGCCGGGTGATGAAGGAATTCGCTGGCGTGGTGATGTCTATGCAGGAGAGTGCGGGGCAGCGAAACAATCCTGCCCATCGACGTAAGAGAGGATAGGCCACGCCCTTTATGCTCACTCAGTTGCGCGAAATTGTAGAAAAAGTGGCGAGTGCGCCGCGTCTCAATGAAGCACTCGACATTCTGGTCAATGAGATCTGTCTGGCGATGGAAACGGAAGTCTGTTCCGTTTACCTCGCCGACCACGATCGTCGCTGCTATTACCTGATGGCGACGCGCGGACTCAAAAAACCGCGTGGCCGCACTGTGACGCTGGCGTTTGACGAGGGGATCGTCGGTTTAGTGGGCCGTCTGGCCGAGCCGATTAACCTTGCGGACGCCCAGAGCCACCCCAGCTTCAAATATATCCCCGCAGTGAAAGAGGAGCGCTATCGCTCCTTCCTCGGCGTGCCCATTATCAGCCGTCGTCAGCTTCTTGGCGTGCTGGTGGTGCAGCAGCGCGAACACCGTCAGTTTGATGAAAGCGAAGAGTCGTTTCTGGTCACCCTGGCGACCCAGATGGCGGCGTTGCTGTCGCAGTCTCAGATGGGTCAGCTGTTTGGTCAGTTCCGGCAGACGCGGGTGCGCGCGATTGCGGCCGCGCCTGGCGTGGCGGTGGCACCAGGCTGGGTCGATGAGACGCAGCCGCTGCTCGATCAGGTTTCCGCCGCCTCCACGCTGGATGTGCAGCGTGAGCGTGAGCGACTGTCGATCGCCATGACCGAGGCCGCGAGTGAGTTTCGCCGCTTCAGTAAACGGTTCAGCGCCAGCGCACAGAAAGAGAGCGCGGCCATTTTCGACCTCTACTCCCACCTGCTGACCGATGCCCGGCTGAAGAAAGATCTGTTCGATGAGATCGAACGCGGATCGGTCGCCGAGTGGGCGGTCAGACAGGTGATCGAGAAGTTTGCTAAGCAGTTCGCCAGCCTGACGGATAACTATCTGCGTGAACGCGCAGGCGATCTGCGGGTGCTGGGCCAGCGTCTGCTGTTTCACCTTGATGACTCGCTGGTCGGCACCAACGCCTGGCCGGAACGCTTCGTACTGGTGGCCGATGAGCTGACCGCAACGACGCTGGCTGAGCTGCCGCAGGAGCGGCTGGCAGGCGTGGTGGTGCGGGATGGTGCAGCCAACTCCCATGCGGCGATCCTGACCCGGGCGATGGGGATCCCGACCGTGATGGGCGCGGATATCCAGCCGCATCAGCTCAACAAACGTCTGCTGATTGTCGATGGCTATCGCGGTGAGCTACTGATCGATCCGGAGCCGGTGCTGGTGCAGGAGTATCAGCGCCTGATCAGCGAAGAGAATGCGCTGAGCAGGATGGCGGAAGGGGTTGTCGATCAGCCGGGCGAACTGAAAAGTGGCGAGCGGGTGCAGGTGATGCTCAATGCCGGATTAAGCCCGGAGCATGAGCAGGCGCTCGGCAGCTGGGTGGATGGCATCGGGCTCTACCGCACCGAAATTCCGTTTATGCTGCAGAACGGTTTCCCGTCGGAAGAGGAGCAGGTGGCGCAGTATCAGGGCATGCTGCAGCTGTTTCACAACAAGCCGGTCACGCTGCGAACGCTGGACGTCGGGGCGGATAAGCAGCTGCCCTATATGCCGATCAGTGAAGAGAACCCCTGCCTGGGCTGGCGCGGCATCCGCCTGACGCTCGATCAGCCAGAAATTTTTCTGGTGCAGGTGCGCGCCATGCTGCGTGCCAATGCGGCATCCGGCAATCTCAGCATTCTGCTGCCGATGATCAGTCACATCGACGAGATCGACGACGCGAAACGGCTGATCGATCGCGCCGGTCGCGAAGTGGAGGAGATGCTGGGCTACCCGATCCCCGCGCCGCGCATTGGGGTGATGATCGAAGTGCCTTCCATGCTGTTTATGATCCCGCATCTGGCGTCGCGGATCGATTTTATCTCGGTCGGCACCAACGACCTGACGCAGTATCTGCTGGCGGTAGACCGCAACAATACCCGTGTCGCGAACCTGTACGACTCGCTGCATCCGGCGATGCTGCGTGCGCTGAATGCCATCGCGCAGGAAGCCCGTCTCGCGAATCTTGAACTGTGTTTGTGTGGTGAAATGGCTGGCGATCCGATGTGCGTGGCGCTGCTGATCGGGCTGGGGTATCGCCATCTCAGCATGAACGGAAAAAATGTCCCGCGGGTGAAATATCTGCTGCGTCATCTGGATCACGAAGAAACGCAGAAGCTCAGCGAGCAGGGAATGAATGCGCATACCGCCACCGAAGTGCGCCATCTGGTGTCGGCCTTTATGGAGCGGCGCGGCCTGGGTGGCCTGATTCGCGGCGGGCGCTAAGCGCCATTCTGACAGGCTGAATTTTCGTCCTGTCCCGGGCGGGAGCTCACGCTCTTCACGTTCTGCCTCTGCGCGTTATTCGTGTTTACATTTGCACGACAATTCAAAAAACCGGCTGTGCTATGATGCGCAGCCTTAATTTATGTGCCTGACAACGCCCCTTTTCAGGGTAGAAAAATAGACGGTGAAAGATGAATAACGGCTATATTGCATTTCCGCAGTTCGATCCGGTGATCTTCTCGATTGGACCGGTTTCGCTTCACTGGTACGGTCTGATGTATCTGGTGGGCTTTGTTTTCGCCATGTGGCTGGCGGTACGCCGTGCTAACAAGCCTGGCAGCGGCTGGAAAAAAGAGGAAGTTGAGAACCTGCTTTACGCGGGTTTCCTGGGCGTCTTCCTGGGTGGACGTATTGGATATGTGCTGTTCTACAACCTGCCGCTTTTCCTGGAAAATCCCCTCTATCTGTTCAAAGTTTGGGATGGCGGCATGTCATTCCACGGTGGCCTGATCGGGGTGATTATGGTGATGCTGATTTTTGCCCGCCGGACTAAACGTAATTTCTTCCAGGTTTCCGACTTTATTGCACCGCTGATCCCGTTTGGTCTGGGTGCCGGGCGTCTCGGTAACTTCATCAACGGCGAACTCTGGGGTCGTGTCGATCCGAACTTCCGCTATGCGATGCTGTTCCCCGGCTCCCGCAGCGAAGATGTGGCACTGGCCGCCACCAATCCGCAATATCAGGCGCTGCTCAACACCTACGGCGTGCTGCCACGTCATGCGTCGCAGCTGTATGAGCTGGCGCTGGAAGGCGTAGTGCTGTTCATCATTCTGAACCTGTTTATCCGTAAACCCCGTCCGATGGGCAGCGTGTCTGGCCTGTTCCTGATCGGCTATGGCGCATTCCGCATTATCGTTGAGTTCTTCCGCCAGCCGGATGCTCAGCTGGGCCTGTTTGAAGGCGGTATCAGTATGGGACAGATCCTCTCTGTGCCGATGATTATTGCCGGTATAATTATGATGATCTGGGCGTATCGTCGTCGCCCGCAGCCACAATTTCGCGAGGAAAAATGAAACAGTATCTGGATTTGATGCAGCATGTGCTGAACGAAGGCACGCCAAAAGCTGACCGTACCGGCACCGGTACGCTTTCAATTTTTGGTCACCAGATGCGTTTCAATCTGCAGGATGGTTTTCCGCTGGTCACCACCAAGAAATGCCACATCCGCTCAATCATTCATGAGCTGCTGTGGTTCCTGAAAGGGGACACCAACATCGGTTATCTGAAAGATAACAAGGTCTCCATCTGGGATGAGTGGGCCGATGAGCAGGGCGATCTCGGCCCGGTGTATGGCAAACAGTGGCGCAGCTGGGGAACGGCCAGCGGTCAGGAAATTGACCAGTTAAGCCAGGTGATGGAGCAGCTGAAGCGCGATCCCGACTCACGCCGGATCATCGTTTCAGCCTGGAACGTCGGCGAACTGAGCCAGATGGCGCTGGCACCCTGCCATGCTTTCTTCCAGTTCTATGTGGCGAACGGCAAGCTCTCCTGCCAGCTCTATCAGCGCTCGTGCGACATCTTCCTGGGCCTGCCGTTTAATATCGCCAGCTATGCGCTGCTGGTGCATATGGTGGCGCAGCAGTGCGATCTGGAGGTGGGTGACTTCGTCTGGACCGGCGGTGACACGCACCTCTACAGCAATCATCTGGAGCAGGCGCGTCTGCAGCTGACCCGTGAACCGCGTCCGCTGCCGAAGCTTGTTATCAAACGCAAACCGGCGTCACTGTTTGACTATCAGTTCGACGATTTTGAGATTGAAGGCTACGATCCGCATCCTGCGATCAAAGCCCCCGTCGCCATCTGACCCGCGATAAACATCAAGCCCTGGCGCACTCCGCCGGGGCTTTTTTTTTACCTGTTGTCCGGAACATCTGCGGCATCGCGCGCACGCTTCCTGAGATTGCCTGTCTGTCACGCCGGTTCTCTGCGACAGCCTCTCCAGCCCGTGACGCTGCGGCTTGTCTCACCCGCTCATTCCCGCCAGTCTGATGCCATGAAAAGTGCAAACGTTCGGGGTTTTACCCTGCCGGAGCTGCTGCTGGTGATGGTGATTGCCGGCATGCTGAGCCTTGCCGCACTGCATGGCTGGCAGCGCTGGCAACAGCGGCAGCAACTGCGCGACAGCGCACAGCAACTGCAGGGCTTCCTGTTGCGGCTGCGTGCGCAGGCCAACCGGCAAAACCGTGACCTGATCCTGTGGTCGCAGCCAGGCATCCCCTGGTGCATCGGGGCAGGCCGCCTGCCTGCGGCCGGTTGTGACGGCGGAAAACGGCTCCATTTCATCGCTCCCCATGCCGGGGTAACGCTGTACAGGCTGCGTGGTGAACCGGGCTTCTATGGTCGTCGTAATGTTGCCAGGGCGGGCAGCATTGAGCTGGGCAATGCTGCCGGGCGCATCTGGCTGATTATCTCCGCCAGAGCCCGTATCCGTCTTTGCCTGAACGATGAGGAGAACTGCCGTTGAAAGTCGCCGGATTCAGCCTGCCGGAGATGCTGGTCGCCCTGGCCATCAGCGCGGTCGTGATGCTGAGTGCCGGGCGCTTTCTGCCGCGGCTGCTGACAGAGAACGCTGGGATGCTGCAGCGGGCACAGCTGCGTCAGGAGTTACAGCAGATGATGGCTACCCTGGAAAAGGCGGTGCGGCGTGCCGGTTACTGTCACGGCGAGTGCGGCAGTGGCGCACTCACTCTGCATGAGAACTGCCTGCTGCTGCGCTGGGATGAAAACAGCAATGGAAAGTGGGAAGGGGTCGGCCATGCTGAAAGTGACTATTACGGCTATCGCCTGCGACAGCAGCAACTGGAGATGCAGCGGGGTGTGGACCAGTGTCACGCTGCGGGCTGGGAGCGGCTCTCCGACCCCGCGTTTATGCGCGTGGAGCAGTTCAGCGTCAGCCGACAGGGCGGACAGATCAGGATCACGCTGCAGGGGCGGGCCGGACGCTGGCACGAAATGACAGAGCGCTGGGTAGAAGGAGAGAACCTGTGAAGCAGCGAGGCAGCAGCGCGCTGGGCATGGTTCTGATGATCATGGTGATGGGCAGCGTGGCGCTGCACGCCAGCCGCAGGCTGTCAGAGCAGGGTATGCGCGTGCTGGCGGATGAACAGCAGTTTATCCAGGATTTCTGGCGGGCGCAGTCTGCGCTGCAATGGGGCTTAACGCTGAGCTGGTCAGCGCATGCGGATTCAGGCTGTCAGCAGGAGGTGCGTCAGGGCTGGGTCAGTTGCCTGAAACGGAGTAAAAAAGATGAAGGTCTGCTTAAAGGAGAAGCCAGCGGCAGTGGCATGGCGGTCTGGCAGTGGGTCCGGTTACGGGACAATCAGATCCGCGCGTTGCCGCACGGCTGGATTGACTACTGCCCGCTCACCCCTCCCGCCGCCTGTCTGTAAAGGCGCAGGCTTCTCACTTCCAGAGGTGTTATTTGCTCTGTTGCTGATGGCATTAAGCAGCAGCACGCTGTTGCACTATCATCGCGCTCTGGCGCGGGGATTCAGTCAGCAGTGGGCGCAGCAGGAGGCCTGGTACGTCGCTGAACAGCGCCTGGCGGGGCATGAGGTTGCGGGCTGGCAATCCACGCTGCAACAGCAGCCGGGGCCCGCGGGCTGCATGCTGGAACGGGCCGACGTCACCGGTCCCTTCGGGCGTCATGCCTCCCTGAGCCGACTGCGATGTTAACGCCTGCGGGACGCCCTTTTGATGGGTTTCAACAGCGATACGCGGTAAAGTGACAGGGCCGCAATACCGCAGTCATGTTCTGAGTTACCACAGGAGTTGTCATGTTTCACGTCTATCACTCAAATCAGCTCGATGTGCTGAAGATTCTCGCGGCTGCGGTGATTAAACATGATCCTCTTGATGACCCTTTCGCGTCAGAAATGATACTGGTGCAGAGTCCGGGTATGGCGCAGTGGCTGCAGATGGAGCTGGCGCAGACCTTTGGCATTGCAGCCAACATCGAATTTCCGCTGCCCGCCAGTTTTATCTGGGAGATGTTCGTGCGCGTGCTGCCCGACATCCCGGTAGAGAGTGCCTTCAGTAAGGCCAGCATGAGCTGGAAGCTGATGCACCGGCTGCCGGTGATGCTGGAGCAGGAGGAGTTTACCTCCTTACGTCACTATCTCCATGACGACGGCGACAAGCGCAAACTGTTTCAGCTCAGCTCCCGTGTGGCGGATCTGTTTGACCAGTATCTGGTCTATCGCGCTGACTGGCTCAACAGCTGGGAGCGCGGCGAAAGTATCGACGGGCTGGGCGAAGCGCAGCGCTGGCAGGCCGCCCTGTGGCGCGATCTGGTGAGCTACACACGCACGCTGCGACAGCCGGAATGGCACCGCGCGAATCTCTATGCGCGATTTATCCGCACGCTGGAGCAGGCGAAGAGCACGCCGGAAAACCTGCCCAGGCGGGTCTTTATCTGTGGTATCTCCGCACTGCCGCCGATCTATCTGCAGGCGCTACAGGCGCTGGGACGTCACATCGACATCCACCTGCTGTTTACCAATCCCTGCCGCGACTACTGGGGCGATATTCAGGACTACGCCTTCCTGGCGAAGCTGCAAAGCCGTCAGCGCCGCCGCCATGACGCTGAGGCGGCGCGTGGACTGTTCCGGGACGCAGAGCAGGCGCCGCAGCTGTTTAACGAAGCCGGTGAACAGCAACTGACGAATCCGCTGCTGGCCTCATGGGGCAAGCTGGGGCGTGACAACCTCTTTCTGCTCAGCCAGATGGATGCCAGCGACGACATCGATGCCTTTGTGGATGTAGAGCCGGACAACCTGCTGCACTGCATGCAGTACGATCTTCTCAATCTGCAGGACAGTGCCATCATCGGGCTGAACGCGGCGGAACTGGCGCACAGCGATCGCAAGCGCCTCCTCGATCCGGCGGATCGTTCGATCGTGGTGCAGGTCTGCCACAGTGCGCAGCGCGAAGTTGAGGTGCTGCAGGATCATCTGCTGGCGATGATGGAGGCTGATCCGACGCTGAAAGCACGCGACATTATTGTCATGGTGGCCGACATCGACGCTTACGCACCGTTCATTCAGGCCGTGTTCGCCAATGCGCCCGCCGATCGCTATCTGCCTTTTGCGATTTCAGACCGGCGGGCCAGTCAGGCGCATCCGGCCATCGTGGCGTTTCTGCATCTGCTGGCGCTGCCGGACAGCCGTTTTGTCTCAGAAGATGTGCTGGCGCTGCTGGATGTGCCGGCGCTGGCGTCCCACTTCGCCATTGATGAAAGCGGCCTGCGTTTGCTGCGGCGCTGGGTCAGCGAGTCAGGCGTTCGCTGGGGGCTGGATGATGCCAGCGTTGAAGCCCTCTCACTGCCGATTACCGGCCAGCACACTTGGCGCTTTGGCCTGCAGCGTATGCTGCTGGGTTATGCGATGGAGAGCCACAACGGCGACTGGGAGGGGATTCTACCTTATGACGAGTCGAGTGGCCTGGTGGGGGAGCTGGCGGGCCATCTGGCTGAGCTGCTCGCGCGGCTGAATCACTGGCGTGAGCGGCTGGCGGAACCCCGCCCGCTGGCGGAGTGGCTGCCGATGTGCCGGGAACTGCTGAACGCCTTCTTCACGCCTGACGCGGAAACCGAGGCCGCTTTACTGCTGGTGGAAGAGCAGTGGCAGCAACTGATTCAGTACGGAATGGATGCGCGGTTTGAGGAGGCGATCCCGGTGGCGCTGCTGCGCGACGACCTGCGCAGCCGGCTCGATCAGCAGCGCATCAGCCAGCGCTTTCTGGCCGGGCAGATCAACTTTTGTACCCTGATGCCGATGCGTTCAATACCGTTCCAGCTGGTCTGTCTGCTGGGAATGAACGACGGCGTCTATCCGCGCACGCTTGCGCCGTTAGGCTTTGATCTGATGCAGCAGCAGTCCCGTAAAGGCGACCGCAGCCGCCGTGATGATGACCGTTACCTGTTTCTTGAGGCGATGCTCTCCGCTCAGCAGCAGCTCTACATCAGCTATATCGGCCGGGCGATTCAGGATAATACGGAACGCTATCCCTCGGTGCTGGTCACAGAACTGCTGGATTACATCGGACAGAGTTTTTACCTGGAGGGGGATGGTCATCTGGAGCTGGATGAGAGTGCCGGACGGGTGCGGGCGCATCTGCAGCACCTCAACAGCAGGATGCCGTTTGCCGCTGAGAACTTCCAGCCTGCCGCCAGACTGCAGAGCTTCGCCCGCGAGTGGCTGCCTGCCGCCCAGGGGGCGGGGCAGCCGCAACCCGAATTTGTCCAGCCGCTGACGGCCCCGGACATTGATGCGCTCACCTTAGAGGCCTTTCTGCGCTTCTGGCGGCACCCGGTTCGCGCCTGGTTCCACCAGCGTCTCGGCGTGAGCTTCTGGCTGGAGGAGGATGAGCTGCCCGACAGCGAACCTTTTGCGCTCGACAACCTGGAGCGTTACCAGATCAATGCCCAGTTGCTGAATGCCCTGGTCGAAGGCGAGGATACCCAGCGGCTCTATGCGCACCATCGCGCCGCCGGTAATCTGCCCTACGGCGCATTTGGCGAACTCTTCTGGCAGGCGCAGCGTGATGAGATGCAGGAAGTGGCGGCGGAAGTGGTGAACCAGCGCAGCGACGGCGAGAGCTGGGAAGTGAATCTGCAACTGGAGCAGGTCAGCTTAACCGGCTGGCTGACGCAGGTGCAGAGCGACGGGCTCCTGCGCTGGCGGCCTGGCGTCCTCAACATGAACGATGGCCTGCTGCTCTGGCTGGAGCATCTGATTTACTGCGCGCTGGGCGGCACCGGCAGCAGCCGTATGTATGGCCGCCAGCAGAGCCGCTGGTGTTTTCCTGCCGTGCCGCAGTCAGAGGCGATGGCCGCCCTGAATGACTATATCGCCGGTTACCTCGACGGGTTGCGTCAGCCGCTGATGCTGCTCAGTAAAAGTGGCGGTGCATGGCTGACCGCCAGCTACGACAAAAAGAGCCAGCAGTTACTCACGGATGAGGCCACGCAGCTGAAGGCGCGCAATCGCCTGCTGACGGCCTGGTCAGGCAGCTACCAGGTGGAGGGAGAGGGCAGCGACCCCTATCTGCAGCGGCTCTGCCGCGTGCTGGATGAGGCGCAACTGCAGCAGATCACTGAGGCGGCGCAGCGCTGGTATTTGCCGGTGCTGGCCGCACATCAGGATGATGAATAGCAGGTCAGAGCGCATTTTGCAGACTGACTACACACACAGAAATTTTTGCCTGGCTTTGAGCCGCCGCGTCAGTAATTGGCGGCTTATCGGGAAACAAGAGGGGTTTACATGCGGCTACACGCACGCTGGATAGCGGCACTACTGTTGAGCCTGGTGGCTTGCACAGCCCTGGCGCAGACATCTGCAGGCTGGCAGCCAGTTAACGACACCATTCGCAAAAGTGACCAGGACCCCCGAAACTATCAGGCCATCCGTCTCGATAACGGACTGACGGTATTGCTGGTATCCGATCCGGTGGCACCGAAATCGCTGGCGGCGCTGACGCTGCCGATTGGATCGCTGGACGATCCCGATCAGCAGGCGGGACTGGCTCACTACCTCGAACATATGGTGCTGATGGGCTCAAAGCGCTACCCGCAGCCGGACAACCTGGCCGAGTTCCTGAAAAAGCATGGTGGCAGCCACAATGCCAGCACCGCCTCTTATCGCACCGCCTTTTATCTGGAAGTGGAAAATGCGGCGCTGGAACCGGCGGTCGACCGCCTGGCGGATGCCGTAGCGGCACCGCTGCTGGATCCGGTCAACGCTGACCGCGAGCGTCACGCCGTCAATGCCGAGCTGACCATGGCGCGCGCGCGTGATGGCCTGCGCATGGCTCAGGTCGGCGCCGAAACCCTGAACCCGGCACACCCGGCGTCGCGTTTTTCTGGCGGTAATTTAGAGACCCTGAAAGATAAGCCGGGCAGTAAACTGCACCAGGCGCTGCTGGACTTCTACCACACGCATTACTCCGCCAACCTGATGAAGGCGGTCATCTACAGCAACAAACCGCTGCCGGAGATGGCGTCGATTGCGGCCAGAACCTTTGGCCGCATCAAAAATCACCATGCCAGCGTGCCGGAGATTAACGTGCCGGTGGTCACCGATGCCCAGCAGGGCATCATCATTCACTATGTGCCCGCCCAGCCGCGCAAGCAGCTCAAAATTGAATTCCGCATCGGGAACAACAGCGATCGTTTTCGCAGTAAAACGGACACGCTGATCAGCTACTTAATCAGTAATCGCAGCAAAAATACGCTGACCGACTGGCTGCAGAAGCAGGGGCTGGCGGACGGTGTCAATGCCGGCGCCGACCCGATGACCGAACGTAACAGCGGCGTGTTTGCCATTACGGTCTCCCTGACGGATAAAGGCCTGGCGCAGCGTGATGAAGTGGTAGCGGCGGTATTCAGCTACATCAATCTGCTGCGTCAGCAGGGCGACGATAGGCGCTATTTCGATGAGGTCTCTCACGTACTGGCGCTCGACTTCCGCTATCCCTCCATCACCCGCGATATGGATTACATTGAGTGGCTGGCCGACACCATGCTGCGGGTGCCGGTGGAACACACGCTGGATGCGCCTTACCTGGCCGATCAGTACGATGCCGCCGCGATCGCTGCCCGCCTGCAGGAGATGACGCCGCAACGTGCGCGTATCTGGTACATCAGCCCGCAGGAGCCGCACAATAAAAAAGCCTACTTTGTGGACGCGCCTTATCAGGCAGAGAAAATCACGCCGCAGACCTTTGCTGACTGGCAGCAGCGCGCCAGTCAGATCGCGCTGGCAATGCCTGCGCTGAACCCCTATATCCCGGACGACTTCACGCTGCTGCCCGCTGACGGTAAAACCTGGCAGCATCCGGTCAGACTGGCTAACGACGACGGCATGCGCATTTACTGGATGCCCAGCCGCTATTATGCCCGCGAGCCAAAGGCGGCGATCACCCTGGCCTTACGCAACAGGCACGCCATCAGCGATGCGCGTCAGCAGGTGCTGTTCGGCCTGAATGACTACCTCTCCAGCCTGGCGCTGGACGAGCTTAATTCGCAGGCTTCGGTGGGCGGCATCAGCTTTTCAACCGGTGAAGATGAAGGTCTGGTGTTTAATGCCAGCGGCTTCACGCAGCGCCTGCCGGTGCTGCTGAAGAAACTGGTCGAAGGGTATGCCCACTTCCAGCCGACAGAGCAGCAACTGGCGCAGGCAAAATCCTGGTATCTGGAGCGGCTGGAGGCGGCGGAAAAGGGCAAGGCGTTTGAACAGGCGATTCAGCCGATGCAGATGCTCTCTCAGCTGCCTTATACCCAGCGCGAGACGCGCCGCAGACTGGTCAGCACGATCACGCTTGATGAGGTGACGGCTTACCGCGACGCACTGTTCCGCGATGCGACGCCAGAGATGCTGGTGGTCGGCAACCTCAGTGCAGACAGCGTAACGCAGCTGGGACATGAACTTAAACAGCAGATGCAGAGTCACGCGACCCGCGACTGGCAGAGTCAGTATGTCTCGTTCGATAAACCGCTGAAGGCCAATCTGCAGCAGCCGGGCAGCAGTACCGACTCGGCGCTTGCCGCGCTCTATATTCCGCTGGGTTACAGCGAATATCAGAGCATGGCCAACAGCTCCATGCTGAGCCAGATCGTGCAGCCGTGGTTCTACAACCAGCTGCGCACAAAAGAGCAGCTCGGCTATGCGGTGTTTGCCTTCCAGATGCCGGTCGGCCGACAGTGGGGCGTTGGCTTCCTGCTGCAGAGTAACAGCCGGCAACCCGACTGGCTGCTGCAGCGTTACCAGGCGTTCTATCCCGAGGCGGAAAAACGTCTGCGCAACATGAGCCAGGCCGATTTTGCGCAGTATCAGCAGGCGATGATCAATGACCTGCAGCAGCGTCCCCAGACGCTGGATGAAGAAGCCGATCGTTACAGCCGTGACTTCGATCGTCAGAATGAGACGTTTGATACCCGGCAGAAAGTGATAGAGCAGGTGCAGCTGCTCACCCCGGCCAGCGTGGCAGACTTTTTCCGCAAGGCGGTTATCGAACATAATGGCATGGTCATGACCTCGCAGATTGCGGGCAGTAACAATGGCAAAATTGACTATGCCCGGCAGCCTGGCTGGAAAACCTGGGATGAAGTGGCGCAGTTGCAGCAGTCGCTGCCGGTGAAGAGTGAGACCCAATGACGCAGTTACCCCCCGTATCGCTGAATCCTTTAACGCTGCCGCTCAGGGGTGAGCGGCTGATTGAGGCGTCTGCCGGCACCGGAAAAACCTTTACCATTGGCCTGCTCTATCTGCGCCTGCTGCTGGGGCTGGGCGAAGAAAACGCCTACAGCCGGCCGCTCTCGGTTGAAGAGATTCTGGTGGTGACCTTTACCGAGGCCGCCACCGCCGAGCTGCGCGGCCGTATCCGCGAGAACATCCACCAGCTGCGTCTGGCCTGTATCCGCGGCAAAAGCAGCAATCCGATGCATCAGCGATTACTGGAGCAGATGCCGGATCTGAGTCAGGCCGCGGCGCAGCTACTGGCCGCCGAAAGGCAGATGGATGAAGCCGCCATCTTTACCATCCACGGCTTCTGTCAGCGGATGCTCAATCTGAATGCGTTTGAGTCGGGCATGCTGTTTGAGCAGGAGCTGATCGAAGATGAGCAGGCGCTGCTGAAGCAGTCCGCCGCCGACTTCTGGCGTCGCCAGTGCTATCCGCTGTCGCTGGATGTGGCGCGGATTATCGCCGCGGAGTGGAGCGGGCCGGACAGCCTGCTGACCACGCTGCGTCCCTGGCTTCAGGGCGAAACGCCAGGACTGAAACGACCGCCCGCGGCCGATGAGACGCTGGCCTCCCGCCATGCCCGCAACCTGGCGCGCATCGAAGCCATCAAACAGCAGTGGCAGGCGCTGAGTCGCGACGTTGAAGGCATCATCAGCGCCTCAGGCGTGGATAAGCGCAGCTACAGCAGTAAACATCTGCCCAACTGGGTAGCCAGAGTCACCCAGTGGGCCAGCAGTGAGACGCTGGATTATCAGCTGCCGAAAGAGCTGGAGCGGTTTGGCCAGCAGGTGCTGGAGGAGAAAACCAAAAAGGGTGAAGCACCACGTCACGCCCTGTTTGAGGCGATCGACCAGTTTCTGGCAGAGCCGCTGTCGCTGCGGGATGTGATCATTGCTCAGGCGCTGATCGATGTACGCGCTACGGTTCAGCGCGAGAAGCGGTTGCGGGCTCTGTTAGGTTTTGACGACCTGCTCAGTAAGCTGGATGAGGCTCTGCAACAGCCTGGCGGGGTTCTGCTCGCGGAAACCATCCGGGCGCGTTTCCCGGTCGCCCTGATTGACGAATTCCAGGATACCGACCCGCAGCAATATCGTATTTTCCGCACGCTCTATGTGAATCAGCCGGAGCAGGCGCTGTTTCTGATCGGTGACCCGAAACAGGCGATCTACGCTTTTCGCGGCGCGGATATCTTTACCTATCTGCGGGCCAGAAACGAAGTCAGTGCTCACTACACGCTGGATACGAACTGGCGCTCTTCGCCGGAAATGGTCGAAAGCGTTAACCGCCTCTTCTCGCAGCTTGAGTCACCGTTCCTGTTCTCGGCAATCCCTTTTCAGCCGGTGCAGCCTGCGGCACCCAATCAGTCACTGAAACTGATTTATGATGGGCAGCCGCAACCGGCGTTACGCTTCTGGCTGCAACCCGGTGAGGGCGTCGGCAGCAGTGATTATCAGCAGTTTATGGCGCAGCAATGTGCCGCCGACATCAGCCGCTGGCTGGTGGCCGGACAGCAGGGGCGCGCCTTTGCAGGTAAAGGTGAGGCGCTGCAGCCGGTGCGGGCTTCCGATATCACGGTGCTGGTGCGCAGCCGCAATGAAGCCACCTTAATCCGCGATGCGCTGAATGCGCTGGCGATCCCCTCGGTCTACCTCTCCAGCCGCGACAGCGTCTATACCACGCCGGAAGCGCGTGAATTACTCTGGCTGCTGCAGGCGATTCAGGCCCCGGAGCAGGAGCGCTTACTGCGCAGCGCGCTGGCGACTTCTATCTTTGGCATTGATGCGGCGACGCTGGAAACGCTGAGCCAGAATGAACGCGAGTGGGATGCGCTGGTCGAGCAGTTTGCCGTCTGGCAGCAGCTGTGGCACCAGCGCGGCGTGTTACCGATGCTGCGCGACGTGATGATCAAACGGCAGCTGGCGGAGAATATGCTGGCGTCGGAGAACGGAGAACGGCGCCTGACCGATCTGATGCATCTGGGGGAACTGTTGCAGGAAGCCTCAGTGCAGCTGGAGAGCCCGCACGCGCTGGTGCGTTTTCTGGCGCAGCAGATTGCCCGCCCGAACAGCCAGGCCGCCAGCCAGCAGCTGCGTCTGGAGAGCGACCGCCACCTGGTGCAGATTATCACCATCCACAAATCGAAAGGGCTGCAATACCCGCTGGTCTGGCTGCCGTTTGCTGCCGGATTCCGCGAAGCGGCCAGTGCGCTTTACCACGACCGCGAAAGTTTTGCGGCCCTGCTGGACGTTCAGGGCGATGCACAAAGCCTGGCGCTGGCAGAAGAGGAGCGTCTGGCAGAGGATCTGCGCCTGCTCTACGTGGCGCTGACCCGCTCGGTGTATCACTGCAGCGTCGGGATTGCGCCGCTGATCAAAGGCACGCGCAAAAAAGAGGGCGAAAGCGACCTGCACAAGAGCGCGCTCGGCTATCTGATTCAGAAAGGCGAAGCGGCCGATGCGCAGCAGCTCAGCCGTTCTCTGCAGGCGTTAACCGGGACGGGCATTGCGCTGGTCGAGGCAGATCTGCTGCCCGGCGAACGATGGCAGGATGCGCAGCCGGGTGACGACGTCCTGAGCAGCCGCGTCGTGACTCAGGCGCGAACGGATGTCTGGCGGGTCACCAGTTATTCCGGCCTGCAGCAGCACCACAGTTCGCCGCTGCTGGATGCATTGCCCAGCTTCGATATTGACGCGGCGGGCGAAGAGGAGAGCGGTGAAGAGACGGCACTGACGCCGCACCATTTTCCGCGCGGTGCGGCACCCGGTACGTTTCTGCACGGCCTGTTTGAGTCTATCGACTTTACTGAACCGCCGGACCGCATCTGGCTGGAAGATCAGCTGCAGCACAATGGCTATCCGCTGAGCTGGTTGCCGGTGCTGGAGGCGTGGATCGCGCGGGTGTTAGAGACCCCGCTCAACGCGGAGGGGCTGACGCTGTCGGCGATCAAAAGCAGCGAACGGCTGATCGAGATGGCGTTCTATCTGCCGATCGATAATCTGCTGACGGCAGCCGGGCTGGATGCGCTGCTGCGGCGGCACGACAGCCTCTCTCAGCAGGCTGCCTCGCTGGATTTTCGTCAGTTGCGGGGCATGCTGAAGGGCTTTATCGATCTGGTCTTCCGCTGGCAGGGAAAATATTATCTGCTCGACTACAAGTCGAACTGGCTGGGGGAAAGCCACAGCGCTTACACCCAGGAGGCGATGGCGCAGGCGATGATCGGGCACCGCTACGATCTGCAGTATCAGCTCTATACGCTGGCGCTGCATCGCTATCTGACCCATCGCCTGCCGGATTACCGCTACGATCGCGATTTTGGCGGCGTCTTTTATCTGTTTTTGCGCGGGATGGATGGCAGCTCGCCCGACAACGGCATTTTTGCTACCCGCCCCTCCGCAGAGTGTGTGGAGGAGATGGATGCACTGTTTGGTAAGAACGGAGAGAGAGGATGAGTGACATGCTGAGTCTGCTGCTGCAGGCAGTCGACAAACGTCTCCTGCGTCCGCTGGATATTCAGTTTGCCCGCCTTGTGGCTGCTGAATCACAGCCTGCGCTGCTGCTCGCGGCGGCCTGCGTCAGCGCCGAGGCGGGCGAGGGGCACGTCTGTTTACCGCTGAGCAACCTCTGTGAAGCCCGGCTGTTTGCCGGCCGGCAGCCTGCACTGGCTCAGGCGATCTGGCAGGCTGCTGGTGCGCCCGATAACTGGTCAGCTCGTCTTGCTGACTGGTCGGCGGTCAGCGACGGCAGTCGGGTGACGCCCCTGGTGCTGAGCAATCAGCGTCTCTACCTGCATCGTCTGTGGCACAGCGAAGGCCGGGTCGCCGACTTTTTTGCCGCTCAGGAGATGACCTCCGCGCTGGATATGCGTGCCGCCGGTGAGGTGCTCAACAGCCTGTTTGGTGACCAGCCGGAAAACTGGCAGAAGATTGCGGCGGCGGTGGCGCTGACCCGCAAGACGGCGGTGATCTCCGGCGGCCCCGGCACCGGGAAAACCACCACCGTGGCGAAACTGCTCGCGGCGCTGATTCGTCTGCATCCCGGCGCGCTGCGGATCCAGCTGGCGGCCCCGACCGGCAAAGCTGCCGCGCGGCTGACCGAATCTCTGGGCAGGGCACTGCAGGATCTGGCCGTGAGTGACGAAGAGCGTCAGCGTTTTCCTGCTGAAGCCACGACCCTGCATCGCCTGCTGGGCGCGCAACCGGATACCCAGCGCCTGCGCTATCATGCCGGTAACCGGCTGCATCTTGATGTGCTGGTGGTGGATGAAGCCTCGATGGTCGATTTGCCGATGATGGCCAAACTGATTGCCGCGCTGCCGCCGCATGCCCGCGTGGTGTTTCTGGGCGATCGCGACCAGCTGGCCTCGGTTGAGGCGGGGGCGGTATTGGGCGACATCTGCCGCTGTACCGAAAGTGGCTACAGCCAGGCGCGGGCAGAACAGCTTGCCCTGCTGACCGGTTGCACCCTGCAGGGCAGTGACGATCTGCAGGCACCGACGGTGCGCGACAGCATCTGCCTGCTGCAGAAAAGTTACCGTTTTGACGCCTCATCCGGCATCGGTCTGCTGGCAAAAGCCATTAATCGTGGTGACGCGGAGGAGGTCAGGGCGGTGTTTGCTGAGGCCTATGAGGATGTCAGCTATCAGCCGCTGGACAGTGCGGAAGCCTATCAGGCGATGCTGGATGAAGTCGCCGCCGGTTATCAGCCCTTCCTGCAGCTGATCAGGGAGCAGGCCTCACCCGCAGAGGTGATTGCGGCGTTTGGCCGTTATCAGCTGCTCTGTGCACTGCGAGACGGCCCCTTTGGCGTGCAGGGGCTGAATCAGCGCATCGAACAGCGGCTGATGCAGCTGCAGCGCCTCCGTCGTCCTGGCATCGGCAGCCGCTGGTATGCCGGGCGGCCGGTGATGATCACCCGTAATGACAGCGCGCTCGGCCTGTTTAACGGCGACATTGGCATAGCGCTGCGTGATGATGAGGGCAACCTCCGGGTCTTTTTCCCGCTGCCGGATGGCACGATCAAAGCGATTCAGCCGAGCCGTTTACCCTCACATGAAACCGCCTGGGTCATGACGGTGCATAAATCACAGGGATCGGAGTTTGACCACACTGCGCTGGTCATGCCAACTCAGTCTCTGCCGGTACTGACCCGCGAACTGGTTTACACCGCCATTACGCGCGCGCGGCGTCAGCTGACTATCTACAGCGAACCGGGTGTGTTTCAGCGCGCCGTGCAGCTGCAGACGCAGCGACGCAGTGGTCTGGTCGATCGCCTGAGCGCAGCAGGATAGAAGAGAGGGGGAGAGTTCACATCCATGATCGCTCTCCCCCGGAGGGGTAAAATCAGGTGAGGTCGGCCATCAGCACTTTTGAGCGCCGCTGATAGTTGTACATCTCTTTTTTACTTTCCGGCAGTGACTCGATATCTACCGGCGTAAAGCCGCGCTCCTGGAACCAGTGGATGCTGCGGGTGGTTAACACGAACAGTTTTTCCAGCCCCATCTGGCGCGCCTGAAGCGCCACACGCTGCAACAGCATCTCACCGCGTGAAGAGCTGCGGTAGTCCGGATGCACCGCCACACAGGCCATTTCGCCAATCTTCTCATCCATAAAGGGATAGAGTGCCGCACAGGCGATGGTCAGGTTATCGCGCTGAATGATGGTGAATTTATCGATCTCCATCTCCAGTTGCTCGCGTGAGCGGCGAACCAGAATGCCCTGCTGCTCAAGCGGCCGGATCAGTTCGAGGATGCCGCCAATGTCGTTGATGTTGGCGCGGCGGATCTGTTCTGCCGACTCCATCACGATCTGCGTACCGATACCATCGCGAGAAAAGAGCTCCTGCAACAGCGCGCCATCTTCCTGATAGCTGATCAGGTGGCTGCGGCGGACTCCGCTGCGGCAGGCTTTCACCGCCCCCCTCAGGAAACGCACCGTGCCGGAAAGGTAGTCACCTTCCTTTTCAATCTCGTCGATGCGGGCCTGCGCATCGTTCGGGAAGAGTTCGGAAATGATCTCGCCGTCGCTGTTCAGCACGCCCTGCTCAGAGCAGAAGCCGATCATTTTTTCCGCTTTAAGTTTGATCGCCAGCTGGGTGGCGACCTCTTCGGAGGTCAGGTTAAAGCTCTCGCCGGTCACGGAAACTGCCACCGGGCCAAGCAGCACAATGGCGTCGTTATCCAGCTGACGATGAATCGCCGCCTCATCAATACGACGGATGCGGCCGCTGTGGCAGTAATCCACGCCATCATCCACGCCCAGCGGCTGTGAAATGATGAAGTTGCCGCTCACCACATTGATATGCGCACCCTGCAGCGGCGTGTTGTTCAGACTCATCGAGAGGCGGGCCGTAATATCTAACTGCAGCCGGCCGGCCGCCTGTTTTACCAGCTCCAGGGATTGCGCGTCGGTCACCCGGGTAAACTTATGATAAACCGGCTCCAGCTGCTGCTGCGCCAGACTGGCATCAATCTGCGGGCGGGCGCCATAGACTACCACCAGACGGATACCCAGGCTGTGAAGCAGGCCGATATCATTGACGATGCCGGAGAAGTTCTCATGCTCAATCGCCTCGCCACCCAGCATGATGACAAAGGTTTTACCCCGGTGGGCATTGATATAGGGAACGGTATGGCGAAACCCCTGAACCAGCTCGGTACTACGTTCCTTCACGGCCAACCCTCAATGAATGTTTATTCGTATTTTTTGTATTTTTATGCTTTTGCGTGCCATTTTGCAAGCCTTAATCCTGACGAAAATTTACGTTTTTATGAGTGTCAAAGCCGCTAACAGCCTGCATTATTTAGGTTTTCCGGAGTGACATCATTCCGGGGATTGGATAAAGTTTTCGCCGCCATTTTATTAACTGGCGCTTTTTTAGACATTACTCAGCAGCTGGAGCGGCATGTCAGACGTTAATTCCCATTTTTCACGCAGACGATTTTTACAGGGGACAGGCGCCTTACTGCTGTTAAGCGTCAGCCGCACCGGGCTGGCGGCAAAAAATCACATTGTGGCCGTGCGCATCTGGCCCTCATCGACCTATTCACGGATGACGCTGGAGTCCAGCGTTGAGCTGAAATATAAGCAGTTTGCGCTGAGCAATCCTGAACGCCTGGTCATAGATATTCAGGGCCTGCACCTTAATCCGGTCCTGAAAGGGGTCAACAAACTGGTGCGGGTCGATGATCCCTTTATTAAACATGCCCGGGTCGGCCAGTTCGACAGCGACACGGTTCGCGTCGTTCTCGAATTAAAGCGCAACGTTTCGCCGAAGATCTTTAATCTGGCCCCGGTCGCCGGAATCAATCACCGGCTGGTGGTGGACCTCTATCCGACCCAGAACCAGGCGGAAGACGATCCGCTGCTTGCGCTGCTGAAAGATTATAATCAGGGCGCGCTGGAGAAAGACGCCGGAGTTCAGGCCCCTCTGCCGGGCAGGGCGGGACGCGATCGACCGATTGTCATCATGATCGATCCGGGGCACGGCGGGGAAGATCCGGGCGCGCACGGCAAATATAAGACCCGTGAAAAGGATATCGTGCTGAAGATCGGACGGCGGCTTAAAGCGCTGATCGACAAAGAGTCCAACATGAAGGCGTACATGACGCGCAATGAGGATGTCTTTATTCCGCTGCGCGTCAGGGTTGCTAAAGCCCGTAAACAGCGCGCCGATCTCTTTGTTTCCATCCATGCAGATGCCTTCACCAGCCGGGCGGCGCGCGGTTCGTCAGTCTTTGCCTTATCCACCAGCGGGGCAACCTCCGCCGCGGCCCGTTTCCTGGCTCAGACGCAGAATGAATCCGATCTGATTGGCGGCGTCAGCAAAAGCGGTGACCGCTATCTCGATCACACCATGTTCGACATGGTGCAGCGTCAGACGATCCATGACAGCCTGAAGTTCGGTAAAGAGGTGCTGCATCGCATGGGCCGCATTAACCATCTGCACAAGCGCACTGTCGATCAGGCGGGATTTGCCGTGCTGAAAGCCCCGGATATCCCCTCTATTCTGGTGGAAACGGCGTTTATCAGTAACGTGGAGGAGGAGCGGAAGTTACGCACCACCCGCTATCAGCATCAGGTTGCGGAGGCGATTCTGAACGGCATCAAAGCCTATGTGGAGAGCGGGGCCGCGCTGGCGCATCGCTAATTAACGTGCGGGTAGCCCCGGTTATCCGCAGACTTTTCGCCATGGAAGAGAGAAAACAGAAGAGAAGGGGAAGGGCAGAAACAAAAAAACACCCTTTCAGGTGTTTAAATAGTGGTTGCGGGGGCCGGATTTGAACCGACGACCTTCGGGTTATGAGCCCGACGAGCTACCAGGCTGCTCCACCCCGCGTCCGTCATGCGCTTTGCGACTTTTTATTTTCTGACATCTGTGAAACCGCTGCAAAAGTGTGGTTGCGGGGGCCGGATTTGAACCGACGACCTTCGGGTTATGAGCCCGACGAGCTACCAGGCTGCTCCACCCCGCGTCCGTCTTGCGCTTTGCGACTTTTCACATTGTCACTTCTGCCAGAGTGCTACAGAAGTATTGGTTGCGGGGGCCGGATTTGAACCGACGACCTTCGGGTTATGAGCCCGACGAGCTACCAGGCTGCTCCACCCCGCGTCCGTGGAAGCGCACTATACTCTCCGCGCTGATTGATGCAACCCCTTTTTGCAGATAAAAGCCAAATTAACAGCCAGTTGCTGAAGGATTCCCCCATCTGGCTAATTATTGAACTGTTCCGCGCGAGGTCAAAGCGGATGCATTTCATTCTGCCGGGGGCTTTGCTATCGTCGCGTGGCGAACAGTTATAAAAAGAGAAGAGAATGAAATTACATTGGGTGAAGTATGCACTCACTGGCGCGTTGATTACGCTGCTGGCGGCTTGTAGCTCTAAACCGACCGATCGCGGTCAGCAATATAAAGATGGCAAACTGGAACAGCCGCTGGCGCTGGTGAATCAGCCCAATGCCAAAGGCGCGCCGGTCAATGGCCGGGACTTTGGCGAGCAGGTTCGTCAGATTCAGTCCGCCTCGTCTGCGCTCTATGGCCGCCAGAACGGCACCTACAGCGCGATTGAGAGCTGGCTGATGGCGGGCGCCGACACCCGGCAGCTTCGTCAGTACGGGCTGAACGCCTGGCAGATGGAGGGCACGGATAACTACGGTAACGTGCAGTTTACCGGTTACTATACGCCGGTGGTGCAGGCGCGCTACACCCGCCAGGGTGAATTCCAGTATCCGATTTACCGCATGCCGCCGCGCAAACGTGGTGCAAAACTCCCGAGCCGCGCCTCTATCTATAGTGGCGCACTCGATGACCGCTACATCATCGCCTACAGCAACTCGCTGATTGATAACTTCATGATGGATGTGCAGGGCAGTGGCTACGTCGACTTTGGCGATGGTCGCCCGATGAGCTTCTTTGGTTACGCCGGTAAAAATGGCTGGGGTTATCACAGCATCGGTAAGGAGCTGATCGATCGCGGTGAAGTGAAGCGCGAAGATATGTCGATGCAGGCGATTCGCCAGTGGGCGCAGGAGCACTCGCCGCAGGAAGTGCGTGCGCTGCTGGAGACAAACCCCTCTTTCGTCTTCTTTAAGGCGGAACCTTTCACGCCGGTGCGCGGTGCCAGTGCGGTGCCGCTGGTAGCGAAAGCCTCTGTGGCTTCTGACCGCTCCATCATTCCGGCAGGCACGGTGCTGCTGGCTGAAGTGCCACAGCTGAATGAGAAGGGCAAATTCAACGGTAAGTATGAGATGCGCCTGATGGTGGCCCTCGACGTGGGCGGTGCGATTAAAGGGCAGCACTTTGATATCTATCAGGGTATCGGCCCGGACGCGGCGCATCTGGCGGGCTTCTATAATCACTACGGACGCGTCTGGGTGCTCAAAGCCGCGCCGGGGGCCGGTCAGCCGCTGTTCTCCAGCCCGCAAAACGGCAACAGTGGTTCACTGCTTCTGGGCGCTAACTGATTTCTTCTCTGCGGGCCAGCGGGCCCGCACGACGTAACAGGTTCAACTATGAAAGTGTTAAACGACGCCTGGCATCAGCGCTTTGGCGGCACGGCGCGTCTCTATGGTCAGGATGCGCTGCAACGGTTTGCTGACGCTCACTTCTGCGTGATCGGTATCGGTGGCGTCGGCTCCTGGGCCGCAGAGGCGCTGGTGCGCACCGGCATTGGCAAAATTACCCTGATTGATATGGATGATGTCTGCATCACCAATACCAACCGGCAGCTTCATGCGCTGCAGGGCAACGTCGGTAAGGCGAAAACAGAGGTGATGGCTGAGCGTCTGCGCGCCATCAATCCTGACTGTGACGTGATTTGCATTGATGACTTTATTACGCCTGATAACACCGCTGAACTGATGGCAGCCGGTTTCGACTACGTGATTGACGCGATCGACAGCGTGCGGCCTAAAGCGGCGCTGATCGCCTGGTGTCGCCGCAATAAGATCCCGCTGATCACCACCGGTGGCGCAGGCGGGCAGATTGATCCTACCCAGATCCAGGTCGCCGATCTGGCGAAGACCATCCAGGATCCGCTGGCGGCAAAGCTGCGTGAGCGACTGAAAGGTCTGGGCGTGGTGAAAAACAGCAAAGGAAAACTGGGCATCGACTGCGTTTTTTCCACCGAGGCGCTGGTCTATCCGCAGGCGGATGGCAGCGTCTGTGCGTCACGCGCCACGGCAGAAGGGCCAAAGAGAATGGACTGTTCGTCTGGCTTTGGTGCGGCCACCATGGTGACCGCCAGCTTTGGCTTTGTCGCCGTTTCGCACGCGCTGAAGAAATTTCTGGCGCGCGCAGCCCGTCAGGATGCCGTCAGCGCCTGACGCGCGGCCTGCCGGACCGCGTCGGCCAGCGCCTGCAGGCCGCTGCTGCGTGAAGCACTAAGCTGAGCGCGCAGTCCCAGCGTATCAAACAGCGTCAGGGGATCGTCTGCCAGCAGCTGGTCAGGCATCCGGCCCTCAACAGCGGTCAGCAGTACCGCCAGCAGGCCACGTACGATGCGTCCTTCGCTGTCACCGTAGAAATGCAGCGCGCCATCCTCACGCAGCTGGCTGCCCAGCCAGACCCGGTTTTCACAGCCGCTCAGCTCAATGTCCGCGGTTTTCAGCGCTTCCGGCAGAGCCGGCAGCTGACGACTCAGCTGAATCAGCTGACGATAGCGATCTTCCCACTGATGAAAGTGGCTGAAACGCTCTGTCAGGCTGGCAACGGTAATCTGCTCGCCAAACGGGTGTGGCGCTAACAGCGATGAACACATAATCAAAACTCCGATAACAGCGCGACGGCGCTCTTCATGGCGCGCACCAGCGCATCAACATCCTGCAGGTTATTATAGGGGGCAAAAGAAGCCCGCAGCGTGCCGCTGACGCCCAGCGCCGCCAGTAGCGGCTGCGCACAGTGCTGACCGGCCCGCAGCGCGATACCCTGTTCGGCCAGCAGCGTCACCAGATCGCTGTGATGCTGATCGGCAAAATCAAAGGCCAGCAGGCTGGCACTGCCACAGCGGAAGCTGCGGAAACCCGGCAGCTCCGCCAGCTGCTCCTCGGCCAGCGTTGCCAGCTGCTGGCTCCAGCGCTCCATCTGCGTCAGGTCGTACTGCGACAGCCAGCTCAGCGCGGCACTTAAGCCCACCACGCCCGCCACATTCGGTGTTCCTGCCTCGAAGCGCCACGGCACCGGCTGCGGCGTAAAGCCCGTGAAATCGACATCGGTAATCATCTTGCCGCCGCCCTGCCAGGGTTCCATCGCCTCCAGCAGTTCAGCTTTACCATAGAGCGCACCGATGCCCATCGGCGCGTAAATTTTATGGCCGGAAAAGGCGTAAAAGTCGATATCGAGCGCCTGCAGATCGGGCGGGCAGTGCACCACCCCCTGCGCGCCATCGACCATCACCCTGGCACCCACATCGTGCGCCAGCTGAATCGCCCCGGCGAGATCGGGACAACCGCCA
>NZ_VHIZ01000053.1 GCF_006494375.1 Pantoea anthophila
GCAGGGCGGGCAACAGGCCGATATCGGGCAGCCGGTCCGGCCCTAAGGGCCATTTCACCACGCGCGCACCGCAGGCCTGGGCGGCCATCAGCCAGGGCACCAGGTTTGCGTGATGCTCTGCTTCGCTGACCACAATCTCGTCGCCGGGCTGTAAGCGCGGACGCAGCCAGCTGTTTGCCACCAGATTGATCGCTTCGGTGGTGCCGCGTGTCCAGACGATCTCACGATCGTCCGCGGCGTTAAGCCAGCGGGCAACCTGAGATCGCGCCTGCTCATAGCGCTGGGTCAGGGCCTGCGCGGCGGCAAACTGACTGCGGTGCACCGTGCCCGCACTCAGGCTGTAAAACTGCTGCATACTCTCAATAACAGCCTGGGGTTTCAGCGTGGTCGCTGCGCTGTCGAGATAGACACCGGCGTCGGCGAGTGCGGGAAACTGCTGGCGAAATGCGGTGGGATTAAATGCGGTCATGCCTGGCCCATAGTGTGAATAATCAGGACCACACTGAAAGCGTGGTCGGCGTCTGGCAAAGCTGGAAAAGCGCGTTATGCTGAATATTGCAAGGTTTGAACCAAACCCGCATAACGATCGGACGTTCACTGGTCGATCTCACTTATCGGCTGCCTCTGGTTAGCGTAACGCGGGTGGTTTGATGCAATCAATCTACAAGGAGATAGCAGATGAATAAACTTACCGCAGTGCTGGCCGTGTGTACTCTGGCTTTTACCCTGGCGGGCTGTTCAAGCAATTACGTGATGCATACCAATGATGGACGCACCATTGTTGCTGATGGCAAGCCTAAGGTTGATGATGATACCGGTATGATCAGCTATAAAGATGCGAATGGCAACGAGCAGCAGATTAACCGTACTGACGTCAAAGAGATGGTTGAGATGGGCCAGTAAGCAGCAAAAAAAAGCACCGCAATTTGCGGTGCTATTTAAAATCACTATGGACAGACAGGGTAAATCTACAGGAATTAAGAGTTCGATCCGCAATCGTCGGATCAAAAAATTGCAAACACAACATCACGACCACAAGCCAAAAGCTTTCAGAAAATCTGCGAACTCACTCACAAATCTAAAAACTTTTCGTTCCGGCTCAGGAAGTGCGGCAACTATAGGTATTTGCTGGTGGTTCCTCAACGGACAAATTATAATGCCTCGGATTAAAAATTCTAATACGTAAGCGCTTTGTATAAGCCCGCGTATTTTTCGCCGATCCGGATACGGAAAACCATGTCGAAACGCCTTCCTCCTCTCAACGCACTGCGTGTTTTTGACGCGGCTGCGCGTCATCTCAGCTTTACCAAAGCCGCTGAAGAGCTGTTTGTCACCCAGGCAGCTGTAAGCCATCAGATAAAGTCTCTGGAAGATTTTCTCGGGTTAAAGCTGTTCAGACGGAGGAATCGTTCGTTATTACTGACGGAAGAAGGACAAAGCTACTACCTCGATATCAAAGAGATCTTCTCGGCGATAAACGAAGCGACCCGCAAGCTGCAGGCGCGCAGCGCCAAGGGGGCGCTGACCGTCAGTTTACTGCCGAGCTTTGCCATTCAGTGGCTGGTTCCCCGTCTCTCCAGCTTTAATATGGCTTATCCGGGGATCGATGTGCGCATCCAGGCCGTAGACCGCGACGAAGAGAAACTGGCCGACGATGTTGACGTGGCGATCTTTTACGGACGCGGAAACTGGCCGGGGCTGCGGGTGGAAAAACTCTATGCCGAATATCTGCTGCCGGTCTGTTCACCGTCGCTGATGACCGGCGATAATCCGCTGAAAACCCCGATGGACCTGTCGCGCTTTACGCTGCTGCATGACGCCTCCCGCCGTGACTGGCAATCCTATATCCGGCAGCTCGGCCTGCAGCATATTAATGTGCAGCAGGGGCCGATCTTCAGCCACAGCGCCATGGTGCTGCAGGCGGCGATTCATGGTCAGGGCGTGGCGCTGGCAAATAACGTCATGGCGCAGAGCGAAATCGAAGCGGGGCGGTTAATCTGTCCGTTTAATGATGTCTTAGTCAGTAAAAATGCTTTTTATCTGGTTTGTCATGACAGTCAGGCAGAACTGGGTAAAATAGCGGCCTTCCGACAGTGGATCCTGGCAAAAGCCGCAACCGAACAAGAAAAATTCCGCTTTCGTTACCAACAATAACATCTTGATTTATTTGCATTACGATGCAAAAGCACCCTGAGGATCGGTTAATGTCCAGTCGTGCCATGTTTGTTTTTGCGGCTATCAGCGGTTTTCTGCTGGTGGCTTTTGGCGCATTTGGTGCCCATGTTTTACGTCAGTCGCTGGGCGCGGCTGAAATGGCCTGGATTCATACCGGGCTGGAATATCAGGCTTATCATACGCTCGCGGTGATGGGCCTGGGGGCGGCGATGTTGCGCCGTGCCAATATCTGGTTTTACTGGAGCAGTGCGCTGATGGCGCTCGGCACCGTGCTGTTCAGCGGCAGCCTCTATTGTCTGGCGCTGTCGCATCTGAAGTTTTGGGTTTTTATCACCCCCGTGGGCGGAATCTGTTTCCTCGCCGGTTGGGTATTGATGTTGATTGGCGCGCTGCGTCTTAAACGAAAGGCAGAACGCCATGAATAAAGTTTTACTCTATTGTCGTCCCGGTTTTGAAAAAGAGTGCGCGGCGGAAATCAGCGCCAAAGCGGCAGAACGTGAAGTTTACGGTTTTCCGCGGGTTAAAGAGGATGCCGGCTATGTGCTCTTTGAGTGCTATCAGTTTGAAGATGCTGAGCGTCTGGTGCGGGAACTGCCGTTCCAGGAGCTGATCTTTGCCCGGCAGATGCTGGTCGTGGGCGAACTGCTGCGCGACCTGCCGCAGGAGGATCGCATTACGCCGATTGTCGGTATGCTGACAGGCGTTGTTGAGAAGGGCGGTGAACTGCGTGTTGAAGTGCCGGACACCAACGAAGCCAAAGAGCTGACCAAATTCTGCCGTAAGTTTACCGTGCCGCTGCGCGCGGCCCTGCGTGAAAGTAAGATCCTGCTCAACTATGAAAGCCCGAAACGGCCGGTGGTGCATGTCTTCTTCATCGCGCCAGGTACCTGTTATGTCGGCTACTCCCTGCCGGAAAACAGCTCGCCGTTTTACATGGGGATTCCGCGCCTTAAGTTTCCATCGGATGCGCCAAGCCGCTCCACCCTGAAGCTGGAAGAGGCGTTTCACGTCTTTATTCCGGCCGATGAGTGGGATGAGCGCTTAGCCAGCGGCATGTACGCGGTCGATCTGGGTGCCTGTCCGGGCGGCTGGACCTATCAGCTGGTCAGACGCAGCATGATGGTTTACGCGGTCGACAACGGTCCGATGGCCCCGAGCCTGATGGAAACCGGTCAGGTGATGCACGAAAAAGCGGACGGTTTTAAGTTCCGTCCGCCACGCACCAATATCAGCTGGCTGGTGTGTGACATGGTGGAGAAACCGGTTCGCGTGGCAAATCTGATGGCCGACTGGCTGGTCAACGGCTGGTGCCGTGAAGCGATCTTCAACCTCAAGTTGCCAATGAAAAAGCGTTATGAAGAGGTAACGCAGAATCTGGCGATGCTTCAGGAGAGGCTGAATGAGAACGGCATCAACGCTCAGATCCAGGCGCGTCAGCTCTATCACGATCGCGAAGAGGTGACGGTGCATGTCCGTCGCATCTGGGCCGCCACAGGAGGGCGTCGCGACGAACGTTAATCACCGGGCTGAGTGTTGCGGCACTCAGCCACGATAACGCAGCGTGTTCAGATTCCCTGCCAGCAGCAGATCCCGTTTCAGCGTCGCGACCTGACGGCTGATTTCAGCCATCTGCTGTCCTTCCGCAAGCTTTTCACGCCATTTAGCCGGCACCTTATCGAGTTGCTGATAGATCCCCTCCAGCGTGTGAAACTCTGCGAGCAGCTGTTTCGCGCTTTTCGGGCCGATACCGCTGACACCCGGGATCTTACTGCTGCTGATCCCGCACAATCCCCAGAAGTCGGGCAACCGCTGCGGGGGAACGCCAAATTCGGCGTCGATAAAGGGCTGGTCGAGCCAGCGCTTCTGGAAGTAATCGCGGATGCGGATTTCCGGGGCCAGCAACTGGCAGTAGCCTTTATCCGTGGAGACAATAGTGGCCTGATGGCCAGCCTGGGCCATTTTGACCGCCAGCGTCGCCGCCAGATCATCTGCCTCATCCTCACCCGCCATCCAGCAGCTTACCCCGGCGGCACGAAAGGCTTCCTGCAGCGCCGGCATCTCCGCCTGCAAATCCTCAGGCATCGGCGGACGCCCGCTTTTGTAATCGGCTAACAGCTGATGACGCCAGCCCTGATGACGCGCGTCGCCATCAAATACGGCCACGGCGTGCGTCGGGCGGGTGTGGCCTAAGACCTGACGCAGCGCGGCGACGCAGCCTTCGACACAGGGGGAGCCCTGAACCGCATGGAGACGGCGTATCAGGTTCAGCGCATCAACAATAACAAGATGAAGAGCCATGAGAGTCCGGGCAGCCCGACGGGCTGCCTCCTGGTTTATTTAATGATTTCGTAGCAGGGGATGTAGGCGGTGCCGGGCAGTTTCATACGCTGCTGAGCAACGAAGCCCTGCAGCAGCTCGTCCATGCGGTGCATGATGTCGGCATCGCCATGCAGCCGGTAACGTCCCTTCTCACGGATTTCGCGGATCCCGATCTCTTTCACGTTACCGGCTACGATGCCTGAGAAGGCCCGGCGCAGGTCAGCAGCCAGCTTTTCAGGAGGCTGGTTGGTGTAGAGATTGAGGTTCGCCATGTTTTCATGGGTCGGCAGGAAAGGGATCTGCAGATCGGGCTCGATGCGGATGGACCAGTTGAAACTGTACGCATCGCCGGTTTCGCGACGATTCTCTTTGACCTGCGGCATCGCTTTCTTCATCAGACGCGCCACTTCGGCTGCATCATTAATGATGATCTGATAATGCTTACGCGCCTGCTCGCCCAGCGTGTTAACAATGAAATCATCCAGCACGCGGAAGTAGTCGGCACTCTCTTCCGGTCCGGTCAGGATCAGCGGCAGCACCTGGTCCTTGTTCTGCGGGTTCATCAGAATGCCCAGCAGGTAGAGCAGCTCTTCGGCGGTGCCGACCCCGCCCGGGAAAATGATAATGCCGTGGGCAATACGCACAAAGGCTTCCAGACGCTTCTCAATGTCCGGCATGATGATCAGCTCATTGACCAGCGGGTTGGGCGGTTCCGCCGCAATAATTGAGGGTTCGGTGAGACCAATAAAGCGGCTGTCACGGTAGCGCTGCTGCGCATGGCCGACGGCGGCCCCTTTCATCGGTGCTTCCATGACGCCGGGTCCGCAGCCGGTACAGATATTCAGCTCACGCAGGCCCAGCTGTGTGCCGACATTACGGCAATACTGATATTCAACCGCATTAATGGAGTGACCGCCCCAGCAGACCACGGTGTTGGGGTACTCACCGATGTGCAGTGCCCGCGCATTACGCAGAATGGAGAAAACGGTGTTGGTGATCGTGGCGGAGTCATTCTCTTCACCCGCGGTTAAGCGCCCCGGCATGGCGAGCTGGCCGCTGACAAACAGGATGTCGCGCAGTACCGCAAACAGGTTCGCCTGCAGGGACCGGATAATGCGGCCATCCACAAAGGCCTCTTCCGGTGGGTTGATCAGCTCCAGTTTGACGCCACGCTCACGGCGCAGCACGTTGATGTCGAAGTTTTCAAAGCGGGAGAGCAGTTCGTGGCTGCTGTCAGTCTGGCTGCCAGAGTTAAGCACGGCCAGAGAGCAATTGCGGAACAGCTGATAGAGGTCGCTGCTGGCGGTGCGCTTGAGCATATCGACTTCCAGCTGCGAGAGCAGATCCATTGAGCCAAGGGGGCTGATATGGGTAATCAAATGAACTCCTTTACACCCGCCTGGGTGCGTGTTGGCACTGCAACGGCAGTGACGAAAATCCCTGGTCGGCAACCCGCAGATTGCCGCCATCACCAGATTAGCCTTGTCGGCCCGCCCAGCTCAAGCGGAACTGCGCTTCCTTCATGCAGCCTGCGAGAGCTCTCGCAAACTACTGACGCACCAGACGCGAAAAACCGGGCGAGAAGGGCACATTCGTGCGCCATGGGTTGATATCCAGCCCGCCGCGCCGCGTGTAGCGCGCATAGACCGTCAGCGCTTCCGGGTGGCAGAACCGCATCACATCGTTAAAGATGCGTTCGACACACTGTTCATGAAATTCGTTGTGCTGGCGGAAGGAGACCAGATAACGCAGCAGCGCTTCGCGGTGAATGCGCGGACCTTTGTAGCGGATCATCACCGAGCCCCAGTCGGGCTGATGGGTAATCAGGCAGTTTGATTTGAGCAGATGGCTGACCAGCGTCTCTTCCACGATTTCGCTGCCTGCGGCATCGGCCAGATAGTCAGCGTTGAAGCGATAATCCTCGATGGCGATATCCTGCTCATCAATGCAGGTCCCCTCAAAATGGCCAATAGGCTGTCCTTCGATTTCATTCAGACGGAACAGCGCCACCCGCACGTCACCTTCAGCACAGGCGCGGAGATCGCGCTCCAGCGTCTGACGCACCTCACCCCAGTCGGCAAAGCGGGTCTGGTTGAAGCTGTTGAGATAGAGCTTGAAGCTTTTCGACTCGATGAGGTTGCGGCTATGCGCATCCAGCACCACTTCGCCCACGGCAACCTGCGGCAGCCCCTTGCTGTTCAGCCAGGAGAGCTCATACAGCGTCCAGATATCGCCGCCGGTAAACGGCAGACTTTCAGGAAACAGGCTAAGAGGTTCGCGGTTCAGGCTGCGCGGCACCGCCTGCAATAAGCCATTGTCATAGCGATCGTGATAGGCTGTGGGCTTGCCCAGCGTCAGGTTGCTGAGTGCCTGATCCTGTTCGTGTGTAGTCATTGCGGTTACCACCAGAATTCATCAAAGTGGCTAAGTGTAACCCATCAGAAGTGAGAATATGAATGATGCAGCAAACTGCCGCCGCGTTGCGCGACTTTACCACCCGTTACTGCCAGCACTGGCTGGCGCAGACGGGGCATGCTCCGGCCAGCTGCGATCTCGCTGGCGTCGCGTCGCCCTGCGCACTGGAGGAGCGCGAGGAGCAGGTCATCTGGCAGCCGCAGCCTTTTAGTCTGCCGCCGACACTGGATGGAGTAGAGCGGGCCGTGGATCTGCAGCTGCAGCCGTCAGTCACTGCCTTCTATACCACGCAGTTTGCCGGCGACATGTCGGCGCGTCATGGTGAGAATCAGCTGACGCTGTTGCAGGTGTGGAGTGAAGAGGATTTCCTGCGGCTTCAGGAGAACCTGATTGGGCATCTGGTTATGCAGCGCCGCCTCCGACAGTCACCGACGCTGTTTATCGCCACGACGGCGTCAGACGAGGAGATCGTCTCCCTCTCTAACCTGACTGGCGAGGTGATGCTGGAGCAGCCTGGCCGTAAACAGCGCCAGATTATTGCGGGAAATCTTGAGATGTTTCTTAAGTCATTACAACCGGTTATCATCTGAATTGCAGTGATTTGCCGCCTCGCTTGTGAGAGATCTCTTACATGTGGTGTGAGAGATCGCTATATAAAATCTGAGCCATCCGGAAGGCTGCAATGTAAAAATATTGTGAATCATAAACTTAATGGCGATTATCTGAATTTGTGCCGCACATTTTGTAAAGTTCAGCTGTAAGTCACTTGTGCGCGTAACGAGTTCTGTCAAAATATTTCCCACTGCAGGATGCTCAGGAAAAAGATATCGTCAGGATGATGATAAGCCATGAGGCAGGAACGTAACGGAGCTTACGGCACACGGAAGGTTTCAGGATGAAACAGGATCGCTCAGGATTGAGTCAGGGACACCTCCAGGATGGAGAACGGGAGCCCCTCGGACGAGGTGGCGGGCCAGGATGCTTAGGAATCATCAGGACGATGCGCGACAGGAGTTCGCACTGGACAAGTTGTCACGGAAGAGCAGGGAGCATTAACGTAGCAGGATGGCTGCAAACGAACCGGGAGCACTGTTTATACAGTGCTCCCTTTTTTTGTGCCTGTGCCAACAAGTGATATGCTTGCCGCCCATTTTTTGACGGCTAGCCGGAGGTGGCGCATGACGCCTGAACAATTGATTACGCAGCGGCTGGAGCAGCTGGAAGCGGTGATGCGTGAGTACCAGCTCTGGCAGAGCACGCCGCCTGCCGCGGAGGCGCTGGAGAGTCGTGAACCCTTCTGCCTCGATACGCTTGAGCCGCTGCAATGGCTCCAGTGGGTGCTGATTCCGCGGATGCACGCCCTGATGGCGGCCGGCCATCCACTGCCGCAAAACTTTGCCATCGCGCCCTATTATGAGGTTGCGCTGGTGCCTGACCAGCCCGGCATTGCGCCGCTGCTGCTCACGCTGCGTCAGCTGGATGCGTTGCTCAGGGATGCGGCCCACTGATGCTGGAGATACTCTATCAGGATGCGTGGCTGGTTGCGGTCAACAAGCCCAGCGGCTGGCTGGTGCATCGCAGCTGGCTGGATCGGCATGAAACCGTGTTTGTGATGCAGACTGTGCGGGATCAGATCGGCCAGCATGTCTTTACCGCCCATCGTCTGGACAAGCCGACCTCCGGGGTGCTGCTGATGGGCCTTTCGAGTGAGGTTGGCCGCCAGCTTTCTCAGCAGTTTGAACAGCATCAGATGCAGAAAACCTATCACGCCGTGGTGCGTGGCTGGCTGGAGAGCAGCGGGACGCTGGACTATCCGCTGGTTGAAGAGCGGGACAAAATCGCGGACAAGCACGCCACTGAAGCACGCGCCGCACAGCCCGCGGTCACCGACTATCAGTCGCTGGCCACGGTCGAGATGCCGGTCGCCATCAGCCGTTACCCCACCTCGCGCTACAGTCTGGTTGAGCTTTCACCTAAAACCGGTCGCAAACATCAGCTGCGCCGTCATATGTCCCACCTGCGTCATCCGATTATTGGCGATTCGGCGCATGGCGACCTGCGTCAGAACCGGGGCGCCGCGCAACATTTTGGCGCGGACCGGCTGATGCTGCACGCCAGCAGTCTGGCCCTGACCCACCCGGTGACCGGCGAGCCACTGGTGCTGCGCGCCGGGCTGGATAGCGTCTGGCAGAGGCTGATGACGCAGTTTGGCTGGCAGGATTGCATTCCTGAGGTGCCGCGGGTTGAGTTTGACGCCGCGCCAGGACAGGATAACGTTTCAGAATAAGGGAGAGATCAGATGGCAAAGATTGGCATTTTTGTGGGGACGGTTTACGGCAATGCGCTGCTGGTGGCGGAAGAGGCCGAGCCGATTCTGCAGCAGCAGGGGCACAGCGTGACCCTGTTTGATGACCCGACGCTGGCGGACTGGCAGGCCTTTGCAGGCGATGTGGCGTTAATCGTCACCTCAACGACCGGGCAGGGCGATTTTCCTGACACCATTTCCGGTCTGTTCCATGCCATAAAGGATCAGCTGGGGCACCAGCCCGCGCTGCGCTATGGCGTCATTGCGCTGGGCGACAGCAGTTACGACCACTTCTGTGGCGCGGGCAAAGCCTTTGATGCGCTGCTGCAGGAGCAGGGCGCACAGCGGGTCGGTGAGGTGCTGCTGGTGGATGCCACCGAAAATCCAGAACCGGAAGCGGTGACCTCGCCCTGGGTCGATGCCTGGGGTGCGCTGCTCTGATCGCCTCGCCCGGGCTCTCTCTGCCAGCCGACGGCAGGGAGACGCCGGGCACGGCTCACGTCACCGGTGCCGGATTAAAGACCGCCAGCTGATTACGGATGCCCCATCGATCGGACCAGGTCTGCTTCCTGCCACTGGCGATATCGAGAATCAACGCAAACAGCCGCCAGCCGACCTGCTCAATACTCTCTTCTCCGGTGGCAATCGTGCCGGCATTGATATCCATCAGATCGTGCCAGCGTTCGGCCAGCGCGTTACGGGTTGCCATCTTGATGACCGGAATGGCCGCCAGCCCGTACGGGGTGCCGCGACCGGTGGTGAAGACCTGCAGCGTAATGCCGGAGGCGAGCTGCTGGGTGCCGCAGACAAAATCGCTGGCGGGCGTTGCCGCGTAGATCAGTCCGCGGCGGGTGGGGCGCTGACCGGGGGACAGCACTTCCACAATGGCGCTGCGTCCCGATTTGGCGATGGAGCCGAGCGCTTTCTCCACCACGTTCGCCAGTCCCCCTTTTTTATTGCCCGGTGATGGATTGGCGCTGCGGTCGGTATTGCCCTGGTCGAGGTAATTGTCATACCAGGCCATCTCTTCAAGTAAACGCCTTCCGACCTCCTCATTAATGACCCGCGGCGTCAGCAGATGAATGGCATCCCGCACCTCCGTGACTTCAGAAAACATCACGGTAGCCCCGCAGCGCACCAGCAGATCCGAGGCGAACCCCACCGCCGGATTCGCCGTCACGCCGGAAAACGCATCGCTGCCGCCGCACTGCATGCCGACAATCAGTTCCGAGGCGGGACAGGTTTCGCGCTGACGCTGATTCAGCCGCTGAAGATGACGCTCTGCCACCTGCAGAATCGCCTTTACCATCGCACCAAACCCCACCAGCTTTTCATCCTGCAAACGCACGATGTCATCATCATCCAGCGAAATCGCCTGCACGTCGGGGGTGCCGGTCAGCAGACGCTCCGGCTGTAACTTTTCGCAGCCGAGGCTGATGACCATCACTTCACCGCCGAAATTCGCATTCAGCGCCAGGTTGTGAATGGTGCGAATCGGCACCACCGCTGCGGGGGCGTTGATTGCCACGCCGCAGCCGTAGAGGTGATTCAGCGCGACCACGCCATCCACATTCGGATAGCGCGGCAGTAACTCCCGTTCGATGATCTGCACCACATGATCCACCACACCCGCCACACAGTGGACGCTGGTGGTGATGCCGAGCAGGTTACGGGTACCCACGCTGCCATCCGCATTGCGGTAGCCCTCAAAGGTGTAGCCCTCCAGCGGCGGCAGGTCGGGCGGGACCTGGGTGGCTAACGGCAGGCTCGCCAGCGGCGGCGCCTCCGGCAGCGCCACCAGTGACTCATCGATCCAGCTGCCGCAGGCAATATCCCGCACGGCATAACCGATCACTTCGCCATAACGCACGATCGCCCCTCCCTGGTGAATCGTCTGCAGCGCGACTTTATGCCCCTGCGGCACATGTTCCGTCAGCGTCAGGCCATCCGCAAACTGCGTGCCAGCGGGCAGACCCAGCGTGTTGACCACAATCGCCACGTTGTCATGCTCATGGACTCTGATGCAGAGCGGCTGTTCATCTGTTGTGGGGTTCATCGCCTATCTCCTGTCGGGCGCACCGGCTTGTCCGGCTCGCATAATCTGACCTGTTACCTGCGGTGTATTAGCCAGCTTCAGTATAAAGAGGGGAAGCAGGCCACACATTGTGCAACTGACCACTATTACGCCGATCTGCCGCGCTGTTTTGGGTCGATTCTCCAGAAGCAAGTGAAACGCCTCACAAAGCGGAGGGGAAAGGGCGACCCGGCACGGTTTCGGCGGCGCTATTTGCCGCTTTCGTGAGCCATGCCGCAGGGTTTCGTGCATCCGCCAGACAATCACTTCATAACGGCCGTTATTCCAGGGCGATACGCCAATGTGCTCGCCACAGGCTGTTTTTATACTGAGCGCCGTTAGCCAAAGTCAGGTTATCTGTCACGACGTATTAGCCCGTCCTGAACCAAAGAGATCGCCGTGTTTAACCCAACTTCTCTCTGATACCCAACGCGATGTGTATGCAGTCAGAGCGAATGTAGCTCACGCTATATTTCAGGAGTGCATCATGAATAGTTTCAGCCAGACTGCGGAAGCGGTGCAGAAGCGCACCAACGCCCGTTACTGGATTGTGGTGATGTTATTCATCGTCACCTCATTCAACTACGGCGACCGCGCCACCATTTCGATAGCCGGTTCGGCGATGTCTAAAGATATCGGCCTCGATTCGGTCGGACTGGGCTACATCTTCTCTGCTTTCTCATGGGCGTACGTAATTGGTCAGATCCCAGGCGGCTGGCTGCTCGATCGTTTTGGCTCAAAGCGCGTCTACTTCTGGAGTATTTTTACCTGGTCGCTGTTTACCCTGCTGCAGGGCTTTGTCGATATCTTCAGCGGCTTCGGCATCATCGTGTCACTCTTTCTGCTGCGCTTCCTGGTGGGGCTGGCTGAAGCCCCCTCTTTCCCTGGCAACAGCCGCATCGTGGCCGCCTGGTTTCCGGCGCAGGAGCGTGGCACCGCGGTGGCGATCTTCAATTCAGCGCAATATTTCGCCACGGTGATCTTTGCGCCCATCATGGGCTGGCTAGTGTCGGAAGTGGGCTGGGCACACGTCTTCTGGTTCATGGGCGGGCTGGGGATCATCCTGAGCTTCATCTGGCTGAAAGTGATCCACGATCCCACCGATCACCCCGGCGTAAACAAAGCCGAACTGGCCTACATGGAGCAGGGCGGGGCGCTGATCAATATGGATGTCAAAAAGGAGAGCCGCAGGGTGAGCTGGAGCGAAAAGTGGTTCCAGATCAAACAGCTGCTGACCTCCCGCATGATGCTCGGCATCTATCTCGGCCAGTATTGTGTTAACGCCTTAACCTACTTTTTTATCACCTGGTTTCCGGTCTATCTGGTGCAGGCGCGCGGCATGTCGATTCTCAAAGCGGGCTTTATCGCTTCGGTGCCGGCGGTGTGTGGCTTCCTCGGCGGGGTGCTGGGTGGGGTGATCTCCGACTGGCTGATGCGCAAAACCGGCTCGCTGAATATTGCGCGTAAAACGCCGATTGTGCTCGGCATGCTGCTCTCTATCTCAATGGTGATGTGTAACTACACCGAAACCGAGTGGCTGGTGGTCTTCTTCATGGCGCTGGCGTTCTTCGGTAAAGGGATCGGCGCGCTGGGATGGGCGGTGATGGCGGATACCGCCCCCAAAGAGATCAGTGGCCTGAGCGGCGGCCTGTTCAACATGTTCGGCAACTTCTCCGGCATCGTGACGCCCATCGCCATCGGCTACATCATCGCCACCAGCGGCTCCTTTGAGGGTGCGCTGATCTATGTCGGTATCCATGCCTTCGTCGCCGCCTTCAGTTTCCTGGTGATCGCCGGTGATATCAAACGTGTTGAACTGAAAACCCGGCCGGTTAAGGACGCCTCATGACGACGCAAAGTTCACCTGTGATTACGGCGATGCAGGTTATCCCGGTCGCCGGTTACGACAGTATGCTGCTCAACATTGGCGGCGCGCACAACGCCTGTTTTACCCGCAATATCGTGGTGCTCACCGACAGCGCCGGACACACCGGCGTGGGTGAAGCGCCCGGCGGCGACACCATCTACCAGACCCTGATGGCCGCCATTCCGCAGGTCGAAGGCCAGCAGATTGCCCGCATGAATCGTCTGGTGCAGCAGGTGCACAAAGGGAATGCGTCGGCTGACTTCACCACCTTTGGCAACGGTGCCTGGACCTTTGAGCTGCGGGTCAACGCCGTGGCCGCGCTGGAAGCGGCGCTGCTCGACCTGCTGGGACAGTGTCTGGGCGTGCCGGTGGCGGAACTGCTGGGGCCGGGCAAACAGCGGGATGAAGTCACGGTGCTGGGCTATCTCTTCTATCTCGGTGACCGCCGCAAAACCGATCTGCCCTATCAGAGTGGCGAGCAGGCCAGCCACGACTGGTATCACCTGCGTCATCAGGAGGCGCTCACCAGCGAAGCGGTAGTGCGGCTGGCGGAGGCGGCGGCGGATCGCTATGGCTTTAAAGATTTCAAACTTAAAGGGGGCGTGCTGCCGGGCGAGCAGGAGATCGCCACGGCGGTGGCGCTGAAGCAGCGTTTTCCCGGCGCGCGCATCACGGTGGACCCCAACGGGGCATGGCGGCTGGATGAGGCCATCGCCCTCTGCAAGGGGATGCAGGATGTGCTGAGCTACGCCGAAGACCCCTGCGGGGCAGAGCAGGGCTATTCGGGACGTGAAGTGATGGCCGAGTTCCGGCGCGCGACCGGCCTGCCGGTCGCCACCAATATGATCGCCACCAACTGGCGGGAGATGAACCACGCGGTGATGGTTAACGCGGTCGACATCCCGCTGGCGGACCCGCACTTCTGGACGCTGAGCGGGGCCGTGCGGGTCGCCCAGCTGTGCGATGAGTGGGGCCTGACGTGGGGCTGCCATTCCAATAATCACTTCGATATTTCGCTGGCGATGTTCACCCATGTCGGTGCGGCCGCGCCTGGTAACCCGACCGCGATTGACACCCACTGGATCTGGCAGGAGGGCGATCAGCGCCTGACGAAAAACCCGCTGCAAATCCGCAACGGAAAGATTGCCGTGCCGGATGCGCCGGGCCTGGGCATCGAGCTCGACTGGGACCAGGTGCACAAAGCCAGTGAACTCTATCAGTCACTGCCCGCCGGTGCGCGCAACGACGCCACGGCGATGCAGTATCTGATCCCCGGCTGGACATTTGATCGCAAGCGCCCGGCATTCGGCCGTGCAACAGCATAAGGAGCAGGAGATGAGTTCAACACCCAAAGTGACCGCCATGCAGGTGATCCCGGTTGCCGGCTACGACAGTATGCTGCTGAATCTCAGCGGCGCGCACTCGCCATTCTTCACCCGCAACATTGTCATTATCAAAGATAACGCCGGACATACCGGCGTCGGTGAAATCCCCGGCGGGGAGAAAATTCGTCAGACGCTGGAAGATGCCGCCTCGCTGGTGGTCGGCAAAACGCTGGGCGAATATAAAAATACCCTCAGCCTGGTGCGCACGACCTTTGCCGATCGGGATGCGGCCGGTCGCGGCAACCAGACCTTTGATCTGCGCACCACAATCCATGTGGTCACCGGCATTGAGGCAGCGCTGCTGGATCTGCTGGGTCAGCACCTGGGCGTCAACGTCGCCTCGCTGCTGGGTGACGGGCAACAGCGCGACCGCGTGGAGATGCTCGGCTACCTCTTCTATATCGGCGACCGCAGAAAAACCGCCCTGCCATATCAGAGCCAGCCGGACGATCCGTGCGACTGGTATCGCCTGCGTCATGAAGAGGCGCTGACCCCCGAGGCCGTGGTGCGCCTGGCGGAGGCCGCCTATGAGAAATATGGCTTTAACGACTTCAAACTCAAAGGCGGCGTGCTGCGCGGCGGCGAAGAGGCCGAAGCGGTGACGGCGCTGGCAAAACGCTTTCCCACGGCGCGTATTACCCTCGATCCCAATGGTGCCTGGTCGCTCAATGAGGCGATCCTGCTCGGCAAACAGCTCAAGGGCGTGCTCGCCTACGCAGAAGATCCCTGTGGCGCGGAGCAGGGCTACTCCGGGCGGGAAGTGATGGCGGAGTTCCGCCGCGCGACCGGCATGCCTACCGCCACCAATATGATCGCCACCGACTGGCGGCAGATGGGACACACCCTGTCGCTGCAGTCGGTCGATATTCCGCTGGCCGACCCCCATTTCTGGACGATGCAGGGCTCGGTGCGGGTCGCACAGATGTGCCACGACTTCGGCCTGACCTGGGGCTCCCACTCCAATAATCACTTCGACATTTCGCTGGCGATGTTTACCCACGTTGCCGCGGCCGCACCGGGCGCGATCACCGCCATCGATACCCACTGGATCTGGCAGGAGGGGAATCAGCGTCTCACCAGAGAGCCGTTCCTGATCAAAGGCGGCATGGTGCAGGTGCCGCAGAAGCCCGGTCTCGGTATCGAGCTGGATATGGATCAGGTGATGCAGGCCCACGCGCTCTATCAGAAGCAGGGGCTGGGCGCGCGTGACGATGCCGAAGCGATGCAGTTTCTGGTGCCAGGCTGGACTTTCGATAACAAACGTCCGTGCCTGGTTCGTTAATCTTTCTGGCTCACGCGGAGCCGTCGTCACAGGAGTTCAACCATGAGTAATGCAGCCTGGCCCAACGGATTTCGTCGTCGCCTGTTAGCGGGTGAAACCCTGATTGGCAGCTGGTGCGCGCTGGCCAGTCCGATCTCTACCGAAATCCTTGGGCTGGCCGGTTTTGACTGGCTGGTGCTGGATGGGGAGCATGCGCCCAACGATATCACCACGTTTGTGCCACAGCTGATGGCGCTGAAAGGGAGCCACAGTGCGCCGGTCGTACGGCCGCCCTGCAACGAGCCGGTGATCATCAAGCGCCTGCTGGATATCGGGTTTAACAACTTCCTCGTGCCCTTTGTTGAGACAGAAGAGGAGGCGCGGCGCGCGGTCGCCTCAACCCGCTATCCGCCCGCCGGTATTCGCGGCGTGTCGGTCTCCCATCGCAGCAACATGTACGGCACCCTGCCGGATTACAACCAGAGCATCAATGACAACATCACCGTGCTGGTGCAGATCGAAACCCGGCAGGCGGTTGACCACATCGACGCCATAGCCGCAGTCGACGGCGTGGACGGCATCTTCGTCGGACCGGGCGATCTCTCTGCGGCGCTGGGCTACCTCGGCCAGCCCGCCCACCCGGAGGTGCTGGAGGTGATTAAACACATTTTTGACCGTGCCAGAGCGGCCGGGAAGCCGGCGGGCATTCTGGCCCCGGTGGAGGCGGACGCCCGTCGTTATCTGGAGTGGGGAGCCACCTTTGTGGCGGTCGGCAGCGATCTCGGGGTATTCCGCAGCGCCACCCAGGCGTTGTGCGACAAATTTAAGCGCTAAGCAGCAAGGAGACACGCAATGAAGATTGGATTTATTGGCCTGGGCATCATGGGTAAACCCATGAGCAAAAATCTGCTGAAAGCGGGCTACTCACTGGTGGTGCGCGATCACCACGCCAGCAACGAAGCTGAACTGGCTGAACTGGGCGCGACCGTGGCAACCTCGCCGAAAGAGGTGGCTGAGCAGTGCGAGGTGGTCATTACCATGGTGCCCAACTCGCCGCAGGTGAAAGCGGTCTGCCTGGGAGAGGGCGGCATTATCGAAGGCGCGAAGCCGGGCCTGGTGGTGATCGACATGAGCTCGATTGCGCCACTGGCGAGCCGGGAAGTGCACGATGCGCTGGCAGAAAAAGGGATCAGCATGCTGGACGCCCCGGTCAGCGGCGGGGAGCCGAAAGCGATTGAAGGCACGCTTTCCGTCATGGTCGGGGGAGAGAAAGCGGTGTTTGATCGCTGTTACGACATCATGAAGGCGATGGCGGGATCGGTAGTGCACACCGGTGACATCGGCGCAGGCAACGTCACCAAGCTGGCCAATCAGGTGATTGTGGCGCTGAACATCGCGGCGATGTCCGAAGCCCTGTCGCTGGCGACCAAAGCGGGGGTCAGTCCGGAGCTGGTGTTCCAGGCGATTCGTGGCGGCCTGGCGGGCAGCACGGTGCTGGAGGCGAAAGCGCCGATGGTGATGGATCGCAACTTCAGACCGGGCTTTCGCATCGACCTGCATATCAAGGATCTGGCGAACGCCCTGGATACCTCGCACACGCTGGGCGCGCATCTGCCGCTGACGGCGGCGGTGATGGAGATGATGCAGGCGCTGCGTAATGATGGCCAGGGAACGTCCGACCACAGTGCGCTGGCCTGCTATTATGAGAAGTTAGCGAAGGTTGAAATCGCCCGCTAAATCCCGGTGCCGGTCTCCGCGGAAACCGGCCGGGTTCAGCGCCGTTTCAATGACTCAACTGTGCTCGGATTGCCTATGAAAATCGTAATCGCACCGGATTCATATAAAGAGAGTTTATCCGCCCTGGAGGTGGCATCGGCGATTGAAGCGGGATTCCGTGACATCTTTCCCGATGCCCACTACGTGAAAATACCGGTCGCCGACGGCGGCGAAGGAACGGTAGAAGCGATGGTCGCGGCGACGAAAGGAAACATCGTCAGGCTGAAGGTGACCGGGCCACTGGGCACACAGGTCGAGGCTTTCTATGGCCTCTCCGGCGATGCGTCCACCGCCTATATCGAAATGGCGGCAGCCAGCGGACTGGAGCGGGTGCCCGCCGCCCAGCGCGATCCGCTGATCACCACCTCGTTCGGCACCGGCGAGCTGATCCGGCATGCGCTGGATAAAGGCATCGGCCACATCATTATTGGCATTGGTGGTAGTGCGACCAACGATGGCGGCGCCGGGATGATGCAGGCGCTGGGCGCCCGGCTGCTGGACGATCGCGGCCAGCAGATTGGTCACGGCGGCGGGGCGCTGCCTGACCTCGCTTCCATTGAGATTGATGCACTGGATGCCCGTCTTCGGCAGTGCCGCATTGAGGTGGCGTGTGACGTCACCAATCCGCTGACCGGAAAAGAGGGCGCTTCGGCTGTTTTCGGTCCGCAGAAAGGGGCGACACCGGCACTGGTGCAGCAGCTCGATCAGGCGCTGACCCACTACGCCGCGATTATTCAGCGCGACCTCGATATCGACGTGCTGCATATCCCCGGCGGCGGTGCGGCGGGCGGCATGGGAGCGGCGCTGCACGCCTTTTGCCAGGCAGAACTGCGGCGCGGCATCGAAATTGTCACGGAGGCGCTGGGGCTGGCGGAGCAGGTAAAAGATGCCGACCTCGTGATCACCGGGGAAGGCCGCATCGACAGCCAGAGTATCAATGGCAAGGTGCCGGTAGGGGTCGCCAGCGTAGCAAAGCGCTTCAACAAGCCGGTGATAGGCATCGCCGGCAGCCTGACGGCGGATGTGGGAGTGGTGCATCAGCATGGTATCGATGCGGTGTTCAGCGTGCTCTACAGCATCTGCACGCTGGATGAGGCGCTCGCCACGGCCGGCAAAAATGTAACGATGACGGCGCGTAACGTCGCCGCCACGCTAAAGCTGGCTGGCTTTCACTGATCCTGCGGCCAGCCCGGATTACCCGATGCCCAGCAGCTGCCGGGCTTCACGCGCCACGTTCTCCATCTCATCCTGCAGCTCCAGCAGCTCCGGCTCCAGGGCGGCGATATCGCTGGCCTGCAGCAGCTCTCTCTCCAGCTGATGGCAGAGCTGCTTCATGCGCGGCACGCCGCTGTAGCTGGCACTGCCGTGCAGCTTGTGAATGATCTCCCGCAGGGCCGTGACCTCATTGGCGGCCATAAACTGCGCCATCTTCGCGTGAACTTCCGGTAAAAACTCCAGCAGCATCCGCAGCAGATCCCGTGCCAGGTCGGGTTTATTCGCCGCCTGCCGCAGTGCCAGCTGCCAGTCCAGCGTCGGCAGTATCGGCGGCAGTTCCGGCACGGCGACCACCGGCGCGGGCGTATAGCGCGCCAGCAGCTGCCTCAACTTGCTCTCATCAATCGGTTTGGCAAGATAGTCATTCATGCCCGCTTTGATGAGCTGCTCGCGTTCGCCATCAATGGCGTGAGCGGTCACCGCCACGATGGGGGTCGTGGCGTGCAGCGGCAGACCACGGATGATTTCGCTGGCGCGAATGCCATCAATGTCAGGCATCTGAATATCCATCAGAATCACATCCAGCGACTGCTGGCGCGCCTCGCGGATAGCGTGTTCGGCGCTGCTGCACAGCAGGATATTCTGCACCTGCTCCTCCAGCAGCGCACCGATCAGCTTGAGGTTGGCAGGGTTATCATCCACTGCCATCACCGTCAGCGGCAGGCGCGGCGAGAAGGGCAGCTCGCTGATCTGGCGGGTGTGCAGATCCAGCAGCATCGGCAGGAGTCGCGTCAGGGAGATCGGCTTCGCAATGCAGCCGTCAATGCCGCGCACCTTCAGTTCATCAGCCAGCAGCATCATCGGGCTGGGCAGGGCCATCAGCACATTGTCAGCCCGATCCAGCAGCGCATTGATCCTCCCCTCGTTCAGCAGCTCGGGCTGGCTGATACTGACCGGCATCGCCATCAGCAGCAGCGGGTAGTGGGACGCCGGCAGGCCCTCCAGCGTTTCGCTGTAGTCGATCTGCAACGGCGTGGCGCTCAGCATCTCCAGCGCCGCGCGGGCGACGGTGGCATCCGCCTCGACATAGGCGATGCGGGACTGTGACAGCGCTTCCAGCACGCGCGGCATACCGGGCGCGTTGGGGTTAAGATCCAGCTGCACGCGAATCACAAAAGTAGAGCCCTGATCCGGCTGGCTGCTGAAGGTGATATCCCCGCCCATCTCCCGCACCAGTTTCTGGGTGATGACCAGCCCCAGCCCGGTGCCGCCATGACGGCGCGAAATACTGGCGTCGGCCTGGCGGAACGCCTGAAACAGCTGCGTCTGCTGCTGCTCAGAGATACCGATGCCGCTATCCTCTACCTGAATCTCCAGCTCGACGCGCGTCTGGGTCATAACGCGTTGCGTGACGCGCAGGCCGATATGGCCCTGTTCAGTAAACTTGATGGCGTTGCCAATCAGGTTGATCAGAATCTGCTGCAGGCGCAGCGCATCGCCGATGACGTTGTCCGGCACGCTGCTGTCGCACACCACCGTCAGTTCCAGCCCCTTGTCATGCGCCGACGGGGCCAGCAGCACCAGGGTCTCATCCAGGGTGGCACGCAGAGGGAAGGGGATCGCCTCCAGCATCAGCTTGCCCGCTTCCAGCTTCGAAAAATCGAGCACGTCGTTAATGATACTGAGCAGGTTGTTGGCCGAGCGCTCGATGGTCTGCATGTAGTCGCGCTGGGTCGTGCGCAGCTGAGTTTTCAGCATCTGGCGGGTAAAGCCCAGCACGCCATTAAGCGGCGTTCGCAGCTCGTGCGACATGTTTGCCAGAAACTCCGATTTGATGCGCGCCGCTTCCTGAGCGCGCTTCTTCGCCAGATCCAGTTCGACGTTCTGAATCTCCAGCTGCTCCAGCGTTTCCCGTAGATCGTACGTCGCCTGATCGATGTTGTGCTGCATCTCTTCGTGATAGGCGGTCAGCGACATCGCCATGGCGTTGATGCCGTTTTTCAGCGTGCTGAGTTCGCCCAGCATGTACCCCTCAACGCGGCTGTCGAGCTGACCGCGGCGGATGCGGTCAACGGTGGTCACCATGTTACGGATCGGGCCGGTGACATCACGCATCAGACGATAGGCAAACAGCATTGCGAGGCAGAGGCAGAATAGCAGCATCAGGGTCGCGACAAACACCTCTTTATACTGCTGCAGGCGCACCGACTGCAGATCGAGTTCAATCGCCACATAGCCCAGGGGGTTGCCCGAGGGTTTGACCTTTTCATCGGGCAATTCATCCAGATCGTAACGCTCGGCCGTGATCGGCGTGCGCAGAATCAACAGATTACCGTGACGCTCCATGGAGACATCATCGGGCAGGGCGTGGATATCCTCCTGCTGCAGCAGGCTGAGATTCTGCCGGTTATTGGAGGTGACGTAGAGCTGGTTATGATTATCGAACACCGAGATCGCCCGGACGATGCCGGAGTGGCGGCGGTGCAGTAAACTCACCAGCTCCCGCATCGCATCGCGATCGTCCCAGGTCATGCTGTATTCGCTGGAGATCGCCAGCGGTTCGATGATATTCGCCCCGGCATCGATTACCTGGCGCTGCAGTTCATTGTAGCGATGGACCACAAAAAATGAGCTGAGCAGCAGGCCAACCATCAGCGTGGGTGCCAGAATTAAAATCATCATTCGCGCCCGCAGGCTGTATTTGGTCATAATAGTCGCCTGGCTACTCCGGCATTAACCTCCCTGCACATCCTGTCGACAGCACCGTGCAGGTCGTTTCGATAAAGAGAACTGATAACACTATGGCGCAATTTTACGTTGCAAAACAGCGCGTGGCGACACAACAGCGGATCACCGTCACCATCGATGAGCTCGATCCGTTCGGTCAGGGCGTGGCGCGTCACAAAGGCAAAACGATTTTTGTCGCCGGTGCCTTGCCGGGTGAGCAGGCGGAGATCACGCTGACAGAGGATAAACGCCAGTTTGCCCGGGGGAAAGTGAAACGGCTGCTGAGCCGCAGTCCGGCACGAGTTGCACCGCGCTGTCCCCACTTTGATCGCTGCGGTGGCTGCCAGCAGCAGCATGCAGAGGTGGAGCTGCAGCAGCAGAGCAAAGCTCAGGCGCTGAGCCGGATGCTGAGCCAGGCCGCCGCGCAGACGATCGCGGTGAATGAGGTGATCGCCGGTGAACCCTGGGGCTACCGGCGTCGCGCCCGTCTGGGTCTGCAGTGGCAGAATAAAGCGCAGCGGCTGCAGATGGGGTTCCGCCAGGAGGCGAGCAACGATCTGGTCGATATTCAGCACTGCCCCGTTTTAGTGCCCGAACTTGAGGCATTGCTGGTGCCGCTGCACCACTGCCTGAGTGCACTGCACGCCGTCAGGCGTCTCGGTCATGTGGAACTGGTGCTGGCGGATAACGGCCCGCTGATGATCCTGCGCCATCTTGATGCGCTGCACCCGGACGACCGTGAAAAACTGGAACAGTTTTCGCATAAGCATCAGCTGATGCTCTTCCTGGATGCGGGTGATGAAGGGTTAACGTCGTTAACCACCCAGACACCTTTTTATCACTCTCACCAGCTTAAGCTAACCTTCAGTCCGCAGGACTTTATTCAGGTTAACGATGCGGTGAATCAGCAGATGGTGGCAAAGGCGATAGCCTGGCTCGATCTGCAACCGGAAGACCGGGTTCTGGATCTCTTTTGCGGCATGGGAAACTTCACACTTCCTATAGGAATCTTCGTACAAAATGTGGTTGGTGTGGAGGGGGTTGCAGCATTAGTGCGGCAGGCAGCGTATAATGCTGATTCGAATAATCTTAAAAACGTCAGTTTTTTTCAGCATAATCTGGAAGAGACGGTGTCGCGCCAGCCGTGGGCGGCACAGGGATTTAACAAGGTATTACTCGATCCGGCACGCGCCGGGGCTGCGGGCGTGATGGCACATGTGGTTAAACTTGCGCCAGAACACGTGGTCTATGTGTCGTGTAATCCAACAACACTCGCCCGCGACAGTCAGGTCTTGCTGTCGGCAGGCTACCAATTGGAAAGGGTCGCGATGCTGGATATGTTCCCTCATACCCGTCATCTCGAATCCATGGTGCTGTTCAGAAAAACATAAGCGATGTATGTCGTTGTGCAGGAGAGGTTATGGTTGCGGTCAGAAGTGCGCATTTAAATACTGAGGGGGAATTTGCCCTCGACCAGTGGATCGCCAGTCTCGGTATCGCCAACCCGCAATCATGTCAACGCGTTGCCGATACCTGGCGCTACTGTGAAGCGCAGACGCAGGACCATCCCGATCAGTCGCTGCTGCTGTGGCGCGGGATCGAGATGGTGGAAATCCTCTCCATGCTCAGCATGGATATCGAAAGCCTCTGTGCGGCGCTGATCTTCCCGCTGGCTAACGATGAAGTGGTGAGTGAGGAGGAGCTGGAAACCGCCGTCGGCAAAGGCATCGTCTCGCTGGTGCACGGCGTGCGCGACATGGACGCCATCCGCCAGCTGAAAGCGATTCACAACGACTCCATGGCCTCTGAACAGGTCGATAACGTCCGCCGTATGCTGCTGGCGATGGTCGAAGATTTCCGCTGCGTAGTGCTGAAGCTGGCCGAACGCATCATGAACCTGCGCGAAATGAAAGATGCGCCGGAAGATGAGCGGGTGCTGGCGGCCAAAGAGAGCACCAACATCTATGCCCCGCTGGCCAATCGTCTCGGCATCGGTCAGCTCAAATGGGAGCTGGAAGATTACTGCTTCCGCTACCTGCATCCCGACGAATACAAGCATATCGCCCGGTTACTGCATGAGCGGCGTATCGACCGCGAGCAGTATATCGACAACTTCGTCAGCAACCTGCGCAAAGAGATGGCCAAAGAGGGCGTGCGCGCCGAGGTCTACGGTCGTCCGAAACATATCTACAGCATCTGGCGTAAGATGCAGAAAAAGTCGCTGGCCTTTGATGAGCTGTTTGATGTGCGGGCGGTGCGCATCGTGGCCGATCGCCTGCAGGATTGCTACGGCGCGCTGGGCACGGTGCATACGCTCTATCGCCATCTGCCCAGCGAGTTTGATGACTACGTCGCCAACCCGAAACCCAACGGCTATCAGTCGATTCATACCGTGGTGTTAGGCCCGCAGGGCAAAACGGTGGAGATTCAGATCCGTACCCGCCAGATGCATGAAGATGCGGAGCTGGGGGTGGCGGCGCACTGGAAATACAAAGAGGGCCCAACCTCGAGCAGCGCGCGTGGCGCTGCCGGCCACGAAGAGCGCATCGCCTGGCTGCGTAAGCTGATCAGCTGGCAGGAGGAGATGGCGGACTCGGGCGAGCTGCTTGAAGAGGTGCGCAGCCAGGTGTTTGATGACCGGGTCTACGTCTTTACCCCGAAAGGGGACGTGGTGGATCTGCCTGCCGGATCGACACCGCTCGACTTTGCCTACCATATTCACAGCGACATCGGTCACCGCTGCATCGGCGCAAAAATTGGCGGCCGTATTGTGCCGTTTACCTATCAGTTGCAGATGGGCGACCAGGTTGAGGTGATTACCCAGAAGCAGCCGAACCCGAGTCGCGACTGGCTCAACCCGAACCTGGGCTACATCACCACCAGCCGCGGACGCTCGAAGATCCACAACTGGTTCCGCAAGCAGGATCGCGACAAGAACATTGCCGCCGGACGGCAGATTCTGGATAACGAGCTGAACCAGTTCGATATCAGCCTGCGCGAGGCGGAAAAACTGCTGCTGCCGCGCTATAACGTGACCTCGCTTGAAGAGCTGCTGGCGGCGATTGGCGGCGGCGATATTCGTCTCAACCAGATGGTGAACTTCCTGCAGGCGAAGCTGAACAAGCCGAGCGCCGAAGAGGAAGATCGCGAGGCGCTGCGCCAGCTGACGCAGAAAGCCTACACTCCGCCGACGCGCAAAGAGAGCGGGCGTGTGGTCGTGGAAGGGGTGGGCAATCTGATGCACCATATCGCCCGCTGCTGCCAGCCGATCCCGGGCGACGATATCGTCGGTTTCATCACCCAGGGGCGCGGCATCTCTATCCACCGCGCCGACTGCGACCAGCTGGCCGAACTGATTTCCCACGCCCCGGAACGCATCGTCGATGCGGTGTGGGGCGAAAGCTACTCCAGCGGCTATTCGCTGGTGGTGCGGGTGACGGCCAACGATCGCAGCGGGCTGCTGCGCGACATCACCACCATTCTTGCCAATGAGAAAGTGAATGTGCTGGGCGTGTCCAGCCGCAGCGACACCAAAAAACAGCTCGCCACCATCGACATGGACATCGAGATCTACAACCATCAGGTACTGGGACGTGTCCTGGCGCGTCTGAACCAGGTCTCTGATATCATTGACGCCCGTCGCCTGCACTGATTGTCAATCAGGCCCTGCGGCAACCGGCAGCGTGCGGTTGCGCGGGCGCAATCTGCACCCCGGGGCGCTGCCGGACGCGCGTTACTGCATCCGTCAGCGCCTGTCATGCGCCTCTCTGTTTCCTGTCATCTGACCATCAATCAAGGATCTACCCGAATGAACGCTATTGAGCGCCTGCTTGGCATTATGAAAACCCTGCGCGATCCAGAGCATGGCTGTCCGTGGGATCGTGAGCAGACCTTTGCCACCATCGCGCCCTATACGCTGGAAGAGACCTATGAGGTGCTGGACGCCATCCAGCGCGAAGATTTCAGCGACCTGCGCGGCGAGCTGGGCGACCTGCTGTTTCAGGTGGTCTTTTATGCTCAGATGGCGAGCGAAGCGGATCGCTTCAACTTTGAGGATGTCTGCCACGCCATCAGCGACAAGCTGGAGCGCCGTCATCCGCACATCTTTGGCGAGGCCACGGCGGAAACCAGCACGGAGGTGCTGAAAAACTGGGAAACGATTAAGAGCGCCGAACGGGCAGAGAAAGCGCAGCATTCGGCGCTGGACGACATCCCCAAAGCACTGCCTGCGCTGATGCGCGCCCATAAGATCCAGAAGCGTTGCCATAATGTCGGCTTCGACTGGACCACCCTGGGGCCGGTGGTGGCGAAAGTGCATGAAGAGATTGATGAGGTCATGCATGAGGCGCAGCAGAGCGTGGTGGACAGCGAAAAGCTGGAAGAGGAGATTGGCGATCTGCTGTTCGCCACCGTCAACCTGTCGCGCCATCTGGGTAGCAAAGCAGAAACCGCGCTGCAGAAGGCCAACGACAAGTTTGAGCGCCGCTTCCGCGCGGTGGAAGCGATAATTGCTGCGCAGGGACTGAGTATGCCGGGTGCGACGCTGGAACAGATGGAGGCCGCCTGGCAGCAGGTCAAAGCCGGGGAGAAGTGATGATTATTCCAGCGCTGTGCATAAAGTCGCCGTTTGCGCTTACACGATTCAGCGCGCCATCAACTTTGTGACGCACGTCAACATTTCTTTGGCGGCTATCCGCTATGTTAGCCGCAGCAATGCGTTGGAGGATGGCTGTGATTCATCAATTGTGGCTGATAGCGGTTTCCAGTATACTGTTTTCCCGTCCTGGTTATTCCACCGTCTTTAAACCTAAACTCTCAGGTTCAGCATGACAACGAATTATATTTTTGTGACCGGCGGGGTCGTTTCCTCTCTGGGTAAAGGCATTGCCGCAGCCTCCCTCGCAGCCATTCTCGAAGCCCGTGGTCTGAACGTGACCATCATGAAGCTGGACCCGTATATCAACGTGGATCCAGGCACCATGAGCCCGACGCAGCACGGCGAAGTTTTCGTCACTGACGATGGCGCCGAAACTGACCTGGATCTGGGTCACTACGAGCGCTTCATCCGCACCAAAATGACGCGTCGCAACAACTTCACCACGGGTCGTATCTACTCAGATGTCCTGCGCAAAGAGCGCCGGGGCGACTATCTGGGCGCAACCATTCAGGTTATCCCGCACATCACCAACGCCATCAAAGAACGCATCATTGAAGGCGGCGAAGGTCATGATGTCGTGCTGGTCGAAATCGGCGGCACGGTAGGCGATATCGAATCGCTGCCGTTCCTGGAAGCGATTCGTCAGATGGCCGTCGATGTGGGCCGCGAGCACACCATGTACATGCACCTGACGCTGGTGCCTTATATGGCGGCGGCGGGTGAAGTCAAAACCAAACCGACTCAGCACTCTGTGAAAGAGCTGCTGTCGATCGGTATTCAGCCAGACGTGCTGATTTGCCGTTCTGACCGTGCCGTACCGGCTAACGAACGCGCCAAAATCGCCCTGTTCTGTAACGTCCCTGAAAAAGCGGTGATCTCGCTGAAGGACGTCGATTCCATCTACAAGATTCCTGGCATGCTGAAATCGCAGGGCCTGGATGACTATATCTGCAAGCGCTTCAACCTGAACGCACCGGAAGCCAACCTGGCCGAGTGGGAGCAGGTGATTTACGAAGAAGCCAATCCGGGTGGCGAAGTCACCATCGGTATGGTGGGCAAGTATGTTGAGCTGCCGGATGCCTACAAGTCCGTGATCGAAGCGCTGAAACATGGCGGCCTGAAAAATCGCGTGACCGTGAACATCAAACTGATCGATTCGCAGGATGTGGAATCACGCGGTGTCGAATTGCTGAAAGATCTGGATGCGATTCTGATTCCGGGTGGCTTCGGTTACCGCGGTGTGGAAGGCAAGCTGATGACCGCGCAGTATGCGCGTGAAAACAATGTGCCGTACCTGGGTATCTGCCTGGGCATGCAGGTCGCGCTGATGGAGTTTGCGCGCAATGTCGCCGGGATGCCGGGCGCCAACTCCACCGAATTTGTGCCAGACTGTAAATACCCGGTGGTGGCGTTAATCACCGAATGGCGTGACGAAGAGGGCAACGTCGAAGTCCGCAGCGAGCAGAGCGATCTGGGCGGCACCATGCGTCTGGGCAGCCAGCAGTGTCAGTTAACGCCGGGCAGCCAGGTTCGCCAGCTCTACGGCTCTGACACCATCGTTGAGCGCCATCGCCACCGCTATGAAGTCAACAATATGCTGTTAAAGCAGATTGAAGCAGCCGGTCTGCGCGTGGCGGGTCGCTCTGGTGATGATCAGCTGGTTGAGATTATTGAGATCCCGAACCATCCGTGGTTTGTGGCTTGCCAGTTCCACCCGGAGTTCACCTCGACACCACGCGACGGCCATCCGTTGTTTGCCGGCTTTGTGAAAGCCGCGCATGAGCATCAGAAGCGTTTAGCGAAGTAAATTTCACAAACAGCGCGCGAACTTTTCGCGCGTTGTTTGTCTTAGGATTGACTAACTTGTACTGAGGAAAATCGTAATGTCCAAAATCGTAAAAGTCATCGGTCGCGAAATTATCGACTCACGTGGTAACCCGACTGTTGAAGCTGAAGTGCATCTGGAAGGCGGTTTCGTAGGCCTGGCCGCTGCGCCATCAGGTGCCTCTACCGGTTCACGCGAAGCGCTGGAACTGCGTGACGGTGACAAATCACGTTTCCTGGGCAAAGGCGTAACCAAAGCCGTTGCTGCAGTAAACGGTCCGATTGCTGAAGCGGTAAAAGGCAAAGACGCGAAAGATCAGGCGAACATCGACAAGATCATGATCGACCTGGACGGTACTGAGAACAAATCTAACTTCGGTGCAAACGCCATTCTGGCCGTTTCCCTGGCGGCGGCAAAAGCGGCGGCGGCGTCTAAAGGTCAGCCACTGTATGAGCACATCGCTGAACTGAACGGCACCCCAGGCAAATACTCTATGCCTCTGCCAATGATGAACATCATCAACGGTGGCGAACATGCTGACAACAACGTCGACATCCAGGAGTTCATGATTCAGCCGGTTGGCGCAGCTAACGTGAAAGAAGCCATCCGTATGGGTTCTGAAGTGTTCCACAACCTGGCAAAAGTGCTGAAAAGCAAAGGCATGAGCACCGCTGTCGGTGACGAAGGCGGCTACGCACCAAACCTGGGTTCCAACGCTGAAGCACTGGCTGTTATCGCAGAAGCGGTAAAAGCAGCAGGCTACGAGCTGGGCAAAGACATCACCCTGGCGATGGACTGTGCGGCATCTGAGTTCTACAAAGATGGCAAATATGTTCTGGCCGGTGAAGGCGGTAAAGCGTTCACCTCTGAAGAGTTCACCCACTTCCTGGAAGATCTGACTAAACAGTATCCGATCGTCTCTATCGAAGATGGCCTGGACGAATCTGACTGGAACGGCTTCGCTTACCAGACCAAAGTTCTGGGCGACAAAATCCAGCTGGTGGGTGATGACCTGTTCGTAACCAACACCAAAATCCTGAAAGAAGGTATCGAAAAAGGTATCGCTAACTCCATCCTGATCAAATTCAACCAGATCGGTTCTCTTACCGAAACTCTGGCTGCGATCAAAATGGCGAAAGACGCGGGCTACACTGCGGTGATCTCTCACCGTTCAGGTGAAACCGAAGATGCGACCATCGCTGACCTGGCGGTTGGTACTGCAGCAGGCCAGATCAAAACCGGTTCAATGAGCCGCTCTGACCGTGTTGCTAAGTACAACCAGCTGATCCGTATCGAAGAAGCGCTGGGTTCTAAAGCGCCATTCAACGGTCTGAAAGAAGTAAAAGGTCAGTAATGACCCGGTGCTGATGCCACGTTGCGTGGCATCGCATAAACAGAAAGCCCCGCCCTGTGCGGGGCTTTCTGTTTATGCAGTGTACAGTCACGGATGGCAGGGCCCGATCAAGCGGCATTCCTGTCGGCCCGTGCACTTCCCTGCGCGCGGAGAAAAGGCACAACGCGTGGTTGAGCTGCGCGACAAATCTGCCATAATCAGCGCCCCGATTTATCCAGGCGAGTAAAAAATGTTCTACCCGATTAACGAAATGTTCCAGACACTGCAGGGCGAAGGTTACTACACCGGCGTGCCTGCTCTCTTTATCCGCCTGCAGGGATGCCCGGTGGGCTGTAGCTGGTGCGATACCAAACATACTTGGGACAAGCGGGCAGATCGGGAGACCTCGCTGGGCGATATTTTGATCAAAACGGTGGAGAGTGACGCCTGGGGCGATGCCGACGCGGCGACCCTGCTTCGCGCCATCGAACAGCAGGGCTGGACGGCGCGGCACGTGGTGATTACCGGCGGTGAACCGGCGATATACGATCTGCGTCCGTTAACCGCTGCGCTGGAGCAGCAGGGTTTTCAGTGCCAGATTGAGACCAGTGGCACTCACGAAATCCACTGCTCTGAACGGACCTGGGTGACGGTGTCGCCGAAGGTGAACATGCGCGGCGGCTACGACGTGCTGCCGCAGGCCCTGAGCCGGGCTGATGAAATCAAACATCCGGTGGCGCGCCAGCGTGATGTCGAGGCACTGGATGCGCTACTGGCGGGCATTGAGGACAGCAAACCGCGCATCATCGCGCTTCAGCCCATCAGCCGCAAAGAGGAGGCGACCCGCCTCTGCATTGAGACCTGCATCGCCCGCAACTGGCGTCTGTCGATGCAGACCCACAAATATCTCAATATCGCCTGATTTTCATCGCAGCGGTTTCTGCGCGCGGAGGGGAGTGCAGGGCAGGGGATGGCAGAGGTGAAAAAGGGGAGCCGCGTCGGATCGAAGGATTCGATCCGACAGGGTCAGCCGCGGTAAACGCAGCCTGCAGTGCAGGTTTCTTTGATCATGACCGCGCTTAACAGCGGCAGTTGCGGCTTCATCTGATCCCAGATCCATTTCGCCAGCACTTCGCTGGTGGGATTTTCCAGGCCGGGAATATCGTTCAGGTAGTAGTGGTCCAGCCGATCGTAGACCGGCTTAAACGCCGCTTTCAGTTCAGCAAAATCCATAACCCAGCCGGTATGCGCATCCACTTCGCCGGTAATCTCCAGACGAACCAGGAACGAATGACCGTGCAGACGGCCACATTTGTGTCCGGCCGGCACATTCGGAAGATGGTGCGCGGCCTCGAACTGGAATTCTTTAAACAGGGTGGTAGACATAGTGGTTCTCAGACATTAAAAAACCGCTGGATTCTACCTGATTACCGCTTTTTTCGCACCCGCTGCGCACGAAGCGTTCTTTTTCTTCACCCCTCTTCCTCTGATGTCCAGCTAATTAACTGATATAGCGCCGCTTTGCTTACCACTTTTGCTGATTAATCCTACCTGAAAAACCATTTAGTCATTTTGGTTATTTGATATGTCGAAGGCGTATTTAATCGTTAATATACAGCCCGGTAACCTACGCACTCTTCCGCCATTTTACGGTCCGGACTTCTGATACTGGAATTTTTAACGCGATGACGACTCAGGCACCTGGTTCAATGCTTCCGCTCTCTCCGGAACAACTCGCCCGCTTACAGGCGGCGACGACAGATTATTCCCCGACTCAACTGGCGTGGCTGTCAGGCTATTTCTGGGGCAGGGTAGAACAGGCACCGGGTAGCGCCGTCGCCAGCAGCACACCGCCTGCGGCGGCCGCTGAAGCACCGGTTATCACACTGCTTTCCGCCTCACAGACCGGCAATGCCCGTCGTCTGGCCGAGCAGCTGCGTGATGACCTGCTGGCCGCGAAGCTGAATGTCAACCTGGTGAACGCCGGTGATTACAAGTTCAAACAGATTGGCCAGGAAAAGATGCTGGTCGTCGTTACCTCGACCCAGGGCGAGGGCGAACCGCCTGAAGAGGCGGTGGCGCTGCATAAGTTCCTGATGTCGAAAAAGGCACCGAAAATGGAGGGGGCCGCCTTTGCCGTGTTTGGCCTGGGCGACACCTCCTATGAATTCTTCAGTCAGGCGGGCAAAGATTTTGACAGCCGTCTGGCCGAGCTGGGCGGCGAGCGCCTGCTTGATCGCGTGGATGCGGATGTCGAGTATGCGGAGCAGGCCACGGCCTGGCGCAGTGCGCTGACAGCGATCCTCAAAGCGCGGGTGCCGACCGAATCGCCGGCGCAGGCGGCCGCGACAGTGGCAGGCAGCGTCAACGAAGTGACCACCAGCCCCTACAGCAAAGAGGCGCCGCTCAGCGCCAGCCTGGCGGTGAATCAGAAAATCACCGGACGCGATTCCGACAAAGATGTGCGCCATATCGAAATCGATCTGGGCGACTCCGGTCTGCGCTACCAGCCCGGCGATGCGCTGGGCGTCTGGTATGAAAACGACGCGGCGCTGGTCAGCGAACTGCTGGAGCTGGTCTGGCTGAAAGGCGATGAACCGGTTGAGGTTCAGGGCAGCACGCTGCCGCTGGCCGAGGCGCTGCAGAAGCATTTCGAACTGACGGTGAACACGGCGCAGATTGTTGCGCAGTACGCTCAGCTGTCGCGTAACGCCGAACTGCTGGCTCTGGTGGATGATAAAGCCAGACTGCAGCACTATGCGCAGCAGTACCCCATCGTCGACATGGTGCGCCTGGCTCCGTCTGAGCTCAGCGCAGAACAGCTGACCGGACTGCTGCGTCCGCTGACGCCGCGACTCTACTCTATCGCCTCCTCTCAGGCAGAGACCGATACCGAAGTGCATATCACCGTGGGTGCCGTTCGCTTTGATATTGAAGGTCGCCAGCGTGGCGGCGGTGCATCCACCTGGCTGGCCGATCGGATCGAAGAAGAGGGCGAGGTCCGGGTGTTCATCGAACATAACGACAACTTCCGCCTGCCGGCCGATCCGGATGCTCCGGTCATCATGATCGGGCCGGGCACCGGCATCGCCCCCTTCCGCGCCTTTATGCAGCAGCGCGATAACGACGGTGCGGGCGGCAAAAACTGGCTATTCTTTGGCAATCCCCACTTCACCGAGGATTTCCTCTATCAGGTCGAGTGGCAGAAATATGTGAAGGATGGTCTGCTGACCCATATCGACCTCGCCTGGTCACGCGATCAGGCTGAAAAGATTTACGTTCAGGATAAGATCCGCGCGAAAGGTGCCGAAGTGTGGCGCTGGATTCAGGAGGGCGCGCATCTTTATGTCTGTGGCGACGCCAATCGCATGGCAAAAGACGTCGAGCAGGCATTGCTGGATGTGGTGGTCGAACACGGCGGAATGGATCGTGAAACGGCCGACGAATTTTTAAGTGAGCTGCGCATTGAGCGCCGTTATCAGCGAGACGTTTACTAATGAGCGATAAACACCCTGGACCGCTGGTTGTAGAAGGCAAATTAACCGACGCCGAGCGTCTGAAGAAGCAGAGCAACTATCTGCGCGGCACTATTAAAGAAGATCTGGAAGAGGGTCTGACCGGTGGATTTACCGGCGATAACTTCCTGCTTATCCGTTTCCACGGCATGTACCAGCAGGACGATCGCGACATCCGTGCCGAGCGTGCTGAGCAGAAGCTGGAGCCGCGCCACGCCATGATGCTGCGCTGCCGTCTGCCGGGCGGAATTATTACGCCGACCCAGTGGCTGGCGATCGACAGATTTGCCACCGACAAAACCCTTTATGGCAGCATCCGTCTGACCAACCGTCAGACCTTCCAGTTTCACGGCATTCTGAAAAAGAACGTGAAGCCGACGCATCAGATGCTGCACGAAGTGGGGCTGGACGCGCTGGCGACCGCCAACGACGTCAACCGTAACGTGCTCTGCACCTCGAACCCGGTTGAGTCGGAGCTGCATCAGGAAGCGTATGAGTGGGCGAAGAAGCTCTCTGAGCATCTGCTGCCGCGCACCCGTGCCTATGCCGAGATCTGGTGGGATAAGGAAAAGATCGCGACCACCGATGAAGAGCCGATCCTCGGTGAAACCTATCTGCCGCGTAAGTTCAAAACGACGGTGGTGATCCCGCCGCACAACGACGTGGATCTGCACGCCAACGACCTGAACTTCGTGGCGATCGCTGAAAATGGCAAGCTGGTGGGCTTTAACCTGCTGGTAGGCGGCGGCCTGTCGATCGAGCACGGCAACAAAGCGACCTACGCACGCACCGCCAGCGAGTTTGGCTACTTCCCGGTGGATAAGATCCTCGACGTGGCTGAAGCGGTTGTCACCACCCAGCGCGACTGGGGTAACCGTACCGACCGTAAAAACGCCAAAACCAAGTACACCCTGGAGCGCGTGGGCGTCGAGACCTTTAAGGCGGAAGTGGAAAAACGTGCCGGCGTGACCTTTGAGCCGATCCGCCCGTATGAATTCACCACCCGTGGCGATCGCATTGGCTGGATTAAAGGCATCGACAATAAATGGCACCTGACGCTGTTTATCGAGAATGGTCGCCTGCTCGACTATCCAGGCCGTCCGCTGAAGAGCGGCATTGCCGAAATTGCGAAAGTCCATCAGGGCGATTTCCGCCTGACCGCCAACCAGAACCTGATTGTGGCGGGCGTGCCGGAGAGCGAGAAAGCGAAGATTGAAGCGATTGCCCGTGAACATGGTCTGATGGATCACGTCACGCCGCAGCGCGAAAACTCGATGGCCTGCGTGGCCTTCCCGACCTGTCCGCTGGCGATGGCGGAAGCAGAACGCTTCCTGCCTGCCTTCGTGACCAAAGTCGAGGGCATCATGCATGCGCACGGCGTCGGTGATGAGCACATAGTGTTACGCGTTACCGGTTGTCCGAACGGTTGTGGTCGTGCCATGCTGGCAGAGCTGGGTCTGGTGGGTAAAGCGCCAGGCCGCTATAACCTGCATCTGGGCGGAAACCGCACCGGAACGCGTATTCCCCGCATGTACCGTGAGAACATTAACGAAAGCGAAATTCTCGCCACCATTGATGAGCTGGTGGGACGCTGGGCCACCGAGCGCCAGGCCGCAGAAGGCTTTGGTGACTTCACCATCCGCGCGGGCATTGTCGCGCCGGTGCTGGACCCGGCACGCGACTTTTGGGAGGAGGCAAAATGAGTCATCCTGACCTCGCAACACTGAATGAGATGTCCAAAGTCCAGCGTGCAATGGCGCTGGCGGCGACCAATGCGCAGCTGGAGAAGGCGTCAGCAGAAGAGCGGGTCAGCTGGGCGCTGGAGCATCTGCCGGGCGCCTATGTGCTCTCCTCCAGCTTCGGTATTCAGGCCGCGGTGTCGCTGCACCTGGTGACGCGTCAGCAGCCCGATATTCCGGTGATCCTGACCGACACCGGCTATCTCTTCCCGGAGACTTACCGTTTTATTGATGAGCTGGCTGACCAGCTCAATCTCAACCTCAAAGTGTTCCGCGCCGAAACCTCCCCGGCCTGGCAGGAAGCGCGCTACGGCAAACTGTGGGAGCAGGGCGTCGAGGGGATTGAGAAGTATAACGAGATCAACAAAGTCGAACCGATGAACCGCGCGCTGGAAACCCTGGGCGCGCAGACCTGGTTTGCCGGTTTGCGCCGCGATCAGTCGGGCAGCCGGGCGAATCTGCCGGTGCTGGGCGTGCAGCGCGGCGTCTTTAAGGTGCTGCCGATTATCGACTGGGATAACCGGAAGATTCATCAGTATCTGGAACAGCACAAGCTGAAATACCATCCGCTGTGGGATGAGGGCTATCTCTCGGTGGGCGATACCCACACCACCCGCAAGTGGGAACCGGGTATGGCAGAAGAAGAGACCCGCTTCTTCGGTCTCAAGCGTGAGTGCGGCCTGCACGAAGGCTGAATCCTGCGCCTCTTTTCTCCCCCCTGGCTGGGGGGAGAGAAGGGCGTCACTGCCCGAACTCAGACGCCGGTTAAGCCACTGAAGGCTTCCGCTGCCCGCGTGACATTCACCTTTGTCACCTCATACTGCGCCACGGCGACAAAAGGATCTTCCGCTAAGATCGCCTCCAGCCGTTCACGCTCAATATCCCTCACCAGCAGCATCCCGCCGGTGCGCGGATCTTTCCGTCCCGCCGCAATAAAAATGTCCGCGTCAAAATAGCGATTGAGCCAGTCGATATGGCCAGCCAGCAGGGTTTCAACTTCCTCTACCGGCCGAATGTAATTCAGAAAGACGACGTACATGTCAGATCCTCACACGTTGGGATTGGTCAGTTCTCTGAGCAGCGGCAGCAGCACGCTGACACTGTCATGGGTTCGCCGGGCTATCTGACCCGGCAGCCAGCGGTCAAGGTAGTTCAGATTATCCAGGTCAGTCTGATGGCGGGTGACGCCCTCGGGAAAGTGGCGGCTGCGGTGACGCTGCAGCGCGCCATCTTTATTCCCCAGCGTCCAGTTACTGGCGGTCACATCCAGCAGCGGAAAGCCCGCCCTGTCAAAGGCATTCAGCCCGCTGACATCTTTGCGGGTCAGCTGATGACTGGCGGCGGGAATGCCGAGCTGGCGGGCCAGCAGCAGCGCCCGATCGCTGGTCTGCTTGCGTACCGCCCGGGGCGTATTCATGCCGCTGTTAAAATAGAGGTGATCGCCGGTGATCAGGCTGTTGAGATCGATGACCAGCAGGGTGTTCTTCTTCTCACGCGCGCTCATCCGCTCCACGTAGTCATCCATGCCGTGCAGATCGGCTTCTCCGGCGCTCAGCGCCACAAAGCGGACGCCATAGTGCAGCGGTTTCTGACTCAGCTGCTGCGCCAGCTCCAGCATCACGCCCAGCCCTGAGGCGTTATCATCCACCCCCTGCAGACGCAGGCCGCCCAGATTGCGGTGAACCTGGGCGCTGTTCAGCGGCGTCCAGGTATCCAGATGGGCCACGATCAGGATCTCCTGCGGCACGCTGCCGGCGCGTGCGGCAATGACCGAGGTGGCGGTCAGCTTGTGCCAGCGCCGCGAGCCATCCTCTTCCTGCCAGTTGTAACCGGTGTTGAACTGGCGGGTATTGGTCTGATAACCCAGCGCGGTAAATTGCTGCTGCAGATAGTCAGCCGCCATCAGCTCAGCCGGGCTGCCACTCATGCGGCCCGGGAAAAAGGTGGCGATGTGCCGGACCTGCTGCTCGGCAAACTGGCCGGGCGGCGTGGCCAGTGCCAGCGGGGAGAGGAGTGCGCCAGACAAAAGAGTGGCAACCCTCAGACGGAGGGAACAAAACATAGTGCATCCTTTTTTTTATTTGTCCGGAGCGGGCCTGTACAGGGGCCAGGGCCGCTCATGCCGGGCGTATTATACGCTTTTTGTTCCGCAATCCTGTTAGTGGAATCGGGCGCTGTCGCCTCCGGCACAGAGAGGCAGACCTTTGCGCTGGCACTTATCTGCTTTTGCAGCGCAGCAGGTGCGGAGGAATCTGTGAGCCTGTTCACGAAAAAGCCATTACATTTCATCTGTTAAGATCAAATTGTTCTGTGCTTTGCGACACCGTTATTCCATTCGGTAACTACTCATTCCAATTCGTAATTTCATCTGGATAAACTCAGCGACGTATAGTCCCGTTAATACAAAGTTAAAACATCAGGGTTAACGTGGACTATTTGCCTCTTTTTGCCGATCTCTCTGGCCGCCCGGTTCTGGTTGTCGGCGGTGGAGATATTGCGTCGCGAAAAATTGAACTGCTGCGTCGCGCGCGCGCGCGTGTTCAGATCGCCTCTCGTGAACTCTGCCCGGAACTGCAGGAACTGCTGGATAAGCAGGAGCTGGAGTGGGTGGCGACCGAATTTGATCCGGCTCAGCTGGATGGCGTTTTCCTGGTGATTGCTGCCACCGACGATAACCATCTCAACACCCAGGTTTTTGAAGCCGCTAACGCGCGGCATAAGCTGGTTAACGTGGTCGACGACCAGCCAAAATGCACCTTCATCTTCCCGTCGATTGTTGACCGCTCACCGCTGGTAGTAGCGATCTCCTCCAGCGGCACCGCGCCGGTACTGGCACGCATGCTGCGCGAAAAAATCGAAACGCTGCTGCCCGCCAGTCTGGGTCAGATGGCGGAGGTAGCCGGGCTGTGGCGCGATAAGGTCAAACAGCGCTTCAGCCGCATGTCCGATCGTCGGCGTTTCTGGGAGCGGGCCTTCGACGGTCTGTTCGCCAGTCAGATGTCCGCCGGTAACGTCGAAGAGGCGAAGCGCACGCTGGATCGTGAACTGCTGGAAGAGCCAACCCGTCAGGGCGAGATCTTTCTGGTCGGTGCCGGGCCGGGCGACAGCGGCCTGCTGACGCTGCGTGGCCTGCAGGTAATGCAGTTAGCCGATGTGGTGCTCTATGACCATCTGGTCAGCGAAGAGGTGCTGGACCTGGTGCGTCGTGACGCCGACCGCATCTGCGTCGGTAAACGCGCCAGCGCGCATACGTTGCCGCAGGAAGAGATTAATCAGTTGCTGGTCGCGCTGGCGAAGAAAGGCAAGCGGGTGGTGCGCCTCAAGGGCGGCGATCCCTTTATCTTTGGCCGCGGCGGCGAAGAGCTGCAGGCGGCACAGCAGGCGGGGATCCCGTTCCAGGTGGTGCCGGGCGTCACCGCGGCTGCCGGTGCGACGGCCTATGCCGGGATTCCGCTGACCCACCGCGACTATGCCCAGAGCGTGATGTTTATTACCGGTCACTGCCGTCCCGATGGCGATGATATTGACTGGCCATCGCTGGCGCGTGCGCGTCAGACGCTGGCGATCTACATGGGCACGGTTAAAGCGGCTGCTATCAGCGCGGCGCTGATTCAGCATGGTCGTGCACCATCAACGCCAGTGGCGGTGATCAGTCGCGGCACCCGTCAGGATCAGCAGGTGCTGACCGGCACCTTAGAACACCTTGAGGCGCTGGCCGCCTCGGCACCTACTCCGGCGCTGCTGGTGATCGGAGAGGTGGTTAATCTGCACGGGCAACTTGCCTGGTTTAAACATTCAGCACAGCAGGGGGCTCGCGAGTCCGCCGTTGTCAATCTGGCTTGAGGGAAAATCATGGACCAAAAACGACTCACTCATCTGCGTCAGCTGGAGGCGGAGAGCATCCATATCATTCGCGAAGTGGCTGCAGAGTTCAGCAACCCGGTGATGATGTACTCCATCGGCAAAGACTCTTCGGTCATGCTGCACCTGGCACGCAAAGCGTTCTATCCGGGCACGCTGCCGTTTCCGTTGCTGCATGTGGACACCGGCTGGAAATTCCGCGAGATGTATGAATTTCGTGACCGCACCGTGAAAGCGATGGGTGCCGAGCTGATCGTTCACCGCAACCCGGAAGGGGTGGCGATGGGCATTAACCCGTTTGTCCACGGCAGCGCCAAACACACCGACATCATGAAAACGGAAGGGCTGAAGCAGGCGCTGGACAAATATGGTTTTGACGCGGCCTTCGGCGGCGCACGTCGCGATGAAGAGAAGTCGCGTGCCAAAGAGCGTATCTACTCGTTCCGTGACCGCTTCCATCGCTGGGACCCGAAAAACCAGCGCCCTGAGCTGTGGCACAACTACAACGGTCAGATCAACAAGGGCGAAAGCATCCGCGTTTTCCCGCTGTCGAACTGGACCGAACTGGATATCTGGCAGTACATCTTCCTGGAAAACATCGAGATCGTGCCGCTCTATCTCGCCGCGCCGCGTCCGGTGCTGGAGCGTGACGGCATGCTGATGATGATTGACGACGATCGTATCAATCTGCAGCCGGGTGAAGAGATCACCCAACGGATGGTCCGTTTCCGTACCCTCGGCTGCTGGCCGCTGACCGGTGCAGTAGAGTCCGAAGCGCAGACGCTGCCGGAGATCATCGAAGAGATGCTGGTGTCCACCACCAGTGAGCGTCAGGGCCGCATGATCGACCGCGACCAGTCCGGTTCGATGGAACTGAAAAAACGCCAGGGTTATTTCTAAGGAGACGCCAGATGAATACCGTAATTGCACAACAGATTGCCGACCAGGGCGGCGTTGAAGCCTGGCTGACCGCTCAGCAACACAAGAGCCTGCTGCGTTTTCTGACCTGCGGCAGCGTGGACGATGGAAAAAGTACCCTGATTGGGCGTCTGCTGCACGACACCCGTCAGATCTATGAAGACCAGCTCTCTTCACTGCACAACGACAGCAAACGTCACGGCACCCAGGGCGAGAAGCTCGATCTGGCGCTGCTGGTGGACGGTCTGCAGGCGGAGCGTGAGCAGGGCATTACCATCGACGTGGCCTACCGCTACTTCTCGACCGAAAAGCGTAAATTCATTATTGCCGACACGCCGGGCCATGAGCAGTACACCCGCAACATGGCGACCGGGGCGTCCACCTGCGACCTGGCGATCCTGCTGATCGACGCGCGAAAAGGCGTGCTGGATCAGACCCGTCGTCACAGCTTTATCTCGACGCTGCTGGGCATTAAGAACCTGGTGGTGGCGATCAACAAGATGGATCTGGTGGACTACAGTCAGGATCGCTTCGAGGCGATCAAACAGGATTATCTCGATTTCGCCGCCCAGCTGCCGGACGATCTCGACATCCGCTTTGTGCCGATGTCGGCGCTGGAAGGGGATAACGTTGCGACGGCCAGCCAGACCATGCCGTGGTACACCGGCCCGACGCTGCTGGACGTGCTGGAGACCGTGGAGCTGAAGCGCGTTGTCGACCATCAGCCGATGCGCTTCCCGGTGCAGTATGTGAACCGTCCTAACCTCGATTTCCGTGGCTATGCCGGTACCCTGGCGTCAGGCAGCGTGCAGGTAGGACAGCGCGTTAAAGTGCTGCCGTCTGGCGTGGAGTCGACGATTGCCCGCATTGTGACCTTTGATGGCGATCTGCAGGACGCGGGAGCAGGGGAGGCGATTACCCTGGTGCTGCAGGATGAGATTGATATCAGCCGTGGCGATCTGCTGGTGGACGCCAGCGAAACGCTGACGGCAGTGCAGTCGGCCAGCGTAGACGTGGTGTGGATGGCGGAGCAGCCGCTGCAGGCGGGTCAGAGCTACGATCTGAAAATCGCCGGTAAGAAAACCCGTGGCCGGGTCGAAAAGGTGCTGCATCAGGTCGACATCAACTCGCTGGCGACCCATCAGGTCGATGCGCTGCCGCTGAACGGAATCGGCCGCATTGAGATCGTCTTCAATGAACCGATGGTGCTCGACAGCTATCAGCAGAACCCGGTGACCGGCGGCATGATCTTTATCGATCGCCTGAGCAACGTCACGGTCGGGGCGGGCATGATCCATCAGCCCAACCAGGATGTGCCGGCCAGTACGGGTGAGTTCAGCGCCTTTGAGCTGGAACTGAATGCGCTGGTGCGTCGTCACTTCCCGCACTGGAACGCGCGCGATCTGCTGGGCGGTCAATAATGGCGCAGCACGACGACAACGTGGTGTGGCATGACCATCCGGTCACCCGCGCGGCACGCGAACAGCAGCACGGCCATCAGGGCGTGGTGCTGTGGTTTACCGGGCTGTCGGGCTCGGGGAAATCCACGGTCGCCGGTGCGCTGGAGCAGGCGCTGCACCGCATCGGTGTCAGCACCTATCTGCTGGATGGGGATAATGTGCGTCACGGCCTGTGCCGTGACCTCGGTTTCAGCGATGACGACCGCAAAGAGAATATCCGTCGGGTCGGCGAAGTGGCGAAACTGATGGTGGATGCCGGATTAGTGGTGCTCACCGCCTTTATTTCACCGCATCGCGCCGAGCGGCAGATGGTGCGCGATCTGCTGGAACCGGGACAGTTTATCGAGGTGTTTGTCGATACGCCGTTAGCGGTGTGCGAGGCGCGCGATCCTAAAGGGTTATACCGCAAAGCCCGGGCCGGAGAACTGCGAAACTTCACCGGCATCGACAGCGTTTATGAAGCCCCGGAGAGCCCGGAAATTCAGCTGGATGGCGAACAATTGGTTACAAAACTGGCCGCCCAATTGTTAGACCTGCTGCGTGACCGCGATATCATCAGATCCTGAAGAGACAGCGGCAAATCGTCTCTGATTTGCCGCCCTCGCACCAACAGGATGCCTATGCAGAACATAACCCCACTGCTCGCTCGTAAAGATGACACCACCCCGGATGAGCCGCGCTCACTGCTGCCGGGCTGCGTGATCGGCTTTCTCGCTTACTGGTGTGCGCTGGCGATCCCGTTCCTGCTGTTCGGTTCTAACACGCTGTTTTTCTTTCTTTATACCTGGCCATTCTTTCTGGCGCTGCTGCCGGTTGCGGTGGTCGCCGGTATTGCCCTGAATACCCTGCTCAGCGGACAGTGGCTCTGGACCGCACTCGCCACCGTGATTCTGGTGGTCTCTCTCTTCTGGTTAATGTTCTCTTTTCTCTCCGGCTGGTAAGCGCTGATGCTCCTGCGCTGATGTGCAAACGCATCGGCCGGTTACAAATCTTTTCCCCCTGGAATCGCTGCTGATTCATATTTTGTGCAGACGCGCGGCAAAGCGCGCCATTTTCTCCGCTGGTGTGGAGTCCTGTGCAAAGTTATGGGATGATTGGGCCGTTTTTAGGGGGCGGGATGGGAAAACTGACGTTACTGTTACTGGTGCTGCTCGGCTGGCTGCAATATTCATTGTGGCTGGGGAAAAATGGTATCCACGACTATACGCGCGTCAATGATGATGTCGCGGTGCAACAGGCTAACAATGCCAAACTGAAATCGCGCAACGATCAGCTGTTTGCCGAAATTGATGACCTCAATGGCGGCTCGGAAGCGATCGAGGAGCGTGCACGCAATGAGCTGGGCATGATTAAGCCCGGTGAGACCTTCTATCGTCTGGTGCCTGACCAGAACAAACGCAACGCGCAACAATCAGCGCAAAACCAACAACGATAAAACATGAATACTCTGGCCTCCCTTGCGGATGTGATTGCCGTGGTGCCCGCGGCCGGGATCGGCAGCCGCATGCAGGCAACCTGTCCTAAGCAGTATCTGACGATTGGTCAGCACACCCTTCTGGAACACAGCATTGCACGTCTGTTTTCCCATCCTGCCATTAAACAGGTTATTGTCGCCCTCAGTCCCGACGATCAGCACTTCGCCTCACTGCCGCTGGCGCGCGATCCGCGCGTGCTCAGGGTTACCGGCGGAGAGACCCGCGCCGAATCGGTGCTGGCTGGCCTGCAGGCCGCGCAGGGTGCCGCGTGGGTTCTGGTTCACGATGCTGCCCGTCCCTGTCTGCATCCCGACGACCTGCAGCAGCTGCTCAACGTGCGCGAACAGAGCCACGTCGGCGGGATTCTGGCCGCACCGGTGCGCGACACCATGAAGCGGGGCGAGCCGGGCAAAGCCGCGGTGGCCCACACGGTAGAGCGTGACGATCTCTGGCACGCCTTAACCCCCCAGTTTTTCCCGCATGCGCTGCTGACAGCCTGCCTGACGCGGGCACTGACCGAGGGCGCAACCATTACGGATGAGGCCTCGGCGCTGGAGTATTGCGGCTACCATCCGCTGCTGGTCAGCGGACGCAGTGATAACATCAAAGTCACCCGGCCAGAAGATCTGGCGCTGGCGGCTTTTTATCTGAGTCAGATTCAATTAAAGGAGAGCGCATGATGCGTATCGGTCACGGTTTTGACGTTCACGCCTTTGGCGGAGAGGGTCCGTTAGTGATTGGCGGTGTGCGGATCCCGTTTGAGCAGGGGTTTATTGCCCATTCCGATGGTGATGTGGCGCTGCATGCGCTGACGGACGCGCTGCTGGGCGCGGTCGCCATGGGCGATATTGGCAAACTGTTTCCGGATACCGATCCCGCGTTTAAAGGCGCGGACAGCCGCGGCCTGCTGCGCGAGGCCTGGCGTCGTATCGAAGCCAAAGGCTATCGCATCGGTAACGTGGATGTCACCCTGATTGCCCAGGCGCCGAAAATGCTGCCGCATGTGCCGCAGATGCGCATCAACATCGCGGAAGATCTGGGATGTCACATGGATGCGGTCAATGTCAAAGCCACCACGACCGAAAAGCTGGGCTTTACCGGGCGCGGTGAAGGGATCGCCTGCGAAGCGGTGGCCCTGCTGCTGAAAGCCGACACTCAATGACGCTTCACTATCTGCACGGCACGCCCGCTGCCACCGGCGTCATCAAAGCCAGCCCGGAAGATTTTGTGGTGGTTGAAGATCTCGGTTATGGCCCGGATGGGGAAGGTGAGCATCTGCTGGTGCGCATCCGTAAAGTGGGCGCGAATACCCGCTTCGTGGCGGAGGCGCTGGCGAAATATCTCGGTGTGCATCAGCGTGACATGAGCTATGCCGGGATGAAGGATCGCCATGCCGTGACGGAGCAGACGCTCTGTTTCCGTCTGCCGGGGAATGCGATGCCCGATCTGCGCGGTTTTGCGCTGGAGGGGGTTGAGATCCTGCAGGCGGTACGCCACAAGCGCAAGCTGCGCACCGGCGCGCTGGCCGGAAATGCGTTCCGGCTGGTCATCCGCCAGATCAGCGATCGTGAGGCAGTTGAGACGCGCCTGACGCAGATTCGTGACGCGGGTGTGCCGAACTATTTCGGTGAGCAGCGTTTCGGGCGCGGCGGCAATAACCTGGTGATCGCAGAGAAGTGGGCGCGCAATGAGATTACCCTGCGCGATCGCAACAAGCGCAGCCTGATGCTCTCTGCCGCGCGCAGTGCGCTGTTTAATCAGGTGACCAGTGCGCGTCTGGCGCAGCAGGGCGGCCTGAGTCAGGTCCTTAACGGCGATGCCCTGCAGCTGACCGGGCGAGGCAGCTGGTTTGTTGCGCAGCCGGATGAGCTGGAAGCGTGCCAGCGCCGGGTTGAACAGCATGAACTGCGCATCACCGCGCCGCTGCCGGGGCGGGGCGAGCCGGGTCCGCAGGCGGATGCGCTGGCTTTTGAAGAGCAGGTGCTGGCTGGCGAAACCCTGCTGAACGGCCTGATTGAGCGCGAGCGGGTGGATGCCGCACGCCGTGCCATGCTGGTCGTGCCGCGCGATCTGCGCTGGAGCTGGTGGGATGAGGTGACGCTGGAGCTGACGTTCTGGCTGCCCGCAGGCAGCTTCGCCACCAGTGTCGTCAGAGAACTGCTGGTTCAGGCCGACGCGTCCGATCAGATTGATGAGTAATCTTCGCCGCAACCTGACCCGCTGTGTGGGGAATGTTGCGGCAACCCCCCTCTGCTGTGTGATTTACGCCTACCACTTCCTTGCGTGCCTCGCTAGAATGCAAAAATCGCCGCCCATTCCTCACCTGTTGCCATGCCGTTCAGACAGGTTCAGTCGCGGCGACCAGTCGAATAAAAAAAGGTCAGAACGAAATGCGGATATTGCTCAGCAACGATGACGGCATTCATGCGCCAGGTATTCAGACTCTGGCGAAAGCCCTGCGGCAGATTGCTGACGTGCAGGTGGTTGCCCCCGATCGTAACCGAAGCGGTGCGTCAAACTCGCTCACCCTGGAAACGCCCCTGCGAACGTTCACCCGTGAAAACGGCGATATCGCGGTGCAGATGGGTACCCCGACCGACTGTGTCTATCTGGGGGTGAATGCCCTGATGCAGCCGCGGCCCGATATTGTGGTGTCAGGCATCAATGCCGGTCCCAACCTGGGGGATGATGTGATTTACTCCGGTACGGTCGCGGCGGCGATGGAGGGGAGACACCTGGGCTTACCGGCGATCGCCGTTTCGCTCAATGGTCATCAGCACTACGAGACAGCCGCGGCGGTGACCTGTGCGCTTCTCCGGGCGCTGACGCATGAGCCGCTGCGCACCGGTCGCATTCTCAATATCAACGTGCCCGATCTGCCGCTCTCCGAGCTCCGGGGCATTCGCGTGACGCGCTGTGGCAGCCGCCATCCGGCCGATCAGGTGATTGCGCAGCAGGACCCGCGCGGCAATACCCTTTACTGGATTGGCCCGCCGGGTGAAAAACTGGATGCCGGGCCGGATACGGACTTCGCCGCCGTGGATCAGGGGTATGTCTCTGTCACCGCGCTGCACGTCGATTTAACGGCGCACAGTGCCCAGGAGGTGCTCAGCGACTGGCTGGCGAAAGCTGAGGTGAATCTGGCATGGTGAATCGGCGTATTGAGACGTTGCTGTCACAACTGCGTCAGCAGGGCATCCATGACGAAAACCTGCTGAAAGCCATCAGCGAGGTGCCACGCGAACGCTTTATCGATGAGGCGTTCGAGCACAAGGCCTGGGACAATGTCGCTCTGCCTATCGGCTCCGGTCAGACCATCTCACAGCCTTACATGGTGGCGCGGATGACCGCGCTGCTTGGGCTGAATCCCCATTCGCGGGTGCTGGAAATCGGCACCGGTTCGGGTTATCAGACCGCCATTCTGGCCCACCTGGTTGATCACGTCTATTCCGTGGAGCGGATTAAAGGGCTGCAGTGGCAGGCCAAGCGCCGGCTGAAACAGCTCGATCTGCACAATGTCTCTACCCGCCATGGCGACGGCTGGCAGGGCTGGCCATCCCGTGGCCCGTTCGATGCGATTATCGTCACGGCGGCCCCGCCGGAAATTCCGATTGCGCTGATAGCGCAGCTGGCAGAAGGCGGCATTATGGTGCTGCCGGTGGGGGAAGATCAGCAGGTACTGAAACGGCTGCGTCGTCAGGGAAAAGAGGTGACGGAAGAGACCATCGAGCCGGTGCGTTTTGTTCCGCTGGTGCAGGGCGATCTGGCCTGACCCTCTACGTATTTCTTCACAACTGTTTCATGGCACCACGTACCTGATGTTGTTACTATCCGGTTTACCTAACGAAAACACAGCTTTTATCGCGTCACGCAGAGCATTCTGCTGGCAGATACAGTGAAACAGATAGATCAGAGTTGCCATCACGGGGGATTAATGAGCACGGGAAGCACACTTTTTCAGTTACGCCGTCTGGCGGCGCTTTCACTGGTAGGTTTCTGGCTGGCAGGCTGCAGCTCCAGCGACAACTCGCAGGCGCCCATCAGTCGCGTGGGCGACAATGGCGGCATGAACAGCAGCCCGTCTGACACAGGCATGGTTTCGGGCGGCGTACCTGCCACACCTGCCCAGGGACAAATGTTAAGCACAAATTCAGGATCTGCTCCCCGTAGCGGTGGAATGATTAGTACCAGCGATAATGTTGAGACACAAAATGGCCGGATTGTGTACAACCGCAGTTATCAGAATATTCCAAAGGGTAGTTACTCCGGTGAAACATATACCGTTAAGCGCGGTGACACATTGTTTTACATTGCCTGGATTACCGGCAACGACTTCCGCGATTTAGCCCAGCGCAACAACGTTCCTGCGCCCTATAGCCTGAATGTGGGGCAAACGCTGCAGATTGGAAATGGGTCAGGTCAGCCGATTACGGGCGGAAATCCCATTACCGTTGCTGATGCAACGCAGGGCGGTGTTCCGGCGTCGCCACAAATTAAAGCGCCTGTTGTTGCACAGCAACCTGTTATTACGTATTCTGATGATTCGGGTAATTCGGGTGGCAGCAAATTGTTGCCTTCGAAAGGAGCAAATGTTGCAACGACAACAGCTCCAGTCGTTACCGCCCCCCCAACGGTGAGCAGTACCACCAACAGTTCAACGCCGGTCGGAAGCTGGCGCTGGCCGACCGATGGGAAGATTATCGATAACTTCTCTGCCGCCGAAGGTGGCAATAAAGGGATCGATATCGCCGGAACGCGCGGACAATCTGTCGTTTCCACCGCATCAGGACGCGTGGTTTACGCAGGTAACGCACTCCGGGGGTACGGTAATTTAATCATCATTAAACACAACGATGATTACCTGAGTGCCTACGCCCACAACGATACAATGCTGGTTCGGGAACAACAGGAAGTTAAGGCGGGGCAGAAGATCGCTACCATGGGTAGCACCGGAACCAGTTCAGTCAGATTACATTTTGAAATTCGTTACAAGGGGAAATCCGTAAACCCGTTGCGTTATTTACCGCAGCGATAATCCGGCAGAACAGACCCTTTTTATGTTCTGCCCTGGAATCACGGGTAGGAGCCGCTTATGAGCCAGAATACGCTGAAAGTAAACGAGTTACATGAGAACGCGGAATTCGATGAGAACGGAGCTGAAATTTTTGACGAGAAAGCACTCGTTGAAAACGAAGCCAGTGATAGCGACGTAGCGGAAGAAGAGTTGCTATCACAGGGTGCGACGCAGCGTGTTTTAGATGCGACGCAGCTCTATCTTGGGGAGATTGGCTATTCTCCGTTGTTAACGGCAGAGGAAGAAGTTTTCTTCGCTCGCCGTGCATTGCGGGGTGATATTCCTTCCCGTCGCCGTATGATCGAAAGTAACTTACGCCTGGTGGTGAAAATCGCCCGTCGTTACAGCAATCGTGGTTTAGCCCTGCTGGACCTGATTGAAGAAGGTAACCTCGGCCTGATTCGCGCCGTTGAGAAATTTGACCCGGAGCGCGGGTTCCGTTTCTCAACGTACGCCACCTGGTGGATTCGTCAGACCATTGAACGGGCGATCATGAATCAAACCCGTACTATCCGTCTGCCGATTCACATTGTTAAAGAACTGAACGTTTATCTGCGTACTGCGCGTGAACTGTCCCACAAGCTCGACCATGAGCCGAGTGCGGAAGAGATCGCGGAGCAGCTTGATAAACCGGTTGATGACGTAAGCCGTATGTTGCGTCTCAACGAACGCATTACCTCGGTTGACACGCCATTAGGCGGGGATTCTGAAAAAGCGCTGCTGGATATTCTGGCCGATGAGAAAGACAATGGCCCGGAAGACACCACGCAGGACGATGACATGAAACAAAGCATCGTCAAATGGCTGTTCGAACTGAACGCCAAGCAGCGTGAAGTGCTGGCACGTCGTTTCGGCCTGTTGGGCTATGAAGCGGCAACGCTTGAGGATGTCGGCCGTGAAATCGGCTTAACCCGTGAGCGTGTCCGTCAGATTCAGGTTGAAGGTTTGCGCCGTCTGCGCGAAATCCTGCAGGCGCAGGGCCTCAACATTGAAGCACTGTTTCGTGAATAACTGATCTGAGCATGAATGCGAAAAGCGGTGGTGAAAACCACCGCTTTTTTTATGCCTGCAGAAAAGGTCAGGCAGAAACGTAGCGGGCCGGTCCGCGCTTTTACGCGGCACGGCGAACCTTCAGACCAGCGACTTAAGGCGATAGATCCAGTCGAGCGCCTGACGCGGCGTCAGCGTATCCGGGTCCAGCGCCTCCAGGGCTTCTACCGCCGGTGAGGTCTCTTCAACCAGCAGCGGCAGCTGAGAACCATCGACCGTCGATGAGGCGGAGTGACTGGAGACGGTCTCCAGCTCTTTCAGCTTGCTGCGCGCGCGCCTGATGACCTCTTTGGGCACCCCCGCCAGCGCTGCCACGGCCAGACCATAGCTCTTGCTGGCGGCCCCCTCCTGCACGCTGTGCATAAAGGCGATGGTGTCACCGTGCTCCACCGCGTCCAGGTGAACGTTGACCACGCCTTCCATTTTCTCCGGCAGGGTGGTCAGCTCGAAGTAATGGGTCGCGAACAGCGTCATCGCTTTAATGCGGTTGGCCAGGTTTTCGGCACAGGCCCAGGCCAGCGATAAGCCGTCGTAGGTGGAGGTACCGCGTCCAATCTCATCCATCAGCACCAGACTGTTTTCGGTGGCGTTGTGCAGGATGTTGGCGGTTTCGGTCATCTCCACCATAAAGGTCGAGCGTCCGGAGGCGAGATCATCAGCGGCACCCACGCGGGTGAAAATGCGATCCAGCGGGCCAATCAGCGTCTCATCGGCGGGAACAAAACTGCCAATCCACGCCATCAGCGCAATCAGCGCCGCCTGACGCATATAAGTACTTTTACCGCCCATGTTCGGACCGGTGATGATCAGCATTCTGCGCTGGGGGGCCAGGGAGAGCGGGTTCGCAATAAACGGCTCTTTCAGCACCTGTTCGACCACCGGATGACGACCGCCGCTGATTTTGATCCCGGCTTTATCCTGCAACACCGGCCGGCAGTAGTTCAGCGTCCAGGCACGCTCAGCCAGATTGCTCAGCACATCCAGCTCTGCCAGCGCCGCAGCACTCAGCTGCAACGCTTCAAGATGCGGCAGCAGCTGATCGAACAGCGCCTCATAGAGGCTTTTTTCCAGCGACAGCGCTTTCCCCTTCGAGGTCAGTACTTTGTCTTCGTACTCTTTCAGCTCCGGGATAATATAGCGTTCCGCATTTTTCAGGGTCTGACGACGGACATAGTGCATCGGCACCTGATGGCTCTGCCCGCGGCTCACCTGGATGAAGTAGCCGTGTACGCCGTTAAAGCCAACCTTGAGGGTATCCAGTCCCAGCTTCTCGCGTTCGCGAATCTCCAGCCTGTCGAGATAGTCCGTTGCGCCATCGGCCAGCGCACGCCACTCATCCAGCTCGGCGTTATAACCGGGGGCAATCACGCCGCCGTCGCGGATCAGCACCGGCGGGGAGTCGATGATCGCCTGCTCCAGCAGCTCACGCAGCGCGGCGAACTCGCCCATCTGGGTGCGCAGCTTCTGCAGCTGTGGCGCTTCAACATCGGCCAGCAGCTGGTTAAGCTCCGGCAGCTGCTGAAAAGCGTGCCGCATGCGGGCCAGATCGCGCGGGCGGGCGGTGCGCAGCGCCAGGCGGGCCAGGATTCGTTCCAGATCGCCGACCTGACGCAGCACCGGCTGAAGCACCTCACTGAGAGGCTGCAGTTCTGCAATCGACTCCTGACGCTGGGTGATTGTGCGTACGTCGCGCAGCGGCATATGCAGCCAGCGTTTGAGCATGCGGCTTCCCATCGGGGTGACCGTTTTGTCGAGCACGGCCGCCAGGGTGTTGTCGGTGCCACCTGCCAGGTTCTGGGTGATCTCCAGATTACGGCGGGTGGCCGCATCCATAATGATGCTGTCCTGCTGCCGCTCCATGCTCAGCGAGCGGATGTGCGGCAGGGTGGTGCGCTGGGTATCTTTGGCATACTGCAGCAGACAGCCCGCCGCACTCAGTCCGAGCTGCGCATTCTCCACGCCAAACCCGTTAAGGTCACGGGTGCCGAACTGCAGATTGAGCTGCTGCCGGGCGGTGTCGATCTCAAACTCCCACAGCGGACGGCGGCGCAGGCCACGACGCTGATCGATCAGTGACATCGCCTGGAAATCTTCAGGGTAGAGCAGCTCGGCCGGGTTGGTGCGCTGCAGCTCTGCCGCCATGGTTTCAGCATCGGCAGGTTCGCTGAGGCGAAAACGGCCCGAGCTGATGTCGAGCGTGGCGTAGCCAAACCCCCGCGGGCTTTGCACAATCGCCGCCAGCAGGTTGTCGTGCCGCTCCTGCAACAGCGCCTCATCGCTGATGGTTCCCGGCGTAACGATACGCACCACTTTGCGCTCGACCGGACCTTTGCTCAGCGCCGGGTCACCGATCTGCTCGCAGATCGCCACGGATTCGCCCAGCTGCACCAGCTTAGCCAGATACCCCTCAACCGCATGATAGGGCACACCGGCCATCGGGATCGGTTCGCCCGCCGACGCGCCGCGTTTGGTCAGCGAAATCTCCAGCAGCTGTGAGGCACGTTTCGCGTCGTCATAAAACAGCTCGTAGAAGTCACCCATACGGTAAAACAGCAGAATGTCAGGGTGCTCTGCCTTGAGGCGCAGGTACTGCTGCATCATGGGCGTGTGAGAAGGAAAGTCCTTTTCGGTTGGCTCTTGCATAAGGTTTTAACTCATCTTTGATGCGGTAAATTTCTGGCGGTCAACGCCCATGAAACCGAAAGGGATTCCAGGCGCGCGGGATAATCAGATGATAACGAATAGGGCAGGGCATATGCCAGCCTGATGCGCAGACCGTGAACCTGACCGGCCAGGAGCCATCCTGGCAAATGGCAGGGCGGCTGGCGACAGAAAAGTGTCACTTTTGCACTCTCTGATGTGCTGCTGCGAGGCGGCTCGCGATTTCTGACAGGATAGCGCACCGGGGGATTGCCGATCAGGCGGCTGCGCGCGGAGCGTGCGGTTCACCGGCAGGGTCGCGCGGATTAAAGGAAATCAGTCCGCCGTGCCCGCCTGAAAAAGAGACACCGGTCAAAGAAGCGGCACGCACATCTGCGCCCGGCGGACAAAAGTGCTTGAATCAACGGGTTACATTTTCAGCGCGCAAAATTTACCCGGCGCAGTCAGGTCAGCATCACGCCGTCATAGCGGCGACCGGGAGAGTTTGCCGGGATGATGACGTCGCGCTCAGGATGGAACGGAAAGTTTGGATAACGGCTTTAATGACCTTAATTATCAGGAGGATAAATGTCACTAACCCGTCGGCATTTCTTACACTCAGGCGCGGCGCTGGCTTTCGCGGCGACGTTTCCCGCCTTCGCAAACGTGCCTTACAGTTCGGGCGAGAAAAAACCTCAGCTGATTCCGCCGCCAGGCAGCGTCGATTGCCATATGCATCTGTACGACAGCCGCTGTCCTGCCGTGCCTGGCACAAAACTGATGAACCCGGCGAACGCTTCACTGGAAGACTATCGGAAGCTTCAGCAGAGACTGGGCATCAACCGGATGGTGATTGTCACGCCCTCACGCTACGGAACCGATAACAGCGTCCTGCTGAATGGCCTGGCGGCGAGCGGGGGAAATGCGCGCGGCGTGGTGGTGCTGGATTCGTCGGTCAGCGATGATGAACTGCAGAAGCTGCATCAGGCGGGCGTCAGGGGAATCCGGTTTAATCTGCGTTACAGCGCGGTTAACCTCGATGATATGGAGAAGTTAGCAGCACGCGTGAATCCCCTGAACTGGCATATTCAGGTGGTGACCTCTGGTAAACACTTAACCGAACTGGAAAGCCGGCTGCAAAAACTCCCGACCCCGGTGGTGATCGATCATATGGGGCACGTGCCGCAGCCGGAGGGCATTACGTCGCCGGTGTTTACCACGCTGCAGCGGATGCTGGATGGCGGGAAAAGCTGGATAAAACTCTCCGGGGTTTATATCGACTCCTTAACCGGCGCGCCGGGCTATAAGGATGTGACGCCGGTGGCACAGAAACTGGTGCAGATTAACCCGGAACGGCTGCTGTGGGGCAGCGACTGGCCGCACCCGACCGAACCGGACAGCCATAAGCCGGACGATGCGGTGTTACTCGATCTGATGCAGGTCTGGGCGCCGGAGAGTCGGGATCGGCAGAGAATACTGCGTGATAACCCCGTTAAGCTCTATGACTTCTGACGCAGCATTTACAGGCAGCCAGGTCAGTTCAGCCCGTGCTGCAGCGCCCAGACCGCGGCTTCCAGCCGGGATTTAAGGTTCATCTTCTTCAGCAGATATTTGACGTGGACCTTAACGGTGCTTTCGCTGATGGTCAGCTTACGGGCGATCGCTTTATTGGTCATCCCGTCGCTGATCAGCTGCAGGATTTCGCGTTCGCGTCGGGTCAGCTGCGTGATGTCACGCGGGCGGGCAGGCCGGGCGTCGCGCAGCCGGGTGACCAGTATCGGCGTTAACGCCTCGCTCAGCACGATCTGACCGGCCGCCGCCTGATGCAGGGCTTTCAGCAGCGCTTCCGGCTCCATATCTTTCAGCAGATAGCCATCGGCGCCGCGCTGCAGTGCACTGACGACATCCTCTTCCTCATCCGACACGCTGAACACCACCACCCGCCCGGAGAGGGGGGCTTCGCGCAGTCGGGTCAGGGTATCCAGCCCATTCAGTCCCGGCATATTCAGATCCAGCAGGATCAGGTCAGGATCGTGCTGCTGCGCCAGCGCCACGCCCTGCGCACCGTTTCCCGCCTCGGCAACCACCTGCAGTCTCTCATCCAGCGCGATTAGCTGCTTCAGCCCGTTGCGCAGCATGGGGTGGTCGTCGATCAATAAAAGCGTAAATGTCTCTGCCGTCACCATGACTCCTGTTCCTGTCGCCGCTGCCCGTCCGGATCGGGCGTGGGCCTATCTTACCGGTGAGGCGGGGACGCTATATACCCCCAAAGGACTACTCCTTTATTTCCATTTTTACCTCTTCCCGGCACGCCATTTTCAGTGCAGCCGATTAACCCTATGATTTGCAATGACTCTCTGCTGCCTCTCCGCTACTTATCCCGGCTGAGACAGGATGACCACGCCCGGATAACCTGCATTGCCGTTGATTTGTATCAAGCAAGCGGGCAGGGCGGATACGCAGGATATGCCCCATTATTCTTCTGCTGATGAGAGAGTCATGACCCAATCTGCCCCTTTGCAAACCCCGACGCGCGGCGCACCGATCCAGGAGTGGCAACCGGAAAATGCGGCCTTCTGGCAGGCGCGGGGTAAACGCATCGCCAGCCGCAACCTCTGGATCTCTGTCTTCTGTCTGCTGTTGAGCTTCTGCGTCTGGATGCTGTTCAGCACCGTCGCGGTTAACCTGAATAAGGTCGGCTTCCGCTTCAGTACCGAACAGCTCTTTCTGCTGACCGCGCTGCCGTCGGTCTCCGGCGCGCTGTTGCGTGTGCCTTACTCATTTGTGATTCCCGTCTTTGGCGGACGCCGCTGGACCGCCTTCAGCACCGGCATCCTGATCGTCCCCTGCCTGTGGCTCGGTTTTGCAGTGAGGGACAGCCAGACCTCCTTCGCCACCTTTATGGCGATCGCTCTGCTGTGCGGTTTCGGGGGGGCGAACTTCGCCTCCAGCATGGGCAATATCAGCTTCTTCTTTCCCAAAGCCCGTCAGGGCGGCGCGCTGGGCATCAATGGCGGCCTGGGGAACCTCGGCGTCAGCGTCATGCAGTTTGTTGCCCCGCTGGCGATCTCCTGCGCCATTTTTGGTTTTGCCGATGGGGGGCAAGTCACCGCGAGCGGCGATAGCCTCTGGCTGGAAAATGCGGCCTGGATCTGGGTGCCGTTTCTGGCCATCGGCACGCTGGCCGCCTGGCTGGGGATGAACGATCTGGCGGCAGCGAAATCCTCGCTGCGCGAACAGCTGCCGGTGCTGAAACGTCCGCACCTCTGGATCATGGCGCTGCTCTATCTGGCGACCTTCGGCTCCTTTATCGGCTTTTCGGCCGGTTTCGCCATGCTGACAAAGACGCAGTTTCCCGGCGTGGTGATTATGCACTACGCCTTTTTTGGCCCGCTGATTGGCGCACTGGCGCGCTCAGCAGGCGGCATGATCTCGGATCGCTTCGGCGGGACCCGCGTCACTCTGATCAACTACGTGCTGATGGCGCTGTTTGCTGCGCTGCTGTTCCTCACGCTGCCGGGAGCCGGCCATCAGGGATCGTTCGTCGCCTTCTTCGCCCTGTTTATGGGCCTGTTCCTCACTTCCGGCCTCGGCAGCGGTTCCACCTACCAGATGATTGCCGTGATCTTCCGCCGGCTGACGCTGGAACGCATCAAAGCCGAAGGCGGTGACGAGGCGCTGGCACAGCGGGAAGCCGCCACAGAAACCTCCGCGGCGCTTGGCTTTATCTCCGCTATCGGCGCGCTGGGCGGCTTCTTTATTCCGCAGACCTTTGGCCTCTCGCTTGCCATGACCGGCTCTCCGGCCGGGGCGATGAAAATCTTTCTGGTCTTCTACCTCTGCTGTATCGCCGTGACCTGGCGGGTCTACGGACGAAAAGCGCGCGCCGGATAACGACAACGCCGGTGTGGCGCACCGGCAATCCCTTTATTTTCTGCATCAGCACGCATGCAGAGTGAACAATGTGACACCAGGCCTTCAGGAGCCTTCCGGATGAGCAAATTTCTCGATCGATTTCGCTATTTCAAACAGCTGGCTGAGCCCTTTTCCGGCCAGCATGGTCAGACGCTGAACAGCAACCGTGACTGGGAAGATGGCTACCGCAGTCGCTGGCAGCACGATAAAGTCGTGCGCTCCACCCACGGCGTTAACTGCACCGGCTCGTGCAGCTGGAAAATCTACGTCAAAAACGGCCTGGTCACCTGGGAAACCCAGCAGACTGACTACCCCCGCACCCGTCCCGACCTGCCGAACCATGAACCGCGCGGCTGTCCACGCGGTGCCAGCTACTCCTGGTATCTCTACAGCGCCAACCGCCTGAAATATCCGCTGATGCGTAAGACGCTAATCCAGCTCTGGCGCGAGGCGAAGGCGCAGCATAGCGATCCGGTAGAGGCCTGGGCCTCCATCATCCGCGATCCGGAAAAAGCGCGCAGCTATAAACAGGCGCGCGGACGCGGCGGGTTTGTGCGATCCAGCTGGCAGGAGGTGAATGAGCTGATTGCCGCCGCGAATATCTGCACGGCCAAAACCTACGGCCCTGATCGCGTGGTCGGCTTCTCGCCGATTCCGGCCATGTCGATGGTCTCCTATGCCGCCGGGGCGCGTTACCTGTCGTTAATTGGCGGCACCTGCCTGAGCTTCTATGACTGGTATTGTGACCTGCCACCGGCCTCACCGATGACCTGGGGCGAGCAGACCGACGTGCCGGAATCCGCCGACTGGTATAACGCTTCCTACATCATCGCCTGGGGCTCAAACGTGCCGCAGACCCGCACCCCGGATGCGCACTTCTTTACCGAAGTCCGCTACAAGGGGACGAAAACCGTGGCGATCACCCCGGACTATGCCGAAGTCGCGAAGCTGTGCGACCAGTGGCTGAGTCCGAAGCAGGGCACTGACAGCGCGCTGGCGCTGGCGATGGGCCACGTGATGCTGAAAGAGTTTCACCTCGACCGTGATGTCCCCTATTTCCGTGACTATGTGCACCGCTACACCGACATGCCGATGCTGGTGCTGCTGGAGCCGCGTGAAGGCGGATTTTATGCCGCGGGTCGCCAGCTACGCGCCAGCGATCTGGTCGATGGCCTGGGTCAGAAAAACAACCCGGAATGGAAAACGGTGGCGCTGGATCAGACCACCGGCGAGCTGGTGGCCCCTCAGGGCGCGATCGGCTTCCGCTGGGGTGAAAAAGGGAAATGGAATCTGGAGCAGCGCGATGGCCTGTCGCAAAAAGAGGTGGAGCTGCAGCTGAGTCTGCTCGGCAGCCACGATGAGGTGGTCGAGGTCGGTTTCCCTTACTTCGGCGGCATCACCAGCGACCATTTTAACAGCGTCGCGCTGGATGAGATCCTGCTGCATAAGCTGCCGGTCAGACGCCTGACGCTGGCAGATGGCAGCGAAGCCCGGGTCGCCAGCGTCTACGATCTGACCCTGGCGAACTACGGGCTGGATCGCGGTCTGGGCGATGCTCACTGCGCGCAAAACTATGATGAGATCAAAGCCTACAGTCCCGCCTGGGCGGAGCAGATCACCGGCGTCTCCCGGCAGAACATCATCCGCCTCGCGCGCGAGTTTGCCGGGAACGCGGAGAAAACCCACGGACGTTCAATGATCATTGTCGGTGCCGGTATGAACCACTGGTATCACATGGACATGAACTACCGGGGACTGATGAACCTGCTGATTTTCTGCGGCTGCGTCGGTCAGAGCGGCGGAGGCTGGGCGCATTACGTTGGTCAGGAGAAACTCCGTCCGCAGACCGGCTGGGCTCCGCTGGCCTTTGGCCTCGACTGGCAGCGTCCGCCACGCCAGATGAACAGCACCTCTTTCTTTTACAACCACTCCAGCCAGTGGCGCTATGAAACCCTGGCGACCGAAGAACTGCTCTCACCGCTGGCCGATAAAAGCCGCTTCAGCGGCAGCCTGATCGACCTTAACGTCCGATCCGAACGCATGGGCTGGCTGCCTTCCGCGCCGCAGCTTAACGTCAACCCGCTGCACATCGCCGCCCGGGCCAGCGCCGCCGGGCAGTCGGTGATTGACTATACCGTGGCGAGCCTGAAGCAGGGCACCCTGCGCTTTGCCGCTGAACAGCCGGACGATCCGCAGAACTTTCCGCGAAACCTGTTTGTCTGGCGCTCTAACCTGCTTGGCTCGTCAGGGAAAGGGCATGAGTACATGCTGAAGTATCTGCTCGGCACCGAAAACGGCATTCAGGGAAAAGATTTAGGCCAGCAGGGGCGCGTGAAGCCGGAGGAGGTCGAATGGCAGGCGCAGGGCGCCGAAGGAAAACTGGATCTGGTGGTGACCCTCGATTTCCGTATGTCGAGCACCTGCCTCTACTCCGACGTGGTGCTGCCGACCGCCACCTGGTATGAAAAAGACGACATGAATACGTCGGATATGCATCCGTTTATTCATCCGCTTTCGGCGGCGGTCGACCCCGCCTGGGAGTCAAAAAGTGACTGGGAGATCTACAAAGGCATCGCCAAAGCCTTCTCCGACCTCTGCCCCGGTCATTTAGGCGTTGAAACGGATGTGGTGACGCTGCCGGTGCTGCACGACTCGCCTGCCGAACTGGCGCAGCCGTTTGAAGTCAGAGAGTGGAAAAAAGGGGAGTGCGATCTGATCCCCGGTAAAACGGCACCGCACATCATGGTGGTGGAGCGTGACTATCCGGCGACCTGGGCGCGCTTTACCACGCTGGGGCCACTGCTGGAGGCGCAGGGCAACGGCGGCAAAGGGATTAGCTGGAACACCTGCAAAGAGGTCGATCTCCTGAAGCAGCTGAACTATGTCAAAGCGGATGGCCCGGCTGCGGGACGGCCCAATATCGACACGGCCATTGATGCGGCCGAGGTGATTCTGGCGCTGGCGCCGGAAACCAACGGTCAGGTGGCGGTAAAAGCCTGGCAGGCGCTGGGCGCGATAACCGGTCGCGATCACACTCACCTGGCGCTGAACAAAGAAGATGAGAAGATCCGCTTCCGCGATATCCAGGCGCAGCCGCGCAAAATCATCTCCAGCCCGACCTGGTCAGGGCTGGAAGATGAGCATGTCTCCTACAACGCCTGCTACACCAACGTTCATGAACTGATCCCGTGGCGCACCCTGAGTGGCCGTCAGCAGCTCTATCAGGACCATGAGTGGATGCGCGCCTTCGGCGAAAGCCTGATGGTCTACCGTCCGCCGATTGACACCCGGGCAGCGAAGCCGTTGCTCAACAGTAAACCCAACGGCAACCCGGAGAAGGCGCTGAATTTCCTGACGCCGCATCAGAAGTGGGGCATTCACTCCACCTACAGCGACAACCTGCTGATGCTGACCCTGTCGCGCGGCGGCCCGATTGTCTGGATGAGTGAAGAGGATGCCCGCGAACTGGGCATTGCGGATAACGACTGGATCGAGGCGTTCAACGCCAACGGTGCCCTGACCGCCCGCGCGGTGGTGAGCCAGCGCATCCCGGCCGGTATGACCATGATGTATCACGCTCAGGAACGCATCGTGAATATCCCCGGTTCGGAGATCACCCGCCAGCGCGGCGGGATCCACAACTCTGTGACCCGGGCCTGCCCGAAACCGACCCATATGATTGGCGGCTACGCCCAGCTCTCCTGGGGCTTTAACTACTACGGCACCGTCGGGTCGAACCGCGATGAGTTCGTGGTAGTGAGAAAAATGAATAACGTTGACTGGTTAGACGGGGAAGGGCACGACGCCTGCCAGGGCGGCCAGCAGGAGGTGAAACCATGAAAATTCGCTCACAGGTCGGCATGGTGCTGAACCTCGACAAATGTATCGGCTGCCACACCTGCTCGGTGACCTGCAAAAACGTCTGGACCAGCCGCGAGGGGATGGAATACGCCTGGTTTAACAACGTCGAGAGCAAGCCCGGCGTCGGCTATCCGCACGCCTGGGAAGATCAGCAGAAGTGGAAGGGGGGCTGGATCCGGAAGATCAACGGCAGGCTGGAGCCGCGCATGGGCAGCCGTGTCGGGCTGCTGTCGAAGATCTTTGCTAATCCGGACGTGCCCGCGCTGGATGATTACTACGAGCCGTTCGATTTCGACTACCAGCATCTGCACAATGCACCCGCCGGAAAACAGCAGCCGATCGCCCGCCCGCGCTCGCTGATCACCGGTCAGCGGATGAAAAAGATCGAGAATGGCCCGAACTGGGAGGAGATCCTTGGCGGCGAGTTTGCGAAGCGCTCGCAGGATAAGAACTTCGATAACATCCAGAAGGCGATCTATGGGCAGTTTGAGCACACCTTCATGATGTACCTGCCGCGCCTCTGTGAGCACTGCCTCAATCCGGCCTGCGTGGCAACCTGTCCCAGCGGCGCCATCTACAAGCGCGGCGAAGATGGCATCGTGCTGATCGATCAGGATAAATGCCGCGGCTGGCGCATGTGCCTCACCGGCTGTCCTTACAAGAAGATCTACTTCAACTGGAAAAGCGGCAAATCTGAGAAGTGCATCTTCTGTTATCCGCGCATTGAATCGGGCCAGCCGACCGTATGTTCGGAAACCTGTGTTGGCCGGATCCGCTATCTCGGCGTGCTGCTCTATGACGCTGACCGGATTGAACAGGCGGCGTCAGCGGAAAACGAGAAAGATCTCTACCAGCGTCAGCTGGATATCTTCCTTGATCCGCACGATCCGGCAGTGATCGCCCAGGCGCTGAACGACGGCGTGGCGCAGAGCGTAATCGACGCGGCGCAGCGTTCGCCGGTCTACAAAATGGCGATGGAGTGGAAGCTGGCGCTGCCGCTGCATCCGGAATACCGCACGCTGCCGATGGTCTGGTATGTGCCGCCGCTGTCACCGATTCAGTCGGCAGTGGATGGCGGCGCGCTGGCTCATACTGGCGTGCTGCCGGATGTGGAGAGCCTGCGCATCCCGGTTGAGTATCTGGCCAACCTGCTGACCGCAGGCGACACCGCGCCGGTGCTGCAGGCCCTGAAACGGATGCTGGCGATGCGCCACTACAAACGCGCTGAGAGCGTGGAGGGGCAGCGCGATAGCCGCGCGCTGGAACAGGTCGGCCTGACCGAGGCGCAGGCGCAGGAGATGTACCGCTATCTGGCGATTGCCAACTACGAAGATCGTTTTGTGGTGCCTTCCAGCCATCGCGAGCTGGCGCGTGAAGCCTTCCCGGAAAGTAAAGGCTGCGGCTTTAGCTTTGGCGATGGCTGTCACGGCAGCGACAGCCGGTTCAATCTGTTTAACAGCCGTCGCATTGATGCCATCGACATCGCCAGTCAAACCCGCCGCCAGGAGGATGCCTCATGATGACGTTACGGATGCTGTCACGGCTGCTGGATTACCCGGACGAGGCGCTGTTTGCTCATCACTCTGAGCTGATCGCGGCACTGGACGCGGCAGAGGAACTTGATCTGCCGCAGCGGGCAGGGCTGGAGCAGTTTATTCAGCAGCTCTGTGCGCGGCCACTGCTGGATGCGCAGGCGGACTACTGCGCCCTGTTTGATCGCGGCCGCGCCACTTCGCTGCTGCTGTTTGAGCATGTGCACGGCGAATCCCGCGATCGCGGTCAGGCGATGGTCGATCTGCTGGCGCACTACCGGGCCGCCGGTCTGGAGCTGGACAGCAGAGAGCTGCCCGATTATCTGCCGCTCTATCTGGAGTATCTCGCCTGTCAAAGTGACGAGGCGGCGCGCCAGGGACTGGAGGATATCGTGCCGATTCTGGCTCTGCTGGCGGCGCGTCTGGAAGCGCGCCAGAGTCCCTATGCCGACCTTTTCACGCTGTTACTGACGCTGGCGGGCAGCGCGGCTGACCCGGCCGCCCTCCGGCCGCAGGTGGCGAAGGAAGCGCGTGACGACACCCCGGCGGCGCTGGATGCGGTCTGGGAAGAGGAGCAGATTAAATTTCTCGGCGAGCAGGGCTGTGTCTCAGCGCAGCAGGCGATGCATCAGCGTCGCTTCGCCGATGCGGTCGCGCCGCACTATCTGGATATTGCCGCGGCGACGGCACGCCGCACAGGAGAGTCAGCATGAATGTTCTGAACACTTTCTTCTTCGATATTTACCCCTATCTTGCCGGAACGGTTTTTCTGGTGGGGAGCTGGCTGCGCTATGACTACGGGCAGTACAGCTGGCGGGCCGGTTCCAGTCAGATGCTGGATAAAAAGGGGATGCGGCTTGCCTCTAACCTGTTCCACATCGGCATTATCGGCATCTTCTTCGGGCATTTCGTCGGGATGCTGACGCCGCACTGGATGTATGAGTCGTTTCTGCCGATCGACGTGAAGCAGAAGCTGGCGATGGTGGCGGGTGGCTTGTTCGGGGCGATGACGCTGGCCGGGGGAGCGCTGCTGCTGAAGCGTCGTCTGACCCATCCGCGGGTGCGGGCGACCAGCAGCGTCGGCGATATTCTGATCCTGACCCTGCTGGTGGTGCAGGCCACGCTGGGCCTGCTGACCATTCCCTTCTCTGCTCAGCATATGGATGGCAGTGAAATGATGAAGCTGGTGGGCTGGGCACAGGCGGTGGTGACTTTCCACGGCGGTGCTTCACAGCATCTGGCCGGGGTGGCAGTGATCTACCGCGTCCATATGGTGCTGGGGATGACCCTGTTCCTGCTGTTCCCCTTCTGCCGGCTGGTGCATATCTGGAGCGCACCGGTTGAGTACCTGACCCGGCGCTATCAGTTGGTCAGAAACCGTCGCTGAATGCTGAGCCGCCGCGGGGGCAGGGCAGCCCTGCGGCGGTTTTCACCGGCGTCAGCCTTGACGTTTTTTTAAGATTTTGACCTGTATGTCGCTGCGCTGAACGTCTACTATTACCGCATCTGATTTTACCCCCTCGTTTATGGATAACCGATGCGTCTCAAGCTAGCCCTCCTTGCCCTTATTCCGCTTCTGGCCTCCTGCAGCAGCAAACCTGACGTTCCCTCCCGGCAGAAGATGCTGGCTGCGCCACAGGGCGGTTTTTTACTGCAGCCGTCGCATAACGGATCGGGCATGTCTGGCGATTTTGCCGGCAATCCGGCCGCCGAGAAATTTATCGATAAGATGGTGAAAGAGCATGACTTTGATCGTCAGCAACTGCACGACATTATCGGTCAGGCAAAACGGCTGGATTATGTGCTGCGGCTGATGGATCGTCAGGCCCCGAGCTATACGCCCGCGCCGGGTCCTAACGGGGCCTGGATCCGCTATCGCAACAAATTCATTACGCCGGATAACGTGCAAAACGGGGTAGCGTTCTGGAACCAGTATCAGGATGCGCTGCAGCGCGCGCAGCAGGTTTACGGCGTGCCGCCGGAAATTATTGTCGGCATCATCGGCGTGGAAACCCGCTGGGGGCGCGTCATGGGGAAAACGCGCATTCTGGATGCGCTGGCGACCCTGTCGTTCAACTATCCACGCCGTGCTGAGTACTTCAGCAGCGAGCTGGAAACCTTCCTGCTGATGTCGCGTAAAGAGCAGGATGACCCGCTGGCGCTGAAAGGCTCTTTCGCCGGCGCGATGGGCTATGGTCAGTTTATGCCCTCTTCTTATCAGGAGTATGCGGTTGATTTCAACGGAGACGGTCATGCCAATCTCTGGGATCCGGTGGATGCGATCGGCAGCGTGGCGCACTACTTCCAGAAACATGGCTGGCGCAGCGGTGAAAATGTTGCCGTTCCGGCCAGCGGTCAGGCACCGATGCTGGATGATGGCTTCAAAACCCGCTACAGCGTGAGCATGCTGGCGGCCTCAGGATTATCTCCTCAGGGCTCGCTGGACGGCAACGATGAGGTGAGTCTGCTGCGGCTCGATCTCGGCACCAGTTATCAGTACTGGTATGGCTTGCCCAATTTTTATGTCATCACCCGCTATAACCACAGCACCCACTATGCGATGGCGGTGTGGCAGCTGGGTGAGGCGGTCGGCAAAGCGCGACAGGGTGGTCTGTTATAAAGGCTACCCTTGTTAACTGTAAGGTTATATGATGTCGGCCTTTTCAGGCCACACAGCCACAGTTATTTCTGGAGTCGTTATGTCTTTACCTGCCTGCCCAGCCTGTCACGCCGATTATACCTGGCAAGATGGTGACAACCTCAACTGCCCCTCCTGCGGTCATATCTGGACCGAAGGAGAGGGCGACAGCAGCAACGCACAACTGGAAGTGCGTGATGCCAACGGCAATCTGCTGGCAGATGGCGACAGCGTCACGGTGATCAAAGATCTTAAGGTGAAGGGCAGCTCCTCTTCACTGAAGATCGGCACCAAAGTGAAAAGCATTCGTTTGGTTGAAGGGGACCACAACATCGATTGCAAAATCGACGGCTTTGGCCCGATGAAATTAAAATCTGAGTTTGTGAAAAAGAACTGAGATCAGGGGCGCAAGGACGCGCCCGCGCTCACTCTGCCTTATCCGGTTCCGCCTTCCTCTCCCCCCTTTTTCCGCCACCGCTGACTGTACAGTCAGTAAAACGCCGTCACGGGTCGCACTTTTTTGCCTTTCATCCGTCTCAGTAAACGAAGAGCTGATTGCTGAATGAGAGGTCAGGATGAAAGAGTGGGATCCCGTGCTGTATCGTAAATTTGAAGCGGAACGCACACGTCCGGCGCATGAGCTGCTGGCGCGTATCCGTCCGGAGCAGGTTGAGCAGGTCACCGATCTGGGATGCGGGCCGGGCAACAGCACGGAGCTGCTCGCTGATGCCTGGCCGCTGGCGCAGATTACCGGACTGGACAGTTCCGCGGCGATGTTAACGCAGGCCCGTGAACGCCTGCCACACTGCCGCTTTGTGCAGGCGGACATCCGCAGCTGGCAGGCAGAGGTCCCGCAGCAGGTCATCTACGCCAACGCTTCCCTGCAGTGGCTGGATGATCACACTGCGCTGTTCCCCCATCTGGTCAGGCAGCTGGCCCCCGGTGGTGCACTGGCGGTTCAGATGCCGGATAACCTCAATGAACCCTCGCACCAGCTGATGCGTGAGGTCGCCGCAACCGCGCGCTGGCGTTCACAGATCCGCACCGCTGATCGTGTCGCGCTGCTCTCTGCCGGCGCCTATTACGATCTGCTCACCCAGGCGGGCTGTGAGGTGGATATCTGGCGCACCACCTATTATCACGTCATGGCTGATGCGCAGGCGATTATCAGCTGGCTGCAGGCAACAGGCTTGCGCCCGTTCCTGGCGTCACTGGATGAGGCATCCCAGGCGGCGTTTCTCGCCGATTATCATCAGCAGCTGCTCAGCGCCTATCCGGCCCGGGCCGACGGTCAGGTGTTGCTCGCTTTCCCGCGTCTTTTTATGGTGGCAGTGAAAAAAGGGGCGTGAGCTGGAAACTCAGCCGCAAAAACAGGGCAATAGTGCAGAGAGCCCTTGAAAAAGTGCGCTTTCTGCACCACCTTCAATCCACACCCTAAGGGAGAGTCGCAATGGATGATCAGCAACTGCAGGCGCTTAGCGCGCAGATAGGTGAGAAGCTGAAGCAGCGCAACGCCACCGTCACCTGTGCGGAATCCTGCACCGGCGGATGGATTGCGAAGGTCTTTACCGATATCAGTGGCAGTTCCGCCTGGTTTGAACGCGGTTTTGTGACCTACAGTAATGAGGCAAAACAGCAGCTGGTGAACGTACAGGCAGCGTCGCTGGAACAGTATGGTGCGGTCAGCGAGGCGGTGGTGCGGGAGATGGCGCAGGGTGCCCGTCAGGCCGCTCAGGCAGACTATGCCATTTCAGTCAGCGGCATCGCCGGACCGGATGGCGGCAGTGAAGAAAAACCGGTCGGCACGGTGTGGTTTGGCCTGGCCGGCCCTGAAGATAAAGTGCTGACTTTTCAGCAGCATTTCAGCGGCGATCGTGATGCCGTACGCCGCCAGTCGGTGGCATGGGCCCTGCAGACACTGTATGGCGAATTTCTGACAAATTAAACTTGATACTGTATGACTATACAGTATAATTGACGGCAACAGAAAGAGTGCAGGCACCCTGAGTGCGTGTTTACCCGGCTTGATTAGGAGTTGAAATGGCGATTGATGAAAACAAACAGAAGGCTTTAGCTGCCGCGCTGGGCCAGATTGAGAAACAATTTGGTAAAGGCTCCATCATGCGCTTGGGTGAAGACCGCTCAATGGATGTGGAAACCATCTCTACCGGTTCGCTGTCGCTGGATATCGCGTTAGGCGCAGGCGGTCTGCCAATGGGTCGTATCGTTGAGATCTACGGACCAGAGTCTTCCGGTAAAACGACGCTGACCCTGCAGGTCATCGCCGCGGCTCAGCGTAAAGGCAAAACCTGTGCCTTTATCGATGCCGAGCATGCGCTTGACCCGGTCTATGCCAAGAAGCTGGGCGTTGATATCGACAACCTGCTTTGCTCGCAGCCGGACACCGGTGAGCAGGCGCTGGAGATCTGTGATGCACTGGCCCGTTCTGGCGCGGTCGATGTCATCATCGTCGACTCCGTTGCGGCGCTGACGCCGAAAGCGGAAATCGAAGGTGAGATCGGTGACTCACACATGGGCCTCGCGGCACGTATGATGAGCCAGGCGATGCGTAAGCTGGCCGGTAACCTGAAGCAGTCAAACACCCTGCTGATCTTCATCAACCAGATCCGTATGAAGATTGGTGTGATGTTTGGTAACCCGGAAACCACCACCGGCGGTAACGCGCTGAAGTTCTACGCCTCTGTCCGTCTTGATATCCGCCGTATCGGTGCGATTAAAGAGGGCGATAACGTGGTCGGCAGCGAGACCCGCGTTAAAGTGGTGAAAAACAAAATCGCCGCGCCGTTTAAACAGGCTGAATTCCAGATCATGTACGGTGAAGGGATCAATACCTTCGGTGAGCTGGTTGACCTGGGCGTGAAGCACAAGCTGATTGAAAAAGCGGGTGCATGGTACAGCTACAATGGCGACAAGATTGGTCAGGGTAAATCGAATGCCAGCAACTTCCTGAAAGAGAATGCGGCTGTGGCAAACGAAATCGATCTGAAGTTACGTGAGTTACTGCTCAACGGCGCGGATGAATCACTCGAAGCAGACAAATCTGCTGAGAATGAGAACGCAGCCAGCGAAGCGAACGAAGACTTCTGATGACTAAGACGGGAGAGGCGAAGGCCTCTCCCGTTATTTTTACTTCCCTCTGTCCCTCTCCTGCCTTCCCTCTGTCCTGTTCTGTCGCCATAATCTTTCCCCTGTTTGTACAAGGTGCGCAGTATGACTGAATCCACTCAGCCCCAATCCCAATCCAATGTTGTCTCCTACTCCCGCCTGCTTGACCGCGCGATGCGTATCCTGGGCCAGCGCGATCACAGCCGTGCAGAGCTGGCGCGTAAGCTGCAGCAATCGGCGCAGCGTGCGGCATGGGCGCAGAAAAAAGAGCCTGAGATCATCACCGACGCGCTGCTGGAGCAGGTGCTGAACTGGTGTCAGGAGAACGGCTGGCTGAACGACGCGCGTTTCACTGAAAGGTTTATTCAGAGCCGCAGCCGGAAAGGCTTTGGCTCCCAGCGTGTCCGTCTTGAACTGGCCCAGAAAGGCATTGACCGTGAAGCCATTGATATTGCGATGGAAGAAACGGAGGTGGACTGGGCTGCCTGTGCGGCGGAACTGGCCGAACGAAAATTCGGGCATCCGCTGCCTGTCGAGTGGAAAGAGAAAGCGAAAGTACTACGCTACCTGCAGTCAAAAGGGTTTATGAGCGAAGATATCCAGTCTGTTTTCAGAAATTTTGATGACTAAGGGCCGATGTAATTTTACTTCCCACTGAAGAAAATTTATCTTATTCCCACTTTTTGTTCCGCTGATCCGGCACCAGGAAAATGGGGTCGCACCGATCGGTGGGAACGTTCGTTAGCGTGATTCCAGGACATATATGAGCAAGAGCACTGCTGAGATCCGTCAGGCGTTTCTCGACTTTTTTCATAGCAAGGGACATGAGGTTGTAACCAGCAGCTCCCTCGTACCGAATAACGATCCAACGTTGTTGTTTACTAACGCCGGGATGAACCAGTTTAAAGATGTGTTCCTCGGTCAGGACAAACGTGATTACACACGGGCGACCACGTCGCAGCGCTGCGTGCGCGCGGGCGGAAAACACAACGATCTTGAAAACGTCGGCTACACCGCGCGTCACCACACCTTCTTTGAAATGCTGGGTAACTTCAGCTTTGGTGACTACTTCAAGAAAGAGGCGATTGGTTTTGCCTGGGAACTGCTGACGAGCGAACAGTGGTTCGGCCTGCCAAAAGAGCGTCTGTGGGTAACGGTTTATGAAACCGATGATGAAGCCTACGCGATCTGGGAAAAAGAGATCGGTGTGCCACGCGAGCGTATTATTCGCATCGGCGACAACAAGGGCGGTGCCTACGCGTCAGATAACTTCTGGCAGATGGGTGACACCGGTCCGTGTGGTCCGTGCAGCGAGATTTTCTACGATCATGGCGATCACATCTGGGGTGGCCCGCCAGGCAGCCCGGAAGAGGATGGTGACCGTTACATCGAGATCTGGAACATCGTCTTTATGCAGTTCAACCGCCAGGCGGATGGCACCATGCTGCCGCTGCCCAAACCTTCGGTTGATACCGGGATGGGTCTGGAGCGCATTTCTGCCGTTCTGCAACACGTCAACTCTAACTACGAAATCGACCTGTTCCAGAAACTGATTCAGGCTGTGGCGCAGGTTACCGGTGCGACTGACCTCAGCAATAAATCGCTGCGCGTGATTGCCGACCACATCCGCTCCTGCGCCTTCCTGATTGCCGATGGTGTGATCCCGTCCAATGAGAGCCGGGGCTACGTGCTGCGTCGTATCATTCGTCGTGCCGTGCGTCATGGCAACATGCTGGGTGCCAAAGAGGCCTTTTTCTATAAGCTGGTTGCGCCGCTGGTTGAGGTCATGGGTGCCGCAGGTGAAGAGTTGCAGCGCCAGCAGGCTCAGGTTGAGCAGGTGCTGAAAAGCGAAGAAGAGCAGTTTGCCCGCACGCTGGAACGCGGACTGGCGCTGCTGGACGAGGAGCTGGCAAAACTGCAGGGCGATACCCTGGATGGTGAAATCGTCTTCCGTCTCTACGACACCTTTGGTTTCCCGGCGGATTTAACCGCTGACGTCTGCCGCGAACGCAATCTGAAAATCGACGAAGCAGGCTTCGAGCAGGCGATGGAGCAGCAGCGTCAGCGCGCCCGTGAAGCGAGCGGCTTCGGCGCTGACTACAGCAACGTAATCCGCATCGATGCGGCTTCCTCCTTCAAAGGCTACGACCAGCTCGATTTAGCTGCCACCGTAAAAGCACTCTATGTTGCAGGTGAGGCGGTGGATGAAGTGTCCGCAGGTCAGGATGCCGTCGTTGTGCTGGATGAAACGCCATTCTATGGCGAATCGGGTGGTCAGGTTGGCGATACCGGTCTGCTGAAAGGGAAGAATGCTGAATTTAGCGTCCAGGATACACAAAAATATGGTCAGGCAATCGGTCATGTCGGTAAGCTGACCGCCGGGCAGTTGCGTATCGGCGACCGCCTTGAGGCGCAGGTTGATGCGGCACGTCGTGCACGCATCCGTCTTAACCACTCTGCCACCCACTTATTGCACGCCGCATTGCGCCAGGTTTTAGGTGAGCACGTGGGGCAGAAAGGCTCTCTGGTTAATGACAAATATCTGCGTTTCGACTTCTCGCATTTTGAAGCGATGAAACCTCAGGAGATTCGTCAGGTCGAAGATATCGTCAATGCACAGATTCGACGCAACCTGCCGGTGGAAACCGAGGTGATGGATCTTGATGCGGCGAAGTCTAAAGGGGCGATGGCCCTGTTCGGCGAAAAGTATGATCAGCGTGTTCGCGTGCTGACCATGGGTGACTTCTCTGTCGAACTGTGTGGGGGAACCCACGCGGCACGCACTGGCGATATCGGTCTGTTCCGCATTCAGGCTGAGTCAGGCACCGCTGCCGGCATCCGTCGTATCGAGGCGATTACCGGTGAAAGTGCGCTGGCTCAGGTCAACGCGCAGAGCAGCCAGCTGCAGGATATTGCGCAGCTGGTAAAAGCGAACAGCAGCAACCTGAACGAGAAGGTACGCGGTCTGGTTGACCACGTCCGGGCTCTGGAGAAAGAGTTGCAGCAACTGCGTGATCAGCAGGCTGCGCAGGAGAGCGCGTCACTGAGCAGCAATGCCATTGATGTCAAAGGGGCGAAGCTGCTGGTGAGCGAGCTCAGCAATGTTGACCCGAAAATGCTGCGTACCATGGTTGACGATCTCAAGAATCAGCTGGGATCGGCGATTATCGTGTTAGCGACGGTGGCGGAAGGCAAGGTATCGCTCATCGCGGGTGTGACCAAAGATCTGACCGACCGTGTTAAAGCAGGCGAGTTGATTGCCGGTCTGGCGCAGCAGGTAGGCGGGAAGGGCGGTGGTCGTCCTGATATGGCTCAGGCGGGTGGTAACGATGCTGAGGCGCTGAAAGGCGCGCTGGCAGGGGTTGAGAGATGGGTTAGCAGCCGCCTGTAATGAAATAAAACAAAGCATGGTCAGAAGCGTCAGAACCCCGGTTCCGGCGCTTTTTAATACGATGCTAAAGCAGCAAATGACAAAGTCAGGTTGATGTAGTGTATTTCGGCTAAACTAACTATCAGCAGAATGTATTGGCGCATCGATGTGCATTGGTGTATTCCTCATAGTCAATGCGCAGCGTTAAATGATGGATAATGCCGGGAGCCTGTACAAGCCCGACTCTTTTAATCTTTCAAGGAGCAAAGAATGCTTATTCTAACTCGTCGAGTTGGTGAAACCCTCATGATCGGTGATGAGGTAACGGTAACGGTGCTGGGTGTTAAGGGTAATCAGGTTCGTATAGGGGTTAACGCGCCGAAAGAAGTGTCTGTGCATCGCGAAGAGATCTATCAACGCATCCAGGCTGAAAAAACGCAACAGACCAGCGTTTAACGGATTCAGCGTCTCGCACCTGTGCGAGGCGCTACCGCTTTCTGCAAAAAATCCCGCCCTTTGTTCTCTCCCGCTGTTCTCCGTTTTGTTAACGTCCTCCTCTTTCATTGTTGATAATTCACTCTTTTTGCCGCCATTTTGTTCCAATTGTGTGTGATTTGCTCAATCAAACAAAGTTTCGGAAAAATTGTTTGACTTAAAAGTCCGGGAAAGTAATATGTGCGCCACGCAGTGCCGATGAGCAGAAACAAGTTCAGAAGCACGGTTCGAAAGAAAGCGTAAGGTGAGGTGGCCGAGAGGCTGAAGGCGCTCCCCTGCTAAGGGAGTATACGGTCAAAAGCTGTATCGAGGGTTCGAATCCCTCCCTCACCGCCATTTTCGATGCATCCATAGCTCAGCTGGATAGAGTACTCGGCTACGAACCGAGCGGTCGGAGGTTCGAATCCTCCTGGATGCACCATCGAAAATAAAGAAATAAAGCGAATTAGCAATTCCTTTCATGGTGAGTAGTCAGCACCCTGCGTTGTACAAGAATCAGATTTATGCATCCATAGCTCAGCTGGATAGAGTACTCGGCTACGAACCGAGCGGTCGGAGGTTCGAATCCTCCTGGATGCACCATTCTTTGTAACATCCTCAGGTTGATTTCTGAACGTCCATAAAAAAACGCAACACCCCAATGCATCCATAGCTCAGCTGGATAGAGTACTCGGCTACGAACCGAGCGGTCGGAGGTTCGAATCCTCCTGGATGCACCATATTCTTCAATATGGTCAGCGCCTCAGTGTGTCATGACGTAGTTAGCGTTCAGGCCGCACTAAGGAGGATAAGGTTGCATGAGCAACGGCCCGCAGGGCGAAGCGCAAGCTGAGTAATCCTCCTGGATGCACCATTCTTTGTAACATCCTCAGGTTAGTTTCTGAACGTCCATAAAAAACGCAATACCCTCAATGCATCCATAGCTCAGCTGGATAGAGTACTCGGCTACGAACCGAGCGGTCGGAGGTTCGAATCCTCCTGGATGCACCATATTCTTCAATATGGTCAGTGCCTCAGTGTGTCATGACGTAGTTAGCGTTCAGGCCGCACTAAGGAGGATAACGTTGCATCTGCAACGGCCCGCAGGGCGAAGCGCAAGCTGAGTAATCCTCCTGGATGCACCATATTCTCAAATAGGGTCAGCGCCTCAGTGTGGCATGACGTAGTTAGCGTCCAGCCCGCATTCTCGCTCTTCTCTTTTTCTCTGGCTCCATCCACGCGGCTTTTCAGCCTCATCTGCGTAACAGATTCATCATTTCATCTTAAGCAACGCCCAGCCACACCTGTCCTGCATAACCCGATGTAGTTTGCCCCTCATGCAGGTGCGCCGCCGCCCTGGCACCAGACGATTGTTAAAAAATCGCTGAAAATTCGTACTGTTATCGCTGGTCGCGCACGATCACCTTTATCTGAAAAGAAAAATTGTTAATGCTTTCAAAGCATTTGCTGTTCATCCCCCCTGGCGACAACCTGTCCACATTAGGCTAAAGTAATGTCTCATTTGATGAATGTCCGGAGTGACAATGTACGATCACTATGACGCCCTGATTTTCGATATGGACGGCACGATCCTGGATACAGAGCCGACACATCGAAAAGCGTGGCGTCAGGTACTGGCGCACTACGGATTAACGCTGGATGAAGCACGTATTATCGACTTCAATGGCGCACCCGCCTGGCGGCTTGCGCAGTTCATCATTGACACCAATCAGTCGTCTCTCGATCCCCATCTTCTTGCCGCAGAGAAAACCGCTGCCGTGAAAGCGATGCTGCTGGACAACGTCAGGCCGCTGCCTTTACTGGAAGTGGCTAAAGCGTACCACGGACGTCGTCCGATGGCGGTGGGCACCGGAAGCGAGCACAGCATGGCGGAGGCGTTACTGACGCAACTGGGCGTGCGTGAGCTGTTTTCGGCTGTGGTGGGTGCTGATGATGTGAAGCGACACAAACCCGAGCCAGAAACCTTTCTGCGCTGCGCAGCGCTGATGGGGGTGGCGCCTGAACGGTGTGTGGTCTTTGAGGATGCCGATTTTGGCATTCAGGCCGCGAAAGCGGCAGGGATGGATGTGGTGGATGTGCGCTTACTGTGAGTGACATCCTCACCTATGCCTCCATGTTCGGCAGCAGTTTTTTGAGTGCGACGCTTCTGCCTGGAAGTTCTGAAGCACTGCTGATAGCACTATTGATAGCAAAAAAGACATCAGTTTACGGATTGCTTTTAGCCGCATCACTGGGAAACACACTGGGCGGCTTAACGAACATTCTTATTGGTCGCCTGCTGCCGTTAAAAGGTCAGGGGCGATGGCATGACACAGCAATGACGTGGTTGCACCGGCTGGGACCTGCAGCGCTGCTCTTCAGCTGGCTACCGGTGATAGGTGACCTGCTCTGCGTTCTCGCGGGCTGGTTACGGTTCGCCTGGCTGCCAGTGATGCTGTTTCTCGCTGTCGGTAAAACACTGCGTTATATCGTTATCGCGATAGCCACATTACAGGGTATGGAATGGTGGCATTGATTCGCACAGATTCGAGGCTACGGTTAAGATTATGCTGAACAAAAATAAATTATTATCACAGCGGGGGGGGAATGTGATCCCGGACGTCTCTAAAGCGCTCTCCTGGCTGGAAGCGCATCCCAATGCTCTCAAAGGCATTGGCCGTGGCATCGAGCGTGAAACACTGCGCGTACAGGCAAATGGCGACCTGGCAAAAAGCGGACACCCGGCCTCGCTGGGGTCGGCGCTGAAGCATGACTGGATCACCACCGATTTTGCCGAAACGTTGCTGGAGTTTATTACCCCAGTGGATCACAGCATCAATCACATGCTGGCTTTCCTGCGCGATATCCATCGTCACGTTGCCCGTGAGCTGGGTGACGAGCGTATGTGGCCTTTCAGTATGCCGTGCGTGATTGACGATGCGGACAATATTGAGCTGGCACAGTATGGTCAATCCAACATTGGTCAGATGAAGACCCTCTATCGTCAGGGCCTGAAAAACCGCTACGGCGCGTTGATGCAGACCATCTCCGGCATTCACTACAACTTCTCACTGCCGCTTTCCTTCTGGCAGGAGTGGGCGGATGTGAAAGATGTGGAGAGCGGAAAAGAGACCATCTCGGCGGGCTACCTGCGGTTGATCCGCAACTACTATCGCTTCGGCTGGGTGATCCCTTATCTGTTTGGCGCATCGCCAGCGATTAGCTCCAGCTTCCTGCAGGGCCGTGAGAGTCCGCTGCCGTTTGAAACCAACGACAAAGATACAATGTGGCTGCCTTATGCAACCTCATTGCGTCTGAGCGATCTCGGCTACACCAATAAATCGCAGAGCTCGCTGGGCATTACGTTCAACTCGCTGGAAGGCTATGTCACGGCGCTGAAGAAAGCGATCAAAACGCCGTCAGAAGAGTTTGCGGGCATGGGCACGAAAGATGCTGGCGGCAACTGGCTGCAGCTCAATACCAACGTGCTGCAGATTGAGAATGAACTCTATGCGCCAATCCGGCCAAAACGGGTGACCCGTTCCGGTGAAGCGCCATCTGACGCGCTGCTGCGGGGTGGCATTGAGTACATTGAGGTCCGTTCACTGGATATCAACCCGTTCTCGGCTATCGGGGTCGATGAGAACCAGGTGCGCTTCCTCGACCTGTTCCTGATCTGGTGTACGCTGGCCGATGCGCCGGAGATGAGTGCAGAAGAGCTGCAGTGTACCCGTAAAAACTGGAACCGCGTGGTGCTGGAAGGCCGCAAACCGGATCAGAAAATTGCCGTGGGTTGTGGTGAAGCGGAACATTCGCTGGTTGAAGTGGGCAAAACCCTGTTTGCCGATCTGCGTCGGGTTGCTGAAGTGTTAGACAGCAACAATCAGGCGAGCACGGAATATCAGCAGGTTTGCGATCAACTGGTAGCATCGTTCGACGATCCTGAGCTAACCTACTCGGCGCGCATTCTGCAGGCCATGAAAGATAATGGTGTGACCGGAACCGGCGTAGCGCTGGCTGAACAGTATCGTCATCTGCTCTGTGAAGAGCCGCTGGATGTGCTGACCGAAGAGGATTTCACGCGTCAGGCGCAGGAATCTGTCGCGGCGCAGCAGCAGCTGGAAGCGAACGATAAGCTGGATTTTGAAGCGTATCTGGCGAGCCGGGAAGGGTAGAAAAGAAAAAGGCCACATCAATGTGGCCAAATTAACATCTCTGTTGTCAGGGATGATGATAACAAATGCGCGTCTTTCATATATTCAGACGTTGGGCGAACAGAAAAGTTTCATCGTTTTTAAAAAAATTCTCAGAACAGGAGGTGACGTATGCCACTACTGGATAGTTTTACCGTTGATCACACCATCATGGGCGCACCGGCGGTTCGCGTTGCGAAAACCATGAAGACTCCGCATGGCGATACGATTACCGTTTTTGACCTGCGTTTCTGCCGCCCGAACATTGATATCCTCACTGAGCGTGGCATTCATACGCTGGAGCATCTCTTTGCCGGGTTTATGCGTGATCACCTCAACGGTGACGGTGTGGAAATCGTCGATATTTCGCCAATGGGCTGCCGTACCGGCTTCTACATGAGCCTGATCGGTACGCCAGATGAGCAGCGCGTGGCGAAAGCGTGGAAAGGGGCGATGGAAGACGTTCTGAAAGTGAAAGATCAGAACCAGATCCCTGAGCTGAACGAATACCAGTGTGGCAGCTACAAACTGCACTCACTGGATGAAGCGCAGCAGATTGCCCGCAACGTGCTGGCGCATGAGATCGGCGTTAACCGTAACGAAGATCTGAAACTGCCTGCTGAAAAGCTGAAAGAACTGCACATCTAGTCAGAGCTGTCCGGCTAAAAAAAACGCCGCATCGTGTCGATTGCGGCGTTTTTTATGGCTTCAGGAACCGACCGATTTTTTCAGCGGTGTCTTCGGCGTGATGCGCACCTGCTTAATCATGTTGTCCTGCACGTCCAGGATATCGATATTGTAGTGACCGATCTGAACGCGGGTGTTGATAGCGGGGATCTCCTCCAGCGCTTCCAGCAGCATACCGTTGATGGTGCGGGCTTCCTGCTCTGGCAGATGCCAGTTAAACGCCTTGTTGATTTCACGCACGCTGGCACTGCCTTCGATCAGCACGGAACCATCATTCTGGGGCATCACCTCTTCGGCCAGCGACGGCGACATTGAGGTGGTAAAATCTCCCACGATCTCCTCCAGAATGTCTTCTATGGTCACCAGTCCTTTGATATCGCCATATTCATCCACCACCAGGCCCGTTTTCTTTTTGTTGCGCTGGAATTTTACCAGTTGGGTGTTGAGCGGTGTTCCTTCCGGGATGTAGTAAATCTCATCCGCAGCGCGCAGCAGCATCTCTTTGGTGAACTCTTTTTTCTCGGTCATCATGCGCCAGGCTTCACGCACCCGCAGCATGCCGACACAGTCATCCAGTGAGTCGCGGAACAGGACAATGCGGCCATGCGGTGAGTGGCTCAGCTGGCGGACGACTGATTTCCAGTCATCGCTGATGTTGATACCGACAATCTCGTTACGCGGCACCATGATGTCATCAACGCTGACCTTCTCCAGATCGAGTACCGAAAGCAGCATATCCTGATTACGGCGCGACATCAGGCTACGTGACTCATAGACGATGGTGCGAAGTTCCTCTTTGCTCAGCGCAGAACTGATTGCGCCTTCCGCCCGGATTCCCACCATCCGCATCAGCAGACGGGTAATGGTATTCAGCAGCCAGACCAGCGGCAGCATGATGTATTGCAGCGGGACCAGCAGCAGGCTGCTGGGAAAGGCGACCCGCTCCGGATAGAGCGCGGCTACCGTTTTCGGCAGCACTTCAGCAAAAACCAGCACGACGAAGGTCAGGATACCGGTCGCGACGGCGACCCCTTCGTCACCGTGCAGGCGCATGCCGACGATGGTGGCGAGGGCGGAGGCCAGAATATTCACCAGGTTATTGCCGATTAATACCAGGCTCAGCAGCCGATCGGGACGCCGCAGTAACTTTTCCACCCGGCGCGCAGCGCGACTGCCGTTTTTAACCTGATGGCGCAGCTTATAGCGATTAAGCGTCATCATGCCGGTTTCCGACCCGGCAAACCAGGCGGAGACCAGAACCATGACGCACAGAATAATAATCAGCGTGGTGGTTGAAACATGTTCCAACGCAGAACTTCCTTTTTAATGAGAGACAGGGACAAGCAGATGCTGCAGGATGCGACTGCCGAAGTAAGCCATGGTCAACAGCACCGCACCGCTGCAGTTAAACCAGACGACGCGGCGACCACGCCAGCCTTCATGATAGTGTCCCCAGAGCAAAACGATATAAACAAACCACGCGATAATCGAAAGCACGGCTTTATCGACGTTTTCGGCGCTGAAAAGATCCTGCATGTAGAACAGACCGGTGCAGAGCACCAGCGTTAACAGGACGACCCCGACCTGCGTGATATGAAACATCTTGCGTTCGATGGTCAGCAGCGGCGGCATATCCTGCGTAAACGCCAGGCGCTTGTTTTTTAACTGGTAATCGATCCATGCCAGCTGCAGCGCATAGAGGGCAGCGATAATCAGCGTTGCATAGGCGAAGAGCGACAGGCCGATATGGATCATCATCCCTGGCGTCGTTTCCAGGTGGGTGATAAAGGCATTAGGGACAAAGGTCGCAAAGGCCAGATTGATCAGCGCGAAGCTGTAGACAATCGGCAGCAGCAACCAGCCGCGATTGCGTGACGCCACAATGGTCATAATGGCGCAGATCAACAGGCTGACCAGTGAACCGATGTTGAGCAGGCTTAAATTCTGGCCGCTATCAACCGCAAATATGCGCTGCTGCAGGGCTACCGCGTGTGTCACCAGCGCCACACAGGCAGAGAGCATCGCCATTCGCCGCCAGCCGCCATTACGCTTCAGCAGGCTCGGAATGATCAGGGCAAGACTTAAGGAGTAGGCTAACAGCGCCACTATCGGGAAAACGAACATAGATCCTTTCAGGTTCAGTCAGATAAGGAAAAAGGCAGTATAGCGCCAGCCGCAGCAGGCTCCAAACGATCTGAGGGGCAATTGCAGAGATCGCGGCGGCTTCGTGTTATAATCCGCCGCATTCTGCCGATCAGGCGCCTCGCGATCTTTTTAAGTGAGAGACCATGTTTGATAATTTAACCGATCGTTTGTCGCAAACCCTGCGAAACATCAGCGGCCGCGGAAGGCTGACTGAAGAGAACATTAAAGAGACCCTGCGTGAAGTGCGCATGGCACTGCTTGAAGCTGACGTTGCGCTGCCGGTGGTGCGTGACTTCATTAACCGCGTGAAAGAGAGCGCGGTCGGCCATGATGTGAACAAAAGCCTGACGCCGGGTCAGGAGTTCATCAAAATCGTTCGTAACGAATTGGTTGCGGCGATGGGGGCAGAAAACAATGCTCTCGACCTGGCCGCTCAGCCGCCAGCCGTGGTGCTGATGGCGGGTCTGCAGGGTGCCGGTAAAACCACCAGCGTGGGTAAGCTGGGTAAATTCCTGCGCGAGAAGCACAAAAAGAAAGTGCTGGTTGTCTCTGCCGACGTTTATCGTCCGGCGGCAATCAAACAGCTGGAAACGCTGGCGCAGCAGGTTGGCGTGGATTTCTGCCCCTCTGACCTCAGCCAGAAGCCGGTGGAGATCGTCAACAATGCGCTGCGTGAAGCGCGCCTGAAATTCTACGATGTGCTGCTGGTGGATACCGCGGGTCGTCTGCACGTTGATGAAGCGATGATGGACGAAATCAAACAGGTTCATGCCGCGATTAATCCGGTAGAAACGCTGTTTGTGGTCGATGCCATGACCGGTCAGGATGCGGCCAACACGGCCAAAGCCTTCAACGAAGCGCTGCCGCTCACCGGCGTGATCCTGACCAAAGTTGACGGTGATGCACGTGGGGGGGCGGCGCTGTCGATTCGTCATATTACCGGCAAGCCAATTAAATTTATGGGTGTCGGCGAGAAAACCGAAGCCCTGGAACCGTTCTATCCGGACCGTATTGCATCACGCATCCTCGGCATGGGTGACGTGCTGTCACTGATCGAAGATATCGAAAGCAAGGTTGACCGCGATAAAGCAGAGAAGCTGGCGAAGAAGCTGAAAACCGGTGACGGTTTCGATCTCAACGACTTCCTTGAGCAGCTGAAGCAGATGCGCAACATGGGCGGCATGGCCAGCCTGATGGGTAAACTGCCCGGCATGGGACAGCTGCCTGACAATGTGAAGTCGCAGATGGATGACAAGGTTCTGGTGCGCATGGAAGCCATCATCAACTCGATGACACGCAAAGAGCGTGAGAAGCCAGAGATCATCAAAGGCTCGCGTAAGCGCCGCATCGCCACCGGCTCCGGCATGCAGGTGCAGGACGTTAACCGCTTATTAAAGCAGTTCGACGACATGCAGCGTATGATGAAGAAGATGAAGAAGGGCGGTATGGCGAAAATGATGCGCGGCATGAAAGGTATGATGCCGCCAGGATTCCCCGGCCGCTAAGGGTTCCACAAAAAAGCCCGAAAGGACGCGGTTTAGGTTGCTTTTTGCGCCAAAATGAGTAAAATTTTCGGGCTTTTTATACAGCACCCGGACCCCGTTCCTCGATGGGGGCCGGGTGTTTTATTAACTGAAGAGGATGTTATGGTAACAATTCGTTTGGCACGTCACGGCGCTAAAAAGCGTCCGTTCTATCAGGTCGTCGTTACTGACAGCCGCAATGCACGCAACGGTCGTTTCATCGAGCGCGTTGGTTTCTTCAACCCGATCGCTTCTGGTCAGGCTGAAGGTCTGCGTCTGGATATGGATCGTATCGAGCACTGGGTTGGCCAGGGCGCAACGCTTTCTGATCGCGTTAACGCGCTGGTCAAAGAAGCTAAGAAAGCAGCTTAATCTGTCACGGTGGTGAGCATGAGCAGACAAATTGCCGCACAGCCTCCTGTCAACCCGATTGTATTGGGCAAGATGGGAGCCGCCTACGGTATTCGCGGCTGGCTCAAAGTGTTTTCCTCCACTGAAGACGCTGAAAGCATCTTCAGCTACCAACCCTGGTTCATCCAGCGCGCCGGTAAATGGCAGCATGTCGAACTGGAAAGTTGGAAGCACCACAATCAGGACCTGATCATCAAAGTCAAAGGCATTGAAGATCGGGATGCGGCGGCTCAGTTAACCAATTGCGAAATTCAGGTTGACTCGACGCAGTTGCCATCGCTGGAAGAGGGTGACTACTACTGGAAAGACCTTATGGGCTGCCAGGTGGTTAACCTTGAAGGCTACGAGATGGGCAAAGTCATCGATATGATGGAAACCGGCTCGAACGACGTTCTCGTCGTTAAGGCAAACCTGAAGGATGCATTCGGTGTTCAGGAGCGGTTAATTCCGTTTCTTGATGAACAGGTTATCAGGAAAGTCGATCTCTCTACCCGCGTCATTGAGGTAGATTGGGATCCTGGTTTTTGAGCTCCGAATCGAGCGGTAACGTAACGGCGAGTACAATGTGGATTGGTGTTATTAGCCTGTTTCCAGAAATGTTTCGCGCTATTACCGACTACGGGGTAACTGGCCGGGCTGTAAAAAACGGTCTGCTCAGCATTCAAAGCTGGAGTCCGCGTGACTTCACGCACGACCGGCACCGTACCGTGGATGATCGTCCTTACGGCGGCGGACCGGGAATGCTGATGATGGTACAACCCTTACGGGATGCCATCTCCGCAGCGAAAGCAGCGGCAGGTGATGGCGCCAGGGTGATATATCTTTCACCTCAGGGGCGCAAACTGGACCAACAGGGCGTTTGCGAACTGGCGGCACGAGACAAGTTAATTCTGGTCTGTGGCCGTTATGAAGGGATAGATGAGCGCGTAATCCACGCCGAAATTGATGAAGAATGGTCAATCGGTGATTACGTTCTCAGTGGCGGGGAACTGCCAGCCATGACGATGATTGACGCAGTCGCCCGGTTTATTCCCGGCGTACTCGGCAAGCAGGCGTCAGCCGATGAGGATTCGTTCTCTGACGGCTTGCTGGATTGTCCGCACTATACCCGACCTGAAGTGTTAGAGGGCGTGGAAGTCCCGGCAGTTTTACTGTCAGGTAACCATGCCGATATTCGCCGCTGGCGTCTGAAGCAGTCGCTAGGCCGTACCTGGCTAAGAAGACCTGAACTTCTGGAAAACCTGGCTCTGACTGAAGAGCAAGCAAGGTTGCTGAATGAGTTCCAGCGGGAACATCAGCAGCAACAAAACGATGATGTGGAAGAGTAATCTTCCCCGACTATCAGTTTACCCAGGATATGAGATTTAATTATGAGCAACATTATTAAGCAAATTGAACAAGAGCAGATGAAACAGGACGTACCTTCCTTCCGCCCGGGTGATTCCGTGGAAGTGAAAGTATGGGTCGTTGAAGGTTCTAAAAAACGTCTGCAGGCATTCGAGGGCGTGGTTATCGCTATTCGTAACCGCGGTCTGCACTCTGCATTCACTGTTCGCAAAATTTCTAACGGCGAAGGCGTTGAGCGTGTATTCCAGACTCACTCGCCGGTCATTGACAGCATCGCTGTTAAACGTCGTGGCGCTGTGCGTAAAGCCAAACTGTACTACCTGCGTGAGCGTACTGGTAAGTCTGCTCGTATTAAAGAGCGTCTTAACTAAGGTATCGCTAACGCGACATCTGAAAGTTAATAGCAAACAAGGGGTTGGCATCTGCCAGCCCCTTTTTTTTGTCCTGTTGCCTGCCGTTAAGCGGTCTCTGGCCGCTGAAAATGATAAATCGCGGTATTGACCGGCCCGTCATTGAGCACGATCAGGCCGTAACGACAGCCAATAAAATCGCCGCCCGACTTCTTCGCGACGGCTCTGCTGGCGAGATTATCCTCGGCCACCAGAATCTCAATTACCCGTGTTTCAGGTCGTGAAAACCCCAGCGGCAATAAAGCGGCGACGGCACGGGTCGCAATCCCCTGACGCTGAACATCACTACGCACCCAGTAGCCAATCGCACTGGCAGCGCCGGGATGGCGGGCAAAGCGCACGCCTGCGCCTCCCAGCAGCTGATCGTGCTGATCGACAATCGCAAACTCTTCAGCTTCTTCCCGCATCCGTTGCCAGTGGGTAAAGCGAATCCAGCTTTCCGCCTCATGCGGCTGATAGTCGTGATGTGCCCAGGCCATCCAGGGGATCAGGCTGTCCAGCGAGGCGTTCACCGCAGCGGTAAACGCAGGAACATCGCTTAACAGGAAAGGTCGCAGATGCGTCGTGCGTGGTGATGAAGGCATATCATTCCCGGATGCAAACCCTTAATCGTTTCATTTTGCCTGCGCCGGCAAGAAAAACAATAAAAGCATGTGTAAAGATATAATTACACTTTAATCCTGATGCTCTCTTTTGTCTTATATTTTATATATATGATTTTATTTATTAATTTATAGAGTCCTGCGGCGGTTATTGATCTGTGGTAATTAATGTGTACATGTTATCTTGCGCTCTGTACCGGCTG
>NZ_VHIZ01000054.1 GCF_006494375.1 Pantoea anthophila
CGACTCACCCTGCTCCGATTAACGTTGAACAGGAACCCTTGGTCTTCCGGCGAGCGGGCTTTTCACCCGCTTTATCGTTACTTATGTCAGCATTCGCACTTCTGATACCTCCAGCATGCCTCACAGCACACCTTCAACGGCTTACAGAACGCTCCCCTACCCAACAACACATAGTGTCGCTGCCGCAGCTTCGGTGCATGGTTTAGCCCCGTTACATCTTCCGCGCAGGCCGACTCGACCAGTGAGCTATTACGCTTTCTTTAAATGATGGCTGCTTCTAAGCCAACATCCTGGCTGTCTGTGCCTTCCCACATCGTTTCCCACTTAACCATGACTTTGGGACCTTAGCTGGCGGTCTGGGTTGTTTCCCTCTTCACGACGGACGTTAGCACCCGCCGTGTGTCTCCCGTGATAACATTCTCCGGTATTCGCAGTTTGCATCGGGTTGGTAAGCCGGGATGGCCCCCTAGCCGAAACAGTGCTCTACCCCCGGAGATGAGTTCACGAGGCGCTACCTAAATAGCTTTCGGGGAGAACCAGCTATCTCCCGGTTTGATTGGCCTTTCACCCCCAGCCACAGGTCATCCGCTAATTTTTCAACATTAGTCGGTTCGGTCCTCCAGTTAGTGTTACCCAACCTTCAACCTGCCCATGGCTAGATCACCGGGTTTCGGGTCTATACCCTGCAACTTAACGCCCAGTTAAGACTCGGTTTCCCTGCGGCTCCCCTATACGGTTAACCTTGCTACAGAATATAAGTCGCTGACCCATTATACAAAAGGTACGCAGTCACACCACAAGGGTGCTCCCACTGCTTGTACGTACACGGTTTCAGGTTCTGTTTCACTCCCCTCGCCGGGGTTCTTTTCGCCTTTCCCTCACGGTACTGGTTCACTATCGGTCAGTCAGGAGTATTTAGCCTTGGAGGATGGTCCCCCCATATTCAGACAGGATACCACGTGTCCCGCCTTACTCATCGAGCTCACAGC
>NZ_VHIZ01000055.1 GCF_006494375.1 Pantoea anthophila
CTTCCATCTCAACCAGTTCCAGCAGCTCTTCATCATCAACCATGTCACACTTGTTCAGGAACACGATGATGTAAGGAACGCCAACCTGACGACCCAGCAGGATGTGCTCACGGGTCTGTGGCATCGGGCCATCAGTCGCAGCAACAACCAGGATCGCGCCGTCCATCTGCGCAGCACCGGTGATCATGTTTTTCACATAGTCGGCGTGGCCTGGGCAGTCAACGTGAGCGTAGTGACGTGAAGCAGTCTCATACTCAACGTGTGCGGTGTTGATGGTAATACCGCGGGCTTTTTCTTCAGGGGTGCTGTCGATCTGGTCGAATGCACGCGCCTGGCCGCCGTTGGTTTTAGCCAGTACGGTAGTGATTGCTGCAGTCAGGGTGGTTTTACCGTGGTCAACGTGACCGATGGTGCCCACGTTTACGTGCAGTTTGTTACGTTGAAATTGCTCTTTAGCCATCGCTAGTCCCTCTAAGACACGGATATATCAATGATATCATCACATTAACCAGGCAATGCCTGACTGCAAGGAAGTTACAGAGAAAATCAGGAGGGAGATTAAAGGAAGTGGTGCTGATACCCAGAGTCGAACTGGGGACCTCACCCTTACCAAGGGTGCGCTCTACCAACTGAGCCATATCAGCACATCTGGAGCGGGCAGCGGGAATCGAACCCGCATCATCAGCTTGGAAGGCTGAGGTAATAGCCATTATACGATGCCCGCATCCTGGAACTCGGCTACCTGTTCTTTCTGTAGCTTGCAGATAACAGAGAATGCCTCTGCTACCTACTGTCCGTCAGCGAAGCTGACCGACGTTGACTTCGCTAACGCTCAGTCTGAATTCAGGGTGAGAAGTGACTCACCTGACAGATAAACAGGCCGTTTATCTGAACCCAACCGCGAGGTCGGGATGGTGGTGGGAGAAGGATTCGAACCTTCGAAGTCTGTGACGGCAGATTTACAGTCTGCTCCCTTTGGCCGCTCGGGAATCCCACCTACTTGATTGGTGCCGGCTACCGGAATCGAACTGGTGACCTACTGATTACAAGTCAGTTGCTCTACCAACTGAGCTAAGCCGGCATCAAGTGACGCGCATTCTAGGAAGGTCGGCGTTCGGATGCAACTAAAAAATCGCATATTTTTTTCTATCGCTTACTATTTGTGCAAATCATCGCAATTTAGTGGTTTTCTGCGGAATATTTGTCCAGTCTGGCCCTTTTTTCTCGACTTTACTCTGGCTTCACTCCCCCCCTGCCCCTCTTTTTACAATGCCTGCCCCCAGCGTTCTTACGCCGGTTATTTCGCTTATTCCTGAAAAAAGATCCCGCCCATGCGCTGACTGACGCTTTTTTCGTCACGTCAGGATGATTTTGGGTTAGAGGCTAAGCTCACAGGCCGATATTTCCATGAAGGCAATATCCCTTTTCTTTAACAGCACCCGGCAGAAGGGTCCGGATGGTGTGCTTATTGAGGGGATATCGCATTCGCTTCCTTACAGGCCTTAATGCGTGGCACTGCCACCGGGACAGGTAACAAGGGTGTTACGCACTATGGGTGGGAAGAAGCCTGTAACGGCTTTACAGGCTCATTGTCTGTTATAAAGTCGTTAATGGCTTGGGTAATGGCGCGTTTTGTGGCTATACCGACGAAAGCGAGATCACAGTTATCTTTTTACTTCTGTTAAAAGCCATACTGGTGATACCCTCCAGCCCATTGTTCTCACTGATAAACCAGCGATTCGTGATTCAAATCACCTGCGTTGTCCTGCTTATCGGATAACACGCCGGTGATAGCAATGAATTTGCGGTCAGATGCATGCTTATGGATAAAACGACTCCCCTGACAACGCCCTACTTAGAATTCACTCGTGAGCAGTGGGCGGCATTACGTGATTCCGTTCCTATGACGCTATCAGAGGAAGAGATTGCGCAGCTGAAAGGCATCAACGAGGACCTCTCTCTGGAAGAGGTGGCAGAGATTTACCTGCCTCTTTCGCGCCTGCTTAATTTCTATATCAGTTCAAATGTGCGTCGGCAGGCTGTACTGGAGCAGTTTCTGGGCACCAACGGGCAGAAGATCCCTTACATCATCAGTATTGCGGGTAGCGTTGCCGTCGGTAAAAGCACGACAGCACGTGTATTGCAGGCATTGCTCAGCCGCTGGCCTGAACATCGCAAGGTGGAATTAATCACCACGGATGGCTTCCTGCATCCTAATGCCGTGCTCAAAGAGCGTGGCTTAATGAAGAAGAAAGGATTCCCGCAATCCTACGATATGCACCGGCTGGTCAATTTCGTCTCAGATTTAAAGTCAGGTGCCAGTCAGGTTACCGCTCCGGTCTATTCGCATCTGATTTACGACGTTATCCCTGATGGCGACAAAGTCATACAGCAGCCGGATATTGTGATTCTTGAGGGGCTCAACGTCTTACAGAGCGGTATGGACTATCCCCATGACCCCCATCACGTCTTTGTTTCTGACTTCGTCGATTTCTCAATCTATGTCGATGCAGAAGAAGATCTTTTGCAAAGCTGGTACATCAATCGCTTTCTGAAATTCCGCCAGGGTGCCTTTACCGACCCCGACTCCTACTTCCATCACTATGCCCAGCTCTCCGAGGCGGAAGCCGTTGAAATAGCGGGTAATCTGTGGAAAGAGATTAACTGGCTCAATCTGCAGGAAAATATTCTGCCGACACGAGAGAGAGCCAGCCTGATTATGACGAAAAGCGGCGATCACGCTGTTGATAAAGTCCGTCTGCGTAAATAACGCCAGTGATAAAAAAGCCTGCATTCATGCAGGCTTTTTTTATTCAGACAGGACGTAACGATATCTCTCCGCCAACCCATGCCTTTATTTCGCCATCCTGTTCCAGTAACAGCCCCCCCTGGCTGTCAACACCGCGCGCAATACCGTGCACTTCGCGTTCACCGATGAGCAACTTAACAGGCCGGTTAATGAAGTTGTCCAGCGCGGCCCAGCGGGCCACAAAGGGCGCTAATCCCTCCTGCTCAAACAGTGGCAGTGCCTCGCGCAGACGATTGATCAAACGAGCTGCCAGCTCATTACGATTCACCGTTACCCCGGCTTCCTGCAGGTTAATCCAGCCCTGATTAATCTGGGAGGCGTCAGCGGTTCGCATTGCCAGATTGATACCTGCACCGATCACAATCTGCGCAGCATCGCCCGTTTTCCCGGTCAGTTCAACCAGGATACCCGCCAGTTTGCGATCGTTAAGATAAATATCATTTGGCCATTTTACCCTGACCTCATCTGCGCCCAGTGAGCGTAATGTCTCCGCCATGATGATACCAATGACCAGGCTGAGGCCCATCGCCGCTGCGGGGCCCTGTTCCAGGCGCCAGTACATCGACATATAGAGGTTAGCGCCAAATGGAGAGAACCACTGACGGCCCCGGCGTCCCCGCCCCGCCTGCTGATATTCAGCAATACAGGCAGCACCAGAAGGCATGTCATGCATGCGCTCCAGCAGGTACTGATTTGTTGAGTCAATCACCGGTATCACCGAGACATTGCCCTGCTCAACCTGCGCGAGAATCGCCTGCTCATCCAGTAGCTGGATTGGCGCAGGCAGACTGTAGCCTTTACCGGTGACGGTATAGACATCAAGTCCCCAGCTTTTCAGTGTCTGGATATGCTTGTTGATGGCAGCCCGGCTCATTCCCAGCGTCTCACCCAGCTGCTCGCCAGAGTGAAACTCGCCGTCAGACAAAATATCGACCAGCTTTAACGGGACATTGTGGTCTTTCATGCGATCACCTCGACGGCATTGCATTCACCCTGTGCCTGAATAAACCGGACTTCAGGCTCAAGCCAGACATCAAACTTCTCTCCTACCCGGGCGCGTACCGCTCTGGCCAGCGCCACGATGTCGGCAGGCAGGGCATGGTCAGCATTGATCAGCACCAGAGCCTGCTGCTGATGAACGGCTGCGCCCCCGATGCGATAGCCTTTAAGCTGGCACTGGTCGATCAGCCAGCCCGCTGCCAGCTTCGTTTCACCCTCTGGCATCAGATAGTGCGGCATGGCGGGGAACCGGGCCAGCAGAGCGCTGCACTGCGCCTGCGTCACCACCGGATTTTTAAAAAAGCTGCCGACATTTCCGGTGACTTTCGGATCCGGTAACTTACTCTGACGCATCTGACACACAGCGTGATAGACATCCCAGGCACTGGCGATGGCCGGATTCAGTGTTTTCAGATCGCCATAGGTCAGGACAGGCTGCCATTGCTTAGGCAGGCATAGTCCGACTGCGACGATGACATAGCCTGACTGATAGCGGTGTTTGAAAATGCTGTCGCGATAGCCAAACTCACAGGCTTCACGATCCAGACGTTCTGTTTCGCCACTGTGCAGATTAAGCACATCCACATATTCGCAGACATCTTTTAACTCCACGCCGTAAGCACCAATATTCTGAATCGGTGCCGAGCCGGTCATGCCCGGGATCAGCGCCAGATTTTCCAGTCCGGCGATCCCTTTTTCCAGGGTACTTTTGACCAGCTCATGCCAGTTCTCACCGGCTCCGACATGCAGTTTCCAGCTCTCATATTCATCCTGAATGGTGATGCCTTTAATGCGGTTCAGTACCACGGTTCCGGCAAAATCATCCAGAAAGAGGACATTGCTGCCTTCACCGAGCACAAGGAAAGGCGTTTGATCCTGCTGGCTGGCCTGCCATGCAGCCAGAATGGCGGCAGGCGTCTCAGCGACGATGCGTTTTTGTGTGTGTACTTCAAGCCCAAGTGTATTGTCGGCTTTTAAGGAGGGATGCTGGCTGGACATTTGACGGCCTTAACTGAGTTATCTGGCCGTAGTTTACCGTATCGGAGATGTGTTCTCAGGCAGTTTTCGGGATCAGAAGGCGGTTTTTCACGATCTGCAGACGTAAAAAAGCCCCGCACGTCAGTGCGGGGCTTCTTCACTTATATAATGCCTGGCAGTTCCCTACTCTCGCATGGGGAGGCCCCACACTACCATCGGCGCTACGGCGTTTCACTTCTGAGTTCGGCATGGGGTCAGGTGGGACCACCGCGCTAAAGCCGCCAGGCAGATTCTGTTTTCCGCGCCGCCACAGGGGCCGCGCAGACGTATCCGTCACAAACTGAAAATCGCGTCTCTCAAAAACGCCTCTGGCGTTGTAAGGTTAAGCCTCACGGGTCATTAGTACCGGTTAGCTCAACGCATCGCTGCGCTTACACACCCGGCCTATCAACGTCGTCGTCTTCAACGTCCCTTC
>NZ_VHIZ01000056.1 GCF_006494375.1 Pantoea anthophila
TGATTGAGAATCGCTTTTTAACCAGCTTTATAATCGTGCCTGTTCTTCTCTTTTTGTCCTGCATTGTCAGGGCTGAATCCGGCACGGAGTCGCTTGCTCCTGCTCTTAATGAGGGTGATTTTTCGGTTCTGCTTAATGACTATGTTTTCACGCCCGGTGATATGTGGAGTGACGAAAGCTTCATACGCGCAGGCGAGGCACTGAGCTCCGATCTGGCTGGAGAGGTAGTGATTGATAATCAGCAATATAAATATTTCCAGCATACCTATAACGGGTTTGAGTTGTTCAGCGCGACGGCGGCAGGAAAGGGAATGCACCCGATTCTGGCTGAGATTCTTTTGGAAAATGCCAGCGTGCCGACGGCCCGAAATATCATGGTTGGTGACAGCCTGGAAAAGGTTCAGCAAGCCTATGGACCCGGAAAAGAAGATAACAGTGATAATCAGCACTGGCTTGTTTATCAGTCGGGCAAAAAACAGTTGATGTTCCATATCGTTCAGGGAAAAGTCAGTGACATCATGCTGAAAACAGACCCGGGTGCAGAGCAAAGCGAAATCAGCCCTGACCAGGCTATCGGTATCGCCACCGAAGCCATTCATACCTGGCACCTGACCACTCTCGATGATAAATGCCTGCGTTACGATCTCGATGAAAGCCGTGAGAAAAACTTCTATATCATCACGGTCCGTGAAGATAATCGGGATATCAGTTGCGGTGGCGACCCTGATATTTCGCACCGACTTTTTGATATTAAAGTTGCGCGTGATAATACGCAGATACTCACTAACGCCGATAACGTTGATGGTGATTATCGCGACCTGAATTCTCCTGCCACAAACAATGAATAAGACGGACATCCGATATGCATTACCAATTCAATGAGGGCGCTTTTGCGCTTTTTCCTGCTGCCTGGCAGGACAACACCATGAACATTCTGCGCGATGAGGCCAGTGGACTGGCGTGGGTGGTGAGTCGTGGTGTTATTGCAGAAGGCAGTGATGCAGAAAAAGAATTTCAGCGTCAGTGGGACACATTGCGCAGCCAGATGGGGCACATTCAGCAGAGTGAATTTGTTCCTGTGATGGCCGGTGTGAATAACACCTTACCTGCGACAGAAGTTGAAACCCTGTTTGACCGTAACGGACAACAGGTGTGGCAGAAACAGCTGGCTGCACAGGTTCCTGAGTCGAACATCTTTATGATTTTTACGCTCTCCGCGATGCGCCCATTCAATGAGGAAGACGGTCAGCGCTGGCAGGCTTTCAAACAAAGCCTGAGTCTGAATACGCCACGGAAAGATTAACTTATGGATAACCATGCGGCCCGCGTGGGCGACGAGATCATTCACTCCAGCATTTTCGCTGATATCACCAGTGTTGTGGCTGAAGGGGCGGCTTATGCCGTCATCGGGGCTGCGGTAGGAGCGGCGGCAACACTGGCTGCGCCTTTACTGGGCGCCGGCATGGCGGCGGCCGGGGTTGCCGCTATCGGTTCCAGCTGTCTGCTCAGCGGCATCATTGGCGGTGTGTTAGCCAATGCTGCGGGCCTGTCGGACGACATCACTGAAGCGGCAGAGGGGCTGGGCGACATGATATTCCCGCCTTCACCCGCCGGGGTGATCGCCAGCGGTTCAGACAACGTACGCGTGAATGGTCTTATGGCCGCACGCGCGGCCGGGATGATGACGCCGGATGAGACACCGCCACCGGAACCGCAATCACCGCAGAGCTTCGCGGACTACGGCGGCATGCTGCTCTCTGCGGTAGGCCAGTTCGGCAGTGCTATGTGGCAGCCCACGGTCGCCTCCGCCGATGCGGGGAGCTCTCCGCTTGAGCAGGATAAAGTGGCCTGTGAAAAACACAGTGCGCCGCAGTATCTGGCTCAGGGATCGAAAAGCGTTTTTATCAATGGCCAGCCTGCGGTGCGGGCAAAGGACAAAACGACCTGTGACGCCACGGTAAGTGATGCTGTTTCCCCCAATGTCATCATCGGAGGTGAGACCGTTACGGTCAGAGAGATCAAAAGTGGCAAGGTGCCGGGTCTCGCGGTCATGATGATCGGCCTTTCGCTCATACGCGGTCGCCCCAGCCAGATCCTGAAAAATATGCCCTGCGCGCTGGCCGGTGCGGCGGGCGGCATGATGGCGGATATGTCCATCAACGCCGCTTTCTCATCGCTGTTCCCGGTTCATGCCGCAACCGGCGTCAAGGTCCTTAATGATGATGCCGAGCGCGATTTCTCTCTTCCCGGCCGTTTCCCGCTCAGTTTTCAGCGCAGCTATAACAGCCTGACTCAGCGCGCAGGCCTGTTCGGTCAGGGCTGGGCCACGGTGTTTGACAGCTATCTGACGCTGGAAGGCAACCGGGCAACCTGGTTTGACGACAACGGGCGCGAGCTGAGCTTTGACGTTCCCGGTGAAAAAGAGGTGCTCTACAGCATCAGCGAAGGGCTGATGGTGCGGCGCAGCGCGACTGGCGATATTGCCATTGCCGATGACGATGGTTCGGTATGGCGTCTTTACCGGCGCACGGCCGCCGATCCGCAGGTGCTGCGGCTGGCGTCACTCAGCGACGAGTACGGCAATGCGCTGGAGACGGGCTGGGATGAACAGGCCCGCTTGGTGCGTATCCATGACGCGCCGCTGGCTATTGACGTCACGCTGAACTACGACGACAGACAGCATCCGCGGCGACCGACGTCAGCCAGCCATTTTGATGGCGAGCAGCACTGGCCTCTGACGCGCTGGACCTACAGCCAACAGGGCCAGCTTGCCAGCGTGACCGATGCGGCAGGCGTTGTTACCCGCCGGTTCCGTTACAACGACGATGGACTGATGGTCTGGCATCAGCTGCCCGGCGGGCTGGAAAGTGAATACCGCTGGCAGAAGCTGGATCACTGGCGCGTAGTTGAGAACCGCACCAATAGCGGCGACGGCTGCCGCATGCATTACGATCTTGCGGCGGGTATCACGCGCGTGTCGACCAATGACGGTCAGCAGCGCGAACACCACTGGAACGCCGCGGGCCTCATCACCTGTTTCATCGATGAGCGGGGCGAGAAGTGGCGCTATGAGTGGGATGAAAACGAACTCCTGACGCGCCGCATCGATCCGCTGGGCAACACGGTGAGTTTCACCTATGACGATCTGGGCAATCGCGTTGAAGAGAAAGATGCTGACGGCGGTGTGCAGGCGGTGCAATGGCTGTCACATCGTGCGCTGCCCACAGTGGTTGCCGGAGCGGATGGTTCCACGACGAAATACTATTACGATCCCCATCATGGCCTTGAGCGCGTCGTTGATGCGCTCGGGCAAAGCACGATCTATAAGCGGGATGAATCCGGACTGGTTGTCGAGGAGATCGATGCAGCAGGTAACAGCTATCGCCGGGAGTTTAACGATGCCGGACAGGTTATCCGTGAAACCGACTGTTCAGGGCTGACCACGCGCTACCGTTATCATCCTCTGGGCTGGCTCAGCTGTGTCATTGCGCCGGATGGTGAAGAAACCCGTTATCACTATGACGCCGCAGGCCGTCCTCTCCAGCTTGAGCGCGCAGAGGGCTGGGAAGAGCGACTGCACTGGAGTGAAAACGGCCTGCCGCTGGCCCATGAGTCGGCGGATGGCAACCGCAGTGAATTCCGTTACGACAATGTCGGACGACTGATCGCCAACCGCAACGCACAGGGTGAGACGGTTCAGCGAAGCTGGGACAGCCGTGGCCGCCTCACGGCGCTGAAAAACGAGAACGGTGAGCAGTATCAGTTCGAATGGGGCGCAGACTCTCTGTTGCTGGCTCAGGTGGGACTGGATGGTGTTGCCACGCGATACGACTATGACGTGGCGGGCCGCACGCTATCGCGTACCTTTGCCGCCGGCCATCCTCAGGCCATCACCCATCATTACCACTGGAGCCGCGCGGGGCAACTGCTGGCGCGAACCACGCCAGAGGGGCAGACGCGCTATCACTACAGCGGTGGCGGCCAGCTCGGTAAAGTGTCGCAGCATCTGCCGCTGTCTGACAGCGAGTGGAGTCAGCAGGCCGAGCAGGAGATTACCTTTAAATATGATGCGCTGGGCCGCATCGTTGCTGAACAGGGGGAGCAGGGCGAACTGGCGTGGGCGTATGACGCGCTGGGTAACTGTACGGCCTTAACCCTGCCGGATGGGCGCAACCTGAAGCAGCTTTATTATGGTAGCGGCCACTTGCTGAGCATCGCACTGGACAATCTGCCGGTCACCGAGTTTACCCGTGACACCCTGCACCGGGAACTGAGCCGCACGCAGGGCGGCCTGACTATGCGTAGCGAGTATGACCGCTTAGGCAGACTGCGCCGCCGTGACGTGTTCAGGGGTGAAGCACAGCGACCTGCGCCGCGCGTCTGGTCCCGCCGGCGCGACTTCGATTACGGTAACAACCTGATCCGCGAAGAGCGTGACGATAATCCGTTCAGCCAGACGTTATGGCACTACGATAACGCCGGCCGGCTGTTGTCCCAGGACGGTGCGCAGCCGGGTAATGAACAGTGGCGCTGGGATGGCGCAGGCAATCCGCTGGATCGCCATAGTGCTGCCCACGTCATGCATAACCGCGTCACTGAACTGAACGGTATCCGCTGGCAGTATGACATTCATGGCCGCACTACGGAGAAAGATGACGGTCAGACCCGCTGGCGCTATCGCTACGATGGTGAGCATCGCCTCACGGAGGTGATCAGCGAGCCGCGGGACCGTAACAAGCCGCGCACGAAGGTGAGCTTCCGTTACGATCCGCTGGGACGACGTATCAGTAAAACCAGCCAGCAGCTGTTACAGGGCAGGCCATCTGGCAACGCCGTCACGACGCGCTTTGTGTGGGAAGGTTACCGCCTGCTGCAGGAAATCCACGACGGCACTCCGCTGACCTACGTTTACAGCGACAGCCAGAGCTATGATCCGCTGGCACGTATTGATGGTGTGGAAAGCCCCGAGATTTACTGGTTCCATAATGCGGCCAACGGGATGCCGGAACTGCTGACTGACGCGGAAGGGCAAAAAGCCTGGGAAGGGATCAACAGCCCGTGGGGCAAACTGCTGCGTGAATCCAGCCAGCGGCTGCCTGCCGTGCAGCAGAACCTGCGTATGCAGGGTCAGTACCTGGATCGTGAAACCGGACTGCACTACAATCTGTTTCGTTACTATGACCCGGACAGCGGACGGTTTACTCAGCAGGACCCGATAGGGCTGGCGGGCGGGATCAACCTTTACCAGTATGCCCCTAATGCGCTGGGGTGGGTGGATCCGTGGGGGTTGATGAAGTGTAAAGATCCTGCGAAAGAAGCAACGAAATGGCAGGGGCCTGGGAATAAAACTTATCCAGGCATTGATGTCTATGAGAATACAGTTATAAAAAAAGGGACGATACTTTATGCCCTTCATCCTAATGGAGATCAGTTACCTGCATATACTGTAAGCCATCCTACAGTCAGACAACATAGAGGTGATCCACTTGGCTATCATGAAGCTTTGCAAGTTGAGCTGAACCCAGCATATCCGATGCGTTCAAAGGTGAGAGCTTATTACGTTACAGAAGATATATTTGTAGCCAGAGGGCGTGCTGAAGCTAATCCTAAACATGGAGTAGGAGGAGGGCTGCAGTTCTATATACCTGAAGAAGCTCGGCTTAAACTGAAACCTGGAAAAGTAATTGACATATGAAAAGAATGAATCTAGACGAGTCGAATGGAGCTTTACATATTGATGGTAATGAAATAGATCTTTCATCTTACGAGGCTTTTACTAAGTCCATTTTTTTTAATTCAGTTAAGGATCTGACACCAGTTGGAAAATATCGCTTTTTTTCAAAAGAAGTTAATTGGCACGATGAACCATTTACTGTTGAATTCAATCCAGCCGTTTTTTCTTTTAATGCACTTGTTTTTCTCACTAGCAAAACAGGTGATTTTTATAAAAGTCTATCTGATTGGGAAAAAAGGGCCAATGTAAAGGCTTTAAAGGAAGAAGAAAAAAGAATGTTTGAATGGATGCTAAATAAATATCCTAATAATTATAAGGGGGAGTTAAAAGATCCTCCTTATGGCCATGTTTGGAGTTTTGAATGGGGGGAGATAACGGTACAGTCAGAAGAGAGATCATTTAATTGTGGGATATATATCGAATGGAGCTGATTTTAAATGATCAACCCTTTGGGTATTATTTTACAGTATTGGTGAAATAAAATATTGCTAAGTTTTTAATATTTATAATTTCGGCGGTGACAATTAATTTCGATGCCTGATAGAAATCGGTTGTTTATTCCGTTGTTGCCACGAGAAGTGATAGGTAAACCCGCTGGCGATATTTTAATGATGCTAAGGATTTCATAATAAATTTTATTTCGGGTGCTAATTGATTTGTTAGTTTTTTTTGATGGAATCTAATTCTGCTATCAAGTGCCATTATTGAAGTGTTGGAAGGTAGAATTATTGGCATTTTTCGTTCAATCAAAAGATGATGGTTTTACATGTATCATCAAATTATTGATATATAATCCTGATGCGGTGATGCGGTGATGCGGTGATGCGGTGATGCGGTGATGCGGTGATGCGGTGATGCGGTTTATGTTTTTAATTTTTAACGTCTGAAGAACTCTCTTTTTATTATCTTGACCTTATAAGGAGATAAAATGAACTTACCAGGAGTGAATCCCGAAAATAACTTACCGGGTTATGATATCGCGAGAATGACCGGTTATGGGGCACCTGATTTTGATTTTAAAGCGCTGGGTGCAGCAATGGATTGTACCCGGGAGTTTTATCAGGCTGGCATTGTCTATGCAGATGGCGCACAGCGTTATCTTGTTCGACCTGGTAAGCGTCATCCCAATGGTCAAAGTGGTATCGTCACACATCTGATTGTGACCAAAATGCCCAAACAGGCAACCGTATCAAATACGGGTAAGTCACTTACTGAAGCAGTTAGCGCGACCTCAATGGGAGCGGAGATTGCCTCGACTGTGCTTTCTTGTGGCGCAATGATTATTACAGCTGGCGTGGCGGTTATCGGCGCTTCAGCAACGCCTATAACTGCCGGGAGTAGCAGCGTGCTTGTCGGCATTGGTTATGCCGGCGCTGCCGCTACGGGATTGCAATGTGTTAATGGGATTTACAGGGTTTATGATCTTGTCGAAAACGGTGGCGAAAACGTCGCATGGCTGGACTCACAGGATTGGTATGTTGCCACTTCAACGTCCCTTGACCTCATTTCACTTGCCAGTGTGGGCGGAGCATTAAAAGAAGCTCTGGCAACATGGCGAGCGATGAAATCGGTCTCTTCTATAAAAGCCACGGAGTGGCTCAGGAACTATCCAAGGCAGGACCGGGCGCGCCTTACTGAACTAATCATCCGTGCTCAAAATCCGGGTATAAGTAATAGAGAACTCAAAGCCGCCATCCGTGCAGGACTTTATCCAAAACGTTTCCCTGTCGAGCCGGTGCAAAGAGAGCTTGTTAAACAACTTTCGCAAGTGGTAACGAGCGCAGCTGCTGTGGCAGGCAGTGCTGTTAGTGGTATCATTGCTGCTCCCGGTAACGTGCCGCGCACCGGGCGCTATATAGTGGGAACCATTCAATCTTTGGCGGTATTTTAATGCAATTTTTATCATGGCTTGTTGGACGTCATATCACTGAACTTCTGCAACAGGGACGCGAACTAGATCAGGCAATCGCACGGCAGGATAATTCCATACTTGCCCGATCCACTCCCGAGCTTGAGCGTTATTTTAAACAGCCTTCTGAGTCGCTCCCACGGCAAAATGGCTTCCCGATTGCAATAGTGCTGATGCTGTTGCTGGTTGCATTTGCTTTTAATCTGTTGACGTTTTTGCACGCATTACCTCCTCTTACTCCGCAGATACATGCGTTGAGTTTTTTTGGTCCCTCAATCCTCGTTATCGGCACGCTACTCGCGGCCAGCTATCGGCTCGCGCGAGGCCATACATCTGCTGTGGCAGGACTGACTTACGTCTGGGCGATATTGCTTGTATCGACCGTTTTGCTATTAAGCTACGGCGTTGTTACGGGTAGCCACTCCGGCCTGTGGCTGCTTCTGGCCCTTGCTGCTTTGGTGGGTGCTCGCTTAATACTCAATGGCCAGGCTTTCATCCTGTTTGCCATTTACTGCCGGACACAGCGCCTTGCCAGTGTCGCCCGGCAGCGTCGTATGAAATAACCCCCTGTCTGTCCGTGTTCTGTTATCGCGGAACAGCCGTTCCGCGACCCTCTCTTTTTCTCTCAGACTGAAAGAAAAAACCGGGCGCAGGCTGCCGCCGGTGAGTATTGATGTAAAGAAGAGCCCGGAGATATACAGAGCCGCTTTGTCATCGTAGCGGCATTTCCTTCCTCCTGCCCCAGACACGATCTTTTTCCTATGACCCGCTCCCGGTTTGAGTCCATCTGACGCTCACTTCCGCCGGAATAATCCCCGTATCATCACTCTTACCTCTGACTATAACCTGCCGTTATACCCTCCTGCTAAACAAGCATTCGTCACCTTTCAGACCGCATGAAATAGTGGTTTCAGAACCTGATCTTTTGGCTGAAACGAGAGACAACATGCTAATTCCACAACCCTATTTACTCTTTCTTGGCGATGTGACCGATCCCCTTGCGGCAAAAACGGCGCGCGGTATTCATATCTGGCGGCCGGAGCAGTGCGTTGGCGAAATCAAACTGCCGGGCTGTACGGTCAGTCTGGGCCTGGATGAACTGGATATTCCCGGCGCCAAAGCGCGTGGCGCAAAAACCCTGGTGCTGGGTACCGCCAACGCAGGGGGCTATCTGCCTGCGCACTGGCTGGAAACCATTAAAAGTGCCATCAAAGCAGGCATGAATGTGGCCAGTGGTCTGCATCACCGACTGGTAGACGAACCGGAACTGGTCGCGCTTGCGCAGGCATCGGGTGTTGAGCTTTTTGACCTGCGCCATATGCGTCCGGTGCTCAATGTTGGCAGCGGCAAGAAGCGTTCAGGTAAGCGCATCCTGACAGTGGGCACAGACTGCTCAGTGGGCAAGATGTACACCTCCCTGGCGCTGGAAGCGGCGATGCGTGCACGCGGGATGAAAGCCGATTTTCGCGCCACGGGCCAGACCGGCATTCTGGTTGCGGGAGAGGGAATTGCTGTGGATGCGGTCATCGCGGATTTTATTGCCGGCGCGGCAGAAGCGCTGTCACCCGCGAATGACGCGGACCACTGGGACATCGTCGAAGGGCAGGGCTCACTGTTCCATCCCTCTTATGCAGGCGTGAGTATGGGGCTGATGCACGGCGCGCAACCGCACTGGCTGGTCATGTGTCATGAAATGGGACGCCCGCATATGCGTCATTTGCCCCACCAGCCGATGGTCAGCCTGAAGGAGTGCGTTGAAGCCAATCTGCGCGCTGCGCAGGTGACCAGTGAGTCGGTGCAGCTCGCAGGCTTTGCGATTAACACCTCAAATTACAGCGAAGAAGAGGCGCTCGCGTATTGCGCTGAAATCACCGCTGAGTTTGGCCTGCCGGCAACCGATCCTGTGCGTTTTGGTATCGACGGGATCGCCGCGCTGCTTCAGGAGCGTGGCTGAAATGAGAACGTTGCAGATCGATGTGGTGGCATTGCCGCTGGCGCGCCCCTTTGCCATCTCACGTGGAACCCGGACCGCCGTGACGGTCATCCGGGTCACCCTGGAACAAAACGGGTTCATCGGGCAGGGCGAATGCACTCCAACGGCCCGCTACGGTGAGACGCCCGAAAGCGTGCAGGCGATGCTTGAAGCCGTGCGTGCTGACGTGGAGGCGGGCCTGAGCCATGACGATCTGCAACAGCGCTTACCCGCCGGCGCCGCACGCAACGTGCTGGACTGTGCGCTATGGCGACTCGACGCCGCACGGACGCATCAGACGCTGTGGCAGAAGAGCCGGTTTTCGCAGCCACCGTCGGTGGTGACGGCCGAAACCCTCAGCCTCGACACGCAGGAAAATATGGCGCTCGCGGCGGCAGAGGCCGTCTCACGCGGGGCCATCCTGCTCAAGATTAAGCTCGACCGCGATGCGGTTCTGGAAAAGGTGGCCGCGATCCGTGCGGCGGCACCGCGCGCCACGCTCATTATCGATGCCAATGAAGCCTGGTCGGGGCTGGACCTGGAGAGCCTGCTGGTGGCACTGAAGGCCTACAGCATCGCGATGGTCGAGCAACCGCTGCCCGCCGGACAGGATCATGACCTGCAACGCTTTAAGCATCCCATCCCGGTCTGTGCCGATGAGAGTTGTCATACGCGGGCGGATATTGCGGAACTGCGCGATCGTTACGAGATGGTCAACATCAAACTCGACAAGTGCGGGGGCCTGACCGAAGCGCTGGCGATGATGGAGGCGGCCCGGGCGCAGAATATGCGCGTTATGGTTGGCTGCATGCTGGGTTCGTCACTGGCGATGGAGGCCGCCTTACCCGTCGCGGTCAATGCGGAGTTCATCGACCTGGATGGCCCCATCTGGCTGGCCGCCGACAGTTCTCCTTTTTTGAGCTACTCCCAGGGCCGCATCTGGCTATAACTTTGCGAGGCGACGATGACGGACACACGACTTACCTCTTCTGCAGCGCGCACAGCCTCTGCCTCTCCCGTACTGGCGATTCAGGATCTCAGCGTCTCGTTTCGGGGACGCAGCGGTGAGAATCAGGCTCTCAGGGGAATCAGTTTTGCTATCAATCCGGGTGAGATTGTCGCCGTGGTGGGTGAAAGCGGCTCCGGTAAATCTGTCACGTCGCTGGCGGTGATGGGCTTACTGGCAAACGGCGGCCGTGTCGATCGCGGCAGCATGCAGTTTCGCGATCGCAGTGGAAACGTGCATGCGCTGGAAACGCTGGATGAGAATCAGCGTCGCGCGTTGCGGGGCCATGAAATGGCGATGATCTTTCAGGAGCCCATGACCTCGCTGAATCCGGTGCTGCGCATTGATGATCAGCTGACCGAAGCGTTACGCGATCACCAGCAGTGCAGCAGAAAAGAGGCGCAGGCGCGCGTGCGTGAACTGCTGCGACAGGTGCGCATCGCCGATGTGGATCGCGTCATGAAGAGCTATCCGCACTCGCTTTCCGGCGGCATGCGGCAGCGTGTCATGATTGCGCAGGCGCTGGCCTGTGACCCGCAGCTCCTGATCGCCGACGAGCCGACCACCGCGCTGGATGTCACCGTGCAGGCGCGTATTCTGCATATCCTGCGGGAACTGCAACGCGAAAAACAGATGGCGGTGCTGTTTATCACTCATGATATGGGCGTGGTGGCAGAAATCGCCGATCGGGTGGTGGTGATGCTGCGCGGCGAAGTCATCGAGCAGGGCACCGTCTCTCAGATTTTTGCCGCTCCGCAGCACGCTTATACCAAAGCATTACTGGCGGCCGTGCCCAGACTCGGTGATATGCGGGAGCACAACTGGCCGCAACGTTTTCCTCTGCCGGGTGCCCGCGACGCGGTGCAACGCGAACAGCAGACCGCGCGCTATGACGTGGCGCCGCTGCTCGATGTGCGCGGGTTGAAAGTCTATTACCCGATCCGCAGCGGCATCTTATCGAGCCTGACGCACCATGTGCATGCGGTCGAGCAGATTGATTTCACGCTGTGGCCCGGTGAAACCCTGGCCATCGTGGGTGAAAGCGGCTGCGGCAAATCGACCACCGGACGCGCACTGATGCGCCTCATCAGCAGTGAGGCCGAAAGCATTCACTTTGAGGGAAGAGAGATCTCCGACCTGAAAGAGGCGGCATTCCAGCCGCTCCGCCGTGAAATTCAGATGGTCTTTCAGGATCCCTACGCCTCACTGAATCCCCGCCTGACCGTGGGTTTCACCATCGCCGAGCCATTGCTCCTGCACGGCATCGTGAAATCGCTGGAGGAGGCTTCGCCGCAGATCGATGCGTTACTGAAGAGCGTCGGCCTGCTGCCGGAGCATGCGCGTCGCTATCCGCACGAATTTTCGGGCGGGCAGCGTCAGCGGATTGCCATCGCCCGCGCCATGGCACTGAAGCCGAAAGTCATTATCGCCGACGAGGCGGTCTCAGCCCTCGACGTCTCGATTCAGGCGCAGGTGGTCAATCTGATGATGGACCTCCAGCAGCAGACCGGCGTGGCGTGGATCTTCATCTCTCACGATATGGCGGTGGTAGAGCGCATTGCGAATCGCGTGGCGGTGATGTACCTCGGCCAGATTGTGGAGCTGGGACCGCGCCAGTCGGTATTTAATCATCCGCAGCACCCCTATACCCAGCGTCTGCTGGCCTCCGTGCCGGTAGCCGATCCTGAGAACCGTCAGCCCCGCCTTGTCGATGACAGCGAAATCCCTTCGCCGTTACGTAAGGTGGGCCAAACGGTCACTAAGCCCCGTTATCGACAGGTTGCGCCTCAGCACTGGGTCGCTGACGGCATTGCATTGCGATAATCCTCAACGACCAGGAGATTTCATGAAACCCATTTTTCGCCGTACCTCACTCGCCTTCGCCCTGACGACGATGCTGGTCTCTGCTGCGCAGGCGCAGGATCTGCGTATCTCCATGTATGCCGATATCACGGGGCTGGACCCGCACGACACTTCGGATAACATCAGCTACTCCGTACAGAGCGGTATCTTTGAACGCCTGTTCCAGTTTGATCCGCAGATGAAGCTGCAACCCTGGCTGGCGACCGGTTATACAGCCAATGAGAGCGCGACCGAATTTACCCTGACGCTGCGCAAGGGCGTCACCTTCCAGGATGGCACCCCTTTTGATGCGGAAGCCGTCAAAGCCAACCTCGATCGTCTGGCTGACCAGAAAAAAGGGCTGAAGCGCAACAGCCTCTACAAAATGATCGACAGGGTGACGGTGCTGGCACCCGACCAGGTCAGAATCGACCTGAATCAGTCGTTCGGGGCTTTTATTAACACGCTGGCGCACCCCTCGGCGGTGATGTGGAGCCCGGCGATCCTGAAGCAATACCCGGACGAAGCCCAGCTCCGGCTGCATCCGGTGGGAACCGGTCCGTTTAAATTTGTCGACTGGAAACCGGGCAAAGCCGTGACGATGGCGAAGTATGCGGGTTACTGGCAGGCGGGGTGGCCGAAAGTCGACCAGGTGATCTTCTCGCCAAGTCCGGAAGATGCGACACGCGTTGCGGCGTTAAAATCGGGGCAGGTGGATGCCATCTGGCCACTGCCGTCCGACCTCATTGCGGCGGTGCAGCAGGACAGCCATCTGACGGTGCAGCGCGACCCGAGCATCTATCTCTATTACATGGCGATGAACACGCAGCACAAGCCGCTGGCGGATGTTCGCGTGCGTCAGGCCATCAACTATGCGATTGACCGTAATCTGTGGCTGAAAGTGGCCTTTGCCGGTCTGGGCAAACCGGCCACCTCGGCTATGCCGGAAGGGGTGCAGTTCTATCAGAAACAAACTGACCCCGATTACCACTACGCACCCGATAAGGCCAAAGCCCTGCTGAAAGCGGCAGGCTATCCGCAGGGGCTGGATCTCAAGCTCTGGGTCACCAATGCCACGGCCGCCGTGCGAGCCGGTCAGGTGCTGAAAGCACAGCTGGCTGCGGTGGGTATTCGTGCCACGGTTACCCCGATGGATTCGGGAACGCGCAATGCGAAATTGTGGGGCGTAAAGGATCCGAAAATGGCGGAGTTTGACCTCTATTATGGCGGCTGGTCGACCTCTACCGGCGATGCGGACTGGGCGCTGCGCCCGCTGTTTGCCACCGAGTCCTGGGTGCCGACCTCCTATAATGTCTCTTACTTCAGCAACCCGGAAGTGGACAAAGCGATCGCCGCCGGGCTGGTGACGGCCGATGCGGCGAAGCGTGGCATCGCCTATGCGCAGGCCCAGACGGCGCTATGGAAAGCGGCACCGGTAGCCTTTCTTGGCACGCCAGACAACCTGGTGGGCAAGCGCAGCAACCTGAGCGGCGTTTCAATGCTGCCTGATGGCAATTTCATCTTCACTCAGGCGTCCTTTAAATAAGACGATTTCTTCCTCCACGCCCCTGACCCCATGCGGGAGAGGGGGCGTGGAAAGGCCCGTCGCACCTCTGTTTCAGGGAATCGCATGTTTGCATACATCCTTCGCCGATTGCTCGAGATGATCCCGGTTTTGCTGGTGGTCTCGCTGCTGGTTTTCGGCTTTATCAAGCTGCTGCCGGGCGATCCGGCGCGCATCTATGCCGGACCGGATGCGCCCATCGAGGCGGTAGAGGCGGCACGTCAGCATCTCGGGCTGAACGATCCGCTGCCGCAGCAGTATCTCCACTGGGTCGGCAGCCTGCTGCAGGGCGATCTCGGCATCACCTACCGCACGCAGCAACCGGTGCGGGAGGTGATCGCGCAGGGATTCATGCCGACACTGTGGCTCGCCCTCGCAGGGTTTACCTGGTCCGTGATCCTCGGCCTGCTCTTCGGCGTTCTCGCGGCGCTGAAACGGGGGAAATGGCAGGACTGGACATTGATGAGCGTAGCCGTCGGCGGCATCTCCATGCCCGCCTTCTGGCTGGGGCTGCTGCTGATCCAGTTCGTCGCGATGCCGTTTGGACTCTTTTCGGTCAGCGGCTTTAACAGGGCCAGCGATATTGTCCTGCCCGCCATCACCCTGGGATCGTCGGTGGCGGCCGTGATGGCGCGCTTTACCCGCTCGGCCTTTCTTGAAGTGGCGCAGGAAGATTACGTGCGCACCGCAAAAGCGAAAGGGCTGCGAAAACGGCTGGTGACGTGGAAACATGTGATGCGCAACGCACTCATTCCGGTGATCACCATGCTGGGCCTGCAGTTCGGTTTTCTGCTGGGGGGCTCTATCGTCGTGGAGAGCGTCTTCAACTGGCCTGGTCTGGGCTGGTTACTGATTGAGTCGATCAAGGCGCAGGACCAGCCGGTCATTCAGGCGCTGGTGATGCTGTTCGTGTTTGAATTTATCGTGATTAACCTGCTGGTCGATCTGCTCTATGCAGTCGTCAATCCGGCCATTCGTCTGCGACAGGAGCCGAGATGAGTTCGTCATCACTGACTGAAAACCCGCCACAGATCATTCGTTCACCCTGGCGCGACTTCCTGCACGCCTTTGTGCGTAATCCCCTGGCGCTGGTGTCGGGCGGATTTGTGCTGCTGCTGATCGTGGTCGCTCTCTTTGCGCCCTGGCTGGCCCCCTGGGACCCGATGGCACCGGACTGGATGGCGTTATCGTCGCCGCCAACGGCCGCCCACTGGATGGGGACCGACGAACTGGGGCGTGACCTGCTGAGCCGGATTATTTACGGCGCCCGCATCTCGCTCTATGTCGGGGTGCTGTCGGTCACGCTGGGCATGATCGCCGGGGTGATACTGGGTTTACTGGCCGGCTACTATGGTCGCTGGATCGATATGCTGATTATGCGCGGCGCCGACGTGCTGTTCGCCTTTCCCGGCATGCTGCTGGCCATCGCGGTGGTGGCGCTGCTGGGAACGGGCCTGAACAATGTCATCATCGCGGTCGCGGTGTTCAGCGTACCGGTCTTTGCCCGTATCGTGCGTGCTTCGACGCTTTCACTGCGACAGGCGGCGTATGTTGAGGCGGTGCGCTGCGCCGGTGCGCCAGACCGGGTGATTATTCTGCGGCATATTCTGCCCGGCACGCTCTCCAGCGTGATTGTCTATTTCACTATGCGCATTGGCACCAGTATTCTCACGGCGGCGGGCCTGAGCTTTATCGGACTGGGCCCGGAACCTGACGTGCCTGAATGGGGCAATATTCTGGCGATGAGCCGCAGCATGATGATGGCCGGGGCCTGGCATATGAGCGTCTTTCCGGGGCTGGCGATCTTTCTTACCGTGCTGGCCTTCAACCTGCTTGGGGATGCGCTGCGCGACACCCTCGATCCCAAACTCAAGGGCTGACGATGGATTTTCAACATGTGCAGCGCACACTGCTGCTGGAGCGCTGGCGTGAGACGCGTCAGCTGGGTCAGCCGCGCAGCGCCTGCGGACCTGCTAATCGCATCAGCGATGTGGCGGGCGTGCGGGTGGGCCACTCTACGCTGAATGCAGGCGAGACGCAGACAGGCGTCACCGCTATCGTGCCGCCGGGCGACAATCTGTTTCTGACGCCGCTGCCGTGCGGGGCAGAGGTCCTGAACGGGTTTGCCAAACCGGTCGGGCTGGTTCAGATCGAGGAGCTTGGCGTGCTGCAGACGCCGATTCTGCTCAGCAACACGCTGGCGGTCGGCACGCTGTTTACCACGCTGGTACGGGATGCCATCCGTCGCAACCCGGAGCTGGGGCGAACGCTGCCAACGGTCAATCCCCTGGCGCTGGAGTGCAACGATGGCTGGCTCAATGATATTCAGGCACTGGCTGTCAGCGAGGCGATGGCGCAGACGGCCCTGCAGACCGCCTCAGCCGACTTCGCACGCGGCAGCGTCGGGGCCGGACGCGGCATGAGCTGTTTCAGCCTGAAAGGGGGGATCGGCACCGCCTCGCGGCTGATCCCCTCGCTCAGCGCCACGCTTGGCGTGCTGGTGCTGGCCAATTTTGGCGCACTGGAGGCCCTGACGCTCGATGGCGTGCGGGCCGGTGAGATGATTGTGCCGCTGCTGCCAGGCCACACGCCGCAGCGCGATGCCGGTTCTGTCATCATCATCATGGCAACGGATGCACCGCTGGAGGCGCGACAGTTAAAGCGCCTGGCGAAGCGCGCCGGTGCCGGCCTGGGACGGCTGGGCAGCCACTGGGGCCACGGCTCGGGCGACATTGCGGTGGCGTTTTCAACGCAACCGCTGCCGCAACCGCCACAGGAGGAGCAGCTGGAGCCGCTGCTTGCCGCCGCGGCCGATGCCACCGAACAGGCTGTACTGGACGCCCTGTTGAGCGCGGAGGCCGTGACCGGCTTTCGGGGTCATCATCGGCCCTCACTGACTCAGATACTGGACAGGTTAACCTCATGAAAATTTTTATCTCTGCCGATATCGAAGGCATCGCGGGCGTTATGTGCCCGGAGCAGTGCACCCCAGGCAACCCGGAGTACCAGCTGGCCCGGGGGCTGATGGAGCAGGAAGTCAATGCTGCGATTGAGGGCGCTTTCGCGGGCGGCGCCACGGACGTGGTGGTTGCAGACAGCCATGCCCGGATGACCAACCTGCGGGCGGAACATATCGATTCCCGTGCCCGGCTGGTGCAGGGCAAACCTCGCGGGCTGTCGATGGTGGAAGGCATTGAACAGCAGCAGTTCGACGGCTTATTTCTGGTGGGCTATCACAGCGCCGCGGGTGAACCCGGCGTGCTGGCGCATACCATCAACGGCCGGGCATTCTGGCGTATCCATATCAATGGTCTGGTGATGGGCGAAACCGATATCTACGCCGCCGCCGCGGCTGAGCAGGGCACGCCACTGCTGCTGGTGACGGGCGACGATCAGCTGCAGGGCTGGATAGCGGAACACTACCCGACGGTCGATTACGTCTGTGTCAAACGCGCCATTTCTCACACCTGCGCGGAATCGATCAGCCCTCACGCCGCGCAGCGTGCGATTGCTGCCGCGGCACGCACCGCATTGCAGCATCAGCCTCAGGTGAGCACGACCCGCCTGACGGCACCCTACGCGATGCGGCTGCAGGCCAGCAGGCCGGTGCTGGCCGATCTGTTCTGCCTGATCCCCGGCGTCACGCGTCTTGATGGTGTCACCGTCGGCTATCGGGCGGAGAAAATGGCGACGTTAATCAGCCTGCTCAGTGCTTTCTCTTATCTGGCGACGACGCAGTCGTAGCGACATTACCCCGTAGATGTAACCCTGTCTGTGAGGCGGGTAACTGCCTCCTCTCTGGCTTTGCGGTACAGTTTTTGCAAGAGGAGACGATTCGCCTCTCCTCCGCCAGGACCTGATCAGGCCACCTGGCGAAGGCGCCTTTATTCGCTATTCCATCCAGGGTAAAAATTATGCGGCTCCGCCATATAGAGGTCTTTCAGGCCATCGTGCAGACCGGCAGCATCAGCGCAGCGGCGCGCCTGCTGAATGTGTCGCAGCCGAACATCAGCCGGGTGCTGAATCACGCTGAGCAGCAGCTGGGGTTTGCGCTGTTTGAACGCCGTATTCAGGGGATGAGCGTGACAGCAGAGGGGCGGCGCCTGCTGCCGGAAATCGACGAACTCTGTCAGCGCCTGCAATCCATTACCCAGCTCGCCGAACAGCTGCGGCGCGGCGAAGGGCAGTTAGTGCGCGTCGGGGCGGCTCACGCATTTGGTCAGATGGTGATGGCTCCTGCCCTGGTGACCTGGCGGCAGCAGATGGCCTCTGTCAGCGTTGAACTGGTGACCGAGCACTTCAGTACCTTATGCCAGATGATTCTGGAGAATCAGCTCGATTTTGCCCTGGTTTTCGGTCAGCAGGTCGACGCGGCTCTGCTGGCTGAACCCCTGTTTCACTCCTCCATGGTGGCGCTGCTGCCACGTCATCATCCCCAGGCTGACCCCGTTACGCTGGCGTGGTTATGCGACAACAATCTGCTGATGATGCAGGCCCAGGACCCTTTAGGGCGCGTGCTCCATCGTGCGCTGCGCGATAAAAAACTGAATCCCGCCGTGTCGTTATCGATCAAAACCTACTCGGTCATCGCGGATATGGTGCTGGCGGGCGGCGGCGTGGGCGTCGTGGATCTCTTCACCGCCTGCCGCTATGCCGACCAGCTGAAATTGCTGCCCGTGGCCCAGCCCCTGCCGTTTGAAGTGATGCTGATCAGCCGGCGCGACCTGCCTCAGTCGCAGTCCACGCTGCAGCTTAAGCAGGTGATCCGCAACCGACTGTGGGAGATTGCCCGGCAGTGTGAAACGCAGTTTATTGCTGCCTGAACCCGCGTCGCAGTTCCGTTCTCCGCCATCATTAACCCGGATGGCTCACGAAATCTGGATCACCATGGTGCGCGCTGCACCGGCATTAGGCGTCTCTCGCCTGCCATCCGCCTCTGTACCGCCTTTCTGCGCCGCTTTTAACAGTTGGCGCATTAATTGCTTCCTTATCGTTACCGCATCCTGCCGGGCAGGAACAGGCACCGTAGCCTGGTAAGCGGCCTGTGGCGAGCAGCCACTCCACAACATCGATTTCAGGCGAAGAAGCCCTGCCGGCAATGCTGCCGGCGGGGCTTTTTTTTGGAGCAAATCTATGAGTAAGTTAAAAGCATGGTTTCAGGGGCCGCAGGATATTACCGAAGCAGAGGCCGTTGAGGATTACGCGGTGGGCCGTGTGCCGGCGCACTATCGCTGGCCGATTCCGGCCATTATTCTGGTGCTGCTGGGCAACTCTACCGCGATGTTCTGGTTCAGCCTCGGGGCAGACATGAGCTACCAGGTCGGCTGGCCAATGCTGCTGTTGCCGATCGGTTATATGGTGGTGTTCGCCACCCTGATTGGCTCATGCATTATGAAGATGGCGAGTAAAGAGGGGCTCTCACTCAATCTGATGACGCGCGGGCTGGGGTTTGGCTATATGGGCTCCGCCTTCACCTCGCTGATTTACGCCGTCAACTTCATCTTCTATTTCCTGTTTGAAGGCACCATTGTGTCTCACGCCATCGCCAACTATGCGGGCGTGCCGGTCAACTCCCTGACCGGTATCGCTATCTTTGCGCTGATGGGGCTGGCCGCCATCTGGTTTGTCTGGAAGGGCATGTCATCCATGCAGTTCCTGCAAACCTGGGGCGTTCCCATTTTCATTGTGCTGTTTGGCTTCTGTATCTGGCAGTTAACGCACCACTATCCGGCGGTCAGCTTCAGCGGCTGGCAGCCGAAAGGGGAGGCGGACAGTAACGCCCTGTGGCTGGTGATGAATATGGCCAACGGGCAGATTGTTTTTCAGGGACTGATGGCCACTGACTATGGTCGTTTTGCCCGTCCGGGGATCACGCATAAAGGCACCGCAACCATCATGCTGGGGATGCTGATCCCGATTGTTATTGTCATGCTGTTTGGTGCCTTTATGGCCTACACCCTGATGCCGCATATTCAGGGCGAGGATGCCTGGTCGCTGGCGCTCGATCCGGGCTTCGTCTTCCCGCTGATTATGGGGCTGACCGGCGTGTTATTTGCAGTGATTACCCAGATCCGCATCAACGTCCTGAATCTCTACTCAGGTTCGATTGCCCTGTCGAACACCATGGATATGGCGTTTAACTATCGCCCGGGACGCCAGTGGTGGATGCTGCTGGTCTGGTTGCTCGGCGTGCTGTTCTATATCTGCAATATCCTGCAGTATACCGGCACGTTCCTCTCCATTACCGGCATTCTCACCAACACCTGGGTCTTTATTATCCTTGCGGATTACTTTATCTGCCGCAAAGTGCTGCACCTTGCGCCTTCCGATTTCGTGGAGTATCGCAAAGCGTATCTGCGGATGTGGAATCCGTCCGGCGTCATTGCGTTGTGCGTCGCGGTGGCAACAGGCGCGGCAGGCGTGCTGGGCCTCTATCCGATGGTGTACGCCTCATTTATTGCCATGCTGGTTGGCCCTGTGCTGCATGTCGCTATCAGCGTGGCGACCCGCGGCAGCTACTACTTCAAAACCTTCCCGGAAGATATGCAAACCAGCTGGAAACCCTCTGATGCTTACCAGGGGCCGAAACCGGTGTTTAAACCCTTACTGAGCAAGGAGGCCGAATAATGCGCATCAACGTTGCAACCATTCAGTTTGAACCCACGCAGTTCAGAAAAGAGGAAAACGTCGCCCGGCTGCTGGCATTAGCCACTCAGGCGGCACGTGACGGCGCACGCTTAATCGTGATGCCGGAAATGGCCACTACCGGCTACTGCTGGCAGGATCGTGCGGAGGTCGCCCCCTACACAGAAACGGCGGATGGCCCCACCAGTCAGGCATTCGCTGCGATTGCGCGTGAGTTTAACTGCTTTCTGGTTTTTGGCATGCCTGAGCGGGACAGGGTAACCGACCTCTACTATAACAGCGCCATTCTGGTCGGCCCGCAGGGCGTGATTGGCGTCCACCGTAAAACACATCCCTATATTTCGGAACCGAAATGGGCGGCTAACGGTGATGGCGGGCATCAGGTCTTTCAGACTGAGATCGGCAATATTGCGCTGCTGGTCTGTATGGATATTCACTTCATTGAAACTGCCCGGCTGGCTGCGCTGGGGGGCGCACAGATTATCTGCCACATCAGTAACTGGCTGGCTGAACGCACTCCTGCGCCTTACTGGCTCACGCGCGCCTGGGAGAATGGCTGTGCGCTGATTGAAAGTAACCGCTGGGGATGGGAGCGGGGCGTGCAGTTCAGCGGCGGCAGCTGCATTGTGGATAGCCAGGGAAATGTGCTGGCCAGCTGCGACAGCGGCGATCGGATACTCAGCGCTGAGTTACCTCTTCCGGCGGAGAATCCACAGCTGAACAAACGCCGGCCTGAGCTCTATCAGCGGCTGATGACCAATACTTTCCTCTGGAACCCCGCGGACTTTTTTGGCTTATATGGGCGTGACCCCCTGCCTGACGGCAAAGCGTCCCGGATTGCGGTGGCGCAGTTTCGCCCGCAAGACGAGGTGAATGCCAATCTGGCACAGATTCGGCACTGGGCCGGACAGGCGAAATCAGAGGGCGCGGAACTGCTGATTCTGCCGGAGCGTGCGCTGACCGGGGGTGACGGCAGCCATTGCGCGCTGACGCGGGAGGATGCGCCTGTACAGGCGCTGATCGCGCTGGCGATGGAGCTGGATATCGCGCTGCTTGCAGGGTTCGCCGAGCGGGAAGGGGAGCAGTGCTACAACAGCGCGCTGCTGGTAAGCAGTGAGGGAGTCAACGCGTACTATCGCCAGATTCACCTCAGCGACCAGGATCGGCACTGGGCCTGCGCAGGGGATCAGTGGGTGACGTGCGATCTGCCCTGCGGGCGCGTTGGTATTCTGCTGGGTGAGGATCTGCTGGTGCCGGAAGCAGCCCGCATTCTGGCGCTGGAAGGCTGCGACATCATCGCCTGCCCGGCGCAGCTTCATTCACCTCTGCCCATGGCGCACGCGGGCACGGCGATACCGCATGTCTGGCCGATCCCGCGCGGTGCCGATCCTTACCACTGGCTGCTGCCGCGCGTTCGGGCGGGAGAGAATAACGTCTGGCTGGCTTTTGCCAACTGGCCCGCCGCCGCAGGCGAAAGCTTTGGCCTGAGCGGGATATACGGGCCGGATACCTTTGCCTTTCCACGCAGGGAAGCGAAAGCGACCGGTGCGAAGGGGCTGGCGCTGCTGGATATCTCCACGGGGTCAGCCGGCGATCCTTACCCCGATCATGTGGTAAGGCGTAAAGACCTGGTGCTGATGCGTCAGCCGCATTTCTACACTGCGCTGATTGCTTCATCACCGAAATGAGCCACAGACGCGGCCTGCGGGCCGCGCTGATTCAGGAGCTATTATGACTGCCACTCAGCCGCTGCCGAAACCCGTTATTCCGGTCGGTATTCTTTATTCAGTGTCAGGCGATTATGCGGTGATCGGGCGCGAGATGCTCAACGGCATCCTGCTGGCGATTGAGGAGATAAACGCCAATCCCGCCCATCCGTTTACCCTGGCGCCCGTGATCCGCGATCCACAGGGGTCGCTGGATCTCTATTACGACTATTGCCACGACTTACTCTATCGCCACGGAGTACGTCATGTGATTGGCTGCTACACGTCTGCGGCGCGGAAGACCATTCTGCCGTTGATCGAAGGTGCCAACGCGCTGCTGTGGCATTCCGCGCGCTATGAGGGGTTTGAGAGCAGCAATAGCGTGATTTACCTGGGGGCCAGTCCCAACCAGCATATCCTGCCGATGCTCAGCTGGCTGTTACAGCAGCAGGCGGCGGAGATATATCACATTGGTTCTAACTATGTCTGGTCATGGGAGATGGATCGCCTTACCCGTGAAGCCGTCATCCCCGCGGGCGGCAGCGTATTGCAGAGTAAATTACTGCCGATGGGGGACGAAAACGTGGAGGCGTTAATCGCGGATATTATCGCCTGCCGCCCGAAAGTCCTCCTGAATACCATGGTCGGCAAAAGCGCCTACAGCTTTTATCGCGCCTGGCACCAGGCCTGCCAGCAGCAGCCGTGGCTAAACGAGGTGCTGAAGCTCAGCCTGACGCTGTGTGAACCGGAAGTGCAGTTAATTGGCGCAGAGGCGTTAGAGGGATATCTGGTTTCTGCCAGCTGGTTTCAGTCGATTGACAGCGCCGCCAACCACCGTTTTCTGAGCAGCTATCATCAGCGCTTTGGTGAGCAGGTTTCGCCCTCAGTGGACAGCGAGAGTGCCTGGCTGGCCGGACATTTGCTGGCGAGAGCCATTGCGCGCCACGGCAATGCGGATGTGGACGGTGTGCGTAATGCGGTATTGCAGGATGAGATGGATTCGCCCGCCGGACGGATCCGCCTCGACGCCGACAATAATCACTGCTGGCTGACGCCGCATCTGGCGCGATGCCACAACGGCAGGCTGGAGAGTTTCTGGCAGGCGGAGGCGGCGGTGAAACCCGATCCCTGGCTGGCCAGGGTGGATCTCGCGAGTCTCATGCCGCGCGGAGGTGACGAATGAGCCGAAAAAACGTACAGATGCGCGGATTAAAAGTGTGTGTGATCGGCTGTTCCGACCGTGATAACCACCATCTGGCGCAGCAGTTCAGCCGCATAGGCATTGAGGGGCTGTTCTGTACGGTGTTTCCGGATGAGAACCAGCTGGCTGACCAGCAGTTACTGGTGTTCGACGGGGATAACTCCACCCTGTTTCACCCCACGAACCCGCTCCCCTGGCCCGCGCTGCCAAAGGTAGCGCTTACCGCCATTGAAACGCCCTCGCGCTTGCAGTGGATTGCTGAACAGAAGATCGACAGCTATATGCGTAAACCGGTGCGCTTTGATGGTGTGATGACCGCTTTTACCCTGGCGCTCAACCATGCCGCGCACATCAGCCAGCTCGACGCGCAGCTCCGGCGGCAGGAGGAGCGACTTCGGGCGCGTAAGTTTCTCTTCTCCGCACAGCTGCGGGTGATGAATGCGCTGGGGCTGGATGAGGATGATGCCTACAGCCTGCTGCGCCGCGCCTCAATGGCGCAACACATGACCATTGAAAATCTCAGCTGTGCGCTGCTGAACGACACGGAGGCCTGGCTCAGCCGGCTGAAATCACTGCTGGTGGAATAGGGGGCTTTTTTTGCGGTGCTGTACCCGCATTTGAGCTGTCGGCTGGTGTGCTGTTATCGCAAGCCCTTTAAACGCAAAGATTAAACCGTTATCCAGCATGAATATGAGTAAACAAACATCTCAGATTTACAAGCTATCGATATTGCTGATAGTGATATAGCACTGTACTTCTTCAGCCTGGCAGGTCGAATTCCAGCCCAGGCTGAATATTAGCGTTGCTATTAAACTTTATGGTCGGTTTGATGTTCTCTTTTATTTAGCCTGAGTGATGGCTTGCGGAGCGTTGATTTGTTTACAGCTTTCGAGCCAGCCAGCGGTATCAATCTTGCCATTCTCCAGATACTTCTGCTGATTCTGCCAGTGAGCGGCAAGGAAAGGCTTTAGTCCTGAAAGACGTTTATTCAACGTGAGCATTTGATCAAACACAGTGACTTCATGCTGCAACCCCTCTTTCCCATACAGGGTGGCCGCATCGACCAGACTGCTGGCATAGTATCCTGTCAGTTGCTGCAGGCTGGCAGATTGTTCACCCAGCTTGGTTTTACGAATGACGCAGTTTTTGTCACTGGCGTCTTTGTTTTTGCACAGTAGTTCGTAGTTATGGTTTAAGAAATCGAGAAAGCGGCCATCATCCTGTAATTTGGTACAGAGGAATGAACCCAGGTTCAGGCTGGCGCGAATCGACTGATTGCGTTCTTCCTGTTGTTTCTGATTACTGGCACGAAGTTGATTTTCCAGGTCTTTAAGCTTCTGCTTCAGCGCTACATCATCCACATCCGACGCAAGTGTGCCCAGCGCTTTAACCGTGTCTTTGGTTCCGTCCTCTTTTGGAATATTAGCCTGACTTTCAGCCCCGAGGTTTTCCCAGCTTTTTTCCAGGAGCTTAACTTTATCTGTTGAGGTAATAGTGGGGGCCACCAGAACCAGACGCAGGCCAGTGCTTTTGCTCAGGGAAGGGGTAGCTTGATCATAGTAATTCACTTCTTTACGCGTTGCGCTGCGAATTTCTGTTGGGCCTGAGAGAAAATTGCCGCCACGCACAACGAAACCACCGGCCTGGCCATGTAAACGGTTAAGCTTATTGAGATAAAATGGATTGAACATCATCTCTGACACATTGCCCAGCATGTCATACAAACCCAGTGGATTGGGCTGCAGTAATCCAATGAGTTGCACTCTGCCATTAGATGATTGAGCACCTGAGTACCACTCAAAGTTTTTCATATCATCCATCGGGTAATGCTGGTCGCGAAATTCAGCGCTGTTGACCTTTAATCCGCCACGCGCGGCAAATTCCCACTCAACTTCTGTTGGTAAACGTAAGAAACCAGCAGCACCGTCTTCTTTTGGCAACTTATCCATGGCATTGCTGCGCAGCCACTGGTTGTATTTATCGGCAGCGCTCACCGCGTCAAACCAGCTTATTCCTGTCATGGGTAAACTGAGTTTGCGCGAAGGTGTAGGGCATGTGCCCTGTGTTAAAGCTTGATACTGCAGTGTGGTAAGTTCATATTTGGCTACCAGATAGTAGCGTCCTTTCGCCTTTTTATCCGTGAAGCTACCGGCGATAAAGGCAGGATAACTGTGTTCAATGACACCCCAGTCTCCGCTGTCCTGACCCAGAGTGATCGGCAAATCATCAAGTGGGCCTGCCATGGGGATTTCGACCCGACGGAACGCCATTGAACCTTCACAGGGCATAGGCAGAACAATATCTTCGCCATCGGGTTTAGGATTCCAGGTGTTCTCTGTCCAGGGTTCCGCCAGGGCTAAAGAGGCATTGGCAAGCAGGCCGAGAGCTAACCAGTAAGGAAGTGAGACTGGTGTTAAGGTCACGAACATTCTCCGCTAATCTTTCGTTGACTAAAAAGTGGGTAAGATCAATCAAACCTCACGCAGACTTTGCGCAGGTTCAATTTTGATGGCCCGATAGGCGCCAATACTGGCAACCACCAGGGCTACGAGCACGGTGATGAGCATGGCCAGCAGACTGTGTGTTACGGTAATTTTGCACAGCATCTGATCTGTCGCCTGGCTAGCTGCCAGTGCCCGATTAAAAATCTGGCTGGCAATCAGGTAAATGCCATAGCCTCCGAAATAGGCAATCAGGCTTAACAGGCAGCCCTGCGCCATGACATAACCTGCCACTGCCGGGCCGGTAAAACCCAAAAGCCGCAGGACGGCAATATGTTTGCGTTTGCGATCGACGTTAGCGATAAAAGATCCGATAAGCGAAGCGATGCAACCCACCAGGGCGGTGGCGGCAATAATATTGAAGATCAGCCCCAGTACGCGATTGATGCTTTTCACATTTTCGATATCAGCCAGTCGACTTGAGGTTTCGATACGTTGTGCGCGCAGATCGCTCTCAAGGCTGGCAACGTGGTCGATGCTTCTGGCATATAACCTGGCTCGCGCATAACGTGGCGGATTGGAATTTAACGGCTGCCCGCTGCTTACCCCAAGTTCAGGAGTCGCGTAACCGTCTCTGAAATGCTCAAGCGTCAGCAGCAGAGAAGATTGGGTAAAAATCGCTGCCCGATTAAAATATGTGGCGGGTAATATGCCTGCCACTACCAGTCTCCTACGCCCCCACTCCTGGCGCTCATTGAGTTGTCGGCTGACGCGTATTGTCACGATATCACCCGCTCTTACCGCCAGTTTTCGTGCAGCTTCCTGCGTTAGCACCACCTCATTTTCTTGCTGAATCCTGAGACTACCTGTCAGGGGATCACCCTCGTCGGTAGGGATCACTTCAGCATTTTCAATAAAGTGGCTGCTGTCCACTTGCAGGTCTGCCAGCGTATTCAGTGAACGCGTCTGCCCAATGGCAAATCCTACATCCGGACGCAGACGCAATTGTTCTATCCACTCGGGACCATAGCTGCCGCTGCTCAACATTTTGATTTCAAGGTTACGCGGATCGTTGGCGAGCTCATTCTGTAATTGACTGACAATGCCAAACCGCAATCCAAAAAGCAGCAGCAGTGGAGCGATGACTGCAACCAGGGAGGAAGCTATACAAAATGAAATGATGCGATCGTGCCATAGATCCTGCAGTGCTAAACGCCCTAGCAGCAGGGTACGGTTAAAGAACAAAGTGAGTCCCCCTTTGGTTCTGATCCTCTGACAGATCTGCTCTACCTGAACCCGTACGGGCAACTAAACAGGGCAGATTGAAGCGCTGGACCAGAGGCCAGTCGTGACAGACAACCAGTGCCATCATGCCCTCCTGAGCCACCAAATCGATAAACAAACGGAATAGGTGCTGGGCATTGTGAGGATCGAGTGCAGCAGTAGGCTCGTCAGCCAGCACCAGTCCAGGCCGATGCAGAATAGCCCGGGCAAATGCGGTGCGTTGTCTTTCGCCAAAAGAGAGTTGTGCAGGAAGCTTACTTAATAATGGGCCAAGTTTTAACGTATCAATAACCCTTGTTAACATCGCACTGTCCGCCTCTTTACCAAGCAACTGGCAGGGCAGGGTGATGTTATCCTGCACGCTAAGAAAAGGAAGCAGACCGCCATTTTGCAGCACGAAGCCCAAATGGCGAGCGCGAATATCGGCCAGTTCTGCTTGCTGATTTTGGCTAAGGAGGATGCCCACATCGAGCAGCGTTTCAGTTTCCAGTGTGAATCGCCCGAGGCTGGCGGGCTGCAATAACAGACCAATCGCTTCAAGAAGCGTGCTCTTACCGCAGCCACTTTCACCGGTTACTGCCATCACCTGGCCAGGCCGCAGACTGAGCTGCGGCAGGCATACGGTGTGCGACTGATCTCCCCGACCCCGCACGACACACAAATTATCGATGTGTAGCATCAGGGCATCATTTCCAGCGGTACTGGGTACACGCGATCGCGAGGGTCGCTCCCTTTGGCGAGTTCCACCCAGCGGTCTACATCCGCATTGTATTTCTGGTAATAACGCAATTTGGTTGAAAGGGTGCGAATGAATTTCTCCTGAGACAGGCCATCCCAGCTTTTCCAGGTTTCTTCATCAAGATTCAATACGTCGCTGCGGTAGGGGAGATCGGCCAGATATTCGCCTAACACACCGAGATCGTTGATTCTGGCGTTGTCCTGTTGCTTGAGTTGGTTGGGATCGGCACCCATTGTCGCGGCCACAGTACGCAAGCGCTCAAACATTTTGTTTGGTGAAATCATGCCTTCGTTTGCGGCTTGCAGGATCTGGCTTACAACATCGCTTAAATCGCTCAATTGACCTTTGGTTAGCAGAACGCGGACGTCCGTGGTGGGGATGTTCTGCTTGATAAGATCGCGGTCACTAATCCACGCTTTGAACACCAGCGGTGCCTGAGTGTCATTCTTTTTACCCAACCAGGCCAGTTGCATGGCATGACCAATCAGCGCAGTATCTTCAAGCAATTTGTCTTCAGGCCCTGACTTCCTGTTATCGTCCTTAGAGTAGAGCGCACTGCCAATAGCAGCATCGCCCATATAGGCAGATTTGACCTGATCGGTAATAGCGGCTGCCAGTGTATCTACCTGTTTCCCAAAGGCTTTCAGGTCGCCCGCATCAACGGATTGATACAAATTGGATTGGGTGCTGTCAAAGTTAGAAAGATCACGATATTGACCTTCTGCTTTCACATGGTCAGCTTTACCTGAAGGGGTTTTGAGGTGCAGAGTATAAAGGGCAATGCCTTTGTTGCCTGCCTCCAGACGCAACTGCTTAGCATCAAGTCCGGTTGACGAAAGTTTGTTACTGCCATCGATGGCACCCGCATCGGTGATTAAGACGATGTAACGCGCGCCAAACGGACGCCAGTTGATGTTATCAATCGCGGAAAGCACACCCGAGTAGGCGTCCTCATCGACCAGAGAACTGGATACCGTGGCTTCTTTCAGACCGGCAACTTTTTGCAGGAAGTCTGCGCCATCTTTCACCTGATTGGGGTCGGCGAATATTTTTGAAGTAAATTCCAGTCCGGGTACAGCTTTAGTATTTGAGCGGAAGGAAACCAGACCAAATTTTACCTGTTCCTGCAGATGTTCCTGTTTAATCTTGTCATAAATTTTGTTGACCGCTTCTTTAGTGCGATCAATGTACGGGCCCATCGAGATGGTGGAATCAATAACAAAAACCACTGAGGCGTTAAAGCCTTTAAGCTGATTGACATCGTCGACCGGTTTTGCGTTGGGATCCGCCTTGCTCACAGAAGCGACGTTAAGCAAGCGCGTGTAAAAGCCGCTCTCTGTCATCACCTCTTCACCACTGAGAATCGGCAGCAGGTAGAACTGCTTTTGAAGATCGACAAAGTATTCTGGTTCCTGTGCTAACACCCCCTCAGCATGACCGTCACGTTTCAGATGGGCACGTAACGGGGCCACTATCGAAACAGGATCCGGCGCATTGAGAATTTTCTCCAGACTTTTTTTATCTTTGAAGAACACCAATCGGTCACGGTTCGCCGGGTTAGTAAAGGCCAGCGTTAACTGCATTTTCCAGTCCACAGTACAGGACTGAGGTAGCCAGCCAATGGTTTTTCCGTAACTATCTGGCCCCACTTTTACCCAGCTTTGCCCGTTGATATCTGCTTTTTGATAAACATAAAAGCTGCTGAAGGCGGGTTGCAGCGAACCCTTATCATCACCCGCTTCGGTGCCCAGTTTACAGCCCGGTGTGGTTAACACGCGCTGGAACAATGTTTTCTTACCTTCCTGCAGCAGAGGTTTGTCTCCCTCTGCTGCATGCAATTGACAGGTCAAAAGCAGACCACATAACGGCAGGGCGAGCCGCAGAAAATGGTTAGTCATCATTTTCTTAACTCCTCAAGACGCTGCTTCGCTTTCTGGTTTTCTGGATCAGTTTGTAGCACGGTGTCATACCAGTAAGCGGCGGTATCCGGGTCTGGGGTTTTAAAACATTCGCTTGCTTTATGATCTTTCGGATCATATTCAGCGGCATAAGCGAGAGCGATTTTAGAATCGCCACCTTGAGCGCTGTGCGCATAAAGGCGTTGAGCTACACCACATTTTTTGGTCTCTTTTGCTGTCTGAATAATGGCCAGCAATTTGTCACTGTCGAGCTTTTGTTGCACGCAGTTTTGTACGAACTCGAGCTCACTCTGGCTGTCCAGATTGGCTGGGGAACACTCACTTGCTGCAGGAGTGGCTGCGGCGGAAACGACTGGCGTTTCCGGTTGTTTTTCTGCTGCTGGTGGCGCGGTGGGACCTCGCCCATAAAACCACCATGCCGCAGCGGCTGTAATCAGCAGTACAAGCAAAACGGCAACGATTATCGGAATAAGCGAAGCTTTACCTTTGGGACGCGGTGTCACTGGTACGCGACTCGGTTCGGGTGGCATCGACTCAGGTCCTGTTTCCACTTCAGGTGCAGGCGTGCGTTCAGATTCTGCTGCAGGTGTATTCAGCACGCTGCTGCCACCGTAGTCGGCAGTCTGCCCTCGAGCCCCTGAAGAGAACAGTTCATCACGAACCAACTGCAGTGTCGTACTCCGGGTTTCATCGGAGAGCAACTGAACCTGAATCTGTACCTGGCTGGTGCTTGCCAGCAAAGGATCAAGTATGTCAGGGCTAATACGAAAACCGCTGCCACCATTGAATGGATAACCACCCGCGATAGTAAACAGGTGGGGGGCGGGGCTCCAGCTACGGTCAGGCTGCAGATAGTTCTGCTCGTTGTTGCACAACGTAAAATTCAGTGTTGACAGTAAAGCGTCTTCGCCACGCAGGCGAATCATCAATTGTGCGAAACCCGGCTCTGAAGGTTGGCAGGGAAATATTTTTGCTAACATGGCTGGTTCTCTTTTTTCATTTTGCCAATAATCTGGCCGAGTCTCTGGTTTTGTTCGGCGGAGATGTCACTCGTAGCGCTGTGGCCCGCGTTATCCAGCGTGATTTTCATTAATGCTGACAACCAATCGCCCATATACGTGACTCCGGGCTGTGGGGCGACTGCGGGCAATTGCGGTAATTCATCGCTGGCAAGGGAGACCTGACGGGCAAAGACTTTCTTCTTTTCACCGATATAGCTTTCGGGCACTTGTGATTCCGGCATCGCAAGGTAGCCAAACCAGGCAATAAAATCTCTTATCGCTAACTGAGCGCGAAGAGTCTGGCGTGCCAGTAGTTGCTGGCGCAACGCTCCCGCCTGCTCCTGACCAGCCAGCGCGCGTTTGAGCGTGCCTTCCAGATCCTGACGTGTGGCGGCAGTGATCAGTTCTTCACACAACAGATTGATTGCCTCACTTTTAATCCCTAATTGCTGCCAGTATATGTTTTGATACGGTAGCTCTCTCAGATGAGCGACCCAGGCTTTGAATGCCCGATGGGCAAATTCGTCATCCTGACCGATGCGTTCCGGCGTCTGTTCAGTGGCGGTGGTCTGTTCATCGTCCGACTCTTCGTCAAACGGATTACTGCCAAACAAACTCGCGGCAAATATATTCTGCGGACGTTGTTCCACACCTGCCTGCGGGTCTGGATCCTGCTCGCGAATGCTTAGATAGATACTGCGTAATTCATTCGAGGAGAGATCTAAACGACTGATGATTTCGCCCATACTCTGCGGCGAGGCGGAAAGGCCCTGCCACAGCTCTTTGGCAATCGCCTGTTTTTTTACAAGTTGACCTTCGCCATCATGTTGGTACCAGCGACCGAGACATTTATCGACCTTCTCAAGCCGGCATTGCTTTAACTGCTCATGCAGTCGCTGCAATTTATATTCCAGATTGGCAACGTTGCGCAGGCCTTCGGTCAGATGCGAGATTCCGCCGTCGTTGAGTTTAAGCATCTCCCGCCATGCTGTTTGTGGTTCAGCAATATGGTTAGAGACTCTTTTGCCCGCGCTGAATAATCTGCCCATGGTATCAAGCACTTCACGATGACGTTCAGAAATGCCTACTTCTATCGCGCTTTCTGAATTGGAACTATCTTCCTGCGTCAGAAAAGGGGTTTCCATTCCCGGTTTGCGCACCAGGAAACAGTTATTAAACGGCTTGCCAGGGGACCATTCTGTGAGCCAGCTGTATTGTTCAAAACGTTCCAGCAAGGTCATCTGCAGCATGCCTTCCCAGGCCTCTTGTAACTGGCTTTCGCTTTTTTTAAGGTTGTCAGCAATGCGCAAATCACACATGGTGATGGCCCAGAATAAGCCGGGGTTATTTTTCCCCCGTTCCTCAGCTTTTTTGCCCTGCGTTTTGTTAACCCAGCGCGTGAGAACAGGGCCAACATCAGACACATCACTTTGTTTAACCGAACTGGCACACACTACTAAGGCATTCATTTCCTGGTTGTCGGTGTAACGCTCAAAAAGATAGGCAACCTTTCCGCGAAGCAGCAGTTGTGAAACCGGATTCTGCCCACCCTGAACGGCGTCTTTTACGTCGGTAAGCTTAAGTCGTCCGCGATAACCAGGGAAGTCGAGCAAATCGACCTGCTCCGTCACGCTACGGTTAGCGACATCAGCCAGCGGGAAAACCAGTTCTGAGGTCAACGCCGCCAACTCTGCTTGAGTTAATACAGCTTTGCCGACCTGATGGTCCTCCTGCCAGAAACGAATTTCTACAGAACGATCCTGACTGGAACCAAGGCGGCTCAGGCTATCTACATTCATGATGCTGCCGTTACTATGGTCAGTCAGTGTCTCTAACGGGGCAAACACCATTGTGGCGTGGTTGAGTTTTGCTAACACCTGAGCCAGCGAACGATAAATTTCTGTCAGTTCACGCTGCTCGCCCCATAAGAGAGAGAAAAATTCGGCACGTTCATGTGAGCTGAGAGCAGGAGCAATAGCCAGAGCCTGCTGTAACCAGGCGTGTTCAAGCGTGCCAACTGAATTCTTAAATGAGGCGTTGACATAATCCCACAAAGCGATCACGTCCTCAGGACTTACTCCGTTATTTGCGCTCGGTTGACCTGCGTATTGCAGATAGGGGCGCAGCCGTTCTTCAATGCGCTCCTCAATTTTGTAATCCAGTTGCTCATGATCAAAGTCATTAAACCAGGTGTTAGCGAGGATCTTTGCCAGGTCAATTTCACTGAACAGACGCAACGGAATTGGATAACCTTCTGGTGCCTCTGGCGCATGTCGGGTGAAACGCGTGACTAACCCGGTCGCCTCTTTGCCGCCGCCAACCGGATTGACCTCTCGGATGAAGTTCACCACTTTACTGCCATAGCGTGCTTCCAGTTCGCCATTGCTGCCCGCAGCTAATGCCGAGATCAGATAAGACTTACCCGCCTGCGAGATACCAAAGAAACCGACAGTCATCGGTGTGGTAGAGACCTGAGAAAGACTGTTTGCCAGATTACGCGTGCGTAACAGATCCAGCGTTAGCTTATCGGCCTCGTTATCCAGGCGGCGAGAACCGGTTCGCACGTCATCCACCCAACTCAGCGCATCCTGACAGCCCTGAGCGATAGCCGCCCATCCCTGCTGCAGGGTATTTTGATGGTTGTTCATTATTTTTTCACACTCCCGCTGTCGAGCCAGTGTCGGCTATCAATGAGTCCCGTATCGGGCATGGTATTGAATTCCAGCTCTAAATCTTTCTTTGAAAAGGTTTTATCTGTGTTGCTGCTGATATCAGCGATAGTCAGGCGATCGCTGATCAGCCCCAATTTGTGAGCAGCCTTGTCTTTATCAATTGTTAGTCTGACGTTGAGATACGGGGATTGACCGTCTGGAGAGACAGCTTTTGAGAATTTTTCACGTCCAGATTCGCTGAACCGCAGCGTGTATAACGGTGACGCAGACCAGCGCTCGGCATCCAGCTGGCGATAGCCCAGCCGCATATCCCCTCGCATCACAATGCTGGCTGTTGTGCTTTCTCCTGCCTCATTCGTAATTACCGGCAACGTAATCTGTCCGTTTTCAGATGTGATGTGACGATAAATCACGTCGGCATCGTGAATCAGGTTATCCATATCAATGGTGCCGATATGGCGAATAGTGGAGTAAGGCTTCAACGCCGAAATGCGAAAATGGAAATTAGGAATACTATGATTAGCACACAGCTGTGACAGCATCGCCCCCACGGAGGCAGTGCTTTTCGGATCGTGGATATGACCATTTTTATGGAACGGATACCACGTGCCGGTCCGGTATCCATGCAACGCGAGAATGCGCCCTGGCGGTAATGGCAAATTGCGACGAACAATGGCTTGAATGCCGGGAAGCTGTGAGGGACGTCCTGTTAGCAGTAAGAGATCGCAGTGATAACAGGAGAGGACTTCACACAGGGCAGTAAGCACCTTATCAATGTTAAATTTACCTGAGCATACATCGTTATGCACTTTTGTCAGTGCGATGTTGAGGGTAATGTCAGTGAGTCTGAAGCCATCCTTACCTCCAGACTTTTTCACTTCCCGCGACACAAAACCCTCAACTTCGGCACTGAAACTGCCTGTGGGCAATATTTCATTTACGCGCTGATTGATCAGTAAATGAGTTTGTTCATTCTGCGGATCGTATTGCTCATAGCAGGATAAAATGTGCAGCGCCAGGGGAACAAACAGCTGCAGGCTGAGTTGCTGGCGCAGTACCGCTTCTGCGGCACTGATGTTTTGCGCACCGCATAAATGAGACATCAGTGTCTCGACCGAACGCACACCGGCTTCACGCAGCGATAATTCAAAAGCGGGGATCACATAGGACTGGATGACATCTAGTAATATGTCATCACCGGCGATCTTAAAGCTATCGCGAAAACGCTGCTGAGGAATGATATGTACATTCGCACCACCGCCGGACAGCCCATTTCGGTCCAGACGATAATCCGTAATCACCAGATCGGTAGTGCCACCACCAATGTCGATTGAGGCAATGGTGAGTTTTTCCCGATCATGACGATCGGGACGTCCCAGAGTTTCGAAGAATATTTCCGGGTGACCGGCAAAATTCTGGTTAATCTCGGTATAGAGGTACACCAGTTGAGCACAGGATGCTTCATCCCATTCTACGCGGATTTTAGGTAGTGGAATCCTGATATTAGATTTGCTGTGGTCATCCTTTTCATCCAGATAAGGATCATTTTCACCACTGCACCAGCGTAGAGACTTCCATACCAAGCCTACGGCCTGGCGCATTCTGTCATCCAGAATGCATCGTTCCGCCATCGGCATACCTGGCGGTACGGTCAGAATAATGTGGCGAAGCTGGCGAGGCAGACCCGCATGGCCTTCGCGAATACGCTGTTCGGGGCTGTTAATCTGGCTAATGGCTTGAGTTAACACTTCCGCTAACATAAAGGTCATCAGGGAGCTGCGAGAGTAGCGCGGTGTAAATACCGGAATGCGATCCATCTCATCTTCGATGGTATGCAGGGCATCGCCTTTTTCATTAATTAAACTGGCAAAGGGGGCAGCAGTGGCGAGAGGGTTACTATCCTGCGCCGAGCCGCTGTTGAAGCGCCAGCCTTGGCCATAGAATTTTTCATCCCACAAGTAACGTTTTGGACTGGATAAGCCTGTAGATCCTTCGCTTCCGCGACGGCGTGAGGCTAAGCGGCTCGCTTCCCCGCCAATACGAGCGATAGTTGGCCATTGGAAAGCATCATGGCGGCCGCTGCGTACGGAATAAATATCTTTGCCAAAAGAGGCTTGTGAGAACTCAACCTTACTTTCAAAAGGGTCGGTATAGACCTGTTCAGGCGCGCTAAGATCGCGTAGTTTTAGCACATAGTTGTGCATGAGGCCCGATCCAGACTGTCCATGATCCTCAATTAAAATACCGCAGGTACGGGAGTTGCCGACATCAAGGATCAGATCGACAGGAATTGGTTTGATAGCGTTCACTTCACGATTGGCGACCACCTTAAACTGCGGCAGTGCGATAGCAGCTTCTGTCTCCGCTTGCAGACCTTCAAGCGGCTCGGCCATGAGCGAAAGCAGGTTGAGATAGTGGGCCAGCGGATACTGCTGAGCAATCTCGTCCTCACGTTCATCAAGATCCCGGCCTTTGCTGGCGTCATTGAAAGCGTCGACTAGCCAATCTTTTACCCAGTCTTGCGTTAAGTACCAGTTGAGCGCGTAAGTCGCGGTAGCCACCGCAAAGGTTGCTCCGGCATTCACATCTTCATGATTAGGACTGAGGTCAGCTGCCGATTGTTGTTTGGCCATGATGCGGGTATCAACGGCCAGTGTCATGCGATGGGTGTGACCATCCATATCCTTTTCAGGCAGCTTTACAATACGAAAACGTGCCCAGTTCAGCGGTCCTTCCTGGTAAATGTTGGGCAAGCTAAAACGGAAAAGAGGTAGCGGCAACCAGGTGCCATCCAGCAATTTCAGACTTTGCGCAACCGGAATGTCATATTGGCTTTTCGCCTTCTCAATCTTGTCCGGTGTCGGCTGGTAAAAATGATAGTCGCGGGGTTCGTTGTAAATTAAACGCGTCAGTACGCCGTTGGCGAGTTTAACAAATTCGCCCGCGGGTTGAGATTTGAGGGTTAAACCGAAATCCATAAACTGAATTCCCGAATCACCCACCAGTGTGACCTGGCGATCATAAGAAATAATTTCAGGCAACATGATCTATTCGTCCCTGTTTATGAATGGGGTTGCAACATGCGGATAGGGAAATTTTTGTCCCCGGCATTGTTACCGACACAATCGGTGTGAGCAGCATTGAGCGCTTTGCACTCTATGGTTGGGCCAATAAAGTTAGTGTTATCGCTACATTTCATCTGTTCAGGATTTGTGATGTTAAGTGCGCCGTCTTTCATGCTCCCCTGGGCTGGACCGTTACAGATGACGCCATCGGATTGGCGTACGCTGACCGAGCCATTGCCTTGCCTGAAGTCGTATTGCAACTGCAATGGACGGCCAGTGAGTTTGTCCTGAATACCGCCATTCACACGCCATTGCCCGTTAAGAAATTGTGCAGGTCCATCGGGCAGTGCAGCAGGAAGCGTCAGCGCTTTTCCCTGTTCTGGCTGAATGGGTGGCACTATATTGGATTGTTCCGCAGGCCATTGCGGCTCACTGTTATGGGGGGCAGCTTCAGGGGCTGGCGTTACATAGGGATCAGTATTAGTCACAGACTCCGTTACGGGTGCTTCAACATTGGTGACAGGCTGTTGAGCTTCAGCAGAAGCGTGTGTTTCAGGGACAATTGGATCAGTTGCTACAGGTTCGCTGTCCACCTGAAGAGGAGTATTCTCCGGCACTACTCCAGTTGGATTTAATACTGACGTACTGTTGGCTGCAACTGAACTGGTAGGAACATCTGCAACTGAACCTGCAGGAACCCCTATGCCTGACCCGACCGGAGTCTGATCCTTATCCGTTGGATTTGCGCTCGTATCTTTGATTGGCTGGCTGTGAAGATTGAGACCAGGCAGTGCGAGCGAGGGCATACAGCCCCGTAATAGTCCCAGAATCAGCGCCAGAGAGAGCAGGGCGAGCAGTAACCACAGCAACCAGCGCCAGTCCCATCTCCTGCTGCGAGTGTGTTTCACGGTCTCGATGCTCTTAATCGGATGAGGCGTCCTGGTTAGCGGTTGAGCCAATAATTGCGTAGCGGGAGCGATGGGAGCAACAGGCGTTTGCACCGGTACTGAATCGGGTTGAAGCCAGTGCATTGGGCTCTTTTGCTCCCCCGTAGGGTGCACAAACCCCCAGAACGTGATCACCAATACCCCGTTGACCAGATAAAGGAACTCATCATCGGGGAAATTTACAACTGATTTTAACAACTGGGCAAATACGTGCCGGTCCCCGCCTGCACCACTCTCTTCGGTATTTAGCATCCGTTCGCTTAATGCCTGGACCGCCATCTGGAATTCGGTGAATTGCTGACGTGCTAAGGCTCGCTCGCTTTCGGATGCACTACTCCAGGGAATCACATCACCCGCAAAGCTGCTATACCAGTCGGTTCTATCTCCCCCCTGGTCATTTTGTGGAACCGCAAGGTGACGTGCTAAATCACGCCCGGCATCCAAACGATAGATAGCTTCGCGCAATTGGAATGCCATCCGGAAAACGGGATAGCCAGTTTCACCCAGTGCTTTAAACGAAGAATTATTTCCGGTACGTAACAGTGGTCCCTGAATCGAATTTCGCATTTTCTAACCTTTAGGGCTGTTAATGAGCGCAAGCCACATGGATATGGTTAATTTTTGTTAGCACCTGGCGTCCACTCAAAATTCCAGCCGTAGTGCTTAGCCAGTGTTTCCCGATCGGGGAAGAAGTTATTGAGCCGCTCAACCTTAATGTCACCATCAACGTTCTTCAAACGTGCAATAGCTGCGACATCATTGCGCTGACCGTTATTAACCATGCTGGAACTGATCGGCGTCTGATCAGGAACAGAGAGCGTGATGTTGGCATCAAGTCCGCTCCAGTTATTTGCGCCACCATAAATGAAACTGTAAATCAGGACCTCATCAATCTCTTGCCATTGGCTTCCATTAATGAAAATCCATTCACCATCCTTATTGTCGCCATCACGCAGATCTTTTTGCAGCAGCATGAAGGGCGCTTTGTCGTAATCACCAAAGTATTTACTGAGTGCCTCGACGCCAGCATTTTTGCCGTTTTTCAGGCGAATAAAAGCAGCCAGGTCGAGGTCAACTGGCTTTTTATTCTGCCCCTGTTGCCAGGTAAGATTGACGCTAATTCGACCGAAGTCGGTGCCTTTAGCAAGACTCACGCTTGGATTCGCCTGCGTTAGCTCGGTTTTTACGGGTACCGGGGCGTCAGCCACTGCAGGCGTTAGGGGAGGGAGGTTCGGCGCAGGAGACTCGCGTTTTAGGTTCATAAACCACCACCCGGCTATCACAAGAAGTAACAGCAGAAACAGAAACAGGAGCAACCACGGAAAATGTCGCTCTGTCCGTGCTTCAGGCAGGATTATTGCAGGCGAAACCTCTGGCGGAATGGTCCAGTTGGTAAATACGGGCTCTCCACCGACGCCATAGCATGGCAGCGTCTGTGAGTGTGTCAGCAATGACTGTAGTGCCTGAGCCGATTTTGTTTCGCCTCTGGCGTTTAGCTGCTCAATCAGGCTGGCAATCGTACCCATATATTGCTGACGTTTAGTGTGAATTGCAGTCTGTTCTGTCTCGCCTAATGAAGAGAGCGGCGCTGCAATACCCTCTCGCGCGGTCCACCATTCCAGATTACCTTCGGAATTTTGCCGTGCTTCAGCAAAAAGGAGGGCAAGGGACGGGGGAAGATGGCGACGGATGATCGCAACGGTCTCCTCGTAACTTTTGAGGGTCACGTCGTCAATAGGCGCTGATCGGGTTAATCGTTGCATAGCTCAGATTCAATATGTCATTAGCAGCGGGAAGAAGCTCGATGTGGGGAGTCTTTCATTCCGCCACATCGACAATGATTTATTGCGACATATTTGCGTTTTCGAGCGCAGCGACACGTTTTTTCGCTGCCGCAATTTTTGCCTCAAGACTTGCGACATCGCTGGCACTTGTAGTCTGCTGAGACTGACGTTGCAATGCCTCCAGTTGTCTAATCTCTTGCTGACGTTGCAGATTAGTGGATTTAACTGACTTCAGTTTTTTCAGGGTTCGTGTCAGATCAGAACGTGCTGCCGCTAAACGGCTTTCTTCGTCTGCCAGCTTCTGGCTGGATACCTGCTCTCTGGCCTGCGTGTCAGCCAGATTTTGCTGAGCAATGCGGTTATCACGCTGGCTTTGTAAGATTTGGCGTTCCTGGTCGTCGACTTTCTGCCGGTAACCGCCAGAGGTGGCACAGCTTAATTTAGTGATAAAACTGGGGTCCTGTGCATGCAGATTGCAATCCTGAGGAGTGGAAGCGCACCCGGCAAGCAGCAGCGTAGCGACTAAAACATAAAATTTCATGAAGGCATCCCTGTATCTATCATGCAGAACTGTAAAGTTGGAATTAAACGCATTAAACAGGGCCGACGAAATCATCAGCCCGTCAGAGTTAACCCAGGGAAATAGCCTGACGCTGGCTATACAGACCGTTGGTTTCAGACTCCAGTACGGCAATCTGATTATTCAGGTTGCTATATTCATTGTTCAGCTGTTTCAGCGTGGCTTTATCCGCCGCGCTGGTGGTGCCTTGTCCTTGCAGCGCGACTTTATAGGCCTCGCTCTTATCTTTCATCACTTTGATTTTTTTCTGCATAGTGCTGATGTTAGCATCAATTTTAGCCAGGTCTTTTTTGGCATTAGCCTTATCAAAGCCAGCCTGGTCTTTTTTAATACTGATCTGCGTTAATGTCGCCTGATTATCACGGATCACGGCTTTCATCGCTTCAGTGGTTTTGGCGATATCGGCAGTGTCTTTTTTGATGTCAGTGTCCATGGCTTGCAGGCGATCGGCAGTAGTGGCGTAATCTTTTTTCAGACTATCCAGATAATAGTTTGCTGCCACGCCAGCGGCGCACCCTGCAGCGCCGCCAATAGCGGCACCGGCCAGTACTTGTTTACTATTGCCTGCCAGCACACCTGCGAGCGCGCCCATACCTGCACCCGCTAACGCACCCATGCCACAACCCTGAGCTGCTGAACTGCTGAATAACTGCGACTGTTCACCACTGGTCAAGCGTGAGTCAGGTTTAGTACCAGAGAGCAAAGAACTACCTGTGTTGGCACAACCACTAAGCAGAAGGGAAACAGAAACCAGGAGAGCAGTTGAGGTATGTTTACATTTATTTGACATCATTTTTATCCTTAAATGACCAAATGGATCAGCATTTAAAAGAGTGTGCTGTCCATAGACACGTTGCTGTTAAAAGTAATTCAGGATCTGGCTGCCGGAGGCCAGGCAAAATCTTCATCAATAACGTTCAGGTTAAGAGAGAGGCCCATATTTAACTGACAATCAATTCCTGTGCTAAAACAACCAGCATCCCCTCTGAGATGAAGAGTATCGGCGTATATTTTCAGAAATTTAGTTTAAGAAGAAAAATATTACCGATTTTATTGTCCGAACATTGCAGCCGTTACCTGAAAATCCTGCTCAGGTAATGTCGCGGCAGGTGAATCAAACTTCGATAGCGAGTCAGTCTTGCCAGAACGCTCCAGACATACTTAGTTTCGGAGGTTAATTATTTCATGTATTTAGTTTGATGGAACCCTATGCTCCAGTTCTTGACTTAACCTTTACTGTAAAAGTGACGTAAAGCTAATGTGATTATGATTCTATATGAATCGTAAAGATGTGTGAAATAATATTTTTGGAAATTTCATGGTGCAACTTCCCAGTTTTAGGTCCCGATTTTAGTATTTTTTTATTGTTTTATGCTGTAAATTTTTATTTTGTAGTTTTTTATTCCATTCGGGTGGTGGCCGGTTTTGTCAAGCAAAGTAAGGAGGAGTGGGTAATGGCACATAAATTAGCACCGAATGCTTCGCATCATCGCTGTTTCCTTATGTTTATACGATAAGCAAGCCAGCAAGCGTTTCTCATAGGTAACACGAAAAGTCTGAGGCGAGTGTATTGATATAGAGTTTTTAAGGAGTTACGATTTTGCCTCTTCTAACGGAGTGAAAGAGACTACGTGCTTCACTAGCCTTTTAGTCATGAAAGAAAAAGTGACTCGCTGCGAAGTTTGATAACCGGATACGTTCTTTGCTTAGGTTTTGCAAACTGCTTAAGAACCCATTGTCAGAACCAGTCGGGTAAATCAGATTTTGACAGGAAATACGATCTTTACTTCATTAAATGTTATGTCATCCTTGTCATGCGTTTAAAGCGAAACAGGAAGGGTTTGAGTGCTTTTGAAAGTTTCCAGTAACCTCATTCAATCAGTCTATTGAAAAATATTTATTTTATTCCACGTCTGTTGGGATTATTCTTGTGTCTGCGCTACGACTGGAATGAACAAAATCCATGACAGATTGTCATTTTTCACTTTATTCTAAAATTTTGCTAATGATTTCGCATGGTGTGACGATAACCCTTAGAGCAGGATACCAGGGTTGTCTGGATTGAAAGCGAGAGTTGCAAAGATGTTTATTATAACTGATCAGGGGAGCTCATCAGAGCAAAGCCAATTACTCCGGACTGAAGTGCAGACAAGCATGCTGGCATTTCTGCCACTAAAATGGCGACCAGCATATACCAGAGCATCTCTGTTTTTTTATTGGTGTACGTTGTTGCTGGCTGTTTCCTGTGATCAATCTGAGTGGGAAAAGAGGTTTTCGGTGCCCTGATAGTTATTGCGGCTATTGATCAGATATCTTAAGTGATAACGTTAGTGAAAAAAGACGTGGCCATAATATGGCTAATTTAGAGATTCTGTTGTCAATCTTCAGTATTCTGAACTTGCCTGTTAAGTTTTTATTAATTAAGGATGGATTATGAATATGGTTTTTTGCCGCGGATGTGGCAAGGAAATTCACGTTACTGCTAAAGCTTGCCCACAGTGTGGTGCACCCCAGACAAACCAACAGATTGTCACCTCAGAGAATACGGGCGGAGCCATAAATCAATGGTACCTAGGTGTATTAAAAAAATATGCTGTATTTACAGGCAGAGCCAGGAGAAAAGAGTATTGGATGTTCACTCTGTTTAACATCCTCATTGCTTTCCTGCTAGGGATTGTCGAAACGGTAATTGGTGTTGGAGATATCCTTTCAAATCTTTATAGCCTGGCCGTATTAATTCCGGGCATAGCAGTTGGTGTTCGTCGATTACATGACACCGATCGCAGCGGATGGTGGCTGCTGTTACCTATCGTCAATATCGTCTTCCTGGCACTTGAAGGGCAATCCGGCACCAACCGGTTTGGTTCGGATCCAAAAGAAGTCGCTTAATCTACGGGTAATGTAAACCCGTCTATACCACTTGCTTATTGCTTAATTTTGGCATAAGAAAAATTTAACCAGCACTGGTATAGACGGATGCCCCTGACAGTTGTCGCGTGACCGGCAGATTTTATCCATTCGCATAATGTCCTTTTTAGCGTTTCTGCTTAAATACTCTCAGCAGAACTCAATTCAATATCAGGTATTTCTAAAAAAATCACGAAGATTCATCCCTAATGCATATTTATAATAAGCTTATGGCAAACGTTATAGGGCTGAAGGCGTTCAGAAAGAAGTATTTCCCGCAGCATTGTTCTGACCATGTCTCATAGACAAAACTCTATGGCAATAAATAAGAATTTTTGTAGTTCGAATATAAATCTGATGATGTATTTGGTTTTTAGTCAGGGTTTAAAGACTTATCAAACATTATCAAATTCATTAGTAAAGAAAATGAGCTGCGGGAGGGCTACCTTGCTGACCAAATCAGTCAATTGCAACTATTCATTTACTGGCCTGTGTTTGATAGATGGAAATAAAAATCTGTATCGCAATTTGGCCTTTTTATTGGTAATTTCAATTGAATAACACAGTGGAATGCGTTGGCACAATTCAGAACAATCAATCCATTAGCCAAATAGCGGTTCTGTTAGCTCTGGCAATTCGGCATCAATTAGCAATTAAATAGCAAATTTATAGTTTGATTTATCGATAATCTGTTAGTTTAAAATAAAGATAGATTTAGGTTTTACTCATTCAAATAATAATTTTAGAGTGCGTTGTTAAGCGACAATTTGAACAGCTATAAAAAAATCCACGCAATTGCGTGGATTTTATCGATTCATACGGACTTCATGAGACTCAATGAAAACCCCATGAAACAGCAGATTTTAATCAGACGTTAAACAGGAAGTTCATCACATCGCCATCTTTCACGATGTACTCTTTCCCTTCTGAACGCATCTTTCCAGCTTCTTTCGCACCCTGTTCACCCTTGCAGGCGATAAAGTCATCAAATGCAATGGTCTGCGCGCGGATAAAGCCTTTTTCGAAGTCGGTGTGAATTTTACCGGCGGCCTGAGGGGCGGTTGCGCCCACCGGGATAGTCCAGGCACGCACTTCTTTCACGCCTGCGGTGAAATAGGTCTGCAGATTCAGCAGGGCGTAACCGGCGCGGATCACGCGGTTCAGGCCCGGCTCTTCCAGTCCCAGTTCCGCCATGAACTCGTCACGCTCTTCATCTTCCAGCTCGGCGATATCAGATTCCACTGCGGCACACACCGGTACCACCACTGAACCTTCCGCTGCTGCGATAGCGCGAACCTGATCCAGATAGGGGTTGTTCTCAAAACCGTCTTCATTAACGTTAGCAATGTACATGGTCGGTTTCAGGGTCAGGAAGCTCAGATAGCGAATCGCCGCTTTCTCATCGGCATCCAGATTCAGAGAGCGCAGCATGCCCGCTTCAGAAAGGTGCGGCAGGCATTTTTCCAGCGCAGCCAGCTCGGCTTTCGCATCTTTGTCGCCGCCTTTGGCTTTCTTCTGCACGCGCTGAATCGCACGCTCACAGGTATCAAGGTCAGAAAGTGCCAGTTCGGTGTTAATCACGTCGATATCTTCCGCCGGGTTAACTTTACCCGCGACGTGGATGATGTTGTCATTTTCAAAGCAGCGCACAACGTGACCGATCGCCTCGGTTTCACGGATGTTGGTCAGGAACTGGTTACCCAGGCCTTCACCCTTAGACGCGCCTTTTACCAGACCTGCGATATCGACGAATTCCATGGTAGTCGGCACCACGCGCTGCGGCTTAACAATCTCAGAGAGCTGGTCGAGACGCAGGTCAGGCATGGGCACCACGCCCGTGTTAGGCTCAATGGTGCAGAAGGGGAAGTTAGCCGCTTCGATACCCGCTTTGGTCAGCGCGTTAAACAGAGTGGATTTACCGACGTTCGGCAGGCCCACGATACCGCATTTGAATCCCATGGTTTGATACCCTTTATAACTGGATGGACAGTGCGCCCGATGGCGAGCTGTCGGAGAAGAATTGAAAAATTCCGCGCATTATACACGGAATCGCGACGATTCGGGCGTTTAAGCAGGTTTGAAGGCGTGCAGCCGGTTCATGGCTTTGATGCGATCCTCTTTCAGCCACAGCTCAGTGCAGCGCGCCGCCTCATCAATCGCCTCATCAATCAGCTTCTGCTCGCTGACGGGCGGTTTACCCAGCACAAATCCGGTCACCTTATTGCGATCGCCGGGATGACCGATACCGATGCGCAGGCGGTGGAAATTGTTGTTGTTGCCCAGTTTGCTGATGATGTCTTTCAGACCGTTATGGCCGCCGTGTCCGCCACCCTGCTTAAATTTCGCGACGCCGGGCGGTAAATCGAGTTCATCATGCGCCACCAGAATCTCTTCAGGCGCGATGCGATAAAAGGTCGCCATCGCCGCCACCGCTTTACCGCTCAGGTTCATAAAGGTGGTCGGCACCAGCAGGCGGACATCCTCTCCGGCTATCGCCAGACGGGCGGTGTAGCCATAGAATTTGCCTTCCTCTTTCAGAGACTGATTGTGGCGTTCCGCCAGTAAATCCAGATACCAGGCACCCGCATTATGGCGCGTGGCGGCATATTCAGCGCCAGGATTGGCCAGTCCCACAATCAGTTTAATGCTGCTCACAATGATTATCCTGCTGTTATCGCGAAAGGGCGTTAGTTTACTTCGCGACAGGCGAGATGACAAAGCAGAAGCAGTCAAATGGTTCATCAGCGTGATTAATAATTTTCTATCGGAATCAACAGTCTGCAATCAGGACCAGGCGAAGCTTTATGGTTGATGTGTGATCCAGCCCGCATCGCGGGGCTGAGCCATTGCCTAAACTTATGACACTTAACATTGTGTGCGGTTATTGGCTCTTATGGATGGAGGTGCATTATGAAACATCATCACTGCCGTGTAGCGGGTAACACGCTAATGGTACTGGGATTAGTTACCATGGTTCTGGGCGTCGGTTTCTCTATTATGAACCAGCTGCCCGCGCTCGATCTGCCCCAGTCTCTGGCGCAGGGCGCTATCTTCAGCATCTTTATTGGTGCGCTGCTCTGGCTGGTGGGCGCCCGGGTCAGTGGCCGGGAAAAGATAGAAGATCGTTATTATTGGGTGCGTCATTATGACCAGCGCTGCCGCCGGTCACACAACTCACACCACTAAAGAATGGCAGCAGGAAGCGGATGCTGCGCGGTGCGGTTTCGGCCGCTGGCCTTGGCGTGGTAGAGCGCCGCATCCGCCTGCACCAGTAACGCTTCAAAACCCTGCTGATGATGTGTGGCCGTGGCAAAGCCAATGCTGACCGAATAGGCAATCGCATTATGTTGTGATGCACAGACCGCCAGCCGGATTGTCTCACACCACGCTTCTGTCTCCTGTGCCGTCGCCGTAATGATGGCCGCAAATTCCTCTCCGCCCAGTCGCGCAAAACGTCCCCCTGCCGGAATCAGTGCGCTCACCACCTCGCAAAAGTGGATCAGAATCTGGTCGCCCTGCTGATGCCCGTAGCGATCGTTGATGCTTTTGAAATGGTCCAGGTCAAACAGGATGGCGCTGAAGGGCCGGTTCTGGCGATGGCATCGCGCCGCAATGCTTTCTGCTTCGCTGAACAGGGCGCGGCGGTTCCAGACGCGGGTCAGCGGGTCGTGCAGGGAAGCATGTTTCAGGGTCTGCTGCATCCGTTCATTCACCATCGCCAGGATGGTGAAGGTGAGGCCAATAACAAACAGAATCGACTCCAGGATAACGTAAACCGAGAAAGCCGACCCGCCAATCGCCCCTGGCAGACCACTGGCAACGGCGTTATCCAGAAACAGCCGGGCCAGATGGAACAGCAGATGGATCCAGAGCAGTAACTGAGCCGGCCAGAAGGTGGCTTTCAGCGTGTCACGAGCCAGCCAGACCAGCTGGATCAGGGCGGCGGTATAGGCGACGCAGGCAAGACAGAGCACCACTACCCGTTTCGGCAGGCTGTCGTAAAATGCCGGGAAACAGCAAAGCAGCGCCCAGAGCAGGGCACCCAGCAGCCAGTGGCTGCCGATGGGTTTGTCACAGAAGCGGCGAAAGGCATTCAGCAACCCGCCATAGGCCAGCATCACCAGCACGTTCCCGACGGCCACCGGCAGAAAATGGAAGCCGCTGCTGCGCAGGCTGCTTAAAAAGACCGCCACCAGCGTCAGGACCAGCGACAGCAGGGTAAAGCCCAGCACGCGATCGTACTGCGATCCGACCCAGGCAAAAATCATGATCAGGCTTAAAAAGCCCAGCACATAGAGCTCGCAAATAAACAGGGTATAGATATCGAGAGTCATGATGGCCGGGTTCTGATGAGAAATGGGCAGCAAAGTACCATTTAACGGCAGCGGGCAGAAGCGGGAAACGAGGCCATTGATGAAAAGAGTGCGTGGCGTTGCAAACCGGGGCGAACGGGAAAATTTATCGCGCCAATCTCAGAAAAAGAAGAGAGTTAAGCGGGCAGGAACAGGCATAAAAAAACCGGGCACAGGGCCCGGTTTCCGCGAAGATTAATGCTCGAACATCGCCGAGATGGACTCTTCGTTACTGATGCGGCGAATGGCTTCAGCCAGCATGCCTGAGAGGGTCAGTGTGCGCACGTTCGGCAGCGCCCTGATCTCTTCAGAGAGAGGGATGGTGTCACAGACAATCACCTGATCGAGCACCGATTTACGCAGGTTTTCAACCGCGTTGCCGGAGAAGATTGGGTGGGTTGCATAAGCAAACACGCGTTTGGCACCACGCTCTTTCAGCGCTTCAGCCGCTTTGCACAGCGTGCCGCCGGTGTCGATCATGTCGTCGACCAGCACGCAGTCGCGGCCAGCAACGTCACCAATAATATGCATCACCTGAGAGACGTTCGCGCGCGGGCGACGTTTATCGATGATAGCCATATCGGTGTCGTTCAGCAGTTTAGCGATAGCACGGGCACGCACTACGCCACCAATATCGGGAGAAACAACAATCGGGTTTTCCAGTCCGATCTGCATCATATCTTCCAGCAGGATCGGGCTGCCAAATACGTTATCAACCGGGACGTCGAAGAAGCCCTGGATCTGCTCGGCGTGCAGGTCAACCGTCAGAACACGGTCAACACCGACGCTGGAAAGGAAGTCAGCCACAACTTTAGCGGTGATCGGCACACGCGCAGAGCGCACGCGGCGATCCTGACGGGCATAGCCAAAGTAGGGGATGACTGCGGTAATACGACCAGCAGAAGCACGACGCAGCGCGTCGACCATCACAACCAGTTCCATCAGATTATCGTTGGTGGGGGCACAGGTGGACTGGATGATGAAAATATCACCACCGCGTACATTTTCGTTAATCTGTACGCTCACTTCACCATCGCTGAAACGTCCGACAGCGGCGTCTCCCAGACTGGTGTAAAGGCGGTTGGCAATACGTTGTGCTAGTTCCGGGGTGGCGTTACCAGCAAATAGCTTCATATCAGGCACGAGAAGAACCTCAGGCTTTGCGTCCAGAGAATGAACGACATGACCGTAACCGGCGTGCACGGTCATGGGCGTTCACACGGGTGTGTTGATGCAAAAGGTGCAGTGTCCGGAACGTGGTGACACTGTCACGCTTTTGCTAATCGCCTCGCAGGGTACGCTGTAGCGGCGACACGTTAACGCCCCGGGCTACAAATCCGCGCACCCCATTCGGGGCAAGCTCCAGCACCTGGCGGGCAGCAGACTCGGTGTCAAATTCAGCAAACACACAAGCGCCCGTGCCAGTCAGGCGTGACGGCGCGTATTCTAGCAGCCAGGAAACAAGCTCATCAACCTCGCGAAAACGTTTTCTTACCACTGCTTCACAATCGTTGGCGAAGGGGGAGGCTAAAAGTGTCGATAAACTGCGCGCTGGGGTGTCACGCGTCAGGTCGGGATCGCCGAACACCACCGGCGTGCTGATATGCACGCCAGGGTGCGCAACCAGGTACCATTTTTCAGCCGGGTCGGCAGGCTGAAGCTCTTCGCCCACGCCCTGCGCAAATGCCGCGAAGCCGTGGACAAACACCGGGACATCGGCCCCGAGCGTCACACCCATCGCCGCCAGTTCTTCCGTCGAAAAGCCGGTCTGCCACAGATGATTCAGCGCCACCAGCACGGTAGCGGCATCAGACGAGCCGCCGCCGATGCCGCCCCCCATGGGCAATCTTTTCTCGATAGCAATCTGCGCACCCGCGCTGGCAGAGAGGCGATTACTCTGCAGCGCCGCCTGTTTCAGCAGGTTCGCGGCGCGCACAATCAGGTTGTCCTCGTCTGCCACACCCGCCAGCGGCGTCAGCAGCTGAATGCGACCGCTCTGGTCAGCGTGAATCTGCAACTCGTCACCGTAATCGAGAAACTGAAACAGCGTCTGCAGGTTGTGGTAGCCGTCGGGACGACGGCCGGTAATGTAGAGAAAAAGATTCAGTTTTGCCGGGGCGGGCCAGTGGGTGATCATTGAACGGTCCAGCTGTCCATGCGCAGTTTAATCCGCTGGTCACCCTCTTTCAGCTCCAGGCTGGAAGGGAGTGGCGGAGTCACTTTGCTGTCGTAACCGGCGATGGAGACCTGCCAGGTCTGACCGTCGCGGCTGTAGTTCAGGCTGCGCAGCTGATAACTCTCGTTGAGCTGATAGTCGCTGGCATCGCCTGGCAGACCCATCATCCACTGACGCAGGTTAGCCAGCGGGATGTCCATGCCGGTTAACTGGGAAATCATCTTCTGTGCGTCGTTGCTGACGTAACGCTTGCCCTTGTTATCGACAATCTGCACGACCGAGCCCTGCGCATCCAGCTGCAGCTCGGTGCTGCCCAGCGGATTGGTCAGCAGCAGGCGATAGCGGTCAGGCGCGGTCTGCTGCCAGTTGAAGCGGGCATACACTTTCTGTTTGTCGGAGAGGTAGGCAAAGGCGCCGCGGGTCTGATAGTGCGTGACCTTTGAGACCGCCTGCTGATGCTGTTGCCACTGCGGCGCGGTGACGCTGGGGCCCGGACCCTGCGGTTTGTTGACGCTACAGGCCGCCAGCAGCACGCTGGCAAGGGGCAAAAGGCGCAACAGATTGCGTGGTGAAGTAAGCATCAAGTGGTCATCTCCTCGGACACATTTATTATTGGCAACGGATAACGCTAACCGTCACGGTTTTAACCGTCAATGCTGTTATGCAGCAAATTGCGTATGATCGGGTTAATCTTATTACAGTCATAGCCTTTGTATGGCTTTTCTTGATCTGTCGCATCTTGTAGAATGCGCCTCACAAAACCCTGACATTATTGGGACATCCCAACCAAAATCACCATGACGCTGCTCGCTCTCGGAATCAACCACAAGACCGCCCCCATTGCTCTGCGCGAACGTGTTACGTTCGGGCCGGAGACGCTTGAGCAGGCCTTAAACAGCCTGTTATCACAGCCAATGGTGCAGAGCGGCGTGGTGCTGTCCACCTGTAACCGGACTGAGCTCTACCTGAGTGTAGAGCAGCAGGCGGATTTACAGGCGCGTCTGGTGAGCTGGCTGTGCAATTATCATCAGCTGAATGAAGAGGATGTGCGTAACAGCCTCTACTGGCATCAGGATAATGAGGCGGTCAGCCACCTGATGCGGGTCGCCAGCGGACTCGATTCACTGGTGCTGGGCGAACCCCAGATCCTTGGTCAGGTGAAAAAAGCGTTTGCCGACTCCTCACGTGGTCAGGCGCTGAGCAGTGAACTGGAGCGCATGTTCCAGAAAACCTTCTCGGTGGCCAAACGCGTGCGCACGGAAACCGACATCGGTGCCAATGCCGTCTCGGTGGCGTTCGCGGCCTGTACGCTGGCCCGTCAGATCTTTGAATCACTCTCCACCGTCAATGTCATGCTGGTCGGCGCCGGTGAGACCATCGAGCTGGTGGCCCGCCACCTGCGCGAACACCAGGTCAAAAATCTGATCATCGCCAACCGCACCCGCGAGCGCGCCGAAACGCTGGCGTCGGAAGTGGGTGCCGAGGTGATTACCCTGGCGGAGATCGACGCCCGTCTGGCGGAGGCGGACATTATTATCTCCTCCACCGCCAGTCCGTTACCGATTATCGGTAAGGGGATGATGGAGCGCGCCCTGAAAGCGCGTCGTAATAAGCCGATGCTGCTGGTGGATATTGCCGTGCCGCGCGACGTCGAGCCGGAAGTGGGCGATCTGCCTAACGCCTATCTCTACAGCGTGGACGATCTGCAGGCGATTATCGAGCAGAACCTGGCGCAGCGCAAAGCGGCGGCAGTGCAGGCCGAAAGCATCGTGGTGCAGGAAAGCAGCGAATTTATGGCGTGGCTGCGCTCGCAGGGCGCGGTGAACACCATCCGGGAATATCGCTCTCAGGCGGATGAGATCCGCGCTGAGCTGGAAGGCCGTGCGCTGCAGGCGCTGCAGCAGGGCACCGATCCGCAGAAAGTTCTGCAGGAACTGGCGCACAAGCTGACCAACCGTTTAATACATGCCCCAACCAAATCACTTCAGCAGGCCGCCCGCGACGGCGATAATGAACGCCTGCAGATTTTACGCGACAGCCTGGGTCTCGATTAGGCACACTGCTGTCGCCACCTGTTTACGGGAATCCCACATTTAATGAAGACCTCTATAGTTGCCAAGCTGGAAGCCCTGCAGGAGCGCCACGAAGAAGTGGAAGCGATGCTGGGGGATGCTGGCGTGATTGCCGATCAGGAGCGTTTCCGTGCGCTGTCACGCGAATATGCTCAGCTGACCGATGTAACCCGTTGCTTCCGCGACTGGCAGCAGGTGCAGGAAGATATCGAAACCGCACAGCAGATGCTCGATGATCCCGAAATGCGCGACATGGCGCAGGAGGAGTTACAGGCAGCGCGCGAGAAGGGCGAAACCCTGGAGCAGCAGCTGCAGGTGCTGTTACTGCCAAAAGATCCCGATGATGAACGCGCCTGTTTCGTTGAAGTGCGCGCCGGCACCGGCGGTGATGAAGCGGCGATCTTCGCGGGCGATCTGTTCCGCATGTACAGCCGCTATGCTGAAGCCCGCCGCTGGCGTGTGGAGATCGTCAGTGCCAACGACGGTGAGCACGGCGGATACAAAGAGGTGATTGCCCGGGTGACCGGAGAGGGTGCCTATGGCCGCATGAAATTTGAATCTGGCGGACACCGCGTGCAGCGCGTACCGGAAACGGAATCGCAGGGTCGTATCCACACCTCGGCCTGTACGGTCGCCGTAATGCCGGAGATTCCGGAAGCGGAACTGCCGGAGATCAATGCCGGCGATCTGAAGATTGACACCTTCCGCTCATCGGGCGCAGGCGGTCAGCACGTCAACACCACCGACTCCGCGATTCGTATTACCCACCTGCCAACCGGCATCGTGGTGGAGTGTCAGGACGAACGTTCACAGCATAAAAACAAAGCCAAAGCGCTGGCCGTGCTGGGCGCGCGCATTCACGCCGCCGAAATGGCCCGCCGTCACGCGGCGGAAGCCAGCACCCGCCGCAACCTGCTGGGCAGTGGCGATCGTTCCGACCGCATCCGTACCTATAACTTCCCGCAGGGGCGCGTAACCGACCACCGCATCAACCTGACCATCTACCGTCTGGATGAAGTGATGGAAGGTAAAATCGACAGCCTGATCGAACCGATTGTGCAGGAGTACCAGGCGGATCAGCTGGCGGCGCTGGCTGGTCAGGATTAATGGATATTCGTCACTGGCTGAAACAGGCGACCGCCACGCTGTGTGGTGGCGACAGCCCGAAGCGTGACGCGGAGATCCTGTTAGGTTTCGTGACCGGTAAATCGCGCAGCTGGCTGATCGCCTTCGATGAGACCGTGCTCACGGAAGCACAGCGCGCGCAGCTGGATAGCCTGCTGGCACGTCGTGCCCGGGGCGAACCGGTGGCGCATCTGGTGGGTGAACGGGAGTTCTGGTCGCTGCCTCTGCGCGTCAATGACGCCACGCTGATCCCGCGTCCTGATACTGAACTGCTGGTGGAGCAGGCGCTGACGCGTCTGCCTGCCACCCCGGCGGCGATTCTGGATATGGGCACCGGCACCGGGGCGATTGCACTGGCGCTGGCCAGCGAGCGTCCCGACTGCCAGGTGACGGGCGTGGACAGGATTGACGCCGCCGTCGCGCTGGCCCGCACGAATGCGCAGGCGCTTAACCTCACCAATACCACCTTTCTGCTCAGTCACTGGTTTCGCTCCCTGCCGCCGCAGCGGTTTGCGCTCATCGTCAGTAACCCGCCCTATATCGATGCCAGCGACAGTCATCTGGCGCAGGGCGACGTGCGCTTTGAGCCGCGCAGTGCGCTGGTTGCCGACGAAGCGGGGCTGGCCGATCTGCGCACGCTGATCGAGCAGGCCCCCGCCTGGCTGCTGCCGGGAGGCTGGCTGCTGCTGGAACATGGCTGGCAGCAGGGCGAGGCGGTGGCAGCGCTGATGCAGCAAAACGGCTATCAGGCCGTCGAAACCCTTGAAGATTACGGCGGCAACCCGCGCGTGACCCTGGGACAACTTCTTACCTGAAAGCGCTTGAGAAAAGGACGCAGCATGATCGCTTTTTATCCCCTGATTAAAAATCTTCACCTGGTGACGGTCTGGATCACCGTAACGCTGTTTCTGCTGCGTTTTTACTGGCTGCGGCGCGGCTCACCCCTGCTGACGCGGCGCTGGGTCCGCATTCTGCCGCACGTCAATGACACCCTGTTACTGCTGAGCGGCGTCGCGCTGGTGATGATTACTCACTTCTATCCCTTCACACCGCAAGGAAGCTGGCTGACGGAGAAGCTTTTAGCGGTTATCATCTACATCGCCTTAGGATTTGTGGCATTGAGTCGCCGTCCACGCACTGATCGCACCCGCTGGATCGCTTTTCTGGTGGCGTTAATCGCCCTGGTGACCATCATTACGCTGGCGCTGACTAAAATGCCGTTATGGGGATAGCATGACCTCGACCGAACAATTAGATTTCAGCCAGACACCGCTGTGTGAAGCGGTGATTGGCGCAACGCAAGCCATCCGCGCCGATTTTCCGGCGATCTCGGTGGAAGCGCAGCTGGCGGCGTTAGTCGCCGAAGCCCGTGATTATGTCAGCCATACGGAAGATGCCGATCTGCAGCTCGAAAAGCTGCTGGAGCTCTTCTATCGCCAGTGGGGATTTGGCGGTGCCAGCGGTGTCTACAATCTCTCTGATGCGCTGTGGATCGACAACGTTCTGCGGACCCGTCAGGGCACCGCGGTCTCACTGGGCATCATTCTGCTGCACATCGCCGCCGAGCTGGACCTGCCGCTGATGCCGGTGATCTTCCCGACACAGCTGATTCTGCGTGCGGACTGGATTGATGGCGATAAGTGGATGATCAATCCGTTTAACGGGGAAACCCTCGATCGGCACACGCTGGAAGTGTGGCTCAAGGGCAATATCAGCCCGACCGCACGCCTGTATGATGACGATCTCGACGAAGCCAAAACCGTCACCGTGATGCGCAAGATGCTCGATACCCTGAAAGCGGCGCTGATGGAAGAGAAGAAGATGGAGCTGGCGCTGAACGTCAGTCAGGTGCTGCTGCGTATCGACCCTGACGATCCCTATGAAATCCGCGATCGCGGTCTGATTTACGCGCAGCTGGAGTGCGAACATATCGCGCTGAATGATTTAACGTACTTCGTTGAGCAGTGTCCTGAAGACCCGGTCAGCGAAATGATCAAAGTTCAGATTCATGCAATCGAACAAAAACAGGTCACGCTGCACTAAGCGGACCCACTGAAAAGGAAAGGGCATGACACAGAAAGTCGTGAGTATTGGTGATATCAAAGTAGCAAACGATCTGCCGTTTGTGCTGTTTGGCGGGATGAACGTGCTGGAGTCCCGTGACCTGGCGATGCGTATCTGCGAACACTACGTGAACGTCACCGGTAAGCTGGGTATTCCTTACGTATTCAAAGCGTCCTTTGATAAAGCGAACCGTTCCTCGATCCACTCTTACCGTGGCCCGGGCCTGGAAGAGGGAATGAAGATTTTCCAGGAGCTGAAGCAGACGTTCGGTGTGAAGATCATCACCGATGTCCATGAAGCCGCTCAGGCGCAGCCGGTTTCTGAAGTGGTCGATGTGATCCAGCTGCCCGCCTTCCTGGCGCGTCAGACTGACCTGGTGGAAGCGATGGCGAAAACCGGCGCCGTGATCAACGTCAAGAAGCCGCAGTTCGTCAGCCCTGGCCAGATGGGTAACATCGTAGATAAGTTTGCAGAAGGCGGCAACGAGCAGGTTATCCTGTGCGATCGCGGCAGCAACTTCGGCTACGACAACCTGGTTGTGGACATGCTCGGCTTTAACGTGATGAAGAAAGTGACCCGAAACAGCCCGGTCATTTTCGACGTGACCCATGCGCTGCAGACCCGCGATCCGTTTGGTGCGGCCTCAGGCGGTCGTCGTGCCCAGGTGGGTGAGCTGGCGCGTGCGGGTATGGCGGTCGGCATTGCCGGTCTGTTTATCGAAGCGCATCCGGACCCGGACCACGCCCTGTGTGACGGTCCTTCCGCACTGCCGCTGGATAAGCTGGAGCCATTCCTGGTGCAGATGAAAGCGATTGACGATCTGGTGAAAAGCTTCCCGGAACTCGATACCAGCAAATAAGTCTGCGGTATAAAAAAAGAGCGAGAAATCGCTCTTTTTTTTCGCCTGACGTCCGGTGCCGTTACAGCATGATGGTCATCAGATAGCCGATAAACAGGGCCAGATGCGCCGCGCCGTTCAGGACATTGGTACGGCCGGTGGAGAAGGAGATCTGACACAGGATCAGGGACGCCATCATAATCACCATCTGCGGCGGCTCCAGACCAAAAATCAGCTCCTGTCCGGTCAGGGTGGCGATGATGGTCACCGCCGGCACCGTCAGGGAGATGGTCGCCAGCACGGAACCAAAGAAGAGGTTCATGGCGCGCTGCACCTGATTCATCAGCACCGCCTTAATTGCGCCCAGGCCTTCCGGCGAGAGGATCAGCAGGGCCACCAGGAAGCCGGTGAACTGAGCCGGAGCATTCATCTCTGTCAGCAGGCTTTCCAGCGTATTCGCGTTCATCTTGGTCACGGCAATGACCGCAATCAGATGCACGATCAGCCAGACGGTGTGCCAGATGCTGCTGTGCGCCGAGGGTTTACCGTGATGCGGGTCACCGTCGTCACTCTCATCCTCATGCTCATAGACGAACAGGCTCTGGTGGGTTTTCGTCTGAATCAGCAGGAAAACGCCATACATCGCCGCTGAAATAGCCGCAATCAGCAGTGCCTGGGTGACAGAGAAATTCCCGCCGGGCAGCGCGTTGGGGAAGACCAGCACCAGAATCGCCAGCGGGAATATCGCGATCAGATACTGTTTTACGCCGGCCAGATTGACGTACTGGGTCGCAAACTTATTGCCCCCCAGCAGCAGCGCAAAGCCCACCAGCCCGCCGGTCACAATCATGACAATCGAATAGAGCGTATCGCGCATCAGCCCCGGCGCCGCATCGCCCGTGGCCATCAGCGCCGAGATCAGGCTCACTTCAAGAATTACCACCGAGAGACTCAGGATCAGGGAACCATAGGGTTCGCCAAGCCGGTGAGCCAGCACGTCGGCGTGACGCACCACGCTGAACGCGCTGCTCAGGATGGCGACCAGCGCCAGCAGGTTAATCCCGACGACCACCGGAAAAGAGGTCTGCGCACCAAAAAAATAGAGGATACCCAGCGTGATAATCGGAAATATCAGCGAGAATTCCTTGTGACGTGTTTTTTCATGTGAAGGCATTCACCATCCTCTCTGGTTAATGATTGTCCGACGCAGCGCGAGCTGCTGTTAGAAATATAATCAGTTTTGGAGCAGGGCGCAGTTTATCTTTTCACCGGCCCGACAGGGAAAAATTTACTACTTTTTACTAAAATGCAATAAACGATTGAAGCTGCATTAACCTGAAGTTATCCCGAATAATGTAATAATAATCAGTCTGCAACATTCCCGATCAGCCAGACCATCCTGGCATTCTGTGCCTGAAAATCCGCAGTTAATTTGCCTTTGTTGCGCCTGTAGACGGTTTTCAGACTGAAACAGGGATAAGTGACGATTTGAAATTTTGCGCAGTTGCGCCAGGCTTAACAGGAATCCGTCAACAGAGGAGCCGTTATGCCTTACGCCAGCCGAAGCGATTTACCTGACAACGTTAAACACGTTCTGCCCGCCCACGCCCAGGATATCTATCAGCAGGCGTTCAACAGCGCCTGGGATCAGTATAAAGAGGCGGAAGATCGACGCGGCGATGATTCGCGGGAAGAGGTGGCACATAAAGTGGCCTGGTCCGCCGTCAAAAAAGAGTATGAAAAGGGCGATGACGACAAGTGGCATCCGAAGCATTAATCCTGCTGCTTCTCCGCACCGCCTGAGGGCCGGCATCAGCTGGCCCTTTTTTTCGTCTGCGCTATCAGGTTTATCTGGTTTTTTTTAAGCTGCGACCCGCCTCACGCTTGAAACCCCGCGCGAAAATAGATTAATGTCAATTTCATGACCGAAACGCCAGAAGCCTCTGGCGATCAGGTGACAGGAGCTGGTGCGCAGGACGCCGTTGATGTTGAGGAGGTCGCATTGCTTACCCGGGAATTTCTGTTAAAAGCGGATTGTAAAACGTCGTTCGGGGATATCGAAGAGACGCTGCTCTGGAGTTGCGAGCAGCGTGCGGCGTCGCTGGCCGCCACGCTGGCCTGCCGTCCCGATCACAGCCCGGTCTGGATTTTTGGCTATGGCTCCCTGATGTGGAACCCGATCTTTGAGGCGGATGAGGTCGCGTCCGGTTCGCTGGAAGGCTGGCATCGCGCGTTCTGTCTGCGACTGATTGCCGGTCGCGGCACCGCTTCCCATCCCGGGCGTATGCTGGCGCTGAAGCAGGGCGGCAGAACCAGCGGCCTGGCCTTTCGCCTGCCGGAAGCGCGCCTGCATGAAGAGCTGACGCTGCTGTGGAAGCGTGAGATGGTCACCGGCTGCTACCTGCCTACCTGGTGTGAGCTCCAGCTGGATGATGGCCGCAGCGTCACGGCGCTGACCTTTATTATGGACCCGCGTCATCCTTTATATGAGTCGGACTCCTGTCCGGATGCGGTTGCGCCGTTAATTGCCGTGGCCAGCGGCCCGCTCGGCTCGAATGCGCAGTATCTGTTTGCCCTGGAGGAGGAGCTGACCCGCCGCGGCATGGAGGAGGAGGGGCTGAGCCGACTGGCGCATCAGGTGCGGACATTACAGCAAGCCTGCCTGAAACAGGCCTGACACGCCGCTTTCCTTCTTAACAGAGAAAGGGCGCATCCTCGTGCGCCCTTTCTCTTTTCTCCCACAAGCCCGCGAAACTCAGTTACCCGGATTGATCAGCCAGGTGCCGGGCTTATCAATGGTCAGGGACTGAGAGTGGGTCACGCTGCCATTGTGAATATCGATTTTATACTGACCCGCCGCCAGGTTGAGCGCGGCAAAGCCACTGCTGCCGGGTTTGACCTCCACCGGCTGGCCGTTAAGCACCACGCTTTCGCCGCTCTCCAGCTTAAGGTAGACGGTTGCCAGCGCGGCGGGAACGGCGGCCGCTGACGGCGCAGAGGCGGGCGCCTGCGTGATGACCGCTGAGGAGTCTGCCGCTTCCGGCGCGGCGCTGTGACGGTTCGCCAGCCAGACGGCGGCCCCGGTCGCCAGCACAGCTACCGCAGCCAGTGCCAGCAGGGCGGGCGACAGCCGGCGCGCCGTGCGCGGCGTCACCGGTTCAGCCGACGCCGCGGCGTGATTCATGGCCATCACCACCGGCGGCGCGGCCTCGACCGGCTCCTCCACCCGCGCAGCAGGCGGTTCACCGGGAACCGGGAAGCTGTTGACCACGGCTTCCACATCGCTGACCGGCAGATCAATCAGCGCCGCAAAGGCATCAATCGTCTGCGGGCGATCGCCCGGCTTCATCGCCAGCGCGCAGTCAATCGCATGGAGCAGCGGCAGCGAGTAGCCCTCCGGCTGACGTTCCACCAGCGGCTGATAGTTATCTTCAATACAGCGCACCACGCTGACCGGCGGCGGATTATGGGTAATCAGGCTGTGCAGCACCGCGCCCAGTGCGTAGATGTCGGTCCAGGGGCCCTGTTCAACTTCCCCCTCTTCGCTGTACTGCTCAATCGGCGCAAAGCCGGGTTTGAGCATGATTTCCGTTTCATCAGAGAGGTTGCCAATCTCTTTGCGCGCCGAGCCGAAATCGAGCAGCACCGGCAGCTGATTCTCCTGAATCTGGATATTGTCGAGCGAGATATCGCGATGCAGATAGCCCGCCTGATGAATGGTGCTGATCGCCCCCAGCAGCGGAGGCAGCAGGCGGCGTATCCAGGCTTCAGAGATCGACTCCGGGCTGGTGAGCTGCCACTCCTTCAGGGTCATGCCGCTGTAATAGAGCGTGCCCATATAGGCCGTGCCGTTCTGCTCCCAGAAGCGCAGCACGTGCAGCAGGCCCGGATGGTTAAAGCGGGCCAGCAGGCGCGCTTCCTGAATAAAGCTGTTCAGACCGGCATTAAAGAGCTTCTGAAAACGCTCACCGCGCAATTCCAGGGTGAGATCCGCAGCACGGACGGCCAGCGACACCGGCATATACTCTTTAATGGCGATGGTGCGTTCAAGCTGATGATCCCAGGCGCGATAGACGATGCCGAAGCCGCCGCCGCCAATCACTTCCTTGATCTCAAACTCGTTAAAACGGTATCCGTCAGGCAGGGCATTCGGAATGGTTTTCGGATTTTCATTTGCCGACATAGTGAACTCTCTGTACACGGCCTGCTCGCCAGGCTGCGCGGTAATTAATTGATGTTACGCCAGGCACCAATGGCAGGATCAACCAGATCCGCGTGCAGGGTGTCGATGAGTAACACATTCACTTTTTGCTGTGGCATGAAATAGGGCGCCCACTGGCTGCGCAAGGTATCGACCCGCGATTTCACAGCGTCAGCACTCTGCTGCGCAGCATTCTTATCCATTTTGATTAACAGGGCCCCGTTGAAGCGCCAGACGTGATGCTGGTCATCAAAGGGCAGCACCAGCCAGCTCTCTGCGGCATCCGCCCGGGTCACGATCATGCGCTGATTATTGGCGGCAATCACTTCCAGCCGGCTGTCCGGGATCGTCAGATTGGCGATGGGATAGCCCTGATAGAAGGTGACGGAGACCGGCGTCTTCTGATCCGGTGTAACCAGCGTCATCTCACTTTTGCCTTCTGCCCAGCCATCCGGCGAGCACTGCTGCTTGCTGACGTCCGGGATGAACAGGGTGTGAGCATGTTCATCCCAGGCGGTACGAAAATGACAGCCGCTGGGCAGATCAAAGTGTTGCAGCGGCGTGCTGTCAGCCGGCCGCGACAGGTCCAGCGGCGCGGCGTTGCTCTCACTGGCGCTGGCGGTGGCATCAGCCATCACGATAGGCCGCCAGTTCTGCAGCTTGCTGGCGCTGCCGCTGGCCAGCACGCTTCCCTCTTTACTGGTCATCTGCCAGGGCAGCACATCCAGCAGGCCGCACTGGTTGGCGAGCAGGGTGCCGACGCGCGGCAAAAAGGTGGTCAGCACCGCCGAATCCTTACTCTTGCCAGAGACGATGCGTAGCGGCAGCGTCTCTTTACACCAGTCGTCAGGCGCTTTGCTGACCACATCATCGATATAAACCTCCAGCTCCAGGCTGGGGGAGTAAACCACACGATAATTTTCAGCCTGGGCGTGAAAGGCAATCAGCAGAGTGATGATGCCGGGCAACCACAGTTTCATAAGGATCCTTGGAATCAAAAACGAGGCGGCAGAAAGCGCGCCGAATCAGCCAGTGAATAGAGCAGCGTGGCCTCTTCCGGCTCACCAATCCAGACCGCCAGTGCGCTGAGATTATCTTTTTTAACGTTGCGGCTGACCGCCTGCTCCATCAGCGCCAGCCACTCTTCGCAGGCATTCACCATGCGCAGCGCCTGTTCCATTTCGCCGGTGGTCAGATTCAGCCAGAAGCCGTCGGTACAGACCAGAAAGGCGTCACCATCCTCCAGCGCCATCTCCTGTGAAAAGCTCACTAAGCGAGGCGGCTCAGCGCCGAGCGCATTATAAAGTAAATTACTGTTAATGCCGGTATTTTCATAGCCTGCTTCTTTCAGCTGCTGCGCCAGACTGTGGTCACGGGTCACCTCGTTGAGCACCCCCCGGCGGAAGTGGTAAACCCGGCTGTCACCCGCATGGGCCCACCATGCACGCTGTTTTTTACGGTCAATAAACAGGGCCGCCAGCGTGGTGCTCATGCGTGAAAATTTCGGATTTTTACCCTGTGCCTCATGCAGCGCCAGACGGCACTGCTCAATCGCCTGATGGGTGATTTCCGGGGTAAAGGCGTCGTACGCCTGCAACTGACTCAGCAGGGTGTCGCGCACCAGCTGAGCCGCCATCTCGCCGCCCGGCAGACCGGCGACGCCATCGCACACCACAAAACAGGCTTTATGGTCATCGAGTTCAGCGCCGGTGCGATCCTGATTCTCATCGCGGAGTCCCTGCTGGCAGCGACTGGCAAACACAATCTTCATGCTTCATCTACCCGCGTCTGAGAATCCTTATACTGGTTAACTTCCATGTCATAAGCATGAAGAAACGCTTCGCCAAACAGCGTATGGAAATCATCCTCGATCTCCCCGGCGGTACGCTGATAGTTACGGGTAAAGTAGTCCCACAGCGCCGCTTTCTTCACAGTGGAGAAGGGCAGTTTAGAGACCACGCCGTCGGCGCGCGCCTGCTCCTCCAGCCGCTGCGGATTAAAGGATTGCAGCATCGCGGCGATGATGGCGCGGATGCCGGCAATCATGCCCAGCTGGTGAGCCTGCAGATCGACCAGCGCATCGCGCACCGCCTGTTCCGGCGGCATAAAGCCCGGCATCTGGCTCTGATACATCTGCATCAGCACGGTCTTCCCGGAGGGCAGGATCTTAAACGGGTTGTTGGCCTCGTTGAGGATCATCGTCATGTCTGCCTTCACGCCGCGCTTGAGAATGGAGCGCGAGGAGAGCAGCGCGACCGTGCCCTGCGAGAAGAGGCTCAGCATCCGGCCCGTAATCCGCATCTGCTCTTCATCAATCGGCGTGGCGTGCCCGTTGCTCAGCCCCATACCGTCCAGCAGCGCGGCGATGAGCCGATCCTGATCCACCGGCTGGGCTGTCAGCGTGCGGCGTGGCTCACTCGCCTGCGGGTCGATGGCCAGCCGCGCATCGCTGTGGCGTTCGTGGCGGGCGGGCGCCGCCTCGCTGACCAGCAGCCGCGCCTCAATGTCGTGATGTTCGTGAATGCCGAGCGGATTGGCGGGCTGTGCACTGTCACCGGCAAACAGCGCCAGCGGATCGCTCTGGGCGGCGTGGCAGGCAGGGTCGCGCACTTCCAGCGCATAGTCGCCGATCCGCAGCGCATCGCCATGTTTCAGCAGCACCTGCATGCCGCGTCCCAGGGTAATGCCGTTGTGCTCTACTGGCGTCACGCTGCCCTGATTGGTCAGGCGACACTCGCCCTCCTGCGACAGATGAACCAGCGCCTGCAGACGCGAAATGGCGCGCGTCTCATCGGGCAGCACCAGATCATTATCCTGACTGCGGCCAATGGTGCCGCCAGGCGGCTGAAACGCGACGCTTTTGACCGGAACATCCGTAGTGCACTGCACAATGGTAAATTGCATGAGTTATCCCAGATTAAACGGCAAACGCATCCGGCCTCATTCGAACATCGGCGGATAGAGGCCATTACGTCCCGGCTGTGAACCTGCCGCCGGGTTGAACAGTAACGAAAACAGTTGCGCGGTGAGGTTGCCGCTATGCTTGTGGGTCGCATGCACAAACCCGTCACTGCGATTACTCCACCAGTAGCTCATATGCTGCTGCGGGTCGAAGCGTTCCGCCACTTCACGCCAGCTCAGCGTGCAGGGCAGGTCCTGAAAACCGATCACATCCATGATTTCAGACGGCTTGCGGGCGGGCACCAGTAGCGGGGGCAGCGCCTGAATCGCCTGCTCCAGCTGCTCGCCGTTCAGCGGCGTCTGTACCGCCCGTAACAGCGTGGCGCCCAGATCCTGAAACCAGTCACCGGAGATCCTCAGCTGCGCCGGATGCCACTGCGCCAGCGGAAAACTGTGCAGGGCCAGCAGCGGCCAGGCGCGTCCGACGCGGTCACAGGAGGGCAGCAGGCAGCCCATCTGTATCTGTGGCCGGGTGGCCGTCACCGGCAGAACAAAGTTCCACACCGGCGCGTGGAGAAAATTCGCGCTGATCGCATACGCCTGCTGATGCCAGTGCATCAGTCCCTGCTGAAACCAGTGATTCCAGGGACTAATCTGCTGTTCGCTCAGTCGATGGTGCAGAAAGTCACCGGTCGACGGCAGCTTGCCATACCAGCCGGGGGCCGTGTAAGCAGCCATGTTTACCTCACCATTACTCGCTATGCGAGGAAAATTGCGGGGCAGCGTGCCGGGGCGTCGCCGCCAGCACCGGGCCCGACTGGCCCGCAATGTTCAGATTTTCCGCCAGTTTACGCATCATCAGGGCGTTGTCGCGGGCATAAGGCGACGACTGAATCTGCTGATCCAGCAGCTGGCTCAGGTGCCAGTCGAGCTGCTGAAGGTCGCGGGCGCTGACCGAATCGGGCAGCGAGCGCTGTAAGTTCTGCAGCAGCCAGGCCCGTAAAAATTCGCCATCATAATTACGCGGCTGATAGAGCATCTGATAAGCGCGCAGCGCATTGCGGCTGTAGGCGTTATCATCACCCGGATCGTTGCGCAGGATATTGGTGATCTGCTGGGCCACGCGCGGCAGCAGCAGCGACTTGAGCGCATTCTGATACAGCACCCAGGCCGCATCGCTCACCTGACTCCCGCGATATAAGCCCGCCCGCATAGTAAGCGGTGGATTATCGAGAGAAAAACGCGGCGAGAGCGGCAGCTTCACCAGGTTATTCAGAAAGGGTAGCAGATCAAAAATATTATCTGCAGGCTGATGAATGACCTGCTGACTCTGCGACCGGATGGCCGGCACCCGTGCCGCCACCTCCTGCAGATAGTGCTGATTCTGATAGTAGCTGAGGCACCACAGGCTGGAGGCGATCAACAGCGCGCCCGCCAGCACACCGTAGCCAATCCAGTGGAACAGCTGATTGCGGTACTCCCAGCGGCGATTGCTGCCCGCCAGGCCGCTCTCTTTAAAAATCAGATCGCTCAGCAGATCGCGGATAAAGAAGCTCTGGCCTTTGTTGCCGGGGATGGGGCGGCTGCGGTTAACGCTGTCCCACGCCGCGATGGAGTGATCGCCCGCCTGGCGCAACTGCAGCTTACGGCTCAGTTCACCCATCACCCGATCAAAGGGCAGCCCCTCCTGGGTGCCGCTGGTGAAGAAGAGGCCACGCGGACTCCAGGCCACCGCATCCTGATGATCAGAAAAGACGATATCCAGATATTCGTTCAGCAGCGGGCGCAGTGAAGCGAACTCCTGCGGGAAGAGGAAACACTCCGCGCGCTGGTTCAGGTCGCGCTCCTGGGTCATCTGATCCGCCAGCTGCTGCTGAAGCTGCTGCTCCAGCCGCTGAAACTGCTGACCAAAGTGGTGATGCCAGTCACTCTTTGGCGATTTGCCCGGTTCACGGTTAAACGTGAAGCCCCAGATGGCGTCACGCCGCGCCTTATCCATCGAGCCAAAATAGCTCATAAAGCCTTTCAGCAGGTCGGTTTTGGTCACCATCACATAGACCGGGAAATGAATGCCGGTCTGCTGATGCAGTTCCGCCATGCGCTCACGCAGGGCACTTGCCTGAGCGAAACGCGCCTCGGCTGAGTCACTCAGCAGGTCGGCGACGCTGATGGTCATGATGACGCCGTTAATCGGCTGGCGGGTGCGGTAGCGTTTGAGCAGATTGATAAAACTGTGCCACTCCGCGGCGTCGCGCACGCGCTGGCTCTCCTGCAGCGCATAGCGACCAGCGGTATCAATCAGCACGGCGCTGTCGGTAAACCACCAGTCACAGTTGCGGGTGCCGCCGACGCCGCGAATGGCATTTTTTCCCAGCGTGTCGGTCAGCGGAAAGTCCAGCCCCGCATTCAGCAGCGCGGTGGTCTTACCGGCACCGGGGGCCCCCATCACCAGATACCAGGGAAGCTGATAGAGGTAGCTGGCGTTAACGCGCGCCAGCCAGCCGCCACTGTGGCGGCGGCCAAACTGCGTGCGTTTCAGCTGCATCACGGCTTCACTGAAGCGCTGATTAAGCCGCTCTTCGGTCATCTGACGCTCGGCCGGATCTTCATTGTCGGCCAGCTGGAGCTGGGTCAGCAGGCGGCTGTTAAACCAGGCGCGATAGAGTGACGGGATCAGCTGGAACAGGATCCAGAGAAAAAAGAGTGCGCCGACGGTGAGCTGGCGCGGCAGCGCCGGTTCCAGAGGACGTGACTCGTCCCATGTCCAGAACGGCCCCAGCATCCAGACCAGGCAGCTCAGCGCCGTGACGCCGATAAAACTCCACAGCAGGCGGTGGGTTAACAACAGACGAAGTGAGGCGCGCATTATCGGGCTCCCTGGTGATTACTGAGCGTTTCAGGCGCGGCAAAAAGGGTAATTTCTACGCGGCGGTTGCGGGTCCGGTTTTCGCTGCTGTCATTGGGCAGCAGCGGATCGCTGTCGCCGCGGCCTTCAGAACGAACCGTATGGCCGTCAGCCAGCTGCACCTGCAGAAGCTGGGTGATGGCACGGGCGCGGGCAAATGAGAACTCGTAGCTGGAGGCAAAGCGGCTGTTATCCACCGGATGATCGTCGGTAAACACCGACACCAGAATGGTGCCTTTCACATCATTCATCGCGGTTGAAACACGAGCCAGCAGCGCCCGACCTACCGGATTGATGACCGTACCCTGCTGGGCAAACAGTTTATCCGCCGGGATAATCACTTTACTGCCAAACGCGCCGTCGCTCACTTCGAGCTGACCGGCCGCGATGACATCGTTCAGGCGCTGACGCAGATCGAGCAGCGCCTGCGGCGAAGAGGGGCGGCGTCCGGCGGTGATCTGCGGCAGCGGCGTCTGATAAATGGTGCGCAGCAGCGGCTCCGCCGCATTGCCGAGTCGCCAGTTCAGGCCACTGTAGATCAGGCAGCCGACCAGCGCGACCAGCATGGCGCACGCCCAGAGCGGCACCATCGGGCGGGCGAGGGTGCTCACCAGCGGATGCACCTCCACCAGCGGCGGTTGCGGGGATTCGCGCTGCGCGCGGGTTTCATCTATCAGGGTTTTCAGGCGTTTACGGATGCCGTCGCACTGGGTTCGGCCATTTTCGCTGCCGCGATAGCGCCCCTCATAGCCCAGCAGCAGGCAGTAGTGAACCACCTCCAGCAGCCAGAGGTGCTGTTGCGGGCTCTGCGAAATGCGTGACAGCAGCTGAAAAAATTTCTCGCCGCCCCAGCTTTCATTATGAAAGGTGACCAGCATGCCGTTGCCCGACCAGACGCCGCGGGTGCCCCAGGGGGTCTGGGCTGCCGCTTCATCCAGCGCGCTGCAGATGCAGTAACGCGCGCCGATAATCATCTCAAACGGCAGTCCGGCCTGTTTGCAGCGCTGTTCGAACTGACGGATTTCATCGATCAGAGACTGACGCAGCCCGGCAGGGTCGTCATGGGTGGCTGCCTGACGAATCTGCACCACCGCGTTCAGCAGGGGGGCTGCAGCCTGAAGTAACAGATTCTCATTGCCTGAGGGGGACGCCTCACGCGCAGGGGATTCCACAGTCATTACAGTGTGATCTTCCAGCTAATGGCAAATGCCTGTGCCCGCAGCACGGAACGGTGCTGCGGGCAATATGCGCCGGATTTCATAGTCAGTCTAAGATCCAGGTCGCGGTATCGTTAGTGCGGCAGGCTTTGCTGGCGCCGCCGACGGCCACGCAGACCTGTTTCGCTTTGCGGGGACGGGGGCGATCGCTCTGCACGGTGGCGTCGTAACGACTGCTCTCCACGCCCGCTTTCAGTGGGACGTAACCGATTAACGGGCCATCAGCCTGGTCAGCAATCGCCAGCCAGCTGTGTTCTACATTGCCTAATACTTCAAACGGTTTACCCGTTTCGAGATAGCGAACCACCTTGCCGCCGTAGTCGGGTGAGGTCATCACGGAGGCGCCATAAAGCGCACGCCAGGTCTGATTGACCGGCTCAAAGGCAGTGGGTGCCGCGACAGCGTGTCGATGGACCAGTTTGACGCCGTTAATTTCGCTGGTGACCAGCGTATCGTCAGTGACGGGCGGCGGCGGGGCCTTACAGCCTGCCAGGGTAAGTACCGCCAGCAGCGTTAACGCAAGACTCTTTTTCACCATGTTCCTCGTGATCTCATCAAAGTATCTGCATATTGCCAGGCCCGATGCAGAAAACGCTGATTCAGGCGCCGCATCGTGCTGAAAGTCTGTTTGTTAAAAAACGGTCAGATTACATCGGGATAGTAACGCGTTTAGTCTACCTAAGACTTTTGAGATTTCAAACCATTGCGCCTGCTGCCGATGCGTGATAGCGGGCGGTTCCGGGGCGTGATATGCCCTGAAAAAAGCCGCGAATAAAGTGATAGTTAAAGCGAACTGAATGATCGCACAGACAAACTGATTGATAACGTGGCTTCCCATTCTGACACGCAATGGGTTCGATGGGAAACTATTAAGTATCACTAACCTTTTATTGCCGGAAAATTTTCCCGGCGCAGGAAAAGAATCTTTTCAAAATCAGAATATCCGGGGCGGTTTATGCCGCTTTTTTTCGGAAAGCGGCACGCCTTTTGCTTCAAAAGGATTTTACGGCGCGGAGAGATGAAAAATGGCTGACGCCCTGGCCTGGCTGCAGGCTTCACGTGAGAGCGATATCGCCAGCCTGCAGCGGCTGCTTCAGACCGGCGAGCTGATGGCCGCCGTCAGCGAACTGGTTCATCGGCTGCAGCGGGAACGCGGCGCCACTAACCTCTGGCTCTGCTCGGACGGTGCGCTGTTCAGCGCAGAGCGTGGCGCCCGTCAGCAGGCGGTGAGTGAGGCGCTGCAGCACTTTTATCAGGCCCTTCCGCCCGCCGTGGCCCAGCCTGGCTTCAGCCGCTTCTGCAACCTGATTGCCACCGCCCTGCAGGCGCTGGAGGGGTTACCCGCGCTGCGTGAGCAGATCAGCCAGCGTGAACATGAGCAGGCCGCCGCAATGGCCGCCTTTAATCAGGTGATCCGCACCTTACTGAATCTGGTGTTTGAAGCGGCCGATACCGCCAGCCATCCCGACATCTCCCGCGCGCTGATCGCCCTGTTCAGTTTTATGCAGGGCAAAGAACTGGCCGGGCAGGAGCGGGCTATCGGTTCCGCCGGTTTTGCGGCGCGACAGTTCACCGACGGGCAGCGCAGCCAGATGGTGGCGCTGATTGCGGCGCAGGAGCAGAGTTTTACCACCTTCCGGCAGTTTGCCGACAGCACCGCCTGTGAACGCTGGCAGCCGCTGGCCAAGGCCAGCCGGGACATCGAACGTCTGCGGCGTATCGCCTGCACCGGTGGCCCCTGTGAGGAGAACGGTGCACTGCACTGGTTTTCTCTGCTCTCAGAGCGGCTGGATCAGATGAAAACGCTGGAGGATGCCCTGACGGCCACGCTGATGCAGCGCTGTCGCGCGGCCATCGACCAGGCGCAGCAGCAGGCGACAGGGCAGGTTGTCCAGGGGGAGAGCACCTTTGCGCTCTATGTTTCCGGCGCTGACTGGCTGCCCGGCGCGGCGGCGCTCGACAGTGACGGACTGGCACCCCAGCTCGGGCGCTCGGTGCTGTCGCTGATTAGCGAGCAGTCGCAGCGTCTGCAGCAGCAGGCGGATGAGCTGGCATCGATGCGCGCCTCCCTCGACGAGCGGCGGGTGGTCGATCAGGCCAAACACTGGCTGATGCAGCAGCAGGGTTTCAGCGAAGAGGCCGCGTGGCAGGCGCTGCGCAAAAGTGCCATGAATCAGAACAGGCGGATCGTGGAGATCGCGCAGGCGGTGCTGGCGGTCGCCGCGACGCTGCGCAGCTAACCCGGAAGAGGTAGCTGCACAACCGCCGTGCGCAACCTGCGTCACAAACGTGCAAAAACGGTCAGATTTTCAGCAGAGGGAGGCCGTTGAACCGCCATTGACGGCGTTGAAAAAAACTGGCACACCCTTTGCTTTAACCATACAGAGAGTATGCATTGCGCCCGCCAATGGCGGTGGGATCAGTGCTTTGGATAAAGGCGTCCATCCGCAGGCTTCGGTCTGTCGGAGGACGCCTTTTTTTATTTCTGTTCAGGGGCAACATGATGAGCAAACCGTCATTTTCACTGACACGACGTCAGGCACTGCTTTCCGGCGCGGCGCTGGGCGCAGCCTGGATCATTCCGGGATTACGCAATGCGGTCTGGGCGGCCGGGTCGGACGCGCCGGAAAAAGCGCAGGTGCGGGTCGGGTTTATTCCGCTGACCGACTGTGCGCCGGTGGTGATGGCGTCGGTGAAAGGCTTCGATAAAAAGTATGGCCTGACGCTGCAGGTCAGCAAAGAGGCGAGCTGGGCAGCGGTGCGCGACAAGCTGACCTCCGGTGAACTGGATGCGGCGCACGTGCTCTACGGCATGATCTACGCGCTGCAGCTCGGCGTGGCGGGGCCACAGCACGACATGGCCAACCTGATGACGCTCAACCATAACGGCCAGGCCATTACCCTGTCGAACCAGCTGAAGGGTCAGGGCGTGACCGATCTGGCGAGCCTGAAAAAGGCGGTCGACAGCCGCCCCAAAGGCAGTCTGACCTTCGCCCACACCTTTCCCACCAGCACCCACGCGATGTGGCTCTACTACTGGCTGGCCAGTGCCGGAATTAATCCGTTTGAGGATATCCGCACCGTGGTTGTGCCGCCGCCGCAGATGGTGATGAACATGAAGATCGGCAACATGAGCGGCTTCTGCGTCGGTGAGCCGTGGAACCAGCGTGCCATCAGCGACAGCATCGGCTTTACCGCCGCCACCAGCCAGCAGATCTGGCCGGAGCATCCGGAGAAAGTGCTCGGCACCCGCGCGCAGTGGGTGAAAGAGAACCCCAACACCGCCCGTGCGCTGACCGCCGCCGTGCTGGACGCCGCGCGCTGGATCGACGCCTCAGACGATAACCGCCGCGAAACCGCGCAGGTGCTGGCCGGACGCGCCTGGATCAACACCCGCGTCGACACGCTGCAGGGGCGGATGCTGGGCCAGTATGAGAACGGTCTGGGCCAGACGTGGCAGGACGCCCATCCGATGCGCTTTTTCGACAACGGCAACGTCAGTTTTCCGTGGCTCTCCGACGGCATGTGGTTCCTGACCCAGATGAAACGCTGGGGCCTGCTCACCCACGATCCCGATTACCTCGCGGTGGCCCGCCAGATCAACCGCCTCGATATCTATAAAGAGGCGGCCAGCGCGGTGGGCCAGGTTGCCGTGCCCGCCAGTGAGATGCGCAGCAGCACCCTGATCGACGGCAAAGTCTGGGATGGCAGTGACCCTGCCGCCTACGCCGCCAGTTTCGCTATCAAACGTTAAGAGAGGTCGTTATGAAAACTGACGCGCGCGCCGTGGCGCAGCCGGTGAACCCCCCGAGCCGTGCCACCGTGATCCCGTTACAGGTCACCCCAAAAATCGCGCCCCGTCCGGCGCGTCTGCGGCCTCTGCTGCAGCGCACCATTCCGGCCGCGGGCGGCCTGCTGCTGCTCCTGCTGGTGTGGCAGCTCGCCGCGCTGGTGGAACCGGCGTTTCCGTCGCCTTACGTGACCTGGCAGGCCGCGCAGACCCTGTTCGCCGATCCGTTCTACAGCAACGGCCCCAACGACCAGGGCATCGGCTGGAACGTGCTGGCCTCGCTGCAGCGCGTAGCCATCGGCTTTGGCCTCGCCGCGCTGGTGGGCATTCCGGCAGGCTTTCTGCTGGGGCGGTTCACCTTTCTCGCCCGGATGGGCAATCCGGTTATCGCCCTGCTGCGTCCGGTGAGTCCGCTGGCCTGGCTGCCGATTGGCCTGCTGCTGTTTCAGCGCGCCGAGCCGGCTGCCAGCTGGACCATTTTCATCTGTTCCATCTGGCCGATGATCATCAACACCGCCGAAGGCGTGCAGCGCATTCCGCAGGATTACCTCAACGTGGCGCGGGTGTTACAGCTCTCTGAATGGACGGTGATGCGCCGCATTCTGCTGCCCGCCGTGCTGCCCGCTGTCCTTACCGGGGTGCGCCTCTCTATCGGCATCGCCTGGCTGGTGATCGTCGCCGCTGAAATGCTGACCGGCGGACTGGGCATCGGCTTCTGGATCTGGAATGAGTGGAACAACCTCAACGTGGCCAACATCCTGATCGCCATTCTGATTATCGGCGTGGTCGGCCTGCTGCTGGAGCAGGGGCTGATGCTGCTGGTGCGTCGCTTCAGCTGGGAAAAATAAGGGGAAGAGCATGAAACACATTATTCGCGTTCAGCAGGTGAGCCAGCGTTTTAACACCGCCAGCGGCGAGTTCCTGGCCCTCGACAACGTCAGTTTTGATCTCCACGAAGGCGAAACCCTGAGCCTGATCGGTCACTCCGGCTGCGGCAAATCGACGCTGCTCAACCTGATCGCCGGGTTGACCCGCCCCAGCAGCGGCGTACTGCTCTGTGACAACCGTGAGATCACCGGTCCCGGCCCGGAGCGCGCCGTGGTGTTTCAGAACCATTCGCTGCTGCCGTGGCTGACGGCCTTTCAGAACGTCGAGCTGGCGGTGCAGCAGGTGTTTAAAGGACGTCTCACCCGCGCGGAGATGCACGACTGGATCGAGCACAACCTGAATCGGGTGCAGATGAGTCACGCCATGCACAAGCGGCCAGGCGAAATCTCCGGCGGCATGAAGCAGCGCGTCGGCATTGCACGGGCGCTGGCGATGAAGCCACGCGTGCTGCTGCTGGATGAGCCGTTTGGCGCGCTGGATGCCTTAACCCGCGCACATCTGCAGGACAGCGTGATGCGCATTCAGCAGGAGCTGAACACCAGCATCGTGCTGATTACCCATGACGTCGATGAGGCGGTGCTGCTCTCCGATCGGGTGCTGATGATGACCAATGGCCCTGCCGCGCAGATTGGCGAGATCCTCACCGTCGATCTGCCGCGTCCCCGCGCCAGGGTGGCGCTGGCCGATGAGCCGCGCTATCACCAGCTGCGCCAGAAGGTGCTGCATTTCCTCTATGAAAAACAGACCACGGCGGCATAGGGAGCAGACCATGAGGCAACGGTTGCTGGTGATAGGCAATGGCATGGCGGGGATGCAGATGGTGGAGCGGCTGGTGCAGCGTGCGCCGCAGCGCTTTGCTATCACGGTCATTGGCCGCGAGCCGCACGGCAACTACAACCGCGTGCTGCTCTCGCCGGTGCTGGCCGGGGAAATGGTATTCGATGAAACCCTGATCCATGACCCTGACTGGTATCAGCGGCACGGCGTCACGCTGCTGAGCGGTGAAACCGTGCTGCAGATCGACCTGGCGGCCCGCACGCTGCAGACCTGTCAGCGCCAGCTTGGCTGGGATCGGCTGGTGTTTGCCACCGGATCACGGCCGCGCCGGCCTGCGATCCCCGGCATTGAGGGCGATAACGTCGTGACGTTTCGCAGTATTGCAGATGTCCGGCAGCTGCTGGCGGGTGAGGGGCCAATCGTGGTGCTGGGTGGCGGCTATCTCGGGATTGAAGCCGCGGCGGCGCTGCGCGCCCGGGGACGGGCGGTGACGCTGGTTCATCACAAGCCCTGGCTGCTGGATCGTCAGCTGGATGCTCAGGCGGGCGGGCAGCTACAGGCGGCTCTGGAGCAGCGCGGTATCCGCTGTCTGCTGAACAACGGCATTGCGGCCATCGGCAAAGCAGATGTGACGCTGACGGATGGCCAGCGCTGCGCCGCCCGTCAGGTGGTGATCGCCATCGGCGTTGAGCCGGAGGTGACGCTGGCCAGGGCGGCGGGGCTGCCCTGTCAGCGCGGCATTCTGGTCGATGGCCAGCTGCGCAGCGCGGTCAGCGGGGTGTATGCCGTGGGCGAGTGTTGTGAACACCAGGGTGAAACCCTGGGGCTGGTGGCCCCCTGCCTGGCGCAGGCTGAGATTCTGGCGGCGCAGCTGGCGGGATCGCCGCAGCCCGATTTCGTCAGTCAGCCGCTGGCGACCCGGCTCAAAGTCAGCGGCATTTCGCTGTTCAGCGCCGGGGATATCAGTGAGGGGGAATCCCTCCACAGTTTCGATCCGCTTTCCGGCGACTATCGCCGTCTGTTTCTTCGCCAGGGCCGCCTGCGCGGGGTGCTGCTCTCTGGCGACACCCGGCAGGGCCCGGCACTGCTGGCGCGTCTGCAGCGGGGCGAGGCGGTCACGCTTAACGCCCTGTTCGACCCCGATCAACCTGAACCGCAGCCGCAGGCTGCAGAGAGTCCTGAGATGAGTAAACCCGTATTAGCCGTGGTCGGTCACGGTATGGTCAGTCACTACTTTCTTGAGCAACTCGTTGCCCGCCAGCTGCATCAGCATTACCACATCGTGGTGTACGGCGAGGAGTTGCAGCCAGCCTACGATCGGGTTCATCTCTCCGACTACTTCAGCGGCAAAGCGGCGGATGCGCTGTCGCTGGTCAGCGCAGACTTTTTTGCCCTGCAGGGGATTGAACTGCGCAGCGGCTGTCAGGTGGTGGCAATCGATCGGGCGCAGCGCAGCCTGCGCGACAGCGCGGGCAATGAGCTGGCGTGGGACAGGCTGGTGCTGGCAACCGGTTCACGCGCGTTTGTGCCGCCGGTGCCGGGCCACGATGGCGACCGCTGCTTTGTCTACCGCACCCTGGACGATCTGGATGCAATCGCCGCCTGCGCCCGCCACAGTCAGCGCGGTGTGGTGATCGGCGGCGGCCTGCTCGGTCTGGAGGCGGCCAACGCCCTGAAGCAGCTCGGGCTGGAAACCCACGTGGTGGAGTTCGCGCCACGGCTGATGGCGGTGCAGCTGGATGAGGGCGGGGCGCTGATGCTGCGCCAGAAGATCGATGCGCTGGGCGTCACGGTTCACACCTCGAAGCAGACCGACATCATTGAGCCGCAGCCGGACGGCAGCGTGGTGCTGCGGTTTGCCGACGGCAGCGCGCTGCCCACCGATCTGGTGCTCTTCTCCGCCGGTATCCGGCCGCGGGATGAGCTGGCGCGGGAGGCGGGCCTGACGCTCGGCCCCCGCGGCGGCATTGAAATTAACGACTGCTGCCAGACCAGCGATGCGGCGATCTTTGCCATTGGCGAATGCGCCTTGTGGAACGGGCAGATTTTCGGGCTCGTCGCCCCCGGTTACCAGATGGCACGGGTGCTTGCCGGACATCTGGCTGGAGAGCCTGCGGCCTTCAGCGGTGCCGACATGAGCACAAAACTGAAGCTGCTGGGGGTGGAGGTGGCGTCGTTCGGCGACGCGCACGGGCGCACGCCGGGCAGCCAGCACTATTACTGGAGTGATGGCCCTAAAGGCATCTACAAAAAGATCGTGGTCTCCGCGGATAACACCCGGCTGCTGGGGGGCGTGCTGGTGGGCGACAGCAGTGAGTACACCTCGCTGCTGCAGATGATGCTCAATGCATTGCCGCTGCCCGCAACCCCGGAAAGCCTGATCCTGCCTGCACTGGGCGGTGCGCCGAAAGCGCCCGGCGTCGCGGCGCTGCCCGACAGTGCGCAGGTCTGCTCCTGCCACAACGTCAGCAAGGGCGATATCTGTGCGGCGGTTCAGGCCGGATGCGGGGAGATGAGTAGTATCAAAAGCTGCACCCGAGCCGCCACCGGCTGCGGCGGCTGCGCGGCACTGGTGAAGCAGGTCATGGAGTATGAACTGGAAAACCTCGGCGTCGAGGTGAAGAAGGATGTCTGTGACCATTTCAGCTATTCGCGTCAGGAGCTGTATCACCTGGTGCGGGCGGGGGAGTTCAGAACCTTCGATGCGCTGCTGGCGTCTCACGGCAAAGGCCAGGGCTGCGAAGTGTGCAAACCGCTGGTGGCGTCGCTGCTCGCTTCCTGCTGGAACGACTACCTGCTCAGACCGGCGCATCTGCCGTTGCAGGACACCAACGATCGCTACTTCGCCAACATCCAGAAAGATGGCACCTACTCCGTCGTGCCGCGCGTGCCGGGGGGCGAAATCACGCCGCAGGGGCTGATTGCCATTGGTGAGGTGGCGGCGCGCTACGATCTCTACACCAAAATCACCGGCGGCCAGCGTATCGACCTGTTTGGCGCGCGGCTCGACCAGCTGCCCGACATCTGGCAGACGCTGCTCGACGCCGGGTTTGAAACCGGTCACGCCTATGGTAAGTCGCTGCGCACCGTGAAGTCCTGCGTCGGATCGACCTGGTGTCGCTATGGCGTGCAGGACTCGACCGCCTTCGCTATCGCCCTGGAGAACCGCTACAAGGGACTGCGCGCGCCGCACAAGATCAAGATGGCGGTTTCCGGCTGCACCCGCGAATGCGCCGAGGCGCAGAGCAAGGATATCGGGGTGATCGCCACCGACAAGGGCTGGAACCTCTACGTCTGCGGCAATGGCGGCATGAAGCCGCGTCACGCCGACCTCTTCGCCAGCGATCTCGATGATGCCACGCTGCTGCGCTATGTGGATCGCCTGCTGATGTTCTACATCCGCACCGCCGATCGTCTGCAGCGTACCAGCGTCTGGATGGACAATCTGGAGGGCGGTCTGGACTATCTGCGGCAGGTGATCATCGAGGATAGCCTCGGGCTGGGCGCGACGCTGGAGGCGGAGATGCAGCAGGTGGTCGACGCTTACCAGTGCGAGTGGCAGACCACGCTGGCGGACCCGTCGCGCCTGGCGCTGTTCACCCCAACCCTCAACAGCGCGCAGCCGGATGAGACGCTGCACTACAGCCGGGTTCGCGGTCAGCGTCAGCCTGAAGCGGTGGCCGCGCGGCCGCTGTTACAGCTGCCTGCCGAGCCGTGGAGTGCCATCTGCGCGCTGGAGGCGATTCCGCCTCAGGCGGGGATCGGTGCGCGCCTCGGCAGCGAACGGGTGGCCCTGTTCCGCTTTGGCGAGACGCTCTATGCGCTGGAGGATCGCGAGCCCGGCAGCGATGCCAGCGTGCTGTCGCGCGGGATTCTGGGCGATGTGGGCGGCGAACCGGTGGTGATCTCCCCGCTCTATAAACAGCGGGTGCGGCTGCGTGACGGACAGAGCCTGGATAACCCGCAGCATCAGCTGCGCTGCTGGCCGGTGAAGCTGGAAGCGGGGCAGATCTGGCTGGCAAACCGTCCGCTTAACCCGCTGGCGCAGGCATCATGAACAGCACCTGTCCCTATTGTGGCGTGGGCTGTGGCGTCTGCGTCACGCCGCAGGAGTCGCAGCAGGCCGTTGTCACCGGCGATCCGCACCATCCTGCCAGTCTGGGCCGGTTATGCGTCAAGGGCGCGGCGCTGGGCGAGACGCTGACGCCGGAAGGCCGGTTGCTGACGGCCAGGGTCGACGGCCAGCCGGTCAGCCTGGTCTCCGCGCTCGATGCGGCGGCGGCGGGGCTGCGCGCGGTAATCGATCGCTATGGGCCGGAGGCGGTAGCGTTTTACGGCTCCGGTCAGCTGCTGACCGAGGATTACTACGTCGCCAATAAACTGATGAAGGGCTACATCGGCGCCGCCAACATCGACACCAATTCGCGGCTCTGTATGGCGTCCGCCGTGGTGGGATATAAGCGGGCGCTGGGCGCGGACGCAGTGCCCTGCTGTTATGAGGATCTGGAGCAGGCCGATCTGGTGCTGCTGGTCGGCTCTAACGCCGCCTGGGCGCACCCGGTCGTCTGGCAGCGGCTGATGCAGGCGAAGCAGCTGCGTCCGGCGATGCGCATCGTGGTGCTGGACCCGCGCCGGACCGCGAGCGGCGATCAGGCTGATCTGCACCTGCCGCTGCGTCCCGGCAGCGATGCGGTGCTGTTTTCCGGCCTGCTGCACTGGCTGGCACAGACGAAGGGTCTGGATGCCAGCATGCTGCCGCACCTCAACGGCGTCTCAGAGACGCTGGCCGCGGCGGCGGCGTGGGATGTGGTTCGGGTGGCGGTGGAGTGCGATTTAACCGTGCAGCAGGTGACGCACTTTTTCCGGCTGTTCAGTGAGCACGATCGGGTGCTGACGCTCTGGTGTATGGGGATCAATCAGTCCGTCACCGGCAGCGACAACAATCAGGCCATCCTCAATCTGCATCTGCTGAGCGGCAAAATAGGCCGCTCGGGCTGCGGTCCCTTTTCGCTGACCGGACAGCCAAATGCCATGGGTGGCCGCGAGGTGGGCGGGCTGGCGAACCAGCTGGCGGCGCACATGACGTTTACCGCAGAAGATTGCGACCGGGTGCAGCGTTTCTGGCGCAGTCCGGTGATAGCCCGCCAGCCGGGGCTGACCGCGCTGGAACTGTTCAGGGCGATCGGGGAGGGCAGCGTGAAAGCGGTGTGGATAATGGGGACCAACCCGGCGGTGTCGATGCCTGAGGGCAACCGGGTGGCGCAGGCGCTGGCGGCCTGTCCGCTGGTGATTGTGTCCGATGTGATGGCGCAGACTGACACCAGCGCCTTTGCCGATATCCTGCTGCCTGCCCAGGGCTGGGGCGAGAAGAGTGGCACCGTGACCAACTCAGAGCGGCGGATTTCACGTCAGCGCCCTTTCGTCAGCGCACCGGGTGATACCCGGCCAGACTGGTGGCTGCTGGCTCAGGTGGCGCAGCGGTTAGGGTTCAGTGAGGGGTTTAACTGGCAGCATCCGTCGGAGATCTTCCGCGAACATGCTGCGCTGTCCGGTTTTGAGAACGGGGGGCAGCGGGCATTCGATATCAGCGGGCTGGCGCAGCTGAGTCAGGCGGAGTGGGACGCGCTGCGTCCGGTGCAGTGGCCGGTAAACGCTGACCACCCCCGGGGCTGCGCCCGGCTGTTCAGCGATCGGCGCTTTTTTCATCCGGACGGTAAAGCGCAGTTACGGGTGCCGGCAACGCCGCACGCTGTGCCGCGTGATGCGGCTTATCCGCTGCTGATGAACAGCGGTCGGGTGCGCGACCAGTGGCATACCATGACCCGGACCGGGCTGGTGCCGCGCCTGATGCAGCATTGTGATGAGCCGTTTGCGGCACTGCATCCGGCGGATGCCGTGCAGTATGGTGTGACGCCGGGCGGGCTGGCGCGGGTGCAGTCGCAGCAGGGCTGGATCAGCGTGCGGGTGCGTGCGGATGCCGGGATGCGGCGCGGCGAGCTGTTTGTGCCGATGCACTGGAACCGGCAGTTCAGTCAACAGGGGCACGTTGACATGCTGGTTGCCGCCCGGGCCTGTCCTTTTTCCGGGCAGCCTGCGCTGAAGCAGACGCCCGTGCGCATCCTGCCGCTGGCGGTGCAGTGGCAGGGCTGGCTGTGGCAGCGTGGGATGACGCCGCCCGCCGGATTGCGTTACTGGGCGCGCGTGCCCTACCCGGCGGTGCAGCGGTTTGCGGTGGCGGGCGAGGGTTCGCCGCAGGCGTGGCTGGCCGATCATGCGGATCTGACCGGTTGTGAGGTGCAGGTCGCCACCGGCAGCGGCAGTGACTACCGGCTGCTGGCCTGGCGCGACGGCGCGTTGCAGCTGGCGTTTTACGCCGGCACAGCGCAGCCGGCGCTGGAGAGTGCGTTTGTCGCGGCGGCCTTCCGGACTGCCCCGCAGGATGCGGCCGGGCGGCACAGCGTGCTGGCCGGTCGGGCCGCAGAGGGCAGGGCGACGGGCCGGATAATCTGCAGCTGTATGGCGGTGGGTGAGCAGGCGATTTTACAGGCGATGGCGCAGGGGTGCCGGTCGACTCAGGCGCTGGGCGAGAGGCTGAAGTGCGGCACACAGTGCGGCTCCTGTATTCCGGAGCTGAAGCAGCTGTTGTTGTCTGACGTGGTGGTGGAGGAATGATGACGCGGGCAATTGATTCTCTGGATAAGTTACTGGCTCCGGCCGGTGCGGGCGGGCAGGCGGGCAGGGTCTGGCTGGTCGGGGCCGGGCCGGGTGATGTGGATCTGCTGACGGTGAAGGCATTGCGGTTGCTGCAGCGTGCGGAGGTGGTGGTGTATGACCGGTTGGTGAGCGAAGCGGTGATGGCGGAGGTGCCGGAGAGCGCGTTGTCGATTGACGTGGGCAAGCAGCCGGGCGCGCATGGGCTGAAGCAGGCGCAGATCAACCAGCTACTGGTGGATCTGGCGCGCAGCGGGCGCAACGTGATCCGGCTGAAAGGCGGCGATCCCTTTATTTTTGGTCGCGGTGGCGAGGAGATGGTGAGCCTGCAGCAGGCCGGGATCCGTTGTGAGGTGGTGCCGGGGATTACGGCGGCGGTGGGCTGTGCGGCGGCCAGCGGCATCCCGCTAACGCACCGGGAATGCGCACAGTCGTTGCGGTTGATTACCGGGCATGGGCGGCTGGGCGAGCCGCAGCTGGATGCGGCTGCGCTGGCGGCGGTGAATGAGACGCTGGTGTTCTATATGGGGCTGAGCTGGAGTGCCTCGATCAGTGCGCAGCTCCAGGCAAACGGGCGCGACAGGGAGACGCCGGTGGCGATTATCGAGAAGGGGACCCGGCCGGATCAGCGGGTGCTGATCACTACCCTGGGCGGGCTGGCGGAGACGGTGGCGCAGGCGCAGCCGGTGTCGCCGTCGCTGCTGATGGTAGGAGACGTCGTGCGGTTTTACCGGGCAGATTTGCAGGAGCAGGGCGTTGTGCGTGCAGCAGGTGCAGGCGCAGGCGCAGGCTGGAGCGGGCTGTGAGGGCGGTGCGTCGTGCAGGAAAGGCCTGCCTGATCGCAAAGGATTCCCGCCTCCCTGCGGACTGGGCTCGCCCTCCCTGGCTCGCACACTTTGCTCTTCAGGCAGGCCTTACCTGCCCGGCTGACGACGGTGCGGGGTTTAACGACACCGGCCGGACGATGTGCGGGCGCTGGCTGGAGGCATCTGTGATGCTTTATAACGATTTCCACGCGGGCAGCCTGAAGACCCTTTTGCGCCATGCATGAAACAGCGCTAGAGGCAGACCAAAAAGAACGCCAGCGGCCAGATCAGGGATCAATAAAACGCGATATACATTAAGGTCAGGTAGTGCAGGGAAGATAAGAACAGCTGGCACGAATAGTATGGCCATCCCACCGAAAAACAGAAAATTAAACCAGAAAGGACAGAAAGTTGGTGGAGGAAGAGGAATCTTCATCTTCCACAACAGGCGATACAAAGGAGGTGCATAGTGGCTGCGCCACATTTTTGTTTCGGCCAGCAGGGCTAACGCCCGCGCTTTCTTTCGCTCAAAAGTCGTCTCTTTCATTGCGTGCTAATCCGTTACATCGCCCGTTTCATGGGCAGAGGGGCCACCAGCACTTTCACGCCCAGCGCTTCGAACGCGCTGACCTGAGCGGGGCTGATGCCGCTGTCGGTAATCAGATAGTGAATGTGGCTCCAGTCGCAGGGCAGCGCAAACATCGATACTTTGTCAATTTTGCTCGAATCGGCGACCACGTAAACCGTGCTGGCCGATTTGATCATCGCCAGTTTTACCTTGATGTCGGTTTCACTGGGGAAGCTCAGGCCGAGACGCGGCGAAATGCAGGCGGTGGCCAGAAAGAGTTTTTCAGCCAGCACGTTCTCAAAGAAACTGGCCGCTTTTTCGCCAGAGGTGGAGAGCGTCGGAAATTTAAAGGTGCCCCCGGTGAGCAGGATGTTGATCCCCGGCTCGCCACCCAGCTTCAGGGCGATATTCACCGCGGTCGTTACCACGGAGAGACGCCGGATGTGGCTGAGGGCATCAGTGATGGCCGTGGTGGTGGTGCCGGAATCGAAAATCACCGTATCCCCATTTTCGATGTGCTGCGCCGCCAGTCGGCCAATTGCCTCTTTCTCTTCCAGATGTGTCTGCCGCTCCAGCAGCATTGCACCGCTGTTCTGTTTACCGGTCATCAGGGTCGCGCCGCCGTGATAGCGCTGTACAAACCCCTGTTTTTGCAGCATACGCAGGTCGCTGCGCAGGGTGGCCTCCGTCAGCCCAAAGGTCTCCGTCAGGGCTTTAACCGTGACGGTGCCATCCTCACGGATCATCTCCAGAATTTTCTCGCGGCGTTGCTGCATGTCAGCGAACTGCTCACTTTTGCTTTTCAATCGAAATGCTCCCTTTTCCAGTGACCTGCCGGGTCGGGCGAACAGGCTCTTTATGGCTGAGTTTAACGCGCCCTTTTTCTGAATGCGAGATAGCCCGGCGCGCCATTGATTTTCGAATGAAAATAAAAAGCAGACAGGTTGTTGAATCTCTCACGCTTTCCGGATCGCGCCTGTCAGGCTTTATTTCACTACTGCAAGCCAGATCACGCCTTTTCAATCAGATAAGCGGCGCGGGCTGTGAGATGGTCGAAATTTGATCTGCTCCACATATCATTTCTTTTCGATAGCATATATTTTTGTTCGAAAATGAGTAGGCCAACGGCATCAGCAAAAATCTGAGGGGAAGAGTGGGATGAGTGGTGAATATGACGTAAACCTGCGCTACGGCGTGGATACCGCCCTGAATCTGGGTGACAAAGTGGCCGTCGTGACCGGCGGGCTGGGCGGGATTGCGATGGCCACCAACGGCATGCTGCTGGAGAAGGGCGCGCGTCTGGCACTGCTCTATCCGCCGTTTGAAGCGGAGAAGGTTGCCAGTCTGCAGAAGGACTTTGCCGCTGACCGGGTCCGGTTTGTCTGCTGTGACGTCACCGACCCCGCCTCTGTCGACGCCGCCTTTGAGACGGTGGTTGCCCACTATGGCCGCATCGACATTCTGGTGAACTGCGCAGGCTACGTGATGTTGCAGCCAGTGGTGGAGACTGACTTTGCCGAGTGGCAGAAGCAGATCGCCGTCAACCTCACCGGGCCTTTTCTCTGCTCACAGGCGGCTGCACGACAGATGATCCGGGCGGGTGCGGGCGGCAAAATTATCAATATCGCCTCGCAGGCTGCCTCGATCGCTATCGACAACCATGTCGCCTACACCTCAGCCAAAGCGGGCCTGCTCGGCATGACCAAAGTCATGGCGAAAGAGTTTGCCCCGCATCGTATCAACGTAAACACCCTGTCGCCCACCGTGGTGCTGACGCCAATGGGCGAAAAAGCGTGGCGCGGCGAGAAGGGCGAGCAGATGAAAAAGCTGATCCCGCTGGGACGCTTTGCCTACACCGACGAGATCGCCGCCGCCGTGCTCTTTTTCGCCAGCAACGGCAGCGACATGATTACCGGCGCGGACCTGATGATCGATGGGGGCTTCACCATCTGGTAACGCCACGCTGACACCCGGGAATGAACACCCTGACATAACGATAAGCGAGAACATCATGAAAAACCGTACCCTGCTGTGTAGTGCCGTGGCTGCCTGTCTGGTTTCGCAGGCGGCGTTTGCCGCCGAAAAAGGCACCATTATGATCCTGGTTAACTCACTCGATAATCCCTATTACGCGTCAGAGGCCAAAGGGGCCAATGTCAAAGCGCAGGAGCTGGGCTACAAAACCACCGTGCTGTCGCATGGTGAAGATGTGAAGAAGCAGAGCGAACTGATCGACGCCGCGATTGGTAAAAAAGTGCAGGGTATCGTGCTCGATAACGCTGACTCCACTGCCAGCGTGGCGGCCATTAAAAAAGCCAAAGATGCCGGGATCCCGGTGGTACTGATCAACCGTGAAATTCCGGTGGATGACGTGGCGCTGGCCCAGATCACCCACAACAACTTTCAGGCCGGCTCAGACGTGGCCAACGTCTTCGTGGAAAAGATGGGTGAAAAGGGTAAGTACGCCGAACTCGCCTGCAACCTGGCGGATAACAACTGCGTGACACGCTCGAAATCGTTCCATCAGGTGCTGGATCAATATCCCGACATGCAGAGCGTGGCGCGTCAGGATGCCAAAGGCACGCTGATCGACGGCAAGCGCATCATGGACAGCATCCTGCAGGCGCACCCGGATGTAAAAGGGGTCATCTGTGGCAACGGTCCGGTGGCGCTGGGGGCGATTGCGGCACTGAAAGCGGCGGGGCGTGACGATGTGATTGTGGTCGGAATTGACGGCAGCAACGACGAACGCGATGCGGTGAAAGCCGGCACGCTGAAAGCCACCGTCATGCTGCAGGCGCAGGCGATTGCCGCCGAAGGGGTGACCGATCTCGACAACTTCATTCAGAAAGGAGTGAAGCCGGAAAAACAGCGGGTGATGTTCCGCGGCATTCTGATCACCCCGGAGAATGCCAAAGGCGTTCAGGACTTCAACTACAAGTCGTAATTAACCGCTGCCGCGCCTGCGCTGGCGGGCGCCTGGGAGAAGAAGATGTCCCGAAGAGTCTGGCTGACACTGGTGGTCACGCTGCTGAGTGGCTGCCGAATTGTGTCGCAGCAGGAGCTGGCTGACCTGAAAAATCCCCCTAACCCGAAGATGGCTGATATTGACCAGCTCTGGCAGCAGAAGCTGGTGCCGCAGCTCCAGGCGGAGGCGCGGCCCGTGTCAGCGCTGCTCACCGCAATGCGGTCAGCCAAAGATTTTGACACTGCCTGTCAGACCGACGGCTATCGCACTCAGGCGGAGAATCCCTGCATCTTCAGCGTCTCGGTACAGGGCGATGTCACGGCAGTCAACACCACCTCACGCAGCGGAAAGATGACCGTAAAGGATGAATCAGGTGACAGTGTCACTATTCAGATCGGGCCGATCATCCGTGGCACCGCGCTGCGTGATGGCTACCGGGGCGCGGGTTATCAGGATTTTAACGACCAGGTGCTGTTCGGAGACTTCGGCAAGGCGATTAATCAGCACGCCTCGCAGATGATGCAGCAGTTCGCGCCGAAGGTGGGCGATAAGGTGAAGGTGACCGGCGTGTTCAGCAGCTGGGACATTCCGCAACAGCTGCCGGATATCACCCCGGCCGCCATTTCCCGGCAATAAGGAGCGGCAGATGCAGCAACCTCAACAGCCCGGCGATGTAATTATTGAAACGCGCAACCTGTCGTGTCTTTACCCCGGCGTAACCGCACTCGATCAGGTCAACTACCGGGTTTACCGCAACAAAGTGAATGTCCTGATCGGCGAGAACGGCGCCGGGAAGTCCACCATGATGAAGATGCTGGCCGGCGTAGAGACCCCCTCGTCGGGCGAGATTCTGCTGGATGGCCGGCCGGTGTCGCTTCACTCCACCCAGCAGGCGGAGAAACAGGGGATCAGCATCATTTTTCAGGAGCTGAACCTGTTTCCCAACATGAACGTCATGGACAACATCTTTATCGCCAACGAGTTTTTCCAGCGCGGGGTGATCAACGAGAAGTATCAGTATGCGCTGGCGAAGTCGCTGCTGGAGCGGCTGCAGCTGGATGTCGATCCCTTTGCGCCGCTGGGCGAGCTGGGTATCGGTCATCAGCAACTGGTGGAAATCGCCCGGGCGCTCTCCAAGGATACCCGGGTGCTGATCATGGACGAGCCGACCAGCGCGCTCAGCCAGTCGGAGGTGAAAGTGCTGTTCAGCGTCATTGAGCAGCTCAAGCGGCGCGGCGTCACCATTATCTACATCTCCCACCGGCTGGAGGAGCTGATGGAGATCGGCGATCACATCACGATTTTCCGCGATGGCCGCTTTATCAGTGAGCGCGAGGTGCGCGACGCCAGCGTGCCGTGGATTATCGCGCAGATGGTGGGCGACCGGAAAAAACAGTTCGACTTTCAGCCTGCCCCACAGGGGGAAACCGTGCTGGAGGTGGAGGAGCTGACTGCCCTGCATCAGAACGGAGGCTACAGGCTGAATGCGGTGAGTTTTACGCTGCGCAAGGGGGAGGTGATCGGCATCTATGGCCTGCTCGGCGCCGGTCGGACAGAACTGTTTAAAGGGCTGATTGGCCTGATGCCCTGCCAGTCGGGCCGGGTGCGGCTGGCGGGCCGCGATCTGGCGAAACGCAGCTTCCAGCAGCGGCTGAAAAGCGGCATTGCGCTGGTGCCGGAGGATCGCAAAGGCGAAGGGGTGATTGAACTGATGTCGATCACCGCCAACATGACGCTCTCGGACTTCAGCCTGCGCGGCTTTCGTCGGGCGCTGGGGCGGCTCAACCCGCGTCGCGAGCAGCAGCGGGTCAGTGAGATGATCGGCCATCTGGCGATCAAAGTCAGCGATCCCGACCTGCCGGTCACCTCGCTGAGCGGCGGTAATCAGCAGAAGGTGGTGCTGGGTAAGGCGCTGATGACCGGACCGCAGGTGGTCCTGCTGGATGAGCCGACACGCGGCATCGACGTGGGCGCGAAGACCGATGTCTATCACCTGATTGGCAATCTGGCGCAGCAGGGGCTGGCGGTGATGTTCTCCTCCTCCGAACTGGATGAGGTGATGGCACTGGCGGACCGGATTTTAGTGATGGCCGATGGCCGGATAACGGCCGATCTGCCCCGCGCAGCGGCCACGCGCGAACACCTCATCGCGGCATCAACCCCGCAGGATTAAGCGGGCCGGAGAATCTGATGAACCAAAAATATCTGCTCTACATGTACCTGCTCAAAGCGCGCACCTTCATTGCGCTGCTGATCGTGGTCTGCTTTTTCAGCGTGATGGTACCGAACTTTCTCACCCCCTCTAACCTGCTGATCATGACGCAGCACGTGGCGATCACCGGGCTGCTGGCGATAGGGATGACGCTGGTGATCCTGACCGGCGGCATAGACCTCTCGGTGGGCGCGGTGGCCGGGATCTGCGGGATGGTGGCGGGCGCGCTGCTGACCAATGGCATTCCGCTATGGGGCGGCAACACGCTGTTTCTCAACGTGCCCGAAGTGATTCTGGTGGTAGCCCTCTTTGGCATCCTGGCCGGACTGATTAACGGCACGGTGATCACCCGGCTGGGCGTGGCGCCCTTTATCTGCACCCTGGGCATGATGTATGTGGCGCGGGGCGCGGCGCTGCTGTTTAACGATGGCGGCACCTACGCCAATCTGGTCGGGCTGCCCGCCCTGGGCAACACCGGCTTTGCCGTGCTGGGGTCCGGCACCCTGCTGGGCGTCTATCTGCCTATCTGGCTGATGCTCGGCTTTTTACTGCTGGGACTCTACCTGACGCGCAAAACGCCGCTGGGGCGCTATATCTATGCCACGGGCGGCAACGAGTCCGCCGCACGGCTGGCAGGGGTGCCGATCATCAAAGTTAAAATCTTTGTCTACGCCTTTTCCGGCCTCTGCGCCGGGCTGGTGGGGCTGGTGGTGGCGTCTCAGCTGCAGACCGCGCACCCGATGACCGGCAACATGTTTGAAATGGACGCCATCGGGGCCACCGTACTGGGCGGCACCGCGCTGGCGGGGGGACGCGGGCGCGTCTCCGGCTCGATTATCGGCGCTTTCGTTATCGTCTTCCTGGCGGATGGCATGGTGATGATGGGCGTCAGCGATTTCTGGCAGATGGTGATTAAAGGGCTGGTGATTGTCACGGCCGTGGTGATTGATCAGTTCCAGCAGCGTCTGCAAAGCAAAGTGGTGCTGCTGCGTCGCCATGAAAAAAAGCCGCAGCCGGCACCCCTCACTGATGTGCGTCACACGTAACAGGAGTAATGATGAACGGAAAACAGCAGGGAAAAACTGTCGTGATCACCGGTGCCTGCCGGGGGATTGGAGCTGGTATCGCCGCGCGGTTCGCCCGCGATGGGGCGCGGCTGGTGATGGTGTCCAATGCGGACCGGGTGTTTGCCACCGCCGACCAGCTGCGGCAGCAGTATGGCAGTGAGATTCTGGCGCTGCAGGCTGACGTGACCGATGAAGCCGCGGTGCAGCAGCTCTATCAGCAGGCCGCCGAACGCTTTGGTCAGATAGATGTGTCGATCCAGAATGCGGGGGTCATCACCATTGACCGGTTCGATACGCTGCCAAAAAGCGACTTTGAGCGGATTCTGGCGGTCAATACCACCGGCGTCTGGCTCTGCTGTCGTGAAGCGGCAAAATATATGGTGACGCAGCGCAGCGGCAGCCTGATCAACACCTCGTCGGGGCAGGGACGGCAGGGCTTTATCTACACGCCGCACTATGCCGCCAGCAAAATGGGGGTGATTGGCATCACGCAGAGCCTGGCGCTGGAGCTGGCCCCGTGGAACATCACGGTCAACGCCTTTTGTCCCGGTATCATTGAGAGTGAGATGTGGGATTATAACGATCGGGTCTGGGGAGCGATCCTCAGCAGCGAAAAGAAAACCTACGGCACAGGTGAGCTGATGGCGGAGTGGGTCAACAACATTCCGCTGAAGCGCGCCGGACAGCCGGAGGATGTGGCCGGACTGGTGGCCTTTCTGGCCTCCGAGGATGCGCGCTACATCACCGGTCAGACCATTAATGTGGATGGGGGTCTGATCTTCTCCTGACGGTGTCGGATGCGGCTGGCCTGCCGCGCAGGCAGGCTTTTTCAGCCAGACTTTTCTGTTATATGCACATTTTGCCGCTGCTGTCCTGCATCGCCGTCACAATATGTTAAGGTAATGATTGATAATTTGGCTTTTGTTGCAGCAACGAATCAATCAATTTACCAGGTGACATGATACGGAAAACGGGTTTTCTCGCCTTAATCACGCTGTCGCTCTCCGCGATACCCGCCGCGCACGCGTTTCAGACCGACACCGCCGTGTCAGAGACGCCATTCGACGATCCTGCGCGCTACAGCGACGCCCTGCCGACCCTCGGCAGTGTCAGCGATCAGGAGGAGGCGTGGAGCAAAAAGCTGGCGGCCGTTGCCAAAAGTATCGGCGAGGCGAGCAAAAACGACAGCAACGTCACGTTTGGCCAGCAGGCGGGCATCTGGGCGTTCAATCATCTGCGGGATGAGGTGGCCGAACGGGTAGAGAGCGAAGGGCAGTCGCTGCTGTCGCCTTATGGCACTGCACAGCTCGATCTGAAAGTGGACATGGAGGGTAACTTCACCGGCACCGGCGGCGATCTCTTCAGCGCCCTGGCCGATGAAAACAGCCTGCTCACCTTCAGCCAGCTTGGCCTGCACGAAACTGACGATGGGCTGGTCGGCAATGCCGGACTGGGCCAGCGTTGGGAGGCGGGCAACTGGCTGCTGGGTTACAACGGCTTTGTCGACCGCACCTTCAGCAGCGGTCTGCAGCGCGCCTCGGTCGGCACAGAGGCGTGGAGCGATTCGCTGCGCCTCTCCGCCAACTACTATCAGCCTCTCTCCGGCTGGAAAAACCTGAGCGATTCCCGGCAGCAGCGGATGGCGCGCGGCTATGACATCACCAGCCAGAGCTATCTGCCGTTCTACCGGCAGCTCGGCGTCTCCGTGAGCTATCAGCGCTATCTGGGGGAGAATGTCGATCTGTTTAACAGCGGCAACCGCTATCACAACCCTTCCGCCATGTCGTTTGGTCTCTCCTACACGCCGGTGCCTCTGGTGACGCTCTCCGCCACCCACAAAACCAGCAGCGCCGGCGAGAGCCAGGATCAGCTGGGTCTGAAGCTCAACTACCGTTTCGGCGTGGCGCTGCGCCGCCAGCTTGATGCCGATAACGTCGCTGAAGCGCACTCGCTGCGCGGCAGCCGCTACGATACGGTGACCCGCAGTGAGACGCCGGTGCTCGCCTTCCGTCAGCGTAAAACCCTGTCGGTCTTTCTGGCGACCCCGCCCTGGCAGCTCAGCAGTGGCGAGAGTCTGCCGCTGAAGCTGCAGGTGCGCGCCAGTTATGCTATCCGGGCGGTGAGCTGGCAGGGCGATACGCAGGCACTGAGCCTGACACCGCCTGCCAACAATGCCGATCCGCAGGGCTGGAGTGTGATCCTGCCGCAGTGGGACCCGTCACCCGATGCCAGCAACGAATATCGCCTGTCGGTAACGCTGGAGGACAGCAAACAGCAGCGCGTGACCTCGAACTGGATCACTCTGAAGATTGCGCCACCGATGCCGATGGATGACGTGTCGCAGAACGATCGCTTCGATCTGATGGCTCCCGGCGCGGCGCTGTAACCACCTCCGCGGCCTCTGCGGCGGCGTTGTCCCGCCTGCTCTGCCTGAGCCGGGCGGGGGCTGAAAAGCAGTAACATCATGTTGCAATCATCAGCCGCAACTATCGCAGCAATGGATAAGGCGTGACGGGAAAATGCCGATAACTACAGCAGTTCCCACTCCTTTTCGGATTTGCTGATGCGCCTGAATGTACTGAAAACTCTGCTTCCCTCTTTTATCCGTCAGCGTGGCCTGCACGCTGCCGCGTCGTTCACATCGCTGGGCGGTGCCATGGCCGTGATTGAGTTCACCCCGGCTGGCATTATCCGCCGGGCCAGTCCGCTGTTTCTGGCGACGATGGGATACCGGGCGGAGGAGATCATGGGTCAGCATCACCGCATGTTCTGTCCGCCTGCGCTGGTGAACTCGGCTGAATATCAGCGTTTCTGGCAGCGCCTCGCGGCAGGCGAGAGCTTCAGCGACAAATATCTGCGGCTGGCTAACGGCATGCGCCCGGTCTGGCTGGAGGCCAGCTATATTCCGGTGACCGATCGACGCGGCCGGGTGTTCAAAATCATCAAGATTGCCGCCGATATCTCAGAGAGGATGCAGTCGTCGCTGGAGAAAGAATCCATCATAAACGCGATCAGCCGCTCGATGGCGATGATCGCTTTCAGCCCTGACGGGATTGTGCTGGAGGCAAACGACAACTTTCTCCAGGCCACCGGCTATCAGGCTGCGGAGGTGGTGGGACAGCATCACCGGCTTTTCTGTTCAGCGGAACTTTCAGGGAGCGAGGAGTACCGTCAGTTCTGGGCGCGGCTGAATCAGGGGGAATTCTTTTCGGGGCAGTTTCCCCGGCTCAACCGGCGGGGCGAACCGCTCTGGCTCAGGGCGACCTACAATCCGGTCTTCAACAGCGACGGGCAGCTCGACAAAATTGTGAAGTTCGCCACCGATGTGACGGAGCAGGTGCTGCGTAATCAGCAGGAATATGACGCGGCGCTGAACGCCTGGAATATGGCGGTTCAGACGCGGGGCAGTGCGCAGGCCGGGGCCAATGTGATTGAAAACAGCATTCAGAAGATCAGCCAGATCGCTCAGGAGATGGGCGATGTGTCAGCCGATGTCTCGCGCCTCAACAGTCAGTCTGCCAGCATCGATGGCATGGTAGAAACTATCCGGCGTTTTGCTATGCAGACCCGACTGATCGCCCTCAATGCCGCCATAGAGGCGGCGCGGGCAGGCGCGTCGGGCCGCAGTTTTGCCGTCGTCGCGGCCGAGGTGCGCACCCTGGCCGCCAGCGTCAGCAGCGCGACCGAGGAGATCGAACGGGTTGTGGCGGGCAATAACGAACTGGCGCGAGAGGTGCTGCGTGGCATTGAAACGTCGCTGGCAAGTACCGGTCAGGGAGTGAGCCTGATGCGTGAGGCGGGCGAGGTTATCGCCAGCATTCAGAAAGATTCGGAGCGGGTTGAAAGCGCCGTGCGTGAGGTTGCCCGGGCGGAACACGGCGAGTAGTCGCGCATAAAAGGCGGGCTGAACAGTCCGCCGCAACAGCGGCCCGGCAGGGCCTGCATCCCGTCAGCCTGTCGTCCGGCAGCGCGTCTGTCAGCGCACGATGGCCATCACCACCCGTAATGCATGGGTATAGATATCTCTCTGGCCGTTGACGGAGCGCGCCTCCTGCTGCCGGAGAAACGCCAGGATCTCCTCCGCGCCCGCTGGCTGGCCAGACCTCAACAGGCTGGCGACCGCGTGGCCGACCACGGCATGCACCTCATCCATGTCGACCGGTTTATTCGTGCTCAAAGGCGACCCCCGCGCAACAGTGTTGCTGAATGTTTTCTGAAAGCGGTCTGCCGAAGCGATGCCGCAGGCCCGGGCTGGCCGCCGCCCTGATGTGTGCGGCCATCATGGCAACGCCTTCACTAATTTGTCCCGCAGCGTAGCGACCTGGGCTGTCAGATCGACGAGCTCATGGCAGGCCGTGTCCATCACCGAAATCATATCTGCCGGCACGCCCGCCGCCGTCACTTTAAGCTGGTGGCCCTGCTCGGTCAGGGAGACCCATACCCGGCGCTCATCCTGGCCGGTATCACGCTGGCGGCAGATCACGCCCGCACTCTCCAGCCGCTTAAGAAGCTGACTGAGCGTGCCGGAGTCGAGCCGGACGCGCGCCCCGATTTCGGAAACGGTCAGGCGATCTTTTTCCCACAGCACCAGCAGCACCAGATACTGCGGATAGGTCAGCCCCAGCGGCTTCAGCCGTGACTGATACAGTTTCGTCATCGCGAGGGAGGCGGAGTAGAGCGCAAAGCAGAGAAACTGATCGATCGTTTCCGGTGCTGCGCCAGGCGGCGTTTCACAGATCCCCGTGGTTTCATCGTTCATATGTTTACTCATTCTGAGTCGGGGACGGGGGGCGGCATCCTGATGCGTCTCCGCTGTAAGGGCACCGCAGTTGCTCCGGGTTGGCAACCCTGGCGGCCACCTCGCTTTACGCTGTCAGGCACCCGCTCTGTCGGGGGCCGTTGCGGCGGGAAGAAACCGGTTCCGTTGCCCCCGGATGGAAAGGCAAACCAGTATTGAGTCAAATTAAATTGAAGTCAACCCAACCGGCAGCCACGCCGGGTGCACAACGTGCTGAAGCGGCTGCGCGTTCAGCACGTCTCCACCCGCCACGTTCGGTGCGGCGTGGTCTGCCGGAGAGCGTTAAACCGTGAAGGTCTCGACCATGCCGCGCAGATCGCGCGCCTGGGCCAGCAGTGACTGCGAGGCTGATGAGGACTCCTCCACCAGCGCGGCGTTGTTCTGGGTAACCCCATCCATCTGACTTACCGCAACGCTGACCTGAGAGATACCCTGCATCTGCTCGCTGGAGGAGAGTGAGAGGTTGTCCATCGCATCGGCCAGTTCACCGACGCGGCTGACAATCTTCAGGATACGTTCACCCGTTCCCGCCGCGACGCTCACACCGCCTTCGACCTGCGTCACGGCCTGCTCAATCAGCTGTTTGATGTCACGGGCTGCTGTGGCGCTGCGCTGGGCCAGTGAACGGACCTCACCGGCAACGACCGCAAATCCGCGACCCTCTTCACCGGCGCGCGCCGCTTCCACGGCGGCGTTGAGCGCCAGAATATTGGTCTGGAAGGCGATCCCTTCAATCACCGCGGTGATATCCCGGACCCGGACCGCACTCAGCGAAATCTCCTGCATGGTCTGCGCCAGACGATGCACATCCGCTTCGCCGTCATGGGCCAGCATGGCTGCCTCGCGCGCAGAACCCGCTGTCTGCTGCGCGCCTGCGGCATTACTTTTCACCGTGGCGGTCAGCTGCTCCATACTGGCTGCGGTTTCCTGCAGGGCCGCGGCCTGCTCTTCGGTGCGTGAAGAGAGCTCCGTGTTACCCTGGGAAATCTCATCGGCCGCCAGCGCAACCGACGCCGAGGCGTCTTTAATCTGCGTGACCATGCTGCGCAGGTGTGTCTGCATGCTGTTCAGTGAGGCGAGCAGGCTTGTCGTGTCACCCGACCGCAGCGTGACCGGCGAGGTGAGATCACCGGCCGCGATCGCTGCCGCCAGCGTCTGCGCCTGGATCGGTTCACCGCCCAGCTGGCGCATCAGCATCCGCACAATGAATGTGCAGGTGGCGACCGCTGCCAGCAGGGAGATGACCGTCAGGATCATCAGTATGCGGGTGGTGCGACCAATGCTGTTGCCATTCTCCACGACGGTCTCCTGGCTGCTGCGCATCTCAAGCTCGGTCAGATCGTTTATCGCCTTCAGCAGGCTTTGCTGTGCCGGTCGCGCGACGTTTAACAGATAATCTGTGACCTCCTGCTGACGGTTTTCCAGTCCCAGTTTCCCCGCCGTCATCAGCGTGGAGAGGGCCGCACCCTCGCTGGACTCGATCCGGTCCATCGCTTCCCGCCCGGCCTGCCCGGCGTCCGTCTGCATCATGCGTGCCAGCGCTTCGCGGTTGCTGATGTAAAGCGCCCGCTGTTTCTGCAGGCGTTCCCACTCAGGCTGCATCGCCTTCGGATCGGTCAGCAGGGCAAGGTTGCGCACGGCAATCGCCATATCACGGACGCCGCCCCGCATATCGAGCACCGTCTGATACTTTTTCAGCCGCACATTCACCACCTCGTTCATGCCATCGCGGGCACTGTCCAGGGCGTGAATCGCTGTGCCAGCACAGATAACTAACAGCAAAATCAGTAAACCAAAACCTGCACTCAGACGCGTTGAGATTTTCATGTGTTTTTCCGGAAGGGGTCATTAGTTAAGACGGTATCGGCCGTCAGCGGCAATTCTGGAGGGTTGCTATTAACTAAATTGAGCACTATTTATTACCGTGCTATTCAGTGACTTGCCGGGAAGAAACCCCGCAGGGGGATTAATTTATCCGGTCGGACCTGTTAAAACGCCCGCCGCTGCCGATAGATCCCTGACTGGTATGAGTGATCAGTTCTGCCCCTGCCGGTCAGGAGCGATCCTCTGCCTCACTGTCACACAGCCAGTGAGAACGCCTGATTAGTACCAGGCAGAAAAAAAGGGGTCATTATTGTCAGCCACGCGCAGACCGTGTTTAACCATCACGCCCCGGTTTTTTACAGAAAAATTAAAACAACACTCTGACACCTTTCATCACCAGGAATTAACGCATGCGCCTGAAACTTTTCTGGCTCGCAATGCTGAATATTGCGACCATCTTTTTACTTTCCACATTGTGGGAATATGGGCTTGAGGCGCACCTCGCTCATCTGCTCGGCCTGAGCTATAACCTGGATTTTGAAACCAGCGAACGCTTACGGTTCATCCTGACATCGACCGCTTTCGCCGGGCTGGCGATGGTGATTCCGGCGCTGCTGATTGCGGGTCTGATCCGCAAAATGCTGCTGGCCGAAAAAAATGCGCTCAGGCTGGCCGGAACCGATGCGCTGACCGGCGTACTCAATCGCCGATCGTTCAATGCGCATATCGCCGCGCTGGATGCCTGTGGGATGCCCTATACCCTGACGCTGCTTAATATCGATGATTTCAAAACTATCAACGATCTCAACGGCCATCGTCAGGGGGACACTATCCTGGTGGCGCTCGCGTCGATGCTGACCGCGTCGGCTGGCACGGAAAGTCAGGTGTTTCGCATCGGTGGCGATGAGTTTGCCCTAGTCATGGCGGCGTCTCAGGCCGAGCAGGCGCTGGTGGAGGCCGGCAGGATCTGTGAGCATGCCTCATCCATCCGCACCGGGCCGCATACCGTTTTGCACCTCTCTGCCGGTATTGCCAGTTCTGACTGTCCGGGACAGGAGGATGTGGTGCGGGCCGCCGATCTGGCGCTCTGTGAGGCGAAGCGCAATAAAGAGGCCTGTCTGGCCCGTTTCACGCCGGATATGGCGCTGCGCTTCCTGCAGCGGGAGAAGCTGGAGCATGAGGTCGCCGCCGCCGTCAGCGGGCATGCCATCGTGCCTTTCCTGCAGCCGCTGGTTTCGCTGCGCACCGGCAACATCACCGGGTTTGAGATCCTGGCGCGCTGGATCACCGCCTCCGGTCAGACGGTGGCACCCGCGCAGTTTCTGCCCGTGGTGGAGCGGCTCGGGCTGATGGACAGCCTGACCGTGGCGCTGCTGCAGGATGCCGTCAGCGCCACGCGGGCATGGCCTGCCGGGCTCGGTCTGTCGCTGAATATCACCCCGGAGCAGCTGCTGAGACCTGCGCTGACCAACTGCCTCTCCGCCATTATGCAGCAGGCCGGGCCGGTGATGCTGGAGCTCGAAATCACTGAACAGAACGTGATGGCGATCTCCGACGATGCCCGTCAGGCGATCAGACGCCTCAGGGAGGAGGGGATTGGGGTCGTGCTGGATGATTTTGGCACCGGCTACTCCAACCTGTCGGTGCTGCTGGGGCTGGGGATTACCAAAATCAAAATCGATCAGTCGTTTATTGCCGGGATCGTCACCGGGTCGGAGCAGCGCAAGGTGGTGGAAACCCTGCTGACGCTCTGTCAGGAGCTGAACGTCATTATTACCGCAGAAGGTATTGAGGATGTCTCAACGCTGAGATGGCTGAGAAAGCGCGGTTGTGACTACGGTCAGGGCTATCTCTTCAGTCGTCCGATACCGGCTGAGCAGGCCACACTGCTGCTGGCGTCGGCGGATGCAGAGGGATTCATCCAGGAAGCCGCCGTCTCCGTTATTGAGCCAGACCCGGAGGCTCAGCTGGCACAGCGATAAAAAAACGGGCCCGGCAGCGTGTGCCGGGCCGCATGGGCATCAGAACTGATAGATCAGACCCACGGCCGTAATATCATCCGTGGCCAGATTAAGCGGGTTGTTGTCTTTCAACAGGTTGATGCGGTATTCGCCATAGACCGACATATTCTTGTTGAAGTAGTAGGTCGCACCCACCGCGGTGTATTTGACAATGTCGGCGTCGCCGATATTCTCAATCTCTTTACCTTTCGATGAGACGTAACCCACAGACGGACGGAAACCATTCAGGAACTGATACTGAGCAACGGCTTCAAAGTTCTGCGCCTTGTTTGCGAAACCGTTGGTGATCGGCGTGGCGTTCAGGGTTTCACCATACATCGCGGCCAGATAAACCTGGTTCGCATCATATTTCACTGAGGTCGCCCAGTGCTGCGCTTTTTCACCTTCACCGCGTGGGGCGGCGTTCTGCGCCGTTGTGCGATCCAGGCTGGCAAAGGCCCCGGCGAAGCTCAGGCCGAAATCGAAGTCATAAGAGGCAGAGAGGGCAAAGCCATCGCCGTTAGAACGACGTACGCCGTCGGTGTTAGCGCTGCGATCGTTTTTACCCTGATACTGCGCGGCAACGTTTAATCCCTGAACCAGGCCAAAGAAATCGCTGTTACGCCAGGTCAGCACGCCGGTTGAGCGGCCAGAGAGGAAGGCGTCGGTGTAGCCGGAATCGCCGCCAAAGAAGGGCAGCATATCGGTGTAACTCAGCGCGTCATACACCAGGCCGTAGTTACGTCCATAATCCAGCGCACCGGCTTCGCCAAACTTCAGGCCAGCGTAACCCAGACGGGTACGGTTGCCGCTCTGCGCATCGCTGCCTTCTGAGTTGTGCAGGCTGTACTGATACTGCCAGAAACCGTAGCCGGTCAGCTGATCGGTAATCTTTGTTTCGCCTTTAAAACCCAGGCGGGAATAAGAGGAGGTATCACCGTTGTTCTTATCGTCGTCAGAAAAGAGGTGCGACACGTTAATCTTGCCGACCAGATCCAGCTTATTTCCATCCTTGTTATAAATTTCTGCGGCCTGCACTGAAGAGAGGCCGAGCAGTAACGGCATGACAGCCGCCAGTAAAGTGCGCTTCATCATCTATTCATTACCCTGTATTCATTAATTATTATGCCCCGGCTGCGGGGTGAAAAGAAAATGACACAAAAAGTTAAAATCACAAAGCGCAATAAAAGTAACAAAATGTGATATGCATATTCAGTAAAGAAAAATGCGTGTCTGAAAGACGATTAAATTCTGGAGTAATAAGTATTTCTTCTGATGAATTTTACCGAATTTAATAAAAAAGTGATGATTATCAGTGGTTAATTTTTAGGTGTAGCTTTTCTGCCCCTGGCGGTTTGTACGTTTTTAAATCATCAATCCCGCTGGTTAAATTATGGATAAAGCATTAATGCAAATAAGCGGTAAGGGTTTTATTCTAACCATTAGCCTGCGTAGCAATATCTGTTCATCTTTATTTCAAAGGTTATTCCGCTGCCAATCATCACGCCGGGAATAATGCAGAAGAAATCGTTTTCATTTTATTTATCCGCTTAAAAAATAATCAGGCCAGACGTCGGTCTGCCCGCTTAAATGAAAAGATTCTGTTAAATCCTGGCATGTCGTCATCCTCTCTCAATGAATATTCTGCGCCTCATCCTGCACCGTCGCGAGGCAGGCTGCGCTAAAACAGGGCACTCTTCGGGCCTTTTGCGGAGTGATTGTTTATCAGCGATCACAAAAGCGATATTTCATCCCGCGATTGCATAATTCCGCTATTTAAAACCCGGCTCTGCCGCTGCAATCAGACAATTATTCACTATATATGCAAAAAAAATGAATAACAGCGGCGTGTAACTTATTGATATTGCGTCAGGGTGACGATTTTATGCAGTTAATTCTCTGGCTGGCACGTTAACTGCACTCTACAGTAGGGCTGCATTACAACATCCCTTAACAATTTTAAAACAATAGCTTTACCCGACCGGGAAAGCAGGAGAATGGGTTATGGCACTGCACGTTTCACGTCACGATTTCGATCAATGGATGATGCCGGTTTATGCACCCGCGACATTTGTCCCGGTTCGCGCGGAGGGCTCAACCGTCTGGGATCAGAATGGCAAAGACTACGTCGACTTCGCCGGTGGCATCGCCGTGAATGCGTTAGGGCATGCGCATCCGGCATTACAACAGGCGTTGCAGGAGCAGGCCGCCCGTTTATGGCACACCGGCAATGGCTACACCAATGAGCCGATCCTGCGACTGGCGAAGCAGTTAATTGATGCCACCTTTGCTGACCGGGTCTTTTTCTGTAACTCCGGTGCGGAGGCCAACGAAGCGGCGCTGAAGCTGGCGCGCAAAGTGGCCCACGATCGGGTCGGCCCGCAGAAAAGTGGCATTGTGGCATTTAAGAATGCGTTTCATGGCCGCACGCTCTTTACCGTTACCGCCGGGGGACAGCCCGCTTACTCTCAGGATTTTGCGCCTCTGCCACCTGCCATCCAGCACGCCCCGTTTAATGACCTGGCGGCCGCGGCGGAACTCATCAATGACCAGACCTGCGCAGTGATTGTGGAACCCATCCAGGGGGAGGGTGGCGTGCTGCCTGCCGATCCGGCGTTCCTGCGCGGACTGCGCGAACTTTGCGACAGGCATCAGGCCGTGCTGATTTTTGATGAAGTGCAGAGCGGCGTGGGCCGCACCGGTTCGCTTTATGCCTATATGCATTACGGCGTCACACCCGATGTCCTGACCAGCGCCAAAGCGCTCGGCGGTGGCTTCCCGATTGGGGCGATGCTGACGCGCAACGATCTGGCGAGCGTGATGGGTGTCGGCACACACGGCACCACCTATGGCGGTAATCCGCTGGCGGGCGCGGTGGCCGGTAAAGTGATGGAACTGGTCAATCAGCCGGACTTTATGACGGGAGTGACAGAGCGTCACCAGTGGATCGTCTCGGCTCTGGCGGAGATCAATCAGCGTCTGCAGCTGTTTAAAGAGGTGCGCGGGCTGGGCCTGCTGATAGGTGCGGTGCTGAGCGATGCATATGCCGGCAAAGCCAAAGCGATTAACCTGGCTGCCGCTGAGATGGGCGTCATGGTGCTGATTGCGGGCGCGAACGTGGTGCGTTTTGCCCCGGCCCTGAACATCAGCGAGCAGGAGGTGAAGCTGGGTATGGCACGCTTTGCCGAGGCCTGTGAAAGCCTGGTACGAGGGTCCGCATCATGATGGTAATCCGTCCGGTTGAACGCGATGATTTAAGCCAGCTGATGACGCTGGCAGGCAAAACCGGCGGCGGGCTGACCTCGCTGCCGGTCGATAGCGCCACGCTTCAGGCGCGAATCGATCGATCGCTGCAAACCTGGCAGGATACGCTGCCGCGCGCTGAGCAGGGCTACGTCTTTGTGCTGGCCGACAGTGAAGATAATCGCGCGGTGGGCATCTGCGCCATTGAAGTGGCGGTGGGCCTGCAGGACCCCTGGTATAACTTCCGCGTCGGCACCCAGGTGCACGCGTCGAAAGAGCTGAACGTCTACGCCGCGCTGCCGACCCTGTCGCTGAGTAACGACCACACCGGCAGCAGCGAGCTCTGCACCCTGTTTCTCGACCCTGAGTATCGTGACGGCAAAAATGGTTATCTGCTCTCCAAATCACGCTTCCTGTTTATGGCTAACTTCCGTGACCGTTTTATGGAGCGGGTAGTCGCGGAGATGCGGGGCGTCAGCGATGAGCAGGGCCACTCACCCTTCTGGGAGAGCGTCGGCAGCCGCTTCTTCTCAATGGACTTCAGCAAAGCGGACTTCCTCAGCGGCACCGGCCAGAAAGCTTTTATCGCCGAGCTGATGCCGAAACATCCGCTCTACATCGACTATCTGACCCCGGAGGCGCAGGCGGTCATCGGGCAGGTTCACCCGCAGACGGCACCTGCCCGGGCCGTACTGGAAGCGGAGGGCTTCCGCTACCTCAACTATATCGACATCTTTGATGGCGGCCCGACACTGGAGTGCGACATTGACCGCATCCGCGCCATCCGCAAAAGCCGGCTGCGCGGCGCAGAGCGGGGTGAAAATCCGGCGGATGCACCGCTCTGCCTGGTCGCCAATAACCATTACCGCCAGTTCCGTGTGGCGCTGATCCCGGCAGATGCCGACGGTGACAGCATAAAACTGACGGACGAACAGATGCGGGCGCTCCACTGCCAGCCGGGCGACAGCCTGCGCGTGGTGACGCTCTGCAAAGAGGAGAAAACAGCATGACGCACCTGATTAAGGGAGAGTGGCAGAGCGGTGAGGCAGAGCACCTGACGAAAGCGGACCCGGTGAGAGGGGAACCGCTCTGGCAGGGGCAGGCGGCTTCGGCAGAGCAGGTCGCCGCCGCCTGCGAGGCGGCGCGCGCCGCGTTTCCGGGCTGGGCAACCCGCCCGCTGGCGGAGCGCCAGGCGATCATCGAAAAATTTGCGGCCGGTCTGGACGCGCAAAAAGCGGAGCTGGCCGACACCATTGCGCGTGAAACCGGGAAACCGCGCTGGGAAGCACTGACCGAAGTGGCGGCGATGATCAATAAAATCGGCTTTTCAGTGAAGGCTTACCATAGCCGCACCGGTGAACAGCAGCAGGGCGAAAGTTCCCTGCGCCATCGTCCCCACGGCGTGCTGGCGGTGTTCGGCCCCTATAACTTCCCCGGTCATCTGCCAAACGGCCACATCGTGCCGGCGCTGCTGGCGGGAAACTGCGTGGTCTTCAAACCCAGTGAGCTGACGCCGCAGACCGCCGAAAAAACCGTGCAGATCTGGCTGGCGGCAGGCCTGCCTGCCGGTGTGCTGGCGCTGCTGCAGGGCGGACGTGAAACGGGCCAGGCGCTGGCCAGCTGCAGCCAGATCGACGGCCTGCTGTTTACCGGCAGCGCCCATACCGGCTATCAGCTGCATCGCCAGTTTGCCGGTCAGCCTGAAAAGATGCTGGCGCTGGAGATGGGCGGCAACAATGCCCTGATTGTCGAGGATCCAGCGGACCTGGATGCGGCGGTCAATATCACGCTGCAATCCGCCTTTATTACGGCGGGGCAGCGCTGTACCTGTGCCCGTCGCCTGCTGGTGAAGCGCGGAGCGGCGGGAGAGGCGTTTCTGCAGCGGCTGGTAGAGGTTGCAGGCCGGCTGCAGCCGGCGGCCTGGGATGCCGAACCGCCCCCTTTTATGGGCAGCGTGATTTCAACCGGCGCGGCAGAGAAGATCATGGCGGAGTGGCAGCGGCGGATGGAGGCGGGCGGCGAGGTGCTGCTGGCGATGCGCTGGCCGGATCGCCACAGCGCGATCCTGACCCCCGGCATCATTGATATCACCGGCGTGCAGGGCATTCCGGATGAGGAGGTTTTTGGCCCGCTGCTTAATGTGATCCGTTACGACACCTTTGACGAGGCGATAGCGCTGGCGAACCAGACCCGCTACGGCCTGTCGTGTGGCCTGATCTCCCCCCTGCGCGCGCAGTTTGATCAGCTGCTGCTGGAGGCGCGGGCCGGCATTGTCAACTGGAACAAACCGCTCACCGGTGCCGCCAGTACCGCGCCGTTTGGCGGCATTGGGGCCTCGGGTAACCATCGGGCCAGCGCCTGGTACGCGGCAGACTACTGCGCCTGGCCGATGGCCTCGCTGGAGACGCCGGATCTGACGCTGCCCGCCACGCTTTCACCAGGCCTGGATTTCTCACCCCCGGAGACGTTGCTATGAAGGCCACCGAAGCGAACTTTGACGGTCTGGTGGGGTTGACCCACCACTATGCCGGACTCTCATTTGGTAACGAAGCCTCAACCCGCAATCAGCTGCAGCCCTCGAACCCCCGTCTTGCGGCAAAGCAGGGGCTGCTGAAGATGAAGGCGCTGGCCGATATGGGGTTTGTGCAGGGGGTGATCCCCCCGCATGAGCGTCCTAATATCGCGGCGCTGCGCCAGCTTGGCTTCGGTGGCAGTGACGAGCAGGTACTGGCGTCGGCCGGGAAAACCGCGCCGGGCTTACTCTCTGCCGCCAGTTCCGCTTCGGCGATGTGGGTCGCCAATGCGGCCACCGTGTCGCCGTCAGCCGACAGCGGTGATGGCCGGGTTCACCTGACGGTGGCCAACCTGAACAATAAATTTCACCGCGCGATGGAAGCCCCGGAAACCGCCGGGCTGCTGCGCGCCATCTTCCGCGACAGAGACCATTTTGCGGTGCACGATGCGCTGCCTCAGGTGGCGATGTTCGGCGATGAAGGAGCCGCAAATCACAACCGCCTGGGGGGCGACTATGGCGAGCGGGGCGTACAGCTGTTTGTCTATGGCCGTGACAGCAGCCATGAGGGGAAAGCCCCGCAGCGCTATCCGGCGCGCCAGACGCGCGAGGCCAGTGAAGCGGTCGCCCGTCTGCATCAGCTCTCACCTGAACACCTGCTGTTTGCGCAGCAGAATCCGGCGGTTATCGACCAGGGGGTTTTTCATAACGATGTGATCGCGGTGAGTAACCAGCAGATGCTCTTCTGCCATCAGCAGGCGTTTGTCGATCAGCCTGCACTGCTGGCGCAGCTTCGGGCACGCGTGCCCGGATTTGTGGCGCTGGAAGTGCCGGACAATCGGGTGTCGGTAAAAGATGCGGTCGACACCTATCTGTTTAACAGTCAGCTGCTGAGCCGTCCCGACGGCACCATGATGCTGGTGCTGCCGGAAGAGTCGCGTCAGCATCCGGACGTCTGGCGTTACCTGTGCGAGCAGGTGGAAGGGGATGGGCCGCTGAAGGATCTGAAGGTGTTTGATCTGCGTGAAAGCATGTACAACGGCGGTGGGCCTGCCTGCCTGCGTTTGCGGGTAGTGCTGACGCCTCAGGAGCAGCAGGCCGTCAATCCCGCCGTGCTGATGAACGATCGGCTGTTCGCCGCCCTGAACAGCTGGGTTGACCGCCACTACCGCGATCGGCTGACCCAGGCCGACCTGGTGGATCCGCAGCTGCTGCGGGAGGGTCGTGACGCGCTGGATGAACTGACGAAGCTGCTAGACTTAGGAAATGTGTATGCATTTCAGCAGTGAAGGCGATGGCGGCACGGGCTGCCATCTGCCTGAGGCGTAAAGGAGGAACGATGCAGGACTTTTTGCAGCAGACGCTGTCCGGTGAGGCACCGCGAAAGCGCAGGGGTGAAACGGCACATCTTCGCTGGCAGTGGTTGTATCACGGCATCCTGCTGATGGAGCCGGTTGTGCCCGTTAAGCAGGCGCTGGTGCTCTCCGCCGGGATCCACGGCAATGAAACGGCCCCGGTGGAAATCATGAATCAGCTGGTCAATGCGCTGCTTCGCGGTGAAAAGCCGCTACAGCAGCGGATGCTGGTGATTCTGGGCAATCCCTCTGCGCTGCGTACCGGCAAACGCTATGTCCGTTATGATATTAACCGGCTGTTTGGCGGACGCTGGCAGCAGGTGGACGATGGCGATGAGGCGCGCCGCGTGCTGCGGCTGGAGCAGGCGCTGGAGAACTTCTGGCTGCTGGGCGAATGCGATGAGACGCGCTGGCATCTCGATATGCACACGGCGATTCGCGGCTCATACCATCCGCAGTTCGGCGTCATGCCGCAAAACGATCGTCCCTGGCCTCCCGCGTTTCTCGACTGGCTGGCGGCTGCCGGTCTGGAGGCGCTGGTCTTTCATCGCGCGCCGGGCGGAACCTTTACCCATTTCAGCTGTGAACATTTCGGTGCGGCCAGCTGCACCCTGGAGCTGGGGAAGGCGCTGCCGTTTGGCGAAAACGACCTGAGCCAGTTCAGTGCGGCACAGCAGGCGCTGGCGGCGCTGCTGTTTGGTGACCCCATGCCCGCCACCCGCGTGAAGCCGCGCCACTATCGGGTTGCGCAGCAGATCACCCGGCTGAGTGAGCACTTCAGGCTGCATATGACGCCGGAGACGCTGAACTTTACCGCCTTTCCTCAGGGCACGCTGCTGGCCGAGGATGGGGATACCCGCTACTACGTGCAGCAGGCACGGGAATATGTGCTTTTCCCGAATCCCGGCGTTGCTGCCGGACTGCGTGCCGGCCTGATGCTGATTGAAGAGGGCGAACAGACCCAGGCGCTGCCTCTCTGACGGGGGCAGCTGACGGGTTACAGCAATCCGCGCTAAAAATCGGCAGGAAAGCGGGAGATCCTCTTCCGCTTTCCTGCCGAAACCCTTACACTCCTCCACGATTTCTGCGAAATTCGCTGTAAATTCATAAAGTTTTTCAATTCCTCACGCCTTTCTTCTCATTCTCTTCATGATTGCCGGATTTTTGTCTTTTATGCTTTCACGGCTTTACTCAGGCTCTGAGTAGTTGACGTTCAGCGTCGTATTCTTGTTTCCGAAGACGCGACAGAGTGCTGTCGTCATTATCATGAATCATAAGGACACTATTATGCGCAAACTGACTTCCCTGTTACTGGCTTCTTCGCTGGCGTTTGGTGCAGCCAGCGCCGTCCATGCCGCCGCGGATTCCCTGACGCCTCCGCCAGCCGGCAGCGAAAAAGCGATGCATAAGCCGCCAATGCGCCACGGCATGGAGATGATGTTCCATGGTCTGAATCTGACCGACGCGCAGAAAACCCAGATGCGCGACATCATGAAAGAGAGCCACAAAGATATGCAGCGTCCGTCACAGGATGATCGCCGTGCGATGCACGACATCATCGCGGCTGACAGCTTCGATAAGAGCAAAGCCGAAGCGCAGGCAGAGAAGATGTCTGCTAACGGTAAAGAGCATGCGCTGAAGATGCTGGAAACCCAGAACAAGCTCTATAACGTGCTGACGCCGGCGCAGAAGAAACAGTACAACGCCAACTTTGAGCAGCGCCTGACCGAAAAAGGCCCGCGCGAAGGCAACATGGCGCCACCGGCACCACCGGCTGAATAATCTGAGCTAAGCGGTACTTCTGAGACCGCCGGTGCTGTCCACTGCAGGTAAGTGGACAGCACCGGCGGTTTTTTTATAGTGGCAGGATAGGGTAGTCACCCGAGAGGATAGGACGGCAGAGGATTTTGTAGCCGTCGTGATCGAATCCCCCTTTGGGCCGCTGCAGTTTTTTTGCCTCTTCCATGCTGCTGACCGACCCCAGATAGAACCAGTGGTCGATGACGTGGATCTGCGTCATCTGTTTGCCTTCTTCCACCAGCCCCACGGCACCCTGCCACGGCCAGCAGAAGACCCGCACGTTCTCCAGCGCTTCCAGCAGCCGATCCTGGTGATCGCTGACCGGCTCTTTACCGCAGCAGGCCCCGGCGCAGCGGCGCAGTGCCGAACGGAAGCAGCCCCGCTGCGGACTCAGGGCTTCCAGACCCAGCAAACCGTGACAGAGCTGATACTCATCGGCGAGTTGCTTGAGCCGTTCCAGCGCAGCAAACCGGCTGCGATAAAGCCCGAAGAGATTAGGTGACTGGCTGAAATCGAGATCCTTTGCGTAGACCACTTCGGGTTTGCCGTGGGTGATCTGCAATGAACAGAGCTGCCGGTTTTTGCGCAGGCGTTTATTAAACAGCGGCTGCTGGGTTTTGATCATCTGTGCTTCCAGCAGCAGCGCGCCGAGATCGCCCGCGGTGGGGATCCAGCTGACGCGTCGCGACTGACGCAGCATCTTCGCCTCGTCAGGGGTGCGAAAATGGGACATCACCCGCGAGCGCAGATTCACGCTTTTGCCGATATAGAGCGGCAGCGACTCACTCTCGCCGTGGAAGGTGTAGACGCCAGGGTGATTCGGCAGGCCTTCCAGCCACTCACGCAGGTGTTCGGGATATTGATATAGCGCATTCGCGTCGGGTTCGAGGCGATGCGAGGCAGCACGTCTGACCAAAGTGGACTCCATTTACTGGTTGTCCATACAGCATAACAAACCGGTGAAATGATCGCCAGCCGTCTGATCAGCGCGGCCGTGTCGCCAGCCAGCAGATGAGGGAGCCCAGGGTGATCATCGCCACGCCCTGCCAGAAGGCGAGCGGTGGCGTCAGGCCGAGCCACAGCGATCCCAGCAGGGCCGACAGCACTGGCGTAAAGTAGGAGGCCGTCGCCAGCAGCGTCAGGTTTCCCTGCTGAATGCCGTGATTCCAGGCGGAGTAGGCGATGGCGGTGGAGAGTCCGACAAACAGGACTTCCAGCAGCGGCAGCGGCGCGAAGGTCAGCGGCGTCGGGCTGACGGCAAATTTCAGCCACAGCGCCAGCGCGGTCAGGATAAAAAAGAGCGTGACGCCGTTGGCACCGCGCGCATAGCGACGGGTGACATTGTTATAAAGCGCCCAGGTCAGGGCGGCCAGAAAGGCAAGAGCATAGGCGACGGGATTGCGCAGCATGTTCTGCCACAGCAGCGCCGGCGCGCCACTGCCGCTGCCTTTCATCACCCAGACGATACCCAGCAGCGACAGCAGCAGGCCGGGCCACAGCCAGACGCGGAAACGCTGCTGATTAAACGGGATCGCCAGCACGATCGTCAGGCAGGGCCAGAGATAGTTGATCATCCCCAGCTCCAGCGACTGACGGCGATCGCTCGCCAGTCCGATAGCCAGCGCCAGCGCCATCTCATAGCCGACAAAGAGCGCGCCGCCGATCCAGAGATAGATCGCAGGCATCGCCCCTGGCCTGGGCAGACCCCGGGTCAGGCAGAGCAGACAGGCGGTGGTGGTGTAGATCAGCGCCGCGCCGCCGGTGGCACCAAAGGCCTCGCTGACACTGCGCAGCAGGCCGACAGTGGTGCTCCAGAGCAGAATGGCGATAAGCCCGATCAGGGTGGCGCGTGAAACGGTGGCAGGCATGCAGCGATCAACAGCGTGAGTGAAAGGAGCCTCCCTTGCCCGTGCAAAGGAGGCGCAGGATTACTTCCAGAAATCGTCGAAAACCGTGATCGGCGGACGACGTTTGTGCTCGGTTTTGAGATACCAGCCTTCAATAATTTTCGCGCTGTCAGGATGGATACTTTTTCCTTCCAGATAGTCATCAATCATCTCGTAGGTGACACCCAGCGCCACTTCATCCTGCAGGCCCGGACGGTCATCTTCCAGGTCGGCGGTCGGCTTCTTCAGATAGAGGTGCTCCGGACAGCCAAGATGTTTCAGCAGCTGCTTGCCCTGACGCTTGTTAAGGCGGAACAGCGGGTTAATGTCGGTGCCGCCGTCACCATATTTGGTGAAGAAGCCGGTCACCGCTTCCGCGGCGTGATCGGTACCGACAACCACGCCTTTGGTCATACCGGCGATGCTGTACTGCGCCTTCATGCGCTCACGCGCTTTTTCATTGCCGCGGATAAAATCGGACAGGGTAATCCCGGCCTCTTTCAGCGCGCGCTCGCTGGCCAGGACCGACTCTTTGATGTTAACCACCAGTGAGCGGTCAGGCTGAATAAAGGCCAGCGCGTCCTGGCAATCCTGCTCATCCGCCTGTACCCCATAGGGAAGACGCACGGCAATAAAGGTGTAGTCGTTATCGCCGGTCTCTTCACGCAGTTCCGTAATGGCCCGCTGCGACAGCGCGCCCGCCAGGGTAGAGTCCTGGCCGCCGCTGATCCCCAGCACCAGCGTTTTCAGTCCGCTGTGGCGTTTCAGGTAGGCTTTGAGAAAATCGACGCTGACCCGCACTTCCTGGTCGGCGTCGATAGTGGGCTTCACACCCAGGGCTTCAATAATTTCCTGCTGCAGTGACATGAACTTCTCCTCAGGTCAGTGGCCTGTCGGCTCGATGCGAACGTGTTATTAAAGCTAACGTGCCTTCACGAAAACAACAAGCCAAAGCGCTAACTGATTCGCGCTAACCATTGCGAAATCAGTGAGTTTTTAGCTGAGGCTCGGGTTTTTTCGCCAGCACGGTAAACATTAAAATAGCCAGCATAAAGCAGCCGAAGATCGTGCCGCACATGCTCAGCACCGAGGTACCGCCGATGCCGGTGATGGGCACGGTAATCGCCCCCAGCGTGAACATGGTGACACCAATCACCGCAGAGGCGCTGCCAGCGCGATGGCCCTGACTCTGCATCGCCAGTGAGGAGGCGGTCGTGGCAATCACCCCATTGCTGGCGATGGTAAAGAACAGCGCGACCAGCAGCAGCGCCAGCGGGGCCTGAAACAGGGCGCAGAGCAGCAACAGGCTGGAGGCGACAAAGGCCAGCGTCAGGCCGCCTTTCAGCACCCGATATTCGCCCCACAACGGGCAGAGGCGGGCGCTGGTCTGGGAGGCGATCACCAGACCGATGCCGTTGGCCGCAAAGCAGAAGCTGAACGCCTGCGGCGACAGACCGTAGAGCTGCTGCAGCACGAACGGAGAGGCGCCGATGTAGGCGAACATGCCCGACATCATAAAGCCCTGGGTCAGGCAGAAGCCCATGAAAGGACGATGGGTCACCACCTGGCCGAGCGCGGCGTAAGCGGAGAAGATCGATCCTTTGCTGCGGCGGGCTTCCGGCAGCGTCTCATGCAGCTTCCAGCGCGCCAGCAGTATCAGCAGAATGGCAATGCCGCCCAGCACCATAAAAATGCCGCGCCAGTCGACGATCGTCATCAGCACGCCGCCCAGCACCGGTGCGCCGATAGGGGCCAGGCCATTGACCAGCATCAGCAGGGCAAAGAAGCGCGTCAGTTCATGACCACTGTACATATCGCGCGCTATCGCCCGTGACAGCACTGCGCCACCGGCCCCGGCTAAGCCTTCGAACAGGCGCGCCACCAGCAGCTGGTGGATATCCTGCGCCAGTGCGCAGCCCAGCGAGGCGATAAACAACAGCACCAGTGACAGGGTCAGCGGACGCAGACGGCCGAACTTGTCACTCATCGGGCCAAACAGCAGCTGGCCAACTCCCAGCCCCAGCAGGCCGGCGGTCAGACTCAGCTGAGCCGTGGCGGTTTCGGTGTTGAGGTCCCGCGCCATCTGAGGCAGAGCGGGCAGATAGAGATCGATACAGAGCGGGCCCAGTGCGGCCAGCAGGCCCAGCGTGATGGCATAAACCAGGCGGTTGGAGTGTGCAGGAGTCATTATTCCTCGGGGTCGTCAGCGATGGGGTGAAGAGAAAGCGGGCCAGCCTGCGCCAGAGAGCGTCCGGCAGTGCGGCGGGCACCCTGATCGGCATCCGCGCAGGACAGCGTCACGGAAACGGCGCAAAATCAGAGGGTTCGGATGACGGGGAGTATACGTCTCTGTTGACAGCAAAACAGCCTTCTTTACGGAATCCTGACATTCCGTCTGCCACAAAAAGGCCGCCATAAACTTGATAAACCTGCATTTATGTTCCAGGCTTGATGCCACATGGACAATAAATGAGGAACAACAAGATGAAGAAGGTGATGGGATGTATCGCTGCGGCGCTGACACTGGCGGCACTGTCTGGTTGTACGACTTACGATCGTGCGGAAAGCTACGTGACTAAGCCAGTCGTTAAGGATGTTAAAAAGGGGATGACCCGCGATCAGGTCCGTCAGATCGCCGGTTCGCCTTCAACTGAAATTACCATGGTCCACGCGCGCGGCACCTGCCAGACGTATGTTCTGGGTCAGCGCGACGGTAAAGCACAGACTTACTTCGTGAGCTATAACGACACCGGCCGTGTCATGAACTACGGCTTCCAGAGCTGCGCGGAGTATGACACCGATCCGCAGGTTCAGCAGTAATCGCTGCTTCTGAATGGTAAACGGCCCGTCTTTATGACGGGCCGTTTTTCGTTGGGGCACTGTTTCATGCCCTCCGGCGCGAAGAGTGGGAGGCAAGCCTGCCGTTACAATCCTGCCGGGCGCGGCACCTCGACATAATCGCCGTCAATCTGCCGCTGGTAGTAGTGGCCATCCTGCACATAAAAACGCCTGCCGTTGAAATCCAGCACATGCATCTCACCGCTGATCCGCGTCTCTGGCGGTGGCGCCACCACGACATACTCCTCACCGTGACGCTGATAATAGTTACCGTTGAGCAGGTAGTAGGTCAGCCCGCCAATCAATACGGCGGTGGCGGCCTCGGGCAGAAAGCGCAACGGACCTGGCCCTCCCCAGCGCGGACCGGGGCCACCGTGCCGGCCCCATCCGTCATGCGGTCCCCATCCTCCTGGCGGGCCCCAGCCGCCGGGATGCGCAGAAGCCAGGGCGGGCGCTAAGAGTGTCAGCGTCAGAAGTGAGGCGATCATTTTTTTCATCGGGCATTCTCCACAGACGAGTGGAGGCAGAATTCGCTTTTTACAGAAGAAAGACAAGCGCTAAAGCGGCGGATTTTCGCCTGTTTACCACGCTTAACGCTTTCTTAACGGCGTCGCCATGAACAGGGAAGATTATGGAGAGCGGGAAGGGATTAACCTGGCGCGGATGCGCCAGGTTGAGCAGAGATTAGCGGTGCGCCAGTTCGGCGTGGTCGTCACTTTCCAGCACGCGCCTGTCGGTCAGGCCTAACCAGCGGCTGGTGAGTGAACCGGCGGTCATGGAGCCATTGACGTTCAGGGCGGTACGGCCCATATCGATCAGCGGCTCGATAGAGATCAGCAGCGCAACCAGGGTCACCGGCAGGCCCATCGCAGGCAGCACAATCAGGGCGGCAAACGTCGCACCGCCGCCGACACCGGCCACACCGGCTGAACTCAGGGTGACGATCCCGACCAGCGTTGCAATCCACAGCGGATCAAACGGGTTGATGCCAACCGTAGGCGCCACCATCACCGCCAGCATGGTCGGATAGAGACCGGCACAGCCGTTCTGGCCGATCGTGGCACCAAAGGAGGCTGCAAAGCTCGCCACAGACTCTGGCACGCCCAGGCGACGGGTCTGAGTCTCTACGCTCAGCGGAATGCTGGCGGCGCTGGAGCGGCTGGTAAAGGCGAACGTAATCACCGGCCACACTTTGCGGAAGAAGCGCAGCGGGTTGATGCCGTTTACCGACAGCAGCAGGGCATGAACCGCAAACATTATCGCCAGACCGAGGTAAGAGGCGACCACAAAACTGCCCAGCTTGATGATGTCCTGCAGGTTAGAACCGGCCACCACTTTGGTCATCAGCGCCAGCACGCCATACGGCGTCAGCTTCATCACTAAACGCACCAGCTTCATGACCCACGACTGCAGGGTGTCAATCGCCACCAGCACCCGCTGACCTTTCTCCTGGTCATCTTTCAGCAGTTGCAGAGCGGCCATCCCCAGGAAGGCGGCAAAAATGACCACGCTGATGATGGAGGTCGGATTAGCACCGGTCAGATCGGCAAACGGATTTTTCGGGATAAAGGAGAGCACCAGCTGAGGCACGCTCAGGTCGGAGACCTTGCCGACATAGTTGCTCTGGATCGCACTCAGGCGTGCGGTTTCCTGGACACCCTGCACCAGACCTTCCGCGCTGAGGCCAAACAGACCGGTCACGAAGACGCCGACCAGCGCAGAAATCGCGGTGGTAAAGAGCAGTACGCCAATGGTCAGTACGCTGATTTTTCCCAGCGACGAGGCGTTATGCAGACGGGCGACCGCACTCAGAATCGAGACGAACACCAGCGGCATGACGACCATCTGCAGCAGCTGGACATAACCATTGCCAACGATGTTAAACCAGCTGATCGACGTTTTGACCACGGCGCTGTTTTCACCGTAGATCAGCTGCAGCACCAGGCCGAACAGCACACCGATCACCAGACCGATCAACACTTTCTTCGACAGGCTCCAGCTATGGCGGCTGAAGCGGGAGAGTAATACCAGCAGCACCACGAAGGCCACGATATTAAGCGTAAGAGGAAGGTCCATACCGAAACTCCAGAGTAATGCGGCCTGTCGTCCGGGAGAGGCCGCATAATGTTAATCACGAATTAAGACAGCAGGAATGGTAACAGCAGCCGGAGAGGCTGCCTTATATCCAAATGGCATGGTTTATAACTAACTGTTGATTTTTGCGGGTTTATTGCGCGGTATGACTGGAAATTAACCGTCCGACCCCATTCTGCAGCGTATCGAACAGCTGGGTCGGCCAGCCGTTTGCACCAAAGGAAGGCATTCCCACCGGAAACCAGAGCGCATAGCCCACCAGACCCAGACACAATACCCGCTCAAGCTGATTGCCTTTCTGGCTGCGCAGAATCGGCAGGCGGAAGCGCCAGCGGCAGGGCCACAGCAGTGGCACCCCCGCAGGCGTCAGCATATCGGCCACAATATGGCTGAGGTAGCCCAGGGTCAGACCCTGCAGGACATCAGGCGGTATGGGTGACGATTTGGGCAGGTTAATCTGAAAAAGCCATAAACCGGCGGCCACCGCCAGCAGGCTGTGGGTAAAGCCCCGGTGACCAAAAGCGCGCGCAATCGGCTGTGAGAGCCAGCGCAGCCGCTGTCCCAGCAGGGATTTAGGGTGATCGATGTCGGGCAACAGACATGTCAGCAGGGCTGAAGGAACGAGATGCCACCAGTCGGCCTGCGCCAGAACCGGGGTCAGCTCCGCACGTTTGGCAAAAATAGCGCTGGCAATGGCAAAAATGATGTGGCCTTCGCCCGTCATGATAGAACCTGGATGCTAAGAAACTGTCGATGCATCCAGTATAGGGATTTATCCAGTAAATGAGAACATGTGACGCTGTAACTAACAGTGAATTTTTTTACAAGGCGAGCCGCGGCATGTCACGGCTCACCCCGTTTTCTAGCGGGCCAGCCAGCCGCCATCAACCGCCAGCGTGTAACCATTAATATAGTCTGCTGCAGATGAGGCCAGAAAGACCACCGGCCCCATCATGTCATCCGGCACGCCCCAGCGGCCTGCCGGAATACGGTCAAGGATCTCAGCGCTGCGCGCCGCATCTTTGCGCAGGGGTTCGGTATTATCGGTCGCCATGTAGCCCGGCGCGATAGCATTAACATTGATGCCATGCCGTCCCCACTCGTTAGCCATCAGACGGGTTAAGCCCATGACAGCGCTTTTTGAGGCGGTGTAAGAGGGGACGCGAATGCCTCCCTGAAACGAGAGCATGGACGCAATATTAATGATTTTGCCGCCGCTTCCCTGCGCGATAAACCGCTGCGCGATTTGCTGTGAGAGGAAAAACACCGTCTTGCAGTTGATATTCATCACATCATCCCAGTCCTGCACGCTGAATTTCAGGGCATCCTCACGACGGATAATCCCGGCATTGTTGACCAGGATATCCACTCTGCCTGCCGCGGCGACCGCCTCTTCCGCGACCTGCGGGATGACCTCAGGAGACATCAGATCGGCTGAAACGGACCAGAAGCGGCGGCCAAGTGCTTCCACTTTATGCTGCGTGTCAGCCGGTTCGATGCGGTTGATGCCCACAATGTCGCAGCCAGCCTGCGCCAGCCCCAGTGCCATCCCCTGGCCAAGCCCGGTATTACAGCCGGTCACGACGGCGACTTTGCCTGTCAAATCAAATCTGTTCAGTACCATTCGGCTTGTCCTCCGCTTAACGCAGTTCGCTAATTCTGACCGCGTCCATATCATCAAAGACCTGATTCTCACCCACCATTCCCCAGATAAAGGCGTAACGCTGGGTTCCGACACCCGCGTGTATCGACCAGCTGGGAGAGATCACCGCCTGCTCGTTATGAACCAGCAGATGACGGGTTTGCTGCGGCTCTCCCATCATGTGGAAGACGGCGTGATCTTCGCTCATGTCGAAATAGAAATAGACTTCCATGCGGCGTTCGTGGGTGTGACAGGGCATGGTGTTCCAGAGACTGCCCTCATGCAGCCTGGTCAGGCCCATCGTGAGCTGACAGGTAGGCAACACGTCGGGCACGATAAATTTGTGTATGGTGCGGCGATTAGCGCTTGCCGCATCGCCCAGCGTGGCGTTGACCGCCTCCTGCAGCGTGATCTTCCTGTCCGGAAAGGTGGTGTGCGCCGGTGCACTGTTGAAATAAAATTTTGCGGGCCGCGATGCGTCGAGGCTGCGAAACAGCAGATCGCGCGCCCCTTTGCCGATATAGAGCGCCTCTTCGTGACCGATTTCCCACGTTTTGCCATCCACCTCCACCAGACCCGGACCGCCAATATTGATCATGCCCAGTTCACGGCGTTCGAGAAACCAGGCGACGCCCAGCTGTTTGCCCATCTCATCCCCCATCGTGACCGGCTGATTCACCGGCATGACGCCGCCCGTAATGATGCGGTCAATGTGGCTGTAGGTCAGGGTGTAGTGATCGGCGGTAAATATCTTTTCAATCAGAAATGCCTGGCGCAGTGCGTCAGTGTCGAGTTGTTTAGCGTGATCGCTGTGAATGCTCTGGCGAATGTCCATCTCGTGCCCCTCTGGAGTCAGGTTATTCATCCCCCGATCAGGGGACGATGTGGGCATCTTAGGCAGGGTGAGACAGCGATTCAATAAAAATGAAACGCTGTTTTAATTTTTTGAGATTCAGATCAACCGCAGAATGCCTGAGCAAAAAAAAGCCCGCTTAAAGCGGGCGGGGGGTCAGCCTTTCAGATGCGTCGGGCTAAGCTGCGTCAGATTGTCCAGCCGGACATCCGCCAGCGCCCAGCGGGGATCGTCGCGGTGCTCAGCGGCAGGTACCACAATCGACCGCATGCGGGCCGCTTTAGTGGCGATCATGCCGTTAAACGAATCCTCCAGCGTGACGCAGTTCAGCGGATCGATTCCCAGACTGGCGGCGGCATTGAGATAGACCTGCGGATGGGGCTTGCTATAGGGCAGAGCTTCTGCGGAGGAGAGCACATCAAAATAGTGGCGCAGATTAAAGATCTCCAGCACCTGTTCCAGCATCGCCATCGGAGAGGCGGACGCCAGGCCAATCTTCAGTCCCTGCTCCTGACAGAGTTGCAGCGCGGTTTCCACGCCCGGCAACAGGGGGCGGGTCTGATCCACCAGCGTCATGGCGCGCACGATAATCCGCTCCGTGACCTCCTGCTGCGACGGACCCTGCCACGGCAGCGTTTCGTACCACATCCGCACCGTCTGGTCGATGCGCAAACCCAGCGTGTCGGGCATTTCACTGCGACGTGACAGGTCAACATCCAGCGTTGAAAAGATATCCAGCTCAGCCTGATCCCACAGCGGCTCAGAATCGATCAGTAAACCATCCATATCAAACAGGGCGGCGAGGACAGGGCGGTGATAGGGCATCAGAGGTCTCCTTTTAAAGTCGGTTTTACCATAGCATCATTCCCGGCTGGCGCACGCTTCGCCCGTCGGCCATGCTTTTTTTGGGAAATTTCTTCATTGGCAGGTAGACTTACGGCAAATCGGATTTCGGGTTCAGGAGATATTATGACCTATCAACAGGCTGGCCGCATCGCCATCCTCAAGCGTGTGGCAGGCTGGGTGCTCTTTCTGGTGGCGCTGCTGTCGACCATTATTTCGGTGCTGAGCTTTATGTTTAAGCACAGTGAGAAGCAGCCAGGTATCGACGCGGTAATGCTCGATTTTGTTCATGTTATCGTCGATATGCTTCGCTTTAACACCCCCTTCCTGAACATCTTCTGGCACAACTCCCCGGTGCCGGAATTTAATGGTCAGATGAACCTGGGATTCTGGCTGATCTACATCCTGATTTTTGTCGGACTGGCACTGGAGTCATCCGGCGCGCGCATGGGGCGTCAGGCCCGTCATGTCAGAGAGGGCATTGAAGATCAGATGATCCTGGAGCAGGCAAAGGGCAGCGAAGGGCGAAGCCGTCAGCAGCTGGAAGAGAAGGTGCGCGTACCCCGTCACACCATCTTCCTGCAGATCTTCCCGCTTTACATCCTGCCCGTGGTCATTGCGGTAGCCGGTTATTTCGTGCTGTCACTGCTCGGCTTTATCTGAGGGCGTCGTCAGGCCGGTCTGGCCTGACTGGCGCTCAGCGCATCCTCTTCCAGCAACTGGCCGATGGCGAACTGTGCGTCGTCCGGCCAGTGCCCGCCAAAGACGTTAGCCCGGTTCAGCAAATAGTAGAGCTGATAGACCGGCAGACGCTGCGAGAACCCATCCGGTAACGGCCAGACCGACTGATAGCCGTCGTAAATCTGACGCGGCAGGTCGGGGTACCAGCTCAGCATGGCTAAATCGCACTCCCGGTCGCCCCAGTAGCAGGCAGGATCGAACACCCAGGGGCCGCTGTGGCTGCTGGCACAGTTGGCTGGCCAGAGGTCGCCATGCAGCAGCGACGGCTGCGGATGATGGGAGCCCAGCACCCGCTGCACGGCAGCAATGATCAGCTCGGTATCCCCGTAGAGCACCCCTTTTTCTGCCGCCAGCTGTAACTGCCAGCCGATGCGCTGCTCGGCAAAAAAGACCGACCAGCGGCGCAGCCAGCTGTTGGGCTGAGGAGTCGTGGTGATGTTGTTGTCGAAATCGAGACCGAACTGTGTCTGCTCGCTCCACTGATGAAGGTGCGCCAGCTGCTGCCCGAGCCGCCAGGCACTCTGCTCATCAAGTGGCTGAGGCGGAATATATTCCAGCAGCAGGAAGCTCTCCTCGCGGTGCTGGCCTACGCCATAGACCTCCGGCACGCGAACCGTGCCGGTGCGCGCCAGCAGCGCCAGCTGGTCAGCTTCCCAGGTGAAGAGTGACAGCCTGTCCCGGCTGTTACTTTTGACGAACACGTCGTGATCACCGTAGCGGATACGCCAGGTGGGATGGATGTCGCCGCCGGCCAGGGCGTGACGTTCGGTGATTTCGGCATTGCCTAACTGCTCGCTTAACAGACGACTAATGGCTGACCACATTGGGCTATCCTCGTTATTCGCTGCGTAAGACAGATTGTACTGCGTAAATATTCACCAAAACCAGCCCGATTGCACCTCTTATTCTGGTGCGGAGCGGGTAGGGCGATGTTCAGCGGTGTCGCGCAGAAACGCTTCGAAGGTCGTCACGGTCACGTCCGGCCGCTGACCCAGCACGCTTTCACCCGCCGCAGTGGCCTGCTGCTGCAGCGCTTCAGGCGACAGCGGGCTGACAATACCAAAGCTGTTGGTCCCGAGTTCATGCGGGTGGCCCTCATCGTCAGCCAGGGTGGTGGTGAAACCGGCCGCTGTCATGGCGCTGGTCAGCTCCAGGATGTCGCTTAATCCCGATTCCTGATAGTGAAAGGTCACGATATAGCGTGTTAAGGCGTTATTGCTCATGAGGTACCTCCGGGGAAGGGAAACTGAACTGAGCGTAGACCATGGTGAAAAATCAGGCGAATTATGAAGGGGATGCGCGGTGCCTGCCGTGATGCCGGGCGTAAATTCCTGTCAGGCAGGTGCGCGGGGGTGGAAAAATCTTCTGCGGCTACGGCTATCTTTTCCCTTTCGCAGCACTATAATGCGCGACGTTAATCAGATGAGTCCCAATTAACACGTGTTGCAGGGCTGATTCCACGCATTTCGGGTGAGTTAATATTTTTTTACAAAACTTACCGTAAATTGCATTGAATGCCGGGCAAAACGCTTCAGACTCTTCGTTTTTTAAACTGTCGCACGGATCACATTTAATGAAAGCCTATAACAAGCTGTCTGCTGTTCTTCTGCTCTCCGCCGGAGCATTTTGTCACCAGGCACTGGCCGATAACGCCGTATTCACCTCAATGGATGACCCCTCTACGGCGAAAAAGCCGTTTGAAGGCTCAGCTGCTGCGGGATACCTGGCGCAAACCGGTAACACCACCAGTTCATCAATGACCGCTCAGACCAATATGACCTGGTATCAGTCATCAATGGCTTACAGCTTGTGGGGTAACGCGGCCAACACCTCGTCAAACGATGAGCGCTCTTCCGAGACCTACAGCATCGGCGGCCGTTCACGTTACAACGTCAGCAACTATGACTACCTGTTTGGTCAGGCGAGCTGGTTAAGCGATCGTTTCAATGGTTACGATTCGCGTGACGTTCTGACAGCCGGTTACGGTCGTCAGATCCTGAACGGTCCGGTGCATTCACTGCGTGCGGAATTTGGTCCGGGTGTGCGCTATGACGATTTCCACGATGGCGGCCACGAAACTAAAGCGCTGGGCTATGGCGCGGTCAGCTATCAGTGGCAGCTCACTGACACCACCAAATTTGTCCAGGGTGTGTCTGTACTGAGCAGCTTCGGTGAAGATACCACCGTGAACTCTGAAACCGGCCTGCAGGTGGCAATTAACAGCCACTTCGCCCTGAAGCTGGCGTACAACGTGACCTGGAACAACAATCCGCCGGAATCTGCGCCGGATCGCACCGACACCAAAACCTCGGTTATGCTCTCCTACGCGATGTAAGCGCAATTTTACCCGTGGTCTGCCCTGCGGCCTGACACTCTGTCAGGCCGCTTTTTTTTGATCTCTCCACGGCTTAGCAAAAAGGGGATGGTTTTTCTCGACCGGGAAAACTGCTATCATCTGCCCCGCACGGCAATCCTGGCGACATTCCGACAATGTGGGTCTGATGTTACGCCAGGTCACCCATTTTACATGACGTTGCATGTAGGCTTTCGTGTGGCCTACCACTGCAAATAAGGATTAGAAATGCCTGTAATTACGCTTCCTGATGGTAGCCAGCGTGTGTTCGACCGCCCTGTCAGTGTGATGGATATCGCGCTGGACATCGGGCCGGGTCTGGCGAAAGCCTGTATCGCTGGCCGCGTGAACGGTGAACTGGTTGATGCGGTCGATCCCATCACCGAAGACGCCGCCGTGGCGATTATCACTGCAAAAGATGAAGCCGGTCTGGAAATCATCCGTCACTCCTGCGCGCACCTGTTAGGGCATGCCATCAAGCAGCTGTGGCCGGATACGAAAATGGCGATTGGCCCGGTCATTGATAACGGCTTCTATTATGATGTCGACATCGATCGTACGCTGACCCAGGAAGATATCGACCTGCTGGAAAAACGCATGCATCAGCTGGCTGAGACCAACTACGATGTGGTGAAGAAAAAGGTCAGCTGGCAGGAAGCCCGTGACGTCTTTGCGGCGCGCGGCGAAATCTACAAAACCACCATTCTTGATGAAAACATCAGCCACGACGATAAGCCTGGCCTCTATCATCATGAAGAATATGTCGACATGTGCCGCGGTCCGCACGTGCCGAACATGCGGTTCTGCCATCACTTTAAACTGCAGAAGATCTCCGGTGCCTACTGGCGCGGCGACAGCAGCAACAAGATGCTGCAACGCATCTATGGCACCGCATGGGCAGACAAAAAGCAGCTGGCAGCCTATCTGCAGCGTCTGGAAGAGGCGGCAAAGCGTGACCATCGCAAGATTGGTAAGCAGCTGGATCTCTACCACATGCAGGAAGAAGCACCCGGTATGGTCTTCTGGCATAACGACGGCTGGACCATCTTCCGCGAACTGGAAGTGTTTGTCCGCAGCAAGCTGAAAGAGTACCAGTACCAGGAAGTGAAGGGTCCGTTCATGATGGACCGCGTCCTGTGGGAAAAAACCGGGCACTGGGAAAACTATAAAGAAGCGATGTTCACCACCTCGTCTGAGAACCGTGAATATTGCATTAAACCGATGAACTGTCCGGGACACGTTCAGATCTTTAATCAGGGTCTGAAATCGTACCGTGACCTGCCGCTGCGTATGGCCGAGTTCGGTAGCTGTCACCGTAATGAGCCATCAGGTGCGCTGCATGGCCTGATGCGTGTACGCGGCTTTACCCAGGATGATGCCCACGTCTTCTGTACAGAAGAGCAGGTGCGTGACGAAGTGAACAGCTGTATCCGCATGGTTTATGACATGTACAGCACCTTCGGCTTCGAAAAGATTGTGGTCAAACTCTCTACCCGTCCTGAGAAGCGCATCGGCACCGATGAGATGTGGGACCGTGCCGAGGAAGATCTGGCTGCCGCGCTGAACGAAAACAACATTGAGTTTGAGTTCCAGCCAGGCGAAGGTGCCTTCTACGGCCCGAAAATTGAGTTTACCCTGTACGATTGTCTTGATCGCGCCTGGCAGTGTGGAACCGTTCAGCTAGACTTCTCCCTGCCAAAACGTCTTGAAGCGACGTATGTGGGTGAAAATAACGATCGTCAGACGCCTGTGATGATTCACCGTGCGATTCTGGGATCGATGGAACGCTTCATCGGTATTCTGACCGAAGAATTTGCTGGTTTCTTCCCAACCTGGCTGGCACCACAGCAGGTCGTGGTCATGAATATTACCGATGGACAAGCGGAATATGTTGAGTCTTTAACGCGTAAGCTGCAGAATGCTGGCATTCGTGTGAAGGCAGACTTGAGAAATGAGAAGATAGGCTTTAAAATCCGCGAGCACACATTACGTCGCGTCCCTTATATGCTGGTCTGCGGTGATAAAGAGGTGGAAGCAGGCAAAGTTGCCGTTCGCACCCGCCGTGGTAAAGACCTGGGGTCGATGGATGTCGATCTCTTTGTTGAGAAGTTACAACAAGAGATTCGCAGCCGAAATCTTCATCAACTGGAGGAATAAAGTATTAAAGGCGGAAAACGAGTACTACCGACGCGTCCGAACAAAATTAACAGCGAAATCCGCGCAACTGAAGTGCGCTTAACGGGCATGGATGGCGAGCCACTTGGCATCGTCTCATTACGCGAAGCTCTGGAAAAAGCCGAGGAATCGGGTGCTGACTTAGTCGAAATTAGCCCGAACGCCGAACCGCCGGTTTGCCGTATTATGGATTACGGCAAGTTCCTCTACGAAAAAAGCAAATCTTCTAAGGAACAGAAGAAGAAGCAAAAAGTTATTCAGGTTAAGGAAATTAAATTCCGTCCTGGAACCGATGATGGCGACTATCAGGTCAAACTACGCAACCTGATTCGCTTTCTGGAAGATGGCGATAAAGCCAAAATCACGCTGCGTTTCCGTGGTCGTGAGATGGCGCACCAGCAGATCGGTATGGAAGTGCTTAACCGCGTCCGTAAAGACCTGTGTGAAGATCTGGATTTGGCCATTGTCGAATCCTTCCCTTCGAAGATCGAAGGCCGCCAGATGATCATGGTGCTCGCTCCTAAGAAGAAACAGTAGGCTTTCAAGTAACATTAACCGCGCAGCGTTCGCGTTGTGCGGTTTTCTGTTCGCCTGTCTGGGTCATGTTATCAACAATGCGAAGTGGATATTTTTAAAAATGCCAAAGATTAAAACTGTACGTGGCGCGGCTAAGCGCTTCAAGAAGACCGCTTCTGGCGGCTTCAAGCGTAAACACGCAAACCTGCGTCATATTCTGACCAAAAAATCTACTAAGCGTAAACGTCACCTGCGCCCTAAAGGCATGGTGTCAAAAGGCGATCTGGGTCTGGTTTCTGCCTGCCTGCCGTACGCATAAGTCCATTTTTTTTAAACAGAATATAGAACAGGAGAGCTCACATGGCTCGCGTTAAACGTGGTGTAGTTGCTCGCGCACGTCACAAAAAAATCTTAAAACAAGCTAAAGGCTATTACGGTGCACGTTCACGTGTTTACCGCGTTGCCTTCCAGGCTGTTATCAAAGCTGGTCAGTATGCTTACCGTGACCGTCGTCAGCGTAAGCGTCAGTTCCGTCAGCTGTGGATCGCGCGTATCAACGCAGCGGCTCGTCAGAACGGCATGTCTTACAGCCGTTTCATCAATGGTCTGAAAAAAGCAGCCATTGAGATCGACCGTAAGATCCTGGCCGATATCGCCGTATTCGACAAAGTGGCCTTCACTGCACTGGTCGAAAAAGCGAAATCAGCTCTGGCGTAAGTCAGATGAAAAAGGGAGCTTGCTCCCTTTTTTATTGCCTGTAAGCTGCGCAAAAGATTGACATTTTCGTCTCCGCGCATTTCAATAGTGCCCTCGTAAAGCATGACAAGGTAACTGCAAGCATGAATGCTGCTATTTTCCGTTTCTTTTTTTACTTTAGCGCCTGACATCCGGGGGCTTTTGCGCATAAGAAAAGAAACGAAAAATCGCGCTAAAAGCCTCCCTCGTGGAGGCTTTTTTGTTTCTGGCGTTAGCATACTGGACCGGCAGGTCCCAACAAGAACTGACCAGCCTGACTGGAAAAAGAGGAAATTATGTCCCAACTCGCAGAACTGGTGGCCAGCGCCACGGCGGCTATCGACGGGGCGACAGATATCGCCGCCCTTGACGCGGTGCGCGTCGAATATCTCGGTAAGAAAGGGCATCTGACATTACAGATGACCACCTTGCGCGAGTTGCCTGCTGAAGAGCGCCCTGCAGCCGGTGCGGTAATCAACGAAGCGAAACAGCAGGTCACCGACCGCCTGAACGCGCGTAAAGAGGCGCTGGAATCGGCGGCGCTGAATGCGCGTCTGGCGGAAGAGACCATCGATGTGTCACTGCCGGGTCGCCGCATTGAAAATGGCGGCCTGCATCCGGTCACCCGCACGATGGATCGCATTGAGACCTTCTTCGGTGAGTTAGGCTTTGCTGTCGTCACCGGGCCGGAAATTGAAGATGATTATCATAACTTTGATGCACTCAATATTCCTGCTCACCACCCGGCGCGTGCCGATCACGATACCTTCTGGTTTGACGCCACCCGTCTGTTGCGTACCCAGACTTCCGGCGTGCAGATCCGTACTATGCAGGCTCAGCAGCCGCCGATTCGTATCATCGCGCCAGGCCGCGTCTACCGTAACGATTACGATCAGACCCACACGCCAATGTTCCATCAGATGGAAGGGCTGATCGTGGATAAAAACATCAGCTTTACCAATCTCAAAGGCACGCTGCACGATTTCCTCAACAACTTCTTCGAAGAAGATTTGCAGATTCGTTTCCGTCCGTCCTACTTCCCGTTTACTGAGCCTTCAGCAGAAGTGGACGTCATGGGTAAAAACGGCAAGTGGCTGGAAGTGCTGGGCTGCGGCATGGTGCACCCTAATGTGCTGCGCAATGTCGGCATTGACCCGGAAGTTTACTCCGGTTTCGCCTTTGGTATGGGCATGGAGCGTCTGACCATGTTGCGCTATGGCGTGACCGATCTGCGCGCATTCTTCGAAAACGATTTACGTTTCCTCAAACAATTTAAGTAAGGGCAGGTTATCCAATGAAATTCAGTGAACTCTGGTTACGCGAATGGGTAAATCCAGCCCTGGACAGCGCCGCGCTGTCTGAACAAATCACCATGGCCGGTCTGGAAGTGGATGGCGTTGAGGCCGTCGCCGGTGCGTTCCACGGTGTCGTGGTTGGCGAAGTGGTGGAGTGCGGTCAGCACCCGAATGCTGACAAACTGCGGGTGACCAAAATTAATGTGGGCGGTGACCGTCTGCTGGATATCGTCTGCGGCGCGCCGAACTGCCGTCAGGGACTGAAAGTCGCCGTCGCCACCGTAGGTGCCGTGCTGCCGGGTGATTTCAAAATCAAAGCGGCCAAACTGCGCGGTGAGCCGTCAGAAGGGATGCTCTGCTCTTTCTCCGAGCTGGGAATCAGTGACGACCACAACGGCATTATCGAACTGCCTGCCGATGCGCCCGTTGGCACCGACATCCGCGCCTGGCTTCAGCTGGATGACAACACCATTGAAATCAGCGTCACGCCTAACCGCGCGGACTGTCTGGGCCTGATCGGTATCGCGCGTGATGTGGCGGTGCTGAACGGTCTGCCGCTGAACAAGCCAGAGATTCAGCCGGTCGCTGCCACGCTGAGTGACACCTTCCCGATTCAGGTTGATGCGGTGGAGGCCTGTCCGCGCTACCTGGGTCGCGTAGTGAAAGGCGTTAACGTTGGTGCGGCCACGCCATTGTGGATGAAAGAGAAGCTGCGTCGCTGTGGTATCCGCTCAATCGATCCGGTGGTGGATATCACCAACTATGTGCTGCTGGAACTGGGTCAGCCGATGCACGCCTTCGACCTCGATCGCCTTAACGGCGGCATCGTGGTGCGCATGGCGAAAGAGGGCGAAAAGCTGACGCTGCTGGATGGCACTGAAGCCAGCCTGCAGGCAGACACGCTGGTCATCGCCGATCACCAGCAGGCGCTGGCGATGGCGGGTATCTTCGGTGGCGAACATTCGGGCGTGAACAGCGAAACGCAGAACATTCTGTTTGAGTGCGCCTGGTTTGACCCGCTGGCGATCACCGGCCGCGCCCGTCGTCACGGTCTGCACACCGACGCGTCACACCGCTATGAGCGAGGCGTTGATCCGGCGCTGCAACATATCGCGCTGGAGCGTGCAACCGCGCTGCTGCTCTCCATCTGCGGGGGTGAAGCCGGCCCGATCATCGATCAGACGCATCAGGCCGCCTTGCCGGTTCCGGCGACGATCACCCTGCGCCGGGAAAAACTGGATCGCCTGATTGGTCATGTCATCGCCGATGAGCAGGTTACCGATATTCTGACCCGTCTCGGCTGCGACGTCACGACAGGCGAAGGTGAGTGGCAGGCGATCGCCCCGAGCTGGCGCTTCGACATGGCGATTGAGGAAGATCTGGTTGAAGAAGTGGCCCGCGTTTACGGCTACAACAACATCCCGAACGTGCCGGTGCAGGCGGGGCTGGTCATGACTCAGCATCGCGAAGCGAACCTGTCGCTGAAACGCGTGAAAAACCTGCTGGTGGATAAGGGGTATCAGGAAGCGATCACCTACAGCTTCGTTGATCCGAAGGTTCAGCAGCTGCTGCATCCGGGTGAAGAGGCGCTGCTGCTGCCAAGTCCGATCTCCAGCGAGATGTCGACCATGCGTCTCTCCCTGTGGACCGGCCTGCTCAGCGCAGTCGTCTACAACCAGAACCGTCAGCAGAGTCGCGTACGTCTGTTTGAGAGCGGCTTACGCTTTGTGCCCGACACGCAGGCAGATTTAGGCATCCGTCAGGATCTTATGCTGGCCGGTGTTATCAGCGGAAACCGTGTTGAAGAGCACTGGGATCTGGCGCGCCAGACAGTTGACTTCTATGATTTAAAAGGCGATTTAGAGTCGCTGCTCGATTTAACCGGCAAACTGGATGCGATCAGCTTCCGGGCTGAAGCCAATCCGGCGTTGCATCCGGGACAGAGCGCGGCGATTTATTTGCACGATGAACGAATCGGATTTATCGGAGTCGTTCATCCTGAGCTGGAACGTAAGCTGGATCTCAACGGCCGCACCTTAGTCTTTGAACTGCTTTGGAATAAGGTCGCAGACCGCGTCCTGCCTGACGCGCGCGAGATTTCTCGCTTCCCGGCTAACCGTCGTGATATTGCTGTTGTGGTGGCTGAAAACGTCCCTGCAGCAGATATCATCGCGGAGTGTAAGAAAGTTGGCGTAAATCAGGTAGTTGGCGTAAACTTGTTTGACGTGTACCGCGGTAAGGGCGTTTCTGAGGGCTTCAAGAGCCTCGCAATCAGCCTGATTTTGCAGGATACCAGCCGGACACTCGAAGAAGAGGAGATTGCCGCGACCGTTGGCAAATGTGTTGCGGCATTAAAAGAGCGATTCCAGGCAACCTTGAGGGATTGAACCTATGGCGCTTACAAAAGCTGAGATGTCAGAGTACCTGTTTGAGAAACTCGGGCTGAGCAAACGCGATGCCAAAGAGTTAGTAGAGCTGTTTTTCGAAGAGGTACGTCGCGCTTTGGAAAATGGAGAACAGGTAAAACTGTCTGGGTTTGGCAATTTTGACCTGCGTGACAAAAACCAGCGTCCTGGCAGAAACCCGAAAACGGGGGAAGATATTCCGATCACCGCGCGTCGCGTAGTGACATTCCGCCCGGGACAGAAGCTGAAAAGCCGCGTAGAGAACGCTACACCCAAAGAGACTGACTGAATTTCAGCGTTTCAAAAAGGCCGCGCAAGCGGCCTTTTTTCATGGTCTCACCCGCCGGGACTGCGCTGAGGCCCCCGTCTGCCAGCAGGGCGCACACCGCCTCAACCACCTTTCTTTTTTCTGCAATCCCACTACAATCAAATCTCTGTTTTCTCAGCAAATCCAGCCTATGTCTCTGCTTGACCCGCTCGCGCTTCAGGCCGACCAGCGCGGCCAGAAATGGCTTATTACTTTAGCTCTTATGCTGCTTGCGCTGCTCTGTGGCAGCCTGTGTGCCGGTGACAGCTGGATCGCGCCCTCAGAGTGGTTTACGGAGAGCGGCCGGCTCTTTGTCTGGCAGCTGCGGCTGCCGCGCAGTCTGGCGGTGATGCTGGTCGGTGCATCCCTGGCGGTGTGCGGCGTCGTGATGCAGGCGCTGTTTACCAATCCGCTGGCCGAGCCTGGCCTGCTGGGCGTCTCAAACGGAGCGGGCATTGGTCTGGTGCTGGGCGTGCTGCTGAGCAGCGGCTCGCTGTGGAGCCTCGGCCTGGCCGCGATGGCCGGAGCACTCATGATTACGCTGATCCTGCTCTGTTTCGCGCACCGTCAGCTCTCGGTGACCCGGCTGTTACTCACGGGCGTGGCGCTGGGGATTATCTGCAGTGCCATCATGACCTGGGCCGTTTACTTCAGCACCAGCCTCGACCTGCGTCAGCTGATGTACTGGATGATGGGCGGCTTCAGCGGCATTGACTGGCGCTATGGCGGAATGATGCTGGCGCTGCTGCCGGTGATGCTGGCCCTGAATGCGACGGGACCCATACTGAATCTGCTGGCGCTGGGGGAGATCTCCGCTCGTCAGCTCGGTCTCTCTCTTTTCTACTGGCGCAATCTGCTGGTGCTGGCGATGGGCTGGCTGGTCGGTATCAGCGTTGCCATGGCCGGTGCCATTGGTTTTGTCGGGCTGGTGATCCCGCACCTGCTGCGGCTGAGCGGCATCAGCGATCACCGTTATCTGCTGCCCGCCTCTGCGCTGGCTGGGGCAGGCGTGCTGTTAGCGGCCGATATCGTCGCGCGTCTGGCGCTGACATCGGCCGAATTACCGATAGGCGTGGTCACGGCGACACTCGGCGCGCCGCTGTTTATTCTTTTACTGGTAAAATCTTCGCGCTAGCTTTCGGCTGGCTACTCTGCATCCACAACAGGAATTCAGCATGAACATTTATGACACTGAACTGGTTACGCTTGATGGTGAAAAAACCACGCTCTCTGCGTGGCAGGGCAAGGTACTGCTGGTGGTAAACGTCGCCTCGAAATGTGGCCTCACCCCGCAGTATGAGGAGCTGGAGAATCTGCAGAAGGCCTGGCAGGATCACGGCTTCAGCGTACTGGGTTTTCCCTGCAATCAGTTTCTGGAGCAGGAGCCTGGCAGCAGCGAAGAGATCAAAACCTTCTGCAGCACCACCTATGGCGTGACATTCCCGATGTTTGCCAAAACCGACGTTAATGGGGCAGGGCGTCACCCGCTCTATGCTCAGCTGATCGCGGCCTGTCCTGACGCCGTTCGTCCCGAAGGCAGCGGTTTTTACGAGCGTCAGGTGAGCAAAGGGCGCGGACCAAAAGCGCCGGGCGACATCCTGTGGAACTTTGAAAAATTCGTGATTGGCCGGGACGGTCGCGTTGTCCAGCGGTTCGCGCCTGATATGACGCCGGAAGATCCCATTATTCTGGAAACCATTAAGCAGGCCCTGGCGAAATAGATGCTGCTGCGCCTGCAACAGATGGCGCTCGCCGGGCGGCTGTGCTCACTCAACGGTGAGCTTGCCGCCGGTCAGTTGCTGCATGTCGCCGGTCCGAACGGCGCGGGAAAAAGCACGTTGCTCAGCGTTGTTGCCGGACTGGAGGCCGCGTCCGGCAGGATCGTGCTGGATAACCGTCCGCTGTCCGGGTGGAGCAGCCCGGCGCTGGCCCGGGCTCGCGGCTGGCTTCCCCAGCAGCAGGCCCCCCTGAGTCAGATGCCGGTCTGGCACTATTTACGGCTGCATCTGAAACAGAGGGGGGTGCAGGATGAAGATCGGCTCAGCACGCTGCTGCAGCAGCTTCAGCTGCAGGATAAACTCGCCCACTCACTGACCCGGCTCTCCGGCGGGGAGTGGCAGCGTGTCCGCCTGGCGGCGGTCTGCCTGCAAATTGATCCGCGCATCAATCCAGACGGACGGCTGCTGATTCTGGATGAGCCAATGACCGCGCTGGATATCGCTCAGCAGAAAGCGGTGGACGATCTGATCGCCGGACTCTGTGCGGCGGGCATCAGCGTGATCGCCAGCAGTCACGATCTTAACCACACGCTGCATCAGGCGAATCAAGTCTGGCTGATGGAGAGGGGACAGGTCATTGCGCAGGGTGAACCGGCCGCGGTTCTGACGCCGCAGCGGCTGACACCGCTTTATGGCATCGCCTTCCGGCAGATTGAGCTTGAAGGACGCAGGCTGCTGACCGTCCTGCCCTGACACTTGCTACCCGGCGGGCTTTACCGCTACATTAAACCGGTTGCAACTTCTGATAAGGACATTTGGCGATGCGCCTGGGTTTGCTGATTTTGGTTCTGCTGCTGACGGGATGCAGTCATCACGCCCCGCCGATTAATGGTCGTCTCTCCGACTCAATTACCGTGATTGCAGAGCTGAACGACCAGCTCGGTCACTGGCACGGCACGCCCTATCGCTATGGCGGCATGAGCCGCAACGGTGTCGACTGCTCTGGCTTTGTCTATCTGACCTTCCGCGACCGCTTTGCGCTGCAACTGCCGCGCACCACCTCAGCACAGAGTGATATCGGCACCCGTATCAGTAAAGATGAACTGCTGCCCGGCGATCTGGTCTTCTTTAAAACCGGTCGCGGGGAGAATGGCCTGCATGTCGGCATTTACGACAGTGATAATGCCTTTATTCATGCTTCCACCAGCCAGGGGGTGATCCGCTCCTCGCTGGACAACGTCTACTGGCGCAAAGTCTTCTGGCAGGCTCGCCGTATTTAACCGGAGAGTCTGAAATAAGACTTAAGTCCAATTTAAAATAGAGAAAAAACAGCCGTTAAAAGTTTTATTTTAAATGACAGTTTTTGAGCGGAGATTTTATTAGGCATAATAAATGCTGGTTTAATTCCGCTAATAAGCGCAGTTTTGTCGTCACTATTTGGCTTAAGCGTCATCGCAGGCTGGCAAACGGTGGTGGAAGGGCAAAGAAGGTCGTCTCTTCAATGATTTGGCGCTATTGCCTGAGCCTGACCATTACTATACGATATCAACATCGCCGCATATTCTGGCATTAAAATGAAAATTCATCTTTCGGCCGACTATCAGTCGGAAATCTGGTTTTATCCTGTCTGTGATGCTGACGGACGGCTGGCTGCTGTTGAGCTGGTTACGCAGTTTGTGCATGAAAGTGCGCCGATCACACTGCCTCAGGATCTGCTGCTGCCGCAGCTCGATGAGTCGCAGCAGTTACGCCTGCTGCAAAGTCAGATTAGCCTGCTGGAGCAGAACCGTGCGTTATTCGAGTCGCACGACGTCTCCGCATTGATCCGTATTGATGAAGGGATGGCCCGGACGCTGCTGGCCAGCGAATTAGTGATGCGCAAAATAAAGCAGCTGCCCTTCATTCTGCTGAATATCACTGAAACGTTTCCGCAGCTGAAGCTCGGAAAAAATAATCCGCTGCTGGCGAGCCTGCATGATGAGTTTAATTTAGCGCTTTCCCATTTTGGGGCTGGCAAAACACCCTCGAATGCGGTCTACGATAATTTATTCAGCTGGATCTGTCTGGATAAAGAGTTTATTCACTCTCTGGCAAAGCGCGCGTCGTTTGTGCCGTTCATGCAGAGCATTATCGATAATTTCCGCACCCATTGTGACCGGCTGATTATTTGCGGCATCGACGATGATCGGCTGCTGGATAAAGTGAGCCAGCTCAGTGGGGTCGATTTTCAGGGCGCACTGTTCCCGGTGGTCAAATCTGACGCGTTGCGTTCCCTGATCCGCGCCGACAGTCGCCGACCCTCTTCTCAGCATCCTGGCTGATGGAACCTGTTTAATCCCCGATATCAGCGTTACACTGAAGGTTTTGGCAAACCGACGTCTCGCTGAGCATCGCATGGGAGAAACAATGTCCTCAGGCAAGCTATCATTTGACAATACCTGGTTCCGGGAGCTTACCGGATGCTATACCGCGCTTAACCCAACGCCGCTGGAAGGCGGACGCCTGCTCTACCATAACGCCCCGCTGGCCGCCTCAATGGGGCTGGATAGCGCACTCTTCGCCGGTAACGGGCATGACGTCTGGCACGGCGCGGCACTGCTGCCCGGCATGCAGCCACTGGCCCAGGTGTACAGTGGCCATCAGTTTGGCGTCTGGGCCGGTCAGCTGGGCGACGGGCGCGGCATCCTGCTGGGAGAACAGCGCACAGAGGATGGCCAGAAACTTGACTGGCACCTTAAGGGCGCGGGCCTGACCCCCTATTCCCGCATGGGGGATGGGCGGGCGGTGATCCGCTCCAGCGTTCGCGAGTTCCTGGCCTCTGAAGCATTGCATCATCTGGGGATCCCAACCACGCGCGCCCTGACCCTGTCGATTGGCGATGAGCCGGTTTACCGTGAAACGGCGGAGCGTGGTGCAATGCTGATGCGCATTTCACCCAGCCATCTGCGCTTTGGTCATTTCGAACATTTCTTTTACAGCCAGCAGCAGGAGAAAGTGCAGCAGCTGGCCGACTACGCCATCCGCCATCACTGGCCGCATCTGGTGGAGGAGGCGGATCGCTATCAGCGATGGTTTACCGACGTTGTGGTGCGCACTGCCCGGCTGATTGCGCTGTGGCAGAGCGTGGGCTTCGCGCATGGCGTGATGAATACGGACAACATGTCGATTCTGGGCCTGACCATCGACTACGGCCCCTATGGTTTTCTGGATGATTATCAGCCTGACTTCATCTGCAACCACAGCGACTATCAGGGGCGTTACAGTTTTGAAAATCAGCCAATGATTGGCATGTGGAACCTTAATCGCCTGGCTCATGCGCTGTCAGGGCTGCTGACAACTGAACAACTGCGCACGGCACTCAGCGCCTATGAACCTGAACTGATGCGGGTGTGGGGAGAGCGGATGCGGGCTAAACTCGGTTTACTGACCCAGCAGAGCAGCGACAATCAGATCCTGACCGACCTGCTGGCGCTGATGACGCAGGAGCACAGCGATTACACCCTGACGTTCCGGCAACTGAGTGAGACGCAACAGGCGGAAAGCCGCTCACCGCTGCGGGATGAGTTCATTGATCGTGAGGCCTTTGACCGCTGGTATCAGCGCTACCGCAGCCGCCTGATGGATGAACAGGTCAGCGATGCGGAGCGTCAGGCGGTGATGAAGGCGGCAAACCCGGCGGTGATACTCAGAAATTATCTGGCACAGCAGGCGATTGAAGAGGCTGAGCGAGGAGAGCAGGGCGCGCTGGCGCATCTGCACCAGGCGCTGCAGCAACCCTTCAGTGATGAAACAGCCGCCGACTATCGTCAGCGGCCACCAGACTGGGGTAAAACGCTTGAGGTGAGCTGCTCCAGCTGACAGAGACTCAGAGGCGGTGAGAAACCGCCTCGGCCAGCAGGGCGAGAACAGCTTCGCTATCCTCCCAGCCGAGGCAGGGATCGGTAATCGACTGGCCGTAAACCAGAGGCTCACCACTCACCACCTTCTGATTGCCCTCCTGCAGGAAACTTTCAATCATAACGCCCGCCACGGCACGCGAGCCTGCTTTGATCTGCTCCGCGACATCCGCGGCCACATCCTTCTGGCGACGGTGCTGCTTCAGGCAGTTGCCGTGACTGAAATCGATGACCAGCTGCTCTGGCAGATTAAAGGCTGACAGACTCTCAGCCGCCGTCGCGACGTCACTGGCATGATAGTTGGGCTGTTTACCGCCACGCAGAATCACATGACCATGCGGATTGCCGCTGGTCTGATAAATGGTCATCTGGCCCAGCTTATCCGGCGAGAGGAACATATGGCTGGCGCGCGCGGCACGAATCGCATCCACGGCAATCTGGACGTTGCCATCGGTGCCGTTTTTAAAGCCGACCGGGCAGGAGAGGGCGGAGGCCATTTCGCGGTGGATCTGGCTTTCGGTGGTGCGAGCGCCAATCGCGCCCCAGCTGATCAGGTCGGCAATAAACTGGCCGATCACCATATCCAGAAATTCGGTGGCGGTAGGCAGGCCCAGGGCGTTGATATCTATCAGCAGCTTGCGGGCAATAGAGATGCCACGGTTCACATCATAACGACCATCCAGATCCGGATCGGAAATTAATCCTTTCCAGCCCACCACGGTGCGCGGCTTTTCAAAGTAAGCGCGCATAACAATCTCCAGTCGGTCGGCATAGCGACTGCGAAGCGCATTCAGGCGCTCAGCATACTCCAGCGCCGCTCGGGGATCGTGCAGCGAGCAGGGGCCGATCACCACCAGCAGGCGGGGATCTTCACCGGTCAGAATACGGGCAATACGTTTGCGGGCTGCGGTGACATTATCGGCAATCGCCGCAGAGACAGGGTGCTCAGCCGCCAGGCTGGCAGGCGTAATCAGATTACCAATGCGCGCGGTACGCAGTTCGTCAGTTTTATTCATGAGTTTCTCGAAAACGGTTCTTCGCAGCGGTGAAATACCGGGAAGTGATGGTGGTCACAATAAACCATCAGGGTGCGAATTCAACCCGGAATTTGATAATGAAATCAGAACCGACGGCAGCAACGCTTTACATCATCTGCCCGCTCCCGCTTCCTAGTACATGCGGCGTGTCAGACCCATGATGTCGAGAATTTTTGTGGCTATCTCCTCCACCGAGTAGTTGGTGCTGTTCAGATAACGGATCTGGTGGGTGCGGAACAGGGCCTCCACTTCGCCCACTTCCAGCCGGCACTGGCGCATTGAGGCGTAACGGGTATTTTCCGCCCGCTCCTGGCGGATGGCCGCCAGCCGTTCCGGATCGATGGTCAGCCCGAACAGCTTGTTCTGATGCGCGCGCAGGGCGGGCGGCAGCTTAAGGTTGTCCATGTCGTCAGCAATGAACGGATAGTTGGCAGCACGGATACCAAACTGCATTGCCAGATAGAGGCTGGTGGGCGTCTTGCCGCAGCGTGAGACGCCGACGAGGATCACCTGCGCATCCTCCAGCCCGCGCAGCGAGATGCCGTCATCATGGGCCAGGGCGTAATCGATCGCCGCGATGCGGGCATCATATTTCCCCAGATTACTGGCATCCAGACCGTGGGTGCGGTGAGCCACTGGCGCAGGCGCTAAACCCAGCTCCTGCTGCAGCGGGGCGACCAGCGCCTGTACGATGTCCTGACAGAAGCCCTCGCTCTGCACGATGATGTCGCGCACTTCCGGTGTGACTATCGAGAAAAAGACCAGCGGCCGGACGCCGCTCTGCTGATACAGCGCGTTGATCTGAGCTTTAACCGCCAGCGCCCGCTGGACGTTTTCAACAAATGGCAGCGTCAGGCTGGTGATATTGACCGGGAACTGCGACAACACCGCATGGCCCAGCACTTCAGCCGTGATGGCGGTACCATCGGAAATATAGAAAACGCTTCTGTCAGTTGTCATAACCGCTTCTGTCCTGAACAAGAGTGAGTTATCAGCATGCGTCATGCGGCGAAAAAAATCATGCCGGATGTTCATTTCTGGAATCGCTATCCGGGTTATTTATCCGGAGATTCAAGGCACTGGCTACAAAGCGAACGCGGTGATTTTGCTGTTTTAACCGTCTGAGGGGCGGTTTTCTGGCAGCGTCTGCGCGGATTTGTTGCGCAACAAAAAACAGTGCCCTTAGAGGTGAAAATTTAATTTATGATGAAATATCAGTTATTTATATAAAAATAGCGATTTTGCGCAACGGCAAAATAAAACGCTCACAATTCCGAAACTGCTTCTGAAATTCTGCTTTAACGATTCAACAGATCGTGATTGCCTAAGTGATATGCCAGGCTGAGGACAGATGACTCCCTGTCCCCATTCATTAAAAAGGATACGCTTAATGGCCAGTAATGACGCACAGCCACTTGTGCTCTGGTATAACCAGCTTGGCATGCATGATGTTGATCGGGTGGGCGGCAAAAATGCCTCTCTGGGTGAAATGATCACGAATCTCTCGTCGCTGGGTGTCTCCGTGCCCAACGGATTTGCGACGACCTCATACGCCTTTAACCTCTTCCTGGATCAAAGCGGGCTGAACCAGCGTATCTATGCGCTGCTGGATGAAACCGACATTGATGATGTCGAAGCGCTGGCCAAAGCGGGTAAACAGATTCGTCAGTGGGTGGTTGAGACCCCCTTCCTGCCGGAACTGGAATCCGCCATTCTGGACGCCTACGAGCAGCTTTCTGCCGATGACCATGACGCCTCGTTTGCCGTCCGCTCCTCGGCAACCGCAGAGGATATGCCCGATGCCTCCTTTGCCGGTCAGCAGGAGACCTTTCTGAATGTGCAGGGTATTGACGCCGTCATGGTGGCGGTGAAGCACGTCTTCGCCTCGCTGTTTAACGACCGTGCTATCTCCTACCGCGTCCACCAGGGCTACGATCATCGCGGTGTGGCGCTCTCCGCCGGCATTCAGCGCATGGTACGCTCGGATCTGGCCGCGTCTGGCGTGATGTTTACCATTGATACCGAATCCGGCTTTGATCAGGTGGTGTTTATCACGGCGGCACTGGGGCTGGGTGAAATGGTGGTGCAGGGTGCGGTTAACCCGGATGAGTTCTATGTCCACAAACCGACTCTGGCAGCCGATCGTCCCGCTATCGTGCGCCGCAACATGGGGTCGAAAAAGGTTCGCATGGTCTACGCCGACTCTCAGGCCCACGGTGAGCAGGTGCGGATTGAAGATGTGCCGGAGGCCGAACGCGATCGTTTCTGCCTGAACGATGAAGAGGTGCAGGCGCTGGCGAAGCAGGCCGTGCTGATCGAACAGCATTATCAGCGCCCGATGGATATTGAGTGGGCCAAAGATGGTCACACCGGCAAACTGTTTATCGTTCAGGCTCGTCCTGAAACCGTGCGTTCCAACGGTCAGGTGATGGAGCGCTACACGCTGCAGGCGCAGGGCAGCGTGGTAGTGGAAGGCCGTGCTATCGGTCATCGTATCGGCGCCGGTACGGTGAAGGTCATCCACGATATCAGCGAAATGAACCGGATTGAGAAAGGGGATGTGCTGGTGACCGACATGACCGACCCGGACTGGGAACCGATCATGAAGAAGGCATCCGCTATCGTCACTAACCGGGGCGGACGAACCTGCCATGCGGCGATCATCGCGCGTGAGCTGGGCATTCCGGCCGTGGTGGGCTGTGGTGACGCCACCGATCGGCTGAAAGAGGGGCACAATGTTACCGTCTCCTGCGCCGAAGGCGATACCGGCTATGTCTATGATGACCTGCTGGACTTCGATATCACCAGCTCTCAGGTTGACTCACTGCCTGAACTGCCGCTGAAAATCATGATGAACGTGGGCAATCCCGACCGTGCCTTCGATTTTGCCTGTCTGCCGAATGAAGGTGTCGGCCTGGCGCGGCTGGAGTTCATCATCAACCGCATGATTGGCGTGCATCCGAAAGCGCTGCTGGAGTTCGACCAGCAGACCCCGGAACTGCAGCAGCAGATTCGTAAAATGACCAAAGGATTTGATAATCCGGTGGAGTTCTACATCGCCCGCCTGACCGAGGGAATTGCTACCCTTGGCGCGGCATTCGCACCGAAACGCGTAATTGTCCGACTTTCCGACTTTAAAACTAACGAATATGCCAACCTTGTGGGCGGCGAACGCTATGAGCCGGAAGAGGAAAACCCGATGCTCGGTTTCCGGGGCGCAGGTCGCTATGTGGCCGATAGCTTCCGGGACTGCTTTGCGCTGGAGTGTGAAGCGGTAAAACGTGTCCGCAATGAGATGGGCCTGACCAACGTCGAAATCATGGTTCCGTTCGTGCGCACGGTGGACCAGGCGCAGGCGGTGGTGGAGGAGCTGGCGCGTCAGGGGCTGAAGCGCGGTGAGAACGGGCTGAAGATCATCATGATGTGCGAGATCCCATCGAATGCCCTGCTGGCGGAGCAGTTCCTGGCGCACTTTGATGGCTTCTCTATCGGCTCTAACGACATGACGCAGCTGACGCTGGGACTGGATCGCGACTCAGGCGTGGTTTCTGCGTTGTTTGATGAGCGAAACGAGGCGGTGAAGGCACTGCTGTCGATGGCGATCAGGGCCGCGAAAAAGCAGGGGAAATATGTGGGCATCTGCGGTCAGGGACCGTCCGATCACCAGGATTTCGCCGCCTGGCTGATGGAAGAGGGCATTGACAGTCTGTCGCTCAACCCGGACACCGTCGTGGAAACCTGGGTGAGTCTGGCGCAGTTAAAGAAAACGGCCTGACGGTCTCACCGCTGCTGTTGTCAAATCTTCAGGCCCGCATTGCGGGCCTTTTTCTTTTTATTGCTGGTCAGATTCAGGCAAAAAAAAAGCCCATCACAGGGGATGGGCAAAGACTACACACAGCAATTCTTTACTTTACTCAGGGGAATAAGGTTGTTTAGAAATCAGTAAGTTGATTTCGAACATAGGAAACATGTTATTCATATGGCTGGCTGGCGTCTTTAAGAATCCTCTTATTAGTTTAAAGCCGATAATCTTTTGCCCCCTAAACTCCCCCATTTGGCTTAAGAAACAGTGCAGAAAATAATCTTTTTTAGCCGAAAAAGGTCTGTTTTGGGCCAGGAATGGCTTTTTTCTTAAAAATCGCTAATGGAAAGGGTAATTTATCCGATCGGCAGGGGGGTGTGCGGTTAATCATCATTAACCGCACTAATCAATCGTTAAGCAGGATGTCGCGAGAACCTGTTACCGTTCCGTATCACACAGCGGGCGGGGTGCCATCGTGATCGGCAAGGGCTTCCGCCACCGCCTGCGGATCGTTATCCGGGGCCGGCGCTTCATGCACCCAGACGGAAACGAGACGATAAGAGACCGCCAGCACCACCGGTCCGATAAAAAGACCAATCATGCCAAACGCAAACAGGCCACCAATAACACCAGAGAGGATCAGGATCATCGGCAGATCGGCACCCATACGAATTAACATCGGACGCAGGACGTTGTCCATCGTGCCCACCACACAGCTCCAGACCAGCAGCACGGTTCCCCAGGTGGTGTCGCCGCTCCAGTAGAGATAGATGATGGCCGGAACCAGCACCAGCAGCGGGCCGAGCTGGACCAGACAGCAGAGGATCATCAGCACCGTTAAGAGCGTGGCGTAGGGAATACCGGAGATAGCCAGGCCGATACCGCCGAGCACGCCCTGCACCAGCGCCGTGACCACCACGCCCAGCGCCACAGCACGAATAGACTGCGCTGCCAGAAGCACGGCGGCATCTCCACGGCGTCCGGCCATACGAAAGGCAAAGTGGCGAATGCCCTGAGCGGCCTGCTCACCGCGCCAGTAAAGCAGCACGCTGAAAAGTAACATCACGCCCAGATGGATCATAAAGCGCCCGAAATGACCGGCCTGAGCGACAAAAAAGCCGGTGGTGCGTCCGATATAGGGCTGTATCTTGGCCATGATCCCGGCTCCGCCGCTCGCCACCAGGGTGTCATAACTGACATAAAGCTTTTTGCCGACCATCGGGATCTCTTTGAGCCACATCAGCTTCGGCATCGTGTGCCCCTGCGTGACCCACGCAATGACCGGTGCGCTGTTATCAATCAGGCTGCTGACCAGCAGGGCGATAGGGATGATAAACAGCAGCAAAAGCAGCAGGGTCATCACGATCACGGCCAGCGAACGGCGTCCCCACAGCAGTCGCTGAAATTTCAGCATCAGCGGCCAGGTAGCAATGACCACCATGCTGGCCCAGGCGAAGCCCAGAATAAACGGCTGCACCACCCACAGGCAGGCGACAATCAGCAGCAGAATGAACATCAGGGTAAAGAGAATCTGCGGTAAATCCATATCCCGGTACTGGCTTTTCATCATTGACTCATAACCTCGTCTTAATCCTTCATTTTCCGGCATAGCGATGCCGGTTTTCATCATGATCTATTTACTGAGGATTAAACAGCGTTACAGAGAAAGGTTTTGGCTTTTCTGAAAAAACGGCAGACGCAGAAAAAATATGTTAAAACGGGAAATCGCTAACGCATAAACGCAAACGTTTACAACACCTTCGGTCAGACAATCATGATCCCACAGATTTCGCAGGCACCGGGCCTCGTTCAACTGGTGCTGACGTTCCTTGAGTCGCTGAAAGAGCAGGGTTTTACCGGCGACATGGCCACCAGCTATGCCGATCGTCTCTCACTCTCTACCGATAACAGCATCTATCAGTTGCTGCCTGACGCGGCGCTGTTTCCGCGCTCCACCGCGGATGTGGCGCTGCTCGCCCGCGTGGCGGGAGAGGCCCGCTTTGCCAGCCTGGTGTTTACACCGCGCGGCGGCGGCACCGGTACAAACGGGCAGTCGCTGAATCAGGGGATTGTGGTCGACATGTCGCGCTATATGAACCGCATTCTGGAGATCAATACGGAAGAGCGGTGGGTGCGGGTGGAAGCGGGCGTGATCAAAGATCAGCTCAATGCCTGGCTGAAGCCTTTCGGCTTTTTCTTCTCCCCGGAGTTGTCCACCAGTAACCGGGCGACGCTGGGCGGTATGATCAACACCGATGCTTCGGGGCAGGGATCGCTGGTGTATGGCAAGACCTCGGATCATGTGCTGGGCCTGCGCGCCGTGCTGCTGGGCGGCGATATCCTGGATACGCGGCCGATGGCCACCGCGCTGGCGGAAACGCTGGCGCAGACGGCAACCCCCGAAGGGCGGCTCTATCAGCAGGTTCTGACCCGCTGCCGTGAACACCGTGCGCTGATTCTGGAAAAGTTTCCAAAGCTGAATCGGTTCCTGACCGGTTATGACCTGCGCCATGTCTTCAGCGATGACATGCAGACCTTTGACATGACGCGGCTGCTCTGTGGCGCGGAAGGGACGCTGGCGTTTGTCACCGAAGCCCGGCTTGATATCACACCGCTGCCAAAAGTGCGGCGGCTGGTAAACATCAAATATGACTCGTTTGACTCTGCGCTGCGCAATGCACCCTTTATGGTAGAAGCCCAGGCGCTGTCGGTTGAAACCGTGGACTCTAAGGTGCTCAATCTGGCCCGTGAAGATATCGTCTGGCACTCGGTGCGTGAACTGATCGCCGATGTGCCCGATAAAGAGATGCAGGGGCTGAACATCGTTGAGTTCGCCGGTGACAACGCCGCACTGATCGACCAGCAGATTGAACGGCTCAGTGCCCGCCTCGATGCGCTGATGGCGCAGCAGCAGGGCGGTGTGATTGGCTATCAGTTCTGTAACGACCTGGAGGGCATCGAACGCATCTATAACATGCGTAAAAAGGCCGTCGGACTGCTGGGCAACGCCAAAGGGCGGGCAAAACCGATCCCCTTTGTGGAAGACACGGCCGTGCCGCCCGAGAAGCTGGCGGATTACATTGTCGAGTTTCGCGCGCTGCTCGACAGCCACGGTCTGAGTTACGGCATGTTCGGACACGTTGATGCGGGCGTGCTGCACGTCCGTCCGGCGCTGGATATGTGCGATCCGCAGCAGGAGATGATGATGAAACAGATCTCCGACGAAGTGGTGGCACTGACCGCGCGCTACGGTGGCCTGCTGTGGGGAGAGCATGGTAAAGGGTTCCGTGCGCAGTACAGTCCGGCCTTCTTTGGCGAAACGCTGTTTAACGAACTGCGCCGCATCAAAGCGGCCTTCGATCCGCTTAACCGTCTTAATCCGGGCAAGATCTGTACCCCCTTCAACCGTCATGACGAGATGATGCAGGTTGATGCGGTCAAGCGTGGCACCTGGGATCGGCAGATTCCGTTAACGGTGCGGGATGAGTGGCGTGGCGCGATGGAGTGTAATGGCAACGGGTTATGTTTTAACTTCGATGCCCGCAGCCCGATGTGTCCGTCCATGAAGATCACCCGCAACCGTATTCACTCGCCCAAAGGACGGGCGAGCCTGACGCGGGAGTGGCTGCGGCTGCTGGCCGGGCAGGGCGTCGATCCGCTGATGCTGGAGAAGCAGCTGCCGGAAAACCGTCTGTCGCTGCGCGCCCTGATCGCCCGTACCCGCAACAGCTGGCACGCCAGCAAAGGGGAGTATGACTTCTCGCATGAGGTCAAAGAGGCGATGTCAGGCTGTCTGGCCTGTAAAGCCTGCTCCACCCAGTGTCCGATCAAAATCGACGTGCCTGCGTTCCGCTCACGCTTCCTGCAGCTCTACCACACCCGCTATCTGCGCCCGGCGAGCGATCATCTGGTGGCAGCGGTTGAGAGCTATGCGCCGCTGATGGCGAAGGCACCCAAAGTGTTTAACTTCTTCCTGCGCCAGCCGTGGCTGAAAGAGCTGAGCAAAACGCATATCGGCATGGTCGACCTGCCTCTGCTCTCTGCGCCCAATCTGAAGCAGCAGCTCAGCGGACATCCGGCGATGAACATGACGCTGGAGCAGCTGGAAGCGCTGACCGCCGCAGAGCGTGAGCGTTGTGTGCTGGTGGTGCAGGACCCCTTTACCAGCTTCTATGAGGCGCAGCTGGTCAGTGACTTCATCCGGCTGATTGAGAAGCTGGGCTATCGTCCGGTTCTGCTGCCATTCTCACCCAATGGTAAAGCGCAGCACGTTAAAGGCTTCCTGCAGCGCTTTGCCCGAACCGCAGCCCGGACGGCCGACTTCCTCAATCGGGTGGCAAAACTGGGCCTGCCGATGGTCGGGGTCGACCCGGCCACCGTGCTCTGCTATCGCGATGAGTATCGTCAGACGCTGGGCGACGCACGCGGCGACTTTGCTGTGTTGCTGGTGCATGAATGGCTGCAGCGGGCGCTGGCAGAGCGTGACGTACAGGCCACGGGCGGCGAGTCATGGTATCTGTTTGCGCACTGTACCGAGGTGACTGCGCTGCCCTCAGCCCCCGGTCAGTGGCAGGATATCTTTGCCCGGTTTGGTGCGAAACTGGAGAATATCAACGTCGGCTGCTGCGGCATGGCCGGAACTTATGGCCATGAGAGTAAAAACCTGGAGAACTCGCTGGGGATCTATGCGCTCTCATGGCATCCGCAGCTTCAGCGGCTGCCGCGTCAGCGCTGTCTGGCGACCGGCTACTCCTGCCGCAGTCAGGTCAAACGGGTGGAAGGCAACGGCATGCGTCATCCGCTTCAGGCTTTGTTAGCATTAATGTAAAAAAATTGTGCGCGACGTCACGGCATGGCTGGATTAGAATATCCAGCCTGCGTGACGTACGAAGTCGCTTTGCAGCGCGGAGGCTTTGTTCCACTCGCCGACGAGAGCCAGTTGATGGCAGAGGCGGGTCAGGGAGAGGCGCGCCAGCTGGTAAGCCTGAATACGGAACAGGCGGTCGCGTTCGCTGTTTCCCATCTCCTGAACCAGGCGATGATGCAGTTTTCCCATCGCATGCAGGTAACTCTGGTCGTCACCATTCAACTGGCAGATCTCTGCCATATCCTGACAGGCATCGTTGAACTGACGCAGCTGATGTATCGTGCAGTCGGCCCGATCAAGCTTTGCCTGCGCCATGTAAAAGTCGACGGTGATATCGCGGATGCTGAACTGGTATTCATCGATTTTGTGCTGGAGCCAGGCTGAGACAGAGAGCGTCATGAAACCATCCTGAATGTGAATGATAATAATTATCATATTCAACTGTTCAGGGATTGCAATGCGCGGGCAGAAAAATTTAACGATTTATCCTGCCTGTCGGTATAATCGGAAATAACAATCTGTTTACATCGCAGAAAGGCGTAACCTATCAATAAGCCTTTTTATCAAAAAGGGTTATTTTAAAATGAGTGATTTATTAATAGGTTATCACTGGCTTATTAAGGCTGACGTTCTCACCACACAGTGAGCTGAAGAGGCTATGCTTAATTATTAAGCAAATAAAACAGCACAAGATGATTATCCCTGCAAAACAAGAGGTTGAAGTGATCGGTGAGATCACTACCATAGGGGGATAGCCTGAAAAGGTCCGGACTCAAGAGGTATCAATATGGCATCCGTTAATACAGACTCTTTCTCACCTGACGATTTCGTCTGGAAAGGGCTGACGCTGACTGAAACCGCAGCGCAACAAATTCTCAATCTGGCGGCTCAGGACCCTGATGTCAAGGGTCTGCGACTCAGCGTGAAACAATCCGGCTGCGCCGGGTTCGGCTACGTTATGGATTTGGTGAAAGAGCCTGTCGAAGACGATCTGCAGTTTTCATTCTACGGCGCAACGCTGTTTGTGCCGCTTCAGGCGATGCCATTCGTTGATGGCACCGAGCTGGACTATGTTCGCGAAGGCCTGAATCAGATTTTTAAATTCAATAACCCTAAAGCTCAGCACGCCTGCGGGTGCGGTGAGAGCTTTGGCGTCGAGTAAGTGAAATATGTCACGACACAGCGAAACATCTGACGATGTACAAATCTGGGAAGGCAAGCTCAACTACAAAGAGGGCTTCTTTACCCAACTGCAAACCGAAGAATTTGCCAACGGCATCAACGAAGATGTCGTGCGCGCGATTTCGGCCAAGCGTAACGAGCCAGAGTGGATGCTGGAGTTTCGTCTTAAAGCGTTTCATGCCTGGCTTGAAATGGAAGAGCCTCACTGGCTGAAAGCGCACTACGAGAAGCTCGACTATCAGGATTACAGCTACTACTCCGCGCCCTCATGCGGCAGCTGTGACGATAGCTGCGCGTCGGAGCCGGGTGCCACCCAGGCCTCAGGCAGCGCGCCCGCCAGTGAATATCTGACGCAGGAAGTGGAAAACGCCTTTAATCAGCTGGGTGTGCCGGTTCGCGAAGGCCGTGAANGGCGGTTGACGCGATTTTCGACTCCGTCTCAGTCGCCACCACCTATCGCGGCAAGCTGGCGGAGCAGGGCATCATCTTCTGCTCTTTTGGCGAAGCGATTCAGGAACACCCTGAGCTGGTGAAGCAGTATCTGGGCACCGTCGTGCCGGCGAATGACAACTTCTTTGCCGCGCTGAACTCCGCGGTCGCCTCAGACGGCACCTTTGTCTATATCCCGAAAGGGGTGCGCTGCCCGATGGAGCTGTCGACCTATTTCCGCATCAACGCTGCGAAAACCGGTCAGTTCGAGCGCACCATCCTGATTGCCGACGAAGACAGCTATGTCAGCTACATCGAAGGCTGTTCAGCCCCGGTGCGTGACAGCTATCAGCTGCATGCGGCCGTGGTGGAAGTGATCATCCACAAAAACGCCGAAGTGAAATACTCGACGGTTCAGAACTGGTTCCCTGGCGGTGAAGGCGAGGGCGGTATCCTCAACTTCGTGACCAAGCGTGCGCTGTGTGAAGGTGACCACAGCAAGATGTCCTGGACACAGTCGGAAACCGGCTCTGCGATCACCTGGAAATACCCGAGCTGCATTCTGCGCGGGGACTACTCGGTGGGTGAGTTCTACTCCGTGGCGCTGACCAGCGGTCGTCAGCAGGCCGATACCGGCACCAAGATGATCCACATTGGTAAAAACACCAAATCGACCATCATCTCTAAAGGGATTTCGGCCGGTAAAAGTCAGAACACCTATCGCGGTCTGGTGAAAATCATGCCAACCGCCACCAACGCGCGTAACTTTACGCAGTGTGACTCGATGCTGATCGGCCCGGATTGCGGCGCCCATACCTTCCCGTATGTGGAGACCCGCAATAACACCGCTCAGCTGGAGCACGAAGCCACGACATCACGGATCGGCGAAGATCAGATGTTCTACTGTCTGCAACGCGGTATCAGTGAAGAAGACGCCATCTCGATGATCGTGAACGGCTTCTGTAAAGACGTATTCTCCGAGCTGCCACTGGAATTTGCCGTGGAAGCCCAGAAATTGTTAGCCATCAGCCTTGAGCACAGTGTGGGCTGATGCCGTCACACGCCTTGCCGGAAGCAACGTGAAGGAATAAGTATGTTAAGCATTAAAGATTTGCAGGTCAGTGTTGAAGATAAAGCCATTCTGCGTGGCCTGAATCTCGAAATTAAACCAGGCGAAGTGCATGCCATCATGGGCCCGAACGGCTCAGGTAAAAGTACGCTGTCAGCCACGCTGGCAGGCCGCGAAGATTATGAAGTGACCGGCGGTTCGGTGAGCTTCAACGGTAAAGATCTGCTGGAGCTGGCACCGGAAGAGCGCGCTGGTGAAGGTATCTTTATGGCGTTCCAGTATCCGGTCGAAATTCCCGGCGTCAGCAATCAGTTTTTCCTGCAGACGTCGGTAAACGCGGTGCGCAAATACCGTCAGCAGGAAGAGCTGGATCGCTTTGATTTCCAGGACTTCATCGAAGAGAAAATTCAGCTGCTGAAGATGCCGGAAGATCTGCTGACCCGTTCCGTTAACGTCGGCTTCTCCGGCGGCGAGAAGAAGCGTAACGACATCCTGCAGATGGCGGCGCTGGAGCCTGAGCTCTGCATCCTGGATGAAACCGACTCCGGTCTGGACATTGATGCGCTGAAAATCGTTGCCAATGGTGTGAACAGCCTGCGTGACGAAAAGCGTGCCTTTATCATCGTGACCCACTACCAGCGTATTCTGGACTACATCAAGCCAGACTTCGTTCATGTTCTGTATCAGGGCAAAATCGTGAAATCTGGCGACTTCTCGCTGGTGAAACAGCTGGAGGAGCAAGGTTATGGCTGGCTTACCGACGAAGAGTGATTCTGCGCTGCAACAGTGGCATCACCTGTTTGAGTCGCGCGGCGACGTGCGTTCTCTGCAGGCTCAGCAGCACTGGCAGCAACTGATGCGCGTTGGCCTGCCAACCCGCAAGCATGAAAACTGGAAATACACCCCGCTGGACACGCTGCTGTCACAGCAGTTTGTGTTACCTGACGCGCCTCAGAACCTGAGCGCTGAACAGGTTGATGCGCTGGCGCTGCCGCTGGATGCCATCCGCCTGGTCTTCGTTGACGGTCAGTTCCAGGCGGCGCTGAGCAGCCGCGACACCGGGCTGTTTGAGATTCAGCACAGCGTGGCCGCCGAGCGTCGTCCGCTGCCCGCCGCCGTTCAGCCGGAAGTGTTTCTGCATCTGACCGAGAGTCTGGCGGAAGAGGTGACCACCCTGCGTCTGGCACGCGGTAAATCTGCAGCGCGCCCGGTCTACCTGCTGCATATCACCAGCGGTCAGCAGACGGGCATGAACACCGTTCATTATCGTCATCACCTGCAGCTGGAAGAGAGCGCCGAAGCGGAAGTGATTGAGCACTACGTTTCACTCAACGATCAGGCCCATTTCACCGGTTCGCGCTTTACCTGTGCGATCGGAGATAATGCAAAGCTGACCCACACCAAACTGGCGTTTGAAAGCAGCAACAGCTATCACTTTGCGCACAACGATCTGGTGGTGGGTAACGATGCGCAGGTCAGCAGTACCAGCTTCCTGCTGGGTGCCGGTCTGTCGCGCCACAATACCAGCACGCAGCTGAACGGCGAGAACAGTACGCTGGCGATTAACAGCCTGGTGTTGCCGGTGAAACAGGAAGTCGCGGATACCCGTACTTACCTGGAGCACAATAAAGGCCACTGCGTCAGCCGTCAGATGCATAAAACCATCGTGCGTGACAAAGGCCGTGCGGTGTTTAACGGCCACATCAAAGTGGCACAGCATGCACTGAAGACAGACGGGCAGATGACCAACAACAACCTGTTGCTGGGCAAGCTGGCAGAGGTCGATACCAAGCCGCAGCTGGAAATCTATGCGGATGACGTTAAGTGCAGCCACGGCGCCACCATCGGCCGTATCGATGATGAGCAGATGTTCTATCTGCGTTCGCGCGGTATTGAGCAGGATGCTGCGCAGACCATGATTATCCACGCCTTTGCGGCAGAACTGACCGAAACACTGGAAAATCCGGTGATGCGTCAGGCCGTACTGCAGCGTATCGCGCAACGTTTTCCCGGAGGCGACGTATGATGAACTTCGATCTCGACCGCATCAGAGCTGATTTTCCTATCCTGAAGCGAGAGGTCAACGGTCATCCGCTGGCCTACCTTGACAGCGCCGCCAGCGCACAACGTCCCCTCTCGGTGATCAATGCTGAGAGTCATTTTTACCAGCACGGCTATGCGGCCGTGCATCGCGGCATCCATACGCTGAGCCAGCAGGCAACCAGTGATATGGAGAACGTGCGCGATCAGGCCGCCCGTTTCCTGAACGCTTCGTCGCAGGAAGAGATTGTTTTCGTCAAAGGAACCACCGAAGGCATCAATCTGGTGGCCAACAGCTGGGGCAGCAGTCAGCTCCGGTCTGGCGATAACCTGATCATTACTGAGATGGAGCATCACGCCAATATCGTTCCATGGCAGATGCTGGCTGAGCGCACCGGAGCCGAAGTGCGTGTGCTGCCGTTGAATGACAACGGTGAGCTGGCGCTTGAGCAGCTGGCGGGGCTGATTGACAGCCGCACGCGCCTGCTGGCCGTGACGCATGTTTCAAACGTGCTCGGCACGGTTAACCCGGTCAAAGCGATCGTGGCGCAGGCCAAAGCCGCGGGTGTTGTTACTCTGGTGGATGGTGCGCAGGCGGTAATGCATGACAAAGTTGACGTGCAGGATATCGGCTGTGATTTCTATGTTTTCTCCAGCCATAAACTCTACGGCCCGAACGGCGTGGGTATCCTTTATGGACGCAAAGCGCTGCTGGACCAGATGCCACCCTGGGAGGGCGGCGGGTCGATGATTGACCGCGTCATGCTGCCGACGGGTACCACCTGGAACAGCGCGCCGTGGCGTTTTGAAGCCGGCACCCCTAATACCGGCGGCATTATCGGCTTTGGTGCGGCACTGGCCTACGTGCAGGCGCTGGGACTCGATACCATTCATGCGCGTGAAACGGCGCTCATGAACTATGCCCTGGATAAGCTGGGCACCGTCCCGGACATCCGCATCTATGGCCCGCAGTCGCGCGCCGGTGTTATCGCCTTCAATCTCGGTAAGCACCACGCCTACGATGTCGGCAGCTTCCTCGATCAGTATGGTATTGCCATCCGCACCGGCCATCACTGCGCCATGCCGCTGATGCAGCATTACAACGTGCCTGCGATGTGCCGCGCCTCCTTCACCTTCTACAACAGTGAAGAAGAGGTGGATCGTCTGGCTGCGGGTCTGACGCGCATTCATCGTCTGCTGGGCGGCTGAACAGTTTTAACGGAGTGACTGATGGCGAATTTGCCTGAAAAAGAGAAACTGGTGCGTAACTTTAACCGTTGCGCCAACTGGGAAGAGAAGTACCTGTACATCATTGAACTGGGTTCGAAACTTCCGGAATCCTCTGAAACCCTGCACCAGCCGGAAAACGTCATCTCGGGATGCCAGAGCCAGGTGTGGATCAGAATGACGCCGCAGGCCGATGGCACCATCGCCTTCGAAGGTGACAGCGATGCCGCTATCGTTAAGGGCCTGATTGCTATAGTAATTAGTCTCTATCAGAACCTGCCGCCTGCCGAGATTCTGGCGCTGGATGTCCGCCACTGGTTTGGCGAACTGGCCCTGATGCAGCACCTGACGCCCACCCGGTCGCAGGGGCTGGAGGCGATGATTCGGTCTATTCGCCATACCGCTCAGAACCTCAGCTAAGCTACACTCGACAGACGCCATCCGGCGTCTGTTTTTTATCTGACGAGAAAATTGCATGAAACCAGCTTTACGTTTAGCCGGTGCATTGCTGCTGACCTGTTTTGGGCTCTCTGCACCCGCCTTCGCCACGGAATATCCGCTGCCGCCACCTGACAGTCGCCTGATTGGCGAAAACGTCCTGACTCAGGTTCCCGATAACAAACAGCCGCTGGAAGTGATTGCGGCCCGCTACCAGGTTGGTCTGCTGGGGATGCTGGAGGCGAATCCCGGGACCGATCCCTGGCTGCCAAAGGCGGGCACGCAACTGACGATACCGCTACAGATGATCCTGCCCGATACGCCACGCGAAGGCATTGTGGTGAATCTTGCCGAGCTGCGTCTCTACTACTATCCCAAAGGCGAAAATAAAGTCATCGTCTATCCCATCGGCATTGGCCAGTTAGGGGCAGCCACTCCCGTGATGGTCACCCGTATCAGCCAGAAGATCCCTAATCCTACCTGGACGCCAACCCCGAACATCCGCAAACGCTACGCGAAAGAGGGTGTCACGCTGCCCGCCGTGGTGCCTGCGGGACCGGATAACCCGATGGGACAGTTTGCCATGCGTCTGGCGCGCGGCACGGGCCAGTATCTGATCCACGGCACCAATGCGAAGTTTGGCATCGGCATGCGCGTCAGCTCCGGCTGTATCCGTCTGCGTTCCGAAGATATCGAAGCGTTGTTTAACGCCGTTCCAGAGGGGACACGGGTGCAGATTATCAATCAGCCGGTGAAGTACGCCATCGAGCCGGATGGTAAACGCTACGTTGAAGTGCACCAGCCGCTGTCACGCAATGACAAAGATGATCCGCAGACGCAGACCATTGCGCTCAGCGACGGACTCAGGCAGTTTATGAAAAGTGAGAAGAGTGACCGGGCGCTGATTAAAGCCAGCATCGCACGACGCTCAGGCATGCCTGTGCTGGTCAGCAGTGGTGAACCGGTAGAGAGTGATACCGTGCCGCCCGAAGGGCTGGAAAGTGCCGCTGTGCTGACAGAGAGTGCGGCAGCAGGGAAGGAGGCGAAGAACGTTAAACCCTGACAGAAAGGTGCCGGATAGAGCCTGGCAGGGGCAAAAAAAATGGCGCCATAAAGGCGCCATTTTTAAAACCAGAACTCTTACTTACGGTAAGAGTGAGCCTGGTTGTCCAGACGCTGGTTAGCGCGTGCTGCGTCATCTTTAGCAGCCTGAACGTCTGAACGCACTGCGTTCACGTCGTTGCTCAGCTGGTCAACTTTCGCGTTCAGAGTCTGAACGTCTGAAGACAGCTGGTCGATTTTAGCGTTGCTTGAGCAACCAGCCAGCAGAGTTGAAGCCAGAACTACCGCGCCCAGTACCAGTTTAGTACGATTCATTATTTATACCCTCTAGATTGAGTTAATCTCCATGTAGCAATACAAGTATTACACAAAGCTTTTTAAGTTGAGAATAAATTTTTGATGAGAAGATGCTTAAATTTGATCGTTCGCTCAAAGAAGCAGCGAATCCCAGAATATGATAAAAAAATTTAGCGAAAACAGAGAGATTTAATCGGATTAACCTTAATATTAAGAGTATTTGAATAGTTATTTTCGATTGGAATTTTCTGGTATTTGGTTTAAGAGGAAATAAAAAAAGCGCCTCTTAAAGGCGCTTCTAAATAACCGCTGACGCAGGTTTTACAGGACGTGTACGGACGCGGTGTTGGTAGTTCCGCTTGGTACTAATGCACCTGAAACCAGCACTACGACATCCCCTTTCTGAGCGTAGCCGCTTTCCAGCGCCGCTTCTTTACCCAGACGATAGAAATCATCGGTCGACGCGATCTCAGAAACCAGGCGTGTCTCAATGCCCTTACTCAGGATCAGCTGGCGTGCAGTGGTCTGATTGGTGGTCAGGGCCAGGATGGTGGCGTTCGGGAAGTATTTACGCACCGCTTTAGCTGATTTGCCGCCTTCGGTCGCCACCACAATCAGTGGCGCTTCCAGCTTCTCAGCGGTCTCGACGGCACCGCGGCAGACGGCTTCGGTGATACGCAGCTTACGGGTATCGTTCTGGCTGTCGATGCGCGATTTCATCACGCGGTCGGTACGCTCACAAATGGTCGCCATGATGGTGACCGACTCCAGCGGATAGCGACCTTTGGCGCTCTCACCTGACAGCATGACCGCATCGGTGCCATCCAGGATGGCGTTCGCCACGTCGCCGGCTTCTGCGCGGGTAGGGCGTGGGTTTTTGATCATGGAGTCGAGCATCTGGGTCGCCGTGATAACCACTTTGCGCGCTTTATTACATTTCTTGATCATCATCTTCTGCGCGAAGATCACTTCTTCAACCGGGATCTCAACACCCAGGTCGCCACGCGCAACCATGATGCCGTCTGACGCTTCGAGAATTTCGTCGAAGTTGTTCAGGCCTTCCTGGTTTTCGATTTTGGAGATGATCTGGATGTGCTCACCGCCGTGCTGTTTCAGGTGCTCACGAATCTCCAGCACGTCTGAACGCTTACGGATGAACGAAGCCGCGACAAAGTCCACACCCTGCTCACAGCCAAAAATCAGATCGCGTTTGTCTTTTTCAGCCAGCGCAGGCAGCTGGATTGAGACGCCTGGCAGGTTAACGCCTTTGTTCTCACCCAGGTCGCCGTTGTTCAGTACTTTACAGACTACGGTGTTTTCGGTGACTTCGGTCACTTCCATCCCAATCAGGCCATCATCGACCAGCACGGTGTTGCCGATTTTCAGGTCAGCCGTGAAGCCCGGGTAGGTGACGGCAACGCGCTCGCTGTTGCCGATCACGCTCTGATCGGTGGTGAAGGTAAAGGTCTGGCCCGCTTTCAGCGCCGCGTCGTTACCGCCTTCCAGTTTCATGGTGCGGATTTCAGGGCCTTTGGTGTCCAGCAGGATAGCGGCCTGACGACCGGTTTTCTGCATCACGGCGCGCATATTGGTAATGCGCTGGCCGTGCTCAGCGTAGTCGCCGTGAGAAAAGTTCAGACGCATAACATTCATGCCAGCTTCAAGCAGCTGAGTCAGCATCTCTTCGGATTCGGTTTTCGGGCCGATAGTACAAACGATTTTAGTCTTTTTCATGACGGATTATCTGTAAGTTGTGATGGATGAATAAGGGCGGAATCCGATGGCAGCGCATCGAAGTGAAATTTCTGATTTGAGACTGAAACTGAAAAGGGCAGTACTGAATAAGAATAGGTGACGAAGGCCAGGCGTGCAGGGAAGTTGTGCGGCTACGGTTGGTAACCACCACGCTGTTGTTGCGCAAATCATTTGAGTTATCGCAGTAAGCACGTGATCGCTGAAACCTTTCAAGTAAACAACGGGGGACAGTATAGACGCTAAGTATGCGAAAACCAATCAAAAAGCAGAAGGGGGACGCGATGCAGATCAATATAAAGGGAGTTGCGCAAGCTGAAGGAATTCTGAAAGTGGTGCGCTCTAATGGACTCGAACCATCGACCCCCACCATGTCAAGGTGGTGCTCTAACCAACTGAGCTAAGAGCGCATACTGAATATTGGTGCGTCCGAGTGGACTCGAACCACCGACCCCCACCATGTCAAGGTGGTGCTCTAACCAACTGAGCTACGGACGCACTTGGTGCGCTCTAATGGACTCGAACCATCGACCCCCACCATGTCAAGGTGGTGCTCTAACCAACTGAGCTAAGAGCGCAACATGCTGTCAGGGCGACAGCGGGGACGAATATTAACGGCAGCGTGTGAGGCTGGCAAGGGGAAAATCGTTTTTTCACTGTGACTGCGCAGCAACTGTGCTAACCGTCGTTTTTTTCGGCGCTGCGGGCCATAAATGGCCCGCTTTTCTGGATTATCGCGCCGCGCGGGCGAGGATAATGGCCGCCGGTGAACGCTGTAAGCGTCTGATGCGCCAGATCATCATCACCGCTGCCGAGGTGAGGCCGATAATAAAACCGCACCAGAAGCCCGCAGGTCCCATACGCGGCACCAACCAGTCGGTCAGTGCCAGCAGATACCCGGCAGGCAGACCGAGCAGCCAGTAGGCAATAAAGGTGATGAAGAAAATGGATCGCGTATCTTTATAGCCGCGCAGAATGCCGCTACCGATCACCTGAATCGAATCGGAGAACTGATAAATCGCCGCCAGCAGCATCAGCTGTGCGGCCAGCGTTACCACCTCAGGATTGTCGTTGTAGAGCAGGGCGATCTGGTGACGGAACGTCACGGTAAAAATCGCGGTCAGCGCCGCCATGCTGATGCCGACACCCTGCGCCGTCCACGCGGCGACCCGGGCCTGCTCGGTGGAGCCCTGACCCAGGCGGTAGCCGACGCGGATAGTGGTCGCGACACCCAGCGACAGCGGTAACACGAACATCAGTGAACTGAAATTGAGCGCGATCTGGTGGCCGGCGACATTGACGATGCCCAGCGGCGACACCAGCAGCGCCACCACGGCAAACAGGGTGACCTCAAAAAAGAGCGCCAGCGCCACCGGCAATCCCAGCGCCATCAGGCGGGTGAGAATGACACGCGAAGGCGGCGACCAGCGGCTCTCCATGCGGATATCACGCATCGAACCCATCCGGCGCACCCAGAAGCGCATGCAGATAAACATTACCCAGTAGACCGACGCGGTTGCCACACCACAACCCACCCCGCCCAGTGCCGGCATCCCGAAGTGACCATAAATAAAGACATAGTTGAGCGGGATGTTAAACATCAGGCCGAGAAAGCCCAGCACCATACCCGGCTTGGTTTTCGACAATCCCTCACACTGGTTGCGCAGCACCTGGAAGAAGAGGTAGCCGGGTGCGCCGAACAGCAGGGCATGGAGATAGCCTTCTGCCTTCAGGGCCAGCCGGGGATCGATATCGTGCATTGCGCGGATGAGGTAACCCGCGTGCCACAGCAGCACCATAATCAGCAGGGAGACAAAAAAGGCGAGCCAGTATGCCTGGCGAATCTGTTCACCGATGCGTTCGCGGCGACCTGAACCGTTGAGTTGCGCAACGGTGGGCGTCAATGCAAGCAGAAGACCATGACCAAACAGGATGGCCGGAAGCCAGACAGAGGTGCCGACAGCAACGGCGGCCATATCCGTGGCGCTGACGGCGCCGGCCATAATGGTATCCACAAATCCCATTGCGGTCTGGGCCACCTGAGCAAGGATGACCGGAATCGCAAGGGCCAGCAATTGACGCGCTTCTGTTAAATACTTCTGCACGTTAACACCTGACGAGTTATAGGAAAGAAAGGGGCAAAAAGCCCGGGGAATTTCGTGAGTTAGTGTAACTGGCGTAACCCCATTCGCCAATCTTTGTCACACAATGCGGTTTGCACTGACTCAACGCCGTGGCAGGGGCTGAAATCTAACAGCGGGCCTGAGCTGTGGTAAACTGGCACAAACGTCGGATTTTCAGAGGCAAAGAATATGTTTACCGGAATTGTGCAGGGCATGGCAGAGATCGTGTCCATCGAAGAGAAAGAGCTGTTTCGTACCCATACTGTCCGGCTGCCGGAAGAACTCCTGCCGGGTCTGGCGCTGGGCGCATCCGTCGCGCATAACGGCTGCTGCTTAACCGTGACGGCAATCGACGGCGATCGCGTCAGCTTTGATCTGATTAAAGAGACGCTGCGGGTGACGAACCTCGGCGATTTGCGTGAGGGCGACGTGGTCAACATCGAGCGGGCAGCAAAATTCAGCGATGAGATCGGCGGGCATCTGATGTCGGGTCACATTATGACCACCGCTGAGATCTGCAAAATTATCCAGTCAGAACATAACCGCGAAGTCTGGTTTAAAATCCAGGACCCGGCGCAGATGAAATATATTCTGCATAAAGGGTTCGTCGGTATCGACGGCATCAGCCTGACGGTCGGGGATGTGACCAGAACGAAGTTCTGCGTTTATCTGATCCCGGAAACGCTGGAGCGCACCACGCTGGGGGCGAAGACCTTTGGACAGCGGGTCAATATTGAGATCGATCCACACACTCAGGCGATCGTCGAGACCGTGGAGCGCGTGCTCGCCCAGCGTGATGCCGCGGCAGCCATGAGCGCGCTGACCGGGCAACCTGCCGCAGAGAGTTAATATCAGGCGCGACAGCGCCTGTTGAACCGCTGACCCGATTCGCTGTGAGATTGCACCTGCGCAGGAAACAGGGTCAGATCGGAAAGACGCAAAAGCCGTCATCCCTGACATGCTCGACACGCGCCCTCCCTGGCGCGTGACGCTTTCCTCTTCTGACCCTGTTCCCTCCGCCCTTAGCTTCTCCGTTGCGGTTAACGCGGGTCTGACTTCGGCAGGCCTTGCGGCGCAACCGGGCCCTCTACCGCGCCACGCGCAATCCCCCCTCTACGCCACGACTGAAGACGATCTGCCACAGCTGAATATCGCGCGCGCGGAATGCACCGGCACAGGCGTTGAGATAGTAGGCGAACATACGCTTAAAGCGATCGCCATAACTCTCAGCCAGCTGAGGCCAGGCCTGCAAAAAGCGTTCATGCCATGCCATCAGCGTCCTGTCGTAATCTGCACCAAAGTTGTGCCAGTCCTCCAGAATAAAATGGGGCTCGCTGGCATCGGCCACCTGACGCACCGAAGGCAGGCAGCCGTTGGGGAAAATATACTTATCGATCCACGGGTCAACGCGCATATCGGTTTTAATCGCGCCGATGGTGTGAAGCAGGAAAATCCCGTCAGGCTTAAGATTACGATCGACCACGTCGAAATAGGTCGCGTAGTTTTTAGGCCCGACATGCTCAAACATACCGACCGACACCACGCGGTCAAACTGCTCGTTCAGATCGCGATAGTCCTGCAGCAGAATCGTCACATCCAGCCCTTCACAGCGCTGCTGCGCCAGCTTCTGCTGCTCGGCGGAGATGGTCACGCCATGCACGCTGACGCCATAATGACGTGCGGCAAATTCCGCCAGTCCGCCCCAGCCGCAGCCGATATCCAGCAGCGACATCCCGGGTTCCAGCGCTAATTTACGACAAATCATATCCAGCTTGGCTTCCTGCGCCGACGCCAGCGTCGTGGCCTCTTTCCAGTAGCCACAGGAGTATTGCATGTAAGGGTCAAGCATCAGTGTAAAAAGATCGTTGCCGAGATCGTAGTGCTCTTTGCCCACGATCCAGGCCCGCTTGCGGGACTGCAGGTTGGTTAAGCGGGCGGCGGCGATGCGCAGGGTATCTTTGAAATGGTGCGGGAGTTGCTGATCCAGTTTATGTTTAAGCACCTGGTGGAAGAACATATCCAGACGGTCGCAGTCCCACCATCCCTCCATATAGCTTTCGCCCAGCCCCAGCGATCCCTCCTGCAGAACACGCTTAAAAAAACCGGGATGATGAATGCGGATATCCCATGGACGTGAGCCATTTATTTCGATGTCCGCTTTTTCCAGCAGTTCGTGAACGATGCGATACCAATGATTATCTTCAGGAGTCACTGCTTCTGCGTAAGATGAACTCATAGCTTTTCCACCACCTGTCCAATCTGAACCTGAACAAAGAATAGCCAATTCGTCAGGCATTGAGAAACGTCACGGAGGATTCCGCAAACCGATTATCTGTAAGATACAGAGGACTGGAACAGGCTGAAGCAGGGCCGGTAAGAGGGAATAACGCGTGCGAATACCGTCCCGGCAACAGCGTGCCAATCAGATTATTACGTTATTATATTGTTGATTTATTACAGATTTGTTGACCCGGATGAGTATATTCTCACGCGGGTCAATATTCAATGACTTATTGTTAGGGCGCTAACTAAAAAGTTAGCGTCTTAATGATTATCCTGGCAGGCAGGTTGCGCAGTGGCAACAACAGTTTGTGCGCTTGCGGCGCGCTGCATGACGTACCCGATCAGGGCGAGCAGAATCGTCACTGTCATGATCAGCGTGGTGGTCAGCAGTGCCTGGGTTAATCCCGCCGACACCGCCAGGCTGGCGAGGAAGCAGAGGCCCAACTGCAGCGTGTTCTGCAACGCGGCGGCTTTGCCGGTGGCGTGCGGGAAGGGCATCAGCGCACTGGAGACCACAATCGGATAGATCGCTCCGTTAGCCAGCGCCATTCCGCAGAACGGCACCATCAGGCTGAGCAGCGTTCCCTGACCCGACAGCGCGACCGCAAACAGCGCCAGAATGCTCAGGCTGTAGACCCCCAGCAGCCAGGGCAGCAGCTGGGCTCCGTTAAAGCGGTTGAGCAGGGCGCGACAGCCGAAGCCACCGATTAAAAAGGCGAGCGTCTGTGGCAGATAGCTCAGGCCAATGTCGGCGGGGGAAAGGCCCAGGCCCGCCAGAATAAAGGGTGAGCCGGTCAGCCAGGCAAAAAAGCTGGCGGAGCAGGCGGAATAGATCAGTACGTTACCGCTGTAGACGCGGGATTTAAGCAGCGTGAAGAAGCCCGGCTGTGCCCCTTTCTCCTGCGGAGCGGGTTTCACCGCGGGCAGACGCAGCGTGACAATAATCAGCGCCACCGCAATCAGGGTCAGCACCAGGAAAATCGAACGCCAGTGGAAATGGCCGATCAGCCAGGCCCCGAGCAGCGGTGCCAGCGCCGGTGAGAGGGCCACCAGCGGCATAATCGTGGCGAACACTTTGCTGGCGCGCGCCGCCGGATAGCGGTCGATGACCAGCGCCTGCCAGCTTACGGCGGCAGCACAGACACCAATCGCCTGAATGAAGCGCAGCGCCAGCATCAGAAAGATATCGTTCACCCACAGCATGCCCGCACAGCCAGCGGCGAACAGTGCCAGCCCGGCCAGCAGCACGGGTTTACGGCCGATGCGATCGGAGAGCGGGCCCCAGAAGAGCTGACCGCAGGCGAAGCCAGCCAGAAACAGACTCATGCTGGCGCTGATCAGACCGGGCGAGGTGCGGAACGTCTCCTGCATTGCGCCAAAGGCGGGCAGGTACATATCGGTGGCTAAAAAGCCCAGCATGCTGAGCAGAGCGAGGTAGGGCATAAATCCTTTATTCGACAACATCAGATTCTCATTTTGCAGGGTAAACGCGGCAGAGTGTAAAAGGTGCGTTTGCGGCTGTGAAACGGTAATATTTGCCGGTTGCTGTTAAAATTTTTGAAGGCAGATTATGTGGTCAGAGTATGCATTGGAAGTGGTTGACGCGGTTGCACGCGGGGGCAGTTTCAGCGCCGCCGCGCAGGAGTTACATCGGGTGCCGTCTGCCATCAGCTATACGGTTCGCCAGCTGGAAACCTGGCTGGCGGTGCCGCTGTTTGAGCGTCAGCACCGTGAAGTGGTACTGACCCCGGCGGGAGAGCATTTTGTCAGGGAAGGGCGCAGCGTCATCAAAAAAATGCTCGCAACCCGGCAGCAGTGTCAGCAGCTGGCTAACGGCTGGCGTGGGCAGCTAAGCATTGCCGTTGACCGCATCGCCAAACCGCAGCGTACCCGGCAGCTGGTTAAAGATTTTTATCGCCACTTCCCGGACATGGAGCTGCACATCAGCTATGAGGTCTTCAACGGGGTCTGGGATGCCCTGGCCGATGGCCGGGTCGATGTCGCGATTGGTGCGACCCAGGCGATACCGGTTGGCGGACGGTTTGCGTTCCGGGATATGGGGAAGCTCAACTGGCGCTGCGTGGTGGCACCCGATCATCCTCTGACGCAGGCGACCCGGATTGATGATGACACGCTGCGTCACTGGCCGTCGCTGGTGCTGGAGGATACGTCACGGGCGCTGCCGCGGCGCATGACGTGGACGCTGGACAATCAGCGCAGGCTGGTGGTGCCGGAATGGCAAACCGGGCTGGAGTGTGTGCAGGCGGGATTGTGCGTGGCGATGGTGCCGGGCCATCTGGCCCGGCCACTGCTCGACAGCGGCGCGCTGGTGGAACTGACGCTGCCGCAGGCGTTTCCGGACAGCCCCTGCTGTGTCAGCTGGGCAGAGGATCGCGCATCACCGGCAACAGGCTGGTTACTCAGCTATCTGGGTGATGCGCAAACGCTTAATCAGGAGTGGTTAAGCGAGGATTAACGGCGATAGTCGCGGAACGGACCATCCGCAACTGAACGGCGTTCAATCAGCGTGGGATGGACTTCAATCGTTTGTGACACTTCGCGCTTGCTGGTGATGCGATCAAGCAGCATATCCAGCGCCTTCTCACCCAGCTGAGCCTTGGGCTGATGGACGGTGGTCAGTGCAGGCGCAAAATAGCGCGCGTTGCGCACATTGTCATAACCGATCACCGAAATGTCCTGCGGAACGCGCAGACCCATCTCGTCAGCGGCGCAAATTGCCCCCATCGCCATGATGTCGCCACCGCAGAACACCGCCGTCGGGCGCTGCTTCTGCGACAGGATCTGCTGCATCGCCTGGTAGCCCGACTCCGGCTCAAAGTCACCCTGCACAATCCACTCGGCGCGCGGCTGAATGCCCGCCTCTTCCAGTGCCTTAAGGAAACCGGCATGGCGTCCGCCCCCGGTGTTACGCTCCATCTGACCGGGGATGGCGCCGATGTCGCGGTGGCCGCGCTCAATCAGATAGCGTCCCGCCAGATAGCCCCCCTGGAAGGCGTTATCCAGCACCGTATCGGTGAAGTCGGCGCGCGACTCGCCCCAGTCCATCACCACCATCGGGATATTGCGGTTCTCTTCCAGCATCTGCAGCAGGTCGTCCGGGTATTCAGAGCACATGACCAGCAGGCCATCGACGCGCTTCTGCGCCATCATGCTGAGGTAGGCGCGCTGTTTTTGCAGATCGTTATGCGCATTCCCCAGAATCAGCGTATAGCCTTTGTCAAAACAGTGATTCTCGACCGCTTCGATAATCTCAGCGAAATAGGGCGCTTCGCTGGAGGTGGCCAGCAGCCCCAGCGTCCGGGTGTGATTCACCTTCAGGCTGCGCGCCACGGCGCTCGGCGAGTAGTGCAGTTCCTTGATCGCCTGCCAGACCGCATCGCGCGTCTCTTCAGCCACGAAGCGGGTTTTATTGATGACGTGCGAAACCGTGGTCGTGGAGACGCCAGCGCGTTTTGCCACATCTTTAATTGTTGCCATGTAAATCGGACTCCAGGACTTATCTAACTGTATGATAAGCGTAGTGTTAAACGTTTGCGTCTGCTCAGGGTATTTTCCGCAAAAATGCCGTGTTATGGCGCATTAAACCGGCGGCCGACGGAGAATAAATGCCTGAAAAAGTGCGCAAACGGAATCAGGGCTGCGCGCGTTGCGCAACAAGGGCGGGATTCTAACAAGGCTGAACGGATAAAACGAGATTTTTACCCACAGCTGTGGGAAAATAGAGTAACCATAATGATTACATGGTTAAGGAGCAACCCATGAGTACCGATCTTAAACTGGCGTTAATGACCACTGTCGGCTGCCTGCTGATGATTGTGGCCTTTAGTTTTACCGCTGTACTGCACTGATAAAAAAGCCGGGACTTCTCCCGGCTTTTTTCTGACGCTGCATCAGCTCAGCGAATGGTTTTCGGCGTCATCACACGACGCGCACCAATATAGTGACGCTGCCAGTAATCTTCCCCTAACGCACTGATCTGAATATCTTTGCCGGTACGCGGTGACTGAATAAACTTGCCGCCACCCAGGTAAACCCCGACGTGATCCGCGGTTCCGCGGCCATTAATGCGGAAGAAGACCAGATCGCCTTTTTCCAGTGACTCACGTTTGATAGGGGCAGCGTCACGCAGGTGATACATCTCGTTAGCGGTGCGCGGAATTTTAAACTTCACCAGATCTTTATAGGCGTACCAGACCAGTCCGCTGCAGTCGAAGCCGGTGTGGGGGGAGGTGCCGCCCCACTGATAAGGCTTGCCCAGCTGGCCCATGAGCTTGGTCATCGCCGTTTCACGCGCTTTCTGGTAGCGCTGACGGTGAGATTTGCTCATTTTAATGGTGCCGGTCTCGCTGGCATCGGCGTTTTTCAGCAGGCGCTGGTGGCCGTAGCGTTTTTTCTCTTTGGTGCTGAGTCGGGCGGTCTTAAGCGAGGTTTTTTTGGCAGGTGTCTGTTTAGCGGTCAGTTCAACTTTTTTCTGTTTTTTCGTTTTGAGTTTCTGAACCGGGCTGAGACGGGTTTTTTTTGTCGTGGTTTTCACCACGCGACGTTTGCGGCGCTCATCCTCGCGCGCACTCTTTTTCTCTGCTTTATGCGTACTGACGTTCACCGGAGCGTGCGGAGACGCGGCGGCGATGTTGAAGAACAGTTGCGCAAAGGCCAGCATAAAAAGCGTAATGATTAAACGCATAGTCCATTAAGTAGTTAAGTTGTCAGGGCCACTACGCACCGCGACAAAGTTGAGATTAATCTGATCCAGGATCAGCGCCGAAGCCATTCTAGTCCAGTTCTTTTAAAAACTGTAATGCCTTTTATTGTTAATCTTTGCAACCCACGCGATTGTGCTGAAAATGAACATTTTCAGCGTCTTATATCAACGAAATTATTACGAATTATTAATCTGTTACCGGCTGTTAATAATCAGAAATTCACGCTGTGCCTGTCATGACTTAACCAGGATGGCGATTTCAGCAGGCAGCGATCAAAATCTCGTTTTCAGTCACGCTGCGAAGTCGCTACAATAAACAAACACGAAGTGACGAATTAAGGAAGGCAATTATGAGTACTGTAGAAAAAATTCAGCGCCAGATCGCAGAAAACCCGATCCTGCTGTACATGAAAGGTTCTCCGAAGCTGCCAAGCTGCGGCTTCTCTGCACAGGCGGTGCAGGCACTGTCAGCCTGCGGTGAGCGTTTTGCTTACGTGGATATTCTGCAGAACCCGGACATTCGTGCAGAGCTGCCAAAGTACGCCAACTGGCCAACCTTCCCGCAGCTGTGGGTAGACGGTGAACTGGTCGGTGGATGCGACATCATCGTTGAGATGTTACAGCGTGGTGAACTGCAGTCGCTGATTAAAGAGACCGCAGAAAAATTTAAAGAAGCAGAATAAAAAAAGGCCGACGCAATGTCGGCCTTTTTCGTTGTGGCATTCCTCAGACGGAGGCGCTGGCGTCTGCATCGCCTTCGGCAAAGGGCAGGGGCCAGCCACCTAACCGCTTCCAGCGGTTCACCAGCTCACAGAACAGCGTTGCGGTCTGCTGCGTATCATACAGCGCCGAGTGTGCCTGACTGCTGTCAAACTCCATTCCCGCAGCGATACACGCCTTCGCCAGCACGGTCTGACCCAGCACCAGTCCACTCAGGGCTGCCGTGTCAAAGGTGGCAAAGGGGTGGAACGGGTTACGTTTCAGGCTGGCACGTTCAGCCGCCGCAGACATAAAGTTCAGGTCAAACGTGGCGTTGTGCGCCACCATGATGGCGCGATTGCAGCCGCTGTCCTTGATCCCCTTGCGCACCATTTTAAAAATGGCGTGCAGCGCTTCATATTCACTCACGGCACCGCGCAGCGGATTGCCGGGATCGATACCGGTAAAGGCCAGCGCTTCAGGGTGCAGCAGCGAGCCGACAAAAGGTTCGACGTTGAAATGCAGCGTCTGGTCTGTCTGAATCCATCCCTCTTCATCCATTTTCAGCGTGATAGCGGCAATTTCCAGTAACGCATCGGTTTGTGCGTTGAAACCGGCGGTTTCCACGTCGATGACCACCGGATAGAAGCCACGGAAACGTTGATTGAGTGCATTAGGGGAATTCGATTCAGACATCAGGATCTCGTTGCAGGAAAAGGGCAGCGCGCATTATGGCAAAAAACGGGGCCGGGTGCAGCAGATGAAGCGCAGAGAAGGGGATTCAGCCCGCCCGGGAGGGCAGGCTGGCGGCAGGATCAGTTGCCGAGGCCTTTACCGGCATCTTTGTTTTCGATCAGCTCGATTTTGTAGCCGTCCGGATCTTCAACAAAAGCGATAATGGTGGAGCCACCCTTCACCGGGCCCGCTTCACGCGTCACGTTACCGCCATTCTGACGGATACGTTCGCAGGCGGCAGCCGCGTCATCCACGCCCAACGCGATATGACCATAGGCGTTGCCGAGATCATACTTGTCCACGCCCCAGTTATAGGTCAGTTCGATAACCGCCCCTTCGCTTTCGTCGGTGTAGCCCACAAAAGCCAGGGTATATTTATATTCGGTGTTTTCGCTCTGACGCAGCACGCGCATGCCCAGCACACGGGTGTAGAAATCAATTGAACGTTGCAGATCGCCAACGCGCAGCATGGTATGTAGTAAACGCATAACATCCTCTTTGAAGTAAAACGCCATCGCCGGATGACCCAGGCGCTAAGTATAGCGATGAAAATCGCCATTGAATAATGGCCGCCGTCATCGTCCCGGACGGCAGCCAGACAGGTTTACAGTGTCGGGTAGTCGATGTAGCCTTCCGCGCCGCCGCCATAGAAGCTTTCCGGACGCTGAGGATTCAGAGGAGCATCCTGCTGCAGACGCTCAACCAGATCCGGGTTCGCGATGTAGTCGCGACCAAACGCGACGGCATCGATCAGACCGCGACCAATCAAATCGTCCGCTTTCTCAACCGTGTAGGCACCGGCACCGATAATCGCACCCGGGAACAGGTCACGTACTTTCTGACGGAAGGCATCCGTGTAAGGCTTGCCGCCGGCCCAGTCTGGTTCTGAAAGGTGCAGGTAGGCGATGTTGCGTTTCGCCAGCTCGCCGATGTACCACAGCGCCGCTTCTTCTTCATCCGGGCCGTTATCCAGATTCTGGAAGCTGCCGATCGGCGAAACGCGGATACCGATACGATCGGCTGACCAGTTTGCAATGACCGCATCCACCACTTCCAGCGCAAAACGACCGCGTTTTTCGATACTGCCGCCATATTCGTCGGTACGCTGGTTGGAATCCGGGGCGAGGAACTGATGAATCAGGTAACCGTGTGCCGAGTGCAGCTCAAGCAGGTCAAAATCCGCTTCACGCGCATTCGCAGCCGCCTGACCGAAATCAGCTACGATCTGCTGGATTTCAGGAATCGTCAGTTCGCGTGGCTCTGAGGTCTCTTCGCGGTAGACGCTGCCATCTTCAGCACGCAGTGAGGTTCGGGTACCCGCCGCAATCGCCGACGGGGCGACCGGGGCTTTACCTTCCGGCTGGACGCTGTTGTGGGAAATACGACCGGTGTGCCACAGCTGCACGGCGGTGTGGCCGCCCGCCTGATGTACGCCTTCGTTAATGCGTTTCCACGCCGCAATCTGCGGCTGCGTATGTAAACCCGGCGCACCGGCATAGCCTTTGGCCTGGAAAGAGACCTGCGTGGCTTCGGTGATGATCAGACCGGCGCTGGCGCGCTGACGGTAATATTCCGCCATCATCGGCGTCGGGATATCGCCTGGCTCAATGCTGCGCAGACGGGTCAGCGGTGCCATAAAGACGCGGTTTGGGACGGTAATTGCGCCAACTTTCAGCGGACGAAACAGCTGGGTACTCGCCATAATAGCTCCTGATTAGTAGACCAGTCGTCTACAAACACGTTTTTTAAAAATCAGTGGCGTTCTAGCCACTGTTCGATGGTACTCAGTGCGAGGCGCAGGGGCTGCGCCTCGCGGGAAATTTTGCTCTGCAGGCTGGCACCCAGCCAGAGCAGCGACAGCAACTCCGCCATCTGTGCAGGCGGCTGCGGCAGGTTCAGCGACTCCTGCTGCACCGCCTCAGTCAGCGTCCGCGCATAGAGCGCGGTGATTTTCGCCGCACCCTGCTGCAGGGCATCGCGCATCGGCTCAGAGAGATCGCAGACTTCCGCAGAGACTTTCACGCCCAGGCAACCCACAATGTGGCCCTGCTGAACGAACAGATCGACCGCTAAACGGAAGTGGTTGAGCAGGCGTTCGCGCGGGGTGCCATCCGTCCGGCTGAGCTGTAATTCCACATCCTGCAGGAAGCGTGCAAAGTAGCGTTCCAGTAACGCCACGCCAAACGCCTCCTTGGAACGGAAGTAATAGTAGAAGGAGCCTTTCGGTACGGCCGCCTGTGACAGCAGTTCGCTTAAGCCCATTCCGGTGAACCCGCGTTGCAGACAGAGTTGCTCACCTGTCTGAAGCAGGTGCTCGCGGGTTTCGTTGCGTTGTGGCGTCTTATTCATGGCACTGAGAGTAGTAGACCAGTCGGTCGGTTGCAACGATCGGCCCACACGATGGCACAGAGTGTTCACCCGTTCGCGCGACAGCGACATAATTGTGACCGGCTGAGGCTCATTTCCTGTGCAACCAGGCTACGCTGTTACTCTGACTGGTTATTCTGTAACTCCGGAGACGTAGTGGCCGAGCAGCTTGAGTTTTTCCCGGTTCCAAGCCCCTGTCGCGGCATCTGCGAGAGCGATGCGCGCGGCTACTGCCTGGGATGTTTACGCAGCCGTGATGAGCGGTTTAACTGGCTGCGCTTCAGTGATGCCCAGAAGCGCGAGGTGATTCGCCTGTGCCAGATGCGGCGTCAGCGTCTGCTGCGCCAGCAAAAGGGCGAAGAGCCACCCGCACCGCAGCAGCCGGAGTTATTCTGACGGCCTGGCGCTTTCCGTTATACTCTCTGACACGCTAATGTCAGCCAACGTGCAACAGGGAGATCGTCATGTCACAACCGCAAGCCATTGCTCTGCAGGGGCCCGATTTTTCACCGCTGGTTATGGGGTACTGGCGTCTGATGGAGTGGGGCATGTCGCCTCAGGAGCGGCTCGCATTTATTGAGCATCACCTCAGCCTCGGTATTACTACCGTTGATCACGCCGATATCTATGGTGACTATCAGTGTGAAGCAGCGTTTGGTGAGGCGCTGAAGCTGGCTCCTGGCCTGCGCGATCGGCTGCAGATTGTGACCAAATGCGGCATCGCTACCCGTGCCCGCCCGGAAAACCAGATTGGTCACTACATCACCGATAAAGAGCATATCGTCCAGAGCGCAGAAAATTCGCTGCGTCACCTGCACACCGATCGTCTCGACCTGCTGCTGATCCATCGTCCCGATCCGCTGATGGACGCGGATCAGGTCGCCGATGCCTTTATGGCTCTGCACCAGAGCGGCAAGGTACTGCACTTTGGCGTCTCCAACTTTACCCCGGCCCAGTTCTCCCTGCTGCAGTCCCGCCTGCCGTTCTCGCTGGTCACTAACCAGCTCGAGATCTCCCCTGTGCAGCAGAGCGGACTGCTGGATGGATCGCTGGATCAGTGTCAGCAACTGCGTATCCGGCCGATGGCCTGGTCCTGTCTGGGGGGCGGTCGCCTGTTTAACGATCCCCATTTCCAGCCACTGCGCGATGAACTGGAGCGGGTGCGTCAGGAGACCGGGGCGAGCAGCCTGGATCAGGTGGTCTATGCCTGGATTCTGATGCTGCCGTCGCGTCCGCTGCCGATCATCGGGTCGGGCAAAACGGCGCGGGTCAGCGACGCGGCCGGTGCGCTGAGCGTGACGCTGTCACGTCAGCAGTGGTTCCGCATTCGTAAGGCCGCGCTGGGTTATGATGTGCCCTGAAGCGTAAAAGTGCGTCAATTTTCAGCAGAATAGCGCAACAGCGACCAGACTTATTGCACACCCTGGTATGCAAACGGAGTCATCATGAAAATGAAAGCAGTCGCGCTATTCGCGCTGATCGCCTGTGGGTCAGCCCACGCCGCCAGTGAACAGGTGACGGTTCATCAGGTCACCGCTGAGGGCATAGGAAAATCGCTGGGCACCGTAAAGATTGATGAGACAGAGTATGGTCTGAAGTTCACACCGGATCTGAAAGGGCTGACGCCGGGCATTCATGGATTCCATGTCCATGCCAAAGGCAGCTGTGAGCCGGGCGAGTCTGAGGGCAAAGTGGTGGCCGCCGGGGCGGCCGGTGGGCATCTCGATCCGGCTAACACTGGCAAACATCTGGGGCCGTATGCGGAAGGGCATCTGGGCGACCTGCCTGCGGTCTACGTGGATGACCAGGGTAATGCAACCTATCCGGTACTGGCACCGCGACTGAAGTCGCTGAGTGAGATCAAAGGCAAAGCGCTGATGGTCCATGTCGGCGGTGACAACCATGCCGACCATCCCAAACCGCTGGGCGGTGGCGGGGCACGTTACGCCTGCGGCGTTATCTGAATTTCCGGGCGGCCCATGCCAGCCGCCCGCTTTTCTCCTGCCGGTTTATTAATTGTTGTACCATCCCCTGCATTTCCCCCCTATGATATTGATTCAGGTACGAAAGCGTGATGGGGAAAGGAGCAGGAACATGAAATTTAAGGGCGCATTACTGCTGAGTCTGCTGCTGGTGGGATGCGATAAACCCAATGATACGCAACTGGTTACTGAAACCGGGCGGGAGCTTCAGCGCACCATTGATACCAGCCCGATGCGTGTCACCTGCGAAAAGATTGCCAAAGGTCGCGAATGGCTGAGCCGCAGCACGGTGCGCAGGCTGGAAGCGAAAGGGTGCGATCAGGTCTTCCGCAGCGCCACGGAAACCAATTTCACTGAAACCACGATTTATCGCCGCACCATGACCATGGTGTGCGGCGGCATTCACGGTCAGAGTTTCACCGGCAGCGAACTGACGCGCCGCTTTATCTTCTCACCGGATGAGAAAGCGCTGGTGATCGAACCGATGACCGAGATGGATAAGACCCGTTTTGAGGGGCACAAGACGCTGCAACAGCTGCAGGACGATTTTAACCGCCAGCAGCAGCAGTATTGTCAGTAGTCAGGCCGGTACCGCCTGTTTCAGCTGTGCCAGCGAACAGCGCAGGCGCCAGATAATCCCCGCCAGTTCACTGGCCTCGTTGCTGCCCTGCGCCAGCAGCGAGGCGATCGTCTCCTCCAGTTCCAGCAGCATCCGATCAAGCGAGCTGTGCTGCACGCCACGGCTGCTGATAATCTGCTGTAAATTCTGCAGGCTCTCATCGCGAAACCGCAGCAGCGACGCCGGACCGGCATCCCAGTCACGCAGCTGCCAGACGATATGCGAGCAGTTGAGCAGCACCACCCCCCAGCGCAGCAGCCAGACCCGCGCCTGTTCATCCCGGCTGTGACTGAGCTGGCTGATGCGATGGTAGATCTGCGATTCAAAGCGACTTTCGCTGAGCCGGGGCTGTCGCCGCAGCTGATCGAGGAAGGCCAGCCGCAGTGCCCGGATATGCCGCCGGCTGCGCCGGGCATCGGAGCTGGGGCGCAGGATCTGGAAAGCCAGCCAGGCGAGCAGTACCCCGCACACTTTGGCAATATTATCGTTGAAGAACGCCTGATAGTCCCAGACGGGCGGGTTAGTGACCGCGATAAACGAGCCCATAAAGACGATGAACTGTCCCCACATCCCGGCACGCTGTTTCTGCTGTAACTTAAAGAGTTGCAGCGTCACCAGCAGCGGAAACAGAACCAGTAAAAAGGGCCACAGCAGGCTGATCTGCACCATCAGGCCGAACTTCATCACAAAACTGAAGGCAAACAGCCAGAGCAGCGTTTTCAGCAGCAGCGTCACGCTGCCGCCGGGTGAGGGCGCAGAGGCGTAGAGCACACAGGCGATCGCGGTCAGAGTCAGGGCGGAAGCGCCTGAAGACCACTGCGTGTTGATCCAGAAGGCGCAGCCCAGCACGATAACGCAGAAGGTGCGCAGGGCGCTCCAGCCCGCTTCGGCGCTGTCACTGTCGCGCGCCAGCGCCGGAACCGGCGGAGGCTGAAAGCGGGTATCCGCATCGGCACGATCCAGCAGCCTGATCCAGCGCAGCACATTGAGGTACATCCAGCAGAAGTAGCGCAGCCGGTGAGAAAACGCGCGCTGCCGATAGTCCCCCGACGCCGCCGGTGTCACGCTGCGCAGGATCTGTGCCAGCCGGTATTTGTCGCAGTCCGGTTTCGCCAGCTCCGCCAGCAGCTGTTGCAGCGCCTCAAACAGCGCGGCAGGGGCGTCGGGCCAGTTCAGCAGCATGCGGCGCAGACTGGAGAGCACGCTGGTAAGACGCAGCTGCTGGTGCAGCACGTAGTTCAGGACGTTGTTCTGGCGGCGAAAGCGATAGTGACTCCAGAACGCCTGAATGCGCAGCAGATTCATGGTCAGGATCTGGCTGATGACCGTCTCATGCGCGGTGCGGATCCCCTCACTGGCGGAAGGCTGCAGCAGCAGGACCGCATGTTCCAGCAGTCGGGCGTGCATCTGTTTCAGCGAGGTAATCAGCGTCTCACCATCGGAAGTGCTCGGCAGCACCATCATCATCAATCCAGCGCACAGGATGCCGGAGATCACTTCGCAGACGCGCGCCTGGGCGATGGTCCACAATGCGGTAATGTCCGTAATATTGACGCTGCTGAAGGCGATGATGGCGGCGGTATAACCGGCCAGGGAGAAGGCGTAGGCGACATTATTCTGATAGTGGCTGGCAATGCCGGTGCAGAGCGCCAGCCAGCCAGCGATGGCAAAGGTGAACAGCCACGGTTCATTCAGCGTGTGACCGGCAATCAGCAGGGCGGCGCTCGCCCCGACCAGACTGCCGGCGATGCGGCCAAGGCTTTTACTGATTGCCCCGCCGACCGTGGGAAAGCTGATGACGGCGGCAGAGGTCATCGCCCAGTAAGGTTCATCGAGATCCAGACCGTAGGCAATACTCAGCGCCAGACACATCGATATCGCGTTGCGCAACGCGTAGCGCCACTGTCCGCCCGTCGCCTTAATCCAGGGCAGCTGATCCCAGGCCAGCCACTGCATATTCATGGCTGGATAGAGATGGTGCAGCTGGTACCGGCAATCAGCTCAGTGTGTGCCGGAAGCGGGTCGAGACGAATGCGCACCGGCACCCGCTGCGCCAGCCGTACCCAGGGCACATTGGGTTTGATATCGGGCACCAGACCGCTGTCCGTCTCAATGCTCTGGTCGTAAATGGCGCGACCTATGCTCTCCACCTGGCCCTGCAGCTGTGCGCCATTGCTGTAGAGCACCACCTGTGCCGCGGCGCCCGGATGAATATGGCGCAGTTTGGTCTCTTCAAAATAGCCCATCACGTAGTAAGAGTGACTGTCCACCAGCGCAAACAGGGGCGTTCCCGCCGCGGCATAGTTGCCCGGCCGCAGCGTCAGATTGGTGATCCAGCCATCTGTCGGGGCGGTCAGCGTCGTCTGCTGCAGGTTCCAGCGTGCCCGCTCCCATTCCGCCTGCGCCGCTTTGGCACTGGCAGCCGCGGCCCCGGCGCTGAGGCGCGCCGCATCGAGATCTTCTGCAGAGATAATGTTACGCGGCAGATGAGCGCGCCGGTTAAATTCATGCTGCGCTTTCGCCAGATCCGCCTGCGCTTTGCTCAGCTGGGCGGCCGCGTTGTCGAGCGCAATCTGCCACGGCACCGGGTCGAGCGTCAGCAGCTGCTGGCCCTTATGGACAAACTGATTATCGGTGACGCTGAGTTGAGCAATCCGGCCCGACACCTGAGGCGTAATATCCACCAGCTCTGCCCGCACCTTACCGTCGCGGGTCCACGGGGACTGCATGTAGTAGTTCCAGAGCCAGCCCCCCGCCAGCAGCGCCAGGGCGAAGACGATGAGGGTGGAAAAATATTTTACCGCGTTAAATTTCATATCGATTATCCGTGACCGATGAGCCAGAGTGCGGCGGTAACGCACAGCACAAACAGGGAGAGATCAAACAGGGTGGGATGCCAGACGTCGCCGGAGTAGATCCAGCCGCGCACCAGGGGGTGGATCAGCAGCCAGAAAAAGAAGCCAAGAAGCACCGCTTTGAATATCGGCGGAAAAAACAGTGAGGCGCCCACGACCAGATCGGTCAGCGGTTTCGCGCCTGAAAAAGCGGAGGTGAGCACGTGATAACATCCCTCGTTAACCCAAACGGCAGGGGGAGAGCGCTGCCGCGATTTCCTGGCCTGGCCCGGGATTTGTAATTTGTCCTGTAAACTCGCAGAATAGTGTAGAATCTGGCTTGATAGCTAGCAAGCTAATTATAAGGAGATGAAATGGATACGCCCCTCGGAACGGATTTATCTCGCCTGGTGCGCATCTGGCGCGCGTTGATTGATCAGCGGCTGAAGCCGCTTGAGCTGACTCAGACTCACTGGGTGACGCTGCACAATATTCATCAACTGCCGCCCGAACAGTCGCAGATCCAGTTAGCCAAGGCGATTGGCATTGAACAGCCCTCCCTGGTCCGCACGCTGGATCAGCTCGAAGAAAAAGGGTTAATTACCCGCTCGACCTGTGCCAGCGATCGTCGCGCCAAGCGCATCAAACTCACGCAGCAGGCGGAGCCTATCATTGAGCAGGTGGAGAGCGTGATTGATGAGACGCGGGACGACATTTTGTCCGGCATCAGTCGGGAAGAGATCAGCCAGATGGTGACGCTTATTGCCCGGCTTGAGAAAAACATTCTCGAACTGCAGAACAAAGAGAAATAAAAAACCGACGCCCAGGCGTCGGTTTTTTTTTGCTATCTCAGCGAGGTGAAACGGTGACCTGGCTGCCGTTAGAGGCCATCACGACACGCTGGCCAACGGAGTAGCGTGAGGCGGCCTGTTTCTGAACCACCATGATGGTGTTGCCATCATCCTTGCGGATTTCCAGCTCAACGCCATCGGTTTTATTGATTGCGCCCTGAACGCCCTGGCCCGCAACGCCGCCCAGCACCGCACCACCGGCTGTCGCCAGGCTACGACCTGCGCCGCCGCCAATCGTGTTACCCAGGAAGCCACCCAGCACGGCACCGCCGATGGCACCGATAACGTTACTCTCATCGCCACCCTGGATTTTCACCGGGCGAACGGAAACTAACGTACCGTAAGAGACGCTCTGCACCTGCTTGGCTTCACTGGCACTGTAGGTATCACCCGACAGCGTACTGGTATTGCTACAACCTGCCAGCATCACACCGGTCAGAGCGACCACAATTACACGCTTAATCATCTGAAACTCCTTTAGTCGAGAAGGCGCCACGTTTACCGCTGTATCCTGCTCACAGTATAAGACACAAACCTGGCAAATTAATCCCTGTCCGAATAAAACACGGTTGAACGAAGCATAGACTATGTAAGATCAACAATAATTCAATCGTGGATCAAAAATAGTCCCGCGGCGTTACCGGTCAGCACATTTGGATAAAAACAAATTAATCATAGAATTAGCGGGTGTAATTTGTCAGGCTAGCCGCAGATAAATTGCACCTCCCGCCGGATGTAAGGAATGGCTATGAAATCAGGACGCTATATCGGAGTAATGTCAGGCACCAGCCTGGATGGAGTGGATGTGGTGCTGGCGGCCATTGACGAAAATATGGTGGCTCAGCAGGCGAGCTATTCGCATCCTATCCCCGCCGGGCTGCGCCAGGCGATCCTCGCGATTTGTCAGGGACAATCCCTGACGCTGTCGCAGCTGGGGCAGCTGGACACCCGTCTCGGCCAGCTGTTTGCCGAGGCGGTAGTCACGCTGATGAAGCGCGAATCCCTTGAGGCCAGCGATATCACGGCAATTGGCTGTCACGGTCAGACCGTCTGGCATGAGCCGCAGAGCGACGCGCCCAACACCCTGCAGATTGGCGACAACAACCAGATTGTGGCGGCGACCGGCGTCACGGTGGTGGGCGACTTCCGTCGCCGTGACATGGCGCTGGGCGGACAGGGCGCGCCGCTGGTGCCGGCTTTTCATCAGGCCCTGCTGATGGATGCCACGGAACGCCGCATGGTGCTGAATATTGGCGGCATCGCTAACCTTTCGCTGCTGATACCGGGGCAGCCGGTGCGGGGTTTCGATACCGGTCCCGGTAATATGCTGCTGGATGCCTGGATCTGGCGGAATCAGGGTCTGCCGTATGACAAAGATGCGCAGTGGGCGCGAAGCGGTACGCGGGTTCCGGCGCTGCTGGAGGCGCTCTTAAGGGAGCCCTGGTTTGCGCTTCCGCCACCGAAAAGCACCGGTCGCGAGCACTTTAATCTGGGCTGGCTGGAGCAGCATCTGCGCTATTTCCCGGGGCTGGCTCCGCAGGATGTGCAGGCGACGCTGGTGGAGCTGACCGCCATAACCATCACCCAGCAGATATTGCTCAACGATGGCTGTGACCGTCTGCTGGTGTGCGGCGGCGGCAGCCGCAATCCGCTGCTGATGGCGCGCCTGGCTGCTCATCTTCCCGGCACCGAAGTGACTACCACCGATGCGGCGGGTATCAGCGGGGACGATATGGAGGCGCTGGCGTTTGCCTGGCTGGCGTTTCGTACGCTCTCCGGGCTGCCGGGCAATCTGCCTGCGGTAACGGGGGCGCGGGAGAAGAGCGTGATTGGCGCCATCTATCCGGCCAATGCGCTCTACCGGCGTTAACCTGCGAACCGGGGGCGGTCAGCCCCCGCTGGGTAAGGGGTGACCGTCAGGCGGCACCGGGGAGATGAGTGAGGTTACGGACGCCGGTAATCACGGTTGCCACCATGGTTTCGCGTCGGGTAATGACTTCGACCTGATAAAAACGGCTGCGGTAGGCGATGGAGTAGATGATGGGATGGTACTTATTGCCTTCTCCGTAGCGGGCGTAGTGCGCTTCGAGCGCACGGGTTGCTGCCAGGATATGGGAGGGTTCTTTATCACCGCGGATGATTTGCTTCATTCAGTTCCTCAAATGCTGTCCCTGGAGTCACGTCGCACGCATGGCGCGTTGCGCTGGCCTAAACACTGAACATCTGACTGCTAAATCGGTAATCACAGACTGGGCAATAACTGACTCTGCCGGGCGAAGATGACAGAAAAATGATCGCCCGGCGCTGTTTATTATTTAGCAGTCGCCAGGGGATCCGGCAAGGCAGAGAAGCGCAAAATCATCCAAATCGCAGGGGGTTAAAGCAGCTCTGGCCAGGCGACGGCCGCAATGCGGTTCAGCTCAGGTTTTGAGAAGAGGAAGCCCTGAAACTGGGTCACGCCTGCCGCTTCGAGCCACATCCACTCTTCGGGCTGTTCGATGCCCTCCGCGATCACGCCGATCTCCAGTGACGAGCAGCATTTCAGAATGGCATGAATGATCGCCTGCTTCGGTCCGCTTTTATGCACGCCTGAGATAATCGCCCGGTCAATCTTGATCTTGTCGGGCTGAATGCGGGTCAGCAGCGACAGCCCGGCGAAGCCGGCGCCAAAATCGTCCAGCGCGAGGCTGATGCCCGCCGCCTTCAGCTGGCGAAGGGCCGCTTCAAAGGCATCCGGCTGCGAGATAATTTCATTCTCGGTGAACTCCACCATGATCTGCTCCGGCACCAGCCCCTGGGCCGCGATCGCCTCCAGCAAAAACGGAACCGCATCGGGCACTTCTACCAGGGTCATCGGCAGCAGGTTGATCGACAGGGTCATCCCCTCAATCCCCAGCTGTTTTGCCTGAGCAAACGCGATTTTCTTCGACTGCAGATCGGTCTGATAGAGCTGTTCACGTGACAGTCCGGCAAAATAATCCAGTGGCGGTTCACCCTGCGGGCCGCGCAGCAGTGCCTCCAGTGAAACGATTTCACAGGCAAAGGGATCGACGATCGGCTGAAACGCGAAGCTGACCTCATCCGTCGCCATCAGTGCGGCATCGCCTTCACGCTGCTCTGACTCGTCGCGGATAAAGGTCCAGCCGCTGGCGGAAGGGATCTCAAAATAGTTCTCTTTTTCCCGCGCTTCGACAAAGGTACGCAGGAACTGCAGAGCGCGGTCGGAATAGGTCATCTGGTAGCGGGTGGTGCATTTCTCCAGCACCGCTTCCAGTACCGTCTCTTTATCGTGCAGACGGAGATCGAACAGTTCCATACCGACGTGACCAAACCGTCGCGCCGGGGCGTAGTCGCGCAACAGTTCAACCAGATTATGATGGCGCGGATCCTGGCAAATCCGGTTATAGACCGCTTTTACGGCCGCTTCCGGACCTTCCAGCAGCTGAAAAAAGTGTGTTCCATTGAACAACAGAATCCCGGTGACGCTGGATGATTTGTTGATTTTGTTCGCTTTTAATGCCAAATCATGCAGAAGCCCCAGTGACACATTTTCAGTGATGTGGCTTCTGTAGATGATTGTCGACAACATAAAGATTTCCGGGATTTTTTATTTTTTGTTAACACACCTTACCAGAAGGTTCTCCTGGGGAGAACGAGGGGGAGTGCGCCTTTCTTACTCTGGAACTATTTTAGTCGACAGGAAGCGCTGAATCACCTTTTCCCAGCGCACGCTGCATAAAAACCGTATCTAGCCAGCGACCCTGTTTGAACCCGACCGAACGCAGGATGCCGGTCATCTCAAAGCCCGCTGCGCGATGCAGCGCAATGGAGCCCTGGTTCCCGCTGTCGCCTACATTAGCGATCAGCTGACGAAACCCCGCCTGCTCTGCCCAGGCAATCGCATGATGTAACAGGCGTGACCCGATGCCACGCTGCTGAAATCCCGGATCGATATAGATCGAATCTTCCAGCGTGTGCCGGTAAGCATGACGCGGACGATAGGGGGCCAGATAGCAGAAACCGCACACCTCACCGTCGCTGACGGCGATAAACCACGGCAGGCCCGCCTGCTGAATCTTGTGCATCCGCCCGGCGATTTCGGCGACATCAGGCGGAACCGTCTCAAAGGAGCCGGTGCCATTAAGAACATGCCAGGCGTAAATCTGCTGAATCGCCGGGATATGAACATCCTCTGCTGCAAAAATTTCCATTGTCACGCTCCGGTATTATCTTTAACGGCTGTACCTGGTGAAAAAACAACGGTATAGCGGGTCGTCAGGGGACGCAATGAAAATCTTGCGGGTGCGCATTCTCTCCTGTCGGCTCGCTTACCAGGATTAATCCTGGCAAATCGGAGGGCAGAATGCCAGGCAGCATGAAAGAGGCGATATCCGGGGGTATTAAGCCTTTTCTGAAAACCGCGCCAGCCGGATGATTCATTCCAGGGTTAGGGCTATTATCTCTGCGGTTTCGGTTGAGCTGATTTAATATCCGGGGGTGCGGCGTGATGCGATTTGTTGATTTTCTGAAAAGTAAGCAGGGGCTGCGCGCCGCGAGAAATCACTGCTTTGAATTAAATGGTGTGGTGCTCGGTCATTTCACTGCGCTATTTCTGCACGATAACCAGATTATTTTTACCAAAGATGGCAGGCATTGCGTCGTGCCTTATTATCTTGGTGCCGATGACGATTTAACTGAGCAGACGATTAATCCGCGCATTAATAATATCCGGGCGCTGAACTGATTAATTCCGCTATCGCCCGCCACGCTTAATAACCTCCGCGTGCGGAGGTTATATTTATTCGCCAGAAAATGTGCGTTATCCCTCTTTTCGCTCTGTTCACGGCTGCCGCCGATCGCGCAATGGCGCTTTCACACGGCGCGGGGCAACAAACAGCAGCAGCAGGGCACTGGCAGCAAACAGCGTCAAAGCCGTAACGGCGCCCAGCGCGGCATAGAGCTGGCCAAACAGCAGCGATCCTACCACCTGACCTGCCGCCAGCATAAAGAACAGCATCCCGACGCCGGTTGCCGGATCGTCAGCGGTGGCCTGCGCGCCCCAGACCAGTAACACTCCTGACAGCGTGACATAGCCCGCGCCACAACAGGCTACCGCCACCATTAAGCCCGCAGAGTCGCCCCGGCTCAGGGCCAGCACCAGCAGCGGCACGGCCATTCCGCACAGCGCGAGCCGGTAGACCCCATTCAGTCCGATACGGGCAGCCAGCGGGCCGGTAAGCACACCGGCAATGCCCGCTCCTCCGGCAATCAGCCAGAGCAAACGGGCACTCTCCGCATCCACGCCGACGTGCTGACGCAGCAGCACCGATCCAAAACTCCACCAGGCCGCACTGATCAGGCCTGAAACAAGCGCAATGCCCATCAGCCGCCGCAGTGCGCGGCAGTACAGGCGCGGCTGCCCGTGACGCTTCTGCGGCCTCTGAGCAGCGGTGTGAGAGGATAAATGACGCATCACCGGCAGCGCACAGGCCAGAGCGAGCAGGGCGAAGAGCCCGCAGGCGGCGCGCCAGCCGCCCGGCAGCGTGCCGAGAATGATAACGGAGAGGATAATCCCCGCGCTGGTACCGGCATTGATCAGGGTGTTGATGCGCGGCTGGCGCGCCGCGGGCACACAGGCACTGACTGCCGCCGCCAGGGCGGGAGACGCCAGGCCGGAACTGAATCCGGCGATAAAGAGCCCGGCCGCCAGCAGCAGCGGCGAGGTGGCGAGGGCAAGCAGCAGCAGACCAGCTGTCGCACAGAGTGAGGCGAGTAGCGCCGTCAGCCGCGCACCGTAGCGCCGGGCCAGCGTCGCGGCGCTGAGAATGGTCAGACAGTAAGAGACAAAGCTGCAGGCGGAGAGCAGACCCGTCTGCTGCGGGCTTAACGGGATCGCTGCCGATATGGCGGGCAGCATCAACCCCCATGAGAAGCGGGCCATGCCATAGGTTACCGCGATCAGGCTGAAGCCGGTCAGAGCCAGCGCAGCAGGCGACCTCATCAGGAAGCCCCTTTCTGAAGCAGCAGCTGGCTGGCGATCTGCGCCGCATGCTGCGCGGCGGCGGGGCCGGTAATCAGCGCGGTGGTAATCGCCCCTTCAAAGAGCATCCAGATGGCATCGCTCAATGATCGATCTTCGGCACCGTGCAGGCAGGTTACACAGTCGGTGATGTAGCGGCGCATGGCGGCGCGGAATGCCAGCGCCTGCTCTGCCAGCGCCTGATCCCGTCCGGCATATTCTCCCCAGGCTTTAAGGAAGAAGCAGCCGTGCGCACCGTTTGCCTCGGTCCAGCTGGCCAGCACGCTAAACAGCTGCGCGATCGCCTCCGGCTGGTGGGCCGGCAGCAGCTCAGCCATAAAGCGCTGCTCACGCGCCGCCATCACCGCGGCGGTCATCGCCTCGCGTGAGGGAAAGTGATGATAGAAGGTTCGGGTGGAGACGCCCGCTTCCCGACAGAGCTGGTCGGTACTGGTGGCGTGGAACCCGTGGGTGTAAAACAGCCGCTCGGCAGCCTGAATGATGTCATCGCGTTTTTTCATTCTTTAAAAGTAAACCGTTCGTTTTACTTTTGCAAACCGGGCACGGCTGGATGCGTCCACCGGTATTGATAAATCCGCAAAGCCGGGGGACTTAGCGTTCCGCTTAAAGGCGCGCCCTCTGTCGCTTTCACGCTTTTTCAGCTTCAGTTCATTAATACTCATAATTACCCCTGCGGGGGTAAGTGATTTCAGCGCTGCGTCTGATATGACCCGGACGGCAGAAGCGGATTTTCCGTAAGGTTTTTTTATTAAATATATGATATTTATAGATAATTATAGTTTTTCGCTGTTCTGGTATGCATTAGCACGGTAAATGCTTATAACGCGCTGAAGCGGCAGGCGGGGATCGGCGGCGATAAATAGCTGAAGCGAGTGAGGCGGGTAAAAAGGGCATATTCTCAAAGTCAGTCCGCCCTCTGTAATAAAGTGGTTTTAGGGATAATTCTCAGTTAGTTTAATAAAGCTTCAGATTACAAATAAAATCTCTTACGAATTTTGGTTCGTTTTTTTAAGACACATACAGCAACTATCAGGATGACTACCATGCTCAAAGCCAGCTATTATTATCTGTGCCCGCGTCCCATGGGTGGATGGATTTTACACAAAGAAGGTTGCGTTAATCTGTCAAAGAACGATAAGCGCGTGTTTATTGGTTCGCTTTATACCCGTCAGCAGGCGCTGGCCGTGGCGAAAATACATCATGCCAATGCCATTCTCTGTAATGCCTGCCTGAGTACTTTTATTTGTCCGGGCAGCAGTACGGTAATTAAACCGGCACGCGCTGCCACGCCAACCCGTCATACGCCAAAACATTAAGCGCCGGACTCTTTTTCCGGAAAAGCAGATAAGGGCGGGAATAAAAGCGGGGTAGTCTGAATTAAAAAAGGGCAGCGTTAAGACGCTGCCCTGAGGATTATGCCTGTTTAGGCTGTCCGTTTGATGCGGTCAGCCCGCCATCGACCGGCAGATTGACGCCGGTAATATAGCTCGCCTCATCGCTGGCAATAAAGACAATAGCCCTGGCGATATCATCCGCCTCACCCGCGCGACGCAGTGGAATACGATCGTAAAAGCGCTCAAGCAGCGCCGTATCCTGTTTAGTATCTTCCGTCAGATCGGTAAAGGTAAAGCCCGGGCAGATCGCATTGATGCGGACGCCGTCCGCGCCGTAGTCCATCGCCAGAGCGCGGGTAAAGTTGGTGATCGCCCCTTTGGCGGCATTGTAGATGCTCATACCCCAGTCACCGCCCAAGCCGGAAACGGACGAAATGTTAACCACGTTACCTTTGCTCTTCAGCAGGGCAGGCATGAAGTAGTGAACGCCGTGGAAAACCCCGTCCAGGTCGGTTTTCATCAGCGTTTTCCAGTCCTCAAGGTCCACTTCATGGATGCGGCCCTGGACAATCACGCCAGCATTATTCACCAGCACGTCAACCCGGCCATATTTGTTCAGCACGGTTTCTGACAGTTGTTTAACCTGGGCAGCGTCTGAGACGTCGCAGGCCGCTACCAGGTGGTCACCCGGCGTCAGTCCGGCCAGCGTCTCTTCGAGTTTCTGCGCGGTGCGTCCCACCAGCACCACTGACGCGCCTTCTTCTGCAAAGCGTTTTGCGCTCGCCTCACCAATGCCGGACCCGGCACCTGTCACAACCACAACTTTCTGCGTAAATCTGGACATTATGCCTCCTTATCAGCATCAATTTTCACGTTTAACAACCGGTTAAGCCTGGCAGTGATTGCCAGAAATTCAAGCGCAGCGTCAGAGGCGCTGCGCCTGAAGCCTTACCGTCATCCCTAATCAGGGACGTCTGAACAGTGCGAAGCTGCGTCCTTCCAGCTCAAAATCCTTCTCTTTGGTGATGACCAGACCGCGTTTCGCCACGTCGCTGGTGGTCAGCTCCAGCACCCAGCCCCCTTCACCAAACTGCGGGATGCGGAAGGGCACGTTGCCCTCAAACGGGTTAAGCAGCATCAGCACATCGTGCCAGATGCCCTCTTCGGTCTGCAGGTCGGGCCGCCCGATATAGACGCCCAGCGTGGAGCCTTCATCCCACTGCTCACTCTGCTGGAACCCGCCGCCGGCGTTGAACCATTTGATATCCATGCCGTCGCGCCAGTTCTCCCGACGCAGCAGAGGCTGCTGAGCACGCAGGCTCAGGATCTGGCGGGTGAACGCGCGCAGCGCTTCGGCGGATTCCGGCAGGTTATCCCAGTGAACCCAGGAGATTTCACTGTCCTGGCAGTAGCCGTTGTTGTTGCCCATCTGGCTGCGGCCAAACTCATCGCCTGCCAGCAGCATCGGCGTGCCGTGTGAGAAGATCAGGGTGGCGAGGAAGTTGCGCTTCTGGCGCTCGCGTACGGCGTTGATGCCTTCGTCGTCCGTCGGGCCTTCTGCGCCATAGTTGTACGAGCGGTTGTCGTTGTGACCGTCGTTGTTATCTTCGCCATTCTCATCGTTGTGCTTGTCGTTGTAGGAGACCAGATCGTTGAGCGTGAAGCCATCGTGCGCCGTCACGAAGTTGACGCTGGCCCACGGGCGACGGCCGTGCTGATCGTAAAGATCGCCGGATCCGAGCAGACGGGCGGCAAAGTCGGTCGAAACGTTGTTGCCTTTCCAGTAGTCGCGCACCGTGTCGCGATACTGGTCGTTCCACTCTGCCCAGCCTGGCGGGAAGCTGCCGACCTGATAGCCACCCGGTCCGATATCCCAGGGTTCACCAATCAGCTTTTTCTGTGACAGGATCGGGTCCTGCATCACGGCATCGAAGAAGCCGCCGCGCGGGTCAAAGCCATCCGGTTCGCGTCCCAGAATGGTGCCGAGGTCAAAACGGAAACCGTCGATATGCATCGACTCAGACCAGTAGCGCAGCGAATCGAGCACCATCTGCAGCACGCGCGGATGCGAGGTATTAACGGTGTTGCCGGTTCCGGTGTCGTTGATGTAGTAGCGGTGCTGGTCCGGCAGGGTCCGGTAGTAGGAGAAGTTATCGATGCCTTTAAACGACAGCGTCGGCCCCAGCTCATTCCCCTCGGCGGTGTGGTTGTAAACCACGTCGAGGATCACCTCAATGCCGGCATCATGAAAGGCGCGAACCATGTCGCGGAAGCCCTGAATGCCGCGCGGGCCGAAGTAGCGGGTCGCGGGCGCAAAGAAGCCCAGCGTGTTGTAGCCCCAGAAGTTTTTCAGCCCTTTATCCAGCAGATGCTGATCGTCCGGGAACCAGTGCACCGGCAGCAGCTCGACCGAGGTAATGCCTAAGCTTTTGATGTAGTCGACGGTCGCTTTATGGCCCATGCCGTCAAAGGTGCCGCGCAGTTCGGGCGGCAGCGCCGTGTTGAGCTGGGTAAAGCCTTTGACGTGGGTTTCATAGATCACCGTTTTCGGCCATGGCACGTTCGGACGGTTCCTGTCCTGCCAGTCAAACTCGTTGGGATCGACCACCCGGCACTTCGGTGTAAACGGCGCGCTGTCGCGGCTGTCAAAAGTGAGATCTTTATCGTCGTGATAGAGATCGTAGGCGAAGTGCGCCTCGTTCCAGGCGATGTCGCCCGCCAGTTCGCGGGCGTAGGGATCGAGCAGCAGCTTGTTCGGATTAAAGCGATGACCATTCTCCGGGTCGTAGGGACCATAGACGCGATAGCCATACAGCGCACCTGGCTTCAGACCCGGCACATAGCCGTGCCAGATTTCATGGGTATATTCCGGCAGTTCCAGACGGGCGATTTCCGTTTTACCGCTGGGATCGTACAGACAGAGTTCCACCCGCTCGGCGTGGGCACTGAACAGGGCGAAGTTTACGCCCTGACCATCAAAGTTTGCCCCCAGCAAATGGCTGTAACCCGCCGTAATTTCAAAACGCTGACTGTTTGACATTGATGCCTCGTTATTCAGTGAACAGATTGACGCGTAACAGAAAAAAGGTTTCAGCGTGCCACCAGCACGGCGCACCACTGCGACGCCAGGTCGCCCAGCGCCAGCGCATCGCCTGCATCGAGCGTGTTACCGCTCAGCACATCCTCATAATGGCGCTGACGCAGCCCGTCCGGCAGGGCGAGGCTGATCTCTGCCCAGCGCGCCGCAGGCGGCTGATCCAGGTTTTCCGGCAGGGCGTCAAAGACCCGGCGCGACACAATGACAATCACCGCCTGATCCCCATGGGTGCGGGCAAAGGCCAGCACCTTGTCCGGCTGCCCACCCCCGGCTTCCAGCGCCAGATAGTCGCCGTGGCGGAACAGGTCAGGTTGCTGCTGGCGCAGCGCCAGCAGCTTCACAATCGCCTGCTGATTAACCTGGCCACGTCGCCAGTGGGCCTCACTGCCGTCGTGCTGCGGCGCACTGAGCATGGCGGCCAGCGCGTCAAAGTCGGGCTCGCGGCGGTTATCGGGGTCGACCAGGCTGAAGTCCAGCGCCTCGCTGCCCTGATAAATATCGGGCACGCCCGGCGCGGTGAGTTTCACCACGGTCTGGGTCAGACTGTTGACCAGGCCCGCGCGGATAAAGGGCTGCAGCGCCTCGCAGAAGTCATTAAGGAAGGCGTGACTGGCGGGCGAGAGCAGGTGACGGGCATAGCCCAGCACCGCCTCTTCATAGGCGTCATTGTTGTCGGCCCAGTCGGTGCGCAGCTTGGCTTCACGCAGCGCTTTTTCCACGTAAACCACAAAGCGGGCCTCCAGCGCCGCCAGACCTTCCGCGTCGTCCGGTTGCAGGGTGGTCGGCCAGACGCCAGCCAGCGCTTCATAGAGCATCCATTCGACCGCCGGCTCCGGTGCCGGGCCATCTTTCAGCCGGACGACCTGATCCTGATTCATCTCCCGCCAGCGGCTCACGCAATCCGCCCAGCGCTGCGGCGCTTCGGTCAGGGTATAGAGCCGCGCACGCGCATCTTCACCGCGTTTGGTGTCGTGCGTTGAGGTACCCGACAGTGCATCGGGCTGATGTTCGCGCCGCGCCTGCATTTCGGCGTGGAACTGCGCCAGCGAGAAGTGACGCGCCAGCGGTTCAGCGCCGACCTCATTCAGCGCCAGCGCCATGTGCTGACGGAAGAACAGCGTATCTTCGACAGACTTCGCCATCAGCGGGCCGGTCAGCTGCTGGAAGCGGGTGCGGAACTGCGTGGCATCCTCGCGGGCCGCAGAGGCGACCTCTGCCCGCAGAATCCGGGTCAGAAAGTCGAGCGCCGCGCTGTCTGGTGCCGTGGCGCTGGCTTTCACCTGGCCGACCACCTGCTCCAGCAGTTGCTGGTCGGCAGGGGTCAGGCCCTCCGGGGTGCCGTAGGTGCGATAGACCGGGAACGCCACCAGCAGCTCGCGCAGCGCATTTTTCAGCTCAGGCTCCGGCTGTGGCGTGCCCTCTGCGTCGGCAATCGTCAGCGCCAGCTGGAGTAACCGGTTGAATTCACCGGCAAAATTACGGTTCGCCATCAACAGTTTGGCGGCGCGCAGCTCCGCTTTCATGTCCACGGTTTTGCCAATCACCGCCTGATAGGCTTTGCGCAGGCCACTCAGGCGATCGCTGTCGACCAGCAGGTTGGCGAGCGCCGCCATAAACTCATAGCCGGTGGTGCCGGAAACCGGCCACTCATCCGGCAGCTGTTCATCCTCACCCAGGATCTTCTCCACGGTGAGGTAGCAGTCGGGACCCGCCGCCTGGCGCAGCTGCTCCAGATAGCCGCGCGGATCGGCCAGGCCATCGACGTGATCCACCCGCAAGCCCTGCACCGCGCCGCTGTGAACCAGTTCAAGAATCAGCTGGTGCGCTGCGTCAAAGACCGTTTTGTCCTCCACGCGCACGCCCACCAGACCGGTCACCTCAAAGAAACGCCGGTAGGAGAGGTCGCGCGGCGCGTCGCGCCAGGACATCAGTCGCCACGGCTGCTGGTCATGCAGGGCCGCGATCTCTGCGGCATCGCGCAGGGCGAGCACCGCCTCTTCCCGATCCTGCCAGCTCCGTGGGTCCAGCGGGTAGAAATTGTCAAAGTAGGCCAGCGCCGGCTTGCCGCTCTGCGGGTCGCGCTGCACGCTGATCTCGCCATTCGCCAGCACCGCCTCAAAGGTGTCACCGAGGAACGGCAGTGTCAGGCGACGTGACCAGTCAATATCAAAATAGGTGGCGTAGCGACTCTGTTCGCCATGTTCGATCACGTCGCGCCACCACGGGTTCTCCAGCGACGCGGCCATATGGTTCGGCACAATGTCGAGGATCAGGCCCAGTCCGGCGGCCTGCAGCGCGGCGACCATCCGATCAAATCCTTCGCGTCCGCCAATGGCGGGCTCGATCTCGTTGACGTCGGTGACGTCATAGCCGTGGGTGGACTCCGCGGTCGCGCTGAAGATCGGCGAGGCGTAGAGATGGCTGATCCCAAGCTGTTTCAGATAGGGCACCAGCGCCGCGGCGCGGTCAAAGGTCATGCCGTTGCGGAACTGGATGCGATAGGTTGCGGTTGGAATAGTCATGCGGTTTCTCCCTTAGCCAGACGCACCACGATAGAGTCAGGCGCGAGTTCAGTTGCGGCCTGCGGCCAGGCAAACAGGGTCTTACCCGGCAGATCGGGGATCGGCTGCGTGCGGTTGCTGACGTTCAGCGCCAGGGAGAGCGTGCCCGCCGGGAAGTCCCAGCGCACCGCGAGGAAGCCCTCTGACGTCGTGATCACCTGGCCGGCGTCCCCCCCGGCGCTCTGCAGCAGCGGCACAATATGCTGCTGACGCAGGCTGAGCAGCTGGCGCGTCAGTGCCAGCCACTGCTGGCCTTCCGGCGTCTCCCTCTTCTGCCAGTTAAGTTTCGACTGTTCAAAAGTGGTCACATCATTAGGGTCCGGCACGGTTTCACCGTGACCGGCATGGCCTTCAAATTCTCTGGCGCGGCCTTCGCGCACCGCTTTAGCCAGATCGCCGTGGAAATCGGTGAAGAACAGGAACGGCCGGGTTTCGCCATACTCTTCGCCCATGAACAGCAGCGGGATATGCGGCGAGACCAGCAGGGTGGCCAGCAGCACCTGAGTGCGCGCCGCGCCAGCCAGGCTGATGAGCCTTTCGCCCTGCGCCCGGTTGCCCGTCTGATCGTGATTCTGGATAAAGTCGACAAAGGCCACCGGCGGCTGGCTGCTGCTTTTCACCCCACGCGGTTCACCTGACTGCTTCGACACTTCGCCCTGATAGACAAAGCCTTCTGCCAGCGCCCGCGCCACCTGCTGCGCCGGATGATCGGCAAAGTCCTGGTAGTAAGCGTGATCTTCCCCGGTCGCCAGCACATGCACGGCGTTGTGGAAGTCATCGTTCCACTCCCCCGTGAACAGCGGAGCGTCGCCTTTTTCATCACGCGGATGAAGGAAGGTGACATTGCGGCAGTCTTCGGTGGTGAGATGGATAGGGCGATCGGTAATCGTCGAGCGGATACGCTCGGCAATCTCAATCAGCACATGCTTTTCGCTGGGATCGTCAATCTGATCGATGGCGTCAAAACGCAGGCCGTCGAGATTAAACTCCTGCAGCCAGTAGAGCGGCGCCTCCACAATGTAGCGACGAACCGCATCAACGTCATAGGCGATGCCTGCCCCCCACGGCGTCTTGCGCTCCTGATGGAAGAAGTCAGGCGAGAGCAGGGGCAGATAGTTGCCCTCCGGGCCGAAGTGGTTCAGCACGATATCGAGCACCACCGACAGACCGTGGCCGTGCGCTGCGTCGATAAAGGCTTTGAAATCATCGGGTGTGCCGTAGGCGGCGTGCGGTGCATAGAGCAGCACGCCGTCGTAGCCCCAGCCGCGGTTGCCGCCAAACTGCGACACCGGGAGCACCTCGATCATGGTAATGCCGGTTTCCGCCAGCACCGGAAGCTTTTCAATCGCGGCCCGGAAAGTGCCTTCGGGGGTAAAGGTGCCGATGTGCAGTTCATACACCACCGACTCCGGCCACGGACGGCCGCGCCACGCGGTGTTCTGCCACTGATAAGCATCAGGATCGATCACCAGAGAGGGGCCGTTGACCTCCGCTTTCTGGGCGCGGGCGGCGGGATCGGGCACGGCTGTGCCATCGGCCAGCACAAAGTCATACTCCGCGCCGGCGGCCACACCGGCAACCTGCGTCTCAAACCAGCCGTCAGCCTGCGGGGTCATCTCTATGTCTTTACCGGAGAGGCGCAGCGTCACACGTTGCTGGCCGGTTGCCCAGAGGCGAAAACGCACCTCATCACGGGCAACCCGTTCAGCGCCCCAGCTTTTGGAAAAAGATTTGGATTCCATTCAGTTGCCTCATTTAGCCTGGAAATGCGCAATGGCGTCCATCGCGCGAAAAGGATGTTGATCATGCAAATGTCAAAAATCATAAACCTGCCAGCGAGACCAGGATGCCGGGTGGGCCGGCGCGTCTCTTCAGCCAGGAAGCTGGACTGGTATTCAGTGTGATGCGGTGGAAAAGGGCGGTGAGACCGCTTCCACGCGGCTACAGTGAATAATCATAGACTAAGATGTTGCCCTCGCCGGGCGGCGGAGGGGCTGGTGAACAAAATTTGCGTTTATGACGCTGAATCAGCGTGATCCGGGATGAGTGAAAGCGGGGGCGGCGCAGAAAAGGCTGACGCAGGGGGCGGATTCGCTATAAGCTCAGGCACGTCCGGACAGGCTCGCCCGTGACGCTGAATGTTTAAGGAGAGGATGTGAGGAAAAACGCCCTGTTAGCCGTGTTGCTGCTGCTTTCTGCCTGCTCTAACCGGGTCGGACACCGGCTGGACAATTCGCATCTGCAGCAGATTCATGCCGGTCAGACCACCAAAGCCCAGCTGATCGCCCTGTTCGGCCAGCCCGACAGTGAAACGCCCTACCCGGACGGGCAGCGGCTGCTGAAATGGACCTACAGTGAGGCGCGCACCCTGAATACCACCGAGGGGCAGACGCTGACCGTGCAGATGAAAAATGACAGAGTGCTGAACTATGCGCTGAGTAAAAGCTGAACCGCGCGGCAGCAGGGGCCGCCGCGCGTGGGGGGTTACTGTTCGCTGCTCTGCTGCGCGTCCCGGCTCCCGGGGTGCGGCTGAGCCAGCCGGGCGAAATCGGCCCCCGCCGGATGCTGATAGATCTGCAGTTCAAACAGACGGGCCATCGAATAGATAAACTCAAAAATTTCCGCCTGGGTATTCTCATAGTCCACCCACAGAATGGAGGAGGTGAAGCAGTAGATCTCCACCGGTAACCCATCCGGTGACGGTTTCAGCGGCCGCACCACGATATACATCTCTTTCTGAATATCGTGACGCTGGGCGAGCCAGGCGGTCAGGAACTTACGAAATACCATCAGATTGGTAATGCCGTTCTCCATAAACCAGCGGTCGCCCACAGCGCTGATGTCGCGCCCGTCCAGCAGCCCGGTAATCGCTTCGCTGGCGATGCGGATCTGGCTCATCGACTGCAACATCTCCTGATTCACAAAGGTGATCGACTTCTGATCCAGATAAAAGCTGCGCATGATACGGCGCGCACCGGAGGAGAACATCGCCTGCCAGTTCGTGTAGGTCTCGGTCAGGAAGTTCTTGGTCGGGATGCGCGAAATGGTGTTGTCCCAGTTGCGGATGGTGATGGTGTGCAGCGCAATATCGATCACCTCACCACTGATATTGTTATCCGGCATCTCAATCCAGTCGCCCAGCTGCAGCACGTCGTTGGAGGAGAGCTGAATATTGGCCACCAGCGACAGCAGCGTATGCTGAAAGATCAGCATCAGCACGGCGGCCACCGCACCCAGCGAGGAGATGATGATCGCCGGTGACTTGTTGGACATGATCGCCAGAATCATGATCGCGGCAATAATGTGCACCAGGATTTTACCGATCTGGATGTAGCCTTTAATCGAGTGATTCTTGCGCTTCGATTTGCGCGAATAGGAGCTGTTAACGATCTCCAGCACTTCGTTGAAGAAGATCGACAGATAGATAAAGAACAGGATGCCGCAGATGGTCTGCACGGCGATCTTCAGATGCTCCGGCAGGCCGGGCATGAACTGCAGGAAATTGTAGACAACAATGACCGGCACAAAATTGGAGAGCTTCTGCGAGAGGCGCACATCTTTGTCCAGCGGCACGCCCTGTTTGTGGCTGCTGAAGAAGACTTTCCTGACCACTTTGACGATGAAGAATTTGCAGATCAGGTGTGTGACCATCCCGGCCATAATCAGCAGCAGCAGGCTGAAGCTGGCCGACAACACGCTGTTTCCCTCAATAAAACGCATCAGACTCTGTATGTAATGCATGATAACCACGTGCAAAAAATGTAAGGGGCGAATTCAACCACAGCAGAGGGGCGGATGTTAAGCGGCGAATGCGCTCAGAGGCCTTCGCGGCGCTTTTTTTGTCCGGCTGAGTGTGCCTGGCATCACGCCGTGAAAAAGCTTTTCCATCAGGCACTCAGATAAACGTGGCGCTGGCCGATAACGCTACTATCTCCTCTGATATGAGCCTGCTCACATGATAAAAAATCTTAAAATAACGCACGGTATTCTGGCGGTGCTGGCCGTCTTCATCATTTTACTCACCCTGACCGGTTTCCTGTTCTACAACGGCATGGCAAAGGCCGATAAAAACTTCGTGGCCGCTGAGCAGCTGACGCTGCAGCAGCAGCACCTGAGCGATGCTGTGAAAACCCTGATCAAAACCCGCGTCACCATCAACCGCGTGGCGATCCGTTTCCTGAAGAATCAGCAGGACCCGAAATCGCTGGCGGCGATGGCGACGCTGCTGGAGCAGGCGGGGCAGTCTGCGGCGGCGGCCGACGCCGACTTCACGACCTGGCAGGGGCTGACGCAGCAGGAGAAACAGAGCGACGCGCAGGCGACGCAGGTGAAGGCGGCCTATCAGCAGATGCGTGAAACCATGCTCGCCTCCATCACCTTTCTGAAGCAGGGCAACTATCCGGCTTACGGCAACCTGGAGGCGCAGGCCGCCCAGGATCAGCTCGACAGCGCCTATCAGGCCTGGCGTGCGCTGAACATCCAGCTGATGAAAGCGACCTCCGAGCATAATCAGCGCAGCCTGACGGATGCACTCTGGACGCTGCTGATCATCGGTCTGATTACCGTTGTGGTGGCCGCAGCGGTCTGGGTCGGGCTGCAAAAACTGCTGGTCGGCCCGCTCGGCAGGCTGACCGGTTACATGCGTGCCATCTCGGGCGGTGATTTAACCTCCGCGATTCAGCAGGAAGGGCGCAATGAGATGGGGCTGCTGGTTCAGGAGCTGCAGCAGATGCGCGATGCGCTGGTGGTGACCATCACCTCGGTTGATGACGCTACCCGTTCAATCTTCACCGGTGCGGCGGAGATCTCCGCGGGCAGCAGCGATCTCTCCTCCCGCACCGAACAGCAGGCCGCCGCGCTGGAGCAGACCGCGGCCAGCATGGAGCAGCTCACCTCGACGGTGAAACTCAACGCCGACAACGCCCGCCAGGCGACCACGGTGTCAAAAGAGGCGTCAACCACGGCGGTGCAGGGCGGCGAGACGGTGGCCCGGGTCATCGCCAACATGGATCAGATCAGCGAAAGCTCCGGTCAGATCGCCGGGATTATCGCTATTATCGACAGCATCGCGTTTCAGACCAACATTCTGGCGCTGAATGCGGCCGTTGAGGCGGCGCGCGCCGGGGAGCAGGGCCGGGGATTTGCGGTGGTGGCGGGTGAAGTGCGATCGCTGGCTGGCCGCAGCGCCACGGCCGCGCAGGAGATCCGCGGCCTGATTGACCGCTCTGCTGAGCGGATCAGAACCGGTGCCGGTTACGCCGCGCAGGCGGGCAGCGCGATGGAGAGCATCGTGACATCGGTAAGCCGGGTCACGCAGCTGATCGAAGAGATCGCCGCCTCCTCGACCGAACAGACCCGTGGCATTGAGCAGGTCTGCATCGCCGTTTCAGAGATGGATGGCGTTACGCAGCAGAACGCCGCGCTGGTGGAGGAGTCTGCCAGTGCCGCCGCCTCGCTGGAGGAGCAGGCAAGTTACCTGCGTAAAACGGTCGCGGTTTTCAAAACCGGCACGCTGCACGCCGCGTTTTCAGCCGCACCGGTCGCGAAGGCGATCGCCGCGCCACAGCGTCAGCCTGTCGCCGTGGCAGACAACGACAACTGGCAGAGCTTCTGACGGGAACGCCTTTTACGTCAGGGTTCCGCTTTCTCCGCCATAAAAAAAACCGCCCGGGGGGCGGTTTTTTTATTCACTTAACGCATCAGGCCGGAACAGACTGCGCCTTCTGGCTGCGGGTCCAGACGCGGTGCGCTTTCATCGCCTGCGTAAATTCAGAGGTCAGGGCGCTTTCCGCCGAGTCACCCTGCACGATGCCTTCTTCCTGATCGCCATCACCCAGACCGAACTGCGCTTTGAAGCGGCGCGCGTCGCCCACCAGGCCAATGACCTTGAGGTGCTTGTAGGCTTCCAGCAGGAAGTAGCGGGCATCGCCACTTAACAGCAGCGCATCGATGTTGCCATCCGGTACGATCACCGCATCAAAGGTCAGCGAAGGCAGACCGGCGAAGGTGGCGTCGATCGGCAGTACGGAACCATCGTCGGCACGCACCTGGCCCATGTGCGGCGCCAGAAGTTTGGCGTGCACACCTTCCGCTTTCAGCGCCTGCAGGATCGCCAGCACACCGTCCGCTTTCACGCCGTCGCTCAGCAGCAGTGCAACCTGACGGCCTTTGATCTCGCCATCCGGCACGGCATAGAGGCTCAGGCTGTCATCTTTGGTCAGGCCGTTGACCGGTGCCGGCGGCTGGATATTGCGCTGCTCGTCGGTCAGGGCGATGCCCAGATTATCGGCCACACCCTGCGCCAGTTTGGTATCGATGCGCGCCAGATGATCCACCACGCGCTCACGAATATAGGCACGTCCTACTTTGCTCAGCTCAAACGAATAGGCACCGATGATGTGCTGCTGCTCAACCTCGGTCTGGCTCTGCCAGAACAGGCGCGGCTGGGCATAGTATTCGCCGAAGGAGGGGCTGCGCTCGCGCACCTTGTGGCCTTCTATCCGCTCCTGATAGCTCTCGAAACCGCCGCCTTTCGCCGCCGGTGGGGTTTCACGCGGCCAGTTGTCGTTGATCGAGTTCGGCTCGTAGTTAGCCGGGTTGGTGTCGATGTCCTGACGATGCATCCCCTGACGCTGGAAGTTATGGTAAGGGCAGGTCGGACGGTTAATCGGGATCTCGTGGAAGTTCGGGCCGCCCAGACGACTGATCTGCGTGTCGGTATAGGAGAACAGGCGACCCTGCAGCAGCGGATCGTTGGAGAAATCGAGCCCCGGCACGATATGACCCGGATGGAATGCCACCTGCTCGGTTTCGGCAAAGAAGTTGTCCGGGTTACGGTTCAGCACCATTTTGCCGACAATTTCAACCGGCACCAGCGCTTCCGGGATCAGTTTGGTGGCATCGAGAATGTCGAAGTCAAATTTGAACTCATCCTCTTCCGGGATCAGCTGCAGGCCCAGTTCATATTCCGGGAAATCGCCCGCTTCAATGGCTTCCCACAGATCGCGGCGGTGGAAGTCCGGATCGCGGCCGGTCAGTTTCTGCGACTCATCCCACAGCAGTGAGGCTTTACCGGCCACCGGCTTCCAGTGGAAGCGGACAAAGGTCGCTTTGCCTTCGGCGTTAATCAGGCGGAAGGTGTGGATCCCGAAGCCTTCCATGGTGCGATAGCTGCGCGGAATGCCGCGATCGGACATCGCCCAGATGACGTTGTGCATGGTTTCCGGCTGCAGGGAGACATAATCCCAGAAGGTGTCATGGGCGCTCTGGCCCTGCGGGATTTCATTGTGCGGCTCCGGCTTAACGGCGTGCACAAAGTCAGGGAATTTATGCGCATCCTGAATAAAGAACACCGGGGTGTTGTTACCGACCAGGTCAAACACGCCTTCTTCGGTATAAAACTTGGCGGCGAAACCGCGGATATCACGCACGGTATCGGCAGAGCCAGCACCCCCCTGTACGGTGGAGAAACGCACGAAAACCGGGGTGGTCTGATTCGGATCGCTGAGGAACTGAGCTTTGGTCAGATCTTTCAGTGAGCGGTAAGGCTGAAAGTAGCCGTGTGCCGCTGAGCCGCGTGCATGCACGATACGCTCAGGAATACGCTCATGGTCAAAGTGCGTGATCTTCTCACGCAGGATGAAGTCTTCCAGCAGGGTCGGACCGCGCGTACCGGCTCGCAGGGAGTTCTGGTCGTTGGCGATGCGGGTGCCCTGATTGGTGGTCAGCGGCTGGTTCGTGCCGTTTTTACGGCTGGCTTCAAGCTGGTCGAGTTTGGCGTTGTGGGTCTGTGGCGCTTTCAGGCTGCCTGGGGCAGTAGGCTGCTTGCCTGGCGGAGTGGGTTCGGCGGGTGGCTGATGCGAACCATCTTTCGGTGCCAGCGAACCCAGACCCGGCTCTGACGACTCTGGTCCGGTAGTGGGCGCACGGTGGCTCAGGGGTTTCTTCTCAGTTTCTTTCGACATTAATCCATGCTCCGGCTGTTGTTTTATTTTCGACGACACTAAATATAGAACAACCTGAACAATGCTGAGGGTAAACGGGGCATTTAATCCGGATGGCTGCCTCTTTTTCGTCCGGCTGAAAACGTACGCTTATCTGCGGGTACGCCTTGTCGCTTCGCTTATTCACCCTCTGTGCCGTCTGGCTTATCGGCGGGTCAGTGCCCGCCCGCCAGGCCATCCGCTCTGTTTTCCCTCCGCCAGCCTGACCTGCCATCTCTCCCCGCTGAGGCGCTGAACCGGGGAGATAACCATAAACAGATTTAATGTTGATAAAGCGGCAAACGGGTTGAATATGGAAATGTTATATCATAACATTTCATTTTGTAACTTTTACTGAGGGTCAGGTTGTGGTGAATCATGCAGGTAAATGGATAGGGATCGTGGCGGCGCTGTTAATCACGCAGCAGGTGCAGGCACACGGCAGTCACGCACATGGCAAACCGCTGTCAGCGCAGGAGCAGAAAGCCGCAGAAGGGGTCTTTGCTGACAGCGACGTGAAAGATCGTTCGCTTTCTGACTGGGATGGGCTGTGGCAGTCGGTCTATCCGCTGCTGCAGAGTGGCGAGCTGGACCCGGTCTGGCAGAAGAAAGCGCAGCAGGATCCCCATAAAACGGCCGCAGAATATAAAGAATATTATCGCAAAGGGTATGCCACCCGCGTCGATACCATCGGTATTGAAAATGGCGTCATGGAGTTCCACGTGGGCGACCAGGTCAGCGCCTGTCACTACCGCTATGACGGCTATAAAATCCTGACCTACAGCTCCGGCAAAAAAGGGGTGCGCTACCTCTTTACCTGTGAAGACGCGAACAGCCGCGCGCCAAAATATGTGCAGTTCAGCGATCATACGATTGGACCGCGTAAGTCTGCCCATTTCCATATCTTCACGGGCAACGACTCTCAGCAGGCGCTGCTGGCGGAGATGGAGAACTGGCCGACCTATTATCCCTACCAGATGATGAATGCTGAGGTGGTGGAGGAGATGCTGCACCACTAAGTGCGGGGTAAGATGGCTCACGGGTGACGGCGGGGCGGGCTCCTGTCCGCCGTCCTTCTCCTGACCCGTGGCCGCGCTGTCAGCCCACCCAGACCGGGCGGCGCGAAGCGGGGATACCCTTCACGACGCGGCGATAAGCCTCCTCCACCAGTTGCTGAATCAGGCCGGGCGAGAGGCCGTCACCGGGCGAGACTGTGATCCAGTGGCGCTTATTCATGTGATAGCCGGGGGTAACAGAGGGGTAGATGACCCGGTGCAGCTCCGCCTGCTGCGGCTCACATTTCAGCGTGATGATGGGCACACCGCGCAGTTCGGTCAGCAGCAAAAACACTTTTCCACACACTTTATATACCTGATGTTTCGGCCCGAACGGATAGCTGCATTCTGCGGCGGGCAGCCGCTCCGCTGCGTCGATGGCGATGCGCTGGATTTCATGGCCCTGCATAGCGTTTCTCCCTGTCACTCTATAGCCTGCCTCTGCGCCCCCGCGACTGGCTGGTCGCCAGAGGCCTGTTACACTTCTGATAAGCATCAATCAGGAGCAGTCATGAAATTAGGCTTTGCATGTAAGTATCTCAACAGTGATGGCAAACAATTTTTTCCGTTTCGCGCCACCACCCGTAAACGGTTTCTGAGTTTATCGCATGATGAACGTTATCAGCTGCTCCATGAGATCAGCGTGACCAATCTGAATCATCTTTATCAGACGCTGGAGCAACTGGCTACCTTACCCGCGCCTCTCCGGATGATGCGTATCGGCAGCGATCTGCTGCCGCTTTACACCGTGCCCGAAGCCACGCCGCTGTTTGCGGCGTTTCTGCCCGAACTCCATCCGCTGTTTGCCCGCTGTGGTGAACTGGCGCGGGCAAACGATATCCGGCTCTCCTTCCATCCGGGCCAATACACCGTGCTGGCCTCCGATAATCCCGATGTGGTGACGCGCGCGCTGGAGGATGTGGAGTATCACACGCTCTGCGCCACGCTGATGGGCTACGGCAAACAGTTTCAGGATTTCAAAATCAACATCCATATGAATGGCAAGGCGGGGTTCGACGGATTTAAACGCGCCTTTAAGCAGCTCAGCCCGGAAGCGCAACGGATGCTGACGGTGGAGAATGATGAGATCTCCTGTTCACTGGATGACGTGCTGCAGGCGGCACCGCTCTGTCCGGTGGTGCTGGATATTCACCATCACTGGGTAAAAGAGAGTGAGTTTATTCAGCCAGACGATCCGCGTGTTGCCCGCGTCATCGACTCCTGGCGCGGCGTGCGTCCGGTGCTGCACTACTCGATTTCGCAGGAGGGGATCATTCCGCCGCAGGGCTGGCCCGATCAGGCTGCGCTGGGGGTGAGCAAAAGCAAACTGCGGGCGCACTCTGACTACTTCTTTAACCCGACGCTGAATGGATGGGCGCTGTCGTTTCAGGATTTCGACATTATGTGCGAAGTGAAAATGAAGAATCTGGCGCGGGAACCGCTCTACGCCTGGGCGATAGCGCAGCAGCGGATAGCCGATCCCCTGGCAGAGTGTGCCAGGGAATCGTCCTGTTAAATAATCGCCACGCCGCCGGTGACGGCGATGGTTGCCCCTGAAATGTAGCTGCCTTCGTCACTGGCCAGCATCACATAGGTGGGTGCCAGCTCAGCAGGCTGACCGGCCCGCTGCAGCGGCACCTCGCTGCCAAAGTTTTTCACCTGTTCAACCGGCATGGTTGAGGGGATCAGCGGCGTCCAGATAGGGCCGGGCGCGACCGCATTGGCGCGGATACCTTTTTCAGCCAGCAGAGCGGCCAGTCCGCCGGAGAAGTTGACGATGGCGGCTTTAGTGGCCGAATAGGCGAGCAGCTTCGGTTTTGGCTGATCGGCATTGATTGAGGCGGTGTTGATGATCGACCCGCCCGCCGGCATATGCCGGGTGGCGGCTTTGGTCAGGTAAAACATCGCGTAGAGGTTGGTTTTCATGGTGCGGTCAAACTCTTCATCGCTGATCTCATCCAGCGACATACGCGTCATCTGAAAGGCGGCGTTGTTGACCAGGATGTTAACCTCCCCGAACGCCTCTACGGCCCGATCGACCAGCGCATTACAGTGAGACGCCTCGGTAATATCGCCGGGCATCAGCACGGCTTTGCGACCGGCGGCCTCCACCAGCCGGGCCGTATCCTGCGCATCTTCATGTTCATCGAGGTAGGAGATCAGCACATCGGCACCTTCGCGGGCAAACGCAATGGCGACAGCCCGGCCAATTCCGGAGTCGCCACCGGTAATAATGGCTTTTTTACCCGTCAGGCGGCCTGATCCCTGATAGCTCTCTTCGCCATGATCGGGCTGCGGCTGCATCGCGGCAGTGCTGCCTGGCCACGTCTGCTGCTGTTCGGCGAAAGGCGGCTGTGGACGCTGAGTGGATGACATGGATGTTCCTCCAGTAAAAGGGGCGAAACCTGTCAGGGCGTCACTCCCCGACAGGCGTGCAGCATGAGTGATTAAGGTTTCGGCGGCGTGATACCGTCAATCTGCTCTGCCTGGGCACCGGAACCCGGGCGGGCGTTACCGAGAAGCGGTTCGTCACCCAGAATATCGGGCTGCTGTTTCGCGCTGAACTGACCCTGACCATCGTAAGCCGGACCGCTGCTCCAGCGGCCTTCCGGCAGCGGTTTATCCAGTGAGGTGTTCAGGCAGTAGTAGGAGTGTTCCTGCGCCTCATTTTCCTGCGGGAAGCTGTTCGGGATCGGCAGCGAGGCGTTCAGTCCGCCCATCTCCTCAATCACCGCCAGCCACTGCTGCTGGTGCATGGTGTCCCTGGCGATCAGGAACGAGAGGAAATCCTTCATGCCTTTATCTTCGGTCATGTTGTAGAGACGGGTAGCCAGCACGCGACCGGTGGCCTCTGCGGTGACGTTGGCCAGCATATCCGCCGCGACGTTACCGGAGGCGTAAATGTGGCTCATGTCGAACGGCATCCCGTTGGCGTTCACCGGCATTGCGGCCAGGCCGGAAGAGAGAATATGGCGCGGGTTCATGCCACCCAGAATCGCATTAACCACCGGATCTTTCGCGGAGGCTTCCTGGTAAGAGAGGGGGGCACCTTCCAGATTAAGCGCCACGGCGTAGCCCAGCATTTCGATATGGCTCAGCTCTTCGGTGGCGGTTGAGATCAGCAGATCGCGAATCCGCACATCACCGCGTGCGCCCATTGCCTGGAAAAAGTATTGCATCGCTACACGAATTTCACCTTCGACGCCGCCGATGGCCTGCTGTAACAGCATGGCAAACTCTGGATCGGGTTTCTCTACACGAACCGGAAATTGAAGTTTTGATGAATGATGAAACATGATTATTTTCCTCGTCTGTGTTTGCAGGAGATGCAGAAAAAGCCTGGACACAGATATCGGATAAATAAAGCGAACCGAGAGCAATTAACCGCAATTGATGGTGAAATAAGCGGCAAAAATGGTTAAATCTGGCACGATATCTGGCTGTAAGAGAGGGAGGAAAAGAGGGGCCAGAAAGGGGTTTGCAGGACAAAAAAAAGCCCCTTATCAGGGGCAGATTCCGGACAGGAAACGCATCCATGCTAATTCGCGTTCCATCGTAACAGACACAGGTTTTTTAGCTGGCGCTGGCTGCCGGCGCACGCTGCAGAACATGTTCGAGAGCCTGACGGTAAACGTCCTGTTTAACCACGTCACGCTCACTCTCCAGGCGGTTAATCAGGCCCAGCACGACATCTTTATCGGAAACGTGGGCTTTAGCACGGGCGAGTTCAGCATGGACAGCCGCGATAACCTGTTTTTCAGTCGTCAGTGTCTTGCCAGAGTTCATGAAGTAATCAGAAATCTGAGACTCTGTATTCATCGTAGGTTGCATGTCAGGCCTCATAAGAAATTGGGGGTTGATGCGTCGATTCAGATCCGGTGACCGGCAGACGCAAAAAAAAATTGCATCTGAAGGTGGAAATCCACAACACCTTCAGATGCGGTGCAAAGCACCCTTCGTTACAAGTGATTTATCGTCACGCAGTAAAGTTATACAAGAATGAGAAACTTGTACAATGAAATCTGATAAAAGTGTACTGGTCGGAGGTGTTGGCGGGTTGAGTTTTCCGGCAAAATGGCAGAGTTATTTATTTTATATGATTAAATACAAATAGTTAATTTGTTATCCCGGCCAGCGTTGCGGGAAGGGCAAGGCACCCGTTTATTTTGCGGCCACCCGGTAAAAACGTTACAACTGCCTTTTTTACGCCGTTTTTCTCCAGAAACCTGTACAACCTGTACAGGTTTCTGCGGTGCACAGGATCAGCGTGCAACGCGGCTGCTGGAATCCTGACCGTCCGGCCGGCCAGGACGCATAATTCACTTCACACGCCGGAGGCAGAAGACTAAGGTTGACCCCTAATTCATCACAAGGAAACGATCATGGTTCACGACTATTTCGCGATACCGCCTGCGGGCATCACTCAGGAGCAACACAAACGTTCGGTCGCCGTGGCGGCTGCCCTGTCAGTGGCAAAAGAGTCCGTCAGCGCCTCGACCTCGGCTACCGGCTCTAAAGCCTCCTGGGATCTGCAGGCAGTGGCCAATGAAATTGGCAATCTGGCCGACGCGATTCAGGATGCGCTGGAGAGCGACAGCGCGGTTTAAACGCTGACGGCGAGGCCACCGCCGCCGCTGAGACGGAAGAGAACAGGGCGGTGGCAGCGACCCGCACAGCCTGCGAACGGTCACTGTCGGGCACTGCCGGAAAGGGGGTTATCTCATCGCCCCCGGCTCAGACTGAATAGCGTGGCAGAGCCTGTGCGCTGCTTATTTCCTTTCTCCCGACCGCTCCGCTCTTCTTGTTTTTTGCGCACGATCACTCTCTTATCTGACCTCTTTTCATTCCCGGAATGATTCAGCGCACGTGGCTGAACATTCTCTTTTTCTGCCTGCGATAAATGTCCTTCAGCCAGCGTCACCGCATTAAGGCTGTCGCGCGTTGCCGTTTAAAAAAGCGGAATAATCAAGCTGCGTTGCCTGTTTAAATGGCCGCCGGGCGTGATCCGATTGTGCTTAAGTTAAAAAGTCAGCGGGTGAATTTATAAGAAGAATGAATGTAAGTCGCTCTCAGCGTTATTTTATCGCTGCGGAGAAAATCATCTGATTTCGCTTAATATCGCGGCAGCCAGAAAGAAAGATTAAAAAAAGTGTGTGGTTGTCAGGCGCTTTACTTAAAAACACCTCGTTTCGCTTGATTAAAAGGGGGATTCGATATTACTGTATTTATATACAGTAATCCGGAAGAGGAGAACAATGATGGAATTTATCAAACCTGCGGACATACGCGCCGCAATGGCCTTGCCGCTCTATATCGAACGTGTCCCGTGCGGATTTCCCTCCCCGGCGCAGGACTATGTTGAACAGCGTATCGATCTGAATACCCTGATGGTACAGCACCCCAGCGCCACCTATTTTGTCCGGGTCAGCGGCGAATCGATGATAGAGGCGGGCATCAATGATGGTGACATGCTGGTGGTCGACAGCTCTCTCACCGCCGGGCATGGGGACATCGTGGTAGCCGCCGTCGACGGGGAATTTACCGTGAAACGCCTGCAGCTTCATCCCTGCCTGCAACTGATGCCGATGAACACCAAATTTAAGCCCATCGCCATCCAGACTGAAGATGTGCTGGAAGTGTTTGGCGTCGTCACCTTTGTGATTAAATCGACGCACTAAGCATGTTTGCGCTGGCCTGACTGAATGCCGCTATCCGGCAGAAAGCATCGGTGCGCTGATGCAATGAGACAGGCGCGGAGAGCCCGCTTCAGCAGGACTCTCCGCGCCTGTACTAGCCTAGCAAGCACCACGGCACGCGCGTCACAGGCGAGGGCGACATTCATGTCGTGAATTGACCAATCCAGGGGTTATGGGTTTCCTGAGACCAGAGCTGTGACAGCCGTTCCCGGAACTTTTCCGCCGCCGGACTGAGTCCCGTCTCTCTGCGCTGAACCAGGCCCAGCGTGCGTCGGATCACTGGTTCAACCAGCGGACGGCTGACAAGAACAGGGTGTTCATCCATGGGCATCGCCAGGTTCGGCACCACCGCGACACCCAGGCCCGCCTCCACCATACCGAGTGACGTTGAGAGATGTCTGACCTCGTAAAACCAGTCGGGTTTAAAGGTTCCGCCCTCCAGCGCCTGGTCGATCAGCGATCGGTTACCGCTTGAGCGCCGCACACCAATCAGTCTTGAACCCGCCAAATCTTCCCAGGTCACCAGTGGTTTTTGCGCCAGCGGGTGATCGCGCCGGCAGGCGAGAACAAAGGGTTCATTGACTAGCGGGCTAAAATCGATGTTGGGATGTGTGATGTTTATCATATTTATGCCGAAATCTGCGTCGCCATTTAAGACGGCTTCGAGGCAGTCGCTGGCACTGTGTTCCAGAATCCGGATACGAATGTTGGGATAGAGATTGTTAAAATCTCTGATAGCGGAGGGCAGAAAGTAGAACGCCGCCGTGGGCAGGCAGGAGAGGGTAATCACTCCGCTCTGATGTGTTGCCATCTCCTTAATACTGAGAATCGAGCTTTCATAGAAGTCGATTAAATTCTTCGCTTTAGGTAAAAACTCTCTGCCAACCGCCGTAAGCCTGATATTTCTTGTCGTCCGTTCAAATAGCGTTGTTCCCAGGTTCTCCTCCAGTTTCTTAATTCTGCGTGTTAACGCAGGTTGTGAAATGTGAAGAAAGTGCGAGGCTCTTGTGAAACATCCAATTTCTGCAATTTTAACAAATGCTTGTATTCCCTGAAGCTCATGCTGCATGACCGTTCACGCCTTATTGTGATGAAGGTTTAACCACACTAACTCAGTGGGTATCTATGCGCAAAGAGTATTAATGACGCGAATATTGACATTAGAGTTATCGATGGCGCTGTGGAATTTTGATGCTGTTCTTATCACTATCAGAAATGAGAAAACATCATGCTAAAGATTCCTTGCGTACTGATGCGGGGCGGGACATCGAAAGGGCCGGTGATTCTGGCCAGCGATTTACCGGCCAATGTTGAAGAGCGTGACGCTGTGCTGCTGGGGCTGATGGGCGCAGGCCATGAGCTCGAAATTGATGGTATTGGTGGCGGAAGTCCCCAGACGAGCAAGGTGGCGATTGTCAGCCCGTCACAGCACCCGGATGCCGATGTCGATTATCTTTTCGTTCAGGTGATGGTCAACGAGCGACGGGTCGATACCACGCCTAACTGCGGCAATATGCTCTGTGCTGTCGGGCCTTTTGCGATTGAAAAAGGGCTTGTCAGCGCCACCTGTCCCGTCACCACCGTGCGAATTCGTAACCTCAACACCGGCACTCTGGTCGACGCAGAGGTGCAGACGCCTGACGGGCGTGTCACTTATGAAGGCGACACACACATCGACGGGGTTCCCGGCACCGCAGCGCCTCTGGGGCTGACCTTTCTGAATTCGGCCGGCTGTAAGACCGGTAAATTACTGCCTACCGGTAACGTTATCGATCGTATCGATGAGGTCGAGGTGACCTGTATCGATATGGCCATGCCGATGATGCTCATTGATGCGGCTCAGCTGGGAAAAACGGGCTATGAAAAACCGGCAGAGCTGGAAGCGGACCGCGCATTTATGGCGCGCCTGGAGCATCTTCGTCGTCAGGCTGGCCGGGCAATGGGGCTGGGTGACGTCGCTGACAAAGTGATCCCTAAACCTGTCCTGCTGAGCAAACCCCAGGCGGGAGGGACGATTAGCGTTCGTTACTTTATGCCGCATGCCTGCCACCGCTCGCTGGCGATTACCGGGTCGATCGGCATTTCAACCGCAACGCGCATTGAAAACTCTGTCGCTCACCGCGTAATTGCCGGACAGCCAAAGATGCCATACACCAATATTATCGATATTGAACATCCCGGCGGGAAAATTTCCGTTTCATTAACCAATGACAGTCATGAAATAGAAAAAACGCGGGCCGCGGTTATCCGGACATGCCGCAAACTTTTCGAGGGCGTTGTCTGTGTGCCGGATGCTGTCATTCCAGCAGTTATTTAATTACTGACCTCTGATAAAAATAATAGCCGCGCAGGCGAGCTATCGCTTTCTGTACCCTGAAAATAATATTGAGGATGTTATGACTATAACGACCGATAAAAAAACAGACCCCATGAGTGAGGTCAAAGCTGGTGCTTACCTTCGCATCATTCTGGCCCTGGCTTTATCCGGGCTGGCCGAATTAGCCTCGCTGTTCTTTATTCAGCCACTGCTGCCGGTTCTGGCGGTGGAATATGACGTTCCTGTCAGTCAGGTGAGTATTATTCTCTCCGCCGAGACCGCCTTACTGGCGTTCGGTCTGTTATTTACCGGAACGTTATCCGACCATTATGGCAGAAAGCGATTAATCATCGTTTCGCTGCTGGCAGGTGGGATATTGACGCTTCTCTGCCCGCTGGCGCAATCGTGGGCATTGCTGGTTGCTCTGCGCGCCGTTATCGGACTGGCACTCAGTGGTATTGCGGCGGCGGCAACCGCCTATATCAGTGAAGAAGTGGCGCCGGTGGTGGCTGGCGTTGTCACCGGTTACTTTGTGTTTGGCAACTCCATGGGTGGCATGTCCGGGCGTATTATTGCCAGTCAGCTGATTGAACATATTTCTATAAACACCATCTTCTATGGATTTGCCGCCAGCCTCATCGTCGTGGCGATCCTGGTTAATTTCCTGTTGCCCGCCTCACGCAATTTTAAGCCGACTGAAAATCTGAATGTATTGTGTGTGGTGAAGGGCGCGGCGGCACACTTTAAAAATAAAAATCTCTCCAGGGTGTTTATTCTCAGTTTTATTATTTTTGGTGTCTTTACCTCACTCTATAACTATCTGGCTTTTTTCCTGAAGGGCGAACCCTTCAATATTACGCCAGCCAATGCGGGTCTGATCTCCTTCAGCTTTGCCCTGAGTTTCTTTACTGCACCGCAGGCGGGCCGGTTTGCCGAAAAATATGGCAGCATGACGGTACTCAGAATGCTCTTCGCCATGATGGCGCTGGGCATGCTGCTGACGCTGGTGAATAACGTGGCCATCTTTATCGTCGGGGCGGTTATTTTCACGGGCTGTTTCTTTGGCTGTCATGCAATTGGTCTGCGCTGGGTCAGCAAAAATGCCACCCATGCGCGGGGGCAGGCGGTCGCACTCTATCTTTTCTTCTACTACATGGGCGGCTCAGTGATTGGCTTCGTCAACGGCTTTGTCTTCCATGGCACCGGCTGGCACGGAATGACCGCTTTCATTATCGCCCTGCTGGTCGTGGCTGCCGTAGTGGCCACGTCGCTGGCGGGTGGGGAACAAAAAAAGCTGGTGCCCGCCACGCCCGTGAAATAACCCCGTAAACACCTTCACGCCGTCTCTGGCGGCGTGAACCCGGACAGATGTGAACAGAAGAAGCAGGCTCTATTATGAAACTAACCAGCTACAGTCATCACGGCCGTAAAAGCTACGGCATCTTTACCGAGAACGGCATTATCGACCTGGGTAAAAGAATCGGTCATACCTGGCCTGATCTGAAAGCCTTACTGCAGCAGGATGCCATCAACGTTGCCCGGCAATATCAGGATGACCCTGCCGACGTCAGGGTGAGTGAGATTACCTTCCTGCCCGTCATTGAAACACCCGAAAAAATCTTTTGTGTCGGCATGAATTACGCCGAAAAACGTCAGGAGTTTGCTGAAACCAGCGATGCGCCAACCCTGTTTATCCGGTTTCCTGACTCCCAGACCGGGCATGGAACGCCGGTCGTTAAACCGGCCTTATCCAGCGAGTTCGATTACGAAGGGGAGCTGGCCGTGATTATTGGCAAACCGGGCAGCAATATCGCGGTAAGTGAGGCGATGCAGCACGTTGCCGGCTACAGCTGCTATATGGATGGCTCCGTGCGTGACTGGCAGCACGCCTGGTTTACCGCCGGTAAAAACTGGCCGCATACGGGCGCCTTTGGCCCCTGTATGACGACGGCGGATGCCATTCCGGATCCGCATGCTTTGTCAATTCAGACCTGGCTGAATGGCAGGCTGGTACAGAATGATTCCACAGCCAGCATGATCCATAAAATTGCTGACCTGATTAGCTACATTACCACCTTCACTTCACTCAGTGCCGGAGACGTTATTATTACCGGCTCGCCCGGTGGCGTTGGCAAAAAGCGCACGCCGCCCCTCTTTATGTATGAAGGCGACCAGGTCGACGTGGTTATTGAAAATGTCGGGCACCTGACCAACACGATTGTGGAGTCCGATCCGCAGCATCAGCGGCTGGCGTCGTAGTTTCTGCCAGTGACAACGGAATGTGACCCTCAACAGTATTTTCAGGAGTAACCCGATGTATAGCGACCAGGCGCTGACGTTCGAAACGGTTGACACCCGCCACGTTACGCTGCGGGAAGAGATCCGCCTTTTTCTGGCAGGGAATGGATTAGGCATGGATGAGGATATTGAGCAGTTCGTTGTGGCGCGCTGCAAACGGGATCTGGTGGCCTGTGCAGGCATCGCGGGCAATACCTTAAAATGCGTCGCGGTGGAAAGCGGCTGGCGCGGAACCGCACTGGGGCTGAAGATCGTTCATGAAGCGGAGGTGCAGGCTATTCAGAATGGCGAGCATCAGCTCTTTCTCCTGACTACGCCAGAGAGGGTGAAAGCCTTCCGGGGATGCGGATTCTATCCGCTGGTGACGCTGGATAACCGCGCCACGCTGATGGAGAACACGCCGGTCGGCATCGATCACTACTGCAGAAAGCTACGTGCTCATCATCGGGTTCAGGCCGATCACGTTGGCGCGATTGTCATGAATGCCAATCCGTTTACCTCCGGACATCGCTATCTCATTGAGCAGGCTGCACAGTCCTGCGACTGGCTGCATATTTTTGTGGTCGAAGAGGATTTATCGGCGTTCTCCTTTCAGGAACGTTTCGCGATGGTCCAGGCGGGGGCACGGCATATTCCGAATGCCTCGGTTCATCCCGGCTCGCGCTATATTATTTCGCGCGGGACTTTTCCCGGTTATTTTCTGAAAGAGAAGCAGATCGTGAATGACGTCTTCGCTGCCATCGATCTCATCTTATTCCGTCGCTACATTGCGCCTGCGTTAAATATCACACAGCGGTTTGTCGGAACAGAACCCTTTTGCAAAGTTACGGCGCACTATAACCATGCGATGCATAACTGGCTCGAAGATGAGGCGATAATGCCAGACGCCATCATTAACGTGACTGAGATCGCCAGAATAACGGATGAAAATAATCTGCCAATATCGGCTTCTGCGGTAAGGGCGGCATTAAAAAGAAAGGATATGGATGCGGTTAAACGAATGGTGCCCGCCACGACGCTGCCTTTTTTAACCCGGTGGCTGTCACACCACGCTTTTACGCAGCCAGATTATGACCTGGCGAACGTCTGATAAATCAGTATTCAGGAAAATAAAATGAAAATAGTTAAGGCGGCTATTGCCGGCACGCTGGAATCCAGCGACCTGGTGGTTAAAGTCAGCCCCGGTGAAGAGGGGCTGGAAATTACGATCCGCAGTGAAGTTTTTAAACAGTTTGGCGAACAGATTGCTGCCGTGGTGAAAGAAACGCTGGCGGCACTTAATGTGACCCAGGGGGAAATTGTTATTGAAGATAAAGGGGCGCTGGATTGCGTTATTCGCGCCAGACTGCAGGCGGCAATATTGCGTGGCGCAGATCGCACCGATATCGTGTGGGAAAAAATATCATGAAAAAATTACGTCGCAGCATGCTTTTTTTACCCGGTTCAAGTGCCGCCATGCTCTCCACGGCTTTTATTTATCGCCCCGATTCAATCATGTTTGATCTGGAAGATGCCGTTTCATTAAAAGAGAAAGACAGCGCGCGGCTGCTGGTTTTTCATGCTTTACAGCACCCGATGTATAAAGAGATCGAAACGGTGGTCAGAATTAATCCGCTGAATACCCCCTTTGGGCTGAAAGATGTTGAAGCGGCGGTTCGGGGCGGCGCGGATGTTATTCGCTTACCGAAAACAGATACGCCGGATGATATTGATCAGCTGGAAAGTGAAATTGCCCGCATTGAGGCGGAATGTGGCCGTCCGGTGGGGTCAACAAAACTGATGGCAGCGATTGAATCGGCTGTCGGCGTGATTAATGCGGTCGCTATCGCCAAAGCATCGCCGCGTTTAATGGGCATCGCGCTGGCGGCCTTTGATTACGTGATGGATATGCAGACGGAGCGGGGCGACGGCGCCGAACTTTTTTATGCGCGCTGTGCGGTATTGCATGCGGCGCGTGGCGCAGGGATCGATGCGTTTGATGTGGTCTATGCCGACATTGATGATGAGGCGGGTTTTTTAAAAGAGGTGGAGCTGATTAAACGTCTGGGATTTAACGGCAAGTCGCTGATCAATCCCCGGCAGATTGAGATCGTACACAACGCCTACGCGCCCACGCAGGAAGAAGTTGATTACGCAGAGCGCGTGATTGCTGCAGCAGAAGAGGGGGATCGTCAGGGGCTGGGCGTGGTGTCGCTGAACGGAAAAATGATTGATGCGCCGATTATCAACCATGCCCGCGTCGTCCTTGACCGTAAAAACGCCTCCGGCGTCCGTCAGTAGCCCTTCCGCCCCGACTAACAGGATGAAATGATGAGCCATTTAACCCGAGCACTCCAGGCCCTCTCCGGCAGCGCATATCAGTATGAACGCTTTACCGGTGCCCATACCCACACCCCGCACCTCGCCGATCTCCGGCAGAAATATCAGCGCAAACTTTTCGACAGTATTGATGACGTTTTAGAACGCTGCGAACTGCGTGATGGGATGACCGTCTCGTTTCATCACGCCTTCCGTGAAGGGGATAAGGTGATTAATTACGTCATGGACAAGCTGGCCGAAAAAGGCCTCAGAGGGCTGACGCTGGCCTCGAGTTCGTTAATGACCTGCAACGCGCCGCTGATCGAACACATCAAAGCGGGCGTCGTGACCAAAATCTACACCTCCGGCATGCGTGGTGAACTCGCCGAGGCGATTTCACATGGACTGATGGCGGAACCGGTAGAGATCCACTCGCATGGCGGCCGGGTTCATCTGATTGAGAAAGGGGAAATCAGCATCGATATCGCCTTTTTAGCGGTCTCCTGCTGCGACGAGTATGGCAATGCCAGCGGCAGCGGTGGGGCATCCCGCTGCGGTTCGCTGGGGTATGCGATGGTGGATGCCAGATATGCCAGAAAGGTGGTGCTGCTGACGGAAAGCATTGAGCCGTTTCCCCTGATGCCCGCCAGTCTGACCCAGGATCAGGTGGATTACATTGTCAGAATCGACAGCGTCGGCGATCCGGCAAAAATCAGTGTCGGCGCTGCCCGCGTCACCAGTAATCCGCGTGAACTGATGATTGCGCGCTCGGCTGCCGACGTGATTGAGCACTCCGGCTATTTCCGCGACGGCTTTTCGCTGCAAACCGGTTCGGGTGCCGCCTCGACAGCCTGCACCCGTTTCCTGGAATCACGCATGCGTAAACAGAACATTGTGGCCAGTTTTGCTCTGGGCGGCATTACCGGCACCCTTGTGGATCTGCATGAAAAGGGACTGATTAAAACACTGCTGGATACGCAGAGTTTTGATGGGGTTGCCGGCGCCTCGCTGGCGAAAAATCCGCATCACGTTGAAATCTCAACCAGCGTGTATGCCAACCCCTCCGCCAAAGCCGCCTGCTGCGATCGTGTCGATATTGTCATCCTGAGCGCGCTGGAAATCGATACAGATTTCAATGTGAACGTGCTGACCGGTTCCGACGGCGTGATGCGCGGGGCATCCGGCGGCCATTGTGACGTGGCCGCCGCGGCGAATCTGACCATCGTGGTGGCTCCGCTGATCCGCAGCCGTATTCCGACCGTCGTTCGTCAGGTCACCACACGGGTGACACCGGGAGAGAGCGTCGATGTTCTGGTCACCGATCACGGGATTGCCGTCAATCCCGCCCGACAGGAGGTGAAGGCCCGCCTGATGGCTGCGGGTCTGCCGGTGGTCGATATCGACACGCTTTATCAGCGCGCGCTGCTCATCTCGGGCGAGCCAAAGCCCATTGCGTTTACCTCCCGCATCGTCGGGGTGGTGCGCTATCGCGATGGCAGCGTCATCGACGTGGTCAGGCAGGTGAAAGCGTGAACCGTGTTGTGGCCCCGGCATCGTGCAGGCGTCTGGTGCTTGACGATGTGCTGAACGCCAGAGAGGCGCGCGCGCGTCGGCAGCAGGCGTGGCTGTGCCAGTATGGGCAGCCGGTGATTTCAGCCACGCTCGTCTGGCCGGGGGAGGTCAAAGATACCCCGCTTGCCCGGCAGGTCATGGCTGAGGCGAAAGAGGCGATTAATCAGCGGCTGCAACAGCACCGATGGCGGATCGCCAGGCAGGAGGCGGCTTTTCCCGTCACCGGCCCGGAGGCGCTCTGGTCCGTGTCGTCACCCGCCTGGATGATCAAGCATGTCATGGCCGATCTGGAGGATAACCATCCTCTTGGGCGTTTATGGGACATTGATGTCTTTTGTCCCACTGCGGGCCTGATCAAGCGCAGTGCAATACATCAGCCGATGCGCAGATGCTTTCTCTGTCATGAACCCGCCCACGTCTGCTCCCGTATGCGCCGCCATGCCCAGGATGAACTGGCGCAGAGAATTGAGGAGATAACCTATGACTATTTCAGCGGTCAGCGTTCAGTCTGAGCGCGCCGGGGATATCGCCTGGCTGGCCGCAGAGGCGATGGTCAAAGAGGTGAAGCTGACCCCCAAGCCGGGGCTGGTGGATCGCCGGAATAATGGGGCGCATAGCGACATGAATTTCATGCTCTTTATGGCCAGTATTCGCGCCGTCTCACCCTGGTTTCCCCGTTTTTATGCCCAGGGGGTTGCCACCGCCGGTTTGCCCGCTTCCCAGACGTTACGGGCAATCAGACCCACGGGGCTGGCCTGTGAGCAGGCGATGTTTAAGGCTACGGGAGGCATCAATACTCATAAAGGCGGAATTTTCTCTCTGGGACTACTGTGCGCTGCCGCAGGCCGGCTCGCTAAAAACGCGATAAGGCTCAGCCAGCACAGCCTCTGTCGGGAAATCCGCGCGATGTGCGCAGGTCTGGTCGGCAACGAACTCAGCAACCCCGGTCAGGCAAAAACCCAAGGCGAACAGATTTTTCAGGCGTTCGGATTAACTGGCGCGCGCGGTGAGGCGGAGAAGGGCTTTGACACCGTCAGGCGATATGGTCTGCCGCAGTGGGAAAACGTCCTGCGTGCGGGGGGATCGGAAGAGGAGGCCCTGCTCAGGATGCTGCTGGCTTTAATCGCCGCCAATCCCGACACCAATCTGGTTTCGCGGGGCGGTATGCGGGGACTGAGCTATGCCCGGCGCTACGCCACCCGACTCCTGAAAATCAGGGATCTCTCCGGTGAAACGCTCACAAAGGCGCTGAAACATATGGATAACGCCTTCATTCAGAAAAATATCAGTCCGGGAGGCAGCGCAGATCTTCTGGCGGTGGGGTGGCTCCTTTCCCATTATCCGGCGTCATGAAACCGCATGAACAGGGCGAGGAAAAAAGAATGATGACGCAACGGCTGCACCAGCTGAGCGAGCGGTTCACGGTGATTCTGGTGCCGGGGGTGCGCGACAGTGATGAAAGTCACTGGCAAAGCTGCTGGCATCGGCGTTTTCCTCACTGGAAACGGATACGTCAGCGAAACTGGCTGGCGCCCGATATTGATGGCTGGATCGCAGCGATACGACGGGAGCGCTTATGTGGCCAGCGCCCGGCGATTCTGGTCGGACACAGTTTTGGCGCGCTCGCCGCCTGCCGTCTGGTTCAGACGCAGACGCTGCCCGTGGCTGGCATCATGCTGGTTGCGCCCGCAGAGCCCGCGCTGTTCGGACTGGAGGAGCAGGTGCTGCCGGAAAAACTGCCCGTTCCCGGCGTGATGTTTGTCAGCCACAACGATCCCCTCATGCCATTTAAACGCGCCCGGTTCTGGGCGGAATGCTGGGGTGCACACCTTATCGACCTGGGTGACGCCGGGCACATTAATAGCGCGGCCGGCTTTGGGGAGTGGGAATTTGGCCTGGTGCAACTGGCCGCATTTGGCGAAGGCCTTGAGACCGATAATTAAAAGCAGAATTACGCACACTCTTTACTTCACGCAATTCAGACAGGTGATGTCTGTTTCGGAGAAACTATGTCAGACAGCTACAGTAAGCATGTACAGGAACGTGCTTTAAAAAATCTTCCTCCTGAGCCGCTTAATGCCGGGCAAACCCGCGCGTTAATTGATGCGCTGATATGTGCAGAGGGTGACGATAAAAACAGGCTCCTGGAGCGGTTAGCCCATTGCGTTCCGCCCGGCGTCGATCCGGCAGCCAGCGTTAAAGCGGATTTTCTTTATCAGCAGATTAAAACCGGTGACCAGGCGGGCATCATTCCGCCTCAGCAGGCGATTGAACTGCTGGGCACCATGCAGGGTGGATACAATATTCAGCCGCTGATCGATCTGCTGGATGACCCCCAATGGGCGAGCTGCGCGGCGCAACAGCTGAGTCACACCCTGCTTATTTTTGAAAAATTTAACGATGTGGCTGAAAAAGCGCAGCAGGGGAATCACCCTGCACAGGCGGTGATGCAGTCATGGGCGCGGGGCGAATGGTTTACACGCCGCCCGGCACTCCCGGAGACGATGACGCTCAACGTCTTCCGTGTCACCGGTGAAACCAATACAGATGACCTGTCTCCCGCGCCTGAGGCATGGTCACGTCCCGATATTCCGCTGCATGCGCTCTCTATGTTGAGCCATCCGCGCGAGGGGGTGGAGCCGGATGAGCCTGGCAACCGGGGGCCGATGACGCAGCTGGCGACACTGAAGCTGCAGGGCTATCCACTGGTCTACGTCGGGGATGTAGTGGGAACCGGCTCGTCGCGAAAATCGGCCACCAATTCGCTTCTGTGGCATATCGGCAGGGATATCCCCTGGGTGCCCAATAAACGCAACGGCGGCGTGGTGTTTGGCGGAAAAATTGCCCCCATCTTTTTCAACACGCTTGAGGACTCGGGCGCACTGCCTGTCGAAATGGACGTCTCCGGCCTGAAGACGGGCATGCTGATCGACCTTTATCCTTACCGGGGCGAAGTGCGCGACCACGCCAGCCAGCAGCTGATCACCCGATTCACGCTGAAAACGGCGGTGCTGCCTGACGAAGTGCGTGCGGGCGGGCGTATTCCGCTGATCATTGGCCGAAGCCTGACGGCCAGAGCACGGGAGTGGCTGGGACTGCCGCCTTCCGACCTCTTCCGGCAGCCTGAAGCCCCCGTACCGTCCACGGCAGGTTTTACCCTGGCGCAAAAAATAGTGGGAAGAGCCTGTGGTGTGGCGGGCGTGCGGCCCGGCCAGTATTGCGAACCTAAAATCACCACGGTCGGTTCGCAGGATACCACCGGCGGCATGACGCGCGATGAGCTGACCGATCTCGCCTGCCTGCGCTTTTCCACCGACCTGTTCATGCAATCGTTCTGTCACACGTCGGCGTACCCTAAACCGGTTGATGTGAAGCTGCATGAGACACTGCCAGAGTTTATCAGCCAGCGGAATGGCGTCGCGCTCAGACCCGGCGATGGCATCATTCACTCCTGGCTTAATCGCATGCTGATCCCCGATACGGTCGGCACCGGCGCAGACTCTCACACCCGTTTCCCATTAGGGATCTCATTTCCGGGCGGCTCCGGTCTGGTCGCCTTTGCCGCAGCAACCGGCATTATGCCGCTGGATATGCCGGAGTCGGTGCTGGTGCGTTTCACCGGCGACATGCAGAAAGGGATCACCCTGCGTGACCTGGTTCACGCCATCCCGCTTTATGCCATCCGACAGGGATTGCTGACGGTAGAGAAGAAAAACAAGATCAACATTTTCTCCGGCCGGATTCTGGAAATCGAAGGGCTGAGCAGCCTGAAAGCCGAACAGGCTTTCGAACTGGCGGATGCGTCGGCTGAACGCTCTGCGGCGGCCTGTGTGTTGCGTCTGGAAGAGGAGAATGTGGCGGAGTTTCTGCGTTCGGATATTGCGCTGCTGCGCTGGATGATAGAGCAGGGCTATCAGCACGCCGGGACCCTGGCGCGACGGATTGCAGAGATGGAAGCCTGGCTGGCTAACCCGTCGCTGCTGGTGGCCGACCAGGATGCTGAGTATGCGGCCATAATCGAGATAGACCTCACAGAAATCACCGAACCAATTGTCTGTGCGCCGGATGATCCGGATGATGCCCGCCTGTTGTCAGAGGTGGCCGGTTCGCCAGTTGAGGAGGTGTTCATTGGCTCCTGCATGACCAATATTGGCCATTTTCGTGCGGTCGGTAAACTTCTGTCGGACGTGAAGGATCTGCCTGCCAGGCTCTGGCTGGCGCCGCCAACGAAAATGGATGCGCAGCAGCTCTCCCGCGAAGGCTACTTTAACCGGTTTATTCAGGCGGGTGCCCGAATCGAACCTGCTGGCTGTTCTCTCTGTATGGGGAATCAGGCCCGGGTGCGGCAGGGCAGCCATGCTGTTTCAACCTCGACCCGTAACTTCCCGCATCGCCTGGGAACGGATGCCCGTGTTTTTCTGGCGTCGGCTGAACTGAGCGCGGTGGCGGCGATGATGGGCAAAATGCCGACGGTGGAGCAGTATCTTCGGCAGATGGAGAAGATTCACCCGCACCACGACGAGACGTATCGCTATCTTAATTTCGACCAGTTACCGCACTATCGGTCTGCGCACGATGAAAAGAGGGTGATTAAAACGTTTGCCGGGCAGAACCTGTAATCCGTGACGTTTAATCTAAGCGTGTGAGCCGCATCCGGGCAGACAGCAGAGGCAGAGTGTGACGTTTCTGTTGTTCCGGGTGCGGCACACAGGGAGGTGTATGTTGACCGCAAAAACCACAAAAATAGCGTTGCTCATTTTTATCCTTCTCTTACCCCTGGTTTTGCCGCCGCCCACAGGGTTAACCCGGGAGGCCGCGATACTGGCCGGGATCTATCTCGCGGCGATTGTCGGGTTGATCAGCAAGCCTTACCCTGAACCGGTCATCATGCTGTTCGCCGTGGCGCTCTCCTGTCTTGCCATCGCCCGGTTTGACGACTCTCCGGTGAAATCGCTGGATGTGCTGAGCGGCTATGCCTCCGGCACGACGTGGCTGGTGTTCAGCGCCTTTACATTGAGTGCAGCCTTTGTAACCACCGGACTGGGCCGGCGTCTGGCGTACGGGTTTATCCTGAAATTTGGCTCGACCACATTGCGACTCGGCTATGTCACCGCACTGCTGGACGTCATTCTGGCACCAGCGACGCCCTCTAACACCGCCCGCGCCGGCGGGGTCGTCTTTCCCATCATTAACAGCATCGCGCTGGTCTTAGGCTCCACGCCAGGCGAGACGCCGCGTAAAGCCGGGCGGTTTCTGATGGTGAATGTTTACATGGTCACCAAAACCACCAGCTACATGTTTCTTACCGCTTTCGCGGGCAATGCCTTAGCCCTCCAGTTAATTTCTGACATTTTTCACATTCAGATTAGCTGGGGTGGCTGGGCGCTGGCTGGCGTGCCGCTGGGGCTGCTGATGCTGGCGCTGATCCCCTTCCTGACCTATAAAATCGTGCGTCCGGAATTAAAAAAATTAGACAACGTTCACATCGCCACGGCCGGTCTGCAGGCGCTGGGGCCAATGAGTCCGAAAGAGAAAGGGCTTATCGTGGTGTTTATTGCCGCCCTGCTGGGATGGATCTTTTCCCGCCATCTGGGGTTAAACGAATCGGCGGTTGCCGTTATCGCGATGGTGGCTGCCCTGATCTTTAACATCATCAGCTGGAATGATGTGCTGCAGAATAAGGGGGGCTGGAATACCCTGATTTGGTACGGCGGCATTATCGGACTCAGCACGACGTTAAGCAAAGAGGGGATTTTTCACTGGCTGGCAGAGGTGATGTCGGCACACCTGAACTTTCTGGGGCCGGAAAACAGCACGATTATCATCATTGTCCTGCTGAGCCTGGCGGTACGCTATCTGTTCGCCTCAGGCGGTGCCTATGTGGCCGCGATGGTGCCGGTGTTAGCCACGGTGGGACTGGTCACCGGCGCGGCACCCGTCCTGCTTGCGCTGGCGATCCTCTTTTCTAACTCCTATGGCGGTAGCCTGACGCACTATGGCGGCGCGGCAGGCCCGATTATCTTTGCCGCGGGCTACAACGACATTAAATCGTGGTGGATCACGGGAACGGTGATTACCCTGTTAACCTTTATCCTGCATATGCTCATCGGCCTTCCCTGGTGGAGCTTCCTTTTGCAGCACGGCCTGCTGTAAACACGGTCAGGGCTTTGCTGGCGACACCGCGCCGGATCAGCCCTCGCTCTGCATGGCACGTTATTTTGCCACAGGGAGATCCTGATAACGGGTGGTGTAGGCGGGTGACAACATTTCCCGCTTCATCGCCCAGGGCTTCTGGACGCCCTGACCGGCAAACCATAACTTCGCTTTTCCGCTCTGATTAATGCCATCGACCACGCGCATCAGCGCTTCACTGCCAGGGCGGGGCTGAAACTCATCGAAAAGATTAAGTTGCGTCACGCCCTGATTAAAAAAGTCCCCCAGCATAACGCCTGCCTTCATATAGCGGCAGCCATCCAGCCAGATACGATCCAGCGCTTCGGCGGCCACGCGTATAATGTCGCGGGTATCGTTAGTCGGGATAGGTAACTGCGCCATAGCCTGATTACCATAAAAACCTTCTCCTTCAGCATGCGGACTGGTGCGGATAAACACGGCGACCTGTCGACAGAACTGCCGCTCCTCACGCAGTTTTTCCGCCGCCCTGACCGCATAGTTACACACGGCTTCCCGCATATCAGCATACGCTGTGATGCGTCCTGAAAAAGAGCGTGAGCAGATGATCTGCTGTTTCGCAGGCGAGAAGGTCTCCAGTTCCAGGCAGGGTTCGCCGCGCAACTCCCTGACCGTTCGCTCCAGCACCACGTTGAAATGTTTGCGAATAACCCAGGTACTCTGTTCCGATAAGTCTTTTGCCGTGATGATGCCCATGGCATTCAGTTTCCTGCTGAGACGTCTTCCCACACCCCAGACATCTTCAACCGGGATCAGGGCCATCAGCTTTTTCTGGCGATCCACATTAGAGAGGTCAACCACACCACGGGTTTTTGACCATTTTTTTGCGGCGTGATTCGCCAGTTTGGCCAGAGTTTTGGTCTGTGCAATGCCGACACCGACGGTAAGATGGGTATCCTGTTTGATGCGTGCACGGATCTCGTGCCCGACTTCTTCCAGAACGCGACAGTGGCGAACGCCGGTGAGGTCGACAAACGCTTCATCAATGGAGTAGATCTCAACGGCTGGCGAGATCGCCTCCAGCGTGGTCATGATCCGGTTACTCATATCAGCGTAAAGCGTGTAATTTGAACTGAAAACGTGGACGTTGAGCCGCTGCAAATCCTCTTTGATTTTGAAATAGGGTGCCCCCATTTTGATCCCCAACTGCTTTGCCTCGGCCGAGCGTGAGATAATACATCCATCATTATTACTCAGGATGCAGACGGGCTTGCCTCTCAGGTCGGGCCTGAAAACGGTTTCGCATGAGGCGTAGAAGGAGTTGACATCAACCAGGGCGAACATCAGCAATCGGCCCTGTTTAGCGGACTGTTAATCAGGGAGTGGCTGGCCAGCCGATAGCCAGCAGGGGCAGTGACACCGGCATGAGCGCGCGGTTGAGATGTCACGGGTCTGAAAAGGGGCATAAAGGTATCTTTGCGAATGCTGTATATAAATACAGTATTGCGAATCAGCGATGCTGGTCAAGTCACGCCATACCGATTCTTTTTAACTTTATGATATGAAAGTGCTTTTTATTGTTCGTGCTACAGGTGCGTGAAGGGGCTGCGGCATATCCCAGCCGGCACCGCACAATGTTCAGCTCCTCGTCAGATAAAGGATGCAGGCTGCATTAGCGCGACGCTTAATGCGCGTAGTGTACTTATCACTGCTGCCTGCGCTAGAATCCCCGGTTGATTTGACCGAAATGCACCTCTTCAGGCCGGTAATGATGATCACGACAGCGACAGCGCAAAAAAGCAGAGAGCGGGGACGGCCCAGAGAGTTCGATATCGAGCAGGCTCTGGATCACGCGATGATCGTTTTCCGGCAAAAGGGGTACCATGCAGCCTCCATCGGCGATCTGAGTGAGGCGATGAACCTCTCTGCAGGCAGTATCTATAAGGCGTTTAAAGATAAACGCTCACTGTTTCTGCTGGTCTTCGAGCGCTATCTGCTGCTGCGCAATGCCGATCTGCGCCGTCGTCTGGCCCCCTGCGTGAGCGGGCGGGAGAAGATCACCGAGCTGTTACAGTTCTATCTGGATTCGGCGCGGGCGACGGAGGGACGGCGCGGCTGTCTGGTTGTCGCCAGTGCCATTGCGTTGCAGACAATGGATGAGGCGCTGGCGCAGCGCATCAATGAAGTTGTGCAGCGCAATCAGCGCTTCCTGGTTTCACTGCTGGAGCTGGGGCAACGGGATGGCTCTATCGATAACACGCTGGACAGTGAAGCGGCAGCGGGTCTGATTCTCTGCATTGCGTTTGGTATGCGGGTGACAGGCAAGGTGGGCGATATGGTCAATGAGCAGCAGACGCTGGCACTGGCACTGAAGGTGCTGGGGTAACAGCGAGCCCGCTGTGTGACGCGACACCGCCCGGAGCATGTCCGGCACGCGGGGGGCTGAAACGCCCCCGAAGATTAACGGCCGAACAGCAGGCTGATGAGCGCGTGATAGTGGCGCTCTTCTTCCTGTGAAGAGGCGGTTTCAAGGCGGCGCAGCAGTTTGGTGCAGATCGATTTGCGATTCACGTTCTGACCGGCATTCAGAATTTCCACTACCACCTGTCCCAGCGTCTCTTGCTGTGAAGGCAGGCTTGCCGCATTAAAATAACGGGCAATGTCGTCTGCCGTTTGTGGCAGTCTCTGGTTCGGGTACATGGATCGTTTCCTGGCGGATAGTTCAGCATCTAACGAATAGGTACAAAGTTATACAATGTTGTCTGTGTTGTACAGCTATTTCGCCAGAAATCGTCTGCTTTTTATTCAGCACGGCTGCGCTGACAGTGGCAGGGTAAATGAGCGGAGCCGGCGCAGGGTGCAAAACCAGCAGGCGGGCGCAGACTGAATGCACCCGACAGCCTGGCCTGCAGCATAGCTAGCGGTAATCTTTCAGGAAAACCGGTGCCTGTCCGGTCTCAACCAGCCAGTTAAGTTCGGCTCGGTCGCGCGATGCGGCTTCGGTGAAACTTTTGAGCCAGTTTCGCGCATCGGCAATCTGGGCGACGCGTTCATCACTGCGCTCATGCTCGGCCATTTCACCCAGCTGGCGAATCAGTGAAACGAGCGTGATTTCCTGCTCTGTAAAAGCCAGATTAATTGCCGCTTCACCAAGAATCATATGACCGACGTTTTTGTCATAATACACCATATGTTATCTCCTGATTAATGAGCCATACGCCAGTTTAGTTAAAGGCGTCTCTGACTAAAAGAGCAGAAATAGCAGGTCAAAACGATCGGTCTTTTCCCAAAATAAATGGCACCTCAAAGCGAAGCGCTAACCTGTTAATATCCCAGCATAAAAAATTTCAGACACCTCTGTTCATAAAATAACTGAGCGATTTTGACGATTAAACAGAGAGGGAGATGCCTGAAATTCAGATAAGCCAGCGACTCTGGCCAGGCACAGGGTCACATTAAAGCGCGTCTGTTTCAGCAACAGAGAAAGGAGAAGGGGTTTATAAAAAGAGGCGGACGACTGACAGACAGAATAAAGCCGCCCGAAGGCGGCTTTATTCCACAGAGAGCGTTATTTATTCGGTACTTCGGAAACCGCTTTAACGTCGGCTTTATTAATCTGTTGCTTCACGCCGTTTGCATCGGTGTAAGCCAGCAGGCCTGCATCAGATTCTGACGGTTTGCCATCACTAATAATGGTGCGTCCATCGTTAGTCTGAATCGCATAGCTGGTGCGGGTGCAGCCAGTTAATACAGTCATACCAATCAATGCGGCGAGCGGTAAAATCAGCGCTTTTTTCATCTTATTCACCTTATATTAGTTATCGAGTTCACTCATATTACTGATCTCATTGCGATTGATTTGCTCAGTTTTTCCTGTCTGAGCATCGCGATAAGAAACCAGACCGGTATCTGAATCAATCTGCGGTTTACCATCGGTCACGATGGTGCGGCCATCAGTGGTCTTAATCGATTGATTGGAAGAGCAGCCTGCCAGTGTGCCTAAAGAGAGAGCCAGCAATGCGATAGCTGACAGGGATTTCATTTTCATTTTTTGTTCTCCATGAATTCATATCCAGACGTTTACAGCATAGACGCCTTTATAAATTTTGCTGGCCCTGACCCGCTCCGTTGCGTTTTTTTTAAGCAAAAACAGTGGTCGCTGTGATTATTTCCGACGCTGAGTCCGGGAAATAGCATTTATTGCAACTTTGTATTGTCGGCACGGACGTTTTGCGGCGCTGGCATCCCGTCACAATAAGCACAAAGCCAAAGGCGAAAATAAGATCGGAGATAAGGGCCGCTATTTTGTTAACGTCCGAACCGTCAGCAGGAGAATAGATCGCAGCGCGGAACGCGGGCGCCGGGGAGAGCTCTCCTGCAGAGGAGGATGAGTGGCCCGAAGCCGGTGCGATCCCGGGCCAGAGAGAGGCTATCAGAGGACAGAGTCTTCGCCCGCTTTGGCGGCCGCTTTTTCCGCCTTCATGGCGCTGACCGGATCGGAGGCGCTCAGCCAGCGGTCAAACTTCTGGTAGGTGTCGATAAAGGTCTTAAAGTAGCTGCTGGCAATGGTGGCATTCTCTTTGTGATTCATAAACGCCACGGCCAGCTTGAATGCATCTTCGTTATCAAATTTCATGTTGGTTTCCCTCGCTTAAGATGCATAGAGCGTAGCCTGATAACGCGACCTCTGCATTCAGACAACCGCCTGAAAAGCGACAATAATTCTCTCTGCCCGACGCCATTCATCCGATTGGCGCGGATTCCCACTTACTTCACGCCAAATCCTTCTTATAATGCCAGCTTCACTTGTGAAGGGGACCCGCTTATGTCGAAAGGATTAATCGTTGCCGCTGTGCTGCTGCTGTCGGGTTGCAGCCTGTTGCATAAACAGCCGCCAGCGCCGCAGACGCTGCACTATCGCTGTGGGACGCTGCCGCTGACCGTGACGCTGGATGAGAGTCAGCAGCAGGTCAGTTTCATTATGGACGGCCAGCCGCTGACGCTGAAGCAGACCGTATCGGCGTCCGGTGCCCGTTACAGCGATGGCACCTATGTTTTCTGGTCTAAAGGCAACGGCGCATTTATTGAACGGAACGATAAAATTGTCGTGAACGATTGTGAGCTGCAACCTGCCAGCTGACTCTTTATCTGAAAAGGCGAGCATTATGAGCGACAGCGAAACGCTACACACCATTGCCCATCTGCGGCGTGAATATACCCGCGGCGGATTACGCCGGAAGGATCTGCCGGACGATCCCGTCGTCCTGTTTGAACAGTGGCTGAGCCAGGCGTGCGAGGCAAAACTGCCCGATCCGACGGCCATGACCGTCGCAACCGTGGATGAACAGGGCCAGCCGTGGCAGCGCATCGTGCTGCTGAAGCACTTCGATGCGCAGGGCATGGTGTTCTATACCAACCTCGGCAGCCGCAAGGCGTTACAGCTGGCAAACAATCCGCGCATCTGCCTGCACTTCCCGTGGCACTACCTGGAGCGTCAGGTGATGGTGCTGGGCGAAGTGGAAAAACTCTCGCCGCTGGAGGTGCTGAAATATTTTCACAGTCGTCCGCGTGACAGTCAGATCGGGGCCTGGGTGTCGAAGCAGTCGAGCCGTATTTCGGCGCGCGGCATTCTGGAAGGGAAGTTCCTTGAGCTGAAGCAGAAGTTCCAGCAGGGCGACGTGCCGCTGCCCAGTTTCTGGGGCGGCTATCGGGTGAAATTTCATACGCTGGAGTTCTGGCAGGGGGGCGAACATCGCCTGCACGATCGTTTCATCTACCAGCGCGATCACGATGGCTGGAAAATCGACCGTCTGGCACCCTGAATCTGCACGATTCCCCCCTATCAGCGCTGGCACAGAGAGCGTCAGCGCTTTATGCTATAGCCCTGATTTTTTTCGATTCCGCATCCCGGCGGAAAGCTGTGTACCAGCCTAGGTGCAGTCTGATCAATTTGGAGTCAGTAATGACCAGCAGTAACCTGATACAACAATTGCAGGAGAGGGGCCTTATCGCCCAGGTGACGGATGAAGAGGCGCTGACAGAGAAACTGGCGCAGGGGCCAATTTCGCTCTATTGCGGCTTTGACCCCACAGCCGACAGCTTGCATTTGGGCCATCTGGTACCGCTGCTCTGCCTGAAGCGTTTTCAGGATGCCGGCCACAAGCCGGTGGCACTGGTCGGTGGCGCAACCGGCCTGATTGGCGACCCGAGCTTCAAAGCCGCAGAGCGTAAACTTAATACCAGCGAAACCGTCGGTGAATGGGTTGAAAAGATCCGCCAGCAGGTGGCTCCCTTCCTCGACTTCGATTGCGGCAGCAACAGCGCAATCGCCGCCAATAACTACGACTGGTTTGGCAGCATGAACGTGCTGACCTTCCTGCGTGATATCGGCAAGCACTTCTCCGTCAATCAGATGATCAATAAAGAAGCGGTGAAGCAGCGTCTGAACCGTGACGATCAGGGCATCTCCTTTACCGAGTTCTCTTACAATCTGCTGCAGGGCTATGACTTTGCCTGCCTGAATGAGCGCCACGGCGTCTCGCTGCAGATTGGCGGATCGGATCAGTGGGGTAACATCACCTCCGGTATCGACCTGACCCGTCGTCTGCATCAGAACCAGGTGTTTGGCCTGACCGTGCCGCTGATCACCAAATCTGACGGCACCAAGTTCGGTAAAACCGAGGGCGGCGCAGTCTGGCTGGATGCGAAGAAGACCAGTCCGTACAAGTTCTATCAGTTCTGGATCAACACCGCGGACGCAGATGTCTATCGCTTCCTGAAGTTCTTCACCTTCATGAGCATTGAAGAGATCAACGCGCTGGAAGAAGAGGACAAAAACAGCGGCACCGCGCCACGTGCGCAGTATGTGCTGGCTGAGCAGGTCACGCGTCTGGTGCATGGCGAAGCGGGTCTGTCGGCGGCGAAACGCATCACGGCCAGCCTCTTCTCCGGCGCCGTGAGCGATATGACCGAAGCGGATTTCGAGCAGCTGGCGCAGGATGGCATGCCAACCATCACCCTGAGCGCTGAAGACGATCTGCAGCAGGCGCTGGTGAAAGCGGAGCTGGTGCCGTCACGCGGTCAGGCTCGCACCATGATTGGCTCCAACGCCGTCTCTCTGAACGGTGAAAAGCAGTCTGACGCGGAATACCGCTTCAGCGACAGTGACAAACTGTTTAACCGCTTCACGCTGCTGCGTCGCGGTAAGAAACATTACTGCCTGATTAACTGGCAGTAAGATTTCAGGGCCGGTCTCCGGCCCTTTTTTATGGCAAGGCAGGACAGGGCAAACAAGTGAAAAATATTTTAGCGATTCAGTCGCACGTTGTTTTTGGTCACGCCGGGAATGCGGCGGCTGAGTTTCCGATGCGCCGCCTGGGTGCAAACGTCTGGCCGCTGAATACCGTGCAGTTTTCCAACCATACGCAATATGGCCACTGGACCGGCACGGTGATGCCAGCAACGCACTTAACCGACATCGTGAAAGGCATTGCGGACATCGACCGTCTGAAAACCTGTGACGCGGTGCTGAGCGGCTATCTCGGCTCGGCGGAGCAGGGCGAGCAGATTCTGGAGATTGTCCGTCAGGTCAAAGCGGCTAACCCGAACGCCTGGTACTTCTGCGATCCGGTGATGGGCCATCCGGAGAAAGGCTGTATCGTCGCCCCGGGCGTGGCAGAGTTTCACTGCAAAATGGCGATGCCTGCCAGCGACATCATCGCGCCGAACCTGCTGGAGCTGGAGATGCTGAGCGAACGCACCGTCACTGATGTGGACGCGGCGGTGGACGCAGCACGGGCGCTGATCGCTCAGGGGCCGCGCGTAGTGCTGGTGAAACATCTGGCGCGTGCGGGGCGTCGCAGCGATCGCTTTGAGATGCTGCTGGTGACGGCAGAGGATGCCTGGCACATCAGCCGTCCGCTGGTGGACTTTGGCGTCCGTCAGCCGGTCGGCGTGGGGGATCTGACCAGCGGACTGCTGCTGGTTAATCTGCTGCACGGTAAATCGCTGCAGGATGCGCTGGAGCACGTCACCGCTGCCGTTTATGAGGTGATGCTGAAAACCCATCAGATGGGTGAGTATGAGCTGCAGCTGGTGGCGGCACAGGATGCCATCGCCCATCCGACTCAACACTTCGCGGCTGAAAAGCTGTAACGCATCAGGGCCGGTTATCCGGCCCTGTTCAATCAGGCTAATCCTTCGGCCCTGAGTGCCGCCTGCACCGCAGGCCGCTCTGCAACCCGCTCAAACCACGCCTTCAGCGCCGTATACTCAGACAGATCCAGTCCCAGCGCGTTTGCCCAGCGCGTCACCACGAAGAGATACGCATCGGCCACGCTGAAGTGCAGCCCCATCAGCCACTGTCTGTCACGCAGTGATTCATCGACAAAACGAAATTTTGCTTCCAGCTGGCTGCGGGTCTGCGCTTTTACCTCGTCAGAGTAACCTGGCCGGAACAGCGGCCCGAAACTTTTATGCAGCTCGCTGCCAACGTAGCTGAGCCACGCAACGGTCTGGTAGCGCGTCAGGCTGCCAACCGGTGCCAGCAGGTGGCGATCGGGTTTGAGATCCGCCAGGTACTGCACAATGGCGACACCTTCCGTCAGCACGGTGCCATCGCTGAGCTGCAGGGCGGGCACCTGACCTTTGGGGTTGATCTGGCGAAAGTCGTCGCCGCGTTCGGTGAGCTTTGTAGCCAGATCAACGCTGACCTGGGTGAAGTCGAGCCCGCATTCGCGCATGACAATGTGAGGTGAGAGCGAACAGGCACCCGCTTTGCAAAACAGTTTCATAACCCGGTCTCCTTGTGGCAATGGGGTTACTGCATAGTAAATGCTCAGAGCAGAATTGCCAGTGACAGGGATCAGGGAATAATCAGGGGGAGACGTCAGCCATAAAAAAGCCGGGCAGAGCCCGGCTGAGAGATGACTGGGTGGCTGTCAGGCCTGCACATCCCGGGCTTTTGCTTCAGAGTCCTGCGTCATGCGGTTCAGCAGCGGCGCAGTAATCAGCATCAGCACGGCGATCACTGCTGTAGTGATACCAATCTCCTGAAACACACGGCTGTAGGTTGCCAGTGAAATCAGCGGATCGGTCACGTTTTCAGGCACAGCCATCAGGTTAGCGACTTTACCGGCAATCACCGCCGCACCGGCGGTGGTCAGGAACCAGGAGCCCATGATAAAGCCCATCAGACGCTGAGGCACCAGCTGCGCGACCATCGCCAGGCCGAGACCGGAGATCATCAGCTCACCGATACTCTGCAGTGCATAGCTCAGGATCAGCCAGTTCACAGAAACGATACCGGCATCGCTGGCAAACTTCGCGCCCAGCGGCAGCACCAGGAACGCGGCGGAGCAGAGCACCATACCAAAGGCAAATTTGTGCGGCATCGGCAGCTTATCGCCCAGCTTGTTATAGAGCGACGCCAGCAGCGGGCTGGCCAGCATGATCCAGAACGGGTTCAGCGCCTGAAACTGCTCCGGAGCAAAGGTAATGCCGAAGATAGTGTGCTCAACGTTACGGATAGCGAAGAAGTTCAGGGAGGTCGGCATCTGCATGTAGAGCACGAAGAACAGAATCGCTTCAACCATCAGCAGGAAGGCCACGATCATCTTACGACGCGCCGCGCCCTGCAGCGCAAAGGCTTCTTTGGCAAACACCAGCACGATGCCCAGTGCAATCACCGCCAGCACCACGCGTGCAATCGCCTGGTGATGCAGCATCCAGTTTGCCAGTGCGACCAGCACCACGACGCCCACGAGGGTCATCAGCAGTTTACCGACCTGCAGCGGCGCAAAGTCCGGTTTAGAACCGTAATCTTTGACCATGCGTTTGCAGAACAGGAAGTTGAACAGGGTGATAACCAGACCGATGACGCAGAGGGAGAAGGCGACGCTGTAGCCATATTTTGCGGCTAACCACGGTGTCAGCATCATCGAGAACAGCGAACCGATGTTAATCGACATGTAGAACATGGTGAACGCACCGTCGAGACGCGGGTCATCTTTCTCGTAGCAGGTCGAAAGCAGCGAAGAGGGGTTCGCTTTGAACAGGCCGCTACCCACGGCAATGGTCGCCATACCGAGATAGACGATACTGACGTTGTGGCCGGAGAAGGCGACCAGCGCATAACCCAGCGCCAGAACCAGCACACCCAGTACGATGACGCGTTTGGTACCCAGCACCTTATCACCGAGCCAGCCGCCGATGGCGACCAGACCATAAACCAGCGCACTGAATGAAGAGAACAGGGTAATAGAGTCTGATTCAGACAATCCCAGCTGCTTCACCAGATAAACCGCCATAATGGCCTGCAGGCCATAGAAGCCAAAACGTTCCCATAACTCAATCGAAAAGATTAAGTAGAACGCCTTTGGCTGTTTAAACGCATTGAGGCTGACAGCCTCATCAGTGTGTTTGTTTGCAGTTGACACTTGTACCTCAGTTTTGTCACATCCTGTTTCGGGACAGGAATTAAGTCTGCGTCATGTGAGTGTTCCATGCGCAAAATTGTTATCAGAAGGGAGGAGCGGCGACTAATTTGGCTGATTACGGGCAGCAGGGCAAGAGTTTTCTGACACCCCGTGTAACCTGATAATGTCAGGTTAAAAATCTTACAATAAACGATGAAGCAGATTTTAATATTGATCTGAAATATCACTTCAGTATAAAAATGCCAAATGAGGGCGGCTTACTGGATGAAATTAATATTAACTGCTAATGGTGCCTTATGCAGATTAAACGTTTGCCGGATGATAATTCAGCAGCACTAACCGGCAGAAGATGGCTATTTCCCAGGCGATCTGCCGAAAATTAAAACGTTAAGCCTGCCGCATTGATGAAAAAGCGTCCGGGTGACGATCCGGAACACAAAACGGCGATTTATTTCAGAAAGTAAAACAAGAAATCGATTGCGCGGGGCTGGCGGGTACGAAAACCCGTGTTGCTGAGCGCGCTCGACAGAATATTCACATTCCTGTAGCCTCTCAATTTCCCCTTACAGGAACTCGCTATGTCCTCCTCCCTGCGTTTATCACTGGTCGGTGATTACCGCGCCAGTGCGGTTGCCCATCAGGCTATTCCCCTTGCGATTGAACGTGCCGCCCGTCGGCTGAACATCACTGCGGAAGCAGAATGGATCCCCACTGAACAGCTTAGCGAGGCGCATCTGGCGCAGAGCGATGCTATCTGGGTCGTGCCGGGCAGTCCTTATCATAATGACGCGGGTGTTTTCGACACCATTCGCTGGGCGCGGGAAAGCGGCAAACCTTTCCTGGGCTCCTGCGGCGGATTTCAGTATGCGGTCATCGAATACGCGCGCAATGTGCTGGAGTGGCAGGATGCGCGTCACGCCGAAACGGAAACGGGCGGGCGACAGGTGATTACGCCACTGAGTTGTTCGCTGGTGGAGAAGCGCGGCACAGTAAGATTTGAAGCGAACTCGCGTATCGCCCTGGCCTATGGGGCGCTCAGCAGCGATGAAGGCTACCACTGCAACTTTGGCGTCAACCCGGCATTCAGTACCGCACTGGGCGAGAACACGCTGCGCATTACCGCCTGGGACGAGGCGGGTGAGGTGCGCGGCGTAGAGCTGCCCGACCATCCCTTCTTTGTCGCGACGCTGTTTCAGTCAGAGCGCGCCGCCCTGCAGGAGAAGGACGCTCCGCTGGTGGTCGCGTGGATGCAGGCCGCGCTGGCGCAGCGCTGACGGGCTTCATCAGGTGACACCGTCACGGATAACCGGGCGGGCGCGATGTATAAACGTCAGCGATTCAGCTGGCGGCGCTGCGCGATCTGTTCAGCGCGCAGCAGCAGGGCCTGCAGATCCTCTTCATCAATATCCAGCAGTTCACCGCCCTGCATCGCCTGATGCAGATCGGCGCGGGTCAGCGGCACCGGCATCGCCACCGGCTCAGGTTTACTCTCTGCGGGAGCCAGCGGATGCGGATAGCGGCGACCGGCCAGATTATTAAACAGCAGCGCCAGCAGCGCGAGCGTCAGGGAGTTGAGCAGAACCGGCGTCAGAACAAACTGATAGCCCAGCTGCTGTACCGCAGGTCCGCCCAGAATGGCGGTCAGCGCCACCGCGCCGCCAGGCGGATGCAGGCAGCGCAGCTGAAACATCAGCAGGATCGCCACACAGGCTGCCACGCCGCAGGCGATTGCCGGATCGGGGATCAGCAGGCTGACGGTCACGCCCGCCAGCGCTGACAGGCTGTTGCCGCCGACGATGGCCCACGGCTGCGCCAGCGGACTGGCGGGCACACCAAACAGTAACACGGCCGAGGCGCCGACCGGCGCGACAAACCAGAGGTTCAGCTCACCCAGCATCCAGTGGCTCAGCAGGCTGGTCAGCATCAATCCGCAGCCGGCGCCCAGCGCGGCGAACAGGATATGCTTTTGCGTGACCGCCAGCGGGTGCGGCCAGAGTCGCGCCAGGAACTGGCGCAGAGGATGCCTCGCAGCAGGAGGCCGTTCATTCGTTGCTTTACTCACCGGGTCATAACATTTTCTTATCGTCAGGGGCGGCGATTTTCCATCATCAACAGCGAGGTAACAACCCGACAAACTGTGACGTTATTCAGAACGGCAGGGAGGGCGGTGGCAGAGAGAGACGCAGAGGGCAATCAGACGATAAAAAACCCGCCGCAGCGGGTCAGTCCGTTTTTTCAGGATACTCGCAGAGATCCTCAATCAGGCAGGAGCCACAGCGCGGTTTGCGCGCCACGCAGGTGTAGCGGCCGTGCAGAATCAGCCAGTGATGACAATCGACCTTATACGCCGCCGGAACCACTTTCAGCAGCTTCTGTTCGACCTCTTCCACGTTTTTACCGGGAGCAAACCGGGTGCGGTTGCTGACGCGAAAGATATGGGTGTCGACAGCGATGGTTGGCCAGCCAAAGGCGGTGTTGAGTACCACGTTGGCGGTTTTGCGGCCGACGCCCGGCAGCGCTTCCAGCGCCGCGCGATCTTCCGGCACCTCGCCGTTGTGCTGTTCCAGCAGAATGCGGCAGGTCTTGATGACGTTTTCCGCTTTGCTGTTAAACAGGCCGATAGTTTTGATGTAGGACTTCACGCCATCCACTCCCAGCGCCAGCATGGCGGCAGGGGTGTTGGCCACCGGATAGAGTTTCGCGGTGGCTTTATTGACGCTGACATCGGTCGCCTGCGCGGAAAGCAGGACCGCAATCAGCAGTTCAAACGGCGAGCTGAAGTGAAGCTCGGTGGTCGGATGCGGATTATGTTCCTGCAGACGCCGCAGGATCTCGGTGCGTTTCGTCTGATTCACACGGCTTTCCCGGCTGCGCCCTGCGGTGCGGCGCTGGCCGCGGCTTCAGCACGCAGTGCCGCACGCTGCTTCATCTTCTGATCGATCAGGTATTTGCCCGCCAGCATCATGCCGAGGCCAATAAACGCGCCAGGCGGCAGCATGGCCAGCAGCATCGGTGAATCAAAATGGACCACTTCAATGCGCAGCGATTTTGCCCACGGCCCCAGCAGCTGATCGGCGCCGTTAAACAGGGTGCCGCTGCCGATAATTTCGCGCAGCGAGCCCAGCACCACCATGGCGCAGGTCGCGCCCATGCCGATGGCGAAACCATCAAGCGCCGCCAGCGGAATGCTGCTTTTAGAGGCCACGGCTTCGGCACGGCCCACCACAATGCAGTTGGTCACGATCAGCGGGATAAAGATCCCCAGCGACTGATAGAGTCCATAGGCATAGGCGTTAATCAGCATCTGCACGCAGCTCACCACCGAAGCGATGATCATCACGTAGATCGGGATGCGGATTTCCGAAGGGACCCAGCGGCGCGAGGCGGAAATAAAACTGTTGGTCAGGGTCAGCACCAGCGTGGTCGCCAGCCCCAGACCGAGCGCATTGGTGGCCGTTGCGGTGACCGCCAGCAGCGGACAGAGGCCCAGCAGCTGCACCAGCGCCGAGTTGTTCTTCCACAATCCGCCAACCAGCAGACTTTTAGCTTCACTCATTTGCGTCTCCACATTGCGGTAACGAAGAAAGTTTCTCCGGCAGCGTTTTCATTAACAGCGCGGTGCGTTTGGTGGCATTGACCACCGCGCGCGGGGTAATGGTGGCACCGGTAAACTGATCGAACTCGCCGCCATCTTTTTTCACAGCAAAGGCCTTATCGCCGGGGCCCTGAACCACTTTGCCGTTAAAGCTGTTGATCCAGTCAGAAATCCGCAGTTCGATCTTGTCGCCCAGACCGGGCGTTTCATGATGTTCAATCACCCGCACGCCCAGTACTTTACCCTGGAAATCGGCACCGACAAGCATCTGTATGGCACCAGAATAGCCGTCAGGCGCAGTGGTCTCCAGTGCGGCAGCCACCGGCCGATCGCCTTTGCGCGCCAGATAGAGGTGATGGGGCGCGCTGTTACCCAGTGCCGGATCGGTGACAACGTAACAATCCTGCTGAATGTTATTGTCATAAAGCGTGGTCGGAACCACCTGATCCAGCTGGTTTTTCTGCTGTAACTGCGTCTGATGTTCAACCGTGGGTTTGGTCACGGTGTTCACCACGGCGGTCGCCGCGGTGGTGATCGCGGCAAACATCGCCAGCGTTACCCCATTTTTACGAATCGTCTCCAGCATCGCTTAATCCTTCTGATGGCCGTAAACGCGCGGCTGGGTGTAGTAGTCGATAAGCGGCACGCAGATATTCGCCAGCAGCACGGCAAAGGCGACGCCATCGGGATAGCCGCCGAAGCTGCGGATCAGCCACACCAGCAGGCCAATCAGCGCACCATAGATCAGGCGGCCCCGGTTAGTGGTTGAGGCTGTCACCGGATCGGTCGCAATAAAGAACGCGCCCAGCATGGTGGCACCGGAGAACAGGTGGATCAGCGGGCTGTTGAGCGAGTCCGGTGAGAAGAACCAGCCCAGCGTGGCGCAGACGGCCAGCGACAGCAGCATCGCCGCAGGAATATGCCAGCGGATAGCTTTTTTCCACAGCAGGAACAGGCCGCCCGCCAGATAGCCGACGTTGACCCACTGCCAGCCGAGACCCGCCAGCACGCCGCTGTAAATCGGCTGGGCCAGCAGGTGTTCAGCGCTGTGACCCGCGCGTAAGCCGGTTTTAAAGGTATCCAGCGGGGTCGCCTGGCTGATGCCATCCACACCCATCTGCAGCTGCTGCATGGTATCGCCCGCCAGAGTATGCCCGCGGAAAACCATGCTCAGGCTGTCGAGCAGGCTGGGTTTGATCGCCTGAAGGGTATCGGGCGGCAGCCAGCTGGTCATCTGCACCGGGAAGGAGATCAGCAGCACCACATAGCCAACCATTGCCGGATTAAAGGGGTTCTGACCCAGCCCGCCATACAGCTGTTTCGCAATGACCACGGCAAAAAGCGTACCGACGACCACCAGCCACCAGGGCGCCAGCGGCGGCAGGCTGATGCCGATCAGCACGGCGGTCAGCAGCGCTGAGTTATCTGCCAGCGTGCTGGCAACCGGCGCTTTGCGCAGCCGCAGAATCGCCGCTTCAGTCAGCCAGGCGGTGAGCGTCGCCAGTAAAACCTGTAACAGGGTGCCGTAGCCAAAGAAATAACACTGTGCGGCAAAACCGGGCAGCGCAGCCAGCACCACCAGCAGCATGATATTGCCGGTGCTGCGGCGATTGTGGGTGTAAGGAGAACTTGCGATACGAAAAGCCATTTAATCCTCAAGCGTCGTAGACGACTGCGCTTTACGCGCTTTGGCACGGGCGATGGCGGCAGCAATAGCGGCTTTGCGCGCATCATCGGGTTGATTCAGTTCAGGTGCCTGTTCAGGTTCGGCATTCGCATTGTTTGCCTGCTCCTGAGCCTGCTCCGCTTTCTCCACCGCAAAATGCGCGGCGGTCGCCAGCGCGGCGGCGTCGCGTGACGCGGCGTCCGCCTCCTGTTCCGCCTGTGAGGGCTCAGGGGCGCTGTCGGTGGCGGGCGTAGCGGGTTCAGCGTGCTGCGCCTGCGCGGCTTTCTTCGCTTTGGCGCGGGCAATGGCGGCCTGCACGGCGGCCTTACGCGGATCGGTTTCAGCCGGTGCGTCTGCGGCGCCGTCGGTGACAGCCTGCGTGGACGCTTCAGCATTCTCGGCCTGCGCGGCTTTCTTCGCTTTGGCGCGGGCAATGGCGGCCTGCACGGCGGCCTTACGCGGATCGGTTTCAGCCGGTGCGTCTGCGGCGCCGTCGGTGACAGCCTGCGTGGACGCTTCCGCATTGTCCGCCTGCGCGGCTTTCTTCGCTTTGGCGCGGGCGATGGCGGCCTGCACGGCGGCTTTGCGCGGATCGGTTTCAGCCGGTGCGTCTGCGGCGCCGTCAGTGACAGCCTGCGTGGACGCTTCAGCATTGTGCGCCTGCGCGGCTTTCTTCGCCTTGGCGCGGGCGATGGCGGCCTGCACAGCGGCCTTACGCGGGTCGGTTTCAGCCGGTGCGTCTGCGGCGCTGTCGGTGACAGCCTGCGTGGACGCTTCCGCATTGTCCGCCTGCGCGGCTTTCTTCGCTTTGGCGCGGGCAATGGCAGCCTGCACGGCGGCCTTGCGCGGGTCGGTTTCGGCCGGTGCGTCTGGCGTGGCTTCAGCAGCCTGTTGCGCTGTTTCAGCCTCCGGCTGTGCCGCTTTCTTCGCTTTAGCGCGGGCAATCGCCGCTTCTACCGCCGCTTTACGTGGATCGGTGGTCTGACGCGTGACCGGCTGGGTTTCAGCCTGCGCCTCGGCCTGACGCAGACGCGCCTGCGCATGGCGGGCTTCACGCTGCGCCTCAAGCGTCGCTTCATCCGGCTGGGCAGCCGGACGCGCGTTCACCCGCGCTTTTGCGGCGGCCAGTTCACCGTTATCCGTACGAGCCACACGCTGCTTGGCCTCTTCATGGCGTGCTTCGCGGGCCTGTTTTTCACGCTCCAGTCGCGCCTGACGCGCTTCAAAGCGCGCTTTCGCTTCCAGCGTGCGTTTGGCTTCCAGATCGATGGCGCGCAGTTCCGCTTTTTCCTGCCGGTAATATTGCACCAGCGGGATGTTACTCGGGCAGACATAGGCGCAGGCACCGCACTCAATGCAGTCATCGATATGGTGAGCGCGCGCTTTATCGTGATCGCCGCCCTGGCTGAACCAGTAGAGCTGCTGTGGCAGCAGCTTAGCCGGACAGGCATCGGCACAGGCTGAACAGCGAATGCAGGACTGCTCTTCGTCGTTGTTGCCCATCTCACTGGCAGAAGGCGCCAGAATACAGTTAGTAATTTTCACCACCGGCACATCCAGCGACGGCAGGGTAAAGCCCATCAGCGGACCGCCCATGATCACCATCTGGCGCGGCGCAGGGGTGAATCCCACCTGATGCAGCAGATGACTGATGGGCGTACCCAGACGGCTCCAGACGTTACGCGGCTGAGCAATCGCCTCACCGGTCAGGGTGACCACGCGCTCGGTAATCGGTTCGCCGTTGATAATGGCGCGCTTCACCGCCCACGCGGTGCCAACGTTCTGCATCAGCACGCCGATATCGGTTGAGCGCCCGCCGTGTGGCACTTCCTTGCCGGTCAGGATGCGGGTCAGCTGCTTGGCACCGCCCGAGGGGTATTTGGTCGGGATCACCCGGATTTGCAGGTCACGCTCACTGCCCAGCGCCTGCTTCAGGGCGGCAATCGCTTCGGGTTTGTTATCTTCGATGCCGATCAGCACCCGCTCAGCCTGCAGCACCCAGCCGAGAATGCGGCTGCCTTCCAGCACCTCGGCGGCATAATCCTGCATCAGGCGATCGTCCGCGGTGATGTAAGGCTCGCACTCTGCCGCATTGATAATCAGGGTTTTTACCCCGCGCAGGCCACCTTTCAGTTTCGTGGCGGTCGGGAAGCCCGCGCCACCCAGGCCCGCCACGCCCGCATCGTGAATGCGCTGCACGATATCGGCGCGCGGATGCTGGCGATAGTCAGGCAGGGGATCGAGCGGCACCCAGCGATCTTCGCCATCGGGCGTCATAAAGATGCAGAGTTCGGACAGACCGGAAGGATGCGCGGTCATATGCTGGCCAATCGCATCAATCACCCCGGAGGTGGGCGCATGAACCGGCAGCATACGGCCGGTTCCAAACGTCAGCGGCTGACCGCGCAGCACCTTATCGCCAGGCGCCACGCAGATCTCGCCTTCATGGCCGATATGCTGTTTTAACGGAATAACGAAACGGTCCGGCAGGGGCAGTTCGCTCAGCGGCGTGCCGTTGGACTGGGTTTTCATTTCGGGCGGATGAATGCCGCCCTGAAAATCCCAGACCTTCTCTTTTTTCAGGAAGTTAAACAGATTAAGCATGAGTTTCTACCGGGATCACCCGTACAGGAATGGTATTCAAATCCCACTTCCAGTTAGCTGGCGTGGTGGCAACCGGACGCATTTCGATGCAGTCAGTCGGGCAGGGGGCGACACAGAGATCGCAGCCGGTGCAGACATCGCTCAGCACGGTGTGCATGGCGCGGGTGGCCCCGACAATCGCATCCACCGGACAGGCCTGAATACATTTGGTGCAGCCAATACAGTTGGCTTCATCAATAAAGGCCACGGTGCGCACCGGCTCTTTCGCCGTTTCGTCGCCATCGATGGGCTGCGGTTCAACGTTGAGCAGGGCCGCCAGCTTGAGCATGGTCTGCTCACCGCCCGGCGCGCACTTGTTGATCGCTTCACCGTTGTTTCCGACCGCATCGGCATAGGGACGGCAGCCAGGATAGCCGCACTGGCCGCACTGGCTCTGTGGCAGAACGGCATCAATCTGCTCAACAATGGGATCCTCTTCCACCTCAAAGCGGCGCGAGGCGTAACCCAGCAGGCCGCCGAACACCAGGCTCAGCGCACTCAGTACAGCAATAGCAATCCAGATCGCGGTCATCAGAATTTCACCAGCCCGCTGAAGCCCATAAAGGCCAGTGCCATCAGGCCCGCGGTAATCAGGGCGATGGAGTTACCTTTAAACGGGGCGGGGACATTGGCCAGCACCAGCCGCTCACGCATACCGGCGAACAGCACCATGACCAGCGAGAAGCCGATAGAGGCGCTGAAGCCATAGAGCGCGGCCTGCATAAAGGTGTGGTTGAGGTTGACGCTCAGCAGGGGCACGCCCAGCACCGCACAGTTGGTGGTAATCAGCGGCAGAAAGATCCCCAGCAGACGATAGAGCGACGGGCTGGTTTTACGCACCACCATCTCGGTGAACTGCACAACGACGGCGATCACCAGGATATAGGCCATGGTACGCAGATAGACCAGATCCAGCGGCAGCAGGATCAGATGGTTGACCAGCCAGGCGCAGATCGAGGCCAGCGTGATCACGAAAGTCGTGGCGAGGCCCATGCCAATCGCCGTTTCCAGTTTTTTGGAAACGCCCATAAAGGGACAGAGGCCGAGAAACTTCACTAAAACGAAGTTATTTACCAGCACGGTGCCAACAAAGAGAAGCAGATAATCGGTCATTTTTTCGCCTGGGAGCCAGAAAGCGGCTTATTATCATTGATAGCGCGGCGTATCTCAACACCCGCGCCATCGGCAGAGCGGCAGACCGCACTCAGAATTAAATTCCTGACATAACTCACAGCGTTACGGCGCAATGAAGGTCGCTTTCACCCGTTTTGAACGTTTGAAATAGGGCGCGAAAACCGCAGCGGCCAGCAGCGATAACAGCAACGTCTGCAGCGCACGGCTGTCGGCAACCGGCGTGAACGCAAAGGTTTTCAGCGCTAACAGCACCGTAATCAGCAGCCAGAGCAGGTAGTGACGCGGCAGGCGATGCGACCGCTTGAAGAACAGCCAGCTGATCCAGAGGCTGTAGGCCCAGACCGCCACGGCCGTAAGCAGGGAAATGGCCCAGTAGGAGAAGAGTGTGCTGCCGTGCGAAAAGAGCGCCACACGCCATTCAGCATTGAACAGCGGGGTGAGATACATCGCCAGCACCAGAACGGTGGTTAACAGAGTCATTATCAGCCAGGCCAGCGGCAGCAAAAGCCAGCCGCCAATACGTGGCGCAGCAACCTGTTCATTCATCGGGAGTTATTCCTGTCTCGGAGAGTCGAAGCGCAGCAGGATAACATGTCCGGAAGGGCTCGCCCATCCGGACAGGTCAGGGGGTAAAAGAGCGGTTAACAGCAGAAAGTCAGACCACGTAACGCCACACTGTTTTCGGGACACAGCCGAGATCGTACAGGCGTCCGCCGGAGACCAGCTCAGCACGCCGGTGGTCGGCAGCCCGATACATGTTGATGATCTCGATATCATTCGTCAGTGAGTAGTTGAGGTGGTCGAAAAGCTTTTCCAGACTGTCTGAATTATTTACTTTGCGGAATTTAAGCAGGTAATCGTGCGCAGTCATCATTGCCATAACAGATAGAAGTAACAAAGGAGTGCTCAGTATAGGGGGCGGGCCTTGCCTGTCCAGATCGGGCAGGTAAGAAAAGGTGAAAATCAGACTAACGCACCGTAAACGTAATGAAAATTCGTAGTTTTATTTTTTTACCACAGTCCACAGCCATTATCCCGTCTCTGGCTGCGCGTGAATGTTTCATCCTCAACGGCAGAACCGGCAAAAAACCGCTTTGCCTGCCACGATAAAAGCCGGTTTTTGCGCTCCCGGAGCGAATCCCCTGTCAGTGGCTTTTTTTCGTGGTTTTTACTCCAGCGTTATCCTGAACCTCTTCGCTGTCGTCAGAGAAACGTTTCGCTCACGGACAGTGTCAGCAGGCGACTGTGCGGGCAGTCACAAAACCTGTTTTTTGTTGCAGCTCAGCGTTATAACCCGTTTTGTACGCCTGGCTGTAATCGTTTCCAGCGCCATTACACATAAGCGATTCTGTTTATTACAATTATTTAACCGCAAAGTTTTTATTTCTCAGCAGTTCTCTCCATAACGCCACGGCCAGCAACCCCCTGCCGTTACACGTAACTCCTTTAAATTGCTCTGTTTTGTGAGGCGCGTCGCCATTATGCACCCTTTTTTAGTCCAGGCTAAGCGTGCTCTCTACCCTAAACAGCAAACGCCCTTCAGAGGAATGAAAACTATGTGGAAACGTTTACTTCTGACCACGCTGGTCAGCGCCGCATTAACCGGCCCGGTGCTCGCGGCAGACATGACGGTCGGCTTCTCGCAGGTCGGTTCAGAATCTGGCTGGCGCTCGGCGGAAACCAATGTGGCGAAAAGCGAAGCGAAAAAACGCGGCATCACCCTGAAAATCGCCGACGGACAGCAGAAGCAGGAGAATCAGATCAAGGCCGTACGTTCATTCATCGCGCAGGGCGTGGATGCCATCTTCATCGCGCCAGTGGTGCAGACGGGCTGGGAACCGGTGCTGGAAGAAGCCAAAGACGCCAAAATTCCGGTCTATCTGCTGGACCGGGCCATCGTCGTGAAAGACAAGTCGCTTTATCAGGCGGTGGTTACGGCGGATAACGTGCTGGAGGGCAAGCTGATCGGTGACTGGCTGGTGAAAACCGTCGGCGACAAGCAGTGTAACGTGGTGGAACTGCAGGGCACCGTCGGGGCCAGCGTCGCGATCGATCGCAAGAAAGGCTTTGCTGAAGCGATCAGCAACCATCCAAACATTAAAGTGATCCGTTCCCAGTCCGGTGACTTTACCCGCAGTAAAGGTAAAGAGGTGATGGAGAGCTTCATCAAGGCGGAGAACAACGGCAAGAATATCTGCATGGTCTATGCGCATAACGATGATATGGCGATCGGTGCCATTCAGGCCATTAAAGAGGCGGGTCTGAAACCGGGCAAAGATATCCTGACCGGCTCGATTGACGGGGTGCCGGATATCTACAAAGCGATGCTGGCGGGTGAGGCAAATGCCAACGTGGAGCTGACGCCGAACATGGCTGGCCCGGCGTTTGATGCGCTGGAGAAATTCAAAAAAGATGGCACGCTGCCGCCAAAAGTGATCAAGACCGAGTCGAAACTGTTCCTGCCTGCTGACGCTGAGAAGGAGCTGGAGAGGAAAAAAGGCATGGGCTACTGATCCGCAGACCAGCCGCAGACCGCCCTGTGGGGCGGTTTTTTATGACCAGGCGGAGTGAGCAGAATGACCACGCAAAATGAAGCACCGCTGCTGTCCATCAGCGGCGTCAGCAAAGGGTTTCCCGGCGTCAAAGCACTGAACAACGTCTCCTTTGATATCCGCAAAGGGGAGATCATGGCGCTGCTGGGTGAGAACGGTGCCGGTAAATCGACCCTGATCAAAGTGTTGACCGGCGTCTACAGCCGGGATGCCGGCACCATCGTCCTGAATGGCGAGGCGATTACGCCGCACAACACCGCGCAGGCGCAGGAGATGGGCATTGGCACCGTCTATCAGGAAGTGAATATGCTGCCGAACATGTCGGTGGCGGATAACCTCTATATTGGCCGTGAACCACGGCGTTTCGGTATGATCGATCGCCGCCGGATGGTGCGTGATGCCGATGCGCTGATGCGCAATTACGGTTTTTCGCTCGATGTCACCCGTCCGCTGGGCCACTATTCGGTGGCGATGCAGCAGATTATCGCGATCTGTCGGGCGGTCGATCTTTCGGCGCAGGTGCTGATTCTGGATGAGCCAACGGCCAGCCTGGACGCCAGCGAGGTGGAGATGCTTTTTACCCTGATGGCGCAGCTGAAAGCCCGCGGGATGAGCCTGATTTTTGTTACCCACTTTCTCGACCAGGTGTACCGCATTACCGATCGGATTACCGTGCTGCGCAACGGTCAGTTTATTGCCACCCGCGATACCGCCACGCTGCCGCAGATTGAGCTGATCAAGCTGATGCTGGGACGCGAACTGCTGGAGACGGCGCTGCAGCGGCAGGGCAGCACGCTGCGCAGCAATCAGCCGGTCGTCTCGTTTGAAGATTACGGCAGAAAAGGCACCATTGAACCCTTTAATCTGGCGGTCCGCCCCGGCGAAGTGGTCGGGCTGGCGGGGCTGTTAGGATCCGGACGCACCGAAACCGCTGAAGTGCTGTTTGGCATCCGGCGCGCCGATCGCGGCACGGCGAAGATCAAAGGTAAGGTGCAGCGCATTACCAACCCGGCCAGAGCCTCACAGCTGGGAATGGGTTTTTGCCCGGAGGATCGGAAGACCGACGGGATTATTGGCGCGGCCTCGGTTCGCGAAAACATTATCCTGGCGTTGCAGGCGCAGCGTGGCTGGCTACGCCCGATTAAAAAGCGCGAGCAGCAGGCGATTGCTGATCGTTTCATTAAAAGTCTGGGCATCCGCACACCGCACGCGGAGCAGCCGGTAGAGCTGTTATCGGGCGGCAACCAGCAGAAGGTGCTGCTGTCGCGCTGGCTGGTGACGAAACCGCAGTTTTTGATCCTCGACGAGCCGACGCGCGGCATTGATGTGGGCGCGCACGCCGAGATTATCCGTTTAATCGAATCCCTGTGCGCCGACGGTCTGGCGCTGCTGGTGATCTCCTCTGAACTCGAAGAGCTGGTGGGCTATGCCGATCGGGTGTTGATCATGCGCGATCTGAAGCAGGTGGCAGAAATCCCCCTGGAGCAGCTTTCGGTCGCGTCGATTGTCAATGCCATCGCTGACGGAGGAGTAAAACATGCTTGAGTCTCCTATGACTTCTGAAAAAACGCCGCGTCGCAAGCTGAAGCTGCCGCAGGGGATGCCGCAGATTGCGGCGCTGCTGCTGGTGCTGTTGATTGACAGTCTGGTGGCGAATAACTTTTTTGCCGTGCATCTGCAGGAGGGGCGTCTGTTCGGCAGCCCGATCGATATCCTGAACCGCGCGGCGCCCGTCGCCTTGCTGGCGATTGGTATGACGCTGGTGATCGCTACCGGCGGCATCGATCTTTCCGTGGGTGCGGTGATGGCGATAGCCGGCGCAACCGCCGCGACGCTGACCGTAGCCGGTCACGGGGTGCCGTTTATCATCCTTGCCACGCTGGGAACCGGGCTGGCCTGCGGCGTGTGGAACGGGGTGCTGGTGGCGCTGCTGCGCATTCAGCCGTTTGTCGCCACGCTGATCCTGATGGTGGCCGGACGGGGTATCGCCCAGTTGATTACCCAGGGGCAGATTGTGACCTTCGACAGCGACAGTCTGGGCTGGTTTGGCAACGGCGCGCTGTGGATGTTGCCGGTGCCGGTCTGGATTACGCTGGTCGTGGCGCTGGCGGTGTGGCTGCTGACGCGCAAGACCGCGCTGGGTCTGTTCATCGAAGCGGTTGGGATCAACCTGCGCGCGGCCCGCAATGCCGGGGTGACAGGCTGGCTGGTGGTGATGTCGACCTACGCGATCAGCGGTGTCTGTGCCGCTGTGGCGGGGCTGATTGTGGCGGCCGATATTCGCGGAGCGGATGCGAACAACGCCGGTTTATGGCTGGAGCTGGATGCGATTCTGGCCGTGGTGATTGGCGGAGCCTCGCTGATGGGCGGTCGTTTTAATCTGGTGCTGTCGCTGATTGGGGCGCTGATCATTCAGTCGATGAACACCGGGATTCTGCTCTCCGGCTTCCCGCCTGAGCTGAACCAGGTGGTGAAAGCGGTGGTGGTGATGTGCGTGCTGTTGCTGCAGTCACCGCGGTTTATTGCGATGTTGAAACGGAGACGGCCGACATGATCAAACGTCATCTTCCGCTGATGATCACCTTGCTGGTGTTTGTTGCGGGTTACCTGTTTTGCCTGACGCAGTTTCCGGGCTTTGCCTCAACCCGGGTGATTTGCAACATTCTGACCGACAATGCGTTTCTGGGCATTATCGCGGTGGGAATGACCTTCGTGATTTTATCGGGGGGTATCGATCTGTCAGTCGGCGCGGTGATCGCCTTTACCGGCGTCTTTCTGGCGCGGGCAATTGGCGATTTTCATGTCAATCCGCTGCTGGCGTTTGCGCTGATTCTGGCGCTGGGGGCGCTGTTTGGTGCCATGATGGGCTGGCTGATCGATGCGCTGAAGATCCCGGCTTTTATTATTACGTTAGCAGGGATGTTTTTCCTGCGCGGATGCAGCTATCTGGTGTCCGAGAATTCGATTCCCATCGATCATCCGTTTTACACAATGCTGTCGGGTCTGGCGTGGAAAATACCGGGCGGCGGGCGGCTGAGTCTGCTGGCGGTGATTATGCTGCTGGTGGTGGTGGGCGGGATTATTCTGGCACACCGCACCCGCTTTGGTAATCGGGTTTACGCCATCGGCGGCAATCTGACATCGGCGCAGCTGATGGGGGTGTCGACGCGCGCCACCACCATTAAGATCTATATGCTTTCCACCACGCTGGCCACGCTGGCCGGGATTGTGTTTTCGATCTATACCTCAGCAGGCTATGCGCTGGCCGGGCTGGGGGTAGAGCTGGATGCGATCGCGTCGGTAGTGATTGGCGGCACGCTGTTGTCAGGCGGTGTCGGCACGGTATTAGGCACGCTGTTTGGTGTGTTGATTCAGGGGCTGATTCAGACATGGATAAATTTCGACGGCACGCTGAGTTCCTGGTGGACCAAAATCGCCATCGGGATTCTGCTGTTTGCCTTTATCGCCCTGCAGCGGTTACTGACGGTGATCTGGGATCGTCAGCAGAACGCACCGGTTAAGCGATTGAGTTCCTGATATGAGAGGGCGGCTCACAGTAGCCGCCCGTTACTGCGCAAGGTTAAGCACCATCACGGTCACCTCTTCTCCGGCTATGTGCCGCTGCTCCACCGCCTGCCATCCTGAACGCTGATAGTACGCCTGCTGATCGGGAGTATAGAGCCAGAGTTCAGCGATCTGCTGTTGTCTGGCACGTGCAATCGTCTGCTGAATCAGTGCCTTTGCCACGCCCTGGCCGCGGAATTTTTTGTCTGTCACGACCTCACCCAGCCAGTATTCCCTTGCCGCAATGTCATCCAGTTCATAACGAATAACGCTGCAGAATGCGGCCCTGGTATTTAGCTTTTAAAGACAAGCTCAAATACCACATAAAGGAGGGAATGATGGGCAGTGGAGTAAAGCGTCCGCCGCATGGACAAAAACGCCCGGAGCGTTTTTGAACAATGCGAAGCGTTGGCCCGCTTGCGGGCGAGCCTCAGGGATGAGGCGAGTCGTCCGGCGGCCGAGCCTACAGGGATGTATTTACGGCGACTTTACGGAGCGCCCATTATTTCCGACTGAAAAGCACGGGATTGTGCGCTTATGGCACGAAAAGGCGTCGCTGTTAATGGCAGGTGCAAGGTCAGGAAAGGTATGCCTGATCGCAAAGGATTCCCGCATCCATGCGGATCGGCCGCGCCATCCCTGGCGCGGACGCTTTGCTCTTCAGGCATACCATTCCTTCCCGGTTGGGCTTGATGATTGCTGAGAGAAATCCGTGCGAAATTGCGTTGAGTGAGGGAATGGAGAGTAATGGAGTAAAGCATCCAACACATGAGTTTGCTTATTCACCAGATGCTATTAGTTGTGAATTATTCGCTTAGATGTCACAAAAAGGAGGGGATGGCGGGTAGTGGAGTAAAGCGTCCGCCGCATGGATGCGGCGGCCGAGCCTACAGGGAGGTATTTACGGCGACTTTACGGAACGCCCGCCATTCCCGACTGAATAGCACTGGTTTTTGACATACGACGGCTTCCGGGCCCTGCATCTCTCTTTTGGAGAGATGCAAAGCGCCACGAATCACTCATTAACGTTTTAACCGGTAGTACGCCTCGTTCCAGCGCAGCGCGTCTTTAAACGCAGGCAGGCGGGTGTGCTCATCAATCACCAGCACCTCGATATCGTTCATCTCGCCGTACAGATACATGTCGTCGAGCGTCAGCGCCTGGCTGAAGACCGTATGGTGTGCGCCACCCCCGAGAATCCACGCTTCAGATGCGGTCGCCAGTGAGGGCTGCGCTTTCCAGAGGGCACGGGCAACCGGCAATTTCGGCAGCGGTTTCGGCTGTTCAATCGCATCGACCACGTTCACCAGCAGACGGAAACGGTCGCCCATATCGATCACGCTGGCATTAATCGCACGACCGGCCGGGGTGGAGAAGATCATCCTCGCCGGGTCAGCTTTATTACCAATGCCCAGGAACTGCACATCGATCAGCGGCTTCTCTTCAATGGCGATCGACGGGCAGACCTCCAGCATGTGTGAGCCGAGCACCAGGTCGTTGCCGGGTGAGAAGTGATAGGTGTAATCCTCCATAAATGAGGTGCCACCTTTGCGATCGCCAGCCAGAACCTTGAAAATACGCAGCAGCGCAGCGGTCTTCCAGTCGCCTTCACCCGCAAAACCATACCCCTGACCCATCAAACGCTGCACCGCCAGACCCGGTAACTGGGTCATGCCATGCAGGGTCTGGAAGTTGGTGGTAAAAGCGTGGCAGCCTTCCGCTTCAAGGAACTGCTTCAGACCCAGCTCGATACGAGCCGCATCCAGCACGTTCTGACGCTTTTCACCACCGGCGGCGGCGACATCGGAAAAGCGGTAGAGGCTTTCATACTCGTCGATCAGCGCATTCACATCGCCATCGCTGACGCCATTGATCACCTCAACCAGATCGCCCACGCCCCAGCCATTCACCGAATAACCGAACTGAATCTGTGCGGCGACCTTATCGCCTTCGGTCACGGCCACTTCACGCATGTTGTCGCCAAAACGCGCCACTTTCAGCTGCTGACTGGCCTGCTTCGCCAGGGCTGCACGCATCCAGTTGCCCAGACGCTGCTGGCTGGCGCTATCCTGCCAGTGTCCGGTCACCACGCTGTGCTGCAGACCCATGCGGGCACCGATAAAACCGAACTCACGACCGCCGTGCGCCGTCTGGTTCAGGTTCATAAAATCCATGTCCATGCTGTCCCACGGGATCTCCGCATTGAACTGGGTATGAAATTGCAGCAGAGGCTTATTCAGCACGCTCAGGCCGCCAATCCACATTTTGGCCGGAGAGAACGTGTGCAGCCAGGTAATGATGCCGGCGCACTGCTGGTCATAGTTAGCGTCGCGACACAGGGACAGCGCTTCATCCGGTGATTTCACCAGCGGTTTAAGCTCAAGGCGCAGCGGTAACCCGGACTGATTCAGGCCCTCGACGACCTGACGCGCATGCTGTTCAACCTGGCGTAACGTTTCCGGCCCGTAGAGGTGCTGCGTGCCGATGACAAACCACACGCTGTAGCTGTTTGACTGTTCCATAAAACCACTCCTTTACTTTGCGCCTACCTAATAGGCTAATTTATTTGTCAGTCTGAACCCGGGCAGTGCTCACACAGCTGCTTTAGCAACCTGAACGCCCTGAAGTGCGGGCGAGCACAGCGAGTAATCCTCACGTACTCCGTGTACGCCTGCTTGTTCCGCGCTGTCCGGGTACAGGCTGCCTGCAACAATTACGCCTGTTGGTCCAGGCTCGTAGCGGAAGCGGGGCGGGCGGCGTACTGCGGTTCAGCCGTCACGCACCATTGTTGATAGCGTTGATAGAGTTGCTGATAGCGGGCGACACGCGCCGGATCGGGTTGCAGCGTGACGGCGATCGGGCTGGCCATCACCAGCTGCGCCTCGGCAACGCTGGCGTGAACACCGGCAGCGACGGCGGCGAAAATGGCCGCACCCAGCGCACAGCACTCATCAGAGGCGACAATATCCAGTGGCCGGTTCATCACGTCACAGCAGGCCTGCATAATCGCCGGAGATTTCCGCGCGATGCCGCCCAGCGTCAGAATGCTCTCGACGGGGATCTGCTGCTGCTCGAAGCACTCCATAATGGCGCGCGCACCAAATGCCGTCGCCGCGACCAGACCGCCAAACAGCGCCGGGGCATCGGTACCCAGATTCAGATCGGTAATCACCCCTTTCAGCCGCTGATTGGCATTCGGCGTGCGGCGACCGTTGAACCAGTCCAGCACCACCGGCAGATGGTCGAGCTGCGGATTAGCAGCCCAGGCGTCGGTCAGATCTTTAATCAGACTCTTTTGCATCTCCGCCAGCTGAGGTTTCAGCTCAGGGTGACGCTCAGCCGCCTGTTGCAGCGGCCAGCCCAGTAACCGGCTGAACCAGGCGTAGATATCACCAAAGGCGGACTGACCCGCCTCCAGCCCAATCGCTCCCGGTATCACGCTGCCATCCACCTGACCACAGATGCCTTTGATATCGCGATAGCCGACCTTTTCGCTGTCAGCGATCAGGATGTCGCAGGTTGATGTGCCGATCACTTTCACCAGGGTGTAAGGTCTGGCACCGCCTCCGACCGCGCCCATATGGCAGTCAAACGCGCCACCGGAGAGCGTGACGGTCTGCGTCAGCCCCAGACGCTGCGCCCATTCCGGGCTGAGCGTGCCGACCGGCAGATCGGCGGTCCAGGTCTCAGTGAAGAGAGGCGAGTCCAGCTGTTGCGTTAACAGCGGATCCAGCGCGTTGAGGAAATCCACATCCGGCAGGCCGTTCCAGTCGCCATGCCACAGGGCTTTATGCCCGGCTGCGCAGCGGCCACGCCGCAGTCTGTCGGGCGCGGTCGTGCCGCTTAACAGGGCAGGCACCCAGTCACACAGCTCCACCCAGGAGACCGCCGCGTCACGCACCGCCGCATCTTCCCGCGACACGTGCAGAATCTTTGCCCAGAACCATTCAGAGGAGTAGATGCCGCCGATATAGCGGCTGTAATCCGTGAAACGGCCGCTGTGACAGAGCTGATTGATCTCTTCCGCTTCTTCTATTGCGGTGTGATCTTTCCACAGCACAAACATCGCGTTGGGGTTGTCAGCGAACTCCGGGCGCAGCGCCAGTACATTGCCGTCGCGATCGATGGGCGCCGGGGTCGAACCGGTGCTGTCGACGCCAATGCCGACGACGGCGTTGCGCTGATCTTCGCTCAGGGCGTTCAGTACGCCGAGCAGCGCCTGCTCCATGGCGTCGATGTAATCCTGTGGATGGTGACGAAAACGATTGGTGTGCGGATCGCTGTACAGACCCTGCTGCCAGCGCGGGTAGCTGCACACCGCACTCTGCAGCTCGCTGCCGCTGTGACAATCGACGGCCAGCGCACGCACCGAATCACTACCAAAGTCCAGCCCAAGGGTGATGGCTCCAGCACGCATCGGAATCTCCTGTAGTTAGTTAACTCCTGTATCCTGGGTTCGGCGCGCCGGAACAGTTAGTCATGGCTGGCTGACAATATGCACTTTCCTGCCATCGGCAGTGATTTTGTGATCCATTGCAAAAGTTAAGCTCCGGTTAAATTTGCTGAATATATGGATCATTTTGTCGTGATTTTAAGATGTGATACCGCTCTACATTTTTCTCCGCCAATACCGCTAAAACTAGCCCAGCGTCTGGACAGGCTGACAACACATAGCAACCTAACGCACTGATTTATGGCTGTACCCTCAAAACAAGACCAACTGGTAGCGCTTACACCGATTCGTTATGAGCAGCGAAAAATAACCTGGTACCGGAGAGCATCATGCATAAATTCACTAAAGCATTCGCGGCCATCGGCCTGGCAGCGGTTATGTCACAATCCGCTATCGCCGAGACCATGAAGCTGGGTTTTTTAGTCAAGCAACCAGAAGAACCCTGGTTCCAGACGGAGTGGAAATTTGCCGATAAAGCCGGCAAAGATCTCGGCTTCGACGTCATCAAAATTGCCGTCCCGGATGGTGAAAAAACCCTGAATGCTATCGACAGCCTTGCCGCAAACGGCGCGAAAGGCTTCGTTATCTGTACGCCCGATCCCAAGCTGGGCTCCGCCATCATGGCGAAAGCGCGGGGCTACGGCCTGAAAGTCATTGCCGTAGACGATCAGTTTGTGACCGCCAAAGGCAAACCGATGGATACCGTGCCGCTGGTGATGATGGCCGCCACCAAAATCGGCGAGCGTCAGGGGCAGGAGCTTTATAAAGAGATGCAGAAGCGCGGCTGGGATGTGAAAACCACCGGCGTGATGGCGATTACCGCCAACGAACTGGATACCGCACGCCGTCGTACCGGCGGATCGATGGACGCCATCAAAGCTGCGGGCTTCCCGGCCGCTCAGATCTATCAGGTTCCGACCAAATCCAACGACATCCCTGGCGCCTTTGACGCCGGTAACTCCCTGCTGGTGCAGCATCCTGAAGTCAAACACTGGCTGATTGTTGGCATGAACGACAACACCGTGCTGGGCGGCGTGCGCGCGACGGAAGGTCAGGGCTTTAAAGCGGCTGACGTCATCGGCATCGGTATTAACGGCGTGGATGCGGTCAGTGAACTGTCGAAAGACAAAGCGACCGGCTTCTACGGCTCGCTGCTGCCAAGCCCGGATATCCATGGTTATAAGAGCAGCCAGATGCTCTACAACTGGGTGAGCAAAGGCGAAGAGCCGGCGAAATTCACTGAGGTCACCGATGTGGTGCTGATCACCCGTGACAACTTCAAAACTGAACTGGCGAAAAAAGGACTGATGTAACCCTGAGCCTGCCAGGCGTTTCGCCGCCTGGCATCCTGCATAGCCTGCTTCACGTCGCCCGCCCGCACAGGCCGGCGACGTGCAAGAGTGAGGATAAACATGAACACTGATTCAGCTTTTCTGTCGTTTCATGGCATCAGTAAAACCTTTCCTGGCGTGAAAGCGCTGCAGGATATCTCCTTCGACTGCCGGGGCGGTGAAGTCCATGCGCTGATGGGCGAGAACGGCGCAGGCAAATCGACGCTGTTAAAAATACTCAGCGGCAGTTATCAGCCGAGCGGCGGTGAGATTCGGATCAAAGGCCAGCCGATGAACTTTCAGCGTACCACCGATGCGCTGGATGCGGGCGTGGCCATTATTTACCAGGAGCTCCATCTGGTGCCGGAAATGAGCGTGGCGGAGAACATCTATCTCGGTCAGATCCCGCACAAACATGGGCTGGTCAACCGCCGGCTGATGCGTTATGAAGCCGGCCTGCAACTGAAAAATCTCGGCATGGATATCGACCCTGATATGCCGCTGAAATATCTGTCGCTGGGACAGTGGCAGATGGTGGAGATTGCCAAAGCGCTGGCGCGCAACGCGCGCATTATCGCCTTTGATGAGCCGACCAGTTCACTGTCGGCGCGTGAAATCGACAACCTGTTCCGCGTCATCCGCCAGCTCCGCCAGGAGGGCCGGGTGGTGCTCTATGTGTCGCATCGCATGGAGGAAATTTTTGCCCTCAGCGACGCCATCACCGTCTTCAAAGATGGCCGGTATGTGCGCACCTTTACGGATATGGCCAATACCCATCACGACGATCTGGTGCAGGCGATGGTGGGCCGTAACCTCGGCGATATCTATGGCTATGCGCCACGGCCTGTGGGTGCGGTGCGGCTGGAGCTGGATCGTGTCGAAGCGAAGGGCGTGCGGACGCCGATTTCACTGAAAGTCCATGCCGGGGAAATTGTCGGGCTGTTTGGTCTGGTCGGCGCGGGACGCAGCGAACTGCTGAAAGGCTTGTTTGGCGGCACCCGTCTGCGCGGTGGTCAGGTGATTCTGGACGGCAAACCGCTGCCGCTGCGCGAGCCGATCGACGCCATCCGTGCGGGGATCATGCTCTGTCCGGAAGATCGCAAAGCCGAAGGCATCATCCCGGTGCACTCGGTGCGTGACAACATCAACATCAGCGCCCGTCGCCACAACCTGACCGCCGGATGCCTGATTAAAAATGGCTGGGAAAGCAAAAACGCCGACAGCCATATCCGCTCACTCAACATTAAAACGCCCAGCGCCGATCAGCTGATCATGAACCTTTCCGGCGGCAACCAGCAGAAGGCGATCCTGGGGCGCTGGCTCTCGGAGGAGATGAAAGTGATCCTGCTCGATGAGCCGACGCGCGGTATCGATGTCGGCGCCAAGCATGAAATCTACAACCTGATTTATCAGCTGGCGAACCGGGGCATTGCGGTGCTGTTCGCCTCCAGTGACCTGCCGGAGGTGATGGGCCTGGCTGACCGGATTGTGGTGATGCGCGAAGGTGCTATCGCCGGTGAACTGCTGCACGACGACGCCACGGAGCAGCAGACGCTGAGCCTGGCCATGCCCAAAACCACTCAAGCGGCCGCCGTGGCCTGACAGGAGATCATCATGGCTTCATCCACGACCTCAAATACGCCGCAGCCTGCATCACGCGGCGGCCTGCAGTTAGGTCGCATCTGGGACAACTTCGGCATGCTGGTGGTATTTGCACTGCTGTTTATTGTCTGTGCGATCTTTGTGCCGAACTTCGGTTCGTTTATCAATATGAAAGGCCTGGGCCTGGCGATGTCGATGTCGGGCATGGTCGCCTGCGGCATGCTCTTCTGCCTGGCTTCCGGCGATTTTGATCTCTCGGTCGCCTCGGTGATCGCCTGCGCAGGTGTGGTTACCGCGGTGGTGATCAACATGACCGAAAGCCTGTGGATTGGCGTTGCCGCTGGTCTGGTGCTCGGCATGATCACCGGCTTTATCAACGGTTTTGTGATTGCCCGTCTTAAAATCAATGCGCTGATCACCACGCTGGCCACCATGCAGATCGTGCGCGGTCTGGCCTACATCTTCTCTGACGGCAAGGCGGTCGGCATTGAAGATGAGCGCTTCTTTGAACTGGGCTTTGCGAACTGGTTTGGCGTGCCGGCCCCGATCTGGCTGACCCTGGCCACGATGCTGATCTTCGGCTTCCTGCTCAACAAAACCACCTTTGGTCGCAACACCCTGGCGATCGGTGGCAATGAAGAGGCGGCGCGGCTGGCGGGTGTGCCGGTAGTGCGGACCCGCATCATCATCTTTGTTCTCTCCGGCCTGGTGTCGGCGGCGGCGGGCATCATCCTGGCATCGCGTATGACCAGCGGCCAGCCCATGACCTCCATCGGCTATGAGCTGGTGGTGATCTCCGCCTGTGTTCTGGGTGGCGTATCGCTGAAGGGCGGCATCGGTAAAATCTCCTACGTGGTGGCGGGCGTCCTGATCCTCGGCACCGTTGAGAATGCGATGAATTTACTGAATATCTCGCCATTCTCACAGTATGTGGTGCGCGGTCTGATACTGTTAGCTGCGGTGATATTCGACCGTTACAAACAGAAAAAAGCCTGATTGCGCGAGCCGTTGGCCCGCAGACGCTGACATCTCTGCGGGCTATCTGAACAATAACAGACTGAGTGAGGACGCTATGTATCACCGCGAATTACCGGCCGGGCAGCAAAACCCCCTGTTGCCCGGCTATTCATTCAATGCCTGGCTGGTGGCAGGGCTGACGCCCATCACCGCAGAAGGACCGCTCGACTTCTTTATCGATCGCCCGCACGGCATGAAAGGTTACATTCTGAATCTCACCATTAAAGGAAAAGGGCGGGTGTTTGATGGCGAGCGGGCCTTTGACTGCGAGCCCGGCGAAATGCTGCTGTTTCAGCCTAAGACCGCCCACTATTATGGCCGCGCACCGGACAGCCCGCAGTGGTTCCATCGCTGGGTCTATTTCCGTCCTCGCGCCTACTGGCACGACTGGCTGCGCTGGCAGGATGAGCAGGAGGGCGTCGGCCGCCTGCTGCTGCCGGAATCGCTGCGCGGTGAGTTCGACCGCCTGTTTGCCAGTATCGAACAGACACATAACTCCGGCCGCCGCTTTGCTGAAGAGCTGGCGATGAACCTGCTGGAACGGCTGCTGCTGCGTGCGGTAGAAGAAGATCCGCGCAGCCATCAGTTAATCCGCGATCCGCGCGTCATTGAAGCCTGCCAGTATGTCACCAACCATCTCGCCAGCGAGGTCAGGATAGAGGAGGTGGCGCGCCACGTCTGTCTGTCACCGTCGCGGCTGGCGCACCTGTTCCGCGAGCAGATGGGCGTTAACCTGCTGCGCTGGCGTGAAGATCAGCGGGTCATCCGTGCAAAACTGCTGCTGCAGACCACCCAGGAGCCAATCGCTTCGGTTGGCCGTGAAGTGGGCTACGACGACCAGCTTTACTTCTCCCGGGTATTTCGCAAGCGGGTCGGCGTCAGTCCCAGCGATTTCCGCCGCCGCAATCAGGATGCACACGACAGTCTGGCCGCCCAGACCGCCTGGCCGCTGGCCCGAAGTGCTATCTCTTAGTTTTTTCGGGGAATTCCGCCTTGTTCTCACCTGGTTAATGGTCTTAAATCAATCAGGTTAGCGACAACGAGGAACCAAAATGAGCGATAAATTACGTGTTGGTCTGATCGGCTACGGCTTTGCCAGTAAAACGTTTCACGCCCCGCTGATCGCGGGAACGCCGGACGTTGAGCTGGCCGCCATCTCCAGTAGCGACGCCAGCAAAGTCCACGCCGACTGGCCCGCCGTTCAGGTCGTGTCCGATCCTCAGGCGCTGCTGGACGACCCGACCTTGCAGTTAATTGTGATTCCTACCCCGAACGACACGCATTTTCCACTGGCGAAAGCGGCGCTGAATGCCGGTAAGCATGTCGTCGTCGATAAGCCCTTTACCGTGACGTTGTCACAGGCGCGTGAGCTGGATGCGCTGGCGAAAGCCAAAGGGCTGCTGCTCTCCGTGTTTCACAACCGCCGCTGGGACAGCGACTTTCTGACGCTGAAATCCCTGCTGGAGGCAGGCACGCTGGGCGAGGTGCGCTACTTCGAGTCACACTTTGACCGCTTCCGTCTTGAAGTGCGCAACCGCTGGCGCGAAATGAAAGGCGCAGGCAGCGGCATCTGGTATGACCTGGGACCACACCTGCTGGATCAGGCGCTGCAGCTGTTTGGTCCGCCGGTCGCCATCAACGTTGACCTGGCGGAGATGCGTCCGGGCGCGCAGACCACAGACTACTTCCACGCCACGCTGACCTATCCGCAGCGTCGGGTGGTGTTACACGCCAGCATGCTGGTGGCAGCGGAATCCGCCCGCTATACCGTCCACGGCACGCAAGGCAGTTACATCAAATATGGTCTGGACCCGCAGGAAGATCGTCTGAAGTCGGGGAACTTCCCGCCACAGGAGGATTGGGGTTATGACATGCGCGATGGCACCCTGACGCTGGTTGAGGGCGATGCTCTGACGGAAACCACCCAGCTGACTCAGCCGGGAAATTATCCGGCCTATTATGCGGGCATCCGGGATGCGATCGCCGGACGCGGAAACAATCCGGTCACCGCGGAAGAGGCGATTCAGGTGATGGAGTTGATCGAACTGGGTCTGCAATCCGCCGAGAAGCGCCAGACGATGTCGCTGAAGCGCGTCTGATCCGCAGCGTGTGACGCAGCACTGAAAACGGGCCGGATTTCCGGCCCGTTTTGTTAGCGGGAGCAACTGTGAGATCAAGACAGCGCAGGGAACAGGGTCAGATCGGAAAGTCGCAAAAGCCGCCATCCCTGGCTCGCTCGGCCCGCGCCGTCCTGGCGCGGGACGCTTTCCTCCTCTGCCCCTGTTTCCTGCGCGTTAAGCCTGTGCGTGTTTGTCATATTTTCCGGGAGTGGAGGGATGGCAGCAAAATAACGGGCCGGATTACCGGCCGGTTATTTATGGCTTACAGGCAGATTACTGCACGCGGGCGCGGATAGCCGCTTTCTCTGCTTCGCTGAGGAACGCAATCGTCAGACCGTTTTCCTGCGCCTGACGGATCTGTGCGGTGCTCAGTCCCGCTGCCGGGGCGGCATGATAATACTCGTGGGCGAGTTCAATCCCCTGAACCGCCGGGTCATCGGTGTTGATGGTCGCCAGAATGCCATGCTCCAGGAAGGTTTTCAGCGGATGCTGTGCCAGTGACGACACGGTGCTGGTCTGAATGTTGGAGGTCAGGCAGGATTCAATGCCGATATGATGCTCCGCGAGGAAATCCATCAGCGCGCGATCTTCAATGGCTTTCACGCCGTGGCCGATACGCTCCGCGCCCAGCTCCCGAATCGCCTGCCAGATGCTCTCCGGGCCGGCCGCTTCACCGGCATGCACCGTGACGCGGAAACCGGCGTCGCGCGCCTGATTAAAGTGGCTCAGAAACTCACTGCCCGGAAAGCCCAGCTCATCACCCGCCAGATCGACCGCCGTGATGTGATCGCGATGGGCCAGCAGACCATCCAGTTCACTCAGGCAGGCCTCTTCGCCAAAGGTGCGGCTCATGATGCCAATCAGGCGCACATCAACATCATGCTGCTGACGGCCGGCACGCACGCCGTCGATCACCGCTTCAACCACGCCGGCAATCGGCAGATTGTGGGTCATCGCCATATAGCCTGGCGAGAAGCGCAGTTCGGCATAATGAATGCCCGCACGGGCTGCATCTTCCACATTTTCCTGCGCAATCCGGCGGCAGGCGTCCAGGTCGCCCAGCACTTTCACGCCCCAGTCGAGCTTTTGCAGAAAGCTCACCAGATCGGGTTCATTCTCGCCAACCTGCACATGCGGGCGCAGGGTCTCCAGCGTTGAGGCGGGCAGGGCAAGGTTAAACTGGCGGCCTAAATCGAGAATGGTTTGTGCACGAATGTTGCCATCAAGGTGGCGATGAATGTCAGTCAGAGGAATTTTAGAATCGATCATGGCGCACTCGCTGAGTTGTCGGTGAAGTGCAGAGCATTATAAAAATATCTTGCGCAACCACGCCAGTTATTTGCGCAACAGCGGTGCCGGATGCTGCTTAATTACGCACTACCGGTTTTAAACGAGGGGGCCTGGGCCTTCAGGCATAAAAAAGGCGACCCGAAGGTCGCCTGAGAGGGGCTCAGAAAATTACTGTGGCATCCCTTCGCTGGTTGGCATGCCCAGCATATAGCGGGACAGGAACTGTTCCAGCGTCATCTTATCGCCGTTCATGTTCACCTGGCCGTTAGCGTACTGCAGGCTGGTCACGATATTGTTATCCTGCTGCTGAGTAAGACGGAACATCTGCCCCATGGCTGCCAGACCTTTCACCTGCTGATCGGCCAGCTTCTGTGCGTCATCCGCCTGATAACCTTCGGCCAGACCCACTTTATGCATGGTTTCGGTCGCCATTGGCATATTGATGGTCAGCTTGCTGTCCAGGGTTTTCAGCACCCGATCCACCATCGCGCTGAGACTCTGCGCTTCGCCGGTCACAGTCGACGGATCGTTGAAATTCGCCGTCAGGTTAAAGGTGCTCTCGCCTTTATCATTTTTCCAGCTCAATGGCGCGATGCTGACAGAGGGCGAGCCCTTCAGCAGCAGGGGCAGATTGCTCATCAGAATCTGATGGACGCCCGCCTGATAACGCATCGGGTCCTCGGTAATCCCCGGCTGATTCAGCAACGTCTGCATCTGCGCATTGTAACGATCGGAGAAGGCTTTCACCGCCTGCGCATCAAACTGTGACAGCTTCATCTTCAGCGCCGCCTGACCAAAGTCCTGCTTCTGGAGCTGCACGCTTTCCACTTTATAATCGATATTGCCGCCAATCTTGCCGTTGCTGTTATCGAAAGAGGAGCTGCCTTTCATTTTGTGAAGCGTCAGAGCGTCCTGACCGTTGATGCTGGCATTGACCTTCTCAATATCCACCGCCTGGTCACCGATCCGCACGCCTTCCGGGCTGAGGTGCGTATTCCCGCTCAGTTTCAGTCCATTGACGATAAACAGAACCGGCTGGCCCATCTCATTTTTAGTGGTCAGTGCCAGGCTATCGACGTCACTGTCCAGCGAGACTTTATCGCCTTTATTGTCCGCACTGACATTAAAGGTTCCGCCATTGGTCGCCAGACGCTCACCGGTTTGTGCATTCTGATAATCCACGGGCAGTATGCGCAGCGCCGTATCGGTAGCACCGCTGTAGCCAATGCGGGTATCTGCATTAATCAGCGACTTATTGCCGGTCAGCTCAAACAGCTTCTTCACCGCATCGGTGTTAGCCAGTTCGGTATGAACCGACGCCATGCTCGGGATCAGATTGAAGTGCTTAAGCTGAGCGAACGGGAAGGGGCCATGGTCGATGGTTTCATTCAGGATAACGCTCTGACCCGGCTTCAGCAGGGGATTATCTTCCGTCTGCGAGTCAGCCTGCACCACCAGGTTTACTTTACTGCTGAACACGCCGCGCTGGTAATCCTGATAGCTGATCTTCAGTCGGCTGTTTGGGGCATAAGCATTCAGCTGAGCATTGGCATTCTGTACCAGCTCATCCCTGTGACTTTCGATTTGCTTGCCGGTGAACCATGCCGCGCCTGTCCAGATCACGCCCAGTGCGATGATGACACCTACGGCAACATTGGTCTTTTTCATTGCTGATTCGTCCTTATCCTTGAGTCCGCTTATGCCGCAGGTTAACCCCGACGACCGAAGAAAAACGCCCGCAGGCGTTTAGCGCTAATAGATTGAAATAATAGCAGTTAACCGCGATGCCGTCAGCCGCTTCACCCTAACTCGTTAAATACCCGTGCCAGCCGGCCTGTCCCGGCGACCGTAACCGGCGATTCGCTGGCCGCAATAAAGCATGATTCGCCCGGCTTCAGGGTCAGCTGCTGCGCCTCGCTGGCGATCACGGCCTGACCTTCAATACAGAACAGCACCGCGGCGCTCTGCTGCGCCAGCGGCTGCGGTTCTGCATTCAGGGTATGAATGGCAAAGGCAAAATCTTCCACCGGGATTGGGAAGCACAGCGCGTTACCCTGCTGGACCGGCTGGGTCAGTAGCGCGCTGGCAGGCTTCTCCTCAAATTTCAGGTTCGCCATCAGCTCAGCAATATCGATATATTTCGGGGTCAACCCGGCGCGTAAAACGTTATCCGAGTTCGCCATCACCTCCAGCGCCACGCCGTTAAGATAGGCATGCGGAGTTTCGGCATAGAGGAACATCGCTTCGCCCGGCTGCAGGGTAATCACATTCAGCAGCAGCGGGGAAAACAGTCCGCTGTCGTCCGGGTATTCCGCCGCGATAACGCGGATGGTCTGCCAGGGCTCACCCTGTTGAGCGTCAAGTGCGGATTTCAGCACGCCCAGCGCCAGCGATTTGGCGTCCCCCTCCAGAGAGAGCAGCGTCCGGAAGAGGGTGGCCAGCGTCTCCCTGTCGGGATGCTGCAGGAAGTGGGCAATCTGCGGATGTGCGCCCGCCACAGGCTCCAGCAGGGAAACCATCTCCGTCATGGGACGAAAACCGTTCATCGCCTGAAACGGGGTCAGCGCATAGACCAGCTCCGGCTTATGGTTAGCATCTTTGTAATTGCGCTCGGCGGCCGTCAGTGGAATACCCGCCGCGTTCTCACGGGCAAAGCCCGCTTCCGCGGCGTGTTTGCTGGGATGAACCTGAATGGAGAGCGGCTGGTCGGCGCACAGCATTTTGAACAGGAAGGGTAACTCACCAAAACGCTGTGCCACCGCCTCGCCCAGCATGGCGTCAGGCGCAGCATCAATCACGTCGCGCAGCGAACGTTCGCGGCCCTGATCCATAACGGCAGAGGGACTTTTCGGGTGTGCACCCATCCAGAGTTCCGCCATCGGCAGACCCTCCGGATTCGCGATACCGTAGAGCGCCGTCAGCGCAGTTTTACTGCCCCACGCATAATTCTGCAGCGAGTTGTTCATTTTTTGCATCGTTTAACTCTTTCTCACGGAGAATAATTGCCGGTATTAAAGCAGAAACTGGCAGTGAAAATACATATCCAGCGCAAAAGGACGCTAAGCTCTGATAATGTTAAATTATTGTGTATTACTATCCTGAACGCCCTGGTGCCAGACGCGAAGCGCGGCCGGGCGGTCATTTTTAAAACCAAAGCTAAGGAGACGTATTCATGGCAGCCAACCGCATTGAGAAAGATTCAATGGGTCCCATCGACGTACCGGCAGACAAACTGTGGGGCGCGCAGACGCAGCGCTCGCTGGAACACTTTCGCATTTCAACAGAAAAGATGCCGACGGCACTGGTTCATGCTCTGGCGCTGACCAAGCGCGCCGCGGCGAGCGTTAACCGGGATCTGGGGCTGCTGCCTGCTGACCGCGCAGACGCGATTGTCAGCGCGGCAGATGAGGTACTGGCTGACAAACATGGTGATGAGTTCCCGCTGGCAATCTGGCAGACCGGGTCCGGCACCCAGACCAATATGAACATGAATGAAGTGCTGGCGAACCGCGCCAGTGAGATCCTCGGCGGGGAGCGGGGGATGTCGCGCCTGGTCCATCCCAATGATGATGTGAACAAGAGCCAGAGCTCCAACGACGTTTTCCCGACCGCCATGCACGTTGCCGCCGTGATCGCCCTGCGTGAACAACTGATCCCGCAGATCCACGTGCTGAAAGCTACCCTGAGCCAGAAGTCCGACGCCTTCAAAGATATCGTTAAGATTGGCCGTACCCATCTGCAGGATGCCACGCCGCTGACCCTGGGGCAGGAGATCTCGGGCTGGGTAGCGATGCTGGAGCACAACCTGAAGCATATCGAGCAGAGCATTCCTCACGTGGCAGAGCTGGCGCTGGGCGGAACCGCCGTCGGCACCGGCCTCAACACGCACCCGGAATATGCGGTGCGCGTGGCGAAGGCGCTGGCCGAGCTGACGCAGCAGCCGTTTGTCACGGCCCCTAACAAGTTTGAGGCACTGGCCACCTGTGATGCGCTGGTGCATGCGCACGGCGCGCTGAAAGGTCTGGCCGCGTCCCTGATGAAAATCGCCAACGACGTTCGCTGGCTCTCATCCGGCCCGCGCTGCGGCATCGGGGAAATCGCTATTCCGGAAAATGAACCTGGCAGCTCAATCATGCCGGGCAAAGTGAACCCGACGCAGTGTGAAGCGATGACCATGCTCTGCTGTCAGGTGATGGGCAATGACGTCGCGATCAACATGGGCGGCGCATCCGGTAACTTCGAGCTGAACGTTTTCCGTCCGATGGTTATCCATAACTTCCTGCAGTCGATTCGCCTGCTGGCGGATGGCATGGACAGCTTCAACCATCACTGTGCGATCGGCATTGAACCGGTGCGCGAGCGAATCGATCAGCTGCTCAACGAGTCACTGATGCTGGTGACCGCGCTCAATACCCATATCGGGTATGACAAAGCGGCCGAAATTGCCAAAAAGGCGCATAAAGAGGGGCTGACTCTGAAGGGCTCAGCGCTGAAGCTCGGCTATCTCACCGAAGAGGAGTTTGACGCCTGGGTGCGGCCGGAAGAGATGGTTGGCAGCATGAAGTCGTAACGTGATGCGCGATGAGGCCGGTTCGTTCCGGCCTCTCTGTTAAACCGGGCAGTCAACCCAGAGGTGCAGCCGGGGGATCAGCAGATTGAGCGGCTCAGCGGCCGGTTTATGACGATAGGTAATGTTATCGGCGTCATAGTTGAGCAACTCGCCCAGTACCGGAACCTGACTGCGATCGCGGCAGATCACCAGAATCGGTGACGGGCAGGCCAGCTGAGTCTGCTTTTTCTCCTCTGCGCGCCAGACGCGCGCCACCGGCTGGACTTTCACCGGACGCTTGATCTTCAGGCGGGCTGATGCGGGCAGGGCGCGCACGCTGGCCAGCTCCTCCTGCACTTTCTCAGCCCATTGTTCGCGCGACCACGGGGCCTGGGCGCGTCCCGCCTTGAGGCTTTTTTCCAGCTGGGCAATGACCTCTTCGCGCTTAAGATTTTTGATGATGTGTTTGTTGGCCCAGCCAAACCGCAGACTGTCCGGGGCGCTGAGCAGGGTGATGGTGCGATAGGCATTGAGGGTAATCAGCCCGCGCAGATGCTGGTGAACGAACTCGAATCGCGCTTCACTCGGCAGGCCGGACTCCACCGTAATCAGCTGCTCCAGCCGGGCTTTCAGCTGGTTAATGAGATCGACCAGCGCGCCGATCTCCGCTTCCCGTTCTGCATCGCATTCAATGCAGAGGGCACCGGGCAGACGCACGGCGGCCTTGGTACTCAGTTGCTCTGACTGATGCTGCATAAAGAGGCGGCAGTAGTGGTCGAGCGCCATCTTCCGCGCGCTGTCGCCCAGATGCTGCTCAACGGCAATGCGGGTTATCGCGTCATGCTCGCGACCTTTCACCACCGGCGGCAGGCTGAAAACGCGGGCGATCAGCAGCGGCTGCGCTTCAATCTGCTCCCGCAGTTCACCCAGCGCCTGCTCCAGGTCGTTAACACATTGATGCATATCAGCCACTAAGTCGTAGCGCGTCATGATGAGCCTCCATAGTTACAACGTCCACAATGTGGCAGAAGCCAGCGGCAGTTGCAAGCGCTTTATAGTTACAACATACTTTAAATCTGCTATACAAAAACGTGCGGGCTGCCAGTCATCAGGTCAGAAGTGCGTGATGCATGCAGGCTGCCTGCGGAACATGATATAAAACGGTTTGCCTGCTAACGAAGAGAGTCGATGTGAATCAGAACATTAAACCGGGCATCGCCGCCATTTTTACCCTGGGCTGTGTACAGATACTTTCCTGGGGAGGCTCGTTCTACCTGATGGCGGTGATGGCAAATCCCATCGCGGCTGAGACAGGCTGGTCCCAGCAGTGGATTTACGGTGCGCTGTCGCTCGGGATTCTGGTGTCGGGCCTGCTGTCACCGCTGGCAGGCAGAATAATAGCCCGTACCGGTGGCCGTCTCCTGCTGGCACTCAGTGGGCTGGTGATGGCGGTGGGGCTGGTCATCATGGCGCTCAGCCACGCGTTGCCACTGTTTCTGTTTGCCTGGGTCATTATCGGCGTGGGTATGGCGATGGGCCTGTATGATGCACTGTTTGCCACGCTGGGCACCTGCTATGGCGGTCAGGCTCGGGCTGCCATTACCGGCATCACGCTGATTTCCGGTTTCTGCACCACGCTGGCCTGGCCGGGAACGGCTCTGCTTATCCACGGTTTTGGCTGGCGTGACGCCTCGCTGATCGTTGCTGCGCTGATGGTGGCGTGCGTGCTGCCTGCTTATCTGTTTGCCTTGCCTGCCGGTCATCTCACCCGGTCATTAAAAAAGCGTCCGGCGCAGCCAGCTACGGCAGAGATCGCGCCAGCGCTGTTCTGGCTGCTCTGCGCCATTTTTACTCTGGCTTCAGTGATCATGACCGCCGTTTCAGTGCAGCTTATTACGCTGTTGCAGGCGAGTGGTCACACGCTGGCTTCGGCGCTGGCGATCAGCGCCGTGATCGGCCCGTGTCAGGTGGGCTCCCGTATTGTCGATGTCGCTTTTAAACGCAGCCATCCTATCCGTACCGCCTTTTTTTCTGTCGGGCTGGTGGCGCTGGGCCTGCTGTTGCTGGCATTAATGCCGCAGATGGCGCTGCTGAGTATGGTGCTTTATGGCGCAGGAAATGGCCTACGTGCCATCGTGCGTGGAACTTTACCGCTGGCGATGGTCAAACCAGAGTCTTACGCCATTGTGATGGGTAAGATGGCGCGCCCGGCATTGATGGGGCAGGCAATGACGCCGCTGATTGGCGGATATGTCTTTGAAAGCATGGGCGCAACGGCGACGCTGTGGTTGCTTTGCGGCCTGGCAATCTTTAACGTGGTACTGGTGATAGCGCTGAAGCAGCAATTACCGGCGGCATCGCCCCGTTCTGCGTGAAGGCGTCCGGCTCCAGATTCCGCCGGAACAGGGCAGTGAACAGGCTAAGCAGCTTGTGCTATCGGGCCTCTGCCTTTGGTGAATACGTGCCTTGTGACTGCCGGTTTGCTTCAAAAAAGCAACAGTGTTTGTTATATTTATTGCTCATTGATTGTTCATTTATGCGGCAATAAAACAAGAAGATGCACCGCAACTCAGGATAAATAAATGCTTGATTACCGCTTCCCGACAGCTTTGCAAATGGTTCTGAGCGTAGCGATGGCGGAGCAAATGGGAAAACGCTCTACCAGCGCGATTCTGGCCTACGGGCTGGAAGCGAATCCCAGTTTCATACGAAAATTGATGGTCCCGCTGACCCGTGATGGCATTATCGTCTCCACGCTGGGCCGTACCGGCTCGATTCATCTGGGCCGTCCGGCTGCGGAGATTACCCTCAAGGATATCTATGTCTCCGTCATTGAGGATAAAAAAATCTGGGCTGCGCGTCCCGACGTCGCTCCGCGCTGTCTGGTCAGTGCTAACCTCTGCTGGTACTTTAAATCGATAGCCGATGAAGCCGAGCAGGCGTCACTGGATGTGCTGGCAAAACGCACCGTCGCCGATGCGCTGAATGAGCTGAAAAAGCGCGATACCAGCAACTGCACCGCCGTACCGGAACCCGAAGAGATTGACGATCTCTGCAAAAAAAGCCGCTGATGAGCGGCTTTTTTTATGCCAGTAAATAGTGATGCCTGCCTCAAAAACACTTAAAGCTGATAGCTCTCTGCCTGACACCGTTCTTCACGATCAATAATTTAAGATTATGAAAATTATGAAATATTATTTTTACCCGTCATCCGAAATCATTTATGAATAGTTTTATGTCAATATGTTTTCTGACTTTGGTTGGATCTGAAACCTGAAAGATCGATACAATCTGGCTGTGTATCTAATGGTCAAATGAGGTTTCATTATGGATGATGGCATAAAAATCATGATGTCCCCGGTTCAGCTCACCGCTGTTATTTCGGATAAAACGGTAACTGAAGGAGAAACGCTCAGTAACCGATTGTATGGTGGGCTGAATCTTGCATTAGGAACGCTGGAATTAACCGGAGCAACCGCGCTGTGTATCGCGCCAGATCCATCTGGATTGACAAAAGCGGCATGTGTTGTTGTTGGTGCACACAGCCTTGATAGTATTAATGCGGCTGCTAATCAGATACTGACTGGCAGAAATACGCGTACAGCAACTTTCCAGGTTGCATCAGCGACGGCTCAAAAGCTTGGCGCTGATGATAAGACTGCAATGAATATAGGTTTAACTGTAGATATTTCCGTACCTATGGCGTTTGCGTTTGCTGCCGGCGCAGCACGCGTCGCCTCTGTCCGATTCGGTAAGTTAAAGCTGGCGGAGCATGAAGCCGTCAGAGGTATTAAGGCTGGCGGACATACTATCGCTAAGCATGTAAACATTCCTGAAGCAGATTTACTCGCACGTCTTGCACGAAGTCCAAAGACACCTCTTGCGAGCTCGTTTGTTAATATAGAGCAAGCAGAACGATTCATCAGCGCTGGCTTGAAAGCGAACCGCTGGAAGATCATGTATTGGGCTGCAGCCAAAAGCGAAAGCATACTGGAATTAACCTGGCAGGCCCGGACCGTAGTCGGTTATGGTTTCAGGCAGAGTAGTACAACCCGTCTGGAAGCTTATGCTGTCAGGATTGTTTTGCACCGTAAAATGTTTAACGGCAAACCCTATTATCTTCTGACTGCATATCCTTCCTTTTGAGGCTATCAATGAATACAAGCTATAAAAATATTGGAACCCTCATTCGGGTGTTTTTTGGTCAGGATTATGATTTGTTTGGGGAAACGGTCGAAGAAGTGCTGGACAGTTATTTAGAAACTGAGAACCCAAAAACAGCGGGAAAAGTATGTCTGGAGGCAGAGTACTTGCTGTCGCTGAATGAACAATCACTTACTGAGACGTTTGAATCCATCAGCCAGGGAGAGTTCAATCCTGAACCCTGGGGAGAAACCGAACGAAGCTTCCTGGAAAAGATAAAAAATTATCTGAGTGCAAGACTTCAACGTTAAAGGTAAACGGCGTTTCATGACGTTAACCGGAGCTTTTGCCTGGTATCAGGGCAGCGTTGATTCGTGTGGCAGTGCTGCACTGGTCTGTGAATGACGGACAAAAAAAGGGGCGATCATCCGATCGCCCCTTTTAACATTGAGGGTTTACGCCGTCACGGTTTCGGCATCACCTGACCGGCGCGTCACCAGCTTACGTAGGGCGACGTAGAACACCGGGGTCAGGAACAGGCCGAACAGCGTCACGCCGAGCATCCCGGAGAAGACGGTAATACCGGTCACGCCGCGCACCTCTGCGCCCGCGCCTTCACCCAGAATCAGCGGCACCGTACCGGCGATAAAGGCGATGGAGGTCATCACAATCGGACGCAGACGCAGACGACAGGCTTCCAGCGCCGCCTCTACAATGCCTTTGCCCTGAATCTCCAGCTCGCGCGCAAACTCGACAATCAGTATCGCGTTCTTACAGGCCAGCCCCATCAGCACCACCAGTCCGACCTGAACAAACACGTTATTATCTCCACCGGTCAGCCAGACGCCAAACAGAGCAGAGAGCAGGGTCATCGGCACAATCAGAATCACCGCCAGCGGCAGCGTCCAGCTCTCATACAGCGCGGCCAGCACCAGGAAGGCCAGCAGTACCGCCATCGGGAAGACAATCAGTGCGGTATTGCCCTGCGTTGACTGCTGATAACTCAGGTCGGTCCATTCGATGTTCATGCCGTTAGGTAACAGCTGACCGGACATCGTTTCCAGCTGACGCATCGCCTGCGCTGAAGAGAGCACGCGCGGATCGGCATCGCCAATCAGATCGGCCGCCGGGTAGCCGTTGTAACGGATCACCGGATCGGGGCCGTAGGTGGTGGTGATGTTGACCATGCTGCCAATCGGCACCATCTCTCCGCGGTCGTTGCGGGTGCGCAGGTTAGCGATATCCTCGACGCTGTCGCGGAATTCGCCGTCGGCCTGCGCCATCACCCGCCAGGTGCGGCCAAAGCGGTTAAAGTCATTCACGTAGGAGGAGCCGAGATAGGTCTGCAGCGTGCTGAACAGCGCCGTCAGTGACACCCCCTGCGCTTTGGCTTTATCCCGATCCACCTGCACATCCAGCTGTGGCACATTGGCCTGGTAGGAGGAGATAGGGAAGTGCATCCCCGGCGTCTGCATGATGCTGCCCGATAGCGTATTAATCGCCGTCTGCAACGCACCGTAACCCAGACCCGCGCGGTCCTGCACATAGAGCGAATAGCCTGAGCCCTGACCCAGCCCCAGAATCGGCGGTGGCATAATCGAGAAGCCAAAGCCCTGCTGGATTTGGGCAATCTTCGCATTGATCTCCGCGTTGATCTCCGCCGCGGTGTGCTTACGCTCGCTGAACGGTTTCAGGCCGAAGAACACCGTGCCGCTGTTAGGCGTATTGGTGAACTGCAGGGCATTCAGGCCGGGGAACGCCACCGCATAGGCGACGCCTTCGGTCTGCATGCCGATTTCGCTCATCTTACGGATCACTTCATCGGTGCGCGCCAGCGAGGAGCCTTCCGGCATCTTCACGCCACCAATCAGGTAGAGCTTATCCTGAGTCGGAATAAAGCCGCCCGGCACGGTGTGGAACATAAATCCGGCACCGGCCAGCAGCAGCAGGTAAACCGCGAACACAGCGCCACGCCGACGCAGCGTCCGGCCAACCAGCGACTCATAGCCATGTGCGCTGCGCTGGAAGAAGCGGTTGAAGGGCCGGAACAGCCAGCCAAACAGCGCATCAATAATCCGCGTCAGCCGGTCTTTCGGCGCGTGGTGATCTTTCAGCAGCATCGCCGCCAGCGCCGGAGAGAGCGTCAGGGAGTTAATGGCGGAGATGACCGTGGAGATCGCGATAGTGGTGGCGAACTGCTTATAGAACTGCCCGGTCACGCCGGAGAGGAACGCCATCGGCACAAATACGGCACAGAGCACCAGCGCAATGGCGATAATCGGGCCGGAGACCTCACGCATCGCCTGATGGGCTGCCGCGCGCGGCGACAGGCCCATCTCGATGTTACGCTCAACGTTCTCCACCACCACAATGGCGTCATCCACCACGATCCCTATCGCCAGCACCAGCCCGAACAGGCTCAGGGTATTGAGCGAGAAGCCGAGCAGATAGAGCACGCTGAATGTTCCGACCACCGACACCGGCACCGCCAGCAGGGGAATGATGGAGGCGCGCCAGGTCTGCAGGAACAGAATGACGACCAGCACCACCAGGATCACCGCTTCCAGCAGGGTCTGCACCACCGCTTTGATCGAGTCACGAACAAACACTGTCGGATCGTAAGGAGCCGCCCATTTCACATCATTGGGGAAACGGGTTGCCAGCTCATCCATTTTGGCGCGCACCGCATTGGAGAGATCGATGGCGTTGGCACCCGGAGCCTGGAAGATACCGATACCGACCGCATCTTTGTTGTTCAGCTGTGAGCGCAGGGCGTAACTGCCGGACCCCATCTCAATACGCGCCACATCACGCAGGCGCACCAGCGAACCATCTTCTGAGGTTTTCAGGATAATGTCGCCAAACTGCTGTTCGCTCTCCAGCCGTCCCTGCGTGTTGATCGACAGCAGAAAATCGCTCTGCTTTTTCAGCGGCTCGGCGCCGAGCTGACCGGCAGAAACCTGCACGTTCTGCTCCTGCATCGCGGTCACTACGTTTGAGGCGGTTAAGCCACGCGCCGCCACCTTGTTCGGGTCCAGCCAGACGCGCATCGCATATTCGCCCGCGCCAAAAATCTGGATCTGACCGACGCCCGGCAGACGCGCCAGCTCATCTTTCACCTTCAGGGTGGCGTAGTTACGCAGGTAGAGTGAATCGTAGGTATTGTTGGGTGAGAACATGTGGACGACCAGCGTCAGGGTCGGCGACATCTTCTGGGTGGTGACACCCAGACGCCGCACATCTTCCGGCAGACGCGCTTCAGCCTGCGCAACGCGGTTCTGCACCTGAACCTGCGCCTGATCGGGATCGGTGCCGGGACGGAAGGTGACGGTCGTCACCAGCACGCCGTCAGAACCGGCCACAGATTTCATGTACATCATGTTTTCGACGCCGTTGATCGCCTCTTCCAGCGGCGTCGCCACGGAATCTGCAATCACTTTCGGGTTAGCACCGGGATACTCGGCGCGCACCTGCACGCTGGGTGGCACCACGTCGGGATATTCGCTGATCGGCAGCAGCGGGATAGCAATCACCCCGGTCACGAAGATCAGGATTGACAGCACCGCCGCAAAAATAGGCCGGTCGATAAAAAAGCGGGAAAAGTCCATAGCGGCCTCGAATTAGTGAGCGGCTGCCGCACGCATGGCGACCTGCTGAGCAGTGACCGGCATGCCGGGCATAAACACTTTCTGCAGTCCGGCGACGATCACCCGGTCGCCCGATTGCAGACCCGCTTTGACGATACGCAGACCTTCCACCATCGCGCCGGGCTGAATATCGCGCCTCTGAGCTTTGCCTTCCCCATCCACCACGTAGACATATTTGCGATCCTGGTCGGTCAGCACCGCCTTATCATCGATCAGCATGGCCTCGAACTGCGCGCTGCCTGGCAAACGCACGCGGGCAAACAGACCGGGCGTAAACTGACGCGCCTGATTGTCGAGCAGGGCGCGCATACGAATGGTGCCGGTGCTGGCGGTCAGCTGGTTATCCAGGAAATCGACCTTGCCCTGATGCGGGAAACCCTGATCGCCGACCAGCGCAATCTCAACCGGCAGCGCATGACGCTGCTGGCCCTGACGCGCCATCGCCTGATAGTGCAGGAAGGTGTTTTCATCGACGTCGAAATAGACATACATCTGCTGCTGCGACACCAGCGTGGTCAATACACTGGCGCTGTCACCGGCGGTCACCAGATTGCCGGGGGTAATCATGGCGCGGCTGGCGCGACCGTCAATCGGCGCGGTGACGCGGGTAAAGTCCAGATTCAGCTGCGCCATATCGACGGCGGCTTCGGCGGCCAGTACATCCGCCTGCGCCTGACTGGCGGCAGCGCGACGCTGTTCCCACACCTCACGCGAAATCGCCTGGGTGCCAATCAGCTTCTCGCTGCGACCCGATTCGCTGCGCGCCAGACTCGCCTGGCTGCGCGCCCGGGCCAGCTCCGCCCGGGCCTGTTCCAGCGCCGCACGATAACTGCGGTCGTCGATGGTGAAGAGCACCTGACCTTTTTTAACCTCATCCCCTTCGCGATAGTTCACTGACTCGATATAACCAGAGACGCGCGGACGCAGCTGTACGCTCTGCACCGCTTCAACGCGACCATTAAAGTTGTCCCACTGGCTCACCGGCTTGATGAGCACCGGCGCGGCGCTTACTTCAGGCGGTGGCGGCGGGGCGTTCTGCGCCACACCCTTATCACAGCCGCTAAGCAGGCTGATAAACATGACCATCCCTGACAGGGTCAACCCCTGACGAACCCGGTTCGTAATCATTGTTGTTATTCCGCGATAAATAGAAAAGACGACCTGCAGGCCAATATTTGCAACTTTTAAGATTGCAATTAATCGCAGGGAGTGTAGGCTTGCGTCGCGGGCAACTGCAAGAATAACAGATACACTTTATGTGCGGTTTAGTACGGGGCGATGAAAGCCTGAGCAATCCGGGAAAAACCCTGAAAAAAGTGCGGCATTTAATGTACCAATAAAACTTGCATTAAATGGCATAGTCAGCCACCCTTAAGTGTAACTGCAACTGATACTAATACTTTTCGCTACAGCGACAGGAGAGACTGGAATGATGAGTGACGCCTTTATTCACGATTTAATCGACTGGATTGATAACAACATCGAAGCACGTCTGGACCTGGATACCGTTTCAGAGCGCGCGGGCTACTCCAAGTGGCACCTGCAGCGCATGTTCAAAGAGCACACCGGCTATCCACTGGGTGAGTACATCCGGGTGAAGAAGCTGAAAAAGTCTGCCGATCGCCTGACCAGCACCGATGAACCGATTCTGAACGTCGCGATTTCTTTGGGCTTTGACTCTCAGCAGTCTTTCAACCGCAGCTTTAAACGCCAGTATGGCGTGGCACCGGGTGCATGGCGTCGTCACAGCGGTGATTCGCACGCTGCATAACTTCGCCAGGGCCAGCCTGTCTGGCCCGCGCTTTCCTCCGGGCGCAAAACTGGTATCATCTGCATCCTGTCGTCACGGATGCCATCATGTCAAAAAAACTCTGGATTGGACTTTTCTTCGTCCTCGCGGCCTGCTTTTACGGCCTTAAACCTTATCTCAACACCGTTTCTGCGCCGGCTCAGGCCGATATCGCCACCCTGACCGATGCCCACACCGTGGCGCGCTGGGTGCTGCAGCATCAGCAGTTACCGGACTACTACCTGACCAAAAACGAAGCGCGGCAACGCGGCTGGAATCCGGCCAAAGGTAACCTGTGTGAGGTTCTGCCTGGCAGGGCCATCGGCGGTGACCGGTTTGCTAACCGCGAAAAGCGGCTGCCCCCGCGTGCGGGTCGCCAGTGGTATGAAGCGGATGTAAATTACCGCTGCGGACATCGCGACGCCGATCGTCTGGTCTACTCCTCTGACGGGCTGGTGTTTCTCTCCACCGATCACTACCGCAGCTTCAGGCAGGTGCCCTGATGCTTGAACTGAACTTTGATCTGCGCGAACTCACTACGCGCGCGGCTTTTTATCGCGAGTTTGCCGGGCAGAGCGGCTGCCCGCCGACCTTTGGTCATAACCTGGATGCGTTGTGGGACTGGCTGACGGGCGGCATGGCGCTACCTGCCACACTGCGGTTGCAGCATTACACTGCGCATCAGGCTGATTTAGCGCCGGTGCTGGCGCTGCTGGAAGAGGCGGCACAGTCGCTGGAAGGCGAACTGCACCTGATCGTGGAGTAAGCCGGCAACGGTTTTTATTGCCGTCTCAGACTCAGGTCGGCCGGGAAGCAGGGTGCAGCCGCACAGAGGCGAACTGCACCCGATTATCGATTACGTGCGCAGCGGCTTCAGCAGCGCAATCAGAGCCTCGCGGGCCGCCAGCGGCAGATCCCCACCGCCGGTATAGCCGTTGTTCTCAACGATCACCTGATTCAGTCCCACCAGCCAGTCGTAGATGTAATAGGCGGTGTGATTCGCCGGTGCCGCAGAGAGTCGGGTCAGGCGCTGACCGGCACCGAAGCTGACGCTGGGAGCGGGCGGGCGCGAGAAAATCACCTGGCCGCGGTTGACGCGGCTGGCGGGACGTTCTGATTCCGGGCGCTGTAAAAAGCCGAGCCAGGCCACAAAATCGCCCAGCACCGTCATCGCCCGCGTCACCTGCCGGTCGGCGCGGGATTCGTGCGTCACGCTTTGCGTGTCAGGTTCGTGCAGCGCCTGCTGCAGTTTATGCGCAATATCGGTGCGGAACCCGGCGGTGATCAGCTCTTCTACCAGCCACTCCATCGTCGCCTTATCCACGTTAAGTAACGCCAGCAGGCTGCGGTTTTCCGGCAGCTGACGCAGGTGATCCAGCCACAGCAGAAGCACCTGGCGCGGAAACTGCTGGCTGCTGTGCAGGCTCTGACGCGGCTGAGCCGGTACGTCAGCGGGTGCGTCACTGAACAGGTCAAATTCAAACCCGATGCCGAACTGATTCTCCGGCGCCTGATGGGCCGGTTTGCTGCCCGGCAGGGTCGCCTGATTGAGCCACAGTTGACGCAGTGCTTCGCGCGGCGGCTGCAGACGCTCCAGAAGCTCGCCATGCAGGCCGGTGCGATGCTGTAAACATTTCAGCAGCGTGTCGGCGATGTTCTGCTTGCGTGCCGCCTGTTCCGGGCTGGCACCCGCCTCGGTCCACGGCAGTAAACGCCGCTCTACGACGGTGTGCTGAATCTGCGCGAGCTGGGCCAGCAGCATGTCGCGGCGGGCGTCAGGCTGCATCTCATCCTGCAGCCAGCTCGCCATGCGATCGACGCCCGCGCGATCCAGGGCCAGCATGGAGCCCCAGTGCTGACCGGGCTGTCCCATCTGCCGCTGCACCGCCTCATCCACATTAATCTGCTGATGACGGGCGTCGAAGGGGGTGATGGCCCAGATGAGGCGCGGTTTCTCTGCGGCCTCCTGAGCAGGCTGCTGGCGCTGCCATTCGCGCAGCGTTTCGCTGACCCGATCTGCATCCTGACGCTGGCTGGCCGCCGTGCAGACCAGCAGCAGATCGATTGCCTGTCGCGCGGCATAAAAGCCCGGCAGCAGGGCGCGTTTCTGTTCCAGCAGCTGTGCGCGCAGCGGGTCCTGCTGCTGCAGGCGCTGACGATCTTCCTGGGTCGCCACATCGCTGGCGTGACCGGGCGCAGGCAGCTCCAGCATATCAGCATCATCATAGAGCGCGGTGCGCGGCGTGGAGCTCAGCGGCACCAGCACTTCCAGCGTCAGCAGGGCCAGCAGGCCCAGCGGGACGCGCTGGGCCTTGCCGATGCGGTTGCCGTTCAGCGGGCAGACTTCCACCGGCTGCTGCTGATCCTGTTCGCTGGCTGGCACAATCAGCTGCCCGGCAGGCAGCAGGGCGTTATCGACCAGCAGGCTTAAGGGGGCGAGCACCCGGCTGCTGTTACGCAGCTGATGGCGCAGATGCAGCAGCGTGCGCAGCATCTCGCTCAGCGCCGGTTCAGCGGGCCAGAGCAGGGAGAACAGCTGCACCCGGTCGTCGACGCTCAGCCAGGGCGCCAGCTCGACCGCCTGTGGCCAGAAGTGGCGATCCAGGCGCGCATCGTAGTGCGGACGGCGACGGCACCAAGACCAGAGTGTGACCAGCGCATCACTGTCCAGACCGGCCAGCGGCGAGGCGAGGCGATGGCGCTGCAGACGCTGCAGCCCGCTGTCGATCTGCGCCACGTCGGGTGTGCCCGCAGCGGAACAGGCGAGCATCAGACGGATAACTTCCGCGTCATTCAGCAGGGTCAGTTCAACCGGCCACTCAGTCGAGAGCGGCTCGCGCTGATGGCTGAAGCGGGTGGCGGTAGCAAAATCCAGGTTGCCGGGATTGACATGCTGGAACCAGTAGAGCTGTTTGTCGCCCATGCGGGTCACCAGCTGGCCCTGTGCATCGGCCACCATCTCGTTAAGCAGCCAGGCTTTGCCGGCCTGCGACTGACCAAACAGGGCCAGCGTCACCGGACGGGCGACCTGCTGTGCCAGCGCCTGGGTCTGCACGCGTGCCTGACGCAGTTGCAGCGTCAGCGTTTCCGCCTCCAGCGCCAGACGCGGCGACTGCTCACGGCTGTTCTCAATCCATTCCAGACTGTTGTTCAGGGCGTCCTGTAACAGGCCCAGACGTTTTGCCAGCGTCTGAGGCTGGCGGGGTTTCAGGGCTTTCATCGTTTACACACGCTCCCGCTGTCAATCCAGTATTGCGCATTGGCGTTGCCGGTCGCCGACAGGGTATTCAGCTTCAGACTCAACTGCTCCAGCGGCACTCGGGTGCCATCATCCAGCTGCGCATCGCTCAGCACCAGGTTTTCCGGGCCGGACGCACCGGGGCCAGCTTTGACCGCCAGGCGGATGCGCAGCACGCTTTCGCCCGCCACTTTACGCGCCAGCGTCGGGTCGTTCAGCGTCAGGCTGTAAAGCGGTGAGGCGGGCCAGCGATCGTTATCGAGCTGGCGGAAGCCCAGACAGACGTTACCCCGGATACGGAAACTGCGTTTCCGGTCCAGCGCAAAGCCGGGATCGTCGAGGTCAATGTCGCTGTAGCAGAGATTCTCATCCGTCAGGGCCTGGTTTTCATCGAGCATACCCAGATAGCGGATGGTCGAGTAAGGTTCAAAATCGCCCGCGCGGAACCAGAAGCTGCTGAGGCGAAGATCCAGCGCCAGCAGGCAGAGCATCGCGCCGACGGCGGCCGTCGATTTCGGGTTGTCGATGCGGCCATGCTTGTTGAACGGATACCAGTCGCTGGTGTGATAGCCTTCCAGTGACAGAATGCGGCTGCCCGGCAGCGGCTGCAGATGGCGCACCAGCGCCTGAATGCCAGGGAAGCGTGACGGACGCCCGGTCAGCAGCAGCACATCGCACTGGTAGAGCGAGACCACCTCACACATGGAGCGCAGCGCCGGGATGATGGCCATCCGGTGCTGCATAAACTCGCCGTGCAGCTGCGCGAGGCTCACGACCAGCGGCACCTGCAGCAGATCAAAGCGGCTGTTGCCGCCCAGCTCACGCTGGATCTCGCCGTTGACAAAGGCGAGCACCGCCTCGCCAGGCGTCTGCTCAACCAGTTCGCCGAACAGGGCGTTGATTTCTGCGTGACTCTCCAGCGGATCCCAGTTCTCATAGCGTTCCAGCACCGCCTGCGCCAGCGGAATAAACAGCTGCAGCGTAACCTGCTGACGCAGCGTGGCCTGACCGTCCATGCGGCTGTCGTGACCAAACAGCTTGTTCATCAGCGGTTCCGCCAGCGTCAGGCCCGCTTTCTGCAGGTGCTGCTGCAGCGCCGGTAAGATCCACAGCTGAATCACATCCAGCAGGATGTCATCGCCCGCCACCTTAAAGCCTTCACGAAACAGCAGGCGCGGCGTGATTTTAACGTTGTTGCCCTGACCATCATCCAGACGATACTGGGTAATCGCCAGGTCGGTGGTGCCGCCGCCGATGTCAATCGAGGCGATGCGCAGGCTTTTACCTGGCAGTTCGCCCTCATCGCGCGGCCGATCGGGACGCGCCATGCTGCTGAAAAAGTCTTCAGCGCGACCGGCAAAGTTGACCTGCGTCTCATTGAACAGCCAGACCATCTGACCACAGGTGGCTTCATCCCACTCCATCTGCACATCCGGCAAAGGTTTCGGGTTCTGACGAGGGACGGCCGGTGCCAGGTCATCCTCATCCGCGAGCCAGCCTTCGGCTTTCCAGACCAGCGCCAGCGCCTCCTGCATCCGGCGACGGAAGATTTCACGCTCCGGCTTGGGCATCGCGGACGGCAGCGTCAGGATCACATGGCGCAGCTGACGCGGCGCGTGACTCTGCGGCATACGCTGACGCTGAGCCGCGCTGTTCATCTGCATCAGCGCCTGAGCCAGCAGCTCACAGAGCATAAAGGTCATCAGCGAACTGCGGCTGTAGTGCGGTGAAAAGACCGGCAGACGATCGTCCGGCGCCAGCGTCGACAGCGGCTGGCCTTCATCGTTCAGCAGCGTGGTAAAGGGGGCACCATAAGCCAGCGGTTCCGCCTGCTCGCCCGGCGTGTTAAAGCGCCAGCCCGGCTGATAGCGTGCCTCATCCCACAGATAACGGCGCGGGCTGGAGAGGCCGGTGCTGCCCTCCAGTCCCGCACGCTGCAGGGCCAGACGGCTCGCCTCACGACCGACACGCGTCAGCGACGGCCACATAAACGCCTGTTCGCGCCCGCTCTCCAGCGAAAAGTTCGCTTTACCAAAGCGGGTTTCGGCAAATTCCAGACGGCTGTCAAACAGCTCGTTGTAGACCTGATGCGGCTGAGAAAGGTCGCGCAGCTGCAATTCATAGGTCTGCTTCAGGCCGTTGCTCTCTTCCGGGTGATCTTCCACCAGGATGCCGCAGGTGTGGGAGTTGCCCACATCAAGGATGATATCGACGTTGACTGCCGGGGTCTGCAGTGTGGCGGCCTGAATATGGATCTCGCTGAGGTCGAGCTGCTGGCCCAGCAGTTCCAGCAGATTCAGGTAGTGCGCCTGATACTCAAATTCACGCAGCGCCTGTTTGATCGCCTGCTCGCGGCGGTCGCTGACGCGGTCGGTAAAGGATTCGCGCAGCCAGCCATCGACCCAGGTCAGATCGAGAAAGTCGCCCAGCTCGTAATTGTGCCAGGCGAGGGCAAAGGTGACCCCATTCTGCGCATCCGCCGGGGTAAGGCCCAGCTGCTCGCCGCCATCCTCTTCCGCCACACAGCGGGTATCAAAAGCAAGGGTAACGCGATGGGTATTGCCCGCCGCGTCCGGTGCGGGCAGGGCAACCAGACGCATCCGCGCCCAGTTTTCAGGGCCACCGATAAAACGACGTCCGCTGGCGCAGCGCAGCATGGGCAGCGGCAGCCAGCAGGCTGACAGCAGCGTCAGGGAGTCCGCCAGCGCAATATCAGATTCCGGGCGCACCACTTCGGCAGCGCCGCCATCTTCCGGATAGAGCAGGAACTTTCCGCTGTTGCCATCGACGTTCAGGCGCAGCAGCGGGCCGTTGGCCGTCTGGCGCACAAACTGACGGCGCGCCGGGGTATCTGAGAGTTGCAGGCCAAAATCCAGGAACTGCACGCCGCTGTTTTCAATCAGCGAAATTTTTTGTTTGTCATCGATCAGGGGAGCCAGCATCGTTATTTACTCTCACGCTTAATCGTCATCGGGAAGACCCGGTCTTCAGCAAATTGCGCTTCGCACTGCGCTGCGCCAATGCTGGCGTGGCAGACAAGCAGCGGCATACGGTAGCGCGAATTGTTCTGGCACTTCGCGGTGTAGCGGCTCTCAATCACCAGATTACCGGCGCTGGTCATGGCGGCGCTGACATCGGCTTTACAGCTGGTATTACCCTGAGTGACCTGCACGCTGCCTTTACCATTTTTAAACTGGAAGCGCATCACGGGTGGCTTACCGGTTGGCGTCGGCATCTGGTTGATGGTGACCCGCCAGCGGCCATCGATCACCTGCACCTGCCCGTCACGCACCGCATCCGGCGTCACAATCAGATCGTCTGGCTTCGCCGGTACCGTCGGGGTCGCTTCACTGGCAAGGGTAGCAGACGCGGCGGCAGGCGGGGTCTCGGTGGTGCTGGCCGCTGACTGCGGCTGTGTGTCGGGGCGCGCTTCAGCCGTGGCCGTCACCGCTGGCGGGGTGAGGGTGGCCGGCGTCGTCACCGCGGGCGCGCTGGCGGCCTCGGTCGGTGCAGCAGCCACCGGAGGCTGGCTCGCCGTGACTGCCGGCGTGGCGGGAGCAGGCACCGTCGCCGGGGTCGCCGCTGGCTTCGCCGTTGCCACCGGGGTGGACTCAGAGGGTTGACGATGCAGCAGCACGGCCACCATAACGGCGGCGGCAATCGCGACCGGTGGGAGCAGATACCAGACGCGGAAACGACGACGCGCCGGGAGAGGCGCAACGGGCTGAGCGTCGACGGGCGCAGCAGGCTGGGGTTCCGGTTCAGGCAGGATCTCAGGTTCCGGAACCGGTGGCGGCGCGAGGATCTCCGGCTCTGCCACGACAGGCGCGGCAGGCAACACAGCCGGTGGCGGTTCAACCAGCGCCACCGGCAGATTCTCTTCCAGGGTGTCACGCAGGCAGGCCAGCGCGTCATCGCGGCTGCGCGCCTGCGCGTCGACAAAGCCCCAGAACGTGATCACCGGTTTGCCATCGACCAGATAAACATACTGCTGGTCGGGGAATTGCAGGGTCTTGCTCAGCAGCGCGCCAAACAGGCGCATCGACGGATTCTCTGCCGCGCGCGCGCGCGTACTGAGATCCTGCATATCCTGCTGGCAGGCGGTAAGGTGCTGCAGCGCCGCGCGACGCTCATGATCGCTGGCACCCAGCCAGGATTTCACCCGGCCGCTGAAAGGGGCATACCAGTCGAGGCGGTCGCCCCGGTCGTTGGCCTGGGGAATGGCCAGGCAATCTGCCAGTGCGCTTTGACGGCGCAGGCGCAGGGTTTCACGAATTTGCAGTGCTGAGGCGTAGACCGGCTGGCCATTTTCACCTAATGCCAGAACTGCATCTAAATTACCGCTGCGCAGAAAAGTTTTTGCCACCTGTTGGGCCCTTATCGGTCGTTGTCTGAGGCAGAAAATCGCGTGTTATCGACGATTACGTTGATTTTACGCGGGGCAATGACAAATCAAACGGCAGAAAAGGGGCTAAATCCAGCGTTTTTTTCACTGGCTGGCGGAAAAACAACCGCCAGTTCAGTGAGATCAGCAGATTCAGGCGCGTCTGCGCACCAGCAGCAGATGGGCGACAATGCCGCCCACCAGGCCCCAGAAGGCCGGACCGATCCCCAGAAGCGAGACGCCGGAAGCGGTGATCAGAAAAGTGATCAGCGCGCTGTCGCGTTCAGCAGGCTGTTCGAGCGCGCGCTGCAGGCTGCCGCCCAGCGTGGCAAGCAGAGCCAGTCCCGCCAGCGCTTCAATCAGCACTCCAGGCAGGGCGCTGAACAGCACGGCGATCAACGCCCCGGACGCACCCGCCAGCAAATAGGAAATTCCCGCCAGCACCGCCGCGCGCCAGCGTTGCTGCGGATCGGGGTCGACCTCATCACTCATGCATATCGCCGCGGTAATGGCCGCCACACAGACGGAAAAACCGCCAAACGGTGATAACAGCAGCGCCGTCAGGCCAGTCCAGCTCATCAGGGCAGACACCGGTGCACGATAACCGTGCGCCTGTAAGGTCGCGATACCGGGGGCGTTCTGCGACGCCATCGTAACCAGGAAATAGGGCACACCGATCCCCAGCAGGGTGGTCAGGGTAAAGTGCGGCATCACCGGTTCGGGCAGCATTACGCTTAAGGGCTGCGGCGGAAAGTGAATGGCGTGCTGCGCCAGCGCGACGGCGATACCGATCAGCAGGGTGACCAGAATGGCGTAGCGGGCCAGCCAGCGGCGGGCCAGCAGCCAGGCGAGACACATGCTGCCGCAGAGCACAAAGTTGGTCTGCAAATCGGCAAAGGTCTGCAGCCCGAAGCGCAGCAGAATCCCGGCCAGCATCGCCGCCGCCAGCGAAGCGGGAATGTGATTCATCAGTCGGGCAAACAGTCCGGTGACCCCGCACAGGACGATGAGAAGATTGGAGAACACAAAGACGCCCACCGCCTCGTTCAGCGAAATGCCATGAAAGCTGGTGGCCAGCAGCGCCGCGCCGGGTGTTGACCAGGCGGCCAGCACCGGCATGCGGTAGCGCAGCGACAATCCCAGCGAGGCGATCCCCATCGCGATGCCCAGTACGGAGAGCCAGCCGCCGATCTGCGCCGGTGTGGCGCCCGCCGCCTGAAACATCTGATAAATAATGGCGCCGCTGCTGCTGTAGCCCACCAGCACGGCGACAAAGCCGGAAACCACCATCGGCAGGGTAAAACGGGGATGTCCCACTCTTTTCATCATCGCTCTCTCTCACCCTCAGCGAAGGTGAATCTGTGTTGTGCGTTATAGCGCACATGATTGCATGATACGCTATAACGCACAAGTGCTACACTGGCAGCATAACGTCAGCTCATTGACGAAAAATGCAGGAGAAAAAATGGCAGATTTTCAGCAACACCTGAGCGCCGCGCTCAGACAGTTGCGCCAGGCCAACGGCTGGAGCCTGACGCTTACGGCGGAGCGAACCGGCGTCAGTAAAGCGATGCTGGGGCAGATTGAGCGCGGCGAATCGAGTCCGACCGTGGCCACGCTGTGGAAGATCGCCACCGGTTTCAGCGTTCCCTTTTCCTTTTTTATCGACGGACGGGTGCTTCCCTCTGGCGCGGTCGCCGGGTTCAGCCAGGCCAACGCCGAGATGACGGTTCATCCGCTGCTGCCTTACGATCCGCAGCTGCGTTTTGACCTGCTGGCGGTTGAGCTGGCAGCGGGCGCGCAGAGCCAGTCGTCCCCCCATGAAGCGGGCTGTGTCGAGCAGGTGGTGGTGATTGAGGGCGAGCTGCTGCTGGGCGTCGGTGATATCTGGCGACGACTGGTGGCGAGAGAGGCGTTCCAGTTCAGGGCGGATGTGGCACACAGCTACCGTAATCCGCTGGCGACGCCACTGCGTTTTCACAGTCTGATCCACTATCTGCAGCGGCCGGACGTTACAAATTGATACCTGAGCAAACTACACAGTTTACCTTCGTATCTCTATACTTTCGCCTGGCTATGGAGACCGGCAATGAGCGATCTGACTGAATCGGCAGCCCTGCTGCGCATGCTGGTGGGTAAGCTGAGTCGCCGCCTGCGCGAATCGGCCCCACCCGGTGAGTTAACCTGGTCACAGGTGGCGGTACTGGGCCATCTGGTGCGGGACGGGGCGATGACGGTGACGCAGCTGGCCGCGGCGGAAGGCGTGCGCAGCCAGTCGATGGGCAGCACCGTTGCGGGGTTACTGGCGGCGGATCTGGTGACAGGAGAACCCGACCCGCACGATGGACGCAAGACCCGTTACCTGCCGACCGCGGCCAGCCTGGCGGTGATTGCTTCCAGCCGCGCGATGCGTGACGACTGGCTGGTACGGACGCTGGAGGCCCGGCTGACGCCGGCTGAACAGCAGCAACTGACCGATGTTCTCCCTTTACTGCAGCGACTCGCTGACCATTCACTTTAAGGATTTAATATGGCTGTAACCACACTTGATGCAAAAACGGCGCTGATTGTTATCGACCTGCAGCATGGCATTGTGGCGCTGCCACTGGTTCATGAGCCGCAGCCGGTGATCGAACGCTGTGCCGCGCTGGCGGCGGCATTCCGCCAGCATAATCTGCCGGTTGTGCTGGTTAACGTGGCCGGTGGTGCGCCAGGCCGCACTGAGCAGGCCCGTCACAGCGGTGAACTTCCTGCCGACTGGGCGACGCTGGTTCCGGCAATGACGCCGCAGCAGAATGACATCACCATCACCAAAAAGAGCTGGGGCGCGTTTCAGGCCACGGCGCTGCACGAGGAATTGCAGCAGCGCGGCATCACCCAGGTGGTGATCTGCGGGATCGCGACCAGTATCGGCGTGGAGTCCACGGCGCGACAGGCCTATGAGTCAAGTTACAACGTCACGCTGGCGACCGATGCGATGACCGATCTCAACATTGATACGCACAACAACAGCATCAATCTGATCTTTCCGCGCCTGGGTGAAACCGGCAGCAGTAAGGAGATTGTTGCGCTGCTGCCGCAGGCCTGATCTGACTGAGTATCAGGCAAAAAAAGTCCTGCCACGGAGGGCAGGACAGGGATGGCTGAACGTACCACCTTCAGTTAAAAGCTAAAAAGGTAACCGGCATTGAGCTGGCGTTGATCAAAGCGCTGACCGGTCGTTAAATCGGCTTCCAGATAAAGATGATGTGCGGTGTCTATATCGGCACTGACTCCCAGTCCGTTGCGCAAGGCATTTCCGCTGAAATCCGCTTTCTCCGTTGAACCGTTCAGAGCATATTGCATGCTGGCTGAAAACTCGCGTTCCACGCCGGTTTTGAAATAGACATTGTAATTCGTTGCTCCACTTTTCTGACTGTATCCTGCCAGCGCGCCTGCCCGACCGTTAACGGAATGATAATCTTTAAACTCAATAACCAGACCGTTGCTGGCCCGGGTCTGCGACCCTTTCTGCCGGCCTGCGGTAATCTGAGCCTGAGGTTCGAGATAAAAGCCCTGGTCATCAGGAGAGAAGTGAAAACGCCTGCCCGCCTCAACGGAAAATGTGAATCCGGTTGATTTGGCCTGACCGGAAACCAGATTCTGCTGGCTATCTTTTACCTTGAACTGATTGCGGATGCGGTTGATCTTAATGACCTGGTCGATGTAAAAACCGTTGTCGGCGACCCAGGTCAGATAGCCCCCCACATGTTCTGATTTGGCCGTACCATCACCCCCGCGGTAGTGAGGTGAGGCGTGGGTGGTCCCCATAAACAGGCCGCCTGACACGTTTATATCGTCGGCCAGGTGCTTATCTGCGCCAAACTGATAGCCGCTGTAGCCCATTTCAAAGTCACTCAGTCTGCCGCCTGAGAAGGTGTTCAGTTTACCGCCGAAGCCCCGCAGCCAGACATTCCCTTTCGCATTGTCCTGGCGGATGTCGCCCAGTCGCTGAAACAGGGTTTGCGTTTCGACATAGTTCATCAGGTAACTGACATGCAGGAAATTACCGCCTGCATCTGCCGTGGTCGTAATCGGAGGCGCTGGCGTCGGTGCCGGTTCAGGTTCAGGTTCTGGCGCAGGCTGCGGAGCAGGGGCTGGCGCGGGTGTTGGGGCAGGGGCTGGCTCTGGTGTCGGAGCCGGTTCTGGTTCCGGTGCTGATGCGGCGCCGGAAGAGTAGAGTTCCCAGTTCGTGCCGGTTTTACGCACTGAGTAGAGATAGCCGCCCAGTTCAATATCCGATGCTGTGGTAAAATTTGCTATCCCGTCAGGAGTTTCTGCCACGGTTAATAACTCATGGCCTGTTGTCGCCAGACTGCCCTGATTAACAAATGACAAGGTGAAGTCACCCTGGCTGCTGTTTGTGACAACCAGCTTATCGCCACGGTTATTAACGCCATCACCTTCACCTGCCAGATCAACACGCATATTAAAATTACCACTACCTGACAGATCGGCAACGGTTAAGGTGGAATAATCGGATGCAGAGATTGACCGGGTAAAATCAATCCGCCCCTTATTCATGTTTAACCGGTCCACATTTGAATTTGCGCTGACATACCAGTCACTTTTATCTAGGGTCGTATTCAGATACCCCTGATTGAGACCGTCGCTGATGGCTGCGCCTTGCCAGACCGAGCCGGGCTGCAGCGCTAAATCAACGAAGCCGCCGCGGGAATAAACGGATCCTGTCATATTCAGTTTGCCGTCGATATTAACCACGCCCTGTGCATAACCTTCGTTATATTGCGTGGCGATGGCGAACTGATCTGCCGAAGCCATAGCGATATCGACATTACCGGTCAGATTGATCTCGCCGCCTGTCATTGCATAAAGCGCCGCTCTGGGAGTCACTGAACTACTGATGGAAACATTATTCGCCGAGATATGACCCCCGTTGAGCGCCCACAGCGCCATGTCGGCGCTGGTAATATCGGTCTCATCAAGCGTGACAGAGGAGCCAGACGTCTGGGCAGAAGCGGCATAAGAACCGCCTGAATGAAGGCTGTTTCGCTGTTCTGCTGTTCCTTTGAAGTTAATGATTGCTGACGTGCCGCTGGCGACGATGCTGCCAGCCTGTTCAGACGTTACCTGACTGCCGGGGCCAATGTCAGCAACGCCATTCTGACGCACTTCAAGACCGATTGAGCCGCTTCCTGTCGTATTAATGGTCAGATTATCAGCGGCGAGTTCACCAAAGTTCCAGATACCAAAGGCGTTCGCGCCAGTTGTCGTGATGGTGCTTCCGGATCCGAGATTCGCGAGCGAATCGGCCTGCAGATTGAGGCCATAAGCAGAATCGCCTGTCGTGTTGAGCGTCAGTTGATTTGCGGTCAGTGTTGTGCGGCGGGATGACTCTTTCCCATTCAGGGCATGGACCCTGATAGCGTGACTTCTTCTGCCCTGAGTCGATAGGGTGCTGCCACTCCCCAGGTCCACGCGGGTGCCCGCATTGCTGACGCTGAGGCCAAAACCACCGTCTCCTGTCAGATTCACCGTAAGGGCTTCCGCTTTCAGCGATGACGCTCCCCGAATCAGGATACCGGAAGCGGTAGCGGTTCCGGTCACATTGACAGTGGTTCCCGTCCCCAGATCGGCAGTAATATCCTGACCCGTAATATTAATGCCCAGGGCACTATTTCCACTGATATTGAGAGTAAGTCCTTCCGCAAACAGCTGGCTCTCATTCCCCCAGATGACTACGCCGCGTGCATAATTATCGGCATCAGTAACGTTTATAAAAGCGCGACGACCCAGATTAACAATTCCGGTCTGATTGTAGGGATTGACGACGCCATATAGCCCGCCTGAATAGGTGGCGTCTCCGGTCAGAATGTCGCCATCATTCAGGGTTATATTCGCCCCTGTCTGGCTTCCGATATTCTCACCCGCCACGTTACCGCTCATCATAAATCCTGTCAGTAACGCCAGCGGCGTTAAACGACTCATTATCTTATTCATCAGCAAAACATTCCCTGTGTGGCACGAAAAATCAACGCGCACACAGAAAGATTAATTATTCAATGTGCGGCTAGGCAGATACGTTTGAGCTGAGAATAATTTATCAGGGAAGACGGGTTTTATATTTGATTTATCCCAAATGTGTTCCGGTTTCTATTATCAAAAGAGGGTTCTGGTTGCAATAAGGTTACGGGGGTGGGTAAATAAGGGGTTTTTTTTATGAGTGCGGGCTTGTGTGGGTTATTAATTAACTAAGAAGATAACGGATATTATTAATTGGCAATACAGGGTTGGGCGGTAATAAGTGGCTTTATAAAAGCCACTTATTAAATTAGTTAAATGCGTAACTCACCGTGAATCCAGCGCTGTAATTACGACCGGGCGCAGACTCGAAATAACGGCCATTACTCTCGTTCACAATCACCGACCCCACGTAATGCCGGTCAAACAGATTATCGACCCGCCCAAACAGATCCAGCGTCCACGCGTCCAGTTTCCATTTATAGCCACTGTTCAGTGCGGCCACCGTGTAGGAGGGGGTGTTAACGCTGTTCTGATCTTCAGCGGCAATCTGGCTCAGGTAGCGCACTTCACTTCCCGCATAGAAACCCTCTTCGGGCAGGTAGCCCAGGCCTGCGTAGACCATGTTGCGGGCAATGCCCGGAATACGGTTGCCGTCACAGCTGTCACTGCCGCAGGCATTGCTGCGATAGCGCGCATCCAGCAGGGTGTAAGCCATCTTCAGCCGCCAGTCCCAGGCAAACTGCTGGTCCAGGCTCAGCTCAAGACCGCGACGGCGCGTCTGACCGGCGTTTTTATAGGTGGTACGACCGCCGCTGCTGGCATCTGCCACAATCTCATCGCGGGTGTCAGTCTGGAACAGCGCCGCGCTCAGCAGGCCATTGCCGATACGTTTTTTGGTGCCTGCCTCCAGCGTGTCGCTGGTGGCGGGTTTCAGTCCCAGGTTCAGGCCGGTCGCATTATCCGAACGATAGGAAAGCTCATTGATGGTCGGGGTTTCAAAGCCGCGCCCGGCAGAGATCCACACGTTCCAGCCGGGATCAACGGCATACTTCAGCGCCGCCGCGGGCAGCCACTTGTGATAGCGCGCATTCCCGCTGTCGTCGCCGTTGCCGGGACGAATGTAGAAGTCATTCGAGTCAAAGTTGACGGTGCTGAAGCGCACGCCCGCATCGAGCGAAAGCTTATCCGTCAATTGCCAGGCAGTCTGCAGGTAGGGATCGAGCGTCCACATAAGGTTGCGCTCGTTGCGTCGCAGATTGCCCTGTTCGCCCAGGTGCGTAACGCCGTCACTGACGGTGAAGTTCTCGTAGCCCTTACGGCGCTCGCTCATGGTTTCATAGTCGAGGCCACCGGTCAGCGCTACCGGAATGGACAGCAGGGTATCGCGATGAGTCCAGCGGGTGTCTGCACCCTGATAATGGCGGGTCAGGGCGATCACGCCACCGGGATGGGAAGGTTTGAGCTGCACCGTGGCGGGAATCGACTGGAACTGGGTCGTTTCGCGCATGCCCGCATAGAGCATGACGCTGAGGTCGTCATTTTCACTCATCTGGCGCTGATAGCGCAGACCGCCCTGGGTCTGATCGACCGTTTTGCGGGTGTTATAGAGCGAGACATTGTTCACCACCTGACGCGGATTGTCGCGCCACTGTGCCGCGGTCAGGCCGCCCGGGTCCTGTGCGTCGATGTGAACGCTGTTAAACAGCAGCGTCAGGGTACTGACATCATCAATGCGCACGCCGAGTCTGGCGTTTCCGAGGTTTTTCTGGGCGGAGCTGTGGTCGCGATAGCCGTGGGTGGTAAAGCGGGAGGCAGAAACGGTGTAGTTCACATCGCCGGCATGCGTGCCGTCACCGGTCGCGCCGCTGGCTTTAACACTGTTGCGCCAGCTGCCGTAACTGCCGTACCAGCTGCCGGCTTCCAGCGTCGCCGGCTGCTGCCCCTGCTGTGTTGTGACGTTGATGACCCCGCCTGACGCATTGCCATAGAGTGCTGAGAAGGGGCCGCGCAGCACTTCAACATGGTCAACCGAGCCGATATCAATATTTGAGGTCTGTGACTGCCCATCCGGCATGGTCGCCGGAATGCCATCCACATAAATGCGCAGGCCGCGCACGCCATAGGTGGAACGGGAGCCAAAGCCGCGCATCGAAATCTGCAGGTCCTGGGCGTAATTCTGCCGGTTCTGGATCTGCAGACCGGGCACGCTGCTGAGATTTTCCGACAGGTTCACGCGCGGGGCGGCCTGGCGCATATCGTCGCCGCTGACCACGCTCAGAGCCGCGGGGGTATCGAGTTCGTTGAGGCCCTGTTCTGACGGTGCGGCGGTGACGACCAGGGTCGCGTCGTTATCCGCCGCCAGCAGCGGCAGCGGCAGCATGGCGGGCAGCATGACCAGCGTCATCTGACGCAGAGAAATTATTTTCATTATAAGTCGCCTGGAAAAGAGAAGAGGTATTGAACCAGATGGAACAATTGTCGCGTATGGTAAGGGTTTGCCCGGTTGGGGTACACCGTTTCGGGCTGGATTTTTTCTCTGTTTACCGCCAGGCTGAAACGCAACTTTACTGGTCACGGGCATCCACCGTTGTGGGATGCCGTCAGATAACTCAAGGGAGTCAGCATGAAACAACCTGAAGTAGCGGTTCTGGGATTAGGCGCAATGGGGCACGCATTTGCCGCTAATCTGCTGAAGAAAGGCTTTACCGTGCACGGCTGGAATCGCACCCGCGCACGCGGCGAAGATTTGCTGGGCGCGGGGTTGCAGCTGGCTGACTCGCCGGACGAGGCGGTGCGGCAGGCGGATGTCGTAATCGCCATGCTGGCGGACGGTGATACCACTGAGCAGGTGCTGCATCAGGTTAAGGAAGCCCTTAAACAGGGTGCAACGCTGTGCCAGATGGGCACCATCGGGGTGGAAAAAACGGACGCGCTGATCGCCTTTTTCGCAGAGGCCCGTCCCGATCTGCTGTTTATTGATGCGCCGGTTTCCGGCACTAAGGCACCGGCCGAAAACGCACAGATTCTGGTGCTCGCCAGTGGCGATCAGAGCCGGGCGCAGGCGGCAGAAGCGGTGTTTGCCGCCATCGGTAAAGGTACGCAATGGCTGGGCGAAGCGGGTAAAAGCAGCCGTATGAAGCTGGTGATCAACAGCTGGCTGATTGGCATGATGCAGAGCCTGGCAGAGAGTACCCAGCTGGCAGCGCAGTTCGGCTTCTCCACCGACGATCTCTGGCAGGTGCTGGAGGGCGGTCCGCTCGCGGCCCCTTATGCAAAAATGAAGCTGGAGATGATGGCCCGCGATGACTACACCCCGCAGATGCATCTGGTCTGGGCGCTGAAGGATGCCCGACTGGCGCTGGATGCCGCAGAAACGCCGCTGCCAGCGCTGGAGAATATTTCCCGGCTCTGGCAGCAGGCGGTTGATGAAGGACATGGTGAAGAGGATCTGGCGGTGATCTACCGCTATCTGAAAGCGCAATGAGCCAGCAGCCGGTTGACTTCAGCCATCGTCCGCTGGTGCCGCTGGCGCACGACTACCGGCACGGTGCCAGTGAGCCCTGGCACCACCATACCTGCGCACAGCTGATCCACACGCTGAGCGGCGTGGTGCGGGTGGAAACGGAGTATGGCAGCTGGATCGTGCCACCGAGCCGCGGCGTCTGGCTGCCCGCGTTTACCCGTCATGCGTTGCAGATTACCGGCAGCGTCGCGGCGCGCACGCTGTTTATCGATCCGCTGGCACGCGCCGATCTGCCCGCCAGCTGTCAGGTGGTGCAGATTTCGCCGTTGCTGCGTGAGCTGATTGTTACCGCACTCGCGCTGCCGGTGCATTACGAAGCAGGCAGCCGGGCTGAGCGGGTAATGGAGTTGATTCTGGATGAAATTCGCGGCATGGATGTGCTGCCGTTTGCGCTGCCGACGCCACACAGCGCCCGGCTTCAGGCGCTGTGTGAGCGGATCCAGCAGACCCCCGGCGAAAACTGGACGCTACTGCGCGCCAGTACCCACCTGAACGTCTCGGGCCGGACGCTGGCCCGCCATTTTATGCGCGAAACCGGATTGCAGTTCAGCGACTGGGTGCGACGTGCCCGGCTGGCGATCGCCCTGACGCGACTGGCGCAGGGCGACGCGGTGCTGCGGGTGGCGCTGGAGCTGGGCTATGAAAGCCCCAGCGCCTTCAGTGCGATGTTTCGTCGTCTGCTGGGCGTGTCACCGACGGACTACTTTCCGCCGCCAGAAAGCAGCCCGCCGCGCTGAGCAGTGCCTGCAGGGCCGCACGGGTCGTGTCGTTGTCGATGCTCACACCCCAGGCCCGCACCCCACGCGCATCCACACAGCTGATATAGGCCACGGATCGGCTGTCACTGCGCCGCCCCAGCGTGTGTTCATGATAATCCTCAATGGTCAGATGAAGATCGAACGCGCCAGCGAGGGCATTGACCGCCGCCGACAGCCAGCCATTGCCCCGGCCGGTGAGCGTCACGGGACGCTCCTGACAGCGGACGCTGGCGCGCATCTGCGTCTGTCCGACGCTGTCGCTCTGGCTGTCAGCCTGCTCCAGGGTGATTGCCGGCTGCGTCACACCGTAGCGGCGGCAAAAGAGCTGCCACAGCGCGTAGTGCGTCATCTCGCCACCGTGCCGGTCTGTCTCCTGCTGCACACAGCGGCTGAAATCCTGCTGCAGGGCACGCGGCAGCTGTAAACCGTGATTCTGTTCCAGCAGCCAGGCGGCTCCGCTTTTGCCTGACTGGCTGTTGACACGGATCACCGCCTCATAGCTGCAGCCGATGTCGGCCGGGTCAAGGGGCAGGTAGGGCATCTGCCACAGCGTCTCCTGCTGTTCGGCGCGAATGGCGAACCCTTTTTTGATCGCGTCCTGATGCGAACCGGAGAAGGCGGTGAAGACCAGCTCCCCCGCGTAGGGATGGCGGGGATGCACTGGCAACTGGTTGCAGCGGGTCACCACCTCAATTACCTCCTGCATTTTGCTGAAGTCGAGCTGCGGCGAAACGCCCTGCGTGTAGAGATTCAGCGCCAGCGTGACCAGATCGACATTGCCGGTGCGCTCGCCGTTGCCAAACAGGCAGCCTTCAACCCGGTCAGCGCCCGCGAGCAGAGCCAGCTCCGCGCAGGCGACGCCGGTGCCGCGATCGTTATGCGGATGGACGCTGATACAGACGGCATCGCGGCGGCTGAAGTGGCGGCAGAAATACTCGATCTGATCGGCATAGACATTCGGCGTATTCACCTCCACCGTGGCGGGCAGGTTGATGATCATCGGCCGCGTGACATCAGGCTGCCAGACATCCGCCACCGCCTCGCAAATCTCCAGAACGAACGCCGGTTCGGTGAAACAGAACGTCTCGGGTGAATATTGAAAGGTCCAGTGGGTTGCCGGCTGCGCCTCGCATCCGGCGCATATCTGCCGCGCGCCTGCGGTGGCGAGGGCGATAATCTCCGCTTTGCTCTGTTTAAAAACTCGTTCGCGAAACAGCGGCGCAGTGGCGTTATAGAGATGCACAATGGCGCGCGGCACCCCCTGCAGCGATTCGAAGGTGCGGGCGATCAGATCGGCACGCGCCTGTGTCAGCACCTGCAGCGTCACATCCTGCGGAATGCGCTGCTGTTCAATCAGATCGCGAACGAAATCAAAATCTGTCTGCGATGCTGAGGGAAAGGCGACCTCGATCTCCCGGAAACCGCAGCGCAGCAGCAAATCCCAGAAGGCCATCTTGCGCTCGCGATCCATCGGCTCCGCCAGCGCCTGATTGCCATCGCGCAGATCGGTAGAGAGCCAGCGCGGTGCCTGAGTGAGCTGGCGTGAAGGCCACTGACGATCGGGCAGCGACATCAGCGGGGCGGGACGGTATTTATCAGCGGGTTGCGTCAGCATAGGGTTCTCCTTGTTTTTTTATCAGTCTGCCGCCAGCGCCTCTCCGCCGCGCGCGCAATGCTGACAACCTGATGCGCAAAAGTGACAACACACAGCAAGGTGAATATGCAAGCAGCGCTGTTCCGCCTGAAGACGAAGAAGACTGAAAAGGGAAGGCTCTGAGTTGATGTCAGACAGGTGAGCAAGAGGCGCTGTAGTCAAAGACGGTGCCTACAGCGTGGGCTGGTAAGATTACGTCGTGATCAGTGTCGTTCTCACCTGAGGACAATCAGAGTCAGAACAGCGAGCGCTGTGCCGAGATAGCAGATTCCTGCAATCATCCACAGACGCACTAACGAGATCATCCAGCGGCTGACAGTGAGTCTGTTTTCGCCGAAAAAGGAGTAAGCAGGACTCTCCTTGCTGAGGGAGACTATAGGTTTATTCCTGCTGAGATTAATGAAAAATCTGCACACCTGATATGCGCCAAAAAAACCGGCCATGTGATAGAACGAACAGGGTGGCGGAAACTGATATTTCTCCAGGAACAGGGAAATGAGTCTGTCATACGCTTTTCTGTTAAAAGCGTACAGGAAGAAAGAGATGAAAATCAGAAAGCTACCAGCGAGGCCAGAAATCAGCCCCGCTCTTGAGATATAAAACTCAGTCACCTGTTGACCCCAGTAAATAATCCACTTCAGACCGGCGCACAAGAAATATTCTCTGCACTATATCCTGAAATATTCAGGGCAACACCCTGCGTGCGCTCCGGTTTGATGAATCTGCCGGGCGGGGTTAGCATGATCGCCTGTTTCTCCGGGTGAACACTTATGCTGATTTTTGACGGTCACAACGACCTGCTGCTTAACCTCTGGCTGCATCATCGCGATGCGCCTGCGCAGGCGTTTTATCAGGGTATTGAACGGGGCCACCTCGATTTCCCCCGCATTCAGCAGGGCGGCTTTGGCGGCGGGCTGTTTGCGATTTTTGTGCCGCCGCAGGAGTACATTGCCCGCACCGTGCCAGCCCGTGCCGGTGAACCCTGGCAACCGCTTGAGATCATGTGGCAGCAGCTGCAGATCCTGCAGCAACTGGCCGATGAATCAGGGGGCCGGGCGCGTCTCTGCCGCAGCGTGGAAGAGATTGCAGAGTGCCGGGCGGCGGGTGTGCTGGCGATGATGGCGCATATCGAAGGGGCCGATGCGCTGGATGAAGAGGGCGAACAGCTGCACGCCTTCTGGCAGGCGGGGGTGCGCAGTATCGGGCCGTTCTGGAATCTGCCTAACCGCTTTGGTCAGGGCGTCAGCGGCAGCTTCCCCGGCTCGCCTGATACCGGGCCGGGGCTGACCCCGGCCGGTGAATGGCTGATCCAGCAGGCCAGCGCGCTCAATATGATGATCGACGTCTCTCACATGAATGAAAAGGCCTTCCAGGATACTGCCCGGATCGCCGCTGCGCCGCTGGTCGCCAGCCACTCTAACGCGCACGCCCTCTGCCCGCAGCCGCGCAATCTCACGGATGCGCAGCTGATGGCGATCCGCGACAGCGGGGGGCTGGTCGGCATCAACTTCGGCAACGCGTTTCTGCGGGCGGACGGTAAACGCGACGCCGACACGCCATTAACAGAAATTGTTAAGCATTGTGATCACCTGTTGAGGATAATGGGCAGCGACCATGTGGCCTTTGGCTCCGATTTCGACGGCATCACCCCGCCGGATGCGCTGGGGGATGTCAGCGGGATGCCGCGTCTGCTCGCGGCTTTCCGGGAAGCGGGCTATGATCAGACACTGACAGAGAAGCTGGCATGGGGAAACTGGCAGCGGGTTTTACGTCTGACCGGGCTGTGATAACAATTTCCTTACGTCCGGACTTGATCCCGACGCGCCATTGGCGCACCATCTGCCTGGAAATTGTGACAGTGCTCTCATTTAATCGCTGTCACGCTGATTCCAGGCAGCTAAATTACTGTTAATAAAGAGGATATAAATTATGTGGAAAAAACCAACCTTCGTTGATCTGCGTCTCGGTCTGGAAGTAACTCTCTACATCTCCAACCGTTAATCGTTATGCCCGCCTTCTGAGCGGGCATTTTTTCAACTTCTGGTTTTCCTCTATGTTTATCAAAATCCTCGGTTCGGCCGCGGGTGGCGGGTTTCCGCAGTGGAACTGCAACTGCGCCAACTGCCACGGCGTGCGAAACGGCACGATTCAGGCCAGCATGCGTACACAGTCGTCGATTATCCTCAGCGATAACGGCGAGGACTGGGTGCTGTGCAATGCCTCTCCCGATATCAGTCAACAGATCCTGCATACGCCCGAGCTGACCCGCAAAGGGGTACTGCGCGGCACCGCGATAGGTGCCATTATCCTGACCGACAGTCAGATCGATCACACCACCGGGCTGCTCAGCCTGCGTGAAGGCTGTCCGCATCAGGTATGGTGCACCCCTGAGGTGCATGCCGACCTCAGCACCGGCTTCCCCATCTTTCCGATGCTCAGCCACTGGAACGGCGGCTTACAGCACCGGCCCATTGCGCCACTGACGCCGTTCAGCGTTGATGTCTGTCGCGATCTGGTGTTTACCGCGATTCCGATCATCAGTAACGCGCCGCCATACTCGCCCTATCGCGATCGGCCGCTGCCGGGTCACAACGTGGCGCTGTTTATCGAAAACCGCGCCAGCGGCCAGACGCTGCTCTATGCACCCGGTCTGGGAGAGCCTGATGACGTCATCCTGCCGTGGCTGCACAAGGCAGACTGCCTGCTGATTGACGGCACCGTCTGGCAGGATGATGAGCTGCTCGCCACCGGCGTAGGCCACAACACCGGCAGGGCGATGGGCCATCTGGCACTGGCAGAAGAGCAGGGGCTGATGGCGCTGCTGGCGTCGCTGCCGGCAAAACGCAAAATTCTGATCCACATTAACAACACCAATCCGATCCTTAACGAGCAGTCACCCCAGCGTCAGTTTCTGACAGAGCAGGGCATCGAGGTGAGCTGGGACGGAATGGCGATCCACCTTCAGGGCTAAATCATGCAGATCACCGAAACGCTGTCGCCACAGGCTTTTGAACAGGCTCTGCGCGACAAGGGTGCGTACTACCACATTTATCACCCCTATCACATTGCGATGCACAACGGTCAGGCGACCCGCGAGCAGATTCAGGGCTGGGTGGCCAACCGCTTCTATTACCAGACCACCATTCCGCTGAAAGATGCGGCGATCATGGCGAACTGTCCCGATCCGGCTACACGGCGCAAATGGGTGCAGCGCATCCTTGACCATGACGGCAGTAATGGCGAAGAGGGCGGCATCGAAGCCTGGCTGCGGCTGGGCGAGGCCGTCGGTCTGACGCGTGAGGAACTGCTGTCGGAGCAACACGTGCTGCCCGGCGTGCGTTTTGCGGTGGATGCCTATATTAACTTTGCCCGCCGCGCCAACTGGCAGGAGGCCGCGTGCAGTTCACTGACCGAGCTGTTCGCGCCGCAGATCCATCAGTCGCGGCTCGACAGCTGGCCGCAGCACTATCCATGGATCAAAGAAGAGGGCTACTTCTACTTCCGCAGCCGCCTGGGTCAGGCGAACCGCGATGTGGAACATGGCCTGGCGCTGGCGCTGGACTTTTTCACCACCGCAGAGAGCCAGAACCGCATGCTGGAAATTTTGCAGTTTAAGCTCGATATTTTATGGAGCATGCTGGATGCGATGACCATGGCTTACGAGCTGAAACGTCCGCCTTATCACACCGTCACTGACAAGGCGGCGTGGCACACCACCCGACTGGTATAACAGATGAATGAGAACTCGATTGCCGCGTTTCGTCGCGGCTACCGCATGCAGTGGGAAGCCGCCCAGGAGAGCCACGTCGTGCTCTATCCGGAAGGGATGGCGAAACTGAATGAAACCGCCGCCGCCATTCTTGAGCTGGTGGATGGCAAACAGGATATCGCCGCGATTATCGCGACGCTGGACAGCCGTTTCCCGGAAGCGGGCGGCGTGGGTGCAGACGTTTTAGAGTTCCTGCAGTCAGCCTATGAACAGAAGTGGATACAGTTCCGTGACCCCGCATAAACCTGGCGTAAATCCGCCGCTCTGGCTGCTGGCCGAGCTGACCTATCGCTGCCCGCTGCAGTGTCCCTACTGCTCGAATCCGCTCGACTTTGCGCAGCAGGAGAAGGAGCTGACGACGGCGCAGTGGGTTGAGGTGTTTCGCCAGGCGCGCGCCATGGGCAGCGTACAGCTCGGCTTTTCCGGCGGCGAGCCGCTGACCCGTAAAGATCTGCCGGAGCTGATTAAGGCCGCGCGCGATCTCGGCTTCTATACCAACCTCATTACTTCCGGCATCGGCCTGACAGAGAAGAAGCTGGATGCCTTCAGCGAGGCGGGTCTGGACCATATCCAGATCAGCTTCCAGGCGAGTGATGAAACCCTGAATGCCGCGCTGGCAGGCTCGAAAAAGGCGTTTCAGCAGAAGCTGGAGATGGCGAAGGCGGTTAAGGCCCACGGCTATCCGATGGTGCTCAACTTCGTGCTGCATCGCCACAACATCGATCAGATCGATAAAATTATCGACCTCTGCATCGAGCTGGAAGCGGATGACGTCGAGCTGGCGACCTGTCAGTTCTACGGCTGGGCGCAGCTGAACCGCGAAGGCCTGCTGCCTACCCGTGAGCAGATCGCGCAGGCGGAAGCGGTGGTAAACCGTTACCGTGAGCGCATGAGCGCCAGCGGCAGCCTGACCAATCTGCTGTTTGTGACCCCGGACTATTACGAAGAGCGGCCCAAGCCCTGCATGGGCGGCTGGGGTGCCATCTTCCTCAGCGTCACGCCGGAAGGCACCGCGCTGCCGTGTCACAGTGCGCGCCAGCTGCCGGTGGAGTTTCCGTCGGTGCTGACGCAGAGTCTGGACGATATCTGGTACAACTCATTCGGTTTTAACCGCTATCGCGGTTTCGACTGGATGCCAGAGCCGTGCCGTTCCTGTGACGAGAAAGAGAAAGACTTCGGCGGCTGTCGCTGCCAGGCGTATATGCTGACCGGCAACGCCGACAACACCGATCCGGTCTGCAGCAAATCACCGCATCACGGTAAAATTCTTGAGGCCCGCCGCGAGGCGGATTGCAGCGACATTAAAATTGGTCAGCTGCAGTTCCGCAACCGCAGCAACTCACAGCTGATCTACAAAACCCGGAACCTCTGATGATAACGCGCGGTCTGGCGATCAATGGCCTGACGATTGAGCTGGTGCATCACGCCGACGCCAGCCAGGCCGCGGCGCTGATTCAGGTGGCGGCAGGCAGCCACGACGAGCCTGACCGCTGGCCAGGCCTGGCGCATCTGCTTGAGCATCTGCTTTTCACCGGCAGCACCAGCTGGCCTGATGAGGGGCGGCTGATGAGCTGGATCCAGGCGCAGGGTGGCAGAGTTAACGCCACCACGCAGGCCCGCCGCAGCGCCTTCTTCTTTGAAGTTACGCCGTCGCTGCTGGCTGACGGGCTGCTGCGATTGCAGGATATGATTGCCCATCCGCTGCTCGACAATCAGGCGATCGGGCAGGAAGTGGCAGTGATCGACGCAGAGTATCAGCTGTTACAGCGCCATCAGCCGACACGCACGGAGGCGGCACTGCTGCACGCCGCCACATCACCCCCCGCATTCCGCCGCTTTCAGGCAGGGAGTCGCGCCACCTTTGGCGATGATCTCCCCGCTCTGCAGCGGGCGCTGCGCCAGTTCCACCAGCGCTATTACGTTTCCGGCACTATGCGGCTCTGGCTGCAGGGACCGCAGACGCTGGATGAGCTGGAGCAGCTGGCGCGGGATTTTGCCGCCGGGCTGCCGTCCGGTTACGCGCAGCAGGATCTGTCGCCGCCCGGACTGACAGGTGAGGCTGTCTGGCAGCTGGCGGAGGGCGCACCCGCGGCGCTGTGGCGCAGCTGGCTGCTGGACAGTAGTGACGGTGTCACGTTATGGCGTGAGTTTCTGCTCGATGATGCGCCCGGTTCACTGCTGGCGACGCTGCGCGAGCGGAAGCTGGCGGAGGCGCTGGATCTGCAATGGATCTATCAGGCCGATGACGCGCACTGGCTGGCCCTGAAGGTGGATACCGACCAGCCTGAGCTGACAGACAGCGTGATCGATGACTATCTGGCCGCGCTGCGCCAGACCACTGAACCGCAGCATCAGCACTATCAGCGGCTGGCACAGCAGCGTTTTGCCGCGCTCGCGCCGCTGGATCAGTTACGCCAGCGCGCCTTCGGCTTTGCGCCGGATGAGGCAGAGTCTGTGTTGCCGCGGCTGCTGGCGTCGCTCTCCCGCGCGCCGCAAAGCTGGCTGATCTGCTCGCCGCAACCGGCGGCGGAGAATCTGGTCACGCAGGGATTCAGCCTGGCGCTCTCACCACGGAATGCGTTTCCCCGCACGAAGCCATCCCCGGCCTCATTCACCTTTTATCCGCTCAGCAGCGCCGCCACCGCTGAACCGCTGCCTGCCACAGCGGTAGTCTTACCGCATCATCAGCCTGACGACGGGGATGCTACGCTGATCCTGCGCCCGGAGTTCTGGACAACCTTTACGCCGGAGAGGGGCCTGGCGCTGGAAAAACGGCTGCGTCCGCTGTTTGCCGCGCTGCGCCATCAGGGCGGTCATGGGCGCTGGCAGGAAGTGGAGGGGGTGTGGCAACTGACGCTGCAGCTGCCGCCGGCGGCGGCGGTGACCGACAGGGCGCTCAGCCTGATGGTGCCTGCTCTCACGCCGCCTTCCGAATCCGGGCCGACTCCGCCTGTGGAGAGCATCGCCATTCGTGCGCTGCTGCAGCAGTTACCCTATGAGCTGGCGGTAAACGTTGCGCCCGGCAGCTGGCGGGCGGCACTGAAAGGGGGCAACGCGGCGCTGCACGCCCTGATCGCCCGGCGGCTGAGTGCGCTGTCGCTGCCGGTTAACCCGGCCGCGCCGCCGACGCGCATGACGCCCCGGACCGGTCTGACGCGTCTGCCCCATGCCAGCACCGATAATGCGCTGCTGCTCTTTATCCCGCTGCAGCAGAGTGAACAGCTGGCTGCGCTGCGGGCGCTGGCCCTGATCTACGAGCCGCGCTTTTTCCAGCGCTATCGGGTCGAACAGCCGGTGGGCTACGTGGTCAGCAGCCGCTATCTGCGCTGCGCCGACGAAGACGGGGTGCTGTTTGCGCTGCAGTCACCCGACTACAGCGCGCTCTCCCTGCTGCGCTACTGCCGCAACTTCCTGCGCTCGCTGACGCCGACGCTGGGCGAGTGCGATCTGGTGGCACTGAAAACCCGCCTGCTCAGCAGAGAAAGCGATCAGCCGCTGGCACGGCTGCGTCAGGAGAATGGCCTGGCCGAACCCGATGCGGCGCAGATCCAGGCGCTGGATCTCAGGGATCTGCAGCAGCTGCATCGCACGCTGATGCAGGATCGCCGCCGCTGGCGGGTGCTGTTCACGGACGGAGAACGGACGCAGGCCTGGCAGAGAGTTGCTGAATTTATTTGAAAATTACCGACAAATCTCTTCACTGTCTAAAACGGGAAATTTGCACCACACTTAGTGCACTTTTGTCCGCATAAGGAATTGACCGTGAAGAACTTCAAACGTATTGCACTGCCCCTGTTAGCCGCTGCGACCCTGTATGCCCCCCTGTCCCAGGCTGAGGCGATGCACTACCAGCTGAACCCTGAGCATACGTCCGTCATCGTTGCCTGGAACCACTTCGGCTTCTCCAACCCGACCGCGGATATCCCGGATGCCACCGGTACGCTGGTGTTTGACAAAGATCATCCGGAAGCTTCACGCGTTGACGTGACCCTGCCGGTCAGCAAAATCGACAGCCACGTTGCGGCACTGACGAAAGAATTCAAAGGCGCGGACTATTTCGATACCGCGAAATACCCGACGGCCACCTTCCACAGCACCAAAGTGGTCGCAAAAGGCGACAACAAATTTGATGTTGAAGGTAACCTGACCCTGAAAGGGATCACCAAACCGGTTACGCTGCACGCTACGCTGAACAAGCAGGGCGAGCATCCGATGGTGAAGAAGCAGGCGATTGGTTTTGATGCCACCGGCACCATCAAACGCTCTGACTTCAAACTGGATAAATATGTGCCAGCGGTCAGTGACGAGGTCACCCTGACCCTGTCTACCGAAGCCTACGCGAAGTAACAGGCCGGCGGCGCAGCCCGTGCGGCTGCGCCACGTTTCTCACGCTGTCAGCCAGCCCTGCAGGCTCTCCAGCGTGACAGAAGCCCCGCCACAGACGATAACCAGCACCTTTTCTTCCGGCTTAAAGCTAATCTTCCCGTCATAGAGCATCGACAGCGACACACCACAGGCAGGTTCTGTCAGAACACGATGATCGTCCAGAAAGCGGCGACAGGCGTTCACGGCTTCATCATCGGTCACCACCATCCCCCGGACGTCTGAACGGCGCGCCACCGTAAACGCATTTTCACACACCTGGCTGGCCGCCAGCGTCGTGGCAATCCCGCTGACGCTCTCCAGCGTGACCCGCTCGCCCGCCTTCAGCGCGGCGTTAAGGGAGGCGGTTCCCTCTGTTTCCACCGCATAAACCGGAATATGGCCGAGCTGATGTTTTTCCAGTCCCTGCATCACGCCGGAGAGCAGGCTGCCACCGCCTGTCGACAGGATGACGGCATCCGGACGCAGCCCTTCGTCGATCACTTCATCCACCAGCGTACTGATGCCGTCCCACAGCAGCGGGTTGTCAAAGGGGTGAATATAGATATTCTCCGCTGTCGCCAGCGACAGGGCATACGCATTCGCTTCACTCCAGACCCTGCCGTGGACGATGAGCCTGGCACCTTCCTGTTCAATCAGCTGTCTGGCGCGCGCCGAGGTGGTTTCAGGCACCACCACCGTGACCGGCAGTCCCAGCCGGCGGCCACTGTGGGCCACGGCAATACCCGCATTGCCGCCGGAGGAGCTGATAAAGGCTTTTGCGCCCTGCGCGGCGTAATGGCGGCAGATGTGGGCCGCACTCCGGAGCTTAAATGATCCGGTCGGCTGCGCTGATTCCATTTTCAGCCAGACATGGCTCCCGCTGAGCTGACTGAGTGGCAGGGAGTAGATGAGCGGGGTGCGGATACTGATTTCCATGCGTCTTATCCTGGTCAAAGGCGTTGATGACAAACCGGCTGACTGTCAGGCCGGGGGTGCGGGAGAGCAGCGTCGGACAGAGGAGGCCTCCGCCTCGCCGAAGATAAGGCGCACGATTCTCCTTACAAATCATCATGCTTCTGCTGCATTTTCTGTCGGCTTTATTCGTTATACAGAAGAGTGTTACCTGTTCGCAACAGCGATGCTGAATCTGATTAACATGACGATGCGCAGGGGATATCGGCATCCCTTTATCCGCCGGCCGGCGGCGAAACCGGGAAAAATGAGGTGAAAGTCACAAATTCGCAACGTCACTGTCTCGCCTGATTCCGGCTTTTTCCGCCGTTCTCCCCATCCCGCCAGCCCGCACGCTAACCCGATGATTTATATCGATTCGTCTCAGGCGTAATAAGTCGGAATAGCGTGACTCACATCACAAATCATGCGCCTCACAACCCGCTGTCAATATTCCGGTCAGCGAAAAACCGCTCATAAATGTGACTTCACCTGCAAAGTGCAACTCCGCTTACCGGAAGAATGACCCTCAGCAGATTCAGCCAGCGAGGAGAGGATGATGCGGATTGGAATGGTCATCAGTGGCGGCGATGTCACCGGGATTAATAATTTTGTTTTTCAGATTGGCCGTCTGACCCAGGCCGGGATGGTGATATTTGACGGCGGCATTCCCGGCCTGCTGGCCAATAACCACCGTGAAATCAGCCAGCGCGATCTGCTGGACTTCTCCATCGCCGCGATTCCGGTCATTCAGTCGGGACGCACCGAAAAAAAACTGGTGCAGAGCGAGTACGAGCTGATTGCACGCCAGCTGAAAAACGCCCGGATTGACGTATTGATTCTGGCGGGCGGCGACGGATCGCTGCAGTTTCTTCACATGCTCTCACAGAGCGGGGTGAACTGCTTTGGTGTCGGCATGACCATCGACAACGATGTTTTCGGCAGTGACTACACCCTGGGCTTTTCCACCGCCTGCGAGCAGGTCTTAAAAGAGGTGGCGAAGCTGCGTAATACCGGGCGCGCCTTACCGGGCCGGGTATTTATGGTGGAGCTGCTCGGCGGCTACTGCGGTGAATTGACCCTGCAGTCCGCGATTAAAGCCAACGCGGATATTGCGCTTATCCCGGAGTGCCAGATCCCGGTGCCGCAGCTGGCGCAGCGCATTACCCGGCGGCTGGAACAGCAGAACAGCGTGGTGATTCTCTGTTCAGAAGGTTACACCCGGGAATATTCGCCCGGTTTTCAGGGCGCTATCGACACCTTAATCAAACAGCTTGAACCCCTGATTGGCGTTCGGATCCGTAAAACCATTCTCGGTTACGGACTGCGTAATGGTGACCCTACCTGCGAAGAGATTTATCAGGGCACCATTATGGCCAGTGAGGTGGTGCGTTGTATTCAGTCAGGCATGCGGAATAAAGCGGTCATTATTAACGGCAGCAATAAACCGATCCCGATTGATTTAATAAGCATGCAAAAACGCCTGGTCGATATTGACGGGCACTATTACAAACTCGCTAAACAACTCAACATCGTGTGAGGAGAAGAACATGCTGAAAATATTATGTGTCTGTGGTTGTGGATTAGGCTCCAGTTTTGCCATTGAGATGAGCGCAAAGGCCGTTTTAAAAAAACTGGAAATTGAGGCCGATATCGATCACACCACCATTTCAGAAGCGAATGCTTTTAAGTCAGATATGATCCTGACGCAAAAAGCCTTTGCCGATGTATTAAATGCGGATGCCACACCAGAGCAGATTAAACGGGTCATTATTCTTAACCGGCTCACCGATAAAGCGGAAATAGAGCAGAAGATCCTGGCCTTTTTAAAAGAACGCAACCTGAAGGCCGCCGCCCATGAATAGTGTGATTGATTTTCTGGTCAAAGATCTGCTGGGACAGGCATCGATTCTGATCGCCTTTATTGCCCTTATCGGTCTGCTGCTGCAAAAAAAATCGGCAGGGAAGGTGATGGAAGGCACCTTTAAAACCCTGCTCGGATTTTTAATTATGATGGCGGGTATCAATATTATTGTCGGCACGCTGACCTTTCTGAATACCATCTTTACCCACGGCTTCGGCATGCGCGGCTATATCACCGATGTGGCCGCCATTGCCGGGCTGGCAAACCGTGAGCTGGGGTCGGAAGTGGCGCTGACGCTGCTGGCGATCTTTATCGTCAACATCATTATCGCGCGCCTGACGCCCTTTAAGTACATCTTCCTGACGGGACAGGCGCTGCTCTGGATGGCGACGATCGGCGCCGTCATCGGTTACAAAGCGGGACTGACCGGCCTGCCGCTGATCCTGACCGGCGGCATCTTCGGCGGCATCATGGCGGTCATCATGCCTGCGCTGGCGCAGCCGGTGGTGCGGCGCATTACCGAGTCGGATGATGTCGCGCTGGGTCACTTCTGCACCATTGGCTATCTGGTCACGGCTGCGGTCGCCAGAGTGGTCGGCAAAGGCTCCCGCTCAACCGAAGATCTGAAGCTGCCGGATAACTTTAAGTTTCTGCAGGACACCTATCTGTCGATGGCGCTGGTGATGGTGCCGATGTATCTGATCCCCGCCCTGGCCGCCGGTCCGGCCTTCATCGCACAGTACAGCAACGGCATGAACTACCTGATGTACGCCTTTATGCAGTCGATTCAGTTTGTTGCCGGGGTGTTTGTGCTCTACAGCGGCGTTCGCCTGCTGCTAAACGAGCTGGTGCCTGCGTTCCGCGGTATCGCCATGCGGGTGGTGCCGGATGCGAAACCAGCGCTGGACTGTCCGGTGATGTTTCCTTACGCCCCTAATGCGGTGATTGTCGGCTTCCTCGCCACCACGCTCGGCTCCATCGTCGGCATGCTTCTCTTCCCGATGATGGGTCTGGCGATGATCCTGCCGGGTCTGCTGACCAACTTCTTTGCCGGGGGCACCGCCGGGGTCTTTGGTAACGCCATGGGCGGGCGGCGCGGCGCGATGATCGGCGGCTTTGTTCACGGCCTCTTTATCACGTTCCTGCCCGCCATCCTGGTGCCGATGCTGGAAAGCTACGGCTTTACCGGCGTGACCTTCAGCGATTCCGACGTCATCAGTACCGGACTGGTACTCGGCCACGCTTTCCAGAACAACTGGCTGTTCGTCGCCCTGTTTATTGCCTTTGTTACCGCGCTTGCCTGGTTTGTTAATGGCAAATCCACCCGACCTCACGAGGAAAAAATCCATGAAACTTTATAATTTCGCCGACCTGCTTCAGCTGGCTAAACAGCGTGACTTTAAAGCGGTGGGATCTTTCAATCTGCACTGTCTGGAGATGCTGCCCGCCTATTTTAAAGCGGCAGAGAAAACCAGCAGCCCGTTAATGATCCAGATCTCCACCGGTACGGCGAAATATCTCGGCCATAAGCTGCTGGTCGACGCCATTAAATCGCTGTCAGAGAGCACCGGCGTGCCGACGTGTCTGCATCTCGATCACTGCTCGGATCTGACGGCTATTCAGACGGCGATCGACGCCGGCTTCAGCTCTGTCATGTATGACGGCTCTCATCTGCCGATTGAGGAGAATATTGCCAACACCCGTCGGGTGATCGATATGGCGCGACCGCACAACGTCTCGGTCGAGGCGGAGCTGGGGGCGATTGGTGGCTCGGAGGATGGCAAAAGCCTGGAGATGGAGGCGATTGCGTTTACGCCGGTGGAGGATGCGCGTCGCTTCGTGGAGGAAACCGGCGTCGATATGCTGGCGATCTCCATCGGCACCGTGCACGGGCTTTACACCGGCAAGGCGCACATTCAGCATCAGCGGCTGGCCGATATTACGGCGGCCACCCGCACGCCGCTGGTTCTGCACGGCGGCACCGGGGTCAGTGACGAAGATATGCGGCTGGCGGTGAGCAGCGGGATTGAAAAGGTCAACGTCGGAACGGAAATGAACGTTCAGTGGGTGGCACAGTGCAAATCGACCTTTGAAAAAGGCAAGGTCAATGACAGCGTGCGTAACTTCCTGGTGCCGGCAAATGACGCGGTGACCAATGTGCTGGTGGAGAAGATGCAGTTATTCCGCTGATCGGCGGATCGGTTATCAGTCAGTCGTAACGTTTTTATTTTCATGCCTTAACTGAACCCCTGAAATAATCCGGGGCAGGAGAGCCTATGTTTGGATTTCTGAAAAAGTCATCGGCGGGTGAACCGGTCAGCCCGCAGCAGCAGGACCATCTGGCGGAACTCAGCCGCGGCAAAATAACGCAGCTGGAGCAGCAGCTGGCTATTAATCCGCGCGATGGCGCAACGCAAAAAGAATTAATGCTGGAATATAACCGGGCGTTAAGCTTATTTGCGAAAAGCCCTCGCTACCGCAATGAAATCGATGCGCTGTTTGTCAAAATAGATGAATTGCGCAATGTGGTTCGCCAGTCGATCTGAGGAGAGCGGATGACCATTAAGCAGTTATTACAGGAGGCCGACGCCATTCAGACCGGCATTGACGCCACGGACTGGCGTCAGGTTATCGCCCTGGCCGCGGCTCCGCTGGTCAGCGGCGGCTATCTTCACGCCTCCTATCCGGAGGCGGTGATTGCCAATACGCTGACGCATGGCGCGTACTATGTCTTTGAGGAGGGCATTGCCATTCCTCATGCGCGACCGGAAGCGGGGGTGATCCGCGACTGTTTCAGTCTGATCCTGCTGAAGGAACCGATCTCCTTTGCGGGCAGTGATAAGGCGGACATTGTGATCATGTTTGGTGCGCGCGACAGTAACGCGCACATCGAAGAGGGGATCCGGGCCATTGTGTCGCTGCTGGAGGATGAGGAGACGCTGGTCAGGTTACGTCAGGCCAGCAGCGCAGCGGAGGTCATCGATATTTTATGACGCTGACAAATACGGTAAAACGGGTGGTGCTGGTGAACGGCATCCCGGCGTCGGGTAAAAGTACCCTGACGCAGGCGCTTTCTCACCATTTTGGCTGGCCGGTGCTGACGCTCGACGCGCTCAAAGAGCCGTTTATGCGCTGCTTTACCCCGGTCGACCGCGCGCGAAACCGGCAGCTGGGCTGCGCGGCCTACCAGGCGATCTGGAACATCGTTGGTCAGGCACCGGCCAGTCAGATCTGGCTGATCGACGCCTGGTTCGGGTTTCAGCCGCGTGCGCTGCTGGAGCAGGGGCTGAAACAGGCCGGCGTGGAGGAGGCGCTTGAGCTGTGGCTGAAGATCGATCCGGAGGTGGCGGTGGCGCGCTATCAGGCACGGCTGTCGCAGCGGCTGCCGGGACATCCCGGTGCCGAGTATCTGCCGGAGCTGCGCCAGCTGGCGCGTCAGGCCAGGCCGATGGCGCTGGGGCCGGTCTGTGAGACTGACGCCTGCGCCCGGGACGACACGGCCGTTATTCACTGGCTGCAACATCAGCTGACCAGAACCCGCTACACTTCAGCTCATCATGAGCGACGTGAGGAGCGGCAGGATGACATCACCCCCCTATCTGCAAACCGGTGAAAGCGCCGTACTCTATGACGGCGTCTGTAAGCTGTGTAACGGCTGGGTTCAGTTTCTGCTGCGCCACCGGCTGGCGCGGCAGGTTCGTTTTGCCTCGGTGCAGAGCGAGCAGGGCAAGGCGCTGCTGCGCTGGGCCGGACTGCCGGAAGAGAAGATCAGCACCATTGTCTACATTAAAGGTGACCAGCACTGGCTGCGGGCGCAGGCGGTATTCCGCGTTATGCAGCATCTCCCTCTGCCGTGGCGCGGGCTGGCGGTGCTGCGTCACTTCCCCGACACCCTCAGTAACTTTGCCTATGACCGCATCGCGTTAAACCGCTACAGACTGTTTGGCCGTTACAGCAGCCAGCATGCGATTGTCCCCGATTATCCCGGACGTTTTCTGCATCAGGTTGATTCCCCGCGCTGAAGCGTGAAAGGCGGCTGTGGGCGGCACTGAGATCAATGATATCCTTGGGGTTATTGTTGCTGCCCATGACCACAGCACACCTGTGCTGCCAGCCAACGGATAGAGGGATGCATGCCGGTTAACTTCGATCTCAACGATCTCTACGCGTTTCGCGCGCTGGTGGAGTTTGGTAACTTTCGCCTGGCGGCGGAATCGATCTGTCTCTCCCAGTCGGCGCTGAGCCGCCGGATCGATAAACTAGAAACCACACTGGGGATCAAACTGTTTGAGCGCACCACGCGCCGCGTAACGCTGACGCTGAAAGGGCACGCGTTTGCGCAGCGCTCAGACAAGCTGCTGACAGACTTCGAAGAGGTGATGGCCGATCTCAGTGAGGTCAGCCTGGCCCGCACCGGCCTGATTACGGTCGCCTGCGTGCCGTCAGCGGCCTACTACTTCATGCCCAATATCATCCGGCTGTTTCAGGTGCGCTACCCCAGAGTGCGGGTGAAACTGATCGACAGCAGTGCGGCCAATGTGTATGACGCGGTGATTGGCGGGCAGGCGGATTTCGGCATCAGCTTCTCCAGCCGTTCGCAGCCGGATGTCCATTTTCAGCCGCTGAGGGATGACCCTTACGTGGCGGCCTGTCGGCGCGATCATCCGATTGCCGGAAAAAAGAGTCTGAGCTGGCAGGCGTTTTATCAGTATGAGTGGATCGGGCTGGATAAGACCTCCGGTAATCGCAATCTGCTGGATCAGGCATTGCAGGCGATCGTGCCGGAGAAGCCCTGTGTCTGCGAAACCCGGCACGTCACGACCATGCTGGGGATGGTTGAGGCGGGGCTCGGCATTGCTGCCGTCCCCGCCATGTCGATGCCGGGTTACGATCACGCCCTGCTGACGGGCGTGCCGTTAACCGACCCGGAGGTGAAACGCACCATCGGTCTGCTGCGCAAAAATGGCCGGATGCTGTCGCATATCGCGGGCGAACTGGAAAACCTGATTACTGAACAGTATCAGCTTCTCTGACCGGTTTTGAGGCCGTCACGCTGTGCAGTCCGCTGGCCAGCACGGCCTTCTGGTTTTCCGGCGACGCGAGCCAGTGCAGCAGCTTACTCGCCTCATCCGGCTGCCCGGAGGTGCGCACCACGGCACCGGCAAAGCGGGTGGTGTATTGCAGCTTCGCCGGCAGCTCCCCAATAAAGGTGACGCCTGACACGGGCAGCAACTCACTCACCTGCTGAAACCCGATACTGTATTTCCCGGCCGCCACCTCTGACGCCACCGGAATGCGCTCAACCTTCACGGCTTTATTCCGGACCTGATCCTCAATACCCAGCCGGCTGAAAAGCTGGCTGCTGACATATTTACCGCTGGCGCTGTCGGAATAGGCGATGGAACCGGCCTTCAGCAGGGTGGCGCGGAGTTCACTTTCGCTGCCGATCTTAACCGGCGTCGCCCCCTGTCTGATGACCGCGCCGATGCGCGAGTCGGCGAGTTCTACCCGGGAACCCGGCAGCGTCTCACCCTTTTTCTCCAGTCCGGTCAGCGCGTCGCCGACCATAATCACCACATCGGCCGGCTCACCGCGCGCCAGTCGCGCCGGGATCGCCTGTGGGGTCTTGCCCATCGACGGACCGGCAACCGTATGGAGGGTGATCCCTTCCTGCCGGGCGAAGCGCGGCGAGAGGGTATCCCAGGCCGCTTTAAACCCGCCGGAGATCATCACCGTCAGTTCTTTTGCCTGCGCACCGGCACTGCCCAGTAACAGGGGGATTAACAGTAAAGCAGATTTCATTCTCAGTTCCTCAGCTAAAGGTCTTACCGGCGTGGGATAACGCACGGCTGGTACGGCGATAGAGGTAGAGGGTGGCCAGCAGGGCGCAGACAGCCGCAAAGCTCATCCAGTAGCCGGGCGACGCTTTATCGCCGGTCAGCTCAATCAGGCCGGTGGACATCACCGGGGTAAAGCCGCCGAACAGGGCAGTCGCCAGGCTGTAGGCCAGTGAAAAGCCCGCGACGCGCACTTCAGCCGGCATGATTTCGGTCAGGGCCGGGATCATCGCACCGTTGTAGAGACCGTAGATCATCGAAAGCCACAGCAGCACGCCCAGCATCATTGAGAAGCCGGGGGCCGCCGCCAGCAGGCTCAGCGCCGGATAGCTGGTCGCCATCGCCAGCAGGGTCATCGCCACCAGGATCGGCTTACGGCCAAAGCGGTCGGAGAGCGCGCCGCCGATCGGCAACCAGATAAAGTTCGATACCGCCACCAGTAACGTCACCAGCAGGCTGTCAGAGGCGCTGAGCAGCAGCACTTTCTTGCCAAAGGTCGGGGCGTAAACCGTGATCAGGTAAAACGCGGTGGTGGTCATCGCGACCATCAGCATGCCGGCAATCACGACCTGCCAGTTGGCGAGCAGAATACGGAACACCTGCTTCACTTCGGGATGGCTGCGACGATTGTTGAACTCCTGCGTCTCTTCCAGCTTGCGGCGCAGCACGAAAATAAACGGCACGATCAGACAGCCAAACAGGAAGGGAATACGCCAGCCCCACTCGCGGATTTCACTTTCTGCCAGTACGGCGTTGAGGATAAAGCCCATCGCGGCGGCGACCATAATGGCTACCTGCTGGCTGCCTGACTGCCAGCTGGTGTAGAAGCCTTTGCGACCCGGCGTGGCGATCTCGGCCAGATAGACCGACACACCACCCAGCTCCGCACCGGCCGAGAAACCCTGCAACAGGCGGCCGATCAGCACCAGCAGCGGCGCCCACAGGCCAATGCTCTGGTAGGAGGGGATCAGCACGATCAGAAAGGTGCCCGCCGCCATAATCGAGAGCGTGACAATCAGTCCCTTACGACGGCCGACCTTATCGATGTAGGCTCCCAGCACGACCGCGCCGATAGGGCGCATAAGGAAGCCAGCCCCAAACACGGCAAAGGTCATCATCAGGGAGGCGAACTCACTGCTGGCCGGAAAGAAGGTGTGAGCGATATAGGTGGCATAGAAACCGAACAGGAAGAAATCGAACTGTTCGAGGAAGTTGCCAGAGGTCACACGGAAAATTGCGCCAATCCTGGCGCGGTGAGTCATGGGTGAGGTGGTCTGCATCAGAAGCTCCAGTAAGGTATGACGCTTTTTGCCGCGCCTGTGACTGAAGAGTGGATCAGCGTCCGGCGCTAAATAAGTGCAAAATGAGAATCAATTGATGTGTCAGCCGCATGATTGCCCGGCGTTATCAATTTAAAGGCTTACGATTCAGAAGGTTGGACAGCCGCGCGTTTTGACTGCTTCTGTTACCGGTGCTGACGTGAGTTTGCGGAAATGTGACAGGATTCATAGGCGTGTTACAGGTTCTGGCGGGGGATGCGCCGGTTGTCGTGCCGCCAGAAGGGGGTCTGGCGGCAGGAATAAAACGGTCAGGTCATGTTATGCGTTAACGCGGGGTGACACCGAAAATCTGTTGCAGATGGCGGAGACCCGCCACGGTGAAAGCCACTTCCCGATAGCCTGCCTGCCGGGTCAGCCAGCCCTGCTGTTCAAAGCCGATCAGCAGCGCGGCGCCCGCGTAGCCCCCGAGATGAAACTGCCGCTCACTCCAGTCCAGGCAGCCACAGCACGCTTTGCGCCGTCCGGGTTGTGACAGGTCAATCTGCAATGCCAGAAACTGCTGTCTGCCGTGAAGCGTGACCGCGCTGCCTTCGGGCGTGATCCAGCCCTGATGCACCAGTGAGGCATAGATCTGCACCGCAATTTCACCTGCCAGATGGTCATAACAGGTGCGGGCGGTGCGAAGCGCGCGTGGCGCTGTGCTCTCAGGGGCGGCAATCCGTTGCCACGACACGCCCATCATGTTCTCAATCAGCGTGGCGATATCACTGCCATTCAGCCGGTAATAACGGTGACGGCCCTGCGCCAGGCACACGATCAGCCCGCTATTCATCAGACGGGTCAGATGTGCGCTGGCGGTGGAGGGCGCGACATCCGTGACGGCACTGAGCTCCGTGGCCGTCCATGCGCGTCCATCCATCAGCGCTGACAGCATCCTGACCCGCGAGGGATCGGCCATCGCGGCGGCGACACCGGCAATGGCGTTTTCCAGCGCGTCACTGTCGTCGGGGGCATTATGGGGTTGCGGTGTTGCCATCGGAGGATACGGCCCATTCTGTAGTCAGCCCGGCGGCTGAGAGATTGTTGTCGGTGATCAGGATCAGCCGGTTAGCGTGGTCACTGTACTGCACCAGGATATTTATCCCGGCTGCGGCCAGGCGTGTGGTAATGGCACCCAGTTCACCGGGACGCTGCTGAGGGAGCCGGCGGATGAGTGGAACATGAACGGCTTCAACCGCGATCCCTTCCGCTTCCAGCACCCTTCGGGCCCTTTCACCCTCTGCCACCAGAAAATGGGCGTGGCTCAGTGTGCCGGACGAGAACATGCCACCGCCTTCCAGTCCAATCCCCTGATCGCCCAGCAACGTGGTAAGCCGGGAGAGCGTGCCCGGGCTATTCTGCAGGATCACATGAATGTCGAACATATTACATTTCTCCCGGGTTAAACGCATATTCTCTGACGAGGGTGACGATGCGCAGATGATAAGCGGCAAAAAGCGTCTCACGGCCTTCGCGCTGGGCAGCCTGATGGCACAGATTGCGCTTCCAGGCCCTGATCGACTCTTCATCGCGCCACCAGGAGAGTGAAAGGATTTTTTTCTCATCGGTCAGGCTCTGAAAACGCTCCAGAGAGATAAATCCCTCGTTTTCCATCAGCAGCGGTTTGAGGTCCGCCGCCAGCTGCCTGTAACGCATCTGGTGTTCCGGCAGGGCTTCAGCTTCAAATAATACGGCAATCATTGCGCTTCTCCTTGGGGTTGATAGCCGGAAAATAGCGGGCGGGAGATGTTAATGCTTCGGCCGGAAACGAAATAAGCGCGGCTGCTCTGGTTGCGGACAGATGTGACAAACCCACGCATCCGGCATATCCGGATAATGCAGACAAGGGTCTGGCTGAATGAGATCGAGGTTTACGGGCGGGGAGTAGGCAGAGCGAACTGCGCCTGAACCCGGAGGGGACTCAGGCGATAAGCAGAGAGAAGAATGCGGAACGGGAATACAGCGTAGCAGACATCATTTCCGGGCCATCAGCATCGTCAGCAGTTCGCGGCAGCACGCTTCTTCTTCGGCACTGTCTGCGGAGGCCAGATAGCGCAGCAGCTCCATGCAGCTTTTCTCCTTGCCCGCTTCCAGTAACTCTTCGATCAGGAAATTAAGTTTGTCCTGTTCAGAGGCGGCAAAAGAGGAGCTGAACCCGGTTTTGGCCGGGAGAGTGGGATTGACCGGCAGGGTCAGGGTGTTTTGCATCGGCATATTATTGTCCTGTTTCGGGTTAAAAAATGCACTGGTGTTGCTATTAAACTTATACAGCGATCCTTATTTTGTACAGGAATGGGATGGAATGATTTTTAACCCGGGCCTAAGCGCAGCGCGGGATGCAGAGGAAATCCCGGCTAATCATTCAGTTATCCGACAACCCTTTTCAGAAATTTTTTTCTCTGTTCAGACGTAAATCCACTCCACACGACGGCAAAAAACTTTTCATTCACGCTCTTCCCCTGATCGCTGATTTAAGTGATAGTAACGCCGCTTTACATTAATAATTCTCATTATCATCTGTGTGGGTTTTTACAATGAAAAAATGGTTTTTCGCGCTGGGGATGCTCACGCTGTCAGGAATGGCGTCGGCCAAAATGATTACTGATGTCGCAGGCCGTCAGGTTGAGGTGCCGCAGGAGGCGAAGCGCATCATTCTGGGTGAGGGGCGTCAGATCTATCTGCTGGCAGCCTTTGACACCGACGCGCCCTTTAAGCGGGTCATCGGCTGGCGGGACGATCTCCACAAGGCCGACTGGGATGGCTATCAGGCTTATGAGAAACGCTATCCGCAAATCAGTAAACTGCCGACTTTTGGCGGGGCGAAAGATGGCACCTTTAACATTGAGCAGGCGTTAACCCTGAAGCCCGATCTGGTGCTGATGAATCTGGAATCGAAAGCGGCCACGGATGAAGGCAAGCTGACAGAAAAACTGCAGGCGGTCGGTGTGCCGGTGGTGTTTATCGATTTCCGTGAAGCGCCGATGGTGAACGCGGAGAAAAGTATCCGCATCATGGGCGAACTGGTGAACAAACCGGCGCGGGCGCAGGAGATCATACAGTTCCGTCAGCAGCAGATTGAGCGGGTGACCTCGCGGCTGAAGAATTTTACCGGCTATCGCCCGAAAGTGATGATCGACCGCGCCGGTGGCTACAGCGATGAGTGCTGCATGTCGTTTGGTAATGAGAACTTCGGTCAGATGGTGGAGATCGCGGGCGGACGTAATATTGCCAGAGATCTTATCCCCGGCACCTTCGGCACCGTGAACCCGGAGCAGATCATCGCCAGTCAGCCCGATGTGGTGGTGGTCACCGGGGCCAACTGGAAGAACTACAATACCGTAGGCAAATGGGTCGGCGTCGGGCCGGGCGCCAATGTGACCGAGGCGACGGCGCGTCTGAAGGCGCTGATGATGCGCGATGCGTTTAAAACCCTGCCGGTCGCCCACAATGGCAACGTCCACGCGATCTGGCATCAGTTCTACGACAGTCCTTATCAGTTTGTGGCTATCCAGGCGCTGGCGAAGTGGCTGCATCCCGATCTCTTTTCCGATCTCGATCCCGACGCAACGTTCCGCGAATTTCATCAGAAGTTCCTGCCGCTGCCTTACCAGCCAGGCTACTGGGTGACGCTGCCCGCAGATAAACCCTGACTGACCGGCGATGACAGGGATGTCATCGCCAGCATTACACTTCCCGCCGAATAAACCCGCTCTTTCCCTTCAGATTTACTAATCTTTTACAGGCGCGGCCTCGTTTGCTCTGAGCAGCATGACGTGTCGTCGTCCGCATTCACGCTAAAAATGGAGAGAAACATGCGCAATATCTCGGGAAGATCGGCCTTTGCCGTGACGCTGTACGCTCTGCTGGAGCCGGTGCCGCTGGGCTTTTTTGTTGCGGCCTGGCTGTTCGACATTTTCTACAGTCAGACCTTTGTGCAGTTCTGGACTGACGCCGCAGGCTGGCTGATTGCGCTGGGACTGATTCTGGCCATTGTGCCGCGACTCATCGCGCTGGTTTATCTGTTTCGCGGCAGTGACAGTGCGGAGAAGAGCCATTTCTGGCTCTGGCTGGTGGCGGTTGTGATCGCTGTCATCAATGCGTTTATTCACAGCCGTGATGCCGCCGCGGTGATCCCGCTGGGCGTGACGCTTTCGACGCTGGTGGTGGCGCTGCTGCTGCTGGCGAATGTGCAACTTGCGTTACGTCAGCGTAGCGCTTAAGGAGGAGCCACCATGAAGATACCGCATAAAACGCTGCTCGCGCTGACCCTGGCAGCCCTGCTGGCAGGCTGTGATGATGGTGCACAAATCGACCCCCAGAAGCAGACCGGTCCGAATCCTGAACTGCCAAAGGCGAAGAGTTTCTTTATGCCGCCGATGCAGGTGCCGGAAGGCACGCCCTGGAAGGCGGGTGAGATGCCCAAAGTGGCTGACGGGCTGAAGATTGAAAAGATCGCTGACAATCTGCAGCATCCGCGCCAGGTCTATGTCCTGCCAAACGACGACGTGCTGGTGGCGGAATCAAACGGCCCGGCTAAACCGACGACCCGGCCGAAGCAGCTCATCATGGGCATTGTACAGAAAGCCTCAGGTAAGGGCGGTGCAGGCGGCAACCGGATTACGCTGCTGCGCAAGGTGAACGGCAAATGGGAGCAGCACCGCTTTATTGAGAATCTGCATTCCCCGTTTGGCATGCAGCTGATTGGCAACACGCTCTATGTCGCCAATGCGGACAGCCTGGTGAAGTTCCCGTATCGCGAAGGGGAAACCGAGATTCGCACCGCGCCGGAAGAGGTGACCGAACTGCCGGGCGGCCCGATTAACCACCACTGGACCAAGGCGCTGCTGGCCAGCCCCGATGGCAGCAAGCTCTATGTCGGGGTCGGTTCCAACAGTAACGTCACCGAGAACGGCATTGGCGCAGAGTATCGCCGTGCCGCGGTGCTGGAAGTGGACGCCGCCACCGGCGCCAGCCGCATCTTTGCCAGCGGGCTGCGCAATCCAACCGGCTTACAGTGGGAACCTCAGAGCGGCAAACTCTGGGCTATCGTCAATGAGCGTGATGAAATCGGCTCGGACCTGGTGCCCGACTACATGACCTCGGTGCAGGATAAAGGGTTCTACGGCTGGCCCTACAGCTACTTTGGTCAGCATGTTGATACCCGCGCCGAACCGCAGCGTCCCGATCTGGTGGCGAAGGCGATCAAACCCGATTACGCCCTGAGCTCACATGTCGCCCCGCTGGGTCTGCTCTTCTATGGCGCAGAGAACATGCCGCAGTATCGTGGCGGTGCCTTTATCAGTGAACACGGCAGCTGGAACCGGACTCCGCTGAATGGCTACAAAGTGGTGTGGGTGAAATTTGAGAACGGCAAACCGGTGGGGCAGCCGCAGACGGTGGTCTCGGGCTTCCTGACGGATGATCAAAAGCAGGTGCGGGGATTGCCGGTGGGTCTCGCCAGCGACAGAGAGGGGGGTGTGCTGATCGCGGATGACGCAGGGAACACCATCTGGCGGGTCAGCGCCGCCCGATAAGCCGGACGGGTCCGTTTTCCCTGCCGGAAAGCAGGCATAAAAAAAGGATTTGGCATCGCGCCAAATCCTTTATTTTTTTGTTCGCTACCCGGCTGGTAACCGCGCTGCGAACGGGGTGCTCAGCACTCTCCACAGAACAGATTGTAAAATGTGCGGCTAAGGATTTCAAGTTTCGCCAAAATACTGTATGTTTATACATGTGTTGAGTGTTGAGCCTCGCCTCATTGTCGACTGGCCGCTCCCAGGGGCACGGTTTTAAAATCCCGGCAGGTATCAGGTGGTGCTGGCCTGTGGCTTTAACCTTGAGTGCCGCTCAGCCCTCTCCACAAAGATGTGCTTAGGCGCCCGGCGGGTAGAGTCAAAGCCCTGGTTGCCGAACAGCGCGCTCCTGTAAAAGGAGAAGGAAAGTGATGGAACTGACTAAGCTGATTCTGGATCTTATCCGGGTCATCTTGCAGATCATCGTTGCCCTTATGCAACTGACCGGTCACGCAGGTTAACCGGAACTTGAAACAAGGCGGAGCTAACCACTCCGCCTTTTTTCTTTGTCAATTCTCTGTCATGCGCAGCGGGTAAGGTGGGGCGACAAAAGCACGCCAGCGGGGCGTGGCTTACCTGACCGGAACGATTATGTCTCTTGCCGCCGTTATGCCTGCCCGGCTTGCGCACACCTGCATCGACGACAGTGTGCGGATGCGGGAAACCACCGTGGGACAGCAGTGTGAAATTCTGGCGCACAGCCTGCTGGAATACAGTGAGCTGGGTGACTTCTCCTATGTTGGCGAACACTGCTGCCTGGCGGATACCCGCGTGGGCCGCTTCTGCGCCATCGCGAATCAGGTGCGCATCGGCGCGCCGAATCATCCGATGGATCGCGCCTCACAGCACCGCTTTACCTACTGCCCGGAGTATTATCACGCCAGCGCCCGCCGCGATCAGGGCTTCTTTGCCGCCCGCCGGGCCGACCGGGTGGTGATAGGCAATGATGTCTGGATCGGGCATGGGGTGATTGTGCTGCCCGGCGTGACCGTCGGTGACGGTGCGGTGCTGGCGGCGGGCGCGGTGGTGACCAGAGATGTCGCCCCCTACAGCGTGGTGGGGGGCGTGCCGGCGCGTCCGCTGCGGATGCGCTTTACCCCTGCGATTGCCGCCCGCCTGCAGCGCATAGCCTGGTGGAACTGGCCGCTGGAGAAACTGCTGGCGAACCTGCCTGACTTTCAGCACGGCGATATCGACGCGTTCTGCCAGCGGCACGGAGAGTAGTGAGCAGAATGCGCTGAATTGTTCCGCCATCGTCAGCGGGTCATCGCGGAAGGATAATCGACCTGGCGGACCTGTCGTTATCATCACATTTTCGAATGACAGGTTGCCTTGTAACTTTCCGGTGCACATGACACCATCAATACATGTATAGACATGTATCTTCAACCGTCTTACTGACTGATCCCTTTTTACTCAACGCATCTCTCACTGTTCCAGCGAGGACTCTATGTCGGTCAAACCCTCTGTATCAGACTATCCAGGCGCAGAGAAACCGCGCCTGTCGGAAACCCGCTCGATTGATTACATTCCCTTGCAGGAGCGTCACGGTCATCCCTTCAGTCAGTTCACACTCTGGTTTGGCGGCAATCTGCAGATTACGGCGATCGTGACGGGTGCGCTGGCTGTCGTACTGGGTGGCGATGTGGTGTGGTCGCTGGCCGGTTTACTGGTGGGTCAGATCTTAGGGGCGGGGATCATGGCCCTGCATGCGATTCAGGGACCGCGCCTGGGCTTACCGCAGATGATTACGAGCCGTATGCAGTTTGGCGTCTTTGGTGCCGTGATCCCGCTGGTGCTGGTCTGTATTATGTATGTGGGCTTTTCAGCCAGCGGGACGGTATTAGCGGGACAGGCGCTGGCCAGACTGATTCACGTCAGCAACGCCACCGGCATGGTGGTGTTCAGCGTCCTGATTGTGGTCATTGCGGTACTGGGTTATCGCGTCATCCATCAGCTGGGAAAACTGGCGAGCGTGATTGGCGTGGCAGCCTTTGCCTATCTCTTCATTACCCTGTTCACAACCCATGATTTATCGGCGGTGTGGCAGAACCGGCACTTTACCCCGGCAAATTTTCTGCTGGCGGTTTCGCTCTCTTCCTCCTGGCAAATCGCGTTCTGTCCCTACGTCTCCGATTATTCCCGCTATCTGCCCGCGCAGGTTTCCGCGAAGAGACTCTTCAGTGCCGTCTTTTTTGGCACCGTGCTGGGCACCCAGGCGTCGATGACGCTGGGCGTGATCGTGGCGGCGATTGCCGGCAGCGCGTTTTCAGGCAATGAGGTCGGCTACATTGTGAGTCTGGGCAGCACGGCCACGATGGCGATGGTGATCTATTTCGCGATCTGCTTTGGCAAGATTACCTTTACCACGCTGAATGCCTACGGCAGTTTCATGTCCCTGACCACCATTGTCTCTGGCTTTCGGCAGCAAACGACGCTGAGCCAGGGCGGGCGCTTCCTGTTTGTGGTGCTGATGGTCACGCTGGCCTGCGTCATCGCTCTGCTCAGTGAACCGGCCTTCCTGAAATCCTTTACCCACTTCCTGCTCTTTCTGCTGGCGTTCTTTGTGCCCTGGAGCGCCATCAGCCTGACGGATTTCTACCTCGTTACCAAAGGCCGCGTCGATATCCCGGCACTTTCCCGGCCCGAGGGACGCTATGGTCGCTGGAACCTCACCGGCATCGTGGTCTACTTTCTGGGCGTGGCGGTGCAGCTGCCGTTTATTGACAACCCTTTGCATCATGGCTCACTGACCTGGATTTTTGCCGGCAATGATGTCTCCTGGATCATCGGCTGGTGTGTCACTGCACTGCTATGGCTCGTCGCCAGCCGCTGGGATCGCCGCGGCACGCCCTCTGCGGGATAAAAAAGCCGCCCTGAGGGGCGGCTTTTTTGACTGTCATGCTGAGATGGTGCGGGTGCGCCCCAGCGGCTGACCTGTCAGGCAGCAGAAACGTCGGCGGTGCCGCTCCCGGCGTCAGCCACCAGCGGTTTTTCCGGCTGCAGCAGCGTCATGGCCAGCATGCTGCCAAAGGCGATAAGCGCCGTCACGGTGAACATCGCGTTATAGCCGTAATACTCCGCCAGCCAGCCGCACAGCATCGGTGAGATAATCGCCGCCAGATTGGCAATCGCCAGCGTCATGCCGCTGAAGGTGCCTACCGAGGCTTTCGGGCTGACATCGATCACCACCGACCAGTAGACATTATTCACCAGCGCATTGAGTGCGTTGCCCAGAGTCATCAGCGCAATAATGCCTGCGGCCGACTGCATATAGGGGATCGCCATAAAGCAGCAGGCGGTGCCGCAGAGCGTCACGGCGGCGAACAGGTTGCGCGCCAGCCGCAGGTTATGGAAGCGCGCCAGCAGCGCGTCGGCGATGCGGCCGCCCAGCAGGACCGTCAGGCAGGCACCGCTCCATGGGATCATCGCCACGTACCACAGCGAGTGCAGATCGTAGTGGAAATTATCCTGCAGATATTTCGGCATCCAGGTCACCAGCGTGAAGGTGATGTAGAGGAAGGAGAAATAGCCCAGCGCGTTGCAGACCAGCGTCCGGCTGGTGAAAAAGCGCCACCAGGGCAGAGGCACACTGTCGGCCGCGCTGCGGCGCTGCCCGGCGTGGATCAGCGCGCGCTCGGCAGGATTGGTGGCGGCGCTCTTTTCCGGGCTGTCGCTGAAGGTCCGGGCAAACAGCGCCATCGCCAGCAGGGAAAAGACCCCCAGCAGAATAAACATCATGCGCCAGTCATGGGTCAGCAGCAGCAGGCCCACGGCGATTGGGGCGGTCAGCAGCGCGCCGACCTGGGTCGAGAGCAGGCCGATGCCCAGCGCAAAGCCACGCTCGTTGTCGGGTGCCCAGTGGGCAATCGCCTTGTTCATCAGCGCGTAGGCCGGGCCTTCGGAAAAGCCGAACAGAATGCGCAGGGCGGCAAAGCCCATAATGGCTGAGCCGCCAAACAGTGCCATACCCAGCTCACCCGCCCAGGCGGTGGCGATCTCCAGTAACGACCAGAGTACGCCCGCCAGCAGCCAGACTTTTTTAGTGCCGATGCGGTCAGCCAGAAACCCGCCGCACAGCGAACCAAACAGATAGCCAAAGCCAAAGTAGCCCAGCACGGCGCCGAGCTGCACCTTACTGAAATGGTATTCTGCCGCAATGGCGTTGGCTGCAAATGAGAGGGCGCCTCGATCGATATAGTTAATCAGCGCGATCAGGAACAGCAGTGAAAATATGGTGTAACGGTAACGGCTGGGTGTCATCTCACTTCTCCTGATTGATAGTTTCAGGAGAGCTGAAGCAAAATTGATGCCGGAAAAGCGCATCGTCCGGCAAAGCCCGGCGGGCCGGGGAGCCCGCCCGCCACATCAGGCAGTGATCGCGCTAATTATTCGCCTGCGCATCAATGCAGTGCAGCCACTGCCTGCCGATGGGGAGCCTCAGGCCGCGTTATGGTGAGTCGTGCTGACGTGCGGCAGGGGAACCACGACCGCGACCACCGCGGCATCAGAACCCGGCTTTGCCGGTGGCATTTCGCCAACGTGCTGCAGGATCTGCTGCTGATAGGTTGCATCTTCCACCGTGGTCTGTTCACCCAGCAGTACGCCCGCCTCATTCACGTTTTTGCCTTCGACTTTCATTTTATGTGTGGCGCTGGCCAGCATCCACTCATATTCAATATCAACGTGTCCGCTATCAATACAGCGAATGCCGTGCTGACTTAAATCATAGGCCAGCACGGTAGCGGTCGGGCCTAATGAAATTAAGACCAGATCAAAGCTGACCGCCTGCGCTAATACCGTGTCAAAAAGACGATCGTAAACAGAAAAGGCATTACGGTTCAGCGTGGTAATACGTTTCACCTCCAGGGCACCATCCAGTAAATCGTTGCCTAATCCCAGACGCGTTCCGCTGCCTTCGACAATTAATACCCGGCGGCCCTTATAGAGCTGTTTAAATTTATCAAATATCGTCCGGGATAACTGTTTGCCTTTATAGTCATGATAAGGGCGGGTCACGGAAGTATTTCCATAGCGGTACTGCCTATTCAGCAGCGCGTCATAATGCCTGAAATAAAAGGATTTATGGAAGAACCAGAACAGGGCCGATCCACTGCGCATATTACGGGTGGTGCGAAAGGCATCGGGCAGACAGATCAGACAGTTCGGGTTGGCCTGCGGATCCTGCTGCAGCAGGGCCTTGAGCCGTGCAGAGAGGTTCGGATCAAAGGGCTGAAAGCCGATGTTTTTATACCAGGTCATCTCCAGTTCACCGTCACCATAACGGGCCAGCGATAATTGAGGATTACGCAATAACAGGTCAATCGTCTCTTCTATCGACATAACAGAATAACGTTTTACCCGCGCCTGGGCGGCAGGGTAACGAATCGCGGCGTGTATAAATTTAAACGGAAAACGAAGCTTGCGATAAATCGCATTCAATGCGGACATAATTACCTGCCTGAGTTATTGCTGCATGAAAAAAATCCTGCCTGCTGGCCGGATAAACTGGAAAGATAATGCTGATATATATCACAGATAAATTAAGCGGCAGGCTGCGGAAACTCTGAAATCGTTTTCAGCGCCGGAATGCCTTCCTGCATTAATGTATTAATTATTGCTTTTCGGCCGGTTAAACAGGGCGGTGATAAATGTCTGTCCCGAATAAACGGGCGAAAAATAATTTCGCGCTGCGCCAGTCGGGGCTCGCTGGAAAATAAAAGATGCGGAACAGTCGCGTTGCCAGTTTCAGCAATAAGATTAAACCCTGAACAGGGATTAAAAAGCATTATGATTATTTGACACTCCTTTTAATTCAGCGATGACGCATAAGTGAACGTTACTGAAGCCCGGCTTGTCTGATATTTCTCCACTTTTGAACAAAAGGTGCGATAACCTGCGGCCTGAGCTTAATTTATTGTGATGAATATCGCGTTATTGTCCCTTCCGGAAGCAGAAAAAGCGGCAATACCGGTCTGGATCGGGTGCGGTTAAATAAAATTCATTAATGATTTACGTCTGTACACGTTTTTACATATTTCATGTGTAAGTTAAAATCTCGTTGAAATTATGTTTCACGTTTAACGTTTCTGACGCCGCTAATGACCCGAGGAAGGATCATGATCAATAAAATAACCAGTATAATCATGGTGATATTTGCTATTGCCCTGATTTACATGGGAGGACAACTCCTGCTGGCAGGAGGCAGCGCATTTTATGCGCTGATGGGTGTGGGCGTGCTGCTTAGCGCAGTTCTGCTGTGGATGAAAAAACGCAGCGCGCTGACACTCTATGCGCTGCTGATGTGGATCACACTGTTCTGGATGATCCGGGAAGTGGGCTTCGATAAGTGGCAGTGGATCCCGCGCGGGGATCTGTTCGGGATGCTCGGCGTCTGGCTGGCGCTGCCCTGGGTGGTACGTCCTCTGTTTCAGGGACAGCGCCGCTTTCATCCTTTCCTGGGCGGCTCGGTTATTGTGATGCTGCTGCTGGTCGCCGGCCTCTGCTTCTACGATCCGCTGCCGCAGCAGGGGACCATCACGACAGCCCGTAACAGTTCCGTCACCGGCGGCGCGGATGAGGAGTGGCGCGCCTATGGCGGGACAGCGGAGGGTCAGCGTTTTTCGGCGCTGAAACAGATCACCAAAGATAACGTGAAAAATCTGGAAGTGGCGTGGACCTATCACACCGGCGATCTGCGTCAGGAGGGCGATGCCACCGAGTACACCTTTGAAGCGACGCCGCTGAAAGCTAATGGCATGCTCTACTTCTGTACGCCGCACAACGAAGTGCATGCGCTTGACCCGGAAACCGGGTCGGTGAAATGGAAAGCCGTCCCGGATAAAAACCGCTCCTGGCTGCAGCAGCATCAGACCTGTCGCGGTGTGAGCTACTTCGATGCCGGTCAGCTGGCGCAGCAGGCGACGGAGAGGGCACCGGCCCTCTGCCGCAAGCGAATTTTTAACGCCACCACCGATGCCCGCCTGCGGGCGCTGGATGCCGACACCGGCAAACCCTGCGCTGACTTCGGCAACAATGGTGAGGTGGATCTGCGCGCTAATATGGGCGAGCTGCGCCCGCACGCACTGATGCAGACGGCCGCACCGCTGGTGGCCGGTAATCTGGTGATCGTGGGCGGTTCGGTCATGGATAACGGGTTTAACACTGGCAATCCGTCAGGTGTCATCCGTGCCTATGATGCGGTCACCGGGCGTCTGGTGTGGAACTTCGATCCGGCTAACCCGGAAAAGAGCGCGCCTGTTGCTGACGCGGTCATCTATCCGCAGGATACCCCTGTCGCCTGGGCAACCCTGAGCGCCGACCTGAAGAACGGCCTGGTCTACGTACCCTTTGGTAATGCTTCACCGGATGAAGTCGGCACGGCTCGCGATCCGGCCAGCAATACCGAGAAATTCCGTGATGCGCTGGTGGCGCTGGATCTGAAAACCGGTGCTTTCAGATGGCGTTATCAGAGCTCAAATCACGACCTCTGGGACCGCGATAATCCGTCGCAGCCCTCGCTGGTGGACATCAGCTATCAGGGCAAGCCACAACCGGCGGTGATCCTGCCGACCAAAACCGGCAACCTGTTTGTGCTGAACCGTCTGACCGGCGAGCCGGTTTATCCGGTTGAGCAGGTGAAGGTCTCCACGGACGGTATCCCGGGCGAGCAGTATGCGGCAACCCAGCCGGTTTCCAGCCTGAACTTCATTCCGCAGCCGCTGACGGAGAGTGCCATGTGGGGCATTACGCCGTTTGACCAGATGGCCTGCCGCATCACGTTCCGCGAGCTGCGCTACGATGGCAATCCGTGGACGCCGCCAACGGAGAAAGGATCGCTGATCTTCCCCGGCAACATTGGTGTCTTTAACTGGGGCTCTGTCGCTGTCGATCCGCAGCGTCAGATGCTGATAGCGGCCCCGGTGCGTCTGGCCTACAAATACAACCTGATTAAACGCACGCCGGAAACGGAAACGCAGCGGACCTTCACCAAAGATGGCACGCCATACTGGAATGAGAACTTCCACGGTGACTACGCGATCCATATTCAGCAGATGGCTTCCGGACTGGGCATTCCCTGCATTGCGCCGCCGTGGGGGCGGATGGTGGGGGTGGATCTCACTACCGGTAAATCCGCGTGGCTGCGCCGCGTCGGCACCACCAAAAACCTGAAGACCCGTTTCCTGCCCGGCCGCTTCCCGCTGGGATTCCCGATGGGCATGGTGGCACACGGTGGGCCGCTGCTGACGGCGGGTGATCTGGTGTTCCACGGTGCGACGGCGGATAACTTCTTCCGCGCTTACGACAGCACCACCGGCGAACTGCTGTGGCAGACGGAGCTGAGTGCCGGTGCGCAGGCCACGCCATCGACCTTTATGGGTAAAGATGGCCGGCAGTATGTGGTGATTGCGGCGGGGGGGCATGGCTCGCTCGGCACCACGGCGGGCGACAGCGTGGTCGCTTTCCGCCTGAAGTAACCTCAGAGACTGAGCGCCATACGGGCGCTCAGTTTTTTTACTTTTCTGTCCGCCCGATTCTTCCTCTCTCTCTGCACCACAACCCGTTGTATTACCTTTCTATTCTTCCAGCAAAACCTGCCTGACCGATGATACCGTATCGAAACTATTTCGTGACAGCGCTCGCGGTTTAGCGATTTGCCTGGCCTGTCCGACTTGCGCATTGAGCCGCGAAGCGTAGAGTAAACCATAACTTCACAACTAATCGTGAATATGAAAAGTACTTCACAATACGCACTCTGAAGGATTGACGCTCATGTCGGAACTGAAATTTGCTACCCGTCTTAACTCTTTCGCCTCGGGGGCGCACCTCTACTGGCCCGGCCAGCAGGGCAAGCCCTCGGTACTGCAGATGGTGGCCCGTGCAGGTAAGGTTAAAGGTCTGACGCATCTCGACCTTAACTATCCGCAGCATCTCACCAGCGACATTCCCACGCTGCGCCAGGCGATCAGCGATGCGGGTCTGGCGGTCAACGGGATGCAGATGCGCTGGGATGCGCCCCAGTTCAAAATTGGCGCGTTCACTCATCCTGACGCCAGAGTGCGTCGCGAAGCGATCGAGCTGACCAAACGCGGTATCGACGCCGGTCGGGAGTTTGGTTCCCGGCTGATGACGCTGTGGATGGGGCAGGACGGTTTCGATTACTGCTTTCAGGCGGACTATAAGAAGATCTGGGAGGATGCCGTCAGCGCGGTGCGTGAGGTGGCGGAGTACGCCCCGGATGTGGATGTCAGCATTGAATATAAGCCCAACGAGCCGCGCGCCTACAGCATCTTTCCCAACGCCACCACCTGTCTGCTGGCGGTGGAAGAGGCGGGCTGCGCCAATCTGGGGATCACTCTGGATTTTGCTCACGTGCTGTTTGCCAATGAGATCCCGGCCTTCGCCGCCGCGATGGTGGCACGCCGCTCGCGGTTGCTGGGGCTGGACCTGAATGATGGCTGGGGCAAACGCGACGACGGGCTGATGGTCGGCTCGGTCAATCCACGCGCCACGCTGGAGTTTCTCTGGCAGATGCAGCGCGACGGCTACCGCGGTGCCTACTACTTCGATACGTTCCCGGATGCCAGCGGCCTTGACCCGATTCGGGAAGCGGAAAGCAATATCGCGACCGTCACCCGCTTGCTGAGGTTGTGTGACCAGCTGCATGGCAACGCGGCATTACTGGCGGCCATCGAGCGTCAGGATGCCGTTGCCTCCCAGCAGATCGTCAATGACATCATGCTGGCGCGATAACGGCCCGCTTCTGCGTAACCTGAGTCTGTAGAACAAAAAACGTTACCCATACCCTGAGAATAAAAAAATGAAAAAACGCCTGCTTGCTCTTATCGCCTCCTCACTGCTCTGCAGCACCGTCTATGCGGCAGACCTGGCCCCGTTGCAGTCAGATACGGAACCGGATCGTACCGACTGGACGCAGCTCGACAGCAAATATGGTGCCCTGCCAAAAGTCGACAAGGCGCTGAAGATTGGCGGGGTGTCAAAAACCCTGACCAATGAGTACTGGCGCTCACTCGGCCAGGGCTACCAGAACGCAGCAAAGAAATATGGCATCACGGTGGCTTATCAGGCGGCGGCTAATGAAGACGATCAGCTTGGTCAGCTGTCGATTGCGGAAACCCTGATCTCGCAGGGCTTCAACGGCCTGCTGGTCTCGCCGCAGACCGACATTAACCTGCAGCCTGCGCTGGAGAGCGCCAGCAGTAAAAATATTCCGGTGGTCAACGTCAATGACGCTGTGATGCCGGATGCGCGCTACTACGTCGGCAACGTCCAGAAAGATAACGGCGTGCGGGTGGCGAAATGGTTTATTCAGCACCATCCGCAGGGCGGCAAAGTGGCGGTCATTGAAGGGCAGCCGGGGGTGTATGCCGCCGGTCAGCGAACCCGTGGATTCAAAGAGACGCTGGACAGCGCCGGGAAGTTCACCATTGTCGCCAGCGTGCCGGCGAACTGGAGTCGCGAGCAGGCCTTTAATGCCGCGTCGACCATTCTGCAGCAGCACCCTGATCTGATCGGCATCTACGCCAATAACGACACGATGGCGCTGGGCGTGGTGGAAGCGGTGCGTGCGCAGAACAAAGCGTCACAGGTGGCGATTTTTGGCACCGACGGCATTTCTGATGCTTACGCCTCAATTAAACGCGGTGAACTGACCGGCACGGTAGACAGCTTTCCGGTTCTTACCGGTGAAGTGGCAATGGACGTCATGATCCGTCTGATCAACGGTCAGAAGCTGTCGCGTGTGGTTTCAACGCCTCAGGCGCTGATCACCAAAGAGAATGTCGACGCGTTCTCAACCAAAGATAACACGCGGTTGCGTCAGTTGCTGGTTCAGCAATAAGTCAGCGGGAGCGGGTATGGAACAGTTTCGCTTAATGATGCGCGGCATCAGTAAAAGTTACGGTAACGCCGCCGCGCTGCAGGATGTCGATTTTACGGTGCGGCCCGGCGAGGTGCATGCGCTGATCGGAGAAAATGGCGCGGGCAAGTCGACGCTGCTGAACATCCTCTCCGGCGTACGCGGTGCGGACAGCGGAGAGATCAGTGTCAACGGCAACCGGGTTCAGATCCGCAGCCCCCTCAGCGCCCGGCAGGCCGGGATTGCGATGATTCATCAGGAGTTGCAGCACGTTCCGGAGCTCTCCGTCGCGCAGAACATGTTTCTGGGTCGCCCGATAACCTGCGCCGGAGGCTTATGGGTGAATAAAAAAGCGCAGCTGGCGCGGGCTGCGCTGATCCTGAAGACGCTGGATCCCACTATCGATCCCGATACACCGATACGGAATCTCAAAGTGTCGCAGCAGCAGATTGTTGAGATTGCCCGTGCGCTGCTGGACGACGCAAAAATCATCGCGATGGATGAGCCAACCTCCAGCCTGACGCCACGGGAGTTTGACCGTCTGGCCGAGCTGATTGGCGATCTGAAGTCGACGGGCGTTTCGCTGATCTACGTGTCGCACAAGATGAATGAGATTTTCCGGGTCTGCGACCGCGCGACCATTATGCGTGACGGTAAGCAGGTGGGCGTGGTCAATATCCGTGAGGAGAATGAAGAGAGCATCGTCGCGAAGATGGTCGGACGGAAGATCGACAAACTCCATCATCAGACGTTTGTCAGCGATCGTGAAGTGCTGCGGGTCGAGGATCTGACGCGCGGCAAGGAGGTGGTTGGGGCGAACTTCAGCGTGCGGGCTGGCGAGGTGCTGGGGATCGCCGGGCTGGTCGGCGCGGGTCGCACTGAACTGCTGAAGCTGATTGCCGGTATTGATCGGCGTACGCGTGGCTCAGTGAGCGTCAACGGCAACCCGGTGCAGAACCACAACGTGCGCGCCGCCATTAAGGCGGGCATTGGTCTGGTGCCGGAAGATCGCAAAAAAGAGGGCATCATCAAAGAGCGGGCCGTGAAGATGAATATGGCGCTGCCGTCGATGCACCGTTTCACGTCGGCGGGGCTGATGAATCAGTCCCGGCTTGATCGGGAAGCGCTGCGCGTAATGGGCGATCTGAAGCTGCGCCCGCTCGATATCGAAAAAACCATCGGCACGCTGAGCGGCGGTAATCAGCAAAAAGTGATCATCGGTCGCTGGGTGGCGGCGGACGCCAATGTGTTTCTGTTTGATGAGCCGACGCGTGGCATCGACATTGGCGCCAAGTCTGAGATCTATCATCTGATTGAAAAGCTGGCGCAGTCGGGCAAAGCCATTGTGGTGGTCTCATCAGAGATGACCGAGATTATGCGCATCTCAGACCGGGTGCTGGTGATGCGGGAAGGGCGGATCACCCGAGAGCTTACCGGCAGCGCCATCACCGAAGAGAACATTGCCCGTTATGCCATTAAAGAGAGCGACCAGCCTGCCTGACCGCTTACCTGACATTCACTAAGGTGATAACTATGACCACTCAGACCTCTACCGGGCCGGGTACCCGTCCCGCGCTGCGGCTTAAATTTAACGTAAGGGATGCCGGTACCTTAATCGGCTTACTGATTATCGTGGTGACATTTTCGTTTCTGTCGCCGGTGTTTTTCACACTGCCAAATCTGCTGAATATTCTGCAGCAGTCTTCGATCAACGCCCTGATTGCACTGGGCATGACGCTGGTGATCATCTCCGGCGGGATTGACCTTTCGGTCGGCCCCACCGCGGCTCTCTCGGCGGTGCTGGGGGCGACCCTGATGGCGTCAGGTGTACCGGTGCCGCTGGCGATCCTCGCCACGCTGGGCGTCGGCGCGATGTGTGGTCTGTTCAGCGGGTCACTCATCGCTTATGCCGGGCTGCAGCCGTTTATTGTGACACTGGGTGGCCTGTCGCTGTTCCGGGCCATTGCGCTGATCTCGACCGGCGGAAATCCGGTATTCGGTATTCCGCTGGCGTTTCGCAGCCTGATCAACAGCACGATTTTAGGTATCCCGACCCCCATCGTGATTGTGGCGATCATCGCGCTGCTGCTGTGGACGGTCATGAATAAAACCCCGCTGGGGGAATATATTCTGGCGATTGGCGGCAACGAAGAGGCGGCACGAGTCGCCGGTGTGCCCGTGAAGCGCACCAAGGTGACGGTTTACATCTTCTCCGGCCTGCTGGCCTCACTGGCCGCGCTGATTCTGATTGGCCGCCTGGGTGCTGCCGAGCCAACCATCGGCAACCTGTGGGAGCTGGACGCTATCGCGGCGGCGGCCATTGGTGGGGCTTCACTGATGGGGGGGAAAGGGAGCATTTTCGGGACGCTGATTGGCGTAGTGATCCTCGGCGTGCTGCGTAATGGCTTGACCTTGCTGAATATTCAGGCCTTTTACCAATTGCTCGCTACCGGCCTTATTATTATCATAGCGATGTTGATTGACCGGGCGACCCGAGGCAGGTAATGAAGCAAGATCCGCGAGCCATTGGTGCTCAGATTCGTATGCGTTTGCCCCAGCTGACGCCGTTAGAACGTCGGGTGGCTGAGGCCATCATTGCCCGAACCGACATTACCGAGCAGTCATCCTTAAAAGAGATTGCGCAGGAGAATAATGTCTCTGAAGCGATGATCGTTAAGATCACCAAAAAGCTTAACTTCACCGGCTTCAGACATTTCAGAAGTGGTCTGATCTATTACAACCAGTCTGAAGTAGCGGGGCTGCATGCGGAAATTGAGCCGGATGATTCGTCGGAGCAGTTGCTGGCCAAAGTGTTCAGAACCTCAATCCAGGCGATTGAAGAGACCTTATCAATTCTGGATGTTTCTGAGTTCAATCGGGCGGCGGACATTATCTTTAAAGCGCGTCATATCGATCTCTATGCCGTCGGCGGTTCTGCCGCCGTCGCGCGGGATCTGTCACACAAGATGCTGAAGATAGGCATCAAGTCGACCGCCTATGATGACGCCCATATCATGCTGATGTCAGCCGCCGTGTTATCTGATGACGATGTGGTTATCGCCATCAGCCACTCGGGTGCAACACGCGCAGTGAACGATCCGGTCAAACTGGCGGGAAGAAATGGTGCGAAAGTGATCGCCATTACCAACTACGCCGAATCGCCGATCGCGCAGAGTGCGCATGTGGTCCTCAATTCAACCTCTCAGGGATCGCATCTGTTGGGTGAAAACGCCGCGTCACGCATCGCCCAGCTCAATATTCTGGACGCGCTGTTTGTCGCTATCGCCAAGAAAGATCTGAAGCGGGCGGAGAAGAACCTGATGAAAACCCAGCATGCGGTTCAGGATCTGCGGGAATTCTAGCTATGAGCAAAATTGCAGTCACCGGCAGTCTTCATTACGACATTATGCTGGACGCGCCTCATCGTCCGGAGAAAGGCGAAACGGTGATGGGCAGTGCCTGTCACTATAAGTCTGGCGGCAAGGGCGGAAATCAGGCGGTGGCGGCGGCCCGGGCGGGGGCTGCGGTGCGGTTCGCCGGTTCGGTGGGACGCGATCAGCAGGGCCAGTTTCTGCGGGACTTTCTGCAGCAGGCTGGCGTCGATTGCACGGCGGTGAGTGTGATCGAGGCGATACCTTCCGGCATGAGTGTCGCGATTACCGATGCCGAAGGGGATTACGGTGCCGTCGTGGTGTCCAATGCCAATCAGCACATTCCGCTGGAGACTTTCGAACAGCCAGGCTTCTGGCAGGATGTCTCTCTGCTTGTGCTGCAAAACGAGGTGCCGGAAACGGTCAATCTCTGTGCGGCCCGGGCGGCGCAACAGCGAGGGATTAGGGTCTGCGTCAATGCCGCGCCCGCACGCCCCCTGTCGGCGGCGTTTGAAGCGTGTATCGACCTGCTGGTGGTCAATGCCATTGAAGCGCGCGATATGTGCGGGATAAGCGTACAGGATCTGACGTCAGCCCGCGCGGCCGCGGAGTCGCTGGCGGGACGCTTTGCCAGGGTGGTCGTGACCGCAGGGGAACACGGCGTCGCTTTCAGCGAAGCGGGAGAGACGCACACGCTGGTGGCGCAGAAGGTGACGCTGGTCAGCACCCATGGTGCCGGGGACTGTTTTGTCGGCGTGTTGTGTCAGCGTCTGAGCATCGGGGCAACGCTGAGAGAAGCGGCAGAAGAGGCTAACCGAGCGGCTGCCGAACACGTTTCCCGGCAGCCACACTGATCGAGACGTGTGCCACGTCACTGACGTGGCACACAAATTCCATCAGCCGCCGACCTTCACTACGGTCTTGCCGAAGTTTTTGCCGTTCAGCATATCGATAAACGCCTGTGGCGCGTTCTCCAATCCCTCAATCATGTGCTCGCGATAGTGAATCTTTTTGCTCTCCACCAGCGGCGTCATCGCCTTCAGGAACTCAGGGTAGCGGTCGCCGTAATCCTGAAAGATGATAAAGCCCTGCATACGGATACGACGTTTCAGGATACCCGCCATGATCAGGGAGGTTCTGTCCGGGCCTTCCGGCAGCTCGCGCTGGCTGTACGCCGACACCAGACCACAGACCGGCACACGCGCGGCGGTGTTCAGCAGCGGGAACACGGCATCAAAGACTTTACCGCCCACGTTTTCGAAATAGATATCGATGCCATCCGGGCAGGCGTTCTTCAGCTGCTCTTCAAAGTCAGCACTGTGGTGATCGAGGCAGGCATCAAAGCCCAGGGTTTCGATGACATAACGGCATTTTTCTTCACCGCCCGCCACACCGACCACGCGACAGCCTTTCTGTTTCCCCAGCTGGCCTACCGTCGCGCCGACCGGACCGGTTGCGGCGGCGACCACCAGGGTTTCACCGGCTTTCGGCTGGCCGATATCCATCAGGCCCATATAGGCGGTAAAGCCTGGCATACCGAGAATGCCCAGCGCCCAGGAAGGGTTGGGCAGGTCATTGCCCAGCTTCGCGATCTCTTTGCCATCGGAAACGGCATACTCCTGCCAGCCATTCTGCGACAGGACCCAGTCGCCTTTCTGAAACTCGCTGTTTTTTGATTCGGCCACCTGACAGACGGTGCCGCCCACCATCGGCTGATCCAGCTCTGCTGGCGGGGCGTAGGATTTCCCCTCATCCATCCGGCCACGCATGTAGGGATCGAGCGACAGGTAGATCGTCTTCAGCAGAATTTCACCCTCTTTCAGTTCCGGCACGGGCTGCGCCACATGGCGGAAATTCTCTTTGGTCGGCTCGCCGTGTGGGCGTGAAGCCAGTAACCAGGCGTGATTCTGAGGCGCGTGTTCAGTCATATTGTCATCCTTTTATGGCCTGGCAATGCACAGGGCATCGCCGTATGAATACCGGAAAAGTGTAGATGACGGAGAGGGGAATGCCTTTAGCACGATGAGCGGCAGACCGTTCCCCTCATCAGCGATTGCTGCGTTGCGGGCGGGGTGACACAGCGTCTGTCAGGCGATGACGGTCCCTTGCCCGGATGGCGTGATATTCACATTCGCTTGCAAAATCGCGCCCTGATTAATCTGCTTCGCGCGATTGTGCAGCGCATCCGGGGCCACGGGACGGGCGGATGAGTGTGATAGAACTCAGTAAACAGAGAGGAGAGAGAACCATGCACATTCAGCACATGCGAATCGCACGGCCGGTAACCAGCCTGACAGAAATGTCTCAGCGCTATTGTCACGGGTTAGGATTGCAGAAAATCGGTGCCTTTACCGACCATGAGGGATTCAGTGGCGTGATGCTGGGCGCGCCGGGTCTGGCCTGGCATCTGGAATTTACGCAGTCACTTACGCATCCCCTGACGCCGTCACCGTCGCAAGAGGATCTGCTGGTGCTTTACCTGCCGCATCGGCCTGACTGGCTGGCCCGTTGCGCCGCGATGGATGAGGCAGGATTCCGGCGGGTGCCTTTTTTAATCCTTACTGGGATCGGCAGGGCGTGACATTCAGTGACGATGATGGTTATCGTGTGGTGATTCAGCATGCAGCCTGGCATGTCGAAAGCTGATCTTTTAATGAAACGGAGTGTCCCCTGAACATACTTTGCTTCCACACCGCGGCCAGTAACATTGCGATTTTTGATGCTGCTGCCGCCTCGCTGGCGCGTCACACCCCGCCGCTGAATCATCTGGTCATGCCTGCACTGCTGGCTGAGGCCGAAGAGCGCGGCGGGATGGACAGTGACTTACGTCTCAGGATGGCCCGGCTGATCGAGGGCGTGCTGCCGCAGTTTGATGCCATTCTGATCACCTGTTCGACGCTGGCCCCGGTAGCCGACGATTTCCCCGTGCAGGACAGGGTCATGCGCACCGACAGAATGCTGGCGGAGGCGCTGCATCGCCAGGCGGGGCCTGCGGTGACGCTCTGCGCGGCAGAATCGACCGTGGCGGCCACCCGGGCGCTGTTCTGTCAGCCCGGCACGCAGGTGAACACGGAGCTGGTGGCGGGGGCATGGGATGCCTTTAAGGCGGGTAACACGACCCGCTATTTTGACCTGATTGCGGCGGCGACAGAGCGGGCCTATCAGCAGGGCGCGGTGGCGGTGGCTCTGGCGCAAAGCTCAATGACGCCGGTGGCGCAGCGGTTTCCCGCCACACAGCGTCCGCTCACCGGCCCCGATCTGGCGCTGCAGGCCTGCTACGATCTCAGATAACCGTGACACCCTGCCGGGTCAGCGCCTGCTGTAACGGCTCATCCGGCGGCGTTTCCACGACCAGGGTTGAAGCAAGCGACAACTCGCCAATGGCAAAAGGAGAGGCGGCGTTCAGCTTCTCTGCTGACGCCAGCACCACGGTTTCCGCTGCGCGTCCGGCCAGTGCCCGCTTCACCGTGGCCTCTTCGAAATTACCGGTGGTCAGCCCGGCAGCCGGGTGCACACCGGTGACACCCATAAAGAAGAGATCGGCGTTGATGCGACTTATCGACTCCAGCATCGCGGCGCCCACCGTCACCACAGAGTGTTTATAAAGCTGCCCGCCAATCAGGATAATCTCCACCTGCGGATGATCGACCAGCGCCAGTGCCACGCTCGGGCTGTGCGTCACGGCGGTAAAGCTCAGCGTCGGCGGTAAGCGTCGCACCAGTTCCGCGCTGGTGGTGCCGCCATCAATGAGTACGATCTGCCCCGGCTGGATCAGCGAAACCGCCTTTTGCGCGATCGCCTGCTTCGACGCGGTCTGCACGTTTTTGCGTGTTTCAAAGGTGCCCAGCGCGGCAGAAATCGGCAGGGCACCGCCATGCACCCGCTGCAGCAATCCCTCCGCCGCCAGCTCACGCAGGTCACGGCGGATAGAGTCCTCAGAAAGGCCGAACCGCTGGCTGAGATCGCGCGACTGCACCTGTTTTTCACGGGCGAGCAGCGCCAGTATTGCCTGTTTCCGCTGGCTGGAAAGCATCGTTGTCCTCTGCATGATTTTTCTTGAATGTGCACGATTGTGCGTGATAGCGTGAAGGCTGTCTATCACTCCCGGAGCCTGTCATGCCGCAAGCCTCTTCCCGTGTGCGTATCCTCAATGAGCAGTTGCTGTCAGATAACTGGTATACCCTGAAAAAATATACGTTCTCACTGCTGCGCCGCGATGGTCGCTGGCAGGAGCAGAGCCGTGAAGCCTATGACCGTGGTAACGGCGCGGCGATCCTGCTCTACAACCGTGAAAAACGCAGCGTGGTGCTGACCCGCCAGTTCCGTTTCCCCATCTTCCTAAATGGACACGATGGCTTCCTGATCGAGGCGGCGGCTGGTTTGCTGGATAACGCGTCGCCGGAAGCCCGGATTGTGGCAGAAGCCGAAGAGGAGACCGGATATCGGGTAACCCGGGTAGAGAAGGTGTTTGAAGCCTTTATGAGTCCCGGCTCCGTTACCGAGAAGCTCTATTTCTTTATTGCCGAATATGGGGATCAGCCGCGTAGCGGTGAGGGCGGCGGCATCGAAGAGGAGGGCGAGGATATTGAGGTGCTGGAGCTTGGTTTCGACCAGGCGCTCAGGGCGATTGACCAGGGCGAAATCATGGATGCCAAGACCATCATGCTGCTGCAGCATCTGCGGCTGAAGGGCATTTTATAAGTTAACGGCAGACCCCTGTATAAGCGGTCTGCCGGGAAAGGCTTACTGATCCTGGGTCAGAATGCCTTTTACGTCATGCGGTTCGGAGCGCAGATACTGAGGTGGCACCTGCACCTTGCCATCCAGCGCGGCGGCCGCATGCCATGGCCAGCGCGGGTCGTAGAGGATCCCGCGCGCCAGAGCCACCAGATCGGCTTCGCCCTGTTGCAGCAGATCCTCGGCCTGCTGTGGCTCAGTGATCAGGCCGACCGCGATCACCGGAACGGAAACCTGCGAACGGATATCGCGGGCAAACGGAACCTGGTAATTAGGGCCGACGCTGATTTTCTGATCTTCCGACAGTCCGCCACTGGAGACATGGATATAGGCGCAGTTCAGCGCTTCCAGCTCACGCGAGAAGGCGATGGACTGGTTGATTTCCCAGCCGCCTTCGACCCAGTCCGTCGCGGAAATGCGAACGCCTACCGGCAGTGAGGCCGGAACCGCGTCACGAACCGCCCTGAACACTTCCAGCGGAAAGCGCATACGGTTCTCCAGCGATCCGCCATACTCATCGGTGCGCTGGTTCGACAGCGGAGAGAGGAACTGATGCAACAGATAGCCGTGCGCAGCATGGACTTCGATAAGATCCAGCCCCAGACGCTCTGCACGCAGGGCGCTCTCCACAAAGGCCTGCTTCACCCGGGCCAGGTCATCGGCGCTCATCGCGACCGGTTTGACTTCATCCGCGCTGTAGCTCACGGCTGACGGGGCAATGGTCTGCCAGCCGCCGGCATCCGGTGCAATCTGTTTGCCGCCTTCCCAGGGCACCGCGCACGACGCTTTACGTCCGGCATGGCCCAGCTGAATGCCAACCGGAATCGAGGAGTAACGGCGCACATCCTCCAGCACCGTTTTCAGTGCGGCTTCATTCTCATCATTCCACAATCCGAGATCGCCGGGAGAGATGCGGCCAATGTCTTCGACCGCCGTGGCTTCGATAATCATCAGGCCTGCGCCGGAAAAAGAAAGCTGACCCAGGTGGATGCGGTGCCAGGCTGTAGCATTACCGGCTTCGGCTGAGTACTGGCACATCGGCGCAATCACAATGCGGTTATCCAGCGTAAGGTCGCCCAGTGAGACAGTGGAAAAAAGTTGGCTCATGTGATCTCCATGGTGTTATGACGAATGTGACAGGCAATAACTATAGCGGGGGATTGGGGAGACCGTGGGTAATGCAACGTGACATTTTGTGATTGTGTCCCGGCGTCGGGGAGCAGAAGACCCTGCTGCGACAGCCACAGGGTCTGAAGCGTAACGTTACACCTGCGCCATTCCGCCATCGACAAACAGTTCTGTCGCATTGATAAAGCTGGCGGCATCTGACGCCAGGAAGGCAACGGTTCTGGCCACCTCCTGCGGCTCACCCAGGCGACCCAGCGGTATCTGCGCAGCCAGCGCATCAAACAGGCCCTGACGCTGCTCCTCACTGACCAGCCCGCCCAGGCCCGGAGTACGGACAGGGCCGGGACTTACCACATTCACCCGGATGCCGCGATCTTTCAGATCCAGCGCCCATGAACGGGCAAAGTTGCGCACGGCGGCTTTACTGGCGCTGTAGACACTGAAGGCTGCGGTACCCTGAGCCGAGGCGGTAGAGCCGGTAAGAATAACCGACGCGCCATCAACCAGCAGTGGCAGCGCTTTCTGAACCGTAAACAGCACGCCGCGTACGTTGGTGTCGAAGATACGATCGAAATGCGCCTCTGTGATCGCCCCCAGCGGCAGCATGTCGCCTCCGCCGGCGTTGGCGAACAGGATATCCAGATGGCCCGACCGTGACGCAATCCGGGCATACACGTCGTCGAGATCGTGCAGCTGTGACGCATCTGCCCGGATACCGGTGACCGTTCCACCGATGTCCGCGACGACGGCATCCAGTTCCGCCTGACGGCGACCCGTAATAAAGACCTGCGCGCCCTGTGACGCCAGTTCCCGTGCGGTGGCCAGGCCAATTCCGCTTGTTCCGCCTGTGACCAGGGCAATTTTTCCTGCGAGTGATGCGCTCATAAAGTCGTCTCCGGAGTCGGTCAGTGAATAAGGATAAGCTTCCCGGTCAGCGTCGCTGCCGGACAGGGGGCCACTGTAAAAGAGCGGGATTGACGGATAAATCCGCTAAAATGAAAATGACTATCCACACGGGTGGACAATAGGGGCAGAGAATGGATCAGTTGCTGGCGATCAGAGCCTTTTCACGGGTGGTAGAGAGCGGCAGTTTTACCCGTGCCGCAGATACGCTGAACATGCCGAAAGCGACGGTGAGCAAGCTGGTGCAGGAGCTGGAGGCGCATCTCTCCGTCAGGCTTTTGCAGCGCACCACACGGCGAGTGACCGTGACTGCGGAAGGGCGGGAATATTATGAGAAGGCGCTGCGTATTCTGCACGACCTTGAGGATGTGGATGCCTGTTTTAATGCACTGCGCAGTAAGCCACGCGGGCAGTTACGCATTGATGTCGGCGGTTCGACTGCCCGGGACGTTCTGATTCCGCTGCTGCCCGATTTCTTTGCCCGCTATCCTGACATTACGCTGGATCTCGGCGTTTCGGATCGTCCGATCGACCTGATCAGTGACAATGCTGACTGTGTGATCCGCGGCGGTCCGCTGATGGACTCCTCACTGATCGCCCGTCTGATTGGGCACGCCACGCTGATCACCTGTGCAACGCCCGCCTATCTGAAAGCCTTTGGCGTACCGGCCTATCCGGATGAACTGCGCAACGGCCACCGGCTGGTGAGCTATCTCTCTCCGCAGACCGGCAGGCCTTTTCCGTTTCGGTTTGAACGTGACGGGGAAAAAATCGAGGTAACCAGTGCGCATCGCATTGGCGTCAATGAGAGCAACGGACATCTGGCTGCGGGGCTGGCCGGGCTGGGGATCATTCAGACCTTCAGCTATTCGCTGTCATCGATTCTGCGGCAGGGTGAGATGGTGGAGATCCTGCGCGACTGGCGTCCTGCCGGGTATCCGTTTCATCTGGTTTATCCGCAGAACCGGCACGTCACGCAACGCCTGCGGGTGTTTATCGACTGGCTGGTGGCCTCTTTTCCGGCGCGAATAGCGGGAGAGGCCCAATCCGGCACCTGAATGCCGGATTGGGCAGAATCAATCAGTTGCCGCGATAGGTTGAGTAACCAAACGGGCTCAGCAGCAGGGGGATATGGTAGTGCTCACCGCTGGCTTCCATGTTGAACTCCACCGGGATCTCAGGGAAGAAGGTTTTCTGGCTGCTCTTCTTATAAAAATCACCGGTTTTAAACACGACGCGATAGCTGCCGGCGCTGGCCGTTTTGTCCTGCGGGAACAGGGCGCTGATGCGGCCATTGTTATCCGTCACGCCAGAAGCCAGTTTCACCCAGTTATTCTGCTGCTTCTGATCCAGCTCGACTTCAATGCCCGCGGTGGGCTGACCGGTCTGCAGGTTGAGCACGTGTACGCTCAGTGGATTTTTCGCAGCGGCAGGCTGAGCGGCGACAGCAGATACGCCAGAGGTCATCAGTAAGGTGGCAATCAGAGCCGTTGTCTTTTTCATCAATGTTTCCTTTATTGACTGTTGGAGTGCGTGTTGTTGTGCTGAAGCGTAATCGGGCTGAGGCGAAAGGGACATTTAACGGCGCTAAATGTGAAATTTCCCAGAAGCGCATGCCTTTTTAGTTACATCATACATACTCTCTCTCATTACCTGAGTTGAGCTCTGTGCCAATATCGCTGATCAGGATAAAGCGGCGGCCAGAAGGTATGCAAAGGAGAAGGCAGCAGAATCGCAGGGTGGGAAAACAGTGATAGCAAGCGTGACAGCGTCACAGAAACCCGTCAGGTGTATGGGAGGCATTCTATTGAATGCTCCCGGATTGTAGCCCCTGGCGGGTGATAAAATCCAGCTGATTCAGAGGGATGAGAAAATTCAGGACCATACTCACCGAACGGCCTGTAATCCACGCGGTTTGCGTCATCGGGCCGGTATGCCTGGGCGACGCACGCTGAATACTTTGCCTGTCAGGGCGTCATCTGCGCCCGTTACTGAACTGGCCGTGAAACAGAATCCGTTGCCAGCAGAGGTAGCCAGGATGCATTTACCCAGGATCTTACCGGCATCATCAGCCGCAAAGTCACGCACGTACGCCAGCAGCGCTGGCTTTCAGGGACGCCGGGAATAATGGGGATGGCTGTGAAAGAGGAATCATCCGGGAAGGTGGGCGTTTTTCGGAGAGTGCGAAGAGATTGATAAGGCTTCAGTGCAGGCAGCTCAAAACAGTGGAAGCAAAGAATCGCATGATGTTCATCAGCAGACGTGCCGGAAGATGAATACGCGGAAAGTTATCGCCGCTAAGGGAACAGCCGGTATCGGGTTGACCGGGAATCATAATTGCCTCATCAGACGGGCAGGAACGAAGTCGGCAGCAGCACGGCAGGGAACGAGATAACGCAGCCACAGCCGTTATCAGATATCTTATTTAACATAATATACATTATGCGCATTTTTACCATTATCAGGGTTGGGCCTCGCTGTTTACCTTCCGGCACCGATCCTGGCTGTTTTTTGCCTGGCCGTAAATCTCTGTGCAACTTAGCCTCATCTTCTCACCGCCACGCATCCGCTTTTCTGAATGGCTTATGGTTTGCTGCGCATCCGTCCGGCATTCTCTTCGCAGCCTGATTCACTCGCTCTCTTCAGTGCCCGATGCCGAAGATGTCACACCCGGCTTCATCTTTACGGCTAAGTGAATGAATTGAGCGCTCGTGACATGTTGCGCGCTCAGCTTTTCAATCGCTTTCCGCTTTGCTCTGAATTGGGCGTCCGGTCTGCACGTCTCTGCGCTTTGTTCGTTTAACGCCATCCGGCGGCTTTCCGCACTCCGCCAGAGACGTCGCTACGTGAAAATTAGCGCTCTTATCAGGGCTGACGGCCACAGAAATGCTGTAAATGCGTCTCCTGAACGCCTGCTTTTTACTCTCGCTCAGCGGCACCAACAACGCCTGCTCCTGTACACGTACGCGCATCGTCATGATAAAGCCTGCCGCATCGGCCGCGCCTGTTGATGACCTGCAGAGATTCAGTCAGAGACAATCGGTTTTGATAAGACGTTTACGGGAGACAAAACAACATAACATCCCTGCTCTGTCTGTTCAGTAATCAGCCTTACTGGTTTATTAAAACCGGCCAGAGCAGCTAAACGTCAATGCGCAGCGATTATTTTATACAAAAGCTGAATAATCATTTCCTGCGTAAAATTAAATAGAGAATTAATGACAATGCTGAAAACAGAACAGATAACACGCGCTAAATTACTGATTTAGATCAATATTTTTAGCAGATGCGTCAATTAACATCTTTGTTACCAGGACTTTTCTTAATAAAAGGATTTTCTGAGCGATAAATAGTAGTTCTGAGGTTCTGACTCAACAGGATTAGAAAAATAACCAACGGGTATTAATAAGAGGATTTGCATTAAGAGCGACAACAACAGGTTATTCCCCAGCGACAATCCGGCGTCAAAAATATACAAAAAATGACACTGATCAAAATTCGCGCATATTTAGCTTTGCGTGCGGAATTTTTATTGATCAAAACAGCGTTATTTGCGAAATATTCCTAACAGACGTAAAAAAATCCAGGTCTCTCACTAATGCTGAGTGGGCGGCAGACGTTTTTGTCCCGAATTTTCAATCAATATTACGCCAGGCCACGGAGGAGGTGCGTTAAGAAAAATCCGAATGCAGGAAATAGCAGGTAATTTTCATCGCCTTGAAACGCGGAGATTTTTATCGATAAAATAAATACAACTCTCGCAACAGCACCAGAATATTATGATAAAGATAACCAGAGAGGAAATTCGCTGCGCCAGTTGTAAATATGGCTGCGATCTCGCCCATCGCGCATCAGACATTTATAACCGATGTCCGCTGCAAAAAATTACCACCTGGCCCGGAGGAAATCATTTTTTCTCTTCATCCCTGCTTAGTATGGTGGCGGGAAAATATGAAAGCATCTTTTGCCGGGGATGCATATTTGTTGACTTCTCAAGAGAGAATATCAGGTATTTTACCAACAGTAACTGGATTGAATATTTAAAAAACACCGGATTGATGCTGATTATCGTCAGCGATCGCTATATGCAATCCCTTGCCGCGTTCTGGCAAAAAGAAGACCTGCGTATCCAGACCGTTATTTATGCCGATCAGTCGCGTGAAGAGATAAGCCGTCAGATTAATGGCTGCTATTTCGGCCTGAAGGGCGACGTCAGAAAAAAAGTGAATGCGTTTAAACAGGATGAAGTTCAGTTCCTTGATCTGGCAGTGAATGGACTCTCACTGCCGATTATTGCCAGAGAAATGGGAGTTGAAATCAAGCGTGTTTATAACATCAAAGAGGCTATTCGCCGGAAAATGGGCATCAGCCTCAACCAATTGCTTTCCGTATAACGATGATAAAGGAGTATGACATGAACACCCATTTCAGAACGCTTAATCTTGCGGTGTTAATCAGTGCCGCGCTGGTTTCAGCCAGCGTCTCTGCGGCTTCTGATAACACCATCAACTTCCAGGGCGAAGTGACCACCGAAACCTGTTCGGTGTCGGTGAACGGTAACAACGCTTCACCTGTCGTTCTGCTGCCAACCGTGAGTACCTCTGACCTTGCGGCCTCAGGTGCGACAGCGGGCGAAACCCCCTTCACCGTGGGCGTAAGCGGCTGTACCGGTGACAGCACCAAGACCACGAAAATCTCCACGGTCTTCGTGGGCAATAACGTCAGCGCTGCCGGCAACCTGTCGAACACCGGCACCGCGAAAAACGTTGAGGTTCAGATCCTCGACCCGAAAGATACCGTCGTCGATCTGACCAGCGGTTACACCGGCAGCGGCGATATGACGCTTCAGGCAGGGGAAACCTCAGGCTCAGCCACCTACTCTGCCCGCTACTATGCATCAGGCACACCAACGGCCGGTACCGTGACCGCATCACTGCAATACGCCGTGACTTATCAGTAATCGTTTTCGTGCGTATCCGGTATCCCGGGTACGCACGCCACGCTTGAGATCTCTGACATGTATTCACGCATTGTGCTCTACCCCTCACTGTTCGTCATTTTCATTCTGTTGATGACGTTTATTTCGGATAAAGTCCAGGCGAGCGTCACGATTCTGGGTAGCCGTATTATTTATCCCGGCAATGCTCTCTCCGTCGATGTTCAGTTAAAGAACAACGATAATATTCCGTATGTTATTCAGGCCTGGTTTGATAATGGCAATATGGATTCGCAACCGGGCGATAAGAGTGACGTGCCTTTTATTATCACCCCTCCGTTATTCCGGATTCAGCCTCTGACTGGTCAGGTGCTGAGAATCCGCTTTACGCCAGAGGCCTCCTTACCGCAGGATCGCGAAACGGTCTACTGGTTCAACTCCCTGCAAATTCCGCCCGCCAATATTCAGGGCGAGTCAGGCCGTAACAGTATCGTTTTAATGTTACGCAACCGCATGAAACTCTTCTACCGGCCTACGGCGATTGGTCAGCCGGGGGATATTTTCAGCGGAATAAAAATAACGGCGAAAAAAGAGGGCCTCGAAATCAATAACACCCAGCCCTGGTTTTTCTCGCTGACCGACGTAACGCTAAAAACAGCAGACAAAAAAATAGCCTGCGACGCCGATATGATTGCGCCTTTCTCTAAAAAAATTGTCAGGTGCAAAGCGGCAACGCACGCGTTACCCGCGAACAGCGTGGTCTCTCTTTCAGCAATGAATGACCAGGGAGCGAAAGTCAGTGAAGATTATCCGCTTGCAGCCAGGTAATATCCGCACCCTTTTTTTACCTCTCTGTGCCTCCTTCACTTTTTCAACGTATGGACACGCTGAGGAATATTACTTTGATCCTTCACTGTTTAAAGGTTCGGCTTTTGGCCAGAATATCGAACAGTTTAATCATCAGACGATTGCCCCCGGCAGCTATTATGTCGACATTTATCTCAATAATAAGCTGATCAAAAGCGGCGTCACACTCACCTTTTTATCAGCAGAAAAAGGTCAGCCCATTGAACCCTGCCTTCCCCTGAAGGTGGCGGAATCACTGCGCCTTAAGTCACTGAATAAAACCGCAGCCAGCGAGCAATGCCAGCCTTTGCGTCACTGGTCCTCCGCGGCCAGCTGGCAATTTGATCAGTCATCACTGCGGCTGCAATTGACGATTCCGGATGCGGAGTTAATCCGTCTGCCTCGCGGAACCATCCCCGTTTCCGAGTGGGATAAAGGGATCACCGCCCTTTTCATCCGGCATAACACCAACTATAGCTGGACGGAAAATAGCGCCTCCGGTTACCGATATCAGTATCTCTGGAGCGGTGTCACGGCGGGCACCAATATCGATAACTGGCAGCTGCGCCATCAGGGCAATCTGCGGGTTATCGACAATAACGTCACCGGCAGCGACGCGCGTTATACCACGGTCAGAACCTGGCTTCAGCGCCCCATCGAACCGCTGAACAGTGTGCTGACCGTTGGCGACAGCTACACAGAAAGTTCGCAGTTTGGCAGCCTGTCCTATAACGGGATTAAGCTGTCAACGGATGAGAGGATGCGCCCGCAAAGCCGTCGGGGTTACGCGCCGGAGATCCGGGGCGTTGCCTCTTCCAGCGCGCGGGTTATCGTCAGGCAGCTCAATCGCGTTATTTATGAGACCAGCGTGGCTCCGGGGCCTTTTGTCATTAACGATTTGTACAATACCCGCAGCCAGGGCGATCTCGACGTGGAGATTGTTGAAGCGAGTGGCAAAACGTCCTCGTTTACCGTCCCCTATGCCTCGGTGCCCGATTCGGTCAGGCCGGGTAATTGGCACTATTCCGTTGCCCTGGGACGGGTGCGACAGTTCTACTCCGTCAATAACACCTTCTTTGAAGGATTGCTGCAGCGCGGTATCAGCAACCAGCTGACCGCGACGGCGGGTTCGCGCCTGGCTGAGGATTATCAGGCCTGGCTGCTTGGTGCTGTCTGGAGCTCTGCGGCGGGCGCCGTGGGACTGAATACCACCTTCTCGGATGCAAAGGTGGCACAGAACCAGACTGCCACGGGATGGCGCGCTGAACTGAGCTACAGCAAAACCTTTACCACCGGCACCAATGTGGTCCTGGCTGCCTATCGCTACTCAACCCGCGGTTATCGCGACCTGCAGGATGTGCTGGGCGTACGTCGCCAGCAGGATGGTGGCCTCCGCTACTACTCCGACACGCTGCATCAGCGTAATAACTTTTCTGTCACGCTGAGTCAGACAATGGCTGACTATGGCTTGATCAGCCTGAGTGCCAGCACAGCGGATTATTACAATAACCGCTCCCGCATTACCCAGCTTCAGCTCGGTTACAACAACAGCTGGCATAACATCAGTTACAGTCTCAACGTCGCCCGCCAGCGCACCACCTGGAGCAGCGATCGCTTCGGGCTGAGCCTGGACGAAGGCGATAATAGCTATCGGGAGAAGTACACCGAGAATACTGTTGCCCTGAATGTTTCCGTCCCGCTGAACTGGAGCAATCACAACGCTTCCGTGGCCTATAACTACAACCAGTCTAAAGAGACGCGCAATTCCACGCTCTCACTCACCGGTTCGTCGGGCGAGAACAATCAGCTCTCCTGGTCGCTGTATGGCGGAACCGGGCAGACGCAGAATAGCGGCAGCCAGCGCGCCTCGTTTGGCGGAAACGTGCAGCAGAATACCCGCGTGGGCGGCGTCAGAGCGAACTATGGCCAGGGTGATAACTACCGTCAGGCGGGTCTGGGTCTGTCGGGCACGTTGCTGATCCATTCCGGCGGTATTACAGCCGGCCCCTATACCAGCGATACCTTTGCGCTGATTCATGCGGAAGGCGCTCAGGGCGCCAGCGTGCGTAACGGCCAGGGCGCGGTTATCGATCATGCGGGTTACGCTATCCTGCCTTCGCTCACGCCTTATCAGGCGAATACCGTCAGCCTGGATACCCGCTACATGAATAGCGATGCGGAATTAAGTGGCGGCAGCCAGCGCGTGGTGCCCTATGCCGGTTCCGTGACGCGGATTAATTTTGCCACCCTGCAGGGCAAGGCGGTGTTGATCGCGCTGAAGAGTGACGATCAGGAGATTCCGCCGATGGGGAGTGAAGTCCGTGACGCGGATAATACCGTCATCGGCATTGTCGGTCAGGGCGGACAGGTCTATGCCCGCGTTCCGCATGACTCCGGCACCTTAAGGGTCAGCTGGCAAAATAAAGGGCATAAAACCTGCCTCGTTAATTATCAGATAACCGGACGCGTGAATGAGAATATCGTTCGCCTGGATGCCGTCTGCCGCAAGGGTGAATAGTGTGAGAATCGAAAAATTACTCCTGTATATCGTGTTACTGCTGCTTAATGTGCCCGCCTGGGCGAATTGCAGCGTGGTCACCTCCACCTCTTCGCTCTCTCAGAGCGCGATTGCGGCGGGCTACACCGCCGCCAGCTGGACCGGTGCCTGCGACACCTGTTCCGGGAATGTCGGGCTGCCGTCCGTGATCAGCATTAACAGCGGAAAGACCTTTCAGCCCTCCGGCACCCTGCTGGCCAGCTCGGTGGGGAGCTTTCTCTCCTCGGCCAGCAACGTTCCCTACTCGGCTAATCAGATTCTCTACCGCTGCGCCGTGGCGGATGCCGACAGCCTGTATGAGATGTACGCCACCAATGGTGACAGTCCCTATGCCGGGCAATACGTTACGTCTGAAGTGGACGGCGCTTATTATGATGTCGCCGCAAATGTCGCGGTCAGGCTGACTAACCTCTCAACCGGCGAATATTACAGCCGCTACTGGAAAGCGCGTCAGCTGACGGCCAGCGACTGGTATTCCGATGGCACCTATATCTACATTCCGGCCAGCGCCTTCAGCAATGTGCTGTATGAGATGTTTAAAATTGACTCAACCCGCTATTACGCCAGCAACAGTAATCGTTACGTGGACACTTGGACACAGCCGCGGGGTTACATCGCTTTCAAAGGTCCGGGACTCGACACCAATAGCCTCCAGGTGGGCCAGGACAGCCTCTCTTACTGGTACGGCTGGTACCGTAACTGGCCGGCAGCGTGGAGCACCTACTCTAACGTCACCTATGTGCGCGGCGCACTGTGTGAAGTTCAGGATTATCCGTCGGTGGTACTGCTGCCTACCGTGAGCGCCAGCACGCTCGCGGCAGGCGGAAAAAGCCAGGCTCCATTTACGATCACCATCCAGTGCGAATCGGGCGCACTCTCCGGCACCGCCACGTCGACGACCACTTCGGCCAATGTCGCCATGGGCTTTCTGGTTAACCAGTCTAATGCGGTTATAGAGGCGAGAAATCTGGGGCTGACCACCTCGGGCGGCGGGTTAACCTGGCTGCTGGATACCCATTATGGCAGCAGCACTGCCGCCTCCGGCGTCGGTATCAGAATTTATGACAGCAACAATACCCCCATCAATTTACTGCCGGACCGCGCCAGCACAGGCACCGGCAACAGCCGCGGCTGGTATGCCTACAAAGATTTAACCTCGCAGGTCTCCTCCGGAGGCAGTGATATCTACAGCGGTGATTTTACCGCCTCCCTTGAAGCCATCAGCGGGCAAACCATTACAGCAGGAGCAGTAAATGCGCAATTACAGGTTGTGGTTAGTTTTCAGTAACCTCATTGTGTTATCTGGCGTTCTGCTCTCGTCCAGCGTCTGGGCAGTGGTCAACGTGGATAAGACCCGGATCGTGTTTAATCAGGCAGATCTGACGCAGTCGATTAACGTCGTCAACAGCGGCAACACCGAGACGTTTCTGCAACTCTGGACGGATGATGGTAACGTGACGCTGTCACCGGATGCCAGCATCACGCCCGTGCTTGTCTTGCCGCCAGTGGTAAAAATGGTTCCGGGCGAGATGCGATCGCTGCGCCTGATGCTGACCTCACGCGATGCGCTTCCCGCCAGTAAAGAGAGTCTCTTCTGGCTGAATATTTACCAGATTCCGGCGCTGAAAAAAGCGCCTGACGCGGCTGAGCGCAGAGTCGTGCTGCCGCTGCGAATCCGGCTGAAGATTTTTATCCGGCCTGCGGGACTTCACGCGCCTCAGGCGACCGACCCGGAAAAGCTTCGTTTCGCCGTCACGGGAGATAAAATCACGATAACCAACCCGACGCCCTGGTTTATGAGCCTGAACGTCAAACCTGAAGGTCAGGCAGCGATTAAAAACCTGATGATCGCCCCGCACGCGGAGCTGCAGGCAGAGAGCCAGGCCGCGCTCTCTTATGGAACGGCGCTGAACTATACGGTGATCAACGACCAGGGCATTCCGGTTAACTACACCACGGCTTTTAAGTGAATGTTTTGCAGGACAATGGCGTCCCGGCACGCTAAAGTTGCCTGTTTCTGTTTGCAGTCTGGATGAGGGAAAATGAAACGTTTATTTGTTTACGGCACGCTCTGCCCTGGACGTGAAAATGCGCATATCCTGGAGAATATCGGCGGAGAGTGGCTCGCCGGTTCGGTCACGGGCACCTTCTATGAACGCGGCTGGGGTGCAGCGGCTGATTTTCCTGGCATTATTCTGGATGAGCACGGCCCGCAGGTGCCGGGTTTTCTCTTTACCTCCGATAAGCTGGCGGCTCACTGGCCGATGCTGGATGCGTTTGAGGAGGGCTATGATCGCGTCGAAGTGTGCGTCTCTACCCACGATAATCAGCAGCTCAGCGCCTGGATCTATCAGCTTCAGCCCCGTGAACAGTGCTGATACCCCGGTTCTGCAATTCGCGCCCTGCTTCCGGGCGCGATTCTGTCAGCCCGCCTCCCTTTTCTGCCAGACATGACAAACAGGCACTATGCCGAATTCAAGTTACACGAAGAGATCTAATGTATGATGTAACTAAAATAGATTGCCGTTAAGACCTGTTCCGGGCCACCAGCCTCTTCAGACCACCAGCCCGCGTTTCTGCCCTTTCATTCCGGCCAGCGCTGATGCGGAAACAGCGAGACCCGGATGTTAAACAGGTGGATCAGGGGCGCGACGGCCTCACTATCCTGCCGGGCCAGGCTCTCCAGACGCAGCAGCAGCAGATCAAGCTCCTCCAGCAAATCCTGATGCGGTGTTAACTGCAGTGACTTCATCTTGCGCTTCAGATAGAGCCCCAGCTCGTGAAACATCTGCCCGCTATCAATCCCATGCCGTTCCAGCACCTCGCGATAGCGCGCATAAAAGTCATAGCAGTTCGCCCCCAGCCAGGTTTCCGTAATCAGATAGCCCCCCACCACGATATCCGGCACCGGGTCGAGCCGTTTCCGCGGCAGAATGATATTCACCCTGTCGAGCATGCGTGCAATAAACTGCTGCCGTGACAGCAGCGTGGCGGCGTTACGCTCCACCATTTTGATAAACCCTAACAGATCGCGCAGGCCGCGCTGTACCGCTCTTCGCGCTATCCATGAAGGTCGTTTGTTGCGGATCAGCGCCGTCAGCACAACGGCAAACATAATCCCCACCATCGAAGAGATCGCCGCATTCAGGGTAACGATAAGATTGGGCACGAAGTGGTGACTCAGCCCGATAAAGCCGGGGATCTGAATCGCCACGCTCAGCCCGATCAGGTTAGTGGCCGGATTCGCAATCACCAGGCTCAGCAGCATCAGACCGGGCAGCAGACAGATCATCAGCGCCTGTAAGGTGTTCGCCTGCGGGATGAGAAAAGCGATGTAAAACAGGCTCACGACCAGCGCAATCATCACCCCTTTAACAAACAGCTTCATCGGCGTCACCGGCGAATCGACACCGGCAAAAAACGAACTGATAATCGCCGCCATCAGCGGTGCATTCGCCCCGTCGGCCCAGCCGCTGCCAATCCAGAAGAGACTGGAGAGAAAGGTCGCCAGAAAAGCCGTCAGCGCCGACAGCCTCAACAGCCCTTTGTCGATATGGCGATGCTCACGGATATTACGGATAGCCGCCCCGTCGCCATGACTGTAGAGATCCCCGGCACGGGCGCTGACATTCTCATAGGCATCGGCAATGCGCACAAAGTTTGCCAGCCGCTCCAGCAGTCCGATCAGCAGCAGGCTCTCCTCGGTCGCCAGTTCCCCTGCCCGCCACGACTGCTCAAGGTTCACCTGCCCGGCATTGATCGCCTCACGCAGTCCGTTGATGTCATTAACGCGATCGTGATGCAGCCACAACAGAAACTGCTGAAACACATCGGTCACGCACGCTGGAAAACGAATGTTCAGCTCCGCCAGTACGCCCAGCCGTGACTCAATCGCGGTGAGCGTCGGCAGCAGATAGGTCAGATGCTGATACTGCACGCTGACCAGACGGATGACGTTACGCGCCGCCTCCCCCTCATAGACACAGTGGGTCAGCAGTGTTTCAACGTTCAGCGGATAACCGGCCATCTGAATCAGGATATCTTCCCGCTCCAGCGATTTGTTCTTTGCCATTCCGCTGATCAGCTCATCGCATAGCCTGCGCGCATTCTGAAACCAGAGATTCACGCTCTGGCCGAGCAGATGATGCATCGACACCGGAAACACCAGCCGGTGAACCAGGGTGCTACAGAGGATGCCGAGCGTGATCTCCTCAATACGTGAAATGACCGTATTGATAATGGCTGACGGCGTATCCACGTCGGGAAAGCCCATAATGGCGGCGCTATACCCGCCCAGCATAAAGATGTAGCTCTTTGGCGTGCGGTCATGCAGCGAGAGATAGAGGCAGACCGTTACCCACAGTGACACGCAGAGGCTGAACAGAACCGGCGACTGCACCGTTTCGGGGTAGATCAGCAGAATAAAGAGGCCCCCCAGCAGCGTACCCAGCAGACGAAACAGGGATTTCGACACGGTTGAGGCCGCATAGAGCTGTGAAGTCACAAAAACGGTCGTGAGCGCCCAGGCAGGTTTTTCAAAGTTAAGAAGCAGCGCCACAGAGAGTGCAATAAACGCGGCAAGAGAAGTTTTGCAGGCAAACAAAACCGCGTTTTTGGTAAACCATTTCATCGAATGAGAGCAACCAGGAGCTTTCTGAGGCGCGTATCCTGACAGATGCGCCTGCGTTTTACTCTCAGTTAACTTATACAAATTATTACCGGCCTGACGGGGCCGGTTTCAGGGGAGACAGGTCTGTTTCGGGCGGGATGAAAAGCGGTTAGCGACGCGTCAGCGCCAGACGGATGCCCAGCCCGATAAAGGTGGCACCCACCACCCGATCGAGCGCCTTCTGCAGGGCCTGATTCTTCGCAACGGCGCCGGCGGCACCGCCTGCCAGCAGGGCAAACAGCACATCCGTTATCAGGCCCGTCAGCGCATAGGCCAGACCCAGCAGCAGAAAGGAGATGGCATGATGATCGCCCTCCACCGTCACAAACTGAGGAAAGAAGGCGATGAAGAACAGCAGCACTTTGGGATTGGTTATCGAGGTAATAAAGCCGCGCAGCAGCAGCTGACGGGTTTCAGTCTGTGCGACCGCCTCCACTCCCTCCGGCCTGAAGACGTGACGGACGCGGAACGTCGCCACGATCATCTTCGTCCCCAGATAGATCAGGTAGGCTGCGCCCGTATATTTAATGACGGTGAACAGCAGCGGCGAGGCCGCAATCAGCGCCGTTAAGCCCAGCGCACTGGCAACTGCATGCGTACAGCTTCCCAGCGCCACGCCCGACGCCGAGAGAACACCGGCCTGTCGCCCCCGAGCCACACTTTGTCCGACAACATAAGCGAGATCGGGGCCCGGCGTAATGCAGAGCAGCACCACCGACGCCAGAAACAGCGGAAAATGAACAATATCCAGCATGAAGCCTCCTGACAGCAATAAGATTTAACCTTTCGTTAACTTATCAGCCCGGACGCCCTTTTCCAAATGCCATCATCCTCTTACCTGTGTGCGCGCTCTCCATCACGTTCTGTGCCGTAACCGCTCCAGCATGATCAGGGAGTGACTGAAAATGGCGTCGGCGATGTGCTGCGGAAAATCGGCGGGCAGCGCATCCCGCACCGAGATCACCGCCTGGGGAAAGGCCCGGATAAAGAAGTCAAAAATCTCCTCCATACTGGCCGGATCAAAACTGACGCGCTTTGCCGTGGCGATAAAATGGCGCGGATAGATTTTGTCGATCGCCATCTTTTTACCCTTGGTGGCGCACAGCCCCATCGCCAGCTTCAGCGCCCGCTTGTTGAGGCCGGTGCCACCCAGTACCGGGTAGGCTGAGATGACGTCATAAAATGGCGTCAGCCGGTAACTGCCGCCGCGCTCAATAAACAGGGAGAAGTTTTTTGCATGGCCATCGGTTGCGCCGATCAGCCACTGGAAAACCTGAAACTGCATAAAGCGGTAGCGATCCGCTATCGCCTGGCTGGAGCCCATCAGCAGCTGCATGATCGTCTCTATACCCGGCCCGCCGTCTGACTCATATTTGGTTGAGGATGGCAGCCCCAGCGCCTGGCAGATATCCTCCTGCGGCAGCCGGATCAGCCGGGTCTTATCGCGGGACCAGCGCCGGTCAAACCGCTCCACCGCCAGCGCCCGCATCGCCCCGGCGCGGATAATGGTCGCCTGCGGCACCGCCATTCCCAGCGCCCGGGCCAGCGCCAGACAGAGATACTCATTCTCCACGCTTTCGCGCATATCCAGGGTGGCGGCAGGCTGCTTAATCTCCCCGATGGGCAGCTTGATGATGTGGGAGGTTGGCGTCGCCCCGGCCGGAATGCTCCAGCCCTCATCGGTCAGCAGCAGGGCCGTTTTCTCCTGCGCGCCGGCCACCGAGATGCGAAAATCGGTCTCTTCACGCAGCATCCCCAGCGGAATATCAGACTGATAGGCCGACAACACCTTCTCCAGCCGCGCCTCATCCAGCACCTCATAGCGTGCCTGCAGCGGCGGCAGCGGCATCTCCGGCGGCAGCAGCATGGTCGCGCCAACGCTGTCACGTCCCACCTCCTGCAGCAGATCAAACGGCTGGCGGGATTTTATCTGATAGCGCGCCACAATCCGGTCACGGATCGCCGGGCTGTCGGGCAGCAGGTTATCGAAAAAGTTAATCACGGCGGCGGAGGTGATCGGCCTGACCTGCAGCGGCATAGAGAGGGAAAGGGGACGCGCCAGCGGACTGCGCAGCCAGCCTGCATCATACTCAAACTCATGTGCGCCGTTTCGCTGCCGGGTCAGCACCCCCACCCGCTCGCCGTTCATCCAGGCCATCAGCTTCTGCATCACCAGTCATCCTCGTCATTGAGTGGCGCCGGCGCCGGTGCCGCTTTTTCCTGAACCTCCAGGCTCAGCTCCAGCGACTGCAGCAGCTTAAACAGCGTAGCCAGTGAGGTGCTGTCAGGTGCATTTTCAAAGTGAGAGATCGTCGCCTGCTTCAGGCCCACTTTTTTTGCCAGCTCACTCTGGGTCCAGCCGTTGCGCTGGCGGATAAGTTTCAGCCGGTTTGCCAGCTGAATCGGACTATATATCATGGGTGACTCCTTCTGGATCACAGAGGGTAAGCATAGCGCAGCCGTATTATCCCCGAAAGGGTATAAATATGCTTTTATCCTCTTTAAGGGATAAGTTATCTTTTATACCCTATAGAGGATAATGAGGAATTTATCCCTCGTAAGGGATAATTCAGGACGCATAATCCACGGAGAAAAGAGGAAGAGAATGAGCAGATTCAGCATCACCCATCAGATCAGCGAGCAGGACCGCGAAGCACTACTGGCGGGACTCGGCGGCTACAACCGGCAGTTTATCCAGACTGATAACTGGGGGCCGCTGTCGGTCATGCATCGCGACACACAGGGGACATTACGGGGCGGATTAATCGCGTCCCGCAAAGGAAACTGGCTCTGTATCGATTTTCTGTGGGTGGACGAGACGCTGCGGGACAGCGGTCTGGGCAGTGAACTGCTCAGCGCAGCGGAACAGGCGGCGGTAACGTACGGATGTCTCTGTGCGCTGGTGGATACGTTCAGCTTTCAGGCGCTGCCGTTCTATCAGAAGCAGGGATATCAGCAGCAGATGTCCCTGCCCGATTTTCCGCAGACCGGCATGCAGCGTCACTATCTGACGAAGAGACTCCGGCCGGCATAACCACACCGATCCGCATCGCGCTGGCGTGACAGGGTCACAGACCGGCGATGCGGCGCAGGTCGGCTTCGGCACCGGGTGCCACGGCAAGGACCTGCGCACCGCGGGTAAGGCGGTCGCCTTCAGTATTAAACGGGTGATACCAGCCGCCCGCCTCTTTCACCAGGCAGTAGCCCGCCAGACAATCCCAGGCGTGCATATAGGGCTCGTAGTAACCCACCACCCGTCCGGCGGCCACCCATGCCAGCATCAGCGCGCCGGAACCCAGTCGGATAAAGTTTCCGCCTGCCGTCAGCAAAGCGGCCACGATTTCGCCAACCTGCTGCGGGGTCACGTGACTGTTCGCCCCGAATCCGGTGACGTGGTTTTGCAGCGTGCGCGCCGGATCGACGGCCAGACGGCGGCCGTTGAGCGTCGCGCCCTGCCCCAGCGCCGCGACGTAGCATTCATCATAGAGGGGGGCAAAGATCACCCCGATGACCGGCAGGTCGCCGCGCAGCACGGCCACCGAAACACACCAGTTTGGCATCCCGTTCAGAAACGGGCTGGTGCCATCGATAGGATCGACCACCCAGGTGTAGTCCGATGCTCCCGGCTGCAGACCGCTCTCCTCACCCAGAAAACCGTCATCGGGAAAGGCGGCGCGGAGATGGGCCGCGATCTGCTGCTCCACGTCACGGTCAGCAATCGAGACCACATCCTGCAGATCATATTTGGTTTCCACCACCAGCGTCTCGCGACGGTTAAAGTAGGAAAGCGCGGTCGCGCCGCCTTCACGGGCAACGGCCTCAGCGACAGCCAGACGCGCCATTATTTCATCATGTGATGCCATGCCAGCTCCTCAGTTTTAATCAGATTCGTGCGCGATCAGGGCCAGCCCCTGCGCCCTGAAGTTAACGCCAACCCTGGTGGCGAGCGGGAGACGCTGCTCCATCAGCGGATCGATAATGAACAGCGCGCCCAGTTCAGTGGCCACTTCATATTCGATATGGTCACCCAGCCAGGTGCTGTGGGTGATCTCCCCCTGCAGTGCCCCCTGTCCGTCGCCGGAGAGGGTCATGAAGCGGGGCCGCACCGCCAGCTGAGCCGGGCCGGTCCGCACTCCCGCACCGGGCAGCCGGAAGCGCTGCGTGCCGAGACGGACCAGCGCCTCTTCCGCGCCAGCCTGCTCTACCTCACAGGGCAGGATGTTCGCCTCCCCCATAAAGTCCGCGATAAAGACCGAACGGGGGGAATGGTAAAGCGTCTCCGGCGTCCCCTCCTGAGCAATATCCCCCTCTTTCATGACAATAATCTTATCGGAGACCGCCAGCGCCTCCTCCTGGTCATGGGTGACATAGACCGCAGTAAAGCCGAGCCGCTGCTGCAGATCGCGGATATCGGTGCGCACCTGACGGCGCAGACGCTCATCCAGGTTCGACAGCGGTTCATCGAGCAGCAGCACCTGCGGCTCCAGCACCAGCGCACGCGCCACCGCAATGCGCTGCTGCTGCCCGCCGGAAAGCTCCGAGGGCAGCCGCTGCCCCTGATTCTCCAGCCCCACCAGCTTCAGCCCCTCACGCGCCCGGTCCTGCGCCTCGCGCCGGTTCATGCCCGCGGCGCTCAGCCCATAGAGAATGTTGTCGAGGGCGTTCATGTGCGGAAACAGCGCGTAGGATTGAAACACCATCGCCACGTCCCGCGCGTTGGCGGGCAGATGGGTAACATCCTTACCGCCTATCAGGATGCGGCCCGCGTCAGGATGTTCCAGCCCGGCCAGCAGCCGCAGCGTGGTGGTCTTGCCGCAGCCGGAGGGCCCGAGCAGCGTCACCAGCGTGCCGGGCTCCACGGTGAGTGACAGATCCGGCACCGCACTGAAGCCGGCAAAACGTTTTGAGACATGGTCAAAAACCACCGATCCGGCCTGATGTGTCGTCATACGGTGCTCTCCTGAGTCAGGGTGGATGCAGAGGGAGTGGCGGCGAGGGCCGCCGGTCGGGTGACACGGCGCAGGCGGCGTTCGCCCACCAGCAGCTGGAAGAGACCAATAATCAGCAGCATCACCAGGATCAGGACCGAGGAGTAGGCAATGGCGACGCCATATTCACCGTTCTCCACCAGCCCGACAATGTACGAGGTCGCCATGTTGTACTGCGCGCTGACCAGGAAGATCACCGCGCTGATGGAGGTAATGGCGCGCACAAAGGCGTACACCAGCGCCGCGCTGATGGCCGGTTTCAGCAGCGGCAGCACCACCTTGCGCAGGGTACGGAAACTGGTTGCGCCCAGCGTGAGTGACGCTTCATCCAGGCTTTTATCCAGCTGGCTCATCGCCGCAATGCCGCCACGCACCCCGACGGGCATGTTACGGAAGACAAAACAGGCAATCAGGATCATCGCGGTGCCGGTTATCTCCAGCGGCGGCAGGTTGTAGGCCATGACATAGCTCACGCCGATAACCGTACCGGGAATGGCAAAGCTCAGCATCAGCATGAACTCAAAGGTCTGCCGTCCGGCAAAGCGCTGACGCACGATCATCCAGGCGGTCAGCAGCCCGACAATCGCCGTGAGGGGGGCCGCAATCAGGGCAATCTCCAGCGTCGTCCAGAAGGAGTTCCACGCCACGCCCTGCCACACCAGCTCCCCCTGAGTGAGGGTGACACGGAAGGCGCGGATGTAGTGATCCAGCGTCAGGCTGTTGTCGAGCCCCCAGGAGTGGACAAAGCCACCAATGAGGATCATGCCGTAGATCACCAGAGTAAAGAGCCCCCATGGGATCACCATCCCATAGACGCCAAATCTGACCGGACGCGGCAGCATGGCATGACGGCCGCCGTCGCCTTTCCCGGTGACGGTGGTAAAACTTTTCCCGGCAAGCCACAGGCGCTGCAGCAGAAAGGCCGCCAGCGTGAAGGCCAGCAGGATCATCGCCAGCACCGCCGCGCGGCTCGGGTCGTTTTGCGCGCCGACCACTGAAAAGAAGATCTCTGTAGAGAGCACGCCGTGACTGCCGCCCAGCACCATCGGATTGCCGAAGTCCGCCATGCTTTCGATAAAGCTGATCAGAAAGGCGTTGGCCAGCCCCGGAGCCATCAGCGGCAGCGACACGCGGGAGAAGGTCCGCCAGCGGCTGGCTCGCAGCGTCTGCGACGCCTCCTCCAGTGAGGGACTGACGCCCTCGACCACCCCGATCAGCACCAGGAAGGCCACCGGCGTAAACGAGAGCACCTGCGCAATCCAGATCCCGGTCAGCCCGTAGAGCCAGCGTCCCGGCGCAATGCCGAACAGCGACGCCAGCGATTCGGTGACGACGCCAGAGCGGCCAAACAGCAAAATCAGCGCCAGACCGATGACAAACGGCGGCGTGATAATCGGCAGAACGGTGAGCATCCGCAGCGCTTTCTTACACGGCAGTGCCGTGCGCGTCGCCGCCAGCGCAAACGCCAGCCCCAGCAGCGTCGAGCCGCTGGCCGTCATCAGCGCCAGTCCCAGCGTTCGCCAGGCCGTCCCGCAGTTGCCGCCGGTAAAACAGCCGAGGCTCCAGATGGCCGGGTCCTGCAGGCTGGCGATCAGCCCATCGGGTTTAAAGCTGCCATCGCTGTCCTGCACCGCGGCGACAAACAGGCTGAGCACCGGATAGAGCACGAAGGTGGTGACCAGCGCCACCAGCAGCACAATCGCCGCCACCACAAAGGCATCGCCTTTCAGGACACCGCGCTCTGCCAGCGCAAAGGCAAAGATCAGCAGAAAAACGGTCAGCAGCAGTAAGGCCCCCGCGCCCATGGCGGGCTGTCCCTGAGCCAGCGGCCCGATAAGGTGCTCGAGCCACAGCCAGTTCCAGCCGCTGAAACCAATGGCATGCCCCTCCAGCAGCAGAAACAGGATGCCGGAGACGCTGAACAGCAGCAGCAGCGTGCTGCGGGTCCGGCCGGGAGGCAGAAAGGCGCAGGCGGTAACGCCTCCCCACAGCGCCACGGCGACCAGAAGCCAGGGCTGCTGAGCGAGCTGCCACAGGGCCGGTGCACTGTTCTCCTCCGCAGAACGAAAGAGCCAGTCACCCGCAAAGAATCCCTGCTCCAGGCTGTACCAGGGCAGCAGCGTCAGGGCCACGGCCCCCGCCAGCAGCGCGCCGGTTAAACGGCGATTGTGCGCATTCATACATCACCTCGATTGGAGAAGCGGACAACTGGCTGATGCCACCGCGGTTCGGCCCGTGCCCGGCGTCTGACGGCCGGGCCGTGCCACGCTTCAGTGCGCGCTGGCACCAATCTCTCTGTCCCAGCGCCCCAGCAGCGCCCTGCGTTTCGCCGAGTCGCCATAGGTTTTGAAGTCATAATCGATCAGGCGGATGTTCTCGAAACGCGGCGCATACTCTGAGATTTCCGCCTGACGGTTGGAGGGCAGCTGGAACGATTTCGCCTCTTTCATATGGGACTGCGCATCCGCACTCAGCGCCCAGTCATACCAGGCCCGGGCATTCGCCAGGTTGCGTGCCCCTTTGATAATCGACATGGAGCCAATCTCATAGCCGGTGCCTTCACAGGGGGCGACAGGTTTGATCGGGAAGCCTTCAACTTCCATCGCGACCGCGTCGTGCATAAAGACAATCCCGACGGTGGTTTCACCGCGCGCAGCCGCTTTTACCGGTGCCGAGCCGGACTTGGTGTATTGCGAGATGTTGGCGTTGAGCTTCTTCAGGTAGGCAAAGGCGTCATCTTCCCCCATGATCTGCACCAGCGTCGCCAGCGTGTTGTACGCCGTGCCGGAGGAGTTGGGGTTGGCGATCTGAATCTCGCCCTTAAAACCGGGATCGAGCAGATCCGCCCAGCAGGCAGGCACCTTCAGCTTTTTCTCCGCCAGCAGGCGGGTGTTGTAGCCCCAGCCCAGCGCACCGGCATAGACGCCAACGGTCCGGTAACCGGAAATCTCCGCCACCTTTTGTGACCAAGGCTGCTGCTGGTCAAGTAAAGGGGACTTGTAGGGCTGGCTCAGCCCCTCTTCTGCGGCCTGCATGTGCGGATCGCCGGTGCCCGCCCACCAGATATCGGTGCGGGGATTGCGCGCCTCGCTGCGGATTCGGGCGTAGGCTTCACCGGCTGAGAGCCGCACCATGCTGAGCCGGATATCGGGATGAGACTGGCTGAACAGCGTGGTCATCTGTTCACACACCACCACATCGGCGGAGCAGATCATATTAAGGCTGCCCGCCGCCGTGGCCGCAAACGGCACCACCGGGCAACTGACGATAACAGCAGCGAGCAGAGAGGAATAACGCATGGGGATCTCCTTGAGGCCGGATGATGAGGGCGTGCGCCAGCTTTTGCACATGTGTGCAAAGTAGTACGGCGACCCTGCCATGCTGTCAATTCACTTGTTGAGCAATTGTCAGTCGCTGTCACAAATTTGAAACATTCACTGCCCTGTTATCTTTTGCACACCCTTGCATTTTCAGGCAGACTCAGTGCGGTTAACGGCAGGATGAGGAGAGAAGATGCAGCAGCCCAGGGCAGTGGTGAGTGCACAGGATGTGGCAGATCGGGCGGGCGTGTCGCGCTCGGCGGTCTCCCGCACCTTTACACCGGGGGCCAGCGTGTCGGACGCCACCCGGCAGCGGGTAATGAAAGCGGCGGAAGAGCTGGGCTATCACGTCAATCATCTGGCGCGCGGCCTGGTACGAAACCGCAGCGGCATTGTCTGCCTGATCGCCTCAGAGGTGGATACGCCCTACCGTGCCAGCCTGGTGCGCTGGATGACCCAGTATCTGCAGGAAGCGGGCAAGGTGGCGATGCTGATTAACACCGACCGGTCGGATGAGCGGGTTTCCGCCGCGCTGCAGCAGGCGATCCATTTCCGCGCCGACGCCTCGATCATTCTCTCCGGCATGCCTGACAGTGGCATTACCCGGCTCTGCTACCGGCACGGTCAGCAGCTGGTGCTGATTAACCGCGACGACGCCCTGCCCGGCACGCTCAGCCTTAACCTCGACTCCCGTCCGGCGGCGGAGATGGCGGTTAACGCCTTTCTGCGCGCGGGCTGCAGCCGCATCGCCTTTGTGAATTCGCTGGCGGGAACGCCGAGCCTGCTGAAACGCGAAGCCGATTTTCTGACTGCGGCGCAGCAGGCCGGCATTGCCGTGCAGGTGGAACGGTTCGGCAGCACCTCCTATGAGAGCGGACAGATTCTGGCGCAGCGTCTGCTGACGCGCAGCGTCCGCCCGGATGCGGTCTGTTGCGCCACCGACCTGCTCGCCTGCGGCTTTATGGATGAGGCGCGTCACCGTTTTGCGCTGCGTATCCCGGAGGATCTCTGCATCATCGGACACGACAACATCGCGCAGTCGGGCTGGAGCGCCTACGACCTCACCACCTTTGCGCAGCCGGTAGAGCAGTTCGCCCGCGATGCGATTGACTGGCTGGTGGCGGCGGAGGCGCAACCGGAAAGTCTCCTGCCGCGAGCAGAACAGCCGCAGGCACGGAAAATATATCCGGTCGATGTGGTCTGGCGGGGATCGGTGCGCGGCGGATGAGCGCCATTCTTTATTTTCAGCCGGTACGTTATTTCTCAGCGAAATAATTGAGTACCGGTTTTACGCTTCGCTTTAAATAGCGCTCTTCTGCCCGGAAAAATATTCGGCCGCTTCGCCCCGCAATCGCGATTTCCTGTCTACGCTTTATCTGCATTATTAATTTACTCTGGTTTTATCTGCTCAATGAATCAGCAGTCAGATGTGACAAACATCACATTTGTGCCAGGCTTACAGTCTCAGATAACACTGTTCAAGGAGCATACAATGGCCACACCCACTAACAAGACGCTCGATCTGGATCATTTTCCTAAGCCTCCTTTTGAGGATCAGCCCCAGCAGGCGCCAGGCCTTGCCAGCAAAATGGTTCCGGTTCCCGATCACGGTGAAACCAGCTACCGTGGCACCGGTCGTCTGACCGGCCGCAAAGCGCTGATCACCGGCGGCGACTCCGGGATTGGCCGTGCCGTTGCGATTGCTTATGCCCGTGAAGGCGCCGATGTGGTGATTAACTACCTGCCGGAAGAACAGCCGGATGCCGATGAAGTGGTTAAATTAATCGAAGCGGAAGGCCGTAAAGTTTTCGCTATTCCCGGTGACATTCGTTCAGAAGAATTCTGTCAGCAGCTGGTCAAAGAGGCGGCCGACAAATTAGGTGGTCTGGATATTCTGGTTAATAACGCCGGTCGTCAGCAATTTAATGAGTCCATTCGTACCCTGAGTACAGAAGATTTTGACGCGACGTTTAAAACCAACGTTTATGCAATGTTCTGGATCACCAAAGCGGCGCTGGAATATCTGCCACGCGGCGCATCCATTATTAACACCTCGTCAGTGCAGGCGTTTAAACCCAGCGATATCCTGCTGGACTATGCGCAGACCAAAGCGGCGATTGTGGCCTTTACCAAATCCCTGGCGAAACAGCTGGGCGGCGACGGCATCCGCGTCAACGCGGTAGCGCCGGGTCCATACTGGACCGCACTGCAATCCAGCGGCGGGCAGCCTATGGAAAAAGTGAAGCAGTTTGGTGCCGACTCACCGATGGGCCGTCCGGGCCAGCCGGTTGAGATCGCCCCGCTCTACGTCACCCTGGCCTCGACCGAGAGCAGCTACTCCTCCGGTCAGGTCTGGTGCTCTGATGGCGGCACCGGCACCCTGTAATCCCCTTCTGGTGGCCGCGTAAAGCGGCCATTTTTTTTGTCCTGCCTCTCTCCCCCTCCGAATCGTTGTGCCTGGTATAAGGAAAAAGAACATGGAAAACCCGGTTTTTCATTCGCCGGTCAGAAAAGAAGGTTTTGCAGGGCTGGGCGACTATGCCGCCATTGGTGAAGGCCGTTCGGTGGCGCTGATTGCGCCGGATGGCTCCATTGACTGGTGGTGCGCCCCCAATCTCGATGCGAAACCGCTGTTTGATCGCCTGCTGGACGCCGGGCTGGGCGGCTACTTTCAGGTCGTCCCGCGCGGCAGCTATCAGGTTACGCGACGCTATCGTGACAACAGCAACGTGCTGGAGACCCGCTTTGACACCGACAGCGGCGCCGTCCTGCTTACCGAATCGATCAACAGCACGCTGGCGGGCCGTCTGCCCTGGTGTGAGCTGGCCCGCCGCATCGAAGGCGTTGAGGGCGAGGTGGAGTTGCAGATCACGCTGCGCTTCGGCACCGCCGCTGAAACCCGTTCCCCCTGGGTGGCCGACAATGAGAAAGGCAAGGTGTTTCACATCGCCGAAACGATGGCGATGTTCCGCACCAGCGACGACATCACCATTACCGAACTGGATGATGAACAGGTCTGCGCCACGCTGCGCACTACCGCCGGTTCCCGCTCGCTCTGCGCCCTGCTGATCACCGAAAAGGAGCCGCTGGCCGTGCCGCCGCTGGAGGCTATCGACCAGCGGATTGAAACCAGCCATACCGGCTGGACCAGCTGGGTGGAGAGCCTGAGTTATGACGGCAGCTACCCGGCGCTGGTCAGGCGCTCTGCCCTGTCGCTGAAGTTTCTCTGGTACTCCCCGACCGGCGCGCTGGCCGCCGCTGCCACCACGTCGCTGCCGGAGGGCATCGGCGGCGAGAAGAACTATGACTACCGCTACGCCTGGGTGCGGGACGCCTGCCTGATTATCAAAGCCTTTGTCTATCTCGGCGCGCTGGAAGATTGTAAGGCGGCCTTCTCCTGGCTGTCGCAGACCATCATCCGTCACGGCGTCAGGCTGCGCGCCTGCTATACCCTGAATGGCGATGAGGTGCCCGCCGAGCGTTATCCGCCCCTGAGCGGCTATCAGCACTCTCAGCCGGTGCGCATCGGCAACAATGCCCGCGATCAGCTGCAGCTCAGTATGTATGGCGATATGCTCATGACCGCGCAGCGCTTTATTGAAGCGGGCCACGTGCTGGATATCACCACCTCACGCCTGCTGGGCGACCTGGCGAACTGCTGCGCCGACAACTGGCGACAGAAAGATTGCGGCATCTGGGAGCTGCCGGAGCTGCAGCACTATACCCACTCCAAAATGGCCTGCTGGATAGCGCTGGATCGGGCGGTGGCGCTGGCGGAAAGTAAACATATCGAACCGACCTGGCTGGGCCGCTGGCAGCGGGAACGTGACCGCATCCGCGACTGGATTGAGTCGCACTGCTGGTCAGAAACGCAGCAGGCTTACCTCTTCTACGTCGGCAGTGATGCTCGCCTGGACGCCTCGCTGGCGCTGGTTCACAGCTATGGCAATGCGGTTAATCCGCAGCGGATGCTCTCCACCTACCACGCTATCCGGCAGAAGCTGGGCGACGGCAGCGCCATGCTCTATCGCTACAGCGGCGTCAGGCAGGAGGAGAGTACCTTTCTCGCCTGCGCCTTCTGGCTGGTGGAAGCCTGGGCGGAAATGGGTGACCGGGATCGGGCGGAACAGGCGATGCAGGAGATTCTGGCGACGCTGGACGGTCAGGGTAACGTCGATATCTTTAATGAGATGTATGACGTTCGCAGTCAGAGCTGGCGTGGCAACATGCCGCAGGGTCTGAGCCATCTGGCGCTGATCTGCGCGGCCCAGGCGCTATCGGAATCAAAAGGAGAGGTTTAAGAAAGGCATCAGGGTGACTATTGCAGCCGGAAGCGCGGGTCGAAGAAAAACGGCTCCACTACCGCTTTCGCAATGATGCCCGCCGCTGCCGGATGACGGGGATTGAACAGCGCATTCCACTCACCGGTCAGCGTGCTGGGCACTTTGAGTATCAGGCCGTTCTCCGGGCTGGCGAGCCACTCATCCCCGATCTGCCGGGTGGACGCGGGCGCAGGATCGGCCTGCCACTCATCCGGCAGCGCCGTCAGTGCCAGTTCGGTGATCAGGGACTCCGACACGCTGATCGCGATCATGCTGTAGTCGCGTGACAGATCCTGAATGGTGAGATGCACCAGCGCCTCCAGCACGCAGAGCGCCCGGCTCGACCCCAGGTAGACACAGACCGATCCCACCGAATTCCAGCGCCCGCCATACGTCCGGGCGCCAAAACCATCAAAGGCGGTCATCGCATATTCACGCTTCACCAGGCGAAAAAAGGGAACCGCCATCAGGTGATGACACCGTGCTCGAGCTGGCCGATCAGGTTTATCACCGCTTCCGCCCCTGCCACCGTGGTGGTCATCTCCGCCGGTTTTTTTCCGCCCAGCGCTTTGGCGGGCGTTTCCAGCCACTGCACCAGACGCGCCCTGTCGTCGCGGAACAGGTTGCTGGCGGCAGAGAGAACGCGAATCAGCATGTAGATGCGTCCGCTCTGGTCGGGCGAAAAGGTCTGCGCCGGATCTTTCACTTTGCGGTTGTAGGTGGTGCGATCGATGCCCGCCAGACGGCACAGCCACCCCTCGTCGAAGGTGGACAACGACGCGGTGCGTTTCAGCACGCCGCTGCTGAACCCTGTCGCGATACGCTGATGCGCATCCGGCAGGGTTTCCGGCAGGTTAAGGGCATGCAGCAGCGACGCGTGGCGGCGAGGCTGAGCGGGTGTGTAGATGGCGATGGACATAGCAGCCCTCCTGTTCATTTGATTTTTATTTTAGCGCAAATGAACAGAAGGTACCACCGCAAGTCCGGCGCGTATCCGTCCTTACTCTGCTGCGCCCTGCTCCAGCGCCTGCATAATCTGCCACGCCGCCCTGATGCGCAGCGGATTGGGGTAGCTCTTGTTGGCCAGCATCACAATGCCGGTGTTCTTCTCGGGGATAAACGCAATATAGGCACCAAACCCGTTGGTCGACCCGGTTTTATGCACCCAGCTGGCGCGTCGGGAGGGCCCGACCGGTTCCACGCGGGTCACCGGTTGCGGCTTCAGCGCCACGCCATTCTCACTGTCGGCGATCAGCGTGTCAGCACTGACGGGCCAGTCATAGATCTCCCAGCCCAGCCCCTGATAGAAACTGGCGGTTCTGAAGTAGCGCGACTGCGCCGTGCGGATGGCATTGCGCAGCACGGCATTGCCGGCAGAGAGGCCGTTTGGATCGCTGTTGGCCTGCATGAAGGTGAGCATGTCGCGAGCGGTCGATTTAACCCCATAGGCTTCGGCATCCAGCATGCCGGGGGAAACACGCACCGGCTGGCCATTTTTGTAGCCCCAGGCGTAGTTAATCATCATCGACGGCGGCACGGTAATAAAGGTGCGTGTCAGGCGTAGCGGCTGAAACAGCGATTTCACCATCGCCGCCTCAAAGTCCCCCTTCACCATCAGCGCGCCGAAGAGACCGATACTGGCGTTGGAGTACTGGCGAACCGTACCGGGTGCCGCCTGCGGTTGCCACTCCTGATAGAAGCGAAGCAGCGATGCCTGATCGGTGACCGCCTCCGGCAGTTGCAGCGGCAGCCCGCCCGCCGTGTAGGTCGCCAGATGCAGCATCCTGACCGGACGCCACTGCGCCCCCGTCAGCTGCGGCCAGACCTTCTGCACCGGCTCGTTCAGGCGGAGTTCACCGTTGCGGATCAGAATCCCCGCCAGGGTGCCGGTGAAGGTTTTACTCACCGAGCCCAGCTCAAACAGCGTGTTTTCTGTGACCCGGCGGCCCGAATCGGTGTCGGCCACGCCCGCATTCACAAACTGCGTCCGGCCTTTGTAAAGCACCGCCACCGACATACCGGGGATCGCCTGCTGCTCCATCAGCGGTTCAATCGCGGCTTTAACCAGAGAAGTGACCTGCTGTGAAGAGAGATCGGCGGCGACACAGCGGACAGAAAGCGAAAGCAGAACAAAACAAAACAGAGACTTTTTCATTAGCAACGAAGAGGGTTCACCGGGTCAGATTATTTACACTGGTCAGCACATGCCTGCACGCAGATCTGCGCCTGGGTACTGCAGGCACCGCTGTCGCGGGTATTACAGTGGGAGCGTTCGACATAGCAGTTGGACTGACAGGCCGCCAGATCGCAGCGGGCCGCCGCAGGGGTCAGCTGAATCAGGGGGGCGCGGGCCGGAAAAGGCGAAGCGGGCTGAGCGAAAGCGCTGCTGCCCAGTAATCCGGACAGCAGCAGCGTGATGATGCGTTTCATAAGAGTTCTCCTGTAGGACGCTGCCCCTAGTATGGCCAGTCTGGCGGGCAGCGTCAGGGAAATCTTATCAAATTGAGACCACAGGCGGGTGTTGGGTGGCATTTATTACGCCACGGGTGTAGATATCGTTCAGTCTGGCGATGTAACGCTGGGTATCATGCTGCTCTTTGATGCGCAGGATCGCCGCCTCGCCTTTCTCCTGCAGCCGTTCCGGCTGCTCAACGATCTCCAGCAGCGTCGCTTTCAGCCCCTCCACCAGCGACCGGCGCAGCTGCGATTTCTGCTCCGGCGTGGTGATGCTGTATTCGCGATCGGCGTTCAGGGGACTGGCGATGACCCAGCCCGCGCTGGCAGGATTGATCTCCGGCAGGGCCCGCACATTGCTGGTGATCACCGGACAGCCGTTAGCCTGCATCTCCAGTACGGAAAAGCCGTAGGTCTCCTGCCAGGTCGGCAACAGGCCGACGTCGCTCTCGCGGAACAGCTGCATCAGTTCACGGTTATCCATCCGCGCCTGATGCGTGAAACAGCGGTAACGGGCGATGCGGCTCTCGATGCCGCGATAAAAGGCGTCATCATCCTGAAACTGGCGATGGGCGACGTTGTGACGTTTGGTGAGTTCACCGATCAACTGCACGTCCAGCTGCGACTCCTCCAGGCGGCGCTCTTCAATCAGCTCACTGATCGCCAGCACCACTTCCGCTCCGCCTTTGCGATAAAACTCATTACCGGCAAAGACCAGCTTCAGCACACCCGGCTGGCGTGGCGCCTTATGCTGCACAAACAGCGTCTGGGGCGGATGCAGCACCAGCGTTTTCCGCCGGATTTTCTGCGCCTCATCCGGGCTGAACAGCTTCATCTGAATATTCAGCGTCGCGTCGGAGATCGCGATCAATCCGAGGCAGTTCTCTTTTAACAGATGAGGAATTAAGCGCTTCAGCTCCGGGTTATCGCGCTTGGCGACGCCGGGCACCGGCAGCACGCGCGGCAGCTCGGTTTCAAACGAGGCGACCCACTTCTGGTGGGTGATCGCAACTTCATTGAACAGATGGAGGATGTCAGCCCGTGAAGCGCCTGAAAACGGCACCGGCTGAAAGACGAAGGTTTTATTTTTCTTAAGCAGGCGGGTCCGGAGGGGATTAATAAAATAGAACAGATTGCCTTTTTTCAGATTGATATATTCGTTTGCCGGATTCACTAAAATATTACGCTGCTCCGGATATTGATTATTCGTAATTCCAATTTTCATGCACGCTCTCCAGAGTCCTTGTATACGGCATCATCTATAGCATGCAGCTGCGGCTGTTTCGTCTGAGCAATATCCTAAAAAGGCCCGCGTGGCGCGGCCTCTCCGCTTTTGCTAATGATTGCTTCCGGTGATAAAGCAGGCATAACAGCGGCCTTTTCTCAGTTTCGTAACACCTGTGTTTTTTTGTGTCAGGCTAACCCCTTGTTGAATATCCCGCTATTTATACGGGCAATAAACGGACCATTTGTTATGTGAATGTTTAATTATTTGTGAAAATTAATATCGCCTGAAATGACGCATATAGTTTAAAACTTTTAAACAAACGAAACAGAAAGCGGACGATTCACCCTACGCGCTGATGGGTACGCAAGGTTGCCTGCCCGCTGCCGATGAAACAAATGATACAGCGCACCCGCGACTGCACCACGCTGACCCGCTGCTTTGCCACATCATGGTGCAGTTGCGGGTGTCAGGCCCTGCGCCACAAACGCCCTTTACAACCATTAAGCCAATGAATTTAAACTCAATTACCAACCCGCACTCTGAATGCGCCGGTCTGGTACAAAAGTTGTAGCAACCTCTCTATGCAGACAGGAGAGCATTATGAAAGCAATCGTGATTGGTGGCGGGATTGGCGGTATGAGCAGCGCCATTGCGCTGGAAAAAGCCGGAATAGAAGTCGAGGTGTTTGAAGCCGTGCAGGAGATGAAGCCGGTCGGCGCGGCGATCTCTATCTGGCCTAATGGCGTAAAGTGCCTGAATGCGCTGGGCATGAAAGAGCAACTGCGCGCACTGGGCGGCAATATGGCCTATATGGCCTATCACGACGGCGCAACCGGCGCGCCCCTGACCCGCTTCAGTATGGCCCCGCTGGTGCAGCAGGTCGGCGAATATCCCTGCCCGGTGGCGCGTGCTGAACTGCAGGCGATGCTGATTGATACCTTTGGCCGTGAACGGGTGCAGTTTGGCAAGCGGGTCATCCAGGTCGAAGAGACCGCAGAGGGCGTCATTGCCACCTTCACCGATAACAGTCAGGCGCGGGGTGACTTTCTGATTGCCGCCGACGGCACCCATTCGGTGGTGCGCGAGTATGTGCTGGAGCAGAAGCTGGAGCGTCGCTATGCCGGTTACGTTAACTGGAACGGACTGGTGACCATTGATGAACGCATCGCGCCTGCCGATCAGTGGACGACGTTTGTCGGCGACGGCAAGCGGGTATCGCTGATGCCGGTCAGTGGCAACCGGTTCTACTTCTTCTTTGATGTGCCGCTGCCGAAAGGATTGCCGCAGGATCGCAGCACGGTGAAAGCCGATTTAACCGGCTATTTCCAGGGCTGGGCTGAGCCGGTTCAGCAGCTGATCGCGGCCATCAATCCTGAGACCACCAACCGGGTTGAGATCCATGACATCGAGCCGTTCAGCCATTTTGTAAAAGGCCGCGTCGCCCTGCTCGGCGATGCGGCGCATAGCACCACCCCCGATATCGGTCAGGGCGGCTGCGCGGCGATGGAAGATGCGGTGGTGCTGGCCGCGACGCTGGCGTCTCACTCACTGGGGATCGAAGATGCGCTGCTGCGCTATCAGGCGCGACGGGTGGAACGGGTCAAAGATCTGGTGCTGAAAGCCCGTAAACGCTGCGAGGTGACCCACGCGCACGACCCGGCGATCACCGCGGCGTGGTATCAGTCACTGAAAAGCGAAACCGGCGAGCGGGTGCTGGCCGGTATGTGTGAAACCATCGAAGGTGGCCCGCTGGGCTGAGATCCTGAACCGGGCTGTCAGTGAGACAGCCCGTCACCTTACTCCTCCGCCAGACCGCGATTTTTCAGCATCGGCTCCAGCTGAGGCGCGGCGCCCCGCCAGCTTTCATACAGCGTTTTCAGATCGCTGCTGTTGCCCCGCGACAGAATTTTCTGCCGGAAGATCTCGCCGTTTTCCCGCGTCAGCCCGCCATGCTCCACAAACCACTGATAGCCATCGTCCGCCAGCATCTGCGTCCAGATATAGGCGTAATACCCGGCAGCATAGCCGCCGCCCCAGATGTGCTGGAAATAGCTGGAGCGATAGCGCGGAGGCACCGCCGCCAGCGCCAGGTTGTCGCTCTGCAGCGACTGCTGCTCAAATCCCGCCACGCTTTGCGGTGCGCTGTCCGGCGTCAGGCCGTGCCAGTGCTGATCCAGCAGGGCGGCAGCCAGCAGCTCGCTCATCTCATAGCCTTTATTGAACTTAGCGGCGCGGACGATCTTCTCATGCAGCGCATCCGGCATCGCCTCCCCGGTCTGATAGTGACGGGCGTAGTGACGGAACAGCGACGGCTCGCTGGCCCAGTGCTCGTTAATCTGCGACGGGAATTCGACGAAATCGCGCGGGGTTTCGGTGCCTGAGAGACCTGGATAGCGCTGCGTGGCAAACAGGCCGTGCAGCGTATGACCAAATTCGTGGAACATCGTGATCACGTCATCCCAGCTCAGCAGCGCCGGCTCACCGGCAGGCGGTTTTGTGTAGTTGCAGACGTTGTAGATCACCGGTTTGCTGTCGAGCAGCGTCGACTGATTTACAAAATTACTCATCCAGGCGCCGCCGCCTTTGCTGTCGCGCTTGAAGAAATCGGTGTAGAAGAGCGCCAGCGGCGTCTCATCAGCATCGAAAATCTCATAGACCTGCACATCCGGGTGATAGACCGGCAGATCCTGACGCGGCGTAAAACGGATGCCATAGAGCCGCGTTGCCGCCTCGAAGACGCCATTGTGCAGCACCGCGTTCAGCTCGAAATAGGGTTTGATCTGGCTCTCATCCAGATCGTAACGGGCACGCCGCACCTGTTCGGCATAAAAACGCCAGTCCCAGGCCTGCAGGAGAAAATCGCCCTGCTGCTGATCGATCGTCTGCTGTATCGCGGCGGCTTCCCGTTCCGCACGGCCACGCGCGGCAGGCACGATGTTGCGCATAAAGGCCAGCGCCGCCTCAGGGGTTTTTGCCATCTGATCCTGCAGCTTCCAGGCGGCATAGCTGGTAAAGCCCAGCAGCCGGGCCTGCTCCGCCCTGACCTGCGCCAGCCGTAACACCAGCTCGCGGGTATCGTTGTCATCCCCTTTTTCCGTGCGCGTCACGCCCGCCTGAAACAGCGCTTCACGGGTCGCCCGATCGGAAAGACTCTGCAGCGCCGGTTGCTGCGTGGTGTTCTGCAGCACCAGCAGCCAGCTGTCTTCCAGCCCGCGCGCCCGCGCTTCCGCCTGCGCCACCGCGAGGTCGGCCGGGGAGAGCCCCGCCAGCTGCTGCGCATCCCGGACCACCAGACCGCCCGCCTGCGTCGCCGCCAGCAGTTTATTGGTGAAGCGGGTGCTGAGACGCGCCGCCTCCTGATTCAGCGTTTTGAGCTGCAGTTTCTGCGCCTCCGGCAGGTTAGCTCCCGCCAGCTGAAAGCGCTGCCAGACCACCTCGACCAGCCGCTTTGATTCACTGTCCAGGCTGGCGCGCTGCAGATAGACAGCGTCAAGCCGGGAAAAGAGCGGCCGGTTGAGCATGATGTCATCGTTAAGTGCGGTGAGCTGCGGCGCAATCTCCTCATCCACCTGCTGCAGCAAGGGGCTGGTATGCGCGGAGGTCATGGCGCTGAACACCAGATTGACCCGGTTGAGCAGTTGTCCACTCTTCTCCAGCGCCTCATAGGTGTTGGAAAAGGTGGGAGCCTCGCTGTTATGGGCAATCGCATCGATCTCCCGACGCTTTTCCGCAATTCCCGCCTCAAGCGCGGGCAGGAAGTCCTGCTGCTGGATCTGATCAAAAGGGGGGGCCTGATAAGGCAGTGTGCTGACGCTGAAGAAGGGATTCTGACGGGCGTTCATGGTTCGCTCCTGATGGGCATCGCAAAGACCTATCCTGACAGGTTGCGGCTGAGGCGACAACTCAGGCGATGCGCTGCTGATAGACGCTGATTATTTCACCTGCAATGGCCACGGCGATTTCGGCGGGCAGCTTGCCTTTGACGTCAGGCAGACCGATCGGACAGCGCAGCCGCGCCAGCGGTTCACTGCCGACGCCACGGCCAGCGAGCCGGTAGCGAAAACGCTGGTTTTTCGTTTCTGAACCGATCACCCCGACATAGGCAAAGTCGTTGCGTTTCAGCACCGCTTCGCACAGCGCAAAATCGAGCGGATGGTGGTGGGTCATGATAATGAAGTAGCTCCCGGCGGGAGCCTCCGCCACGCACTCGATCGGCTCCTCCGGCTGCTGCGTCACCACACCGGCGGGCACGTGGCCGAACTGACCGGGACGACTGTCGATCCAGTTGATGTGACAGGGTAACGTAGAGAGCAGGTTCACCAGCGCCTGGCCGACATGCCCGGCGCCGAACAGATAGATTTCTGGCTGCGCCTGCAGCAGAGGCTCAAACAGCAGTGTGGTTTTGCCGCCGCAGCACTGGCCCAGTCGTGCGCCCAGGCTGTACTCCTCGGTGTGGGGCGCGCCTGCCCCGCTTTGCAGCATCGCTCTGGCCTGGGCGATGCACTGAAACTCCAGATGACCGCCGCCAATGGTGAGGAAGCTCTCCTGCTGCGTCACCACCATTTTGCTGCCGCTGTCACGCGGCACCGAACCGTGCTCGCTGAGCACGGTGACCAGGACGCAGCTCTGCCGCTTCTCCCGCAGCTGATGCAGGACGCCTATCCAGTCATGGTAAATCATGTTCTGCTCCTGCCAGACGCTGCACGCCCCAGAAGATCCGCTCCGGCGTGGCAGGGGCATCCAGATGAGGGTGCTGCCGGTAGTCAGCGACGCTGGCGACCGCATCCTGCAGCGCACACCAGGCGGCAATGCCCAGCATAAACGGCGGCTCACCCACAGCTTTGGAGTGGAACACCGTATCCTTTGGATTCCTGCGGTTCTCCACCAGCGTGACCCTGAGATCGGCCGGCACGTCACTGATGGCCGGAATTTTGTAGCTCGCCGGTCCATCGGTCAGCAGCTGACCTTTGTCGTTCCAGACCAGCTCTTCACAGGTGAGCCAGCCCACGCCCTGCACAAATCCCCCTTCCACCTGACCGATATCGATGGCCGGATTCAGCGAGGCCCCGACATCATGCAGGATGTCGGCACGCAGCAGGCGCGATTCGCCGGTTAAGGTGTCGATCACCACCTCGCAGCAGGCGGCACCGTAGGCGAAGTAGTAGAACGGCTTGCCGCGCCCCGCCAGCCGGTCGTAATGAATCCCCGGCACGCGGTAGTAGCCGGTGGCGGAGAGCGGCACCTGATTCAGCCATGCCAGCTTTGCCACCTCGGCGAAGGTGTAATGCTTCTCGCCGGCGCGCACCACGCCGTTGCGGAAACTCACCGCGCTGGCATCACACTCATGCAGCCTGCAGAGCATCTCCGTCATTCTGTCACGCAGGATCTCGGCGGCATTCTGCGCCGCTTTGCCGTTGAGATCCGCGCCGCTGGAGGCCGCGGTTGGCGAGGTGTTAGGCACTTTACCGGTGTCGGTGGCGGTGATCTGGATCTTATCGACCTCAATCTGCAGCACCTCGGCGACAATCTGGATCACTTTGGTGTTCAGTCCCTGGCCCATCTCGGTGCCGCCGTGGTTTAGCTGCACCGTGCCGTCGGTGTAAATCAGGATCAGGGCACCTGCCTGATTGAGAAAGCTGGAGGTAAAGGAGATGCCGAATTTCACCGGCGTCAGCGCCAGTCCGCGCTTCAGCAGCGGGCTGCGGGCGTTGAAGGCGCTGATCTCCGCCCGGCGCGCCTGATAGTCGCTGCTGGCCTCCAGCTGCGCCGTGATCTCATCCAGCAGATTGTCCTCTACCTGCTGGTGGTAATGAGTGATGTTGCGCTCCTGCTTGCCATAGTAGTTACGCTTGCGCAGTTCCAGCGGGTCCAGCCCGCGTTCCCGCGCGATGTGATCCATAATCTGCTCGATGGCCACCATTCCCTGCGGGCCGCCAAACCCGCGATAGGCGGTGTTAGAGGCAGTATTGGTGCGGCAGCGATAGCCGGTGATCCGCGCATCGCCAAGGTAATAGGCGTTATCGGCGTGAAACATGGCACGATCGACAATCGATCCGCTGAGATCCAGTGAATAACCGCAGTTTCCCGCCAGATCGATTTTGATGCCGCACAGCCGGCCATCCTCCTCCACGCCCGCCTCATAACGCACAAAGAAGGGGTGACGTTTGCCGGTGACACGCATGTCGTCGCGGCGGGAGAGCCGCATCTTCGCCGCCCGCCCGGTCTGACGGGCGACAATGGCGCAGAGGCAGGCCACACCGGCCGCCTGCGTCTCTTTGCCGCCAAAGCCGCCGCCCATACGCCGCATATCAATGGTCACCTGATTCAGGCTGATGCCCATCACCTCTGCCACCAGCTTCTGCACTTCGGTGGGGTTCTGCGTTGAGGAGAAGACCTGCAGCTGGTGATCTTCTCCGGGGATCACCATCGCCGTCTGGGTTTCCAGGTAAAAATGCTCCTGTCCGCCGATGTGAAATGCGCCGCTGACCCGATGCGGCGCGCGTGCCAGCGCCGCTTCCAGATCACCACGCTGATGCACGTGCGGTTCCTGAACGAAGCTGCGCTGCGCCAGCGCCTGCTCCACATCCAGCAGCGGTTCCAGCACCTCATAGTCAATCACTGCGGCGGCGGCACCGAGGCGGGCCGCCTCCGGCGACTCCGCCGCGACGGCGAGGACGATCTGCCCCAGATAGTCGACTTTGTCATGCGCCAGCAGCGGGTCGCCCGGCTCCAGCGGCCCGACATCATTGATACCGGGAACGTCCTGCCAGGTTAACACGCTGACCACGCCCGGCACGGCGTAGCAGGGCTGCACGTCGATGCGCACAATCCGCGCATGCGCATGCTCGCTCAGGCGCGGACAGAGATGCAGCAGACCCGGCAGCTCCGGCTTGTCGTCGATGAAGCGCGCTTCCCCGGAGACATGTTTTTCCGCACTTTCATGGCGGTTACTGCGGCCCACGCCGCTCTGCAGATCGGCGGCATACTGCGCCTTGATTACCGCTTCGTTGAGTTCAGGACGGTTATGAGACATAGCGGGTCACCTCGGTACAGGTTATTTCGCCGTTATAGCGATGAAGAAAGCGGCGCAGCAGGTTACGCGCCACCTGCAGCCGATAGGCGCTGCTGGCACGAAAATCGGAGAGCGGCTGGAAATCGTCGGCCAGTGCGGCCGCTGCACGTGACACCGTCACGGCATTGAGAGTCTGACCGATCAACGCCTGTTCACAGTGCTGCGCCCGCTGCGGCGTGGCCGCCATGCCGCCAAAGGCGACGCGGGCGTCGGTCACGATGCCCTGTTCGGTGTGCAGGTTAAAGGCAGCAAAAACGGCTGAGATATCGTCATCCAGTCGTTTGGAAACTTTCCAGGCGACAAAATCAGGTGACACCGTCACCTTATCGATACGAATCGCGCGGATAAACTCGCTTTTTTCCAGCCGGGTCTGCCGGTAGCCGGTAAAAAAGTCATTCAGCGGCAGGCAGCGCTGCTGCTCGCCGCGTTGCAGTATCAGGCTGGCGTTCAGCGCCAGCAGCATGGGCGACGCGTCTCCGATTGGGGAGGCGTTGCCGATATTACCGCCCAGCGTGCCCTGCAGACGGATTTGCAGGGAGGCAAAGCGTTGCAGCATCTCGCTTACGCCAGGGATGCGGCTGGCCAGAAAATCGCTGACCTGTTGCAGCGACGCGCCTGCACCCAGCAGATAATGGTCATCAAATTCACTGCAGACCTTGAGCGCGGCAACCTGCTCCAGGGCGATGAGCAGCGGCAGCCTTTTATGCTGCTGGGTGATCTGCAGGCTGAGATCGGTGCCACCGGCAATCAGTACCGCTTCGGGATGCGCCAGATAGATCTCCGCCAGCTGCGCCGGGGTTTTAGGCAGGAAGCAGCGCCGCCCTGCTGCGCCCGTCTCCTGCATCTCCGGGGTCGCCAGCGCTTCAAGACGCTGCACGGTACTCGCGGCGCTGTGATCAAACTGATCCGTCACCGGCTGCGAACAGAGCTGCTCGGCGGCCGCCATGATGGGCCGGTAGCCGGTGCAGCGGCAGAGATTGCCCGCCAGCGCGGTTTCTGCCTGATGACGATCCCAGCCCGTGGCATTTTTTTGCAGCGTGAACAGCGACATCACAAAGCCCGGCGTGCAGAAGCCGCACTGCGAGCCGTGGCAGTCAACCATCGCCTGCTGCGCCGGGTGCAGCGCCCGTCCGTGACGTAAATCTTCAACCGTGATCAGCTGTTTACCCTGCAGCGTGGAGACCAGGGTCAGGCAGCTGTTGACCGTTTCATACTGCATCCTGCCATCCACCGCTTTCCCCAGGGTGACGCTGCAGGCGCCACAGTCGCCTGAGGCGCAGCCCTCTTTGGTGCCGGGCCGCTGCTGGCGGGTACGCAGATAGTTAAGGATAGTGAGATTGGGGTCGAGCGCAGTTTCGCTGACCAGCTGGTTATTGAGCAGAAACTGGATCATGCGGCTTGCTCCTGTGCGTCACGCTGCCAGACCGGGCGACCGGCCACCCAGGTCTGGGCAATATTGCGGTCGTCGCCCAGCGTCACTAAGACAAAAAGTTTTTCCCAGATATCTTTGCTGTTGCCGATGCGCAGCTGCTGCAGGGCAGAAACTGCCGGATCGAGCACCACAAAATCCGCCTCTTTGCCGGTGTTGAAATTCCCGATGGCGTGGTCGAGATCGAGTGCCCGCGCCCCGCCCAGCGTCGCGTGATAAAAGGCTTCGGCGGCGCTGAGCCGGTAGTGCTGCAACTGGCCCACCTTGTAGGCTTCGCCCAGGGTCTGCAGCATGTTAAAGGTGGTGCCCGCGCCGACATCGGTGCCCACCCCCACCTTCACGCCCTGCTGCCAGCTGCGTTTCAGATTAAACAGGCCGCTGCCGAGGAACAGGTTAGAGGTGGGACAGAAGGCAATTGAGGAGTCGGTGTCGTGCAGACACTGCCACTCCTTCTCTTCCAGATGCAGGCAGTGGGCAAACACGCTGCGGCGGCCGGTGAGCTGATGATGGTGGTACACATCCAGATAGCCGTCACGTTCCGGAAAGAGTGCTTTAACCCAGGCCACCTCCTGCGGGTTTTCGCTGAGATGGGTGTGCAGCCAGGTGTCGGGAAACTCCTGACGCAGCTGCTGCACTTTTTCCAGCAGCTTCGGGGAGGACGTCGGGGCAAAACGCGGCGTCAGCGCATAGCTCAGCCGGCCGCGCTGATGCCAGCGTTCAATCAGTGCCCGGGTCTGCTGATAGCTCTGTTCCGGGGTTTCCGTAAGGTTGTCGGGCGCATTGCGATCCATCATCACTTTCCCGGCAATCAGCCGCATGTTCAGCGCTTCGGCGGCGCTGAACAGCGCCTCGACCGACTGCGGGTGCACGGTACCAAAGACCAGCGCGCTGGTGGTGCCATTGGAGAGCAGCTGATGCAGGAAAAAGGCGGACATCCGGGCGGCATGATCCGGGCAGTGATACTGCGCCTCCACCGGGAACGTGTAGTGATTCAGCCACTCCAGCAGCTGTTCGCCAAAGGCGCCGATCATCTCCGTCTGCGGATAGTGTATGTGGGTGTCCACAAAGCCCGGCACGATCAGCCGGCCGCGCAGGTCAGTGACCGGCAGACCCGCCAGCTTCGCCTCAGCCGTTTCCCAGCTCTCCAGACCGGCCACACGTCCGTCACGCAGCAGCAACACGCCATCCTCCAGATAGCGGGCCTGCGTCGCCAGATCGTCGGGATGATCCACCACGCCGGTGAAGTCAAAGAAGCTGGCGCGTATCGCCGTGTCGGTTGCTGGGTGCATGCTGTTTCCTTTCTGAAAGCGCGATTAGGTGGTGCAGTTAACTCTCTGTTTAACTCTTTGCAACCTGCGTGCCAGATTTACTCTGCTTTAAAATCTATATATATCAAGTTCTTAGATAAACTCGCGCCTGTTGCGCAACAAAAAAGCCTGTGAAAAGCATAGCAACCGTTTGCTTTCATGTCGCAATCGGTTGCTAAGCTAAATTGCCGATTCTGGCGGCGTGTCTGACGCACAGGCTGGCTGCTGCCCTGCCCCTTAACGGTGCAGTGCGCCCCGAAAAGGCGCAGGGCGTTGCCCGTAAAAAGGGGTTTCCCCCCCTGCCCGTTTTTCTGCGCGCAGAAGCCGAAATGGCATGCTATGGTGAAGCCATCGACGTTGAAAATGGCATAAGGAACAGTGAGATGATTATTTTTGTCACCGGTGCGACGGCCGGTTTTGGTGAAAGTATTACCCGCCGCTTTATCAAAAACGGGCACAAAGTGATCGCCAGCGGACGCCGCGCCGAACGCTTAAAAGCGCTGAAAGATGAGCTGGGTGAGAATCTCTACACCGTCCAGCTGGACGTGCGGAACCGCGCCGCGATTGAAGAGGCTGTGGCGCAGTTACCGGCGGCGTGGCGCGCTATCGATATCCTGGTGAACAATGCCGGTCTGGCGCTGGGCATAGAGCCCGCGCACAAAGCCAGTGTGGAAGACTGGGAAAACATGATCGATACCAACACGAAAGGCCTGGTCTTTATGACCCGCGCCCTGCTGCCGCAGATGGTCGAGCGTAACGTGGGCCATATCATCAATATCGGCTCGATTGCCGGTAGCTGGCCCTATGCCGGCGGCAACGTCTATGGGGCCACAAAGGCGTTTGTGCGGCAGTTCAGCCTGAACCTGCGCACCGATCTGCACGGCACCGCGCTGCGCGTGACCGATATCGAACCGGGGCTGGTGGGCGGCACCGAGTTCTCTAACGTCCGCTTTAAAGGTGATGATGACAAAGCTGGTCAGGTCTATGAGGGTGCCACCGCCCTGACCCCGGAAGATGTCACGGAAGCGGTTTACTGGGTGGCCACACTGCCAGCGCATGTCAACATCAACACGCTGGAGATGATGCCGGTCAGCCAGACGCTGGCGGGCCTGAAGGTGCACAAGCCTTAATCCTCTGCGCGCCAGCTCTCCCGGCTGGCGCTAGCCACGTCCCCAGCCCAGAACGATAATCAGCATGCCGCTGAACGCGATCAGTGCGCCACTCCAGTCCCAGACGCTCAGCTTCACGCCATCCACCACCCGCAGCCAGAGCAGCGCAGTGAGCACATAGACGCCCCCATACGCGGCATAGACCCGGCCGCTGGCGGCTGGATGCAGGGTCAGCAGCCAGACAAACAGCGCCAGGCTGGCCGCCGCCGGCAGTAACAGCCAGATCGGGCCGCCTTTTTTCAGCCATAACCACGGCAGAAAGCAGCCCGTGATCTCCGCCAGGGCGGTGATAAAAAACAGCAAGGCGGTTTTAATCAGCACCCATACCTCTCCTGAACTTAAACAAACCACGCACCACTGGTGAGCAAAGAAACGGCGATGATATACTACCCGGACCCGCTGCAACAGCCGTCCCGGATGGCGATGTTGGCGATAACGAAAGGATAGTCTGATGAAAAAAATGATCCCTGCTCTGCTTCTGGTTCTGCTGTCTGGTTCCGCCTTCACGGCGGGTGCGACCACCAACCGCCTGATCATCGAAGATGGCAGTTCTGCGCTGAGTAATGAAGCGGCTCGCCAGAATAAAGAGCAATGGAATGACACGCGGATGCTGCGCAACAAGGTGAACAGCCGCGTAGAAAAAGAGTTTGATAAAACCGACCGCGCGTTCGACACCCGCGACAAGTGCGAGCAGAGCCTCAATCTGAACGCCTACTGGGAGCCCAACACCCTGCGCTGTCTGGACCGCCGCTCAGGCCGCCCGGTCACTCCCTGAATTTGCGCTATAGTAATGACGGACGACTAACATAAGGAAGACGTGATGAAGCTACAGAGGGTTTTGTTCACCGCAGCGTTGTTCTCGCTGCCGCTGATGGCGCAGGCTTCCTGCGAATCGGTAAAAGCCGACATCAGTCAGAAAATTGTTCAGAACGGCGTGCCTGAATCGGGCTTCACTCTCGACATCGTCGCCAACGATCAGGTCGATCAGGCGGGCGGTCAGGTGGTCGGGCATTGTGAAAACGACAGCCAGAAGATTGTTTACAAGCGCACCGGCCGGGATGACGAGGCCAGCGTGCCCGCCAGTGCCGGCAGTTCTCAGGACGCGCCTGCGCAGCAATAAACCTGTGTTAATCAGGGCGACAGCCTGTCGCCCTGCCGTTTACTCCGCCTGTTCCGGCCGCTGACGCGGCATCATCCACGCCACACCCAGCGCAAACAGCGCAATCACCAGCGCCACCACAAACACCCAGTGCAGTGAGGCGGCAATCGCCTGCACCATCTGCTGCAGCGCCTGCGGCGCCAGCTGCTGACGGCTGGGTTCAGACATAATCTGCTGTACCGGATCGGCCACCTGCGGCAGCCGCCACTGCAGATTGAGATTGAGCACCGCCCCCATGATCGCCGTGCCCACCGCCGAACCGATCATCCTGCTGAACATCACCGAGGCGGTACAGATTCCGCGAATCTGATAGTCCGCCTCGTTTTGCACGGAGACCAGAAACGTGGTGCTGGTCATCCCCATGCCGGTGCCAATCAGGAAGGCGGTAAAGCCCGCCTGATAGAGTGAGCTCGCGGGCTGAAGCAGCAGCAGTAAGGCGCTGCCGCTGACCAGCAGCAGCGCACCGAGCTGGGCGGTAAAGCGATAGGAGGTCAGCAGCATCAGTCTGCCGCTCAGGGTGCTGGCCAGCGGCCAGCCAATCGACATCATCGCCAGCGCGCTGCCCGCCTGTAACGGCGTGCCGCCGCGGATCCCCTGAATCCAGGTCGGCAGAAACGCACTGATCCCCATCATGGCCGCGCCGATAATCAGGTTGCCCGCATTACCGGCAATGATCAGCCGGCTGCGCCAGATCACCAGCGGAAACAGCGGTGCCGCGGCCCGCTGCTCGTGGCGTTTCAGCTGCCAGCCTGCCAGCAGTGAACAGAGCAGAAAAGGGATCAGCCAGTATCCGAGCAGCTCCGCCTGCAACAGCGCCACCAGCAGCGCGGAGACGCAGAGCATCAGCCAGCCGCTGCCCGCGAGGTTGAGGGGAGCCGATTTCTCCTCCTGCTGATGTGCCGGTAACCAGCGCGCCAGCATCAGCATGCTGATCAGGCCAATCGGCAGATTGACCCAGAAAATCACGGACCAGCTGAAGTGCTGCACCAGCCAGGCTCCGGTCAGCGGCCCGACGATGGCCGCCACTCCCCAGACGCTGGAGAGCCAGCCCTGAACGCTGGCGCGCTCGCGCGGCGAATAGATGTCCGCCACGATGGTGGAGCTGATCGGCATGATGGCCCCCGCCCCCAGCCCCTGAAACGCCCGGAACAGGATCAGCCAGGTCATGGAGTGGGCGAAGCCACACAGCACCGATCCGATCAGGAAAAGGGAGGTGCCGGTAAAAAACATGGTTTTACGCCCCACCTTATCCGCCAGCCGGCCATAGAGCGGCACGCTGACCGCCTGCGTCAGCAGATAGATGGAGAAGACCCAGCCAAACTGCGAAAAACCGCCGAGGTCGGCAATGATGGTGGGCATGGCGGTGGCCACGATGGTGACTTCGATAGCCGCCATAAACATCGCCAGCATGCAGGCAATCAGTATCCAGTGGCGGTGTCCGGTCCGGAGTTGTGCGCTTTCAGTCATAGGGTTCCTTTTTTATCAGCAAGGCTAGCTGAAAATCAGCCCGTGCAGTTTCCTGAACGTGCGCATTTCCTGCACCATCTGTGACGGTGTCACTAAAAGTCGATGAATTTTTTTTATTGACGCATCAGCCCAGTGGCTACGCGGCCTTAACACCATTTTAACCAGTTTCTCACTCGCCTGAGAAAGGCTGAAAAGCTGGCTTGCCGGGTAAAGGGCTGCTATAGCAGTAAAGCATCTTTCTCAGTGTTCACTGAAAAAGAGTAGGTAAATACGCATTTTGTCTACTTTTTATCGCAGTTTCGGTTTTGGGTGCGGTGGCCTGTTTTGCTGCATCTGTCGGACTGTTTAGCGCTGTTATAACAATTGAGATCGTTATCAGGGAGATTCTCCTATGCAAAATGCTTCACTGGCCCGACGCGCCGGTCTGGCACTGCTTGCAGTGGTCGCAGTGATTGCGGTGCTGATCTGGGGCCTCGGCTGGGATCAGCTGGTCGCCCGTAAGGTCGACCTGCTTTATCTCGGGCAACAACACCTCTTCTTAGTGTTCTGGTCGATGCTGTTCGCCCTGCTGGTCGGTATTCCCAGCGGCATCCTGCTCAGTCGCCCGTTTGCCCGCCGCTGGGCCGAGTATGTGATGCAGATTTTCAACATCGGTAACACCCTGCCGCCGCTGGCGGTGCTGGCTCTGGCGATGGTCATTATCGGGATTGGCGACCGTCCGGCGCTGATAGCCCTGTTTCTGGCCTCGCTGCTGCCTATCGTCCGCAACACCTTCTCCGGCCTGAGCGCCGTTCCCCCGTCACTGATTGAAGCCGCCAACGGCATCGGTATGACTAAACTGCAGCGTCTGCGCCGGGTGGAGTTGCCGAATGCCCTGCCGGTGATCCTCTCCGGCGTGCGCATCGCAACGGCCATCAATGTCGGAACCGCTCCGCTGGCGTTCCTGATCGGGGCCAGCAGCTTTGGCGAGCTGATCTTCCCCGGCATCTATCTGAATGACTTTCCGACACTGATCCTCGGCGCTGTTGCTACCGCACTGGTGGCACTGGTGCTGGATATGTTGCTGGCTGCACTGGGCCGCTTACTGAGTCCGCACGCGGCGGTCTGACCACAAGGAGCTTTGCAATGCTAACGCACTGGATAAAGAAGAGCGTGGTGGCGCTTACCGCGACGCTGCTGCTAAGCCAGACGGCACAGGCGGCTGCCCCGCTGGTGATGGCGACCAAGAGTTTCACCGAGCAGCATATTCTCTCCGCCATGACCGTGCTGTGGCTGAAGAAGAAAGGCTTTGAGGTGGTGCCCAAACGGAATATTGCCACCACCATCGGCCGTAACGCGCTGCTGAATAAGCAGATCGATATGGTCTGGGAGTACACCGGGACCTCACTGATTATCTTCAACCACATCAGCCAGCCGATGTCCTCTCAGCAGGCCTATGAGACGGTGAAAAAACTGGATGCAAAACTGGGGCTGGTCTGGCTTGACCCGGCACCGATGAACAACACCTACGCCTTTGCCATGACCCGGAAACGTGCTGAAAAAGAGGGTATCAGCACGATGTCGCAGCTGGTCGCAAAGATTGAGCAGGTGCGGAAGACCGACCCGGACCATAACTGGCGACTCGGGCTGGACCTGGAGTTTTCCGGGCGTAGCGACGGCATGAAGCCGCTGCAGAAAACCTACGACCTGGCGCTGGATCGCCCGCAGATCCGGCAGATGGACCCCGGCCTGGTCTATAACGCCATTCGCGACGGCTTTGTCGATGCCGGTCTGATCTACACCACCGATGGCCGGGTAAAAGGATTCGACCTGAAAGTGCTGGAGGATGATAAGCATTTCTTCCCCAGCTACAACGTGACGCCTGTGGTGCGTCAGGATGTGCTGGCGAGCCATCCGGGTCTGGACACCGCGCTCAATCAGCTTTCGGCGCAGATCACCGATGAGGCGATTACCGAGCTGAATAAGCGGGTCGACATCGATCATCAGTCGCCGGAGAAAGTGGCGCGTGATTTCCTTCAATCCAAAAACATGCTGTAAGGAGGCACTGTGGATACCCTTCACTACATCATGGATAACTGGAATACCCTGCTGACCCTGAGCTGGCAGCACAGCTGGCTGGTGCTGGTCGCGGTCGGACTGGCGATTGTCATTGGCGTGCCGCTCGGCATTCTGATTGTCCGGGTCCGGTGGCTGGCGGCCCCGATCCTCGGCATCGCCACCGTGGTACTGACCATCCCGACCATTGCGCTGTTTGGTCTGATGATCCCGCTCTTTTCACTGATCGGTCAGGGCATCGGTGCGCTGCCCGCCATCACCGCTGTGTTCCTCTACTCCCTGCTGCCGATTGTGCGCAACACGCACACCGCCCTGGAGAACCTGCCGGGCGGTCTGCGTGAGGCGGGTCGTGGTATCGGCATGACCTTCTGGCAGCGTCTGCGCTGGGTGGAGATCCCGATGGCGCTGCCGGTCATTTTTGGCGGCATCCGCACCGCCGTGGTGATGAACGTCGGCGTCATGGCGATTGCCGCCGTGATTGGAGCCGGCGGCCTGGGCCAGCTGCTGCTGGATGGCATCAGCGGCAGTGATATTCGCATGTTGATTGCCGGGGCACTGATGATCTGTCTGCTGGCTATTGTTCTTGACTGGCTGCTGCACCGTTTGCAGCAGGCGCTGACTCCTAAGGGGATTCGATAATGATCACGCTGGAAAACCTGACGAAAACCTTTACCCAGAAAAACGGTACCACCAACAAAGCCGTCGATAACGTCAGCCTGCATGTGCCAGCCGGTGAGATGTGCGTCCTGCTGGGGCCATCGGGCTGCGGAAAAACCACTACCCTGAAGATGATTAACCGCCTTATCCCTGCCACCAGTGGCCGGATTCTGATTAATGGCGAAGATACCAGTACGCAGGACACCACCACCCTGCGTCGAAACATCGGCTATGTGATCCAGCAGATTGGACTGTTCCCGAACATGACCATCGAAGAGAACATTACCGTGGTGCCGCGCATGCTGGGCTGGGATAAGAAGCAGTGCCACGAGCGCGCGACCGAGCTGATGAGCATGGTGGCGCTGGACCCGACTAAATTCCTGCATCGCTATCCGCGAGAGATGTCCGGCGGCCAGCAGCAGCGCATCGGGGTGATTCGTGCGCTGGCGGCGGATCCACCGGTGCTGCTGATGGATGAGCCTTTCGGGGCGGTTGACCCGATTAACCGTGAAGTCATTCAGAACGAGTTTCTCGATATGCAGCGTCAGCTGAAGAAAACCGTGATGCTGGTGAGTCACGATATCGATGAGGCGCTGAAGCTCGGCGACCGGATTGCGGTGTTTGGTCAGGGTAAGATCGTGCAGTGCGCCAGCCCGGATGAGCTGCTGGCCACACCGGCGAATGATTTCGTCGGCTCGTTTGTCGGTCAGGACCGCACGCTGAAGCGCCTGCTGCTGGTGCAGGCGGGGGACGTCACCGATCAGCAGCCCACCATTACCGTGCGTCGTTCTACGCCGCTGGAGGAAGCCTTTGGCACCATGGATGAGAACGATATGCGCTCGATTACCGTGGTCGATGAGGATGGCAAACCGCTGGGCTTCGTGAAGCGTCGCGAGGCGCGCAACGTCAGCGGCCGCTGTGAAGAGCGCCTGCACACCTTTAAGGTGACCGGCAAAGCGGAAGAGAACCTGCGCGTGGTGCTGTCAAAGCTCTATGAACACAATACGGTCTGGATGCCGATTGTTGATGAGGAGGGTCGCTACAGCGGTGAGATTTCGCAGGATTATATCGCCGACTACCTGAGTTCAGGCCGCACGCGTCGTCGTCTGAATACGTAGACTCCTCTGTAGATGAAAGGGCCACACGGCCCTTTTTTGTTACCGTGGACAGGCCCGAATTAAACCGCAATAACGTTGCTTAAGGCGAAGGGAACAGGGTCAGAAGAGGAAAGCGTCCCGCGCCAGGGATGGCGCGGGCCGAGCCTGTCATGGATGACATCTTTTGCGTCTTTCCGATCTGACCCTGTTCCCTGCGCAGGTGCGATCTTACAGCAAGCCGGGGCACAGGCTGGCAACCCGTCCTGCTGGCGGACTCCTCTCAGCCGGTCATCCCTCCGTCAGCGTCTCCGCCTCAACCTCTTCCACCGTCCGCGCCTCATCCGGCAGCACCAGATTCAGCACAATGGCCAGGATGCCACCGGTAGTGACTGCATGACCAAACAGGCTGCCGATCAGCGGCGGGAACTGCTTCAGCACGTCCGGCACCGCTTCCACACCCAGCCCGATGCCGAAGGCGATGGCGACGATCAGCATCTCGCGGCGACCAAGCGGTGTCTGGGTCATCACCCGGATACCGGCCGCAACCACGCTGCCAAACATCACCACGGTCGCGCCGCCCAGTACCGGCGGTGGGATCTGCTGCAGCAGGGAGCCAACCGCCGGAAAGAGCCCCAGCAGCGCCAGCATAATGCCCAGCAGCATCCCCACGTAGCGGCTGGCAACGCCGGTCATCTGGATGACACCGTTATTCTGCGCGAAGGTGGTGTTAGGAAAGGCCGAGAAAACCGCGGCCAGCACGCAGCTCAGGCCATCGGCGACGATACCGCCCTGCAGCCGCTGCTGGAAAGGCTTACCGGTGATCGGCTGCTGTGAAATAAGACAGTTGGCCGTCAGATCGCCCACCGCTTCAATCACCGCAATGACAGATACCAGCGCGATAGGCAGAAAGATGGTCCAGTCGAAGGCGAAACCAAAGCGGAAAAAGGCCGGCAGCACCAGCCAGCTGCTCTCCGGCGCAGCCTTCAGCTGCAGATGGCCGGTTAACGCCGCCGCCACACACCCCACGGCGATACCCGCGACTACGGCAACCAGCCGCGCCCAGCGGTTACGCGAGCGGTTCAGCGCCACAATCACCAGCAGCGTCAGCGCACCCAGCGCCAGATTTCCCGGCGCGCCAAAGTCAGTGGCATTGTGGCCACCTGCCCAGTCGGTGATGCTCACTTTGATCAGGCTGATACCAATCAGCGTAATCACGCTGCCGGTGACGACCGGCGTCAGCACCTTGCGCAGCGCGCCGACGCAGCGGCTGATGACCACCGGGATCAGTGCCGCCACCAGGTTACAGCCAAACAGCATCGCCAGAATCTCTTCAGGCGAACCGCCACGCCCCTTGATCATTAACCCACCCGACAGGATCACACCCAGAAACGCAAAGCTGGTGCCCTGCAGACAGATCATCCCGGCACCGACGCCATAAAAGCGCCGGGCCTGCATAAAGGTGCCCAGACCGGAAACAAACAGGGACATGCTGATCAGATAAGGAATATAGGCCTGCAGTCCCAGCACCGAACCGATAATCAGCGGCGGGGTAATAATGCCGACGACGCTGGCAAGCAGATGCTGCAGTGCGGCAAAGAATGCCGGTACGGGACCAATGCGGGCTTCAAGCCCATATAACAAACCTTTCTCGTGCGAGTGCGACATGGTGGTGCTCCAGCTCTGTGTGGTTAGCGGAGTTAATGCATTTTCTGCGCCATCACGTCGGGGATTCGCGGTTAACGATCCAGGTCATTCAAATATAAGCGGAAATAGTTACAGAAAACGGGTCGTAAGCCTGAAACTTTAGGCTCACGACCCGCTCAGATGACTTGTTTTGTTTCAGTATCAGGCGATCTTTGCACTCACAGCGTGCAGATCGGGCTGCTCCAGCAGAGAAATATCGATCCAGGAGGTCAGGTCGCGCTGTTCAGGACGGGGCAGATAAGGAAGCTCACCCAGCAGCGGTGCCGCAATCTTTTCACGCAGCACCTCAATGATGTCACTGTAGTGCGCCAGCCCCGGATTGACGCGGTTAGCCACCCAGCCCACCAGCGGCAGGCCATCGTGCGCGATGGCTTCCGCGGTCAGCAGCGCATGACTGATGCAGCCCGACTGGATACCCACCACCAGCACAACCGGCAGCTGCTGTTCTGCGACCCAGCGCGAGAGCGGACGTCCGTCGTTCATCAGACTGCGCCAGCCGCCGGTGCCCTCCACCACCACCCGATCGGCCTGCTGCGTCAGATGTGTCAGACCCTGAGTCAGCCGGGAATAGTCGATTATCTGGCTGGGATGGGTGCAGATCTCCTCCTCCTCAAACACCAGCGGATTAATCGCCTCATAAGGCAGGTCGATGGATGAAGCGCTTTGCAGAACCTGTGCATCTTTGTTACGCAGGCCATCAGCGGTTTTGACCGCGCAGCGCGCGACAGGCTTATAGCCGACGGCACTGACGTTGCTCTGAATAAAACATTGCAAAAGGGCGCGGGACACCACCGTTTTGCCTGTAGCCGTATCGGTGCCGGTAACAAATAGTCTGTTCACTCCACTTCTCCTCTCAAAGCGTTGCGGCTAATCGGTGATTAGCCCTGCTGCGAAACGGCATTTTAAGGAATCCAGAATGAGAACAGATTGCGTTAGCGCAAGTTCAGGCCCGCTTAACCTTGCAACAGTTTCACTAACAGGTGTCCGTTATAGAGAGCGTCTTTGATCAGCGCGGCGGCACCGAGTGTGCCCGGTTCGCTGAATTCAGTGGGGGCCAGCTGAATGCCTGCACTGTAGGCAGGCAGGGACTGCTGCAGAATCGTGTTGCTCACCGCCGGAAACAGCACCTCTGCCGCCGCATTCAGCGGAGAACCGATAAGAATATGTTGTGGATTAAAAATATTAACCATCATCGCCAGAATCCGCCCTGCGTGATGACCGACGCTGGCAATGGTGTCGCGCGCCAGGCGATCGCCCGACAGGGCGGCCTCACATAATGATGACAGCGTCAGCTCCTGACGATTAAGCAGGCTGTCGGGCTGGGCCGCCAGACGCTGCGCCGCCAGCGCCAGCAGACTGCCGGTACTGGCGACCGTCTCCAGACAGCCGTGATTGCCGCAGTAGCACTGCTGACCATAAGGATCGATTTGCGTATGGCCGATCTCGACCAGCGCCCGCCCCCGCTTATGCAGCAGCTGGCCGCCGCTGATCACCCCGGCGCCGACCGTTTCATCGATCACGATCTGAATCACATCCTGCGCGCCGCGCGAAGCGCCGAACAGCGACTCCGCCAGTGTCCAGGCAGAGATATCGTGCTGCACAAACACCGGCAATCCCGTGTGCGCCTCCAGCGCATCGCCCAGCGGCATATCACGCACCTGATAGCCCGGCAGCCGATGCACCACGCCTGACGCGGCGTTGATCAGACCCGGCAGCGTGATGGCGATGGCCGTCAGACGCTCCAGCTTTTTCTGATGACGGATAAAGAAGGCATCCACCTGTTCAATCAGGGCGGTCAGCAGCGGCTGAGCGGATTCATCGGGCAGCGGCAGGCTCTCTTCGGCCAGCGCCTGACTGCTGAGATCGCGCAGCGTAAAGGTCATGGCACCGCGATGCAGACGAATGGCCAGATAGTGCCAGGCCTCCGTGTCCAGAATCAGGCCGATGGCCGGACGGCCACGACTGCCGGGTTCCTGAAACTCCGTCTCCTGCACCAGATGCGCGTCCAGCATTTCACGCACAATTTTTGTGATGCTGGCTGGCGCAAGCTGGGCACGGCGGGCAAGTTCGATACGCGAAATGGGACCATAACGGTCAATCAGCTGATATACGACACCTGCATTGGTCTGCTTGATCTGGTCAATATGGCCAGGTTGACTGTCCGGATTCACAACCCTGCTCCCGGTTATTTTCGCGCTTCTAAATAAACATGCGACATGGTGAGGCAGATCAGGCAACAGCGTCAAATATTTGATTAGAAATGTGATTTATCGCACATATTGGCCTCTGTCAAAGGGTGCTTCCGGGCCGGTTCTCCCGCAGTAGCGCCATCATATTCGCCATCGGTGCGGTGATTTCGCGGCTGGCTGACCAGACCAGCCACAGCTCTGAAATGGCATCCTCTTCCGTCAGCGGCAACCAGACCAGATCGGCCAGCTGCGCCCGGCGGAAGGAGGCGGGCAGAATGGAGACGCCAAGACCGGTTGCCACCAGCCCCAGAATGGTCATCGCTTCCCCCACTTCCTGGGTGATATAGGGCTGGATGTGATAGCGATGCAGCAGCGCCAGGATATCGCTGTAGAGCGCAGTTCCGCCCTGCGCATCAAAGAAGACGAAGGGTTCGGCAGCCAGCGCGGTGACGGAGATCGCGCCGGCATCGGCCAGCGGATGCGCTTTGTGCACCACCGCACATAGCGGCTCGCTCATCAGCAGCTGATGCGCGAGATCGGCGGGCAGCGGCGTGTTGCGCATCACGCCAAGATCGAGCCGCCCCTCATGCAGCGGGGCCAGCTGCTGGCGGGTATTAATTTCCTGCATCTGAATATGCACCTGCGGCCAGCGCTGGCGAAAGCGAAACAGCGCGTCGGAGACCACCGCGGTAAAGGGCGCCGAGGAGGTGAACCCGATTCGCAGCCCGCCCTCTTCTCCCCGATGCAGCCGGGCTGCCCGGTCGGCCGCCTGCTCGACCTGCAGCAGGATGGCGCGGGCATCGTTCAGCAATTGCTGTCCGGCAGCAGTCAGCTGAACACTGCGGTTGGTCCGGTTAAAGAGTCGGGCCCCGGTTTCTGCCTCCAGTTGCAGAATCTGCTGACTGAGTGGCGGCTGGGAGATGTTCAGCCGCCGGGCCGCGCGCCCGAAATGGAGCTCCTCGGCCACCGCAATAAAGTAGCGCAGGTGACGCAACTCAATATTCATATCTGAAACGTCTCATTTAAGATTATTAATATATTAGACATCATAATGATGCCTGCCTAAGCTGACGACAGGTTTTTTTACTCTTAAAGGAAAGTGTGTGAGTCACTCAACAGAGGCCGCCGCGGTAAATGACGAGGCGGGTCGTGTGCCTTCAGAACCGGTGGCTGCGTCAGGTTATATCCGTCGGGGTTCGCGGCAGTTTATGCGCGTGACGCTGGCGCTCTTCTCCGCCGGTCTGGCGACCTTTGCCCTGCTCTATTGTGTCCAGCCGATTCTGCCGGTGCTCTCGCATCAGTTTGGCATCTCACCGGCGACCAGCAGCCTGTCACTCTCTATCTCAACCGGCCTGATGGCGCTGGGCCTGCTGGTGACCGGGCCGCTTTCGGATGCTGTCGGCCGCAAATCGGTGATGGTGACAGCCCTGATGCTGGCCGCCATCTGCACGCTGATTTCAGCCACCATGAGCAGCTGGCACGGCATTCTGATCATGCGGGCGCTGATGGGGCTGTCGCTCAGCGGGGTGGCGGCGGTGGGCATGACCTACCTCAGCGAGGAGATGGATGCGCGGGTCGTCGCCTTCTCTATGGGGCTCTATATCAGCGGAAACTCTATCGGCGGCATGAGCGGGCGTCTGCTGAGCGGTGTGCTGACCGACCTCTTCTCATGGCGGATCGCCGTGGCGGTGATTGGCCTGTTTTCGCTGGCTTCGGCGCTGATGTTCTGGAAGATCCTTCCCGCGTCACGTCATTTCCGCCCCATCACGCTGCGTCCGCGCAACCTGCTGATTAACTTCCGGCTGCACTGGCGCGATCCTGGCCTGCCCTGGCTGTTTGCCGAAGGGTTCCTGCTGATGGGTGCCTTTGTCACGCTGTTTAACTACATCGGCTACCGGCTGCTGGATGCCCCCTGGCATCTGAGTCAGGCCGTGGTCGGGTTGTTGTCGGTGGTCTATCTCACCGGCTCGTGGAGTTCGCCAAAAGCGGGTGCGCTGACCAGCCGGCTGGGACGGGGACCGGTGATGCTGGGTGCGACCGCCATTATGCTGCTGGGACTGCTGATCACGGCGTTCAACTCGCTCTGGCTGATCCTGCCGGGGATGATGCTGTTCACCGCCGGCTTCTTTGCCGCCCATGCGGTTGCCAGTGGCTGGATTGGCCCGCGCGCACGCCGGGCGCGCGGCCAGGCCTCATCGCTTTATCTGTTCAGCTACTACGTGGGTTCCAGCGTCGCCGGGACGCTGGGCGGTCTGTTCTGGCATAACTTTGGCTGGCACGGCATCACGCTGTTTATCAGCACCCTGCTGCTGCTGGCGTTGCTGGTGGCCTGGCATCTGCATCGCCAAAAGCTCTGATTTCCTCTCTCTGCCAGGCCCGGATGGCCTCACCGGGCCTGGCAGCACAACACGCTGACTGTCGCTTATCCTCTTCCCTGAAAATCCCCCGCGAAAAAACCCCACAATTCCCGCTATAATCGGTTTTATTGAATCATTTCATCTGCTTTGCCTCTTAACACGGCAACAAGGAACGTCTGTGGCTCTCTACTACTACGTCAATAAACAATCGGGATATAACGATAATCATGTGGTGCATGCTGCTGGCTGCCCGCATCTTCCCGACATGGAAAACCGACTGTTTCTGGGCAGTTTTTATCACGTCAATGCCGCCATTCTTCAGGCAAAAAAATATTATGTGGGGGCTATCGGCTGTGAGAACTGCTGCCCGATTAATGCCAGCCACCTGCCGGAGACGCCGCTCAGCGTCGCCCAGAAACATACGCCGGGGTCACGCTAAGCTGTCGGAGGGTGTCGGCGTGAAATTTACCTACCGCTGCGCTAATTTGTTAAGCATCAGCGCCGTTTTCCGTTATGTTACTCTTCCTGACTCTTTTTGATGGAAAGCACGATGCGGGATAAGTTTGCGCGTTCTCAGATCGCCCTTCACTGGCTGACTTTTTTACTGGTCGTGACAGCCTACGCCACCATTGAGCTGCGCGGCTTTGTGCAGCGCGGCTCCTGGCAGGGGTACGCCATGATCATCACCCACTTCAGCGCAGGTGCGACCGTTCTGGTGCTGATGATCGCCCGCCTGTTTCTGCGTACCCGTCATCGCACGCCGCCCATTACGCCAGCCGCGCCGCGCTGGCAGACCGGAGTGGCTCATCTGACGCACACCCTGATCTATGCCCTGTTTATCACCCTGCCGATCCTCGGCCTGTCGTCGCGCTATCTCAAGGGGCGGGAGTGGTGGCTGTTTGGCATCAGCATGCCGGTTGCACCGGAGCCCAATTTTGACCTGGCGGATACGCTGATCGACTGGCATGAAACCCTGGCACCGCTGGGATACTGGCTGATCGGGCTGCATGCGGCGGCGGCGCTGTTTCATCACTATCTGCTTAAAGACAATACCCTGCTGCGCATGATGCCGCCTCGCCGCGATCAGTAATCTCATCCCGTCGCCCCTGAACGGGGCGATAAAAAAATTTCCGCCTTAAAAGCCGGTTATCAGGTTTCGCTTCCCGCTTTATTCACTACAATGGTCTGTAATTTGTGACGCAGGTCACTTTCGCTGGATGTCTGCCACATCCGAATTCGCTGTACTGACAGATTTGACACCTCATGCAACCAACAACTGTTTCACGTAAAACTGCCTGGCTACGCGTGGTCTTGCTGGCCATCGCGGCTTTTGTATTTAATACCACCGAATTTGTACCGGTGGGTCTCCTTTCGGACATCGCGGCTGACTTTTCCATGCAGACGGCGGATGTCGGGATCATGCTGACGATCTACGCCTGGGTGGTCGCGCTGCTGTCACTGCCGCTGATGCTGCTGACGCGCAACGTGGAGCGGCGACTGCTGCTGGGAGTGCTGTTTACGATCTTTATCGTCAGTCACGTCCTGTCGACCTTCGCCTGGGACTTTCGGTCGCTGATGGTTTCACGCGTCGGCATCGCCCTCTCTCACGCGGTGTTCTGGTCGATCACGGCTTCACTGGCTATTCGCGTGGCCCCGGCCGGAAAGAAAACGCAGGCGCTGAGTATGCTGGCGACCGGAACCGCACTGGCCATGGTGCTGGGGGTGCCGATTGGCCGCGTGGTGGGTCAGTATCTTGGCTGGCGAACCACCTTCGGCGCGATTGGCCTGTCGGCACTGGTTCTGATGATCATGCTGGTACGGATACTGCCGCGTCTGCCCAGTGAACACACCGGCTCACTGAGCAGCGTGCCGATGCTGTTTCGCCGTCCGGCGCTGGTCAGCATGTATCTGCTGGTAACCATTGTGGTGACCGCGCACTACACGGCTTACAGCTACATCGAGCCCTTTATGCAGAGCGTGGCGCAATCCAGCGGCAATTTCACCACCCTGCTGCTGCTGCTGTTTGGCTCTGCGGGTATTCTGGGCAGCGTGCTGTTCAGCACCCTGGGCAATAAATTCCCTTCCGCGCTGCTGATTGCCGCGATTGCGCTGATTACCCTCTGCATGGGACTGCTGATCTTTGCTGCGGTTCGTCCGACGGCGATCGCTATTCTGTGCATCGTCTGGGGCATGGCGATGATGATGATTGGACTGGGTATGCAGGTGCGGGTGCTGTCTCTGGCGCCGGATGCAACGGATGTGGCAATGTCACTCATGTCCGGCATCTACAATATCGGCATAGGCGCAGGCGCGCTGCTGGGAAGCCAGGTCAGTCTCTATCTGAATATGTCGGAAGTCGGCAACGTCGGGGGGATGATCGGTCTGGTGGCGTTACTGTGGTGTGTCTATATTTTCCGCCGTTATCCTCAGCTTCGCAGTAATGGCTAAGACCGGCGCGGAGAAGATAAAAAAAAGGCTTCAGATAAGCAGGTTATCTGAAGCCTGTTTCTCTTATTTATAGAGAATGGCGGTGCCATGCAGGTTGTTGCTGCCAGAGGTCGAAGTGATGCGGAAAGACTTTGCACCGGCATCGCTGGCCTTTTCTGACAGTTGCTGCTCAAGCGAGGTCAGATTGCTGCTGCCCGTCGCGCTGATGACGCCCACGCGTTGCTGATCCAGTGGCGTGCTGCTTACCTGCTGCGCCGCCACGCTGGCGAATGAGAGGCCGCTGAGCAGGGCCGCGGCCACTATCATGCTGATACGTTTCATAACGAACCCCTTCTTCATTTTCTGCCGGATGCCCGGTTACTGATAGATCACAGCCGTGCCGTGCAGTTTGTTCTGACCGCTGGTTGAGGTGATGCGGAACGATTTCGCACCGGCTTCATCCGCTTTGGCGTTGAGCTGCGCTTCGACTGAACTCAGGTTGGTGCCGCCCAGCACAGAGATGGTGCCGACAGGCTGCTGATTAGCCGGTTCGCTGGTAACCAGGTCAGCGGCAGACGCGCCAAAAGTCAGTGTGGTGAGTGCCAGAACAGCCAGGGTAGTTTTGATGGTTTTCATAATCTTCTCTCTTTTCAGTGATCGTGTTCAGTGGGTCTGAAATCGGTTGTCGCTATTTAATTAACGACCGTTAAATAAATGATAGACCCCGATCAGGCTGGCCGTCAATATTTATTTAATGAGCGTTATTTTAATCGCGAAGTGGCGTGATTATGGGCTTCAGCCCCTTTTCTGACTTAACCATAGGGGCGATAAAACCGGGCTGGCGCACAAAATGGCAACCCCGGAGGACGGCCTGTCTCTCCGCCCTTGCACATTTTTATAATGATCGGTAATTTAATAGAGTGTTCCCCAGTCAGAGAGGATGTATGAGTAAGGTTCAGGATTGCGATACCCGGAAATGCCGTGGCCGTCCCAAAGTGTTCGATCGTGAAGCCGCGCTCGATAAGGCACTGACCCTGTTCTGGACCCACGGGTACGAAGGCACCTCGCTCGCCGATCTGGTGGCCGCTACCGGTGCTAAAGCGCCGACGCTCTATGCGGAGTTCGTCAATAAAGAGGGATTGTTCCGCGCCGCGATGGAGCGCTATGTTGAGAAATTCAGCGCCTGGCGTGACGCGGCACTGGGCGATGACAAGCTGGCGGTCTCTGAGGCGGTTGAGGCCTATTTCCGCGCTACCGCGGCCTGCTTTACCGAACGCGACTCGCCCGGCGGCTGCTTCTTTATCTGCACCTCAAGCGCCCTGTCGGCGGCTTCCGCGGATATTGCGGCCATGCTGCAAGAGCAGCATCAGTCACAGGAGCAGGTTTTAAAGGATTTCCTCTGCTCGCGTCAGCAGCGTGGTGAACTGGGAGAGTCAGTGGACATTGCTGCGCTGTCGCGCTATCTGAGCTGTCTGCTTCAGGGCATGTCAGTGCGGGCGCGGGAGGGTGCGGAGCGCACAGACCTGGAGAGTATTATCGATACGCTGATGGCGATGTGGCCTACCCTGACAGGACTCTGTCAGGCTCAGCGGTAAGATTCAGGGCGGGATTCCCGCCCTGTTGCACGTTCAGCTGAGAAAGAAGACCGGCCGGAGCGGCTGACTGACGGGACTGTTGTCCGCATGAGAGGGCATCAGATCCTTCATGGAGGCCCACCAGCGCTGACAGACTGCTGTTTGCGCCACCGCGTTCCAGCGCGCTTCCGATTCAATTTCCACGCTGGCAAAGAGCAGATGCCGCTCCTCATCCAGCCAGATGGCATAATTACGGGCACCATGTGCTTTCAGCGTTTCAGCCAGTTCGGGCCAGATGGGTGAGTGACGACGCTCATACTCCGCATGGCAATCCGGATTAACCTGCATCACAAAGGCTTTACGCAACATGGGCAGGCCCCGCATCCAGTGCCGGTTGCCAGGGCGTGACACCAAAACGTTTACCCAGCGCGACCAGCTGTTCTGTGGTGATGCTCTGGCGTATCCCGCCCATCGACAGCACCTTAACCATCACTTCAGATGATTTCTCGGCGGTGTCAATCAGCCCAAACGTCTCATCGAGCGTCGGGCCGGTGCCAAAGACGCCGTGGAACGGCCACATCACCAGCGTGTGCGACTGCATCTGCGCCGCCGTCGCGGCGCCGATCTCATCGGTGCCGGGCACCATCCAGGGCAACACGCCCACGCCATCCGGGAAGACCACCAGACACTCGGTGCTCCCCTCCCACAGCAGGCGGGTAAAGCGCGCCGAATCCATCTCAACCACATAACTCAGGGCCATAAAGTGGGTGGCATGACAGTGCATAATCACCCGATCTCTGCCGCCGCTGACTGCCTTGCGCACCGCATGCGACTGAAAATGTGACGCCAGCTCGGAGGTCGGCAGCCCGCCATTGACCAGCCCCCAGTGAATTTTGCAGGAGAGCCCCTGGCTGTCGACCTGCAGCAGTGCCAGGCAGTCCGCGGGGTCCAGCTGAACGTTGCGCATAAATTTTCCCGACCCGGTCACCAGAAACCAGTCGTTTGCCAGCGCCGGGGCGGGCTGACTCAGCTCGAAACAGCGAGGCTCCTGGCAGAAATCAGCCCTGTAGGGACTCACCTCCTCCTCACTCAGCCGCAGGCTGACGTTGCCACCATTGCGTTCATCCCATCCCTTCAGCCACATGTCGCTGGTTGCCTTAACCATTCCCTTTACAAACTCTGAAGCAAGAATGCTTTGCATAATGAAATCCCTTAACGTTGGCTCAAAATCTGCTGTTCATAATGGCGCACATCACTTAACCAGCTGGCGTCAGCCGGAACGTCATGACGCAGGCACCAGTCTTCCCACACCGCCTGCCACGGCAGGGATTTCTGCTCTTCCAGCCAGACCAGCCGCGCGGTGTAATCTCCGCTATTCTCAGCCTGACGCAGACGATCGGTCGGCTCCAGCAGGGCGCGCAGCAGCGCCTTCTGGGTGTTGCGGGTGCCGATAACCCAGGCCGCAATCCGGTTGATCGACGCGTCAAAGAAATCGAGGCCGATATGCACTTTGTCGAACAGCCGGTGACGGACGATCTCACTGGCAATAGCCTGCGTTTCATCATCCAGCAGCACCACATGATCGCTGTCCCAGCGCACCGGACGGCTGACGTGCAGCAGCAGGCGCGGCACATAGAGCATGGCGGCGGAGATCTTGTCGGAGATCACCTCGGTAGGATGGAAATGGCCCGCATCCAGGGTCAGTGCCGTCTGACGGCTGGCGGCGTAGCCGAGATAAAACTCATTTGATCCCACGGTGTAGCTCTCTGCGCCGATACCGAACAGCTTGCTCTCTACCGCATCGATGTGATGCTGCGGGTTGAGTTTTTCCGCAATGACCTCATCCAGAGCGCTCATCAGACGCTGACGCGGCGCCAGCCGGTCGACGGTGATATCCTTCATGCCGTCCGGTACCCAGATGTTCATCACTGAAGGCGTGCCCAGCTGCTCACCAAAGTGGGCGGAGATGCGGCGACTGGCTTTGCAGTGGTCGATCCAGAACTGGCGCACGGTTTGATCGCTGTGCGACAGCGTAAACCCGTCAGCACTGAGCGGATGTGAGAAGCAGCTGGGGTTAAAATCGAGCCCCACGCCCCGCTCTCTGGCCCATTCGACCCAGCGCGCGAAATGCGCCGGCTCAATAGCGTCCCGTTCAACCGGCCTGTCGCTCTCCAGATAAAGTGCGTGCAGATTCAGACGCTTGAGGCCGGGGATCAGCGACATCGCCTTATCGATATCACCGCGCAGTTCGCTGGCGTTGCGTGCACGTCCCGGATAGTTGCCGGTCGCCTGAATGCCGCCGGTGAGGGCGGCCTGCGGGTTTTCAAATCCCCGCACATCGTCGCCCTGCCAGCAGTGCATGGAAACCGGGATTGTGTCGAGCTGGCGAATAGCCTCTTCAGCATCAACCCCAATATCGGCATAGCGTTGTTTAGCCAGTTCAAAGGCCTGTTCTGTCTGCTTAGTCATAAGCGGGTTCCTCTGCGGGTTGACTCAGCGTCGCGAAGCGGGCCTGACTGGCCGCGAAGACGTCTGAAATGTGTGGTTCGAATGTTTCGAGGGGGAAGGTGTTCATCACGCAGTTGCGGAAATCGGCGACATCCGTCAGTTCGCCGAGGGCAATCAGCTGGCAGCCGACGTTACCCAGCGTGGAGGCCTCTACCGGCCCGGCCAGCACCGGAATCTCACAGGCATCTGCACAGAGCTGATTCAGAAAACGATTCTGGCTGCCACCGCCGACCACATGCAGCCGGGTGAAGGGCTTCCCGCGCAGCGCGGCGAGTTCGCTGATGACCTGACGGTAGAGCAGCGCCAGGCTGTCAAAAATGCAGCGGGCCAGCGCAGCGGCGGATTGCGGCACGGGCATGCCCTGCTCTGCGCAGGCTTTCTGAATCTCGCTGACCATGTTGTCAGGATTGATAAAGCGCGGATCGTTGGGGTTAATCAGCGAAAGACAGGCGGGCTGACGGGCGGTCTCAGCGATCAGCGCACAGAGGTCGTCAATCTGCCGTTCAGCACAGAGACGCTGCAGCAGCCATAAACCCATGATGTTTTTCAGGACGCGATAGCCTTCTGCGCCGCCTTCGTTGGTAATATTGGCGCGCAGTGCCGCCTCGCTCGCATAGGGTTGCAGGCTTTCAAAGCCCATCAGCGACCAGGTGCCGGAGCTGAGATAGGCGGCATCCTCCTGCAGCAGCGGCGTAGCCAGCACCGCGCTGGCGGTGTCGTGGGTGGCCACCGCAATGACCGGCACCGCCTCGCCCCGCTGACTCCGCCAGTGTCCCACTGTGTTGCCCGGCGCCTGCGGCTGACCGAACCAGCCTGCCTCAATCCCCGCCCAGCCGATTAAATCGCGATCCCACTCGCCGCTGTGAATATTGAGCATCTGGGTGGTGGTGGCGTTGGTGTACTCCCAGTTGAGGTTGCCGGTCAGGCGGAAGTGCAGGTAATCCGGGATCATCAGCGCATGTGCCACACGCGCCTGCCAGTCAGGCTGCTGCTGATGCAGGGCGCGCATCTGATAGAGCGTATTGAAAGGCAGAAACTGAATGCCGGTTTTTGCATAGATGGCGCTGTGGCCCAGCTCCTGCTGCGCCTGCGCCATCAGGCCGTGGGTGCGTGCATCACGATAGCTGACCGCTTCACCCACCGGCTCACCCTGCGCATCCAGCAGCACCATATCCACGCCCCAGGTGTCGATGCCGATACTGTCCGGCACGATCCCCTCCTCAACAGCCTGCTCCAGCCCGGCACGGATCGCCTGCTCCAGCATCGCCAGATCCCAGCAGTCATAGCTGGCACGACGCAGACGCCGGTTTTCAAAACGGTGGATTTCACGCAGATCCAGCTGGCGCTGCGCGTCATCCCAGCGGGCGAGCATGACCCGGCCGCTGGATGCGCCGAGATCGATAGCAATGATATTTCGCCTGGTCATGGTGGCTTTTCCCTGTGATTAAGTGGTCACAGAGTAAAAATCGGGTCGCCTGAACACCTTCCCGGCAGTGCCAGCGGCCGGGGTGCCCTGGCAGACCTGCAAAGAATGTCGTGAGAGAGATCACAGAGGCAGCAGTGAGCACGATGTGACCCCTGCCGCAAATCTGTTAACTACCGGGGATTTCTTGAAAAATCAGCAGGATTCCTGCTGAGACGTGCTGAAAATTCAAGGTAAGGTAACGGCGTCCTGATTAGACTGCGTTGCAGTTTTGTTAATCAGTGAGGGACGATCATGACTCTGTTACACAGTGCGGATTTTTTTCCTGACGGCGATTACGCGATTGCGATTGAACCCCGTATCCCCCAGGCCCCCTTTCCGGAGCATCATCATGATTTTCATGAAATCGTTCTGGTTGAGCACGGTGCCGGGATTCATGTGTTCAATGGTCAGCCACAAGCGCTCTGCGCCGGCTGTGTCTGCTTTATCCGCGATCACGATCGTCATCTTTATGAACAGACGGATAACCTCTGCCTGACCAACGTGCTCTATCGCAGCCCCGGCGCGTTCCGTTTTCTCTCCGGATTGCAGGCGCTGCTGCCGTGCGAACGGGATGGGGATTATCCCTCTCACTGGCGCATCAATCAGAAGGTGATGGCCCAGGCCCTGAGTGTGGCAGCGCAGATGCAGCAGCACGAGGCCTGGTCACTGGACAGACAGGCGCGGCAGGAGCAGCTCTTTTTACAGCTGCTGGTGCTGTTACGTGAAGCCTGTCGTGATGGCGGTCGTCAGGATCAGGAGGCGCGTCTGCATCGCCTGCTGGACTGGCTGGCGGATCATTACAGTGACGAGATTATCTGGGATGAACTGGCCGACCGTTTCTCTCTGTCGCTGCGAACGCTGCACCGACAGATGAAGCAGCAGACCGGCAGTACGCCGCAGCGTTATCTGAACCGTCTGCGCCTGTTACAGGCGCGTCACCTGCTGCGTCACAGCGATCTGCGCATTACCGATATCGCCTTCCAGTGTGGATTTGGAGACAGCAACCATTTCTCTACCCTGTTCAGGCGCGAATTTGGCTGCGCCCCGCGAGCGGAGCGCCAGCAGATGAGGTAAAGGAGCCGACTATGGCGTTGATACTCAGTCGTGATGACTATTTTCCCGCCCCCAGTTTACCGGTGGCGGTTGCCGAAAGGATGCCACAGCCCTCTTTTCCGCCGCACCGACACGAGTTCAGCGAAATCGTCATCGTCTGGCGCGGTAATGGCCTGCACGTCCTCAACGATCGCCCCTGGCTCATCACCTGCGGCGACCTCTTTTTTATCCGCGACAGCGACTGCCATAGTTACGACAGCGTTAACGACCTGGTGCTGGATAACATTCTCTACTGCCGCGACCGCTTTGGTCTGGCGCTTGACTGGGATAGCCTGCTGCCGCCACAGGGCCCCGAAGCCCCTGGCTGCTGGCGTCTGACTACGCGCGGTATGGGGCTGGCGCGCGGTGTGATCAGCCAGCTGGAGCGTGAAAGTCGCAAGAGCGATCCCCTGTCGGTTCAGCTCTCTGAAGCCCTGTTTCTGCAGCTGGTGCTGATTCTGCGGCGTCACGGCTACGCCGCCGATCGCCCCTGGGTTCTGCCGGAGGGGGAACAGCTCGATCTGCTGATGTCAGCGTTGCAGGGGGCGATTTCCCGGCCGTTTGATCTGGCAGCGTTCTGCCAGCAAAACCAGCTGAGCGAACGGGCGCTGAAACAGCTTTTCCGTCAGCAGACCGGGATGACCATCGGCCATTACCTGCGTCAGTTACAGCTCTGTCAGGCAAAATATCTGCTGCGAACGCAGGCGTGCCTGATCAGCGAAGTGGCGGCCCGCTGCGGCTTCGATGACAGTAACTATTTTTCCGTGGTTTTCACCCGTGAAACCGGCCTGACACCCAGTGCCTGGCGTCAGCGATTTCTCCCCTCCGGGCCAGCGCTGAGAAGCGCCGAACCGGAATAACACGGGCGTCAGACCAGAGCGCTGGATACCGCAATGCAAAAGTACAAAACACAGGGAACAGGGTCAGAGGAGGAAAGCGTCCCGCGCCAGGGACGGCGCGGGCCGAGCGGCCATGGATGGCTTAAGCGACTTTCCGATCTGACCCTGTTCCCTGTGCAGGCACGATCTAACCGCCTGAGAACACCCGGAACGAGCCTGTCAGACAGGCCCGTTCTCCTCCGCGCCGCAGGAAGCCAGCGGCTTACGCTGCCATACCCAGCCCAACGATGTTTGCCGCGATGATAATGACCACGCAGCCAATCGATAACACACTGACCGGGCGGCGGCCCGCTGACTTCCACTCTTTCAACAGCAGGCCTACCAGTCCCCCGCACAACACATACAGGCTCATGTGCAGCATCCAGCTGACATAGTCATACTGCGGCGGGATTCGGGCGTGGCCCCAGGCGTAAAAGAAAAACTGCAGATACCACATGGTGCCGCCAAGCACGGCGAACGCGGTATTAGCAATAAGCAGCGGCCTGGCGACGGAAAAGTCCCTGCGAACTGACAGATCGGGTCGGGTAGCCAGTCGCCAGAAGCAGAAGCCCAGATTCACCAGCGCCCCACCGCCCATGATGATCACATAGCTGGGTAACGCCACATAGAGCGGGTCGATCCCCAGATTCGCGGCGGCCTGATGCATCGGCTTGGCGGCATCCATCGCAAAGGACATCCCCGCCGAAAAGATGCCGCACATTATCGCCAGCAGCAGACCCTTCCTGAGATTAAACTCTTCGGCGTTGATCCCCAGCGCCCGCTCCTTCAGCAATCCGGCACGCGACACAATCCCGACGCCAGCCAGGGCCACCAGCACGCCCAGTAAGGTCAGCCGCCCCCCCGCAGAGGCAAATAACTCGCCAAAGCGCCCCTGCAGCAGCGGCGTCATCAGCGTGCCGACCACCAGCGTAATACCAATCGCGATGCCGATGCCCATCGACATGCCGAGATAGCGCATGGTCAGCCCGTAGTTGATATTACCGATGCCCCACATCGCGCCGAAGAGAAACACGGGTGTCAGCTGCGACAGCGTGAAGCTGCTGTAATAAGCCCGGAAGTCGGGCAGCAGAATGGCACTGACCGCCCACGGCAGGATCAGCCAGGAGATCAGGCCCCCCACCGACCACATGGTTTCCCAGGACCATCGTTTTACCTGCTTAAACGGCGCGTAGAAACACGCGGCGCTGGCAGCGCCGACAAAATGCCAGAAAATCCCCGCAATAATGGCACTGTTCATTGTTATTCCCCGGTTTGGTTGAGGTCTGTCGGAAAGCGCTCAGCTTCCGCTCAGCAGGCAGTCTACGGTTTGCATCGATTCCTCAGCCTTTGGATGAATGCCGGAAGCCCGCGCGGAGTGGCAATATTGACCCGATGCTGCTGTCAGGGATCACAATTCTGCAGTTGTCAGAGGCCGGGCTGCCTGAACAGGTAAGTGCCTTATAATTCACTGTTTTTCCCCTTTTTGCTGTGTGGCGCAGCACAATTCCCGCGTCACTGCCATGCACGCCACCCGCGTGGCAGAGGCGCAAAGAAGCCTTTCATTCCCACCTGCAAGGTCGTATACACTGGGGAAAATTGATCGGTTCAGGGTTCAGGATGACGACTAAGTGGTTAACACTGTTTCTTTCGCAGGCAGTCAGCCGGGTGATGCTGGATGATATCCGCGCGATAGTGCCTGCTGAGGCGCTAAAGGTGTTTGTGAATGGCATGGATGAAGCCCACTACGCCACCATCGAATGTATACAGGCGGAGCAGCACTGCGCGCTGATCGCCTCCGCGATTGTGGTCTGGCGTCAGCTGGGGCATATCGAGCATATTCTGTATAAGAAGGGAGAGGTGTTAAGGGAGGAGACGGAGGCCACGCAGTTTCAGCTCTTTACGCTGCTGAAAACCCATCGCGCAGTGCTGCAGATCTCATGATAAGATTGCGCCCCCATAGTGCTGTTTGCAGCAGGTAGAGTATGAGAATTGGCATCCTGTTTCCGATCGCCATCATTGTGGCAGGCGTCGGCTTTCTGGCGTGGTTTATCGGCAGCGGTCTGGCCATGCCAGGCTCGTAACGGCTAAGGCAGCAGCGTGACGCGCGCTGCCCGTCCCCCGGCGTGGCCGACTGCGGGTCACGGTTAGCGCAGCTGACTGTCTTTACTGCCCCGACGGTTGTATAAACTGCTGGTCTGTTGCTGTTTATCGATTTTTTCCTGACAGGCTACACAGTAGCGTACCCCTTTCAGCGCCTGGCGGCGGGCTTCAGGAATCGGCTCGCCACAGAGTTCACATTCGGTCGCGCTTTCGCCATGACCCAGCGACTGCCTCACCCGCTCGATGCCATCATTGACGGTGCTGTCAATCTGCTCCTGTACTGCGCCTTCTGACGCCCATCCGTTAGCCATGATACACCCCTTTTTTTCATTACATTGCTTCTATAAATCTACAACATATTGACGTTTTTGCCGCAGAGCAGCGCACTATCTGTCACTGGCTGCCAGCCAGACGCCGCCACTGGCACTCAGCATAAGGTCATCCGCCCGCATCTGCTTCACCCTGCCATCACATTACTGCAACGTGTCGATAGCGGAGAGTTAAGTAAATGACAACACATCATCAACATTACATTAATGGCCAGTTTGTCGGTTCGCAGGGTGACCAGTGGATTGAGGTGATCAACCCGGCCACTGAGGCGTTGCTGTCACGCATCCCGCAGGGAAGTCGGGAGGACGCCCGTCTTGCCATCCACGCGGCAGAAGCTGCTCAGCCGGACTGGGAGGCGCTGCCTGCGGTAGAGCGTGGTCTCTGGCTGCATAAAATCGCCTCGGCCATCCGTGAGCGCGAACCGGAGCTGACGGCCACGATTGTGGCCGAAGGCGGAAAAACGCAGGGACTGGCGAAGACCGAAGTGCTGTTTACCGCCGACTATCTCGATTACATGGCGGAGTGGGCGCGGCGTTATGAAGGCGAAATCATCAACAGCGACCGACCCGGTGAGCATATCTTCCTGTTCAGAAAGGCGATTGGGGTGACGACCGGGATACTGCCGTGGAATTTCCCCTTCTTCCTGATCGCCCGTAAAGCCGCACCTGCCCTGATCACCGGCAACACCATCGTCATTAAACCCAGTGAGCTGACGCCAAACAATGCGGCGATCTTCGCCGATATTCTGCAGCAGACAGGCCTGCCCGCTGGGGTGATCAATATCGTCTATGGTTTCGGGCAGGACGTGGGCCAGGAGCTGGCGGCAAACCCGAAAGTCGGCCTGGTCAGCCTGACGGGTAGTGTCGGTGCAGGCATCGCCACCATGCAGGCCGCGGCACAGAACGTCACCAGCGTCTCCCTGGAGCTGGGCGGTAAGGCCCCGGCGATTGTCATGGCGGATGCTGACCTGGAGCTGGCCGTGCGCGCCATCGTCGCTTCGCGAATGATAAACAGCGGCCAGGTCTGTAACTGCGTTGAACGGCTCTATGTGCAGGAGGCGATTTATGACCGCTTTATCAACGCGCTCACGGCGGCTTTTCAGCAGGTGACCCTGGGTGACCCCGCCGAACAGAGCGATGTTGATATGGGGCCGCTGATCAGCGCTGCGGCACGCGATCGCGTTGAGCAGAAGGTGGCTGAGGCGGTCGCCGCAGGTGCCAGCGTGGTGCTGGGCGGCCGGCGCGCCGGCGAGAAAGGCTTTTTCTTCCAGCCCACGCTGCTGACCGGGGTTCGTCAGGAGATGGCGATTATGCAGGAGGAGATATTCGGGCCTGTGCTGCCGGTGATGAGCTTTAAAACGCTGGATGAGGCGATAGCCCTGGCGAACGACTGCCAGTATGGGCTGACCTCTTCCCTCTATACGCAGGATCTCAACACCACGCTCTACGCCCTGCGTAAGCTGAAGTTTGGCGAAACCTATGTTAACCGTGAAAATTTTGAGGCCATGCAGGGCTTTCATGCCGGATGGCGCAAATCGGGCATTGGCGGTGCCGATGGTAAACATGGTCTGGAGGCCTATCTGCAGACCCATGTCGCCTACCTGCAGGGCCATTAATAAAACGGGCCGCACAGGCGGCCCGCTTAATCTTTCTGTTCGCGACTCACTGACTGATGTCGACCGGATAGAAGATGTGTTTGCCAAAGGGATCGACCTGATAGCCGCTGACCGATTTGCGCACCGGCTCGAAGATCGTCGAATGCGCAATCATCACCGCGGGCATCTGGTCATGCATCATCTGCTGCGCCTGCAGATAGAGTGCGGTGCGTTTGCCCTGATCCGGTTCGGCACGCGCTTCGGTAATTAACTTTTCAAATGGCTGATAGCACCATTTCGACGAGTTAGACCCGCCCTGTGCCGACGTGCAGCTGTAAAGCGGGCCAAAGAAGTTATCCGGATCGCCGGTCGCAGTGGTCCAGCCCATGAGTGCCGCCTGATGCTCGCCGCTGCGTACCCGTTTCAGGTACTCGCCCCACTCGTAGCTGACGATGCTGGCTTTGATGCCGACTTTGGCCCAGTCCGCCTGAATCATCTCCGCCATGCGGCGCGCGTTAGGGTTATAGGGGCGCTGCACCGGCATCGCCCAGAGCGCGATCTCCGTGCCCGGTTTGACCCCCGCCTGCTGCAACAGGACTTTGGCCTGCTCTGGATCGTAGTCGTAATCTTTCAGATCCTTGTCGGCGCTCCAGACGCCCGGAGGCAGGATATTTTTTGCGACCGTACCGGTGCCTTTAAATATCGCCTCGATGATGGCCGGTTTGTTAATGGCCATCGCCAGCGCCTGGCGCACTTTGACATTGTCGGTGGGAGCTTTAGTGGTGTTAAACGCCAGGAAGCCGGTGTTCAGCCCCGCCTTCTGTTCCAGGGTGATGTCGGGGTTAGCGCGCATCTTCTCCAGATCGGCGGGATTAGGGAACGGCATTACCTGACACTCGTTCTTCTCCAGTTTGGCATAGCGCACGGAAGCATCCGGCGTAATGCTGAACACCAGCCGATCAATCTTCGCCTTGCCCTGCCAGTAGTCCGGAAACGCCTTGTAGAGAATGCGTGAATCCTTCTGATACTGCACCAGCTCAAACGGGCCGGTGCCAATCGGATTCATATCCACCTTCTCCGGCGTCCCTGCCTTCAGCATGGCATCGGCATATTCGGCTGAGTGGATAGAGGCGAAATACCAGGCGAGATCGGCCAGAAACGGCGCTTCAGGATGTGAGAGCGTAAAGCGGACGGTGTGATCGTCCACCCGGTCGATGCTTTTGATCAGGGTGGAGAGTTCCAGACTTTCAAAGTTCGAGTAGGTGCCGCCAGAGACGTTGTGGTAGGGGTTTTTCGGGTCCATCTGGCGCATAAACGAGAAAATCACATCATCGGCGTTAAAGTCGCGGCTGGGTTTAAACGCCTTATTACTCTGAAACTTTACGTTCTGCCGCAGATGGAAGGTATAAACCTTGCCGTCAGGGCTGATCTCCCAGCGTTCAGCCAGACTGGGCACCAGCTCGGTGGTGCCGGGGGTGAAGTCCACCAGCCGGTTGAACACCGGCACGGCGCTGGCATCCACACTGGTCCCGGAGGTGTAGAGCTGAGGATTGAAGTTTTCTGGCGAACCTTCAGAGCAGTAAACCAGGGTTCTGGCGTTCACGCTGCCAGCCAGCGCGACGCCTGCCGTCATCAGCGCTAAGGTGGCTATCTTTGTTTTCATTATCATCCTCGCTTTGTATTGACTTCTGGTGGGCACAATATCTAAATGAATCATTCAGATGCTTCATTGATAGCACGATTCGGCACCATAGCGAACCCTGCCTGTAGCTGACTAATAAGGAATAGTGATGACAGACAAACCTGAGTCGCAGCTCACCGAACGTTTTTTCCGTTACCTCGCCGTCAGCAGCCAGAGCGATGCCAAATCCACCACCCTGCCCAGCACACCGAGCCAGCACGCCATGGCTGCCCTGCTGGCGGAGGAGCTGCGTGCGCTGGGACTGGATCAGGTGGTGGTGGATGAACATGCCACCGTGACCGCCGTGAAGCGCGGCAATCGTCCTGACGCGCCACGCATCGGCTTTATTACCCATATCGACACCGTTGATGTCGGTCTGTCGCCCGATATCCATCCGCAGATCCTCACCTGGCAGGGCGAGGATCTCTGTCTCAATGCACAGCAGGATATCTGGCTGCGCCGCGATGAACATCCGGAGATCGCGCCCTACATCGGTGAGCCGGTGATTTTCAGCGACGGCACCAGCGTGCTGGGCGCGGACAACAAAGCCGCCGTGGCTGTGGTGATGACGCTGATGGCAAACCTCAGTGGCGACCATGGCGATATCGTGGTGGCCTTTGTGCCGGATGAGGAGATCGGCCTGCGCGGGGCGAAAGCGCTGGATCTGGAAACGCGCTTTAACGTGGACTTTGCCTGGACCATAGACTGCTGTGAACTGGGCGAAGTGGTCTATGAGAACTTCAATGGCGCCGCCGCAGAAATCGTGTTTACCGGCGTGCCGGCGCATCCGATGTCGGGCAAAGGGGTGCTGGTAAATCCCCTGCTGATGGCGCACGACTATATCAGCCTGTTTGACCGCCAGCAGACCCCGGAGCATACCGAAGGACGTGAAGGCTATATCTGGTTTAACGAGATTCAGGCCAACGCCAGCCGGGCGACCCTGAAAGCCTCCATCCGCGATTTTGACCTGACCCGCTTTGCGGCACGCAAAGAGCAGTTAGAAGCGGCAGCCAGGGATATTGCGGCGCGTTATCCGACCGGTGAGGTCAGCATCACCATCAGCGATATTTACAGCAACATCAGCAATGCGCTGGGTGAGGATCGGCGGGCGATCGATCTGATCTTCACGGCTTTTGCCGCGCTGGAGATTGAACCCAAAGTGATCCCGATGCGCGGAGGAACGGACGGCGCGGCCCTCTCGGCCAAAGGCTTGCTGACGCCGAACTTCTTTACCGGCGCGCATAATTTCCATTCGCGCTTTGAGTTTCTGCCCATCTCCTCGTTTGTGAAGTCCTATCAGGTCGCGGAGAAACTCTGCCATCTGGCGGCAGAGTAAACCGCAAAGTCGGGCGCATTTCGCGCCCGATTAAGGTCAGGGTTTCGCGCTGACATCAATGCCAGGGAAATATTTTTCCGCCAGCTTTTTAATGGTGCCATCGCTCTGCACTTTGGCAATTGCCGCATCCAGCGACTGTTTCAGCTGGGTGTCATCCTTACGCAGTCCGTAGCCGATGCCGGAACCAAGAATCGCGTCATCCTCGACCGGTTTGCCGACAAAGCCGAAACCTTTGCCCTGTGGCTTATCGAGAAAGCCGGACTGACCGGCAGCAGACATCACCAGCGTGCCGTCAAGACGCCCCGCGACCATGTCGTTGTAAACCTGGTTCTGATCCTGATAAGAGGTCACCGTCACGCCCTGCGGCTCCCAGTGCTTCTTCGCGTAAGTTTCCTGAATGGACCCCTGCAGAACCCCGATATTTTTGCCCTTCAGACCGTCAGCGGTCGGGGCCAGATTCTCGCCGGTCTTCGCCACTAACATTGTCGGAATACGGTAGATGGGCTGGGTAAAGGCGATGCTTCTGGCGCGGGCTTCAGTAATGTTCATCGCCGAGTTAATCGCGTCGAACTTCTTCGCCTGCAGCGCCGGGATCAGCGCATCAAAGCTGCTCTCGACCCAGTGGCAGGTAAATTTGCCCGCCTGACAGATTGCATTGCCCAGCTCAATATCAAAGCCTTCGAGTTCGCCCTTCGCGTTGCGGCTTTCAAACGGGGGGTATTGTGACTCCACGCCGTAACGTAAATCCTGTGCCAGTGCCTGTAGCGATGTCATCATGCCCAGAGCGAGGAAAAGCGCGTTCAGTTTCTTCATTATTAGCCCCGAAAAGTATTATTTACCCGTTTCCCCGGCTTCACGCTGTCGCGTGATTCAGCAGGAAAACGCACTCAGCGCTGCTGCGCCAGCTTCCAGCGTCGCCTCGTCCTTTGCAAAAGAGAGACGAATCAGTTTGTTGTCTGTGCCATCCATATAAAACGCCGACAGCGGAATGGTCGCCACGCCGTGATCGACGATAAGACGTTTTACCATTTCACTGTCGGGTTCGTCACTGAAATGTCCGTAGCTGGCGAGCATAAAGAACGAACCGGCGCTCGGCAGCAGCCTGAAGGGCGAATCCTGCATCAGCGCAATCAGCCGGTCGCGTTTCTGCTGATAGAACGCGCTGAGCGACAGATAATGATCCGGTGTCTGCAGATAGTGTGCGAAGCCTACCTGCATCGGCGTATCGGCGGCGTACATCATGAACTGATGCACTTTAACCAGTTCGGTCATCAGCGCCGCCGGGGCCAGACAGTAGCCTACCCGCCAGCCGGTAACGTGAAAGGTTTTGCCAAACGAGGAGACGATGACGCTGCGCGCAGCCAGCTCCGGATGCGTCGCCATCCCGCAGTGCGGGCGGCCATCAAACAGAATGTGCTCGTAAACCTCATCCGAGAGCACCACGATGTCTGTGTTGCGGATTAAGGCTGCCAGCTGGTTCAGATCCTCAGGCGTCAGCACCTGCGCGCTGGGGTTGTGTGGCGTATTGATGATGATCATGCGGGTGCGCGGCGTAATCGCAGCCCGTAATGCCTCCCAGTCGATCGCAAAGGAAGGCACCGCCAGCTTCAGCCCGACCGGCTTTCCGCCCTGCAACCGGACGACTGGCGCATAGCTGTCGAAGGCTGGCTCAAAGAAGATCACCTCATCCCCCTGATGCACCAGCGCGGTGATCGCCATATAGATCCCCTGACTGGCGCTGCCGGTGATCAGCACTTCGCTGGCGGGATCATATTTTTCGCCATAAAGCGCCTCGACTTTCATGGCGAGCGCATCACGCAGGGCGGGCAGCCCCATCATGGGAGCATACTGATTGTGCCCCTCCTCCATCGCGCGGCTGACGGAGGCGACCAGCGCCGGGTCACAGGGAAAACCCGGTGCGCCCTGCGACAGGTTAATCGCCTGATGCTGCGCTGACAGCTGGCCAATCACGCTAAAAATAGTGGTGCCGACATCCGGCAGTTTTGAGTGAACAGCAACAGGCGTTGTCAGGGACATACTCTCTCCATCAGAAACATAGCCGGTCTGATCCGGTAAAAAACTATTCAACGGGCTGCGGCTTGAGTCGGCAAGCGAAATGTCGTCATAATAGCCATGACAAAAATGCATAGCTGAGGTTTATCGTGTCGCGCTCATCGCTGCCGCTTAATGCCATCCACGCTTTTCTGGTGACCGCCCGCCATCTCAACCTGACCCACGCGGCGGGTGAACTCTGTCTGACTCAGGGGGCCGTGAGCCGCAAAATTGCCGCGCTGGAGCAGTGGCTGGGGGTAACGCTGTTCGACCGTCATGCCCGCGGGCTGCGGCTGACCGCCCAGGGCAGCGCGCTGCTGCCGGAACTGCGTCAGGGATTTGAGATGATGGTGCAGGCCAGCGAGAAGGTGCGGCGCACGCAGGTGAGCATTCGGCTGAAAGCGCCGAGCTGCGCGATGCGCTGGCTGGTTCCCCGGCTGATCGCGCTGGAGCAGCAGCGGCCGGAACTGCACGTGGCGCTGACCACCACGCTGGATCACGCTGCCCGGCTGGAAAACTTTGATGCGGCGATTGTTTATGGCAAGCCACAGCCCGACGGGATCACCCTGTTCAGCGAGTCACTGACGCCGGTCATGGCGGCGGTTCAGCCCGCACCCGACGACCTGGCAGCGCTGGAGACGATGACGTTTCTGCATCCCACAGAGGACAAACGTGACTGGCAGTGCTGGCTGGCGGCGCAGCAGGTGACGCTGAAGATGCAGCGGAATCAGCATTTTTCCACCATGGACTTAGCGATCAGCGCGGCGATTCAGGGATTTGGGGTGGCGATTGCCGACAGCAATCTGGTGGAGAGTGATATCGCCAGCGGCAGGCTGATTAAGCCGTTCGCTGGCGAGGTGAAAACCGGCGCCGTTTACAGTTTACTGCAGCGGGCGCCGCAGGATGCGCCACCCTTCCTGGCGGAACTGGTGGCGTGGCTGTGCCGGGATCAGAAGGTGACCCAGTCGCCATTATCCACAGGTTTAGCCTGAGCCACGCTCAGCGCCGGCGCTTTCGGCGCGGTGGGCTTGTGGCTGATGACCGTCGCAGGCTGGCTGGTGCCGGAAAGGCGGAACTTCGACACCGACGCCTGGAGCGCTTCCGTCTGCAGGGCGAGCGCACTGGCCGCCGCAGAGACCTCTTCGACCAGTGAGGCGTTCTGCTGGGTCACGCTGTCCATTTCGGTCACTGCCGTGCCAACCTGAGAGATGCCCTTGCTCTGCTCTTCCGAGGCAGAGGCGATCTGTTTCATGATGGCATCCACATCCTGCACCGATTTCAGGATGTTGTTCATGGTGCCACCCGTGGTGCTGACCAGTTCGGCGCCTTTATCCACCCGCTGAACCGACTCTTCGATCAGCGTGGCGATCTCTTTGGCGGCGTTAGCACTGCGCTGAGCCAGACTCCGCACCTCTGAAGCCACCACCGCAAATCCGCGCCCCTGTTCCCCGGCACGCGCCGCTTCAACCGCGGCGTTGAGGGCCAGAATGTTGGTCTGGAAGGCGATACCGTTAATCACGTTGGTGATCTCAGCAATTTTCTTCGAGCTGCCGGAGATGCCATCCATGGTGCTGATCACTTCACTCACCAGCTGACCACCACGCTGCGCTGTCGTGGTCGCGGTCTCGGCCAGCAGGCTGGCCTGGCGCGCATTGTCGGCGTTGAATTTCACGGTCGCCGTCAGTTCCTCCATGCTGGCCGCAGTCTGTTCCAAGGCTGAGGCCTGCTCTTCGGTACGGGAAGAGAGATCGTTGTTCCCGGCAGAGATCTCCGCCGCGCCACGGGAGATATTTTCCGTGCCGTTGCGAATCGCACTGACCGCTTCGCGCAGGCTGTCCTGCATGGCACCCAACAGCGGCACCAGTTTACCGACGCAGTTGCGGCCAAAATCGGTCACCGGCTGGCTCAGATCGCCCGTGGCAATGACCGCGAAGTGCGCGCGGATGCTCTCCAGCGGGCGCACCAGCATCGCCACCAGATAGCGATCGGTAAACAGCAGAATCAGCAGGCCGATGATCACTGCAATGGTGATAATCGTCTTGGTAATGGAGGTGAGATGATCGACCTCCACGCGGGTGGTATCGAGTTTTTCAGCCGCACCCTGATTAAATTTGTCGGCACTCACGCCAAAGGCGCGGCTCAGCGGCGGGGTCACGTTGTTCGCCTGCTGGCGATAGGCATCCGGCGACGCCTGACGGGCCAGCTGCAGCTGCGGGGTCACGCCTTCGTCCAGCAGTTTCTGCCAGCTCTGAATCACGCTATCCACCACCTCCGGGTTCATCGGGCCCGGTGCCAGTTGCTTAAAGCGCGCCAGTTGCTGCGTCATGCTGTCCAGCGCCTGCTGCACCGGGGCATAGGCTTCATCCGTTAATGTTTTACCGGCAGCTTTACCTTCCATAACGCGCGACAGGCGCGTCACGACGCGGAAATATTGATCGTTCCCTTTGCTCAGAACCGTCATCTGTTCAACCAGATGACGGTCAACATCGTTGCCTTCGCTCAGCGCGCCAAGCGAGTGGATGCTATAGAGCCCGACGCCGCTCCAGAGTAAGCAGAACAGTCCCAGAATGGAGAGCATCACTGCTCTGATGGTAAAATTTTTAAGCATTCCCATACCAAAATCCTATACACGTTGACCCGCAAGTGTCGGGCATAGGAGGTTTATCGGCATGGAATTGTGAAGATGTAACTGTTTTGTTACCTAATATTTTACAGCGTCCGGATGTCAGATTTCGGTTAAAAGCACGCTAAATCAATCAGTTAGGATTAAAAAAGCAGATTTTTTCCATTCGCTTTATTTAATGGTTAGCTAGCTAATCATTAAATCCCCACTAAAGCCTGACCATGCGCGTCATCAGTAACCGGAAGAGGCGCAGACGGGCACGCATAAAGTTTCGCTTCAGCTTCAGGGCGTGCTGGCGGTCACCACCAAGTGACATTGTCACGTCATTGCCGGGGTGCCACGCGGGCCAGACTACCTCACCGTCCAGCTGATGCGTATATTCGGTGGCGTCGCGGGCAAACCTGAACCAGTAGTCGCTGACCTGCGCCGCAAACGCCCTGTCCGCCTCACTGAACGGCCGGGCTTCGTCGGTATCGGGCATCTGACTCAGCGTATCCAGCACATACGGCACTTCATTACCGTGCCAGGCACCATGGGGATAGAGGTCGCGGGCGTGCTCAGAGACATAATCAAACCAGTAGCGCCAGCCCGGCATGCCGACACGATACTGCGCCCGCATCACCAGCCACGGCATCAGGCTGAAGGCCATATCGCGCGCCACGGCCCGTCCCAGCAGTCGGTCGTCATGGATGTCATACATCCATTTAAGTGTCCGGTAGGTCAGCCGGTTTTTGTCACGCAACTGATGCAGCACGGCAGTGGCATCCACACCAAAATAGTCCAGTACGCTGGCCTCATCACTGTTGCTGCCCGCCATCAGCGGCAGACGGTGCTGTTTAGCCGCCAGGAAGGTTTTCAGCATCGGCTCGGGCAGAACGGCGTCCCCGGCAATCGGCACCGGCGGTATCGCCAGCGTTCCCTCCAGCGACCAGAAGGCATCGGCAGGCAGCGCGCGTAACTGCTCTGCGGTGACATCAGGCGGCAGGCCAAAGTGTCGTGCCACCGCCACACCCTGCTGACGCGCCTTTTTCAGTGGGGTATCGGGCAGGCTGTAGGCGCTCTGAACAATGCCCTTGTGAAACAACCCTTCTGCCAGCGGCGAACAGCAGAGTGACAGCACGCTGCGCGCGCCGGCCGATTCACCGAACAGGGTCACATTGCGACGGTCGCCGCCAAAAGCGGGAATATTGCGCTGAACCCACTGCAGGGCGGCGATCTGGTCGAGCAGACCAAAATTGTTCACCGTGCCGGCAACAGGGTATTCCGCATCCAGCGCGGGATGAGAGAAGAAGCCGAGATGGCCCAGCCGGTAGTTCAGGGTCACCACCACTGCGCCACGTGACGCCAGGGGTTTGCCGTTATAGGGGGCCAGTCCGCCTGCGCCAATGGTAAAGCCACCGCCGTGCAGCCAGACCATCACCGGCAGCGGCCGGGCGGGCTCCACATCGGGTGTCCAGACGTTAAGATAGAGGCAATCTTCACTGAACTCGCCAGGATTGCCTCCGCCGACAGCCTCACACCAGGCCCGATTCTGCCAGCCCGAGGCACCAAACTGTGTCGCATCACGCACCTGCTGCCAGGGTGTGACCGGCTGCGGTGGCCGCCAGCGTAACGCGCCCAAGGGCGGGGCTGCATAAGGTATGCCTTTGAATACGAAAAGGTCATCGTCCATGCTTCCACGTAACTCCCCTTCGGCAGTCATGATCCTCAGACCTGTTTCGTTTTTCATTCCTGATTCCCTGTTTACTCGTTCCTCCATTATTTGCAGGCCCGTCTGCATTGTCCAGGTTCAGGCGGGATTTGCAGAATATGCTGAACAACGCCCGGCAGCCCTCATCATGCTCAGCAGCCAGTTGCGGGAGTCAGGGGCGGTTTCCGATTAATTCTGTTTATCTTTAAAAGGCGGGAGAGTGACGTGACCGCACAGCGCTGAGGGGGGACTGACGGCTTTCCCCGCTAGCCGGCGCGCCGGACCCCCTGATGGCATTAATCAATCGGGGTAATCACAGCGCTAAACCTGTGCAGGCCGGTAAAGCGAGGATTTGCGCTTTACCGGCACGGGTCAGCAGACAACGTGAATCTGCGCTGGATCTATGCCGGGCGTAACCCACACTGCGCCAGCGAGCGCTGCTGGCGCGCTTCGTAAAGCGCCATCTCATCCAGCACCTCACAGCCCAGCGCCGCCTCAAAGGCCTGTCGGCTCGCCTGTCCCGCAGAACGCACCTGCGCCTGGTCTCCCAGGTTAGACTGAAAGATCCCCGCCGCACTGACCGGCAGAAAATCCTCATAGACGATGGGATCGGCCACCACCCGGCCCTGGGCAATCAGGGTATCCAGGGATTCACCCTGGGCGGGCGGTGTCATCATGCCCTTTTCACTCAGGCGATAATGGAACCAGGCCAGCCCCTGCTGACGCAGCGTCGTCTCATCGTCGGGGAAGTCGCGGAAAATCGCGGCCAGGTGCTGCTGATGCTGCTCGTTATCCTGACCGCTGCCCGCCTCACTCAGCAGCCGGTCGTAGAGCGCCCGGCCTTTCGGCGTCAGCGCAACGCCTCGCTGCTCAATTTCCCCGAAGCGCGCAGTGTGGGTGCCCGGATGTCCATCCTGAAAGATGATCGCTTCTTCAAGCGCCCTGAAGCTGGTCTGACGCAGCAGGATCGGCACCTGACGACGTGGCGGCCCCTCGATCAGCGTTTTCGGATCGATGCCGCGCGACGGCATCAGCTGCTGGACACGGTCGATATCCAGCGTGCGCGGCGTAAGATGGTTGATGTGGCAGCCGGGAAAGCAGACCACATCGGCGATCAGGCGATGCTGCTGATTAAGCGCCTGATAGGTCTGACTGTCGACAGGGCTGTGAGCGTGCCAGCGAAACGTTTCCAGCGCTTCGGTAACAAATGCCTCCGCCTGGTCGGCGGTGAAGCCGCCCTGCTCCTGATGCACCCGCAGCAGTGCCCGGCAGCGGGGAGTAAAAATGTCACGCGCGGCGAGAATCGTTGTCGCCTTCTCGCGCAGTGCGGGATCGTCGATCAGTTCAGGACGCAACAGTGAGGTGAAAACCCGGAAGGGATTGCGACGCAGCGCCGCGTCATCGACCGGTCGGAACGCGGTGGAGTGAACCGGCACGCCTGCCTGAGAGAGATCGTAATAGCCCACCGGGGACATGCCCATGACCGCAAACAGCTGGCGCAGCGTGGCGAGTTCATCCGCCGTCCCGACCCGAATGGCACCGTGACGCTCAATATTGAGCCGGTCAATCTCATCTGCGGCCGTAAGGCGATCTTTCAGCGCACAGTCTGCGTCCAGCGTGCGTTCGTTGACGGTGGCGACCAGCTGCATCAGCGTGCCGTACTGCGGCACCTCCTGCTGATACATTGCTGACATCGCCTGAGAGAAACGGGTACGGATGCGATCCGCACTGAGAAAGTTTTCCATCTTATCCACCTGACACCGTGAGCGTTGCAGCTAATGTAATGCAACGCGCCGGTCTCAGCGGAAAAAATCACGAATCTGTGATCGGCTTAAAGCCGTAACGGTTTTTCAGCAGCAGCATCAGGGTGGTGATCACCGCCGGTATCGCCAGCAGCAGAAAGATCACGCTGAACGACCAGCCCAGAGACATCATCTCTGCTCCCACGAAAGCGCTCAGGATCGCCCCGACGCGACCCACAGCATGCATCCAGCTGGAGCCGGTGGCGCGGGCATGGGTGGGATAGTAGCTGGCAGATAACGCATTCATCCCGGTGTTGGCCCCGTTAAAGCAAAAGCCACTGCAAAAGGCGATGGCGCTCATCATACCCACTTCGGCCGGTGAGAATCCCAGGGCGACAATAAACAGGCCGCCACAGCCGTAGATCGCCGCCAGCGCCAGATTGGCGTTGAACCGATCCATCATCCAGCCCGCAAAGAGCGATCCCAAGGTCCCACCCGCCTGATACATCGCGGTAATGATCGCCGCTTCGGTGACCGACATGCCAAGGGTGTTGACCAGCGAGGGCAGCCAGCTGCCAATCAGGTAAACCATGAACAGGCCCATAAAATAGCCGCCCCACAGCATCACGCTGCCAAACAGATAGCGGCGCGAAAGCACGGTACCGATTGCGCCCCGCACCGGCACGCTGGCTTCCGGCGCGTGAAAGGCGCAGTCGGGTGCGGTCTTGCCCGGCAGCATCCGCTCCAGGATGGCGTGAATGCGCGCAGCCGGCGCGCCACGACCGATCAGAAATCGCACCGATTCCGGCAGGCCACGGATCAGAAAAGGGAGCACCAGCAGCGGCAGGATACCGCCCAGCAGCAGGACCGAATGCCAGTCATAGCGGGGCAACAGCCAGGAGGCGGCAAAACCGCCGCTGGCCGCGCCGAAGGTGAAACCGCAGAAGACCACGGTGATAATGAAGGCGCGACGACGCTCGGGCGCATACTCCGCGACCAGCGTGCCAACGTTGGGCATCGCGGCCCCCAGTCCCAGCCCGGTCAGAAAGCGAAACAGCATCATCTGTTCGATGTTCTGAGAAAAGGCGGTAGCCAGCGTCCAGAGACCAAAAAAGAAGACGCTGAAGATAATCATCATGCGCCGGCCATAACGGTCAGCAAGCGGCCCTGCCACCATCGCACCCAGTGCCAGGCCGATCAGTGCGGCGCTGATGACGCCTCCCAGCTGATGATTGCTTACGCCCCAGGCTGCTTTCAGCGTTGGCGCGATAAATCCCATAATCGCAATGTCCATGCCATCGAGTGCCACCACGATAAAACAGAGTGCAATAAGCCGCTTTTGCCAGTGGCTGAGCCCCTGCTGGTTGATAAGCTGGCGGACATCTACCGCCTCGACGCTGGTCAATGGACACTCCTCGGGAGTAACGGGATCGGACATCAGTTTAAGTAAAAAAAACGGCGCTTATGATAGCCCATCGTTAACCTTATGCGGTCAGATTTTTATCGGGTGATGAGAATTCTTCAGTTTCAGCGCGGTAAGTGCCTGATATTACAGTGGCGCGTTATGGGCGACGTCGGCGGGAGGGATTGCATAAGTCAGTCAGATCAGTGAGTTAACTAAAGAAAGGCCAGATTTACCCTTTTTGTTAAATAAAATTTGCAGCAAAGTTAACAGATTTCATTTTAAAGTATTGCTTAATGTTGGCCATTCTCATTAAGTTTACGCTATGGACAAAAATATCCTTTTCAATCAGCGCATTCGCTTGCGCCACCTTCACACCTTTGTTGCGGTTGCGCAGCAAGGCACGCTTGGACGGGCGGCAGAGACCCTCAGCCTGAGTCAGCCCGCCCTTTCAAAAACCCTGAACGAGCTGGAGGAGCTGACGGGTGCCCGCCTCTTTGAACGCGGGCGGCTGGGCGCGCAGCTGACCACCATGGGAGAGCAGTTTCTGACCCATGCGGTTCGGGTGCTGGACGCCCTGAACCATGCCGGACAGAGTTTCAATGAGCAGCCGGGTGACGCCCCGGCCATTATCAGGCTGGGGGCGCTCACCACGGCGGCGATGGGCATGCTGCCACGTATCCTGGATCGTTTTCATCAGCTGCAACCCAATACCACTATTCAGGTAGCAACGCTGCATAACAACGTCCTGCTGGCAGGCCTGCGCGGCGGCGAGTTCGATATCGGTATCGGCCGTATGGCTGACAGCGACATGATGACGGGTCTCACCTACGAATTGCTGTTTCTGGAGTCCCTGAAACTGGTGGTGAGGCCGGAACACCCCCTCTTAAGTGACAATGTCACCTTATCCCGGGCGATGCAGTGGCCGGTGGTGATCTCACCGGAAGGCACCGCCCCGCGCCGCATCGCGCAGCAGATGCTTGATGAACAGGGCTGCACGCTGCCGCCCCACTGTATTGAAACCTCCTCCACCTCACTGGCGCGTCAGCTGGCGCTGCGCTACGACTACATCTGGTTTGTGCCGTCCGGGGCCATCAAAGAGGACCTCAGCCACAATGCCGTCTGTGCCCTGCCGATTCACTCCTCCGGACCGGGTGAACCGGTCGGTATCATCACCCGCACCGGCGCGGAGCTGAGCCTGAGTGCCGAAGTGTTAATGTCGACCATCCGTAAATTTCACAGCTAGCGGCTGCGTTTGGCATGCCGCTCGCGGTTTTCCAGCCGCGCCTTGTCCGTTTTCCGCAGCCCGACATAGAGCGCCCCGGCGCCACCGTGCCGGGTCTGCGCCACACAGAAAGTCTGAACGTCATCGAACTGCTGCAGCCATCGCGCCAGATAGCTGCGCACGATATTGGCGTGCGATTCATCATCGCGGCCCTTGCCGTGGATGATCAGCAGGTTGCGTAAACCCAGTTTGTGCGCCTGCATCATAAAGTTAAACAGCGCCTGACGGCAGGTTTCGACCGGTTGCCGCAGCAGGTTGAGACTGGCATCCAGCTTATACTCCCCTCTGCGCAGCTTATCGACGATGCCCTGCTGAATGCCGTCGGCTTTATACTCCAGCGGCGTATTGAGCGGAATAATCTCCAGATCGCCCCGGGTGAGAAAGTTCTCCAGCACCGACTCATCGGGTGCTTTGCGTGGCGCTTTGGTTGAGGGGGATTTAAGCCACAGGGTTGTGGTGGTGTCTTTCAGCGGCGTGACATCACCCATGGCATCCCGAAACAGATCGTTATCATCAAGGTTCATGGTTTTCTCACACCTGATTAAAATTGATAGCGTACAAAAACAGGTCTTACCCGATAGCGTAGCAAAAGGTGTAAACACCGGGCCAGCCCACTTTTCTGATTATGACTGGCCGCAGCTTTTCGGGTAGCCGATCAAAAAAACGGAAACTTTTCGTGACACTTTTGCATGGTGCCGTTCTGAGAAGCCCGTCACATCTGCGTTTAGCAATGTGTGAATCATCCCTGGTTTTTGTAAGTGTAAAACTGCTCGGATGAGTTCCCTTCAGCTCAAAAAATGTTAAAATTGACCCCAGTCAATAATCGTCGAGCGAACCATTATGATCCCTGAAAAACGCAGCATTCGTCGTATTCAGTCGGGCGGTTGTGCCATTCACTGCCAGGATTGCAGCATCAGTCAGCTCTGCATCCCCTTCACGCTAAATGAACATGAGCTGGATCAGCTCGACAACATCATTGAGCGTAAAAAACCGATTCAGAAAGGGCAAACGCTTTTCAAAGCGGGTGACGAACTGAAGTCGCTGTACGCCATCCGTTCCGGCACGATCAAAAGCTACACCATTACTGAGCAGGGTGATGAGCAGATTACCGGCTTCCATCTGGCGGGTGATTTAGTCGGCTTTGATGCCATCATGGGTGCCAGCCATCCCAGCTTTGCGCAGGCGCTGGAAACTGCCATGGTCTGTGAAATTCCTTTTGAGACCCTTGATGACCTGTCAGGCAAAATGCCTGCCCTGCGTCAGCAGATGATGCGTCTTATGAGCGGTGAAATCAAAGGCGACCAGGATATGATCCTGCTGCTCTCCAAGAAAAACGCAGAGGAGCGCCTGGCGGCCTTTATCTGGAACCTCTCCCGCCGCTTCGGCCAGCGCGGCTTCTCACAGCGTGAATTTCGCCTCACCATGACGCGTGGCGACATCGGTAATTATCTGGGCCTGACGGTGGAAACGATCAGCCGTCTGCTGGGTCGATTCCAGAAGTCCGGTATGCTGGCGGTGAAAGGCAAATATATCACCATTGAGAACCACGCCCTGCTGGAAGAGTTAGCAGGTCAGAGCCATCAGGCCGCCTGATCCGCCGCCGGATCAATAAATCTTATTTTGTTGATCCGGCAGTAACTTTTTCACTTCTTCCCCTGTGCAACATAGGCTATCTTTATTCCAGTCGCTCTGGTTTAAGGAGAACGCCTCATGTCCCAGTACCAAAATATTCTGGTCGCCATTGATGCCCAGCAAGACGATCAGCCCGCGCTGCGACGTGCGGTCTATCTGAATCAACGTATTGGCGGGAGAATTAAAGCCTTTCTGCCTATCTATGACTTTTCCTATGAGATGACCACCCTGCTGTCGCCGGACGAACGCGCCTCCATGCGTCAGGGCGTCATCAGCCAGCGCACCGAATGGATTCGTGAACAGGCCCGCGCCTATCTGGATGCCGGTGTCGAAATCGACATCAAGGTTATCTGGCATAACCGCCCCTATGAAGCGATTATTCAGGAAGTGCTCGCCCATCAGCATGACCTTGTGCTGAAAATGGCCCACCAGCATGACCGCCTGGAGTCCGTGATTTTTACCCCCACCGACTGGCATCTGCTGCGTAAATGCCCCTGCCCGGTCTGGATGGTGAAAGATCAGCCCTGGCCGGAGGGCGGTAAAGCTATCGTCGCCGTCAATCTTGCCAGCGAAGAGCCGCATCATGATGGCCTGAATCAGAAGCTGATTCGTGAAACGGTGAAGCTGGCCGAAAAGGTGAACCAGACCGAGGTGCATCTGGTCGGTGCCTACCCGATTACGCCGATCAACATCGCGATTGAGCTGCCTGATTTCGACCCCAGCGTCTATAACGACGCCATCCGCGGTCAGCATCTGGTGGCCATGAAAGCGTTGCGGCAGAAGTTTTCCATTGGTGAAGAGTTCACCCACGTTGCCAAAGGGCTGCCTGAAGAGGTTATCCCGGATCTGGCTTCGCATCTGGGAGCCGGTGTGGTGGTGCTGGGCACCATCGGACGCACCGGACTTTCGGCTGCATTTCTGGGTAATACGGCGGAACAGGTGATCGATCACCTGCGCTGCGATCTGCTGGCGATTAAGCCAGACGATTTCAAATCGCCGATTGATCTGGATGATGAAGAGGATGATGAGGATTAAACCTCCGCAAAAATAGGGGCGGCTGATTAGCCGCCCCTTTTCTGTTACAGCGCTTTGATAATAGCTTCAACGCTGGCTTTGGCATCGCCAAACAGCATCTGACTGTTCTCTTTAAAGAACAGCGGATTCTGCACCCCGGCATAGCCGGTGTTCATTGAACGTTTGAAGACCACCACATTGTGTGCTTTCCACACCTCCAGCACCGGCATGCCGGCAATCGGGCTGCGGGGATCATCCTGCGCCGCCGGGTTCACCGTGTCATTCGCGCCGATAACCAGCACCGTATCGGTTTCACTGAAGTCATCGTTGATCTCATCCATCTCCAGCACCACGTCATACGGCACTTTGGCCTCTGCCAGCAGCACGTTCATGTGTCCTGGCAGGCGGCCCGCCACCGGATGAATCCCGAAACGCACCCGGATGCCAAGTGCACGTAGTCGGGCGGTCAGATCCGCTACCGGATACTGGGCCTGTGCCACCGCCATGCCGTAGCCTGGCGTGATAATCACCGACGCAGAGGACTTCAGCATCTCAGCCGTCTCTTCAGGGGAGATCTCGCGATGTTCTCCTGCTTCCTGACTCTCATCGCTGCTGCTGGCTTCGGTGCCAAAGCCGCCCGCAATCACGCTGATGAACGATCGGTTCATCGCTTTACACATGATGTAGGAGAGGATCGCACCGGATGAGCCCACCAGCGCACCGGTCACGATCAGCAGGTCATTGCTGAGCATAAAACCGGCCGCGGCCGCAGCCCAGCCTGAGTAAGAGTTAAGCATCGACACCACAACCGGCATATCTGCACCGCCAATGGAGGCAACCAGATGCCAGCCAAAGGCCAGCGCAATGATCGTCATCAGCAGCAGCGCAAACACCTGCGCCGCGATGCTGCTGGTGTCAACAAACCAGAGCAGCAGCAGGAAAGAAACGACCAGCGCCAGCAGATTGAGCTTATGACGGTGGGGCAGCGTCAGCGGTCGTGAGGAGATTTTGCCGCACAGCTTGCCAAACGCCACCAGTGAGCCGGTAAAGGTAACGGCACCGATAAAGATCCCGATAAAGACTTCGCTGAGATGGATATTTTCCATCGCGGCCGGCAGGCCTGGCGCATGGTCGATATAGCTGTTAATCCCGACCAGCACCGCGGCCAGACCCACAAAGCTGTGCAGAATCGCCACCAGCTCTGGCATTTCGGTCATTTCGACTTTTTTTGCCAGGCGAATGCCGATTGCACCGCCAATCACCATCGCCAGCAGGATCCAGGCCACATTGCCGCTGTCCGGGCCGAAGATGGTTGCGATGAGGGCAAGCGCCATCCCGCTGATGCCGAAAATATTGCCCCGTTTAGCGGTCTCATGACGCGAAAGACCGGCAAGACTACAGATGAACAGAATGGCAGCCACAATATAGGCTGCAGTGACTAATCCGCCAGACATGAATTACCCCTTACGAAACATTTTCAGCATGCGCTGCGTGACGGTGAAGCCACCAAAGATATTGATGCTGGCAATCAGCACGGCAATAAAGGAGATGAAGGTGACCCAGCCACCGTGCCCCATCTGCAAAACCGCTCCGATGACGATGATGCCGGAGATGGCATTGGTCACGGACATCAGCGGGGTATGCAGTGCATGGCTGACGTTCCAGACCACGTAGTAGCCAACCACGCAGGAGAGCGCGAACACGGTAAAATGGGAGAGGAACTCTGCCGGTGCCACGCTGGCCAGCCAGCCAAACAGCACTATCGCCAGAGCCATCAGCAGCGCGGTGCGCCACGGCGAGGCCGGTTTTGCTTCCGGTTTCTCAGCGGGTTTCGCGGCGGCAGGTCTGGCCTGAGGGGCAGCAGAGACCTGAATCGGCGGCGCGGGCCAGGTGATTTCGCCGTCGCGCACCACCGTCACGCCCCGCACCACCACATCCTCAAAATCGACCTGGATTTCGCCATTTTTCTCTTTGCAGAGCAGCCTGAGCAGGTTGACCAGATTGGTGCCGTAAAGCTGGGAGGACTGCGTCGCCAGCCGGCTGGGCAGATCGGTATAGCCGATAATTTTCACGCCATTCGGTGTCACGGTCACCTGGTCGGCGACGGTCAGCGCACAGTTGCCGCCGGTCTGCGCCGCCAGATCCACAATCACACTCCCCGGCTTCATGCTGGCGATCATCTCTTCGGTGATCAGTTTCGGGGCCGGTTTACCTGGGATGAGCGCGGTGGTGACAATGATGTCCACCTCTCTGGCCTGGCTGGCGAACAGCGCCATCTCCGCTTTAATAAAGGCGTCGGACATGACTCTGGCATAGCCATCCCCACTGCCCGCCTCCTCTTCAAAATCGAGTTCGAGGAATTCGGCGCCCATACTCTGCACCTGCTCTTTGACTTCGGGACGGGTATCAAACGCCCGGACGATGGCGCCCAGGCTGCCCGCCGCGCCTATCGCAGCCAGTCCGGCCACGCCAGCCCCAATCACCATCACTTTTGCCGGTGGCACTTTACCTGCCGCGGTAATCTGACCGGTAAAGAAGCGGCCAAATTCATGTGCCGCCTCGACGATAGCGCGATAACCGGCGATGTTGGCCATCGAGCTCAGGGCATCCAGCGACTGCGCGCGCGAAATACGCGGCACCGAATCCATCGCCATCACCGTCACCTGACGGGCGGCCAGCTTTTCCAGCAGCGCCGGATTCTGGGCGGGCCAGATAAAACTGACCAGCGTACTGCCTGCACGGGTCAGCGCAATTTCGTCGTCATCGGGTGCGTTTACCTTCATGACGATATCGGCCTGCCAGACCTGCTGACGATCGCTGAGGGTGGCACCCGCAGCAAGGTAACTTTCGTCATCAAAACTGGCGCGTTTACCGGCGTCGTGCTCAAGCGTGACGCTGAAACCCAGTTTGATCAGTTGTTCCACGGTCTTTGGCGTGGCTGCCACGCGCGACTCGTTTGGCAACCTTTCCTTGGGTATTCCAATTAACATAGTGTTTCCTTTCATCGGTTAAAGGATGATGGCCCGAATCCGCACCACGACAGCGCAGCTGAAACGCGGTTTCAGCTGCTTATAGTCAAAATGCAGATATTTCAAAGTGTTTATAACCTACTTAAATTGTGACGCCTGATCCACAGCGGTAACCGCAGATGGAGACATTCACCTGATTATTCAGTATTCGCTTTGAAATCCTGCATTATTACGCTATTAAAACGCGTCATCAGCAGATAATCTGCTATGAAAATTGCGCTCCGGACGAATTAATCAACAATAAAAACCCTTAATTAACAATGCATTAACTGTTATAGCGCTAAGTGTTACCGTTTTTAGTGGTAACAGCGCCCAGAAATGACGCCTTAAACGCATTTCATGACAGTCAGATGAAAAACAGGGAGTTGAATAACGCGATATCGCGCAAAAAATCGCTGCGACAGTCTGTTTATAACATGCAATAATCAGCGGCTAATCTGTTATACATCAAGAGTCCAGCACGTTTTCGTACTCATTTTTGCGTAAGGCGAAGGATTATTTTTATGAAGCTGAAGAACACTATTCTGGCGTCCACTCTGTTGTCCCTGCTGGCAGCTAATGCATTCGCTGCGCAGGAGTTAACGCCAGAAAAAGCGGCCGCGTTGAAGCCATTCGAACGTATTAATATCACCGGCCGTTTCAACGCAATTGGCGACGCAGCCGATGCGGTCTCTAAGCGTGCAGATGAGATGGGCGCTGCTTCTTTCTACATTCAGGGGATCAACGACAGCAACGGCAACAGCGGCAACTGGCGCGTTACTGCCGACCTCTACAAGGCTGATGCCCCGGCCGCTTCCGAAACCACCCAATACCGTCGCTTTAACGGCGTCAACGAACTACCAAAGGCTGAAGCTTATAAGCTCGAACCTTTCGACACCGTTTCCGTCAGCGGTTTCTTTGCCAGCCAGCCTGATGTCAACGATGCAATTTCAAAAGCGGCTAAAGAGAAAGGCGCCGCCTCATTCTTTATTGTTCGTCAGATTGACGCCAACAGCGGCGGCAACCAGTACATCACAGCCTACGTCTATAAAGCGGATGCTAAAGCGCGTGTGGTTCAGACGCCGAACGCGATTCCTGCCGACTCAGAAGCGGGTAAAGCTGCACTGGCTGCGGGTGGCGCAGCGGCCGCTCAGGTTGAAATCCCTGGCGTCGCCTCCTCTGAGACACCGAGCAATAAAGTGGGCCGCTTCTTCGAAACCCAGAGCTCAACCGGCAAGCGTTACACGGTCAATCTGCCAAACGGCAAATCCGTGCAGGAAGTGAACGCGATTACGGCCGCGCAGATGCAGCCATTCGACACCGTGACGTTTACCGGTCACTTCGGTTCCCCTACCGAAGTTTCTGAAGAAGTGGCGAAGCGTGCGTCTGATAAAGGTGCGAAGTTCTATCACGTGACCCGTCAGTGGCAGAACCAGAGTGGCGGTAACCTGACCGTCACCGCTGACCTGTTTAAGTAATCTCTTCAGGGCGGCGCCCGCCGCCCTGCTGTTTGCATAATTCCTGCGCGGATTTGCATAGTCACGCATTGCCATCCCCCGTCACACTCCGTAAAATCTGCCGCCTGTTTTGCCGGAGTTTGTCCCTGTTTTCTGCCGCGAGTCTGCGATAACCCAGCGATGAAATCCGATTTATCCAGCCATATATGCTAGCGGGAAGGTTGTTTTGGAGAAAAAATTAGGTCTCGGTGCGCTGACGGCGCTGGTACTCAGTTCCATGCTGGGTGCCGGCGTGTTCAGTCTGCCGCAAAATATGGCTGCGGTGGCGGGTCCGGCGGCGCTGCTTCTGGGCTGGCTGATTACCGGCGTCGGCATCATCTTTCTGTCGCTGGCGATGCTGCTGCTGACCCGCCTGAAACCTGAACTCGATGGCGGCATCTTCACCTACGCCCGCGCCGGGTTCGGTGAACTGACAGGCTTCTGCTCCGCCTGGGGCTACTGGCTCTGTGCTGTCATCGCCAACGTCTCCTATCTGGTGATCGTCTTCTCCGCCCTGAGCTTTTTCACGGATACCCCGGATCGGGTGATCTTTGGGGATGGCAACACCTGGCAGGCGATGCTGGGGGCCTCGGTGCTGCTGTGGCTGGTTCACTGGCTGGTACTGCGCGGGGTACAGACTGCGGCCAGTATCAATCTGATGGCGACGCTGGGCAAACTGGTGCCGCTGCTGCTGTTTATCGTGCTGGCGGTGATGGCGTTTAACTACGATCGCTTCCGCGTTGACTTTTCCGGCGTCACGCTGGGGCAACCCCTGTGGGAGCAGGTCAAGCAGACGATGCTGATCACTCTGTGGGTCTTTATCGGAGTTGAGGGTGCCGTAGTGGTTTCTGCCCGCGCACGTCAGAAAAAAGATGTGGGACGCGCCACCCTGCTGGCGGTGCTGGCCGCCCTGCTGGTTTATCTGCTGGTGACGCTGCTGTCGCTGGGCGTGGTGCCCCGTGCCGAACTGGCCGGGATGCGCAACCCCTCCATGGCGGGACTGATGACGCGACTGATGGGACACTGGGGCGATGCGGTGATTGCCATCGGCCTGATCATCTCCGTCTGCGGCGCCTATCTGAGCTGGACGATTATGGCTGCCGAAGTGCCGCTGATTGCCGCGCAGCAGGGTGCCTTTCCACGCAGCATTGCCCGGCAAAACCGCCACAACGCGCCCGCTGCCTCACTGTGGCTGACCAACGGCAGTATTCAGGTCTGCCTGATTCTGATCGCCGTGACCGGCGCGGATTACAACAACCTGCTGACCATCGCCTCGGAGATGATTCTGGTGCCCTATCTGCTGGTGGGGTTGTATCTGATCAAAGTCGTGCGCGGACAGCACAAGCCGCTGGCAATGGCGATCGGTCTCGGTGCCAGCCTGTATGGCATCTGGCTGCTTTATGCCTCAGGCCCCCTGCATCTGATGATGTCGGTGGTGCTCTATACCCCGGGCCTGCTGCTGTTTCTCTTTGCCCGCCGGGGAGGCCGCGCGACCTCTGCACTGACCGCACCGGAGCGGATTGTGATGGGATTACTGATCGCGGCGACGCTGCCCGCCGTGTGGCAGCTGACGAGGTAACGCGGAAGGTGCGCTTAGTGTGACTGCACCGGAATCGACACACACAGCAGGTCATCCTGCTGTGTGAGATTCAGCGGCTTGGCATATTCATGATGAATGGCATCCAGCTGCTCCGCCGACAGCGGATATGGGAGCTGGATATCAAAGCGGCTGATCTGCTGCTGTTCCGCGAGGGTGACCAGGCGCGCGATGTTAATTTCGTCACTCACCTGGGTAGAAATGATTTGTAATGCTAATTCTTTTAACGGGTCGTCACTGCTCTGTAAGCGGTGTGCTGATTTCCGTGTCACCATGCCGAATATCGGCATCACGCCATAAATCGCATCGACAAAGCTCCAGCGTTTTTTGCAGGAAGCGGAAAGAAAGTCACTGTAATTGAAGCAGATGCGGTCAGGGTATATGGCTGATGCCAGCTCTTTATCAGACACACTAATGCTCCTCATAATAATCAACGATATCCCAAACCTGGCGCAAAAAGGCCGCGCTAATGATTGCACATTTTGCCGGTTATATACCAGCAAGCTAAGGATATTTCGTGCGGTAGCGTAGAGCTCAGGACCAGGAAAAGATATGCTTTCGTCCATCCCTGTCTCTGCTTTGTAAACTATGAACAAAATTGTTTATGTAGAAGATGAACCCGAAGTGGGTTCACTGATTGCGGCCTACCTGGGTCGTCATGACATTGAAGTGATTGTTGAGACGCGCGGCGACCGCGCTGAAGCGGTGATTGCCGAACAGCAACCCGATCTGGTGATGCTGGATATCATGCTGCCCGGCAAGGATGGCATGACGATCTGCCGTGATTTACGGGCCAACTGGCAGGGGCCCATTGTGCTGCTCACCTCACTCGACAGCGACATGAATCACATTCTGGCGCTGGAGATGGGCGCGCAGGATTACATCCTCAAGACCACGCCACCCGCGGTCCTGCTGGCCCGTCTGCGCCTGCATCTGCGTCAGTCTCAGCAGACGCAGCCGGAGGATGCGCCCGCCATTCCTGCCGCGAACCGTATGCTGCGTTTTGGATCGCTGACCATCGATGCCCTCAATCGACAGGTGACGCTGTTTGACGAACAGATCGCCCTCTCTACGGCCGATTTTGACCTGCTCTGGGTCCTCGCCAGCCATGCCGGTCAGACGCTTAACCGCGATGCGCTGCTGAAAACCCTGCGCGGCGTCAGCTATGACGGTCTGGATCGCAGCATCGACGTGGCCATTTCCCGCCTGCGTAAAAAGCTGCACGACAGCGCCACCGAGCCGTTTCGTATCAAGACCATCCGCAACAAAGGCTACCTGTTTGCGCCTCAGGCCTGGGATACCCGCGTCCTATGAGAAAGCTTTTTATTCAGTTCTATCTGCTGCTGTTTGTCTGCTTTCTGGTGATGGCGCTGCTGGTGGGACTGGTCTATAAGTTCACCGCCGAGCGCGCAGGCCGACAGTCGATGAATGACCTGATGGCCAGCTCGCTCTATCTGATCCGCAGCGAACTGCGGGAGATCCCGCCGCGCGACTGGAACAAAACCATCAAGAGCCTCGATCTTGGCCTCTCGTTTGACCTGCATATTGAGCCGATGAACAAATTCCAGCTCGATGAGACCAATATGCGCCGCCTGCACGCCGGTGAGATTGTGGCGCTCGACGACCAGTACACCTTTCTGCAGCATATCCCGCGCAGCCACTATGTGCTGTCGGTGGGGCCTATCCCCTATCTATTCTATCTGCATCAGATGCGACTGCTCGATATTGCCCTGCTGGTCTTTATCGGCATGTCACTGGCGCTGCCGGTGTTTATCTGGCTACGCCCCCACTGGCAGGAGATGCAGCGGCTGGAAAAAGCGGCTCAGCGCTTTGGTCGCGGTGAGCTGGATGTGCGCACCCATTTTGACAGTACCTCCAGCCTGTTCCGGCTCGGTATCGCCTTTAACCAGATGGCGGAAAACATCAACACCCTGGTTGCCAGTAAGAAGCAGTTGATCGACGGCATCGCCCATGAGCTGCGGACGCCGCTGGTGCGTCTGCGCTACCGGCTGGAGATGAGCGATAACCTCACGGACGCCGAACGGGTGGCGCTGAACCGCGACATCGGCCAGCTTGAAAGCCTGATTGAGGAGCTGCTGACCTATGCGCGGCTGGATCGGCCACGCGTGGACCTCAATCTGAAGTCGCAGGATCTCGCCAGCTGGCTGCGCGAGCGCCTCGATGACTTCCGCACCATCAATCCCGATGTCCGGATCGACCTCGACCTGCCGCAGCGTGAAAATATCGGGATTTCTGACAGCCGCCTGATGGAGCGGGTGCTGGATAATCTGGTCAATAATGCGCTGCGTTATGCGCAGCAGCGACTGCGGGTGAGCTTATGGTTCGACGGCGCAACCGGCTGCCTGCAGGTGGAGGATGATGGTCCGGGCATTCCGCCAGAAGAGCGCGAACGGGTCTTCGAACCTTTTGTCCGGCTCGATCCGAGCCGCGATCGCGCGACGGGTGGCTGCGGACTGGGGCTGGCGATTGTCCACTCTATTGCGCAGGCGTTGAGCGGTCAGGTCACCATTGAGGCCAGCCCGCTGGGCGGAGCCAGCGTTCGCTTTTGCTGGCCGGTTGATCTACCCTTGCGGGAAATTCCGCTGCGTTAAACACTACAAGGAGTCTCACGTGACCTCAGCGTATCAACACCTTAGCGCGACCTTCCAGCGCCTCTCCCGTTTCAGCCATGTCACGGCCATCGCCGGCTGTGATATGCAGACCACCATGCCGCCAGGCGGCAGTCAGGCGCGGGGTGAAGCCCTGGCCGAGATGAGCGTTCTGCAGCATCAGATCCTGACGGCTCCCCAGGTCGGAGAGTGGCTGAAGGCCGCAGAGCAGGCGTCGCTGAACGATGTTGAGCGGGCCAATCTTCATGAGATGCAGCGTGCTTACCAGCAGGCCAGCCTGCTGCCTGACGACTTCGTGGAAGCCAAATCGATTGCCGGTTCGGTGTGTGAACATGCGTGGCGCACTCAGCGCCCGGCTAACGACTGGCAGGGCTTTGCCACCAACCTGAAAGAGGTGGTGCGCCTGAGCCGCGAAGAGGCGCAGCGACGCGCCGATGCCAGCGGCTGCTCGCGTTACGATGCTCTGCTCGATCTCTATGAACCGGGCATGACCCGCGCCAGGCTGGATGCGACGTTTGGCGAACTGAAAAGCTGGCTGCCCGATCTGTTACAGCAGGTCGTGGAGAAGCAGGCGCAGCAGCCGATCGTCACGCCGCAGGGGCCATTCGCCGTGCCTGCGCAGCGCCAGCTCGGGCTGAGCATCATGGAAACGCTGGGCTTCGACTTTAATCATGGTCGCCTGGACATCAGCGCGCATCCTTTCTGCGGCGGCGTGCCGGAAGATGTACGCATTACCACCCGTTACAATGAAGCTGAGTTCCTCAGCGCCATGATGGGTGTGATCCATGAAACCGGCCACGCCCGCTATGAGCAGAATCTGCCGCAGCAGTGGCGGGGACAGCCGGTGGCGCTGGCGCGTTCCACCGCCATCCACGAGTCACAAAGCCTGTTCATGGAGATGCAGCTCGGCCGCAGCCGCGAATTTTTGCAGCGCATTCTGCCGACCATTATCGCCACCTTTGGCGACCAGCCTGCCCTGCAGGCGGATAATTTCATCCGTCTGACCCAGCAGGTGAAGCCGGGCCTGATCCGGGTGGATGCCGATGAGCTGAGCTACCCGGCTCATGTCATTCTGCGCTACGAAATCGAACAGGCGCTGATTGAAGGGGAGATTGAGGTTGAGGATATTCCGGCGCTGTGGGATGAGAAGATGATGCAGTCGCTGGGTCTGGATACCCGTGGCAACTACCGCGATGGCTGTATGCAGGATATTCACTGGACCGATGGCGCGTTTGGCTACTTCCCCACCTACACGCTGGGCGCGATGTACGCCGCGCAGCTGTTCCGCTCCGTCCAGACCGCCATTCCTCAGCTCAGCGAACTGATTCAGCACGGCGAACTGCAACCGGTATTCGACTGGCTGCAACAGAACATCTGGCAGCACGGCAGCCGCTTTTCCACCGACCAGCTGCTGATCAATGCGACAGGCGAAGCGCTGAACCCGGCTTATTTCCGCCAGCATCTTGAACAGCGTTATCTGAAGAACTGACCCTCCGGGCGGCCATCACGCCGCCCTTTCCCCCTTTGTACAATCGGTTACACGCCGATACTAAACACCCACGGACAGGCTTTGTTGATTTCCCTATAGTCTCTTCACCGGCCCCGCAGTGGGCTACACATGAAAAAAGAGTCCGAGGGATTTGCAATGAAAAAATTATTTGCACTGGTTGTCGCCGCTGCTATGGGTATGTCTTCTGTTGCTTTCGCTGCTGAAACCACAGCTGCGCCAGCCGCTGCGCCAGCCGCAACAGCGACCACCACAACCACCGCAGCTGCACCGGCTAAAACCGTTCACAAAACTGCACACAAGAAACACCATAAAGCAGCACAGAAAGCGCAGGCTGCTAAAAAGACTCACCACAAAAAAGCGGTGAAAAAAGATGCTGCTCAGAAAGCGCAGGCAGCTAAAAAAGTTCACCACAAGAAAGCGGTAAAACCTGCTGCCCAGAAAGCGCAGGCAGCTAAAAAAGTTCACCACAAAAAAGCCACTCAGCCCGCTGCACAGAAAGCCCAGGCTGCGAAAAAAGTTCATCACAAGAAAGCGGTAAAACCTGCTCAGAAAGCGCAGGCTGCTAAGAAAGTTCACCACAAGAAAGCAGTAAAACCTGCTCAGAAAGCGCAGGCAGCTAAGAAAGTTCACCACAAGAAAGTTGTTAAATCAGCGGCTAAATAAGATCGCCCACAGGCGCACAGCCACGCGATAATGCTTAAAAACACCCGGTTCTGCCGGGTGTTTCTTTACTGGAGTGGATGAAATGGTGCGTCGCTATCGCTTCGAAATTATTCTGCTTGTGATGATCCTGTGTGGCATTGTTGCTGCCAGCTTCTTTATTTAACTGCTGTAGCGTACTGATTAACCGATAAAACTCCCTTTTTTAACGCTCACCGACTATAGTTACCGTTCTTACGTGATAACAATAACGTCTATTTTCTCGCCATTGAGATTTCTATGCGCCTGGCTACCTTGTTAATGGTTGGACTTTTCAGCTTTGCCACGACGGTTCATGCCGATGATGACGATGATTCGCCGACACCGGCTGAAATTAAGATGCTGTTCTTCGGCAAGGATCATCGCCAGGCAATCACGGATATCACCGCTGCTCCCTGGGATGCGATTGGTCAGCTCGAAACAGAAAGCGGTAACCTCTGTACAGCCACGCTCATCTCTCCCCATCTGGCGCTGACGGCCGGACACTGTCTGCTCGCCCCGCCGGGTAACTTTGATAAGCCGGTTGCGCTGCGTTTTATGGCCAGCGACAAAGGCTGGCGCTATGAACTGCATGACATTGATGCGCGGGTTGAGCCCTCGCTGGCCTCCAAGTTAAAGGCGGATGGTGAAGGCTGGATCGTGCCGAGCAGTGCGGCGCCGTATGACTATGGCATTGTGATATTACGCAATCCACCGTCGGCCATTACCCCTATCCCGCTGTTTGAGGGCTCGCGCAGCGACCTGACGGCCGCCCTGAAGCTGACCGGTCGTAAAGTGACGCAGGCGGGCTATCCGGCCGATCACCTGGATACCCTCTATTCCCACAGCAACTGTCTGATTACCGGCTGGGCGCAGCGCGCCGTGCTGTCACATCAGTGCGATACCCTGCCTGGCGACAGCGGTTCACCGCTGCTGCTCAACAGCGACAAAGGCTGGCAGCTGATTGCGGTGCAGAGCTCCGCGCCCGCGGCAAAGGATCGCTATCTGGCGGACAACCGCGCGATTGCGGTCACCTCATTTAAAGATAAGCTGGAATCCCTCGCGCAGTAATTGCGTGCAGCCTGAGCGGCTGTCGGGTGCGCACGCTCCGTGCGCACCCGGCTTTCAGCCCGCTATCTGCTCCATCGTCTGCAGAATACGCTTATCCGAGATCGGATAAGGCGTACCCAGCTGCTGAGCAAAGTAGCTGATGCGCAGCTCTTCAATCATCCAGCGAATGCTGAGCACCTCTTCATCATCCTGACGCTGCGGCGGCAGCTTGTTGCGCCACGCCTGGTACGCCTGTTCCACCGCCTGAACTTTCAGCATCCGCGCCCGATCGCTGTGCGGATCGGCAGGCAGTTTCTCCAGTCGCCGCTCGATACCCTGCAGATAACGCAGCGTGTCGGCCAGTCGCTGCCAGCCGTTGCCGGTGACAAAGCCCCGATAGACCAGTCCGTTTAACTGCGCTTTGATATCGGACAGCGCCAGCGCCATGGTCATATCCACCCGGCCTTTCAGCCGTTTATTGATGTTAAAGACCGCCGTCAGAATCTGCTCTACCTGCTTAGCTATCGTCACTACGGTCTCATTAAGCTCCCCGCGGACTTTGTCACGCAGCTGCTCAAACGAGGCCTGATCCCAGGCAGGGCCGCCCGCTTCCCCCATCAGTTTATCGATGCCGCAGGCGATGCAGTCGTCGATCAGCTCCAGCACTTTGCCATAGGGGTTAAAGTAGAGTCCGAGTTTGGCCTTGTTCGGTAACTTCTCGTGCAGATACTTCACCGGCGACGGCACATTCAGCAGCAGCAGACGACGCTGACCGCGCCACATCATTTTTTGCTGCTCCTGCTCGCTGTCAAACAGGCGGATCGCGACGCTCTCTTTTTCATCCACCAGCGCAGGCCAGGCTTTCACCTGGTAACTGCCGCGCTTCTGTTCATAGCTGCGAGGCAGTTCGCCAAAGCTCCAGAGATGCAGCCCGCTCTGTTCCAGCCCGTCATCGGCCACTTTCGACAGCGTCTCCTGCACCTTGTCTTTCAGCCGGGACTTGAGCGCGGTGAGGTCCTTGCCTTCCAGCAGTTTACGATTGTGCTCGTCGACTACCCGGAACGTCATTTTCAGATGATCGGGAACCTGATCCCACTGCCAGTTCTCCCGCTCCAGCGTAACGCCGGTCATGCGGCGAAACTCGCGCGCCAGCGCATCTGCCAGCGGCATCTCCATCGCCGTCACCCTTCCCAGAAACGCCTCGGCGTAGTTAGGAGCAGGCACCAGATGGCGGCGCAACGGTTTCGGCAGCGACTTAATCAGCGCAATAATCAGCTCACGGCGCACGCCGGGGATCTGCCATTCAAAGCCGCTATCCTCAACCTGATTCAGCAACGGCAGCGGAATATGGACCGTCACACCATCGGCATCTGCGCCTGGCTCGAACTGGTAACTCAGCTTCAGTTTCAGGTTGCCCTGATGCCAGAAGTTGGGATAGTCGAGCTGACTGACCTTGTCAGCGCCCTCTTTGATCAGCATCTGCCTGTCGAAGTTGAGCAGATCGGCGTTATCGCGGCTGGCCCGTTTCCACCAGCTGTCAAAATGTCTGGCCGAGACCACCTCTTTGCCGATGCGCTGGTCATAAAAAGCAAACAGCGTTTCGTCATCGACCAGAATGTCGCGGCGACGGGATTTATGCTCCAGATCTTCCACTTCGCTGCGCAGTTTCTGATTGGCGCGGAAGAAAGCGTGACGCGTCTGCCAGTCGCCCTCGACCAGGGCGTGACGGATAAAGAGTTCGCGGCTCAGGGTGGGATCGATGCTGCCGTAGTTGACCTTGCGCGCGGCAACAATCGGCAGGCCATAGAGCGTGACCTTCTCGGTTGCCATCACCGCCCCCTGCGATTTCTCCCAGTGCGGTTCGCTGTAGCTGCGCTTCGTCAGATGCTGCGCCAGCGGTTCAATCCACTCCGGCTCAATGCGTCCCGCCGTCCGCCCCCAGAGGCGGCTGGTTTCGACCAGCTCTGCCACCATGGTCCACTTCGGCGGCTTCTTAAACAGCCCGGAGCCAGGGAAGATGGCGAAGCGGGTATTACGCGCGCCGGTGTACTCCTGCTTGTCGGCATCTTTCTGTCCGATGTGCGACAGCAGACCGCTCAACAGCGCACAGTGAACCTGCTGTAACGGGGCCGGTTCGCTATTGACCGGAATACCCAGTTCGCGCACCACCTGCCGCAGCTGGGTGTAGATATCCTGCCACTCCCGCACGCGCAAATAGTTGAGAAAGTCGCTTTTGCACTGGCGGCGGAACAGGTTGCCGGACAGGGCTTTCTGCTGCTCCGCCAGATAGTTCCACAGATTGACATAGGCCAGGAAGTCGGAATCTTTGTCAGCAAAGCGCCGGTGTTTTTCATCAGACGCCTGCTTCTTCTCTGCCGGACGCTCGCGCGGGTCCTGAATCGACAGGCCCGCAGTGATGATCATCACTTCGCGCACACAACCCAGCCGCTGCGCCTCCAGCACCATTCGTGCCAGGCGCGGATCGACCGGCAACTGCGCCAGCTGGCGCCCGGAGCCGGTGAGGGTGTAGTGACCCGTCTCTTCATTCAGCGTCAGCGCGCCCAGCTCTTCCAGCAGGCGGATACCATCCTGAATATTGCGCTTATCGGGCGCTTCCACAAAGGGGAACGCCGCGATATCGCCCAGCCCCAGCGAGGTCATCTGCAGGATCACCGACGCCAGGTTAGTGCGCAGAATTTCAGGGTCAGTAAAGGCCGGACGACTCAGGAAATCCTCTTCCGAGTAGAGGCGGATACAGATACCGTCGGAAACACGTCCGCATCGTCCTTTACGCTGATTGGCCGAGGCCTGAGAAATCGGCTCAATCGGCAGACGCTGCACTTTGGTGCGGAAGCTGTAGCGGCTGATACGCGCGGTGCCGGGGTCAATCACATATTTGATGCCGGGCACCGTCAGCGAGGTTTCCGCCACGTTGGTGGCCAGCACGATGCGGCGGCCACTGTGCGACTGAAACACCCGGTTCTGTTCAGCGTTCGACAGTCGTGCATACAGCGGCAGCACTTCAGTGTGCGGCAGGTCGCGTTTATTCAGCGCGTCGGCGGTATCGCGGATTTCGCGCTCGCCGCTCATGAAGATCAGAATATCGCCCCGGCTCTCCTGTCCGAGTTCATCGACGGCATCAAAGATCGCCTGCAGCTGGTCGCGGTCGCCATCCTCCGCCTCTTCAACCACCGGCCGGTAGCGCACTTCCACCGGGAAGGTGCGGCCGGAGACTTCGATAACCGGCGCATTGTTGAAATGCCGCGAGAAACGCTGCGGGTCGATGGTCGCAGAGGTGATGATCACCTTGAGATCGGGACGTCGCGGCAGCAGCTCACGCAGATAACCGAGCAGGAAGTCGATATTCAGGCTGCGCTCGTGCGCTTCGTCGATGATGATGGTGTCATATTGCATCAGCAGGCGATCCTGCTGGATCTCCGCCAGCAGAATCCCATCGGTCATCAGCTTGACCTGGGTCAGCTCGCTGACCTGGTCATTAAACCGCACTTTATAGCCGACACAGCCGCCGGGCGAGGTGTTCAGCTCATCGGCGATGCGATTGGCCACGGTGCGTGCCGCCAGGCGACGGGGCTGGGTGTGACCAATCAATCCGGTCACGCCGCGCCCCAGCGCCAGACAGATTTTCGGCAGCTGCGTGGTTTTGCCGGAGCCGGTTTCCCCGGCCACAATCACGACCTGGTGATCGCGAATCGCGTCAGCGATATCCTGCTGTTTCTGGCTGACAGGCAGATTGTCCGGGAAGGTGATGGCTGGCGTCGCCGCGCGCCGCTGGGCGACACGCTGTTCAGCGGCGAAAACGTCCTGCTCCAGCTCGCGGGCTATGCCCTGTTGTGCCTCGGGGCTTTTGACTTTTCTGGCCCCCTGCAGACGGCGCTGCAGCCGCTGGCGATCGCGAAGCATTAAGCCGTCGAGCCGGGCACGGAGCGCGGTCAGTGGAGACGTATCGGGAGATGACATAATAGTGACGTACCTTACTCAGACAGTGTCGCTGCAGAAACAGCGCCCTGGACGCCGGGATAACCAGCTGATTCAGTGAAAATAATTGCGCGCATAATAGCACATTCTGAACTGTTCCGGGGACGCGCCCCGGTTACGCTTATTCAATAAATTCGAACATAGCTCTCGAAATATTGCGCTTTCACCGCGCCATCGATAACCGTAGAGTGTAAACCATTGAGCGGAAACCCTTCCGCGTTACAGACAGGAAATCACCATGAGCAAAGTTTTAGTTCTGAAATCAAGCATCCTCGCAGGCTACTCACAATCAGGCCAGCTTGCTGACTTCTACGTTGAACAGGCAAAAGCCCAGGGTAAAGAGGTGACCGTTCGTGATCTGGCGGCGAACCCGATTCCGGTTCTGGATGGTGAACTGGTCGGTGCTATGCGTCCTTCTGACACGCCGCTGTCTCCGCGCCAGCAGGAAGCGCTGGATCTCTCCAACGCGCTGATTGAAGAACTGCAGGCACATGACGAAGTGGTTATTGCGGCACCGATGTACAATTTCAACATCCCGACCCAGCTGAAAAACTATTTCGACCTGATTGCCCGTGCAGGCGTGACGTTCCGCTACACCGAAGCAGGCCCGGAAGGTCTGGTTAAAGGGAAAAAAGCGGTTGTGATCACCAGCCGTGGCGGGATTCACAAAGACACCCCGACCGATCTGCTGACGCCATACGTTAAGCTGTTCCTGGGCTTCATCGGCATCACTGACGTTGAGTTCGTGTTTGCTGAAGGTATCGCCTACGGTCCTGAAGTGGCCAGCAAAGCGACCGCTGAAGCGAAAGACGCGATCAAACAGATCGTCACCGCTTAAAAGGCGCTCATCTCAGGATGAGACGCACACTCAACCGGGCCACGCGCCCGGTTTTTTTTGCGGCTTACGGCGTGCCCGGAGCCTCTTTTCTCAGCCACTGACCGTTAATGCCGCGCACATATTCCCCCACCGCCGCCCGGCTCACCAGTTTCTGCCCGGCAATGCTGGCGATATCCGCCGTGGAGAGATTGTTCTGTTCTGCCAGCCGCTGATATTGCTGATGCCGTCCGGCGTTGATGCGCTGCACCAGTGCCTGAGTTTCGCTGTCTCCGGCGCGCGCCGCGAGGTAGCCGGAGAGCGTTTCGCCCACCAGCCCCGACTGCCGGGCCTGATCCAGCGTCAGCGCCCAGGCGGGCTGCATCATCATCAGCGCGAGTAGCAGCGCCGCGCTTTTGCGTCTCATACGTGCTCTCCTCAGAACAGACCGCTCTGGTTTTTCAGTAACGCTTCCACGTCTTTATCCACCTTGATGTGGATCTCATGCTCAATTTTTACGTTCATATTGATGGTGATGGGATCTTTGGGTGCCGTAACCTCAATGCGCGGCACGCAGCCGATGCTCAGCAGTCCGGCTGCCAGAACCAGTAGTGCCCTCAGGCTCATGGTGAAGTGTCCTTGTTCGATGGCAAAGTCGCGTGTTGTTCCAGCCAGGATTGCAAATTATCGCCAAAGCGCAGGCTGCGCCAGAGCTGAAACAGATTTTCCTGATGATGGTAGTTAAGATTCACCGTCTGACGACGGTTGCTGAACCGGCTGACGCCCTGCACCTCTGCCGTCATGCTCAGGTCGCCGAGGTTATCCAGATTAATTGTCGCCCAGCTGCGGGAGATCTCCATATAGCGTAGCCAGTCCAGCGCCGCGCCGGTGGCGACGTTATTACGGGTAATGGCATCCGCCATATCGTTGTCCAGCCGGAAGGTCAGAGGGCCGCTGTTGGCTATCCACCCTTTCTCGACCAGCCAGCGGGGATTATTGAGCCACAGCGGCAGTTCACCGTTAACCCGTCCCGACATGGCGAACTGCTTAGGCTTCAGTGCGGTCACCAGCTCGCTGAGGCTGATTTGACGCAGCGTTACCCGCGCAGGCTCATGCTGTGGCATCTGCAATGCGGGCAGCGTAATCTGCCCGCCGAGGAGTTCCAGACTGACATCCTGCAACCTCAGCGGCGCGGCTTCGCTCCACGGCCAGCTGCCCTGCAGATCGGCACGGATATTCTGCATCGCAAACTGGTTTTTTACCTCGCCAATGCGCAGGGAAACCGGGCCATGCTGACCAAACTGCCACTGCTGCGCCCTGAAGCGAAAGGGCAGTGAGAAGTCGATACCATTGATCTGGCTGTCCGGCGTCCAGACGCTGCCCTGCTTCACCGACCAGTGTCCACCAGCCTGAAAACCCTGCTTTGGAGCAGCGGAAAAGGCGAACTGCGCCTGTAGCTGACCATCCTGAATCTGCATTTTCATGTCCGGGCTGATTAACGGCTGAAACACCCGGAGCGACTGTGACGGCCACCAGGCCTGACCGCGCAGCCGTTCGCCATCCCAGCGACCATTGACCCGCAGCGGGCCAATCCTGCCGGCATTCAGGCTGCCCCGCCAGATAAAGTCGCCGGGGTCGCGGCCTTTCGCCTCGAAATCGAGCGTTGAATCAGCCAGCCTGCCGCCATAGCTGAAACGGGTCTCGCCCGCCTGCAGCCGGAAGTGGCCATTAAACGCCGGGTGGGCCGCATCGCGATGCCAGTTAACGGGTTCAGTGAGCGTCAGACGCGGACTGGCGACGTTGACACTGCCGTAGGCCAGCTGATTAAAACCGGTGGAGAGTGTATCCAGATGGATCAGCGTATCGTGCCAGCCGCCCGTGCCTTTGACATCCCAGCGTGCCTGAAGCGGCAGCATCTCGCCTCCGCCCCAGTAGCGCCAGTTCCATTCGCCCTTATCAGGCCAGAAGTCGCTGGCACGCCCATCGAGATGCAGCCGGAAACGGCCAAAACTGGCATCGTGCGCGTTAAGAATCGCCTGCAGACGGCCATCAATTCCCTGCGATGAGAGGCGCACGCCCGCCAGCGGCCAGCGCGCCTCGTCCACCTCCAGCGTGGAGAGCAGGCGGCCCCGCAGGCGCAGCAGCGATTTAGGCTGGAGTTGCAGCTGAGGATCGAGGAGTGACCCGCTGAGCACGCCCGGAATGGAGCCGTAGAGTTGCAGATCCGCCAGCTTACTTTCGCCGGTCAGCTGAAACGGCAGATGGCTCTCTGTCAGGCTGAGGTGGCCGGGGCCGAAACCCAGTACAACGTTGCCCTTGCCGCCGCGCCCCCGGGTCAGCAGATTGAGGCGTCCGCTGATCTGGCTCTGTTCAAGCCCCGACTGCCAGTTCTCCAGCGTCAGGTTAATAAAGCCGGAGAGCGGCTGGGCGGCGAACGGCCAGTAATATTCCCCCTTCTCAATCTGAATCTGGTCGCGACTGATCTGCCAGGGCAGACGCAGAAGCGGGCGATCCTGGTCCGCCGTCGTTGCGACTAATACGCCCTGCTGCTGCTGCCAGTTGAGGCTGAGCTGAAGCGGATACGGCAGCGCAGCCAGCGCCAGTTGTCCGGCCACCTCGCCATTTACCGGCAGGTCACTGGCAAAGGTGGGAAGTTTAAGATGACCCTTGAGAGTGATGGGTTCAGAGAGTGCAGGATGGGTCAGCGTCAGATGGTCGACTGCCAGCTGCTGACCGGTCAGCGTTGCCGCCAGCTGCAGATTGTCACCCCGATAAGTCAGCCGCTGGCGATCTTTTTCCAGCGTGAGATCCAGTGCACCCGCGTAGGTCTGCCACGGGGCCACCGTCAGCTTATCCAGATGGACATCGGCACCCGGCAGCATTGCCTGCCATTCGGCCAGCGTTCTGGGCGAACCGGGATTGTCGTCGTCCGCCGGCAGTTTTTGCAGACAGGCGCTGTCCAGCGTCAGCGCGGACGCGTTAAGTTTCCAGCGCGACTGATGCCAGCCCAGCGAGACGGCTTCAACCGTTGCCAGCGTACAGTCGCCCGCCAGATAACGAATTTCTGGCAACCACAGGCCTCCCTCCCGCCAGCGCGGTGCGCCAGACAGCTCAATGCGGGTCTCCTGCGGCAGCCAGATCCCGACCAGCCGGGGCAGCCACTGTGTCACTGTTAACATCAGGCCGAGCAGCAGCAGAATCAGCGCCAGAATAGCCGCCAGCCGCCGCCGGACTCTCCGTGGCATAAAAGCCATAATCCTTTTCCTCACCCTATCCTGACCATGATGATGGCATGTAAATTGCGCGAGGTGAAGGTCTGCCCCGGACGCATTTCAGCGGTTTCAGCAAAGTCCGTCAGAAAACGTTATCCTTGGTCTATCACCTCTGCAGGAGCACAACGATGAAGATCGCGGTTTACAGCACCAAGTATTACGATCAGAAATACCTTGAGCAGGTCAATCAGCAGTTCGGCTTTGAACTGGTGTTCTTCGACTTTTTACTCACTGAAAGCACCGCAAAAACGGCAGTGGATTGCGATGCGGTCTGCATCTTTGTCAATGATGATGGCAGCCGACCGGTGCTGGAAGAGCTGGCCGCGCTGGGTGTGAAGTATATCGCGCTGCGCTGTGCCGGTTTTAATAATGTCGATCTGGACGCTGCAAAAGAGCTGGGCCTGGAGGTGGTGCGTGTGCCCGCCTATTCACCGGAAGCGGTCGCGGAGCATGCTATCGGCCTGATGATGACGCTGAACCGCCGTATTCATCGCGCCTATCAGCGCACCCGTGACGCGAACTTTTCACTCGACGGCCTGACCGGCTTTAACATGCATAACAAAACGGCGGGCGTGATAGGCACCGGTAAAATCGGCATTGCGACCATGCGCATCCTGAAAGGCTTTGGCATGCGGCTGCTGGCGTTTGATCCCTGGCCGAGCGAGCAGGCGCTGGAACTTGGCGCGGAGTATGTCGATCTGAAGACGCTGTTTGCGGAGTCGCACGTTATTACGCTGCACTGCCCGCTGACGCCGGAAAATCACCATCTGCTTAACGCCGAGGCGTTCAGCCAGATGCGTGACGGCGTCATGATTATCAATACCAGCCGCGGTGGCCTGATCGATTCACAGGCGGCGATTGATGCGCTGAAGCAGCAGAAGATTGGCGCGCTCGGCATGGATGTTTATGAGAACGAACGCGACCTGTTCTTTGAAGATAAGTCGAATGATGTGATTCAGGACGATGTCTTCCGCCGTCTGTCGGCGTGCCATAACGTGCTCTTCACCGGCCATCAGGCGTTTTTAACCGCCGAAGCCCTGACCGCCATTTCTGAAACCACGTTAAGCAATCTCAGTCAGCTCGATCGCGGTGAAAACTGCCCGAACCGACTCTCTGTCTGAGGGTGCGGGCCGGAGCAATCCGGCCTGTCTATCAGCGCGCGCAGTGCCCGCCGATTAGCGCCTGCTCATCACAACGACGCCCGTTCACTAACTGACACATCCCCACCCGGGATCCATCCAGCTGATGCGAAAAAGCCAGGGTTCCGCCTGCATTTTCACAGGTGCTTTCTGCCAGAGAAGACATCACCACGCGGGGCTGAACATGGGCGGCGGTGGCTTGTTGCGGTGGCTCGTTATCATCACTGTGGCTGCTGCAGGCAGAGAGGAATAACGCGGCACCGGCCAGCAAAAAGGTGGCTGCTTTCATCAGTCAGACTCCGGGAATTGGGATAATAGGCTGGCTCAGCATATGTCAGGCAGCACAAGGGGTCGAGAGGTGAAACAGCTTTTTACAAATTTCTGCGGCGTGTTTTGCAAGCAGAATTATCTTGTTTACCTGGTAACACTGAACTGTCACCCTTTTCCGGCCCCCCTTATTTCGGAGTAGAGCCATGTTAATGGATATGTTAATTCGCATTGCGCTGGCCGGTATTCTAGGCGGCCTCATCGGCCTGGAGCGGCAGATGCGGGCCAAAGAAGCCGGACTTCGCACCCACATCCTGGTCGGGATCGGCAGTGCGATGTTCATGCTGGTGTCGAAATATGGCTTTGCCGATATGCTGAACAGTGACCATGTTGCGCTGGACCCCAGCCGTATTGCGGCGCAGGTGGTCAGCGGCATGGGCTTCCTGGGCGCGGGTACCATCATGATCCAGAAGCAGGTGGTGAAAGGCTTAACCACGGCGGCCGGTTTATGGGTAACCGCAGCGATTGGCCTGGTCATCGGCAGCGGCATGTATGAGATCGGCATCTATGGCACCGTACTGGCGCTGGTCGTGCTGGAAGTGTTCCGCCGTCTGAGCCACGTGTTAATCGGTAAACACCATACCCTGCTGGTATTCCTGAAGCCGAAGAGTGTGCCGCTGGTGCTGCTGGTGATGCAGCGGGAAGGCATCCGCTACGGCAACGTGACGGTGATTAATCGCGATCAGGAAAGCGGACTGTGTGAACTCAGCGTGCAGGTTACGCTGTCGCGCAGGTCAAATGACGCGCATCTTTACGATAAGGTGATGGAGATTAAAGGGGTGCAGTCGCTGGAGATGATGTGAGCATCTGCCCTGCCTCACCGGGCCGGTGCGCCAGCCCGGGGAATACCAGCCCCAGAAAATGTCGGCGCAGACGATGGCGCTCCCCTTGCCTGCTGCCGACATTGTTAACAGCCTGATCTACTGTCACCCTTCAGAATGACCATCCCCCTGACCTGACACATGGAGCCGGTCAGAAATTAATGACATAATCCGGTATTATTTATCAGCGAAATGATGACAGCCGGAGACCAATGCGCCCTGACTCTGACCCTGCAGACAATGCCCTGTCCGCGACCGCACGTAAAAGCAACTGGCGCGGGCTAAGCCTGCTGACGGTTATCCTGATCGCGGCTGCGGTGGCCATTATCATGATTCTGGACCATCGCAACTCAGTGAATAATGCGCTTGAAACCGGACAATGTCTGGCTGAGGAAGGCGCTGAAAACATTCTTGGCGTACTCAGGCATTTTTTACACCATGCCTATCGCTGGATCTTTAAAGCCTGCGGCTAATCAAATTCAGTGCAGCAGAAAATGGAGTAAGCCGTGCCGGTTCAGCAGCAGCAGAACGCCACCATACATTACGGCGACATAACAGATTAAAAAAAGCAGCAGCGTCATGATAAATTTCACACCAGACTTTTTTATTTTGTGATCGTTATCCGGCTTTCTCATCGCGGTTAATCACCACTCCTTTTTTAACCTGATTGCACAGCGGGATATTAAACGGTTCCCCTGTTCCGCTGTATTGCCGAAATGTGCGAAACGACGCCCTGGATGTCTGTCTGTTGATTTTACGTTGGATAAAACCCAGCCCGGCGACGTTATGCTTTTTCATCCGGGTGGACACGTTCTCAAGGAACAAACAACTGATTGTTTACTCTCTATTTTTTTAGAGAATAAAGTGCAGTCTGAAATTAACAGAGCGTTCGATTCAGGCCATTAAACCAGCCTGTCGATGAAGCTGATTATAATCTTTTCCGCTCAACACAGATTAAACCGCGTGCGACTTTCAGATCACTCCGTTTAATCTGTCCCAGCCTGACTCACGCAGAACGCCCGATTTAAAAAGCAAAATATTTAAATTTGATATGGGTCAAATTTCACTCCCGATATAATAGTGCCTGTTTATGTCTGATTGATCTTTACCTGCTCATGCTGGTTAATTTGCTGAACCGGTGGCATCAATGAAATATCTGTTAATTCTCCCCTTCATTTTTATGATCGCAGGCTGCGCGACAAAGAACAATAGCGCGCGAACCGCGACTGACCAGGCTTCATCCCCCTCCTGCTCCTCGCACAGTGATGAAATCGACTGTCAGTGGAAAGAGGTCCCCGCCAGCTGAGGAGGTAACGCTGACTTTTCTCCTCCGCATGCGCCACTGCGAAATGCTGCAACATCCCTTTCTCTCCCCGTTTGCCTTTACGCAACGTGCGGAAGGTGAACTCTGGCGTCTTAATCCGCGGATTACTTCACTCCGGCACTGGCATTCGCGGCAACAATCCGTACCATACGCTGCATATTCGTGACACCGCAGAGAAGTGGCTGGCTGAATGCGCACGTTGATTTGCCCTCAGGCTACGCTTTCTGGTTTTAGAGATAGGTAAAAATGCAAGATAATCAAACGGTTGACAAGAAAGAACAGTACAACCTCAATAAACTGCAGAAACGCCTGCGCCGTCATGTCGGCGAAGCCATTGCAGATTTCAATATGATCGAAGAAGGTGACCGCATCATGGTCTGCCTGTCGGGCGGAAAAGACAGCTATACCATGCTGGAAATTCTGCGCAGTCTGCAAAAAAGCGCCCCGGTCAGTTTCAGCCTGATTGCCGTTAACCTGGACCAGAAGCAGCCTGGCTTCCCTGAGCATATCCTCCCGGCCTATCTGGAGTCTCAGGGTGTGGAGTACCGGATTATCGAAGAAGATACCTACTCCATCGTCAAAGAGAAGATTCCGGAAGGGAAAACCACCTGCTCTCTCTGCTCACGCCTGCGCCGTGGCATTCTGTACCGCGTTGCCACAGAGCTGGGCTGCACGAAAATTGCCCTAGGCCACCACCGCGATGACATTCTGCAGACGCTGTTCCTCAACATGTTCTATGGCGGGAAAATGAAAGGCATGCCACCGAAGCTGATGAGCGACGATGGCAAGCAGATTGTGATCCGCCCGCTGGCCTACTGCCGTGAAAAAGATATCATCCGCTTCTCGGAAGCGCGTCAGTTCCCGATTATCCCCTGCAACCTCTGCGGTTCTCAGCCAAACCTGCAGCGTCAGGTGGTAGCCGATATGCTGCGAGACTGGGATAAGCGCTACCCGGGCCGTATCGAAACAATGTTCAGTGCGATGCAGAATGTCGTGCCGTCGCACCTCGCCGATGTCAATCTGTTCGACTTCAAAGGCATCAAACATGGCGATGCGGTGGTGGACGGGGGCGATATCGCCTTTGACCGCGAAACGCTGCCGTTGCAGCCGGCAGGCTGGCGGCTCGATGATGAAGATGCCCCTGTCACAGGCGCACGTCTGGATGTGCTTCAGATTAAGTAAGTGCCGGAAAAACAGAAGGGCGTGCTGCTGGCAGCACGCCCTTTTTTTATATGTTGCGGTGTGGCGGTGGATCCATTATCGGCGGAAACTCCGGATCCGTCGGCGGATCGGGCTGAGGTTGCGGATGGGGGATCGGGTCAGGAATCGGGGTCGGATCCGTGGGGATCGGCTCGCTGTTATAAATCGCGCTCATGCCGTACTCCTTTTCTTGCGAATGGACTTTAAGCTTAGGTAAGGAACGGCGTTCCAGCCAGCCAGGCAAAAAAAAGCCGGCGCACTGGCCGGCATGTTTCGAATTAAATGTGCTATGCATTAATTCTAAATCAGGAAGTAAGACAATATGGAGCGCAACGCCCATCGCTTGACGTTGCATTCACCTGCGGAAGAGAGTTTGCGTCAACGGTGACATCGGGTTCTTGATATCGATCAGCTTTTGCCGCCTTTCCTCGAATTTCAGCGCCTGGGCTGAGATGGCCCCTCCCCGTCGCGCTACAGCCAGTGCCGTTTACGCAGATAACCGGCGACGCCGACAGCCAAAACCACCAGCAGCAGACAGAAAATGGAAAAGCCGTATCGCCATTCTCCGCCCGGAATGCCGCCGAGGTTGACGCCGAACAGACCGGTCAGGAAGGTGGCCGGCAGGAAGATCATCGCCATGACTGACATGGTATAGGTGCGCCGGTTCATCGATTCGGCCATAGCAGAGGCAACCTCATCGGCCAGAATGGCGGTTCGTGCCACGCCGGCGTCCAGGTCATCCAGCCCGCGTCCCAGCCTGTCGGCAATCTCCTGCATCCGTCGCCGCTCGTTGTCATCCATCCAGGCCAGTTTTTCGCTCGCCAGCCGGGCATAGACATCGCGCTGCGGGGCCATATAACGTCGCATCACAATCAGCTGTTTGCGCAGCAGACCCAGCTCACCCCGCGCGGGCATCCGCTGATCCAGCAGCGCATCCTCCAGCTCAATGATTTTGTCATGCAACTCTTCGATAAATTCGCTGGTGTGATCGGTCAGGGCATCACAGACATCGACCAGCCAGCTGCCGCAATCGATCGGGCCATTGCCGTTCTGCAGGTCGGTCAGTACTTCATCCACGGCAGAAACTTTGCGCCGGCGGGTCGAAACAATCAGCTTGTCGTTGATAAAGACCCGCATCACGACCAGCTGGTCACGGCGCGCATCGCTGTTGTGGTTAACGCTGCGCAGCACAATCATGAAGCCATCACCCAGACGGCTGACGCGCGGACGCATACTGTCACCCGCCAGGGCATCACGGACGGCATCGGGGATTTGAGGCGTCGACTGCAGCCACTCTGCGCTTTTACGATGGGTGTAGTTAAGATGCAGCCAGCAGGGCTGCTCGCACTGAATCACCTCATCTTCCGCAATCGGGATCATGCCGCCCTTGCCATCAAGCTGGCAGGAAATGATGGCGTCTGAAACCTGCAATGCTTTTCCTTCAATTACGTCCACACCGTCCCCTCACTATCAAAATCAATACGATACAGTCTAGCGTGGCGGCGATGAGTTGCAATCTCCGGGCTGTGTAGAAAGATGTCAGCCGGTGGCCGGATGAACAGCCACCGGAGGCTTAATGTTTCTCGATCCAGAGCTCGCGGCTGTAGGCGACATCTTCGGGGTTAGTGATGGGATACCCTTTGACCCAGGGTTTAATCAGGCGGCCATTGGTGTACTGATAGATCGGGGCGATGGGTGCCTGATCCGCCAGAATCTGTTCCGCGCGGTTGTAATCGCTGCTGCGCGCCTCGTCACTGGTCTCGCGACTCGCTTTGGCCAGCACGGCATCGTAATCCGCGTTGCTGAAGCGGGGAATGTTGCTGCTGTTGCCGGAGGTCAGCAGATTCAGGAAGGTGGATGGCTCATTGTAATCGCCGACCCAGGATGCCCGGATCACATCGAAGTTGCCGCTGTTACGGCTGTCGATGTAGGTTTTCCACTCCTGATTTTCCAGCGAAACATCCACGCCAAGGTTCTTTTTCCACATGGACGCCACCGCGATAGCAATCTTCTGATGGCTCTCCGAGGTGTTATAAAGCAGCTTAAGCCTGAGCGGTTTACCCGGGCCATAGCCCGCTGCGGTGAGCAGTGCTTTTGCCTGCGCGTTGAGATTGTTCTGGTCATGTTGCTGCAGGAAAGAAGGCAGCGGCCTGAAGCCAGCGGTAACATCCGGGGTAAAGTGCCATGCCGGTTTTTCACCGGTTCCCAGCACTTTTTCCGCAATAATCCGGCGATCAATAGACCAGGAGAGCGCTTTGCGCACCCGCGCATCAGCGGTCGGCCCCTTCAGCGTATTAAACGCATAGTAATAGGTGCCCAGCTGGTCAGGCGTGTAGACCTCACCCGGCAGACTCTTCTTCAGCAGACCATACATCTCTTTAGGAAAAGATTCGGTGATATCGATGTCGTTGGCGCGATAACGCTTGGTGGCACTCGACTCTTCGTTGATCGGAACAAACGTCACCCGGGTCAAAACCGAATGGGCATCATCCCAGTAGTGCGGATTGCGCGTCAGGACAATTTTCTCATTTACCACGCGCTCGCTGAGCTGATAGGCCCCGTTGCCGACCAGTTTACCGGGCGCGGTCCAACTGTCGCCCTGCTGCGCCAGGGTCTTCTGCGGCACCGGAAAGAGCGCCACGTTAGCCACCAGCGCCGGGAACCACGGCACCGGACGATCCAGCGTGACCTTCAGGCGGCTGTTATCCTGCGCCACCACGCCCAGCTTATCCGGGGTCATCTGACCTTTGGCGATCGCCGCAGCGTTCTCAATACCGCTTAAGGCGGCGAACGAGGCCGACGGTGAACTGTTTTCAGGGTCGACAAGCCGCTGCCAGCTGTAAACAAAATCCTGCGCGGTTACCGGCTCGCCATTCGACCAGCGTGCGTTGTTGCGCAGCGTAAAGATCCAGGTTTTGTTGTCGCTGCTGCTCCAGCTCTGGGCCACGCCCGGTACGATTTTGCCGTGCGCATCCTGATTGGTCAGGCCTTCAAAAAGATCGCGAATGACCTGAATCTCTGGCAGGCCGACCGCTTTAAGTGGATCGAGCGAAGCGGGTTCATCCTTGATATGGCGCACGATCTGCTGCTGCTCAGCCAGCTGCGCGCCAGCGGGTGGATTCGCCGCGAGGGCGGGTGTGAAGAGGCTGCTCAGACTGATGGCGGCCAGCGTCATGCGAAAGGTTTTAACCATAATCACTCCTTTACCTCAAAGAAGCGCTGCACGACGCCGATCGCGATGCAGCTTGTGCAGGGCACTTTAACGCAAATCGCTGATGGATAAATAACTATTTTCCGCCTTCTGCTTTTCCGCTACTTTTAATAAAACCCTTCGAGGAAATCATTATGTCGCCACTTCATCCGCGCCCGCTGCGTGGCAAGCTGGACGTTCCGTATCAGCAGTATGGTCGCTCACTCCTGGGCGCGCCGCTGCTCTGGTTTCCGGCTCCGCTGGGCGATTCAGAGAGCGGGCTGATCCTGGCAGGCACCCATGGGGATGAGAATGCGGCTATCGCCACGCTCTCCGCCGCATTGCGGACGCTGCCCGATGGCATGCGGCGGCATCATGTGGTGTTAGCGGTTAATCCTGATGGCTGTCAGCTGGGGTTGCGCGCGAATGCCAGTGGCGTGGATCTCAACCGTAACTTTCCGGCCGCAAACTGGCAGTCAGGCGATACCGTTTATCGCTGGAACAGCGCCGCCGATGCGCGCGATGTGGCGCTCTCAACCGGCAATCATCCCGCCTCAGAACCGGAAACCCAGGCGCTCTGCGCCCTGATTCATCAGATCAAACCACGCTGGATCGTCTCCTGGCATGAGCCGCTGGGGTGCATTGATGACCCGCATCAGTCAGAGATAGGCGGCTGGCTGGCCGACCACACCGGCCTCCCCCGCGTCACCAGCGTCGGATATGACACCCCCGGCTCCTTCGGCAGCTGGTGCAAAGATCTCAGCCTGCCCTGCGTGACCGCGGAACTGCCGGTAATCTCCGTGGATGAAGCGACGGAAGTCTACCTTGAGGTGATGGTTAACCTGCTGCGCTGGCAGCAATGAGCAACTGACCGTTCCGCACGTTAATCGGTGGTTCGGCATCCACCGCCAGCCAGGTCGGGCCATCAAGATCGGCAAAACGGGTCTGCGGCACCAGCGGCAGTGCAGCGCGTATCGCCCGCGAGGTGCAGAGCATGCAGCCAAGCATGACCGCAAAGCCCTGCTGCTGCGCCGCTTCGGCCAGCGCCAGCGCTTCGGTCAGCCCGCCAGCCTTATCCAGCTTGATATTGACCATCTCATAACGGCCGCGCAGCGCCGGCAGGCTGTCACGCGTGTGACAGCTCTCATCGGCACAGATCGGCAGGGGATGAATAAAGTTTTCCAGCGCCGCATCTTCACCGGCGGGCAGCGGCTGCTCCAGCATCGCCACGTCAATATCGGCCAGCAGCTGACAGCGCGCCGCCAGCCCCTCTGCATGCCAGGATTCGTTCGCATCGACAATCAGGGTGGCTTCCGGCACCGCTGCGCGGATCGCCATCAACCGCTCGGTAATGAAATTATCATCCAGCTTAATTTTCAGTAGCGTGGCACCATGCTGCCACAGCGCCAGCGCGCTGCTGGCCATCGCTGCCGGTGTGTCGATGCTCACCGTCTGGGCGGTCACCACCTCCGGGGGCGCGATCACGCCATTAAGCTGCCACAGGCTGCTTTTCTGCTGATGAACGGCGAGATCCCACAGCGCGCTGTCGATAGCGTTACGCGCGGCACCGGCGGGCAGTGCCTGCTGCAGTGCCTCACGCGTCATGCCCTGCTGCAGCGCGGGCAGCAGAGAGGCGATCTGCGCCAGAACGGATGCCTCGGTTTCGCCGTAGCGGGCATAAGGCGTTGCTTCACCCACCCCCTTGACGCCCGCCTCTTCAATCTCAACCACCACCACCTTCACTTCGGTTCGGGTTCCACGGGCAATGACAAACGGGGTATGTAACGGCCAGGCTTCGGGATAACTTTTTACCGTTCTCATTTCCACTCCAGAATGAATGACGCAGTGGCAGACCGCCACAGAGATTTCGACAATTGAACTCGTAAACCCTTAACATTTATGTCATAAACAACGGCTAAGTTTAGCCTTTTTGTATCAGCGCTTTTTTATCATCAAAAGGAATCACTATGTCTCAGACTGTTCATTTTCAGGGTAATGCCGTCCCGGTTGCAGGTCAGTTCCCTCAGGCGGGCGATAAAGCCAAAGCGTTCACCCTGGTGGCGAAGAACCTGGTTAACGTTGCGCTCTCTGAGTATGCAGGAAAACGCAAAATTCTGAACATTTTCCCGAGTGTGGATACCGGCGTGTGTGCGTCATCAGTGCGTAAATTTAATCAGGCAGCCAGCGAACTCAATAACACCGTGGTGTTATGTATCTCTGCTGACCTGCCGTTTGCCCAGTCGCGCTTCTGTGGCGCAGAGAACCTGAGCAACGTGGTGACCCTGTCGACGCTGCGCGGCTCAGAGTTTAAGTATGATTATGGCGTGGAAATTGCCGATGGTGCGCTGGAAGGTCTGACCGCGCGTGCGGTAGTGGTGCTGGATGAGAATGATAAAGTGCTTTACAGCCAGTTGGTGGATGAAATCACCAACGAACCTGATTATGACGCAGCGCTGGCCGCGCTGAAGTAATAAAAAAAAAAGCGGATAACCCGGTTATCCGCTTTTTCCCTTTCGCGCATAGCCTATTCGCTGTCGCTGCGCTTCTGCCCCAGACCATATTCCCGCAGCTTATTGGCAATCGCCGTGTGTGACACGCCGAGCCGTTTTGCCAGTTTTCGGGTGCTGGGATAGGAGAGGTAAAGCCGCGTAAGGATTGAGCGCTCAAAACGGCTGGTGATTTGATCCAGCGTTCCTTCCAGCGCCTCATCACCCAGCGACACATCCAGCGCCTGCTCAGGCAGTACGATGTCCTGAGGACGCAGTTCGTAACCCTCCAGCTGGGTTAACGCCCGGTAAAGCGCATTCTTTAACTGACGTACGTTGCCCGGCCAGGCATAGCGGGTCAGAAACGCGTTGAGCTGCGGAGAGAGGCGTGGACGTGCCATCCCCTGCTCATCCGCAAAGCGGGCAACAAACATCTCGGTCAGCGGCAGAATATCCTGCGGACGGTCGCGCAGAGGCGGCAACTGCAGCGTCAGGACGTTGAGACGGTAGAAGAGATCTTCGCGGAACTCTCCGCGCTGTACCAGCTCAATCAGGTTCTTCTGCGTGGCGCAGATCACCCGCACATTCACATGCACTTCATGCTCTTCACCGACGCGGCGGAAGGTGCCGTCATTGAGAAAACGCAACAGTTTGGTCTGCATTCTCGGCGACATCTCACCGATTTCATCCAGCAGCACCGAGCCGCCGTTCGCCTGTTCGAAAAAGCCCTTCTTGCCTTCAAGCGCATTAGGATAGGCACCAGCAGCATGTCCAAACAGCTCGCTTTCCGCAACGTCGTCAGGCAGTGAGGCGCAGTTCAGCGCCAGGAAAGGATTCTTCCCGCGGGCGCTGCGGAGATGGCAGGCGCGCGCGAGCATGTCTTTCCCGGTGCCGGTGTCGCCCACAATCAGCAACGGCGCATCCAGCATCGCCAGCTTGCGGGCCTGATCCACCACCTGCCGCATTTTCGGCGTGACGGCAATGATGTGATCAAACTCCGAATCGTCTGTGACCACCAGATTCTGCAGCTGACGGCCCATGCGGGCGGTCGACTTCAGCATCACCATCGCGCCGACCGGCCGGTCGCTCTGGCCCTCTTCACCCGGCAGATAGATGGGACGCGCTTCCATCAGAAAATCCCGGCCCTCAATAACGACATGCTGCGCCTGCGCTTCCACCCGATCGCTCTCGAGCCAGCGCATAAAGTTAAAGCCGGTGATCAGATGACCGGCGCTGAAATTGCGCATCTTCTCTTCATCGAGATTGAAGAGGTTCTGTGCCGCCGGATTAGCTAACTCAACCTTACTTTTCAGATCGACAGAGAACACGGGATCGGGCATCGCCACCAGCAGCGCACTCAGCGCACGGTGTTCCCGCTCAGAAGGCATGTACGTGACAGTGCGCACATCTGTCACGCCGGGCGTACGCCGGATTTCAGCCATCAGATTGCTGAAGGCATCAAATTCCAGTGCAGCAAAGTTGAGATAGATGCGCCCAATCGCCGTAATTTCGATACCGCGTAAATCAATATTGCGTGCCACCAGCAGGTCGAGCAGTTCACGCGTCAGACCGATACGGTCCTGACAGAACACTTCCAGACGCATTGCGTTCGCCTTAATCAGGTTCAGATGGTTCAATGATACGCTAAGTCGCGCACTGGCAGAAAGGACTCTGTCAGGAAAAGTTGACACTTCTGGCGTGGATGATGGCGTTTTGTACTGCGCCGCTGAGATCATGATTCTGTCTCAGAGTGTCAGGATTTGTCAGCGCCGGAGTTTTTATCCCATCCGACTTGCTGTATATTTTTCAAAACCGAATAAAAACCACTATAAAATGCTGACTTTCTTCGCAAAATATCTGACGGTAGGTGTCATCAATACCCTGCTTCACTGGGTCACCTTCTTTATCTGCCTTAGCCTGGGCCTTTTCCAGTCAACCGCTAATCTGTTGGCGTTTTGTCTGGCCGTCACCTTCTCTTTCTTTGTGAATGCACGCTGGACCTTTAATCAGCAGGCAACAGCCTGGCGCTATCTTCTTTACGTCCTGTTTATGGGGGCAATGGCCTTTAGCGTGGGTTATCTCGCTGACCGGCTCGGCCTCTACCCTCTGATAACGCTGATCGCCTCATCCGCCCTGAGTCTGGCGTGTGGCTTCCTTTTTTCCCGCTTTATCGTCTTTAAAGGAGAGTCATGAACATCTCTTTGGTGGTACCGGTATTCAATGAAGAAGAGGCTATTCCCCATTTTTATCAGGCCGTGAGAAAAGATGAGGCGCTTGCGGCCTGGCAGGTTGAGATTGTTTTTATCGATGATGGCAGCACGGACGCAACGCGTGCGCTGATTACTCAACTGAGCCAGCGTGATCCGCTGGTGCGCAGCCTGTCGTTTATTCGTAATTTTGGCAAAGAGCCGGCGCTGTTTGCCGGACTGGAAGCGGCAACCGGCGAGGCCATAATTCCAATCGATGTCGATTTACAGGATCCGATTTCGATAATTCCCGAAATGGTCCGTAAATGGCAGGCGGGTGCCGATATCGTTTTAGCCAAACGGATTGACAGAAGTGCTGATGGCCATCTGAAGCGCAAAACCGCCCGCTGGTTTTACAAGCTGCATAACAAAATCAGCTATCCGCAGATTGAAGAGAACGTGGGTGATTTCCGGCTGATGTCGCGGGAAGTGGTTGAGAACATTAAACGGCTACCCGAAAAAAATCTGTTCATGAAAGGCATTCTGAGCTGGGTCGGCGGACAGACTGACATTGTTGAATATGTCCGGACTGAGCGGGTCGCGGGGCACAGTAAATTCGGAGGCTGGAAATTGTGGAATCTGGCGCTGGAGGGACTGACCTCTTTCTCAACCGTACCGCTACGTATCTGGTCTTATCTGGGTTTTCTGGTTGCCTCACTGGCCTTTCTTTATGGGCTCTGGATGATTGCAGATAAACTCCTGTTCGGTAATCCGGTGCCTGGCTATCCCTCTATCCTGGTTTCCGTTCTGTTCCTTGGCGGAGTTCAGCTGATTGGCATTGGTGTACTGGGTGAATATATTGGCCGCATCTATATGGAAACCAAAAACCGGCCTCGCTATATTTTGCGAAAATCCGTGGAAAATAAATCAAGCCCACCCGAAAACATTGATTAAATTGTCCGGTAAACGGGCAGAGATAATGGTCAGATTAAAAGGATGACAGATGATCGCCACCGATAACGGCCTGACCCGCCGTCAGGTTTTTTTACTTTTTGCGTTAGTTTTTCTGGTGGCCTACAGTCCCGCCTGGCTGACCCAATACGCCTATACCGATGACTGGACTAATCTCTACTGGGCCAATTTTGACAGGCTCAGTATTTTAAACTGGGACACCCTCTCGGGCAGACCGGTCTATGGCATTATTCAGTACAGCGCCTCATTCCTGGTCGCGAGCATAGAACGCCTGGCACTCCTGCGCGGTGTCGCCATTATTCTGCTTATCTTTACCGGCTATTATCTCTATACCCTTTGCCAGAAATATCAGCTGATGGAAAACCAGGCTCAGCGGATAACTTTTGCGTTATTACTCTGCCTGCTTCCCTCCTTTCAGGTTTATATTGCCTGGGCATCCTGCTTCCCTTACATCGCGGCCATTTTACTGGCAGGTGCCAGCTACCACTTCTCGACTAAACCCGGCGTGACAGGGCGCGTGTCAGCGGTGTGCCTGCTGACCGTTGCCTTTTGTCTCTATCAGCCAGCCGCAATGAGCTTTACCTTTTTTGCCGCGCTGGATCTCTGCCTTTCAGCACGAAAAATTGACAGGAAGCGGGCTGCAATTTCTCTGATCGTACTGGGTGCCGGTATGTTTGCGGCGCTGCTCGCATCAAAGGTCCTCCCGGTCCAGCTTTATGGCCACACGCTGCCGCGCTCCGCCTTCAGCTATGACGTCCCGGCTAAGCTCAGCTGGTTTTTCACGGAATACCTTAAGAACGTGATCTGCAATTTTGACCTCGGCGCAAAGACGGTTTCAGTCATCATCTCGTCGATCATTATCGGTTTTGGGCTGAAGAAAATTAAGACAGTCGGTAACGACAAATTTTATCTGATGTTTATTTTACTGGTTATCGCCGCTCTGCCTAACCTGATTGTCAGTGAGAGCATGGCGGCCTACCGGACGCTTATTGCCGGTGCGCTGATGACTACCAGCGCCTTTATTCTGGGTCTGTTTGAACTCAGTAAAAAGCTGAAGTGGAAAAAGACATTCTATGCCCTGCTGGTTATCGCGGCGGCCTCACTGTCGATCAGTCATCTTATCAACGGTTATTCCGTACCTGCCCGCAAGGAGTTTGCCCTGCTCGAACGGGCAATCACGCAGCAGGTGCCAAAAGCGTTCAACGGGGCGCTCTACTATCGCCTGACCGGGGAGTATTTACCGAAAGTCGCTACGCTGCGGAAATATGATGATTTTGGCGGACTGGGCCTGAGCATGTCATGGACCTTTGCCGGGATGGCCCATTTTATCCGCGAGAAAAATGGCATGGCCTATACCCTACCCGAAAATCCGGTTATCACGGATGAAGGGCATTGCCCGGGTGACTGTCTGATTATCGATTCCCGTCAGGTTCTGCGTCAGACACCGTAATCGGCATGAAGGCGGCCAGGCCGCCTTCATGCTTGCAGATGCGCTTCAGGAGGATTTGTTGTTGCCCTTCTGCAGCGCCTCTTTCATCTGTCCCAGCAGCTCACGCCGGAAATCGCCCAGCCGGGGCTTATCCTGCTCCAGCCAGGGCAGCGGACGGCAAAGCTCCATCGCTTTCACACCCAGACGTGCGGTCAGTAAACCGGCACCAATGCCCTGTGCGGCACGCGTTGAGAGCCGGGCGGCGATATCCTGCGACATCCAGTCCATCCCCACTTCCCGCACCAGCTCTGACGCCCCGGCAAAAGCCATGTTAAGCAGCACCAGACGGAACAGGCGGATACGGCTGAAATAACCCAGTTCGATGCCGTAGATGGCAGCGATGCGGTTGACCAGCCGCAGATTGCGCCAGGCGATAAACGCCATATCGACCAGCGCCAGCGGGCTGACCGCAATCATCAGGGTGGACTCGGCTGCATGGCGACTGATTTCACGCCGCGCCTGGCGATCCAGCACCGGCTGCACCAGCTGCGCATACAGACGGACAATCTCACTGTCGTTTTGGGTTTCATGCAGGGACGCGTGCCAGCGCTGCAAAGCCGGATGCGCCTGGTCCAGTTCCGCCTGCTGCGCCAGCTTTTCACAGAAGGCCCGGCCTTTGCCGATGCCATGACTGTGCAGCAGTTCACGACCGACATCGCGCTCTTCAGCGCGCTGACGCAGCTGATAGAGACGACGCCACTCCGTGGTCAGGGCACCCACCCCCGCCAGGACGATCAGGCCACCAGCTACACCGCTGCCCAGTGAGAACCAGTCGCGGGCCAGCCAGGCGTCATGGGTCCACTGCACGCCCTGAGCAATGACGCTGACGCCAAACAGCAGTGCGCCTGCAGTCACCAGTTTACGCCACAGGCTGCGCTTCGGTTTCAGCGCGGCCTCCACTGCCCGTTCGCCTGCGCCCTCCTCTTCAACGGCAACATCTTCATCCTGTACCGCCAGAAAGGCGGCATCGGCCTCTGCATCAAAGGCGTGTGCCGGGCGCAGTGGCGTGGCGCGGCTCTCCTCCAGCGGACGGGCAAAATCGATACGCGGCTTCAGCGGATCACTCATCGCAATTTATCTCCCAACAAAAATTCCAGCGCGGCATCCATGCGGATATGAGGCAGCGGACGATCGACGTCGAGCTGCTGCGGGCGGAATTGTTCAAACTGAAAACCCTGCTGCTGCCAGAAGGCATTGCCGGGCAGACGCGGCGGAACGTCGCCAGGATAGACGGTCAGCGGCTCGCCATTATCCAGCCGGTTGCCGCGCAGTGCCGGGATCTTTTCGCCACGGTGATCGACCAGCCCGCTCTGCGTCGCCTGAACCGAAGCCAGTCCGATGCATTCCATCGTGATCCCTTCAAACGCCGCGTTCTGCCAGGCATCCTGCACCAGCTGCTGCAACAGCGAAACCATATTGCCATGCTGATCGCTGGTGATGTGATCGGCCTTGGTGGCAGCAAACAGCAATTTATCAATTACCGGCGAGAAGAGCCGGCGAAACAGCGTGCGCTGGCCGTAATGAAAACTCTGCATCAGCTGTGTCAGGGCCAGACGCATGTCGTTAAACGCCTGCGGCCCGCTGTTCAGCGGTTGCAGGCAGTCAACCAGAACAATCTGGCGGTCGAAACGCAGAAAATGGTTCTTATAGAAGCCTTTCACGACATGCTGACAGTAGTAGTTAAACCGCTGCTGTAACATGCCGAAGTTACTGCCCTTGTCCGCCTGCGCCAGCTTCGTCAGCCGGGCCTCATCGGTGGTCGGCCAGGGGAAGAACTGCAGCGCAGGCGCGCCCGCCATATCACCGGGCAGGACAAAGCGGCCAGGCTGGATAAAGTGTAAGCCTTCGGCTTTACAGCGGTGCAGATAGTCGGTCCAGGCGGCGGCGATTTCTGCCAGCCGGGTTTCATCGGCGGGTGCCAGCGGGTCCAGGTTCTCGCAGAGGGCGCGCCACGGCGCGGCCCACTCCGCGCGGTCGCCCTGCAACAGTCCGTTCATCTGCCGGGACCAGGCGAGGTAGTCCTGCGCCAGCATCGGCAGATCCAGCAGCCACTCACCGGGATAATCAACAATTTCCAGATAGAGGGTCGCGGTCTCTTTCAGGTGGCGCAGCAGGGAATCGCTGGGACGGTAACGCAGCGCCAGACGCATTTCGCTGACGCCACGGGTGGGCACAGGCCAGGCGGGTGGCGTGCCGTAGAGCTGTGCCAGCCCTTCGTCGTAGGTAAAGCGTGCGGTGCCCATATCGCGCTGCGGCACCCGCTTGACACCTAACAGACGCTCATCCCGCACAACGGAAAACAGCGGCAAACGAGCGCCGCTGTGAACGGTTAACAGCTGGTTAACCAGAGAAGTGATAAAGGCGGTTTTACCGCTGCGGCTTAATCCGGTGACCGCCAGACGAAGATGGCGATCGACGCCGCGGTTCATTAACGCCAGTAGTTCAGTTTGCAGTCTTTTCATCTTTCTCCCTGATGAAGCGCGACGCAACCCGATTCATCACCCGCTTCAGCAGTGGCTCCAGCGCCACGGCCAGCAGCAGACGTAACGGGCGTCGCGCTACCGATTTCACCGCCCAGCCCGTCACACCGGCCGGACCATAGGTAACAGCATTGATAATGATGAATCTGGCCGCCGACTTCAATGCAGGTGCCGCGCGGTGACGGAACATTGTGGATCGCGAAAAAGACATAACACCTCCATTGCGTGTACGAACGGGCCTGAAACGGCCCGGTACAGGCGGTTTCAGATCTGGCGGAAGCGACTGCGTACGCTGAACGTTTCAGACGTTACGTAGCGTTCCACATCGCGCACGCTACGTTCATCACGCTGCAGTGCGCTTTCCAGCTGGTCCAGCAGTTCGCTGGCGCTGGGCGGGCGTTCCCCTTCTGCGGCCGAGGCAGGCTTCTCATCCAGCACAAACCCCAGCACAAAGTAGGCGATAATCGTAAAAACAAACAGACCAAAGAACAGGGATAACACCACGATGATCCGCAGCAGGCGAACCGGGATGTCGAGATACTCGGCCAGCCCTGCACAGACCCCCATCAGCTTTCCTTCGTCTGGCTTACGCCATAACTTACGGCCTTTCATCATGGCTGCCTCCAGTTAGGATGCTCGGCGTCCAGAATCGCTTCCAGCGCGTCAATCCGTTCGCGCATCCGTTGCGCATCCTGGGTCACACGCTGCAGGCGCTGAAGTTCGCTTTGCGACAGTTCCGAACCGCCGTTGCGTTTGTTGCTGTAATGCAGCCATAACCAGATGGGTGCCACGAACAGCACGAAAATCGTCAGCGGTATGGCGAGAAAAAGTGCGCTCATTGACTCTCCTTAATCACTTTTTGCAACGTCGAAAGTTACTCACTGCGGTTCATTTTGGCTTTCAGCGCATTAAGCTGCTGGCTGATCTCATCGTCCGCTTTCAGATCGGTAAACTGCTGGTCCAGGGTTTTGGTTTTACCAAAGCCGTGACTTTCCGCTTCCGCTTCCATGTGATCAATACGGCGTTCAAAGGATTCAAAACGCGCCATCGCTTCATCGATTTTACCGCTGTCCAGCTGACGACGCACATCACGTGACGACGACGCCGCCTGATGACGCAGCGTTAAGGCCTGCTGACGGGCGCGCGTTTCGCTCAGCTTTTTCTCCAGCTCGCCAATTTCGCCCTTCATGCGTTCCAGCGTCTCTTCAACATGAGTGACTTCCTGCTTCAGCGAGGCGATAAGGTCGGTCAGCTTCTGTTTTTCAATCAGCGCAGCGCGGGCCAGGTCGTCTTTATCTTTGCGCAGCGCCAGCTCCGCTTTTTCCTGCCACTCCGCCTGCTGAATCTCCGCCTGCTCAATGCGACGGGACAGCTGTTTCTTCTCTGCCAGCGCCCGCGCAGAGGTAGAACGCACTTCGACTAAGGTGTCTTCCATTTCCTGAATCATCAGCCGCACCAGTTTCTGTGGATCTTCCGCACGCTCCAGCAGCGAATTGATATTGGCATTCACGATGTCGGCGAAACGAGAAAAAATACCCATAATGATGTTCCTCTTTTAAAAGTCTTAAACAGTGTTGCCCTGCCTGATTAATACAAGATGCGTGCCAATTTTACATCTAATTGATTTTAATCATCTTTTAAATTTTACACCCTCTCCCGGCTGCTTTAAGATAGTCAAAATGATTAACGGGTAGCGAAATTCATCATGACCGGAACTAATGATAATCTTCTCGGTGAGTCGAACAATTTTCTGGAGGTGCTGGAGCAGGTTTCTAAACTCGCCCCCCTAGAGAAACCCGTTCTGGTGATTGGCGAGCGCGGCACCGGTAAAGAGCTGATCGCCAGCCGGTTACACTATCTTTCCGACCGCTGGCAGGGGCCGTTCATCTCGCTTAACTGCGCCGCCCTTAACGAGAATCTGCTGGATTCGGAACTGTTCGGGCATGAGGCGGGCGCGTTTACCGGCGCGCAGAAGCGTCATCTCGGGCGTTTTGAACGGGCCGATGGCGGTACACTGTTTCTGGATGAGCTGGCAACCGCACCCATGCTGGTGCAGGAGAAACTGCTGCGGGTGATTGAGTATGGTCAGCTGGAGCGGGTCGGCGGCAACCACTCCCTGCAGGTCAATGTACGTCTGGTCTGCGCCACCAACGAAGATCTCCCTGCGCTGGCGGCAGCGGGCAAATTCCGCGCCGATCTGCTGGATCGTCTGGCTTTCGATGTGGTGCAGTTGCCGCCACTGCGTGAACGCCGCAGCGATATTCTGGTGATGGCCGGACATTTCGCCATCCAGATGTGCCGGGAGCTGGGGCTGTTACTCTTTCCTGGCTTCACGGCCCGCGCGCAGCAGACGCTGCTCGATTACCACTGGCCCGGCAACGTGCGTGAACTGAAAAATGTGGTGGAGCGCTCGGTCTACCGGCATAACAGCAGCGAGCAGCCGCTGGATAACATCATCATTAATCCCTTTGCTTCGCGCCAGCAACCGGTCGCCAGAATGCCGTTAAACCCGGCTGCGGATAGCGCTGCGCTGCCCGGACTGCCGCTCGATCTGCGACAGTGGCAAAACCAGCAGGAGCGGGATCTGGTGGAGGCGAGTCTGCAACAGGCACGCTACAACCAGCGCCGCGCTGCCGGTCTGCTCGGCGTCACCTACCACCAATTGCGCGCAATGATGAAAAAGCACGATATCAAAGCCGAGAACTGATCCGCCTGCTGCACGGCTGATTGTTGCACCGGGGTAAAGCCGGGTTCACTATCCTGCTTTCTTACCCACCCAGGCTGCTTCAGGCAAAAAAAAAGCCCGCCATCAGGCGGGCAACAATACTGGAAGCAATGTGAGCAATGTCGTGCTCCTCTTCGGCAGAGCCACCGTCGAAGTGCATATGAATAATAATCATTCTTATTATCATCTGTAAAGGTGTAATTGAGAATATTTCTCATTACCCCACCTTCTGTGCTCCCTTTTGCCCCGCAGAGGATGAAAATCAGGCTGACAGCGGTTGCAGGTTTTGGGACAACGCCCGCTTTGCGATACACTCTGTTCAATGCCTCAAAATCGTTGAGTTCTATGTCAAAACTACTAAGTTCGCTGTTGCTCAGCCTCAGCGTGTTGAGTGCCCCTGCATGGTCAGCACCGGCGGGTGATATCCGCCAGTCCGGCTTTGTCTACTGCGTCAGCGGCACGCTGAACACCTTTAATCCGCAGATGGCCAGCAGCGGGCTGACGGTGGATACCCTGGCGGCTCAGCTTTATGACCGTCTGCTGGATGTCGACCCGTATACCTACCGGCTGAAACCCGATCTGGCCTCCAGCTGGGAAGTGCGCGATAACGGCGCGACCTACCGCTTTCACCTGCGGAGTGGCGTCGCCTTCCAGCAGACGAATCAGTTCCGCCCCACCCGCACCCTCAATGCTGACGATGTGGTCTTCAGCTTCGCCCGCATGTTTGATCGCCATCACCCGTGGCATAACGTGAATGGCGGCAACTACCCCTACTTTGACAGCCTTCAGTTCGCCGATTCTGTTCAGAGCGTGAAGAAGATCGATAACCGGACGGTCGAGTTCCGGCTCAACAGCCCGGACGCGTCGTTCCTGTGGCACATGGCGACGCACTATGCGCCGATCCTCTCGAAAGAGTATGCTGACCAGCTGACGGCGCAGGGGCATCAGGAGGAGCTGGACCGGCAGCCGGTGGGCACCGGCCCTTATCAGCTCAGCGAATATCGCACCGGCCAGTACATTCGTCTGGCGCGCAATCCGCATTACTGGAAAGGCGTGCCCCGTCTGCAACAGGCGGTCATCGATCTCGGTTCTGGCGGCACCGGACGACTCTCTAAACTGTTAACCGGTGAGTGTGACGTGCTGGCCTACCCGGCCGCCAGTCAGCTCAGTATCCTGCGCGATGACCCGCGTCTGCGGATGACGCTGCGCCCTGGCATGAACATCGCCTATCTGGCCTTCAATACCCGCAAGCCGCCGCTGGACCGGCCTGAGGTGCGGCATGCGCTGGCGCTGGCGATCAATAACGAACGCCTGATGGAGTCCATCTATTACGGAACGGCCGAAACGGCCGCGTCGATATTACCGCGCGCCTCCTGGGCGTATGACAATGATGCGCGCATTACTGGCTATGACCCGGCGAAGTCACGCGAAGCGCTGGCCGCGCTGGGCATCAGCGATCTGCATCTGCGGCTGGTGGTGCCCGCAGCGTCGCAATCCTGGAATCCCAGCCCGCTGAAAACGGCTGAACTGTTGCAGGCGGATCTGGCCCAGGTGGGTGTCCGGCTGACGATTGTGCCGGTGGAGGGGCGCTTCCAGGAGGCGCAGCTGATGGCGATGAATCACGATCTGACCCTCTCTGGCTGGGCCACAGACAGTAATGACCCGGACAGCTTCTTCCGTCCGCTGCTCAGCTGCGCGGCAATTCGCTCCCAGACCAATTACGCGCACTGGTGCTCACCCGCCTTTGATGAAACGCTGCAGAATGCCCTGCTGTCGCAGCAGCTCTCTGGCCGCATCGACAGTTATGACAAAGCGCAGCAGATTCTGGCGCAGGAGCTGCCGGTGCTGCCGCTGGCCTCCTCGCTGCGTCTGCAGGCATTCCGCCATGATATTAAAGGGCTGGTGCTGAGTCCGTTTGGCAACGCCTCGTTTGCCGGGGTTTATCGTGAAAGCGATAAGGAAAAGTAAGTGATTATCTATCTTCTGCGGCGCCTGCTGCTGCTGGTCATTACCCTGTTTCTGCTGTCGCTGGTGAGCTTCAGCCTGAGCTACTTTACCCCCAACGCCCCGCTGGAAGGCGCTGCGCTTTCGGACGCCTGGTGGTTCTGGTTTAAAGGAATGCTGCAGTTCGACTTTGGCGTCTCCAGCACCAACGGTCAGGAGATTGGCCTGCAGCTGCGCGAGGTGTTCCCGGCGACGATGGAGCTCTGCATCCTGGCATTTCTGTTCGCGCTGCTGGTGGGGATCCCGCTGGGGATCTGCGCCGGCGTGATGCGCAATAAATGGCAGGATAAAACCATCAGTGCGCTGGCGCTGTTCGGCTTCTCCGCGCCGATTTTCTGGCTGGCGCTGCTGTTCACGCTTTTCTTCTCGCTGACGCTCGGCTGGCTGCCGGTGTCGGGTCGCCACGATCTGCTCTACCCGGTGCAGAATATCACGGGCTTTGCGCTGATCGATGCCTGGCTGAGTCCTTCGCCCTGGCGTCACGAGATGATCATCAGCGCGCTGACCCACCTGATTCTGCCGGTGCTGGTGCTGGCGATGGCCCCCACCACAGAGGTGATCCGCCTGCTGCGCAACAGCACCAGCGACGTGATGGATAAAAATTATATTAAAGCAGCCGCTACCCGGGGGCTGTCGCGCTTTACGGTGATCCGGCGGCACGTGCTGCATAACGCCCTGCCGCCGGTCATCCCGCGTCTGGGGCTGCAGTTTTCCACCATGCTGACGCTGGCGATGATTACCGAGATGGTGTTCAACTGGCCCGGACTCGGCCGCTGGCTGATCAATGCGATTCGTCAGCAGGATTATGCGGCTATCTCCGCCGGGGTGATGGTGATTGGCGGGCTGGTGATCCTGGTCAACGTCATCTCTGATGTGATTGGCGCGGCAATGAATCCGCTGAAACATAAGGAATGGTATGCCCTTAGATAATATCTATGCCGAGAAACGCCTGCCCAGCGCGTTTCGTCAGAGCTGGCACCATTTCTACGGCAATCCGATTTCGATGGTCGGGCTGTATGGCTTTGGCGCCCTGCTGCTGCTCTGCCTGTTCGGCGGGCTGATCGCGCCTTACGGCATCGATCAGCAGTTCCTGGGGTATCAGCTGCTGCCGCCGTCGTGGTCACGCTATGGCGACGTCTCCTTTTTCCTCGGCACCGACGATCTTGGGCGGGATGTGCTGAGCCGCCTGCTGAGCGGTGCAGGCCCGACGGTAGGGTCAGCGATGCTGGTCACGCTGTTCGCCACGCTGGGCGCCCTGATACTGGGCGTGCTGGCCGGCATGACCCACGGCATCCGCTCGGCGGTAATGAACCATGTACTGGATACGCTGCTCTCTATTCCTTCGCTGCTGCTGGCGATCATTGTCGTGGCTTTTCTCGGGCCGCGACTGGAGCATGCGCTGCTGGCGGTCTGGCTGGCGCTGATGCCTCGCCTGGTGCGTGAGATATACAGCGCGGTGCATGATGAGCTGGAAAAAGAGTATGTGGTCGCCGCGCGTCTGGACGGGGCCAGCGGCCGCAACATCCTGCGCTACGCCATTATGCCGAACATTCTGCCGCTGCTGATCACGGAGATCACCCGTGCGCTGTCGATGGCGATTCTGGACATTGCCGCACTCGGCTTTCTCGACCTGGGCGCGCAGCTGCCCTCACCCGAGTGGGGGGCGATGCTGGGCGACTCGCTGGAGCTGATCTACGTGGCCCCCTGGACCGTGATGCTGCCGGGTGTGGCGCTGATGGTCAGCGTATTAATTGTTAACCTGCTCGGTGACGGCATCCGTCGCGCCGTCGAAGCGGGAGTGGAATAGATGCCGTTACTCGATATCCGTAATCTCACCATCGAATTTATGACCGCTGACGGACCGGTCAAAGCGGTGGACCGCGTAAACCTGACGCTGGGCGAAGGGGAAATCCGCGGTCTGGTCGGGGAGTCCGGCTCAGGCAAAAGTCTGGTGGCAAAGGCCATCTGCGGCGTAACCAATGACAACTGGCGCGTGACCGCAGACCGTATGGTGTTTGATGATGTGGATCTGCTGCGCCTGACGCCGCGCGAGCGCCGCCGTATTATCGGGCATAACGTCTCGATGATTTTTCAGGAGCCGCAATCCTGTCTCGATCCCTCTGAAAGTATCGGTCGTCAGCTGATGCAGGTGATCCCGCGCTGGACGTATAAAGGGCCGTGGCTGAAACGCTTCTGGTTCTGGCGCAAAACCCGTGCCATCGAGCTGCTGCATCGCGTCGGTATTAAAGACCACAAAGATATCATGCGCAGCTTCCCCTATGAGCTGACCGAAGGCGAGTGCCAGAAAGTGATGATCGCCATTGCGCTGGCGAATCAGCCGCGTCTGCTGATCGCGGATGAACCGACCAACGCCATGGAGCCGACCACGCAGGCGCAGATTTTCCGCCTGCTTAGCCGCCTGAATCAGAATAACAACACCACCATTCTGCTGATCAGTCATGACCTGCGCACCATGAGCCAGTGGGCGGATCGGATTAACGTGATGTACTGCGGCCAGACGGTGGAAACCGCGCAGAGCGACGATCTGATGAGCACACCGCATCACCCCTATACCCAGGCGCTGATTCGGGCGATGCCCGATTTCGGGCGTGCGCTGCCGCACAAGAGTCGTCTCAACACCCTCTCCGGGGCGATCCCTTCGCTGGAGAGCCTGCCGATAGGTTGCCGGCTGGGGCCGCGTTGTCCTTACGCCCAGCGCAAATGTATTGAAACGCCGAGGCTGACCGGCAGTAAAACGCATCTTTATGCCTGCCATTTCCCGCTCAATATGGAGGGCCAGTAACATGGAAACCCTGCTGGAAGTGCGCAACCTGAGTAAAACGTTTCGCTATCGCACCGGTTTGTTCCGCCGTCAGCATGTCGAGGCGGTGAAATCGGTGAGCTTTACCCTGCGTGAAAGGCAGACGCTGGCCATCATCGGCGAGAACGGGTCAGGCAAATCCACCCTGGCGAAGATGCTTAGCGGCATGGTCGCGCCGACGGAGGGTGAGATTCTGATTGACGATCATCCGCTGACCTTTGGCGATTATGGCTACCGCAGTCAGCGCATCCGCATGATTTTTCAGGACCCCTCCACTTCCCTGAATCCGCGTCAGCGCATCAGTCAGATTCTTGATTTTCCGCTGCGGCTCAACACCGATCTCAATGCGGAAGCGCGCGAGAAGCGCATCATCGCAACCCTGCGGCAGGTGGGATTACTGCGCGATCACGCCGGCTATTATCCCCATATGCTGGCACCCGGTCAGAAGCAGCGTCTGGGTCTGGCCCGTGCGCTGATCCTGCAGCCCAAAGTGATCGTGGCCGATGAAGCGCTGGCCTCGCTGGATATGACCATGCGCTCCCAACTGGTGAATCTGATGCTGGAGCTGCAGGAAAAACATGGTATCTCCTACATTTATGTGACGCAGCATCTGGGCATGATGAAACATATCAGCGACAAGGTACTGGTGATGCATCAGGGCGAAGTGGTCGAGCGCGGCGGCACCGCGGATGTGCTGGCCTCGCCGCTGCACGATCTGACCCGACGCCTGATCAGCAGCCACTTCGGCGAAGCGCTGAGTGCCGAAGCCTGGCGACGCGAACGCTGATTTTGCTGCCCGTCGCGGAAATTGCGGGCCGGTTTACCTGATTTATGAGAGACGTGCTAGAATCCGCACGTCGATTAACGTCGGTCGCTTACTTTTTAATCATGCGGCCGCCAACAACAATGACCATAAGGATTACAGCTATGGGTTTTCTTTCCGGTAAGCGCATTCTGATTACTGGCGTTGCCAGTAAACTTTCCATCGCCTACGGTATTGCACAGGCGATGCACAAACAGGGCGCAGAACTGGCTTTCACCTACCAGAACGACAAGTTAAAAGGTCGTGTGGAAGAGTTTGCTAAAGATTTGGGTTCAGACATCGTGCTGCCATGTGACGTCGCAGAAGATGAGAGCATCAAATCTCTGTTCACTGAACTGGCAAAAACCTGGCCGAAATTTGACGGTTTCGTTCACTCTATCGGCTTCGCGCCTGGCGACCAGCTGGATGGCGACTATGTGAACGCCGTTACCCGCGAAGGCTTTAAAATCGCGCATGACATCAGTGCTTACAGCTTCGTTGCGATGGCGAAAGAGTGCCGTGAGATGCTGAATCCAGGCTCCGGTCTGCTGACCCTCTCTTACCTGGGTGCTGAGCGCGCGATCCCGAACTACAACGTGATGGGTCTGGCGAAAGCGTCCCTGGAAGCGAACGTGCGTTATATGGCAAACGCCATGGGCCCGGAAGGCGTGCGTGTTAACGCCGTCTCTGCAGGTCCAATCCGCACCCTGGCCGCCTCAGGCATCAAAGATTTCCGTAAGATGCTGGCGCATTGCGAAGCGGTTACCCCGATTCGCCGTACCGTCACCATCGAAGATGTCGGCAACTCTGCCGCGTTCCTCTGCTCTGATCTGGCAGGCGGCATCACCGGTGAAGTCGTTCACGTTGATGGCGGCTTCAGCATCGCCGCGATGAACGAACTGGAACTGAAATAAGTTCCCTGAGGGCGAGCCTGGCTCGCCCTCTTTTTTTGCCCCCGCCCCGCCTCACTCCCTGATTTTTCTGCCGTTATAGCGTAACGCTATTAATTATCACCGATCATTCTTTTGCCCCGGCCCGGCCATCAGCGACGATAAGCCTGCCCTTCGGTTTATGCACATTTTCAGATTCTGCCGCCTGCATACCGAACCCGAATCTGCAAAAGGATTGATCATGGAACAACGCCGCTATCCGGGCCATAACCACTGGTTTTACGAGAGCCAGACCAGTCCACGAACCTCTCAGGCCGCGCCGCTGGTGCCCGAGGCCGCCCATATCGATGACCGTTTTCTGCTGGGCTGCCACGCCGATCACGCCGGGATGCACTCTCTGTTGCGCTCGCAGCAGCCCGCCCTGCTGGCTGCACGCGATCTGGCGCAGCTGCTGTTTCCCGATCGGGTGACCACGTCGCTCACCCATACGTTAACGCTCTACGACCGCCTCAGCACCGCGCTGACCGTCGCGCAGGTGGCGGGGATCCAGCGGTTGTGTAACCACTACTCTGCCCGCCTGAATCCGCTGCCCGGCCCCGACTCTTCACGCGAAAGTAACAACCGCCTGACCCAGATCACGCAGTACGCCCGTCAGCTGGCGATGCAGCCTGAGCTGATCAACGGCAGCGCCATTACCGCACTGGATGGGGTTGGCCTGACCGAGCCCGATATCGTGACGCTGAATCAGGTGATCGGGTTTGTCAGTTATCAGGCGCGGGTGGTGGCGGGCTTACAGGCACTGCAGGCTCAGCCGGTTCGCTGGCTGCCCGGCAGTACCGCGCCCCCCGATGCAGAGGCAACCGGCTTCGATCAGCCCGCCCGCTGGCAGCCGGTGCTGAAGCCGCTGGAGCTGCGTTATGCCAGCGCGGAGCAGCTCGCAGCAATTACCCGTTGCCAGTCACTGCCGGGTATGCAGGAGGCAGTCTGGGTGCTGGCACACGATCCTGCGGCGTTATATGGCTGGGCGCAGCTGCGTCAGCACCTCTCTGACGATCAGGCTCTGCCAGAGGCGGTCGCCGCCCGCATCCTCGGCAGTCGCTGGCTTTTCCGGCTGCTGAACGGTCAGGCGGGTCTGATTGAAGGGGTCGATGATGCCGGATCACGCGGCGCAGAACAGCAGATTATTGCACTGGCGGCGCAGCTGACCCGCTCACCGGAGCGCTTCAGCGCGGCCCATCTGCAACCCCTCATGGAAGCGGGCTGGGAGAATGATGCGCTGTTCGCACTGATTCAGCGTGTCGCGATAGGCAACTGGAACAGTCGCCTCTTTTACGCGCTGGGCGAAGCGCAGTAATCGTAAAAAGTGAGAGCCTGCCGCCGGTTACATCGGCAGCCGCGCGCGCGCTTCATCGAAAAAGTGCTGGGCCAGCGGGGTGGCACGGCCAGGCTCGGCGATAACCAGCGCCGCCTGACGTGCCATGGGTGGCAGCGTGATGGCGCGCTGCTGCAGCCCCTGAAGTGAAGCGGGCAACAGATGCCCCACTGGTGACACCAGCAGCCCCAGCCCGACCTGGGCACACTGCATCAACTGCATGACGGAAGCGCTCTCGACGATCACCCGTGGCACCAGCCCCGCCTCACGAAAGGCCATGTCGAGATAACGGCGAAAATAGCGGGTCGGCTCCGCCAGGCAGAGCGGCTGTTGCGCCAGATCCGACAGCGCCAGCGGCGTATCACCCACCAGCGCCGGGAAATGGTCAGGATGGAACACCGCTTCAACGCCGCGGTCCGCCAGCAGCTCGGTCTGAAAATGGAGTTCGCGCAGGGTCGCCATCTCAAAAAAGCCGATGCCGACATCCACGGTGTGACTGTTAAGCGCATCCAGCAGCTGATCAGCACTCAGCACCGCAATGCGGTAGTCGAGCTGCGGATATCTCTCCTGGACCACTTTCAGCAGCAGCGGCAGGGCCATGCTGCACTGCGGAACCACTCCCACCCGCAGCGTGCCGTTTACCCCATGTTTCAGTGATTCGACTTCCAGCTTCAGCCCCTGATACACCGAAACGATTTCCCGCGCCCATGCCAGCACGCGATCGCCCTCTGGCGTAAATCCGGCGAAGTTATTACTGCGGTTAATCAGCGGCAGGCCCAGCTCTCGCTCCAGATTTTTCAGGCGCATAGAGAGTGTTGGCTGTGTAACGAAACTGGCTTCCGCGGCGCGCCCGAAATGGCGTTCGCGCTCCAGGTTGCACAGGTAAATCAGTTGTTTAATGTCGATTTTAATTACCAATCAATTAGTCAGGTGTTAATTAAATCTCCATTTAGTGTTACGTACTACGCGATGTACTAAATGAAATTTCACCTCAGATTTCTTTTCTTCTCACATCATACTATGCCTGTTGCAGGTGGGCTTCAAATTGTGGGTCGGTTTGACTTTAACACTGACAGAACTTCAGCTGTAACCTTACCCAACACGATGATGCCCTGTAGTCCATGAACCTGTATCGTCTCGCCATCAGTAATTCCCTTTTGATAAGTACTGCATTGATAAACAGCAGTATCGATAGATGGATCTAATCAAGGCGAATCAGCAGGCATAATTGTAAAGCTGCGGCTGGTGCTGAATTTATGTTCTACAGCACGGGCGCTGCCTCGTTTCACATGGCGAACATACATAACGTGCTCACGCTTTGCTATTGCCATATTCATCATATCTATTGGCCCGGAACACTGTATGGTGCGGCTGTCAGCGAATGCTGATACTGAGATTTTTCCTTTTTGTGCCAATTCATGCCTGCGTAACGCGGGCTTTTTTGCGCTCTGATTTCGCTGGATAAACAACCATTAAAACCGAGACGTAAGAGGTAAATTTTTTCTACGGCCTGGCGATACCTGGCCCGGTCGGCGGGCTTTTATAAGGTAGAGATATTTTGAATTAAGGTATTGTATGACTTAATAGGATAATGTTGTTGCTGATTTGCAGAACGGGAAAGTTTATGAGGATGAAGAAAATGCTGGGCTTGTTCAAAAAAGATAAATCGGATAATTATGTGGAATCAGTCCTTAACATTCCTTCTTCGTCCGAAAAATGGCTTCCGGTTTTACAGGTTGCTGTAGGAGGCTTAACTGAAGTTGGCTTTTCCCATCAACAAAATCATTTATTGTTAGTCGTATCATCCTCTGGGCGCAGTGTATATAACTGTATTAATGGTGAAAAGCTTGCCAGAGAATACGATGAATATTCAGACTGGTATTCTCCCTTAAGTCTTTCCTGTAAAGGGATTGGCCCTTTGTCTCATGAAGACATCTCGATTTGCGGTTTATGCGGTGGCGGTTTACCAATGTATAACCGTTATGGCGAAAGTTTAGTCCGCGTAGCTCCGGAATGGCCTATTGAATTACTAATATGGTGTCCGATAAACAAAGATGCTTTAGCGACTGGTCATCAGGATGGTTGTATCACACTTGCCAGGGACTATTTCATTTGCGCCGGGTTTTCATGGGATGGTGAGTTTATAGTTTCTGCTACAAGTAGTGATTTTACAGTTTGGTGTAGAAAATAATGCTCTTCTTCGTGTAAATAACCTTCAACGCCCTACCTTTTCAAATGTTGCAGTCAGCTCATGCTGATTGCCATTTTTATTTAGTGACCATGATCGGCACACATACAGTCTTTGGAATCCAGTATCAGATGGCGTCTAGCAGAATGCCTCAACAGCCATAGCCATTCGCACTTTCAGTAATGCTTCGGCCTGTTTGGCTATGTCAGGGCGTATGCACTTAGCATCATCGAAGCCTGTTAATGACCTATTGACACAGGTTATTATGATGGGCATTTGCAAAGTTGTGCTGGAGACTTCCAATTGGTCTGCAAATAAGACAAGGAGTGTATGATATGCCTGTTATCCCGCATGAAGTGGAGATGCAGCAGCCTGAGAACCAGCGTGAATATTTCAGGGAGAGATTGCAACATTACAGGAACGTCTCTCTACATTACCCTCGCGACACTGACGCGATCTATCAGAAGGAGGAAGGTAAGTGATCATCCTTTTCATTCCCTCCCTTATCAGCCTGCTTGTCTCTAAAGCCGAGGAGAAAGGCTCTCCTTTGACTAAAGAGGAGGTGTTGGCTATTCGTGATAATGCCACGGCTATTGTCACGGATGCTGAAGGAGTTTTAGCTGTGGCTGAGCGTCGTGGGTATCAGGATATCGACCCGGAACATTGTTGGGAGGAATGGCTGGACTTTAATAAGCAGGCTTGAGGTTCACAACATGGGGCCGATGAGTTTTCTAAGGTGAGCGGCCCCGGCTTATCAGATTTTACTCAGCAACTGCCGGGCCATCAGCTTGCCGTCTTTACCGGCCGCCGGAAAATGGCGTTCAGCGCCAGGCAGATCAGGCCGAACCCCACCAGCAGCAGAAAGTCGTAGCTGAGCAGCCTGTAGAGCCCTATTCCGGCTATGCCGCCCGCCAGGAATGCGAGCAGCGTCAGCACATGCAGCCGCAGCCGGCTCAGGTAGAGCGGTGCCTCTTTCGGGGAGATTTTACGCCGCAGCACCTCAAACAGCATCGCCAGCTCAATCCCGATATCGGTCGCCGTGCCGGAGACATGGGTAGTACGGACGCGGGCGTCCGAAATCCGTGTGACCACCGCATTCTGCAGCCCCATCAGAAAACTGAGGCTCAGGATTAACACCACGCCAGGCGACAGCGGCGGAAAGTGATTTTCAATCACCCCCAGTACCATCAGCGCAGCGCCTTCAGCCAGGATGACAAAGGCATAAATAGTGCGGATGTTTCTGCGGCGACCGGAATTGATAACCAGGGTGGAGAGCGCCGACCCGGCGATGAAGAGGATGACGATGGCGAGAAAAAAGAGGCCGGTTCCCGGATTCGCTTTTGCCAGATGATCGGAGAGCAGCGAGACATTGCCGGTCATGTTGGCAGAAAAGAAACCGACAATCTCAAAGGCGGCGGTGTTCAGCGCCCCCGCAGCGGCCGCCAGCGTACAGGCCAGACGGGTGTCGGCGCTGTGGCTGCGGGCACTTTCTGTACTGATTAGCATGACCACCACATATTCAGAGGAAAGCCTTATCATCCGCCGATTCCCGGCCGGCGACAAGGCGCTGAATCAAACTCTCCCGGCGCACTGACCTCAGGGCAATCTGCCCGGATAACATGCCTTACCGGCAGCAGGTTTCGCGCGGCACTGGCGCCGCGCGGAACCGCCGGTTAATGGCTGGCGAGACGGAACGTGGATACCGACTGCGTCAGGTACTGCACCTGCTCTTCCAGCGAGGCGGAGGCTGCTGCAGACTCCTGCACCAGCGCCGAGTTCTGCTGCGTCACGCTGTCCATCTCGGTCACGGCCTGTTCAATCTGACCGATACCGCGACTCTGTTCATCTGAAGCGGTAGAGATATGCTCCATCAGCAGGTTAACCTGGCTCACTGAGGAGATAATCGCGCTCATCGCCTCACCCGTGCGGCTGACCTGATCAGAACCGGCGTGAATGATGGCGACCGATTCGGCAATCAGGCTCTCAATCTCTTTAGCGGCCGTGGCGCTGCGCTGCGCCAGGTTCCGGACTTCGCCCGCCACCACCGCAAAACCGCGACCCTGCTCCCCGGCACGGGCCGCTTCCACCGCTGCGTTCAGCGCCAGAATATTGGTCTGGAAAGCGATGCTGTCGATAACGGTCGTGATCTCTTCAATCTTCTTCGAGCTGGCGTTAATCAGCCCCATTGAAACCACCACTTCCTGCGACACTTTCTCACCGCTTTCGGCATTTTTCACCGCTTCACTGGTCAGGCGGCAGGCTTCAAAGACGTTTTCGGTGTTCTGTTTCACCGTTGCGCCCAGCTGCTCCATGCTGGCGGCGGTCTCGGTCAGCGCGGCAGCCTGCTGCTCGGTGCGTGAGGCGAGATCGATGTTGCCCGCAGCAATTTCCTGTGACGCGGTGGAGACGGAGCGGGTCGAGTCACGAACCTGCAGAATGATAGAGGTCAGCGCGCTGCGCATCTGCTCCAGCGAGCCCATCAGCAGCTGAATTTCACTGCGGGAGTTCGCCCTGACCGGGACGCTGCTGTCCAGCACGCCCGCCGCAATCAGCCTGCAGTGTTCCTGCGCATCGTTCAGCGGAGAGAGCACGTAGCGCTTCATGAAGATGTAGATCGCGATGATGATGGCAAAAAAGAGCACGCCAAACAGTCCCAGCAGGGTAATGCCGGTGGTGAAATGACTCTGCGCATCACTGTTGAGTTTTCTGGCGTAAGTTTCATGCTGCGCCAGCACCCGATCCAGAATGATTTCATACTGGCGATCCAGACGCACCACGGTGGCAATCTGGTTTTTGAATCGCAGCTGGTCGTGCGCTTCTGCTGCCTCAATTAACGGCTGCAGGCCCCGCTGGCGATAGGCCTGATAGGCCTGACGATAGGCTTCCGCTTCAGCCTCTTCGCCCGGCAGACGCGGCGCGTTCATATAGGCTTCAAACGCCGCATCCGCCTTACCGGCAACGGTGCGAACGCTGTCCAGCGTGGCCGGGTTATTCGCCTCACTGCCCTCAATCGACTTCATGTACTCCATCAGGCGGACACGCAGCGTACGGCTGTGGTTGATAGGGTCGATCACCGACAGCACAACGCGGATCTCTTTGTTAACCGCATTCAGGGAGTGATTGCTCTGAACAAGCAGCCAGGTACTGATTGCCACGCTGGTAAGAAACAGCGCCAGCAGGAAAGAAAAAATAATCAGGGAGGACTTTTTTAACGACATCGCTACGTTCCGGAAATTGGGAGGATGAGTGGCTATATCGGCAAAAAAAAGCAGCCCATTAGGGCTGAACTTTTTTTAGTTACAATAAGCGGAGCGGCAGCGTGCAGCCTTTCTCCCCCTTTCCGGCAGACCGCCCGCTGATGACCCGAAACAGGCTGTCGCTAAGCCACGCCGAGCGCCCGCTTTACCTCACTGGCGACTTTCTCAACCTGAGGCCCGTAAATCACCTGAACATCATGCTCGCTGACGCGATTGACGCCGTTGGCACCGGTGCTCATCAGCGTCTGATCCACCACCTGATTCATCTCTCTGACCCGGACCCGCAGTCGGGTAAAGCAGCAATCGACATCCTCGATATTGGCCTGCCCACCCAGCCCGCTGATAATCACCTGGGTGCGCTCATCCGCCGCGACCTGCTGCGGTTTCTCCTCTTCCGATTCCCGGCCCGGCGTTTCGACATGCATCCGGGTGATCACCAGCCGGAAAGCGTAGTAGTAGAGCGGCGCATAGACGGCCCCCAGCGCCAGTGTCCACCACCAGTGCGTTTTCGCCCCGCCCAGCATGCCGAACACCACCAGGTCGATGATGCCGCCCTGCACATTGCCAATCATCAGGTGCAGCATCGACATCAGCATGAAGGAGAGACCGGTCAGGAAGGCGTGCAGGAGATAGAGTACCGGCGAGACAAAAATAAAGCAGAACTCGAGCGGTTCCGTAATACCGGTCGTGAATGAGGTCAGCGCGCCCGCCATCACCAGCGCTTTGACCCGCTGTTTATGCTCTGGCCGTGCGGTGTGATAGATCGCCAGGGCAGCGGCGGGCAGGCCAAACATCATGACCGGAATTTTACCCTGCGCCAGAAACTGCGTGGCGGTGCGCAGCGTCGCATCCGGGATCGACCCCGGGTGGGTCAGAGACGCGTTGAAGATGTTGAGCGCACCGACAATGGTCTGGCCATCCACCACCGCCATACCGCCGATCGGGGTGAAGCGAACGGTTTCGTTGAGGATATGGTGCAGGCCGGTGGGGATCAGAATGCGTTCAAATGCCCCCAGCAGGAACGCGCCATACTGACCACTTTTGCCGATCATCGCGCCGATCCAGGCGATCCCCTGGCCGATGGTCGGCCAGACCAGCGCCAGCAGCACCCCCACCAGCGGCAGGCAGACGACGGTGACGATCGGCACAAAACGCCGCCCGCCAAAAAAGCTGATCGCAGTAGGCAGTTGCTGGGTGTAAAAGCGGTTGTGCAGCGCGACCGTTATCAGCCCGGCAATCACCCCACCCAGCACGCTCATGTTGTAGGTAAAGACCCCCAGCATGCTGATATATTCCGCCGAGGTCATCATCGCCGTCGTCTGATCCATCCCCGCCTGCTGCAGAGCGGCCGGTGTGGTGGTGGCGGCCGTGATCCCTTTGGCCGCCAGGGTAGCGCTGATGCCGACATTCATCACGATGTAGCCAATCACCGCAGCAAACGCGGCGGTGGGCTTCTCCGCTTTTGCCAGCCCGATAGCACTCGCCACGGCAAAGAAGAGCGGCAGGTTTGTAAACAGCGCACCGGCGATCTTGCGGATAAAGCCGATGATGACCTGCGGCACCGCCATCTGGACGAACGCCTCACCGGTCACCGCCGGGTTCTGCATCGCCGCCGCCAGCCCGAGAAAGATCCCTGCGGCGGCGATCACCGAGATTGGCATCATTAGCGCTTTGCCGAACGCGTGGATCTGGCTGGTCAGCTGTTTCATGGTGTCGCGCCCTCTCTGATGATAAATAGCAAGTATTAGCCCGTTATAGAGAGAACTCCCGTTATCAGCGCGTTAAAACTGGGTAAAATCTGACCAGCTTCACACTTCTGGCCGATGCACGATAAACGCCAGCTATCGCACCATTATGTCAATCAATTAGACAAGGTATGACGATAATTGCACACTCCCCTTCACCATCAGGCTATAACCTGATAACAATCATCAAACAATTATTCCTACTATAAAAAGCCTGCACTCAATATGAAATTTAAACGCCAAATCAAACCCTACCGCGCGGCTGCGGGCGGCTGGGGTTCACTGGAAGCCACCACGCGTTTCGTTCTTGACAGCAAAGCGGCACTGAAAAATATGCGCAACCTGATGCGCATGAACAAAGCCCGCGGTTTTGACTGTCCGGGCTGCGCCTGGGGCGATGACAATAAAAGTACCTTCAGCTTCTGCGAAAACGGCGCCAAAGCGGTGACCTGGGAAGCGACACGTCGTGTGGTTGATACCGACTTTTTCGCCCGGCATAGCGTAACCACCCTCTACACCCAGAGTGACTACTTCCTGGAATATCAGGGTCGTCTGACGCATCCGCTGCGCTACAACGCCGAAACTGACCACTATGAGCCAATCAGCTGGGACGACGCCTTTGCGCTGATCGCGCAGCACATTAAGGCGATGGACAATCCGGATCAGATGGAGCTTTACACCTCCGGTCGCGCCAGCAATGAAGCCTCCTGGCTCTATCAGCTGTTTGGTCGCCTGGTAGGCACCAATAACTTTCCTGACTGCTCCAATATGTGTCACGAAGCCAGCGGCACCGGGCTGAAGCGCAGCATTGGCGTCGGGAAAGGCACCATTCGTCTGGACGATTTTGACCATGCGGATGCGATTTTTGTCTTTGGTCAGAACCCCGGCACCAACCATCCGCGCATGCTGCACAGCCTGCGTCACGCTGCCGACCACGGCGCAAAAATCGTGACCTTTAACACCCTGCGCGAACGCGGTCTGGAGCGCTTTGCCGATCCACAGAAACCGCTGGAAGTGGTGACCTCTAAAGCCGGCACCATCAGCTCCTCCTACTACCAGCCGAATCTGGGCGGAGATATGGCTGCCGTGCGCGGCATGGTGAAATCCCTGCTGGAAACCCACCGTGCCCGTCTGGCGGCAGGTGAAAGCGGCCTGTTCGATCAGACCTTTATCAATGCCAAAACCAACGGCATTGAGGCCTACCTCGACGCCGTAGACAACACCAGCTGGATGCAGATTGTGGCGCAGTCGGGCCTGACGCAGGCGCAAATCCGTGAAGCAGCGGCCATCTATCAGAGCGCTGACCGGGTGATCTGCACCTGGGCGATGGGGATCACCCAGCACAAGCATTCGGTAGACACGGTGCGTGAAATCACCAACCTGCAGCTGCTGTTTGGCCAGCTGGGCAAAAAAGGCGCAGGTCTCTGCCCGGTGCGCGGTCACAGTAACGTGCAGGGCAACCGGACGATGGGCATTGATGAGAAACCGACGCAGGCGTTCCTGGATGCGCTGGGCAACCATTTCGGTTTCGAGCCACCGCGTGCCGCGGGCCACAACACCGTTGAAGCGCTGAATGCCATGCTGCGTGATGAAGTCAAAGTGCTGATTGCGCTGGGTGGCAACCTGGCCGCGGCGGCGCCCGATTCACCGCGCACGGAAGAGGCGTTATCGCGCTGTGGTCTGACCGTACACATCAGCACCAAGCTGAACCGCAGCCACCTGGTGCCGGGTCATGAAGGGCTGATTCTGCCGACGCTGGGCCGCACGGAACGTGACCGCCAGGCAACCGGCAATCAGTTTATTACCGTCGAAGACTCGTTCAGCATGGTGCACGCCTCCGAAGGGATCGGCATTCCGCTGGCGGAGACGCAGCGCTCTGAAACGGCCATCGTCGCCGGGATCGCGCAGGCGGTGCTGGGTGATGACAAAGTGAAGTGGCGCGACCTGGCGGGTGACTACAACCTGATCCGCGATCATATCGCCGCGACCATTCCGGGCTTTGCCGACTTTAACGCGAAATGCGATATCCCTGGCGGGTTCTACCTGGGCAATGCCGCTGCAGAGTTACGCTTCAATACGCCGAGCCAGAAAGCGGAATTTAATGCGTCGATGCTGCCGGACTCACTGTTCCCGGCGCTGGATCAGGCGGTGCCGTTCACCCTGCAGACCCTGCGTTCACACGACCAGTACAACACCACCATCTACGGCCTCGATGACCGTTATCGTGGCGTGTTTGGTCAGCGCGAAGTGGTGTTTATCAATCCGGACGATATGGCGGATCTGGGCTTTACCGAAGGCCAGAATGTCGATATCGAAACGCTGTGGAATGATGGCATCATCCGTCGCGTCAGCGGTTTCAAACTGGTTCCTTATAATATTCCGCGCGGAAATCTGGCGGCCTACTATCCGGAAACCAACCCGCTGGTGCCGCTGAACAGCTTTGGTGATGGCAGCGGTACACCGACCTCCAAATCGGTGCCCGTGAAGCTGGAACTCTCCCTGGCACAGGCCGATCAGCGCATCGCCTGATCCCCTGTCAGCCCCTCTGAAAAGCCGGTTCGTCCGGCTTTTTGCCTTGCCGCGCGGCGTCGATTCGCGTAAAACTGTCAGCCGCATTCAGGCCACGAAACGTAAAAATTATGTTCCAGGATAACCCGCTGCTCGCGCAGCTGAAAGAGAAGCTCCATTCACAGACACCACGTGCAGAAGGCGTGGTAAAAGGCACCGAAAAAGGCTTCGGCTTTCTGGAAGTCGATGCGCAGAAAAGTTACTTCATTCCGCCTCCGCAGATGAAGAAAGTGATGCATGGCGATCGTATCGTCGCCGTGATCCACACCGATAAAGACCGCGAAAGTGCTGAACCGGAAACCCTGGTTGAGCCGTTCCTGAGCCGTTTTGTCGGCCGGGTACAGAAGAAAGACGATCGCCTGTCGATCGTGCCGGACCATCCCCTGCTGAAAGAGGCTATCCCGTGCCGCCCGGCGCGCGATGTCAGCCATGAGTTTGAGAATGGCGACTGGGCTGTCGCTGAAATGCGTCGTCATCCTCTGAAAGGCGACCGCGGTTTTTACGCCGAAATCACCGACTTTATCGTCAAAGCGGATGACCATCTGGCGCCGTGGTGGGTGACGCTGTCGCGTCACAACCTTGAGCGTGACGCGCCGGATGTCAGCTTTGGCGAGATGATGGATGAGAATCTGACGCGCGAAGATCTGACCGCGCTCAATTTTGTCACCATTGACAGCGCCAGCACCCAGGATATGGATGATGCGCTTTATGTGGAAGCGCAGGCGGATGGCTCGCTCTCCCTGACCATCGCTATCGCCGACCCGACCGCTTATGTCGCGGAAGGCAGTCAGCTGGATAAGCTGGCAGCGAAGCGCGCCTTCACCAACTACCTGCCGGGCTTTAACATCCCGATGCTGCCGCGCGAACTCTCTGATGATGTCTGCTCGCTGCGTCCGAATGTCCGCCGTCCGGCGCTGGCCTGCCGCGTCACCGTGGCCGCCGATGGCAGCCTGGCGGATGATGTCACCTTCTTTGCGGCCTGGATCGAGTCCAAAGCCAAGCTGGCTTATGATGACGTTTCTGACTGGCTGGAAAACAGCGGCAGCTGGCAGCCGGAGAGTGACGCGATTGCAGAACAGATTCGTCTGCTCCATCGCCTCTGCCAGGCGCGCAGCGAGTGGCGTCAGACCCACGCGCTGGTGTTCAAAGATCGCCCTGACTACCGCTTCCTGCTGGGAGAAAAAGGTGAAGTGCTGGAGATCGTCGCGGAACCGCGTCGCATCGCTAACCGCATCGTTGAAGAGGCGATGATCCTGGCAAACATCTGTGCGGCGAAGGTGCTGCGTGACCGTCTCGGCTTTGGTATTTACAACGTCCATGCCGGTTTCGATGCCACCAATGCTGAACAGGCCGCCGCAGTGCTGGCGAATCATGGCATTACCGTGGATGCTCAGGCGATTACTACCCTGGAAGGCTTCCGCGTGCTGCGTCGTGAACTCGATGCCCAGCCGACGCCGTTCCTCGACAGCCGCATCCGTCGCTTCCAGACCTTTGCCGAGATCAGCACCGAGCCGGGCCCGCACTTCGGGCTGGGACTGGAGGCGTACGCCACCTGGACCTCACCCATCCGTAAGTTTGGCGACATGATCAACCATCGCCTGCTGAAAGCGATTATCCGTGGTGAGACGATCGCCCGTCCGGACGATGCCGTGACGGTCACGATGAGCGAGCGCCGTCGTCTGAACCGCATGGCCGAGCGTGATGTGGGTGACTGGCTCTACGCCCGTTATCTTGCGCCGTTTGCCGGCACCGATCGTCGCTTCAGCGCCGAGATTATCGACGTGTCACGCGGCGGTATGCGCGTTCGTCTGCTGGAGTATGGCGCGGTGGCCTTTATCCCTGCTCCGTTCATTCACGCGGTGCGTGATGAGATGGTCTGCAGCCAGGAGAATGGCAGCGTTCAGATTAAAGGCGAGGTGGTTTACCGTGTGACTGACGTGATTGATGTCACCATCGCCGAAGTCCGCATGGAAACCCGCAGCGTCGTGGCGCGTCCCGCCGTCTGAGTTCCAGCTGACTTATGCCATCTGGCGGGATAACTCCGGTTATCCCGCCCGTTCCCGCCCCCGTTCAGGTTGCAAACAGGTTATATTTGTACCCCGCTTCACACTTCTCCACTGATTAACTTTCACTTACATTCCATTACATTAAGTTTAACTCGTTGTTTTCGATCGCCTTCCTCTCGATCCCTACAAGGAGTTAGTCATGAAAAACGTCAAAACCAGCGCGATCTGGTTAGTGGTGGCGTTAATCGGCGCAGGCGCTTTTGCCATGCTGGCCCTCAGCCGCGGCGAACACGTCAACGCAGTCTGGCTGGTGATAGCCGCTGTCGCCTGTTACAGCATTGCGTATCGTTTCTACAGCCTGTTTATTGCCCGTAATATCTTCGAGCTGGACGACCGCCGGATGACCCCGGCCGAGCGGCTGAGCGACGGGCTGGATTATGTCCCGACCAATAAATGGGTGCTGTTCGGTCATCACTTTGCGGCGATTGCCGGTGCCGGTCCCCTGGTCGGGCCGATTCTGGCGGCGCAGATGGGCTTTCTGCCCGGTACTATCTGGATCCTTGTGGGGGTAATGCTGGCGGGCGCGGTTCAGGATTTCCTGATCCTGTTTATCTCAACCCGCCGGGATGGTCGTTCGCTGGGTGAGATGGCCCGTCAGGAGCTCGGCGCGTTTGCCGGTGTGGTGACCATGCTCGGCGCGCTGGGCGTGATGATCATTATCCTGTCGGCGCTGGCGCTGGTGGTGGTAAAGGCGCTGGCTAACAGCCCGTGGGGGCTGTTTACGATAGCCGCGACCATTCCTATCGCGCTGTTTATGGGTCTCTACATGCGCTTTATCCGTCCGGGTAAAATCGCGGAGGTATCGCTGATTGGCTTTGTGCTGATGATGGCGGCGATTATCTATGGCGGCGATGTGGCGCAACACCCCTACTGGGGCCCCTTCTTCACCCTGAAAGGCACCACGCTGACCTGGGTGCTGGTCATCTACGGCTTTATCGCCTCAGTGCTGCCGGTCTGGCTGCTGCTGGCACCGCGTGACTACCTCTCGACCTTTCTCAAAATCGGCGTGATTGTCGGTCTGGCGGTGGGCATTGTCTTTGCCATGCCGGAGATGAAAATGCCGGCGGTGACCCGCTTTATCGACGGTACCGGTCCGGTCTTCTCCGGGGCGATGTTCCCCTTCCTGTTTATCACCATCGCCTGTGGCGCGATCTCAGGCTTCCATGCGCTGGTGTCCAGCGGCACCACGCCTAAACTGGTGGAGCGCGAAAGCCATATCCGCTTTATTGGCTACGGCGCGATGCTGATGGAATCTTTTGTGGCCATTATGGCGCTGATCTGCGCCTCGGTGCTGGACCCCGGCGTCTACTTTGCCATGAACTCGCCAGCGGCGCTGATTGGTACCACCGTGGAGAGCGCCTCACAGGTGATTAACGGCTGGGGCTTTGTAGTAACGCCTGAAATGCTGAGCGGCATCGCCCGTGACGTGGGCGAAGGCTCGATTCTGTCGCGCGCCGGCGGAGCGCCAACCTTCGCCGTGGGGATGGCCCATATCATCACCGAAATCTTTAACAGCCGGGCGATGATGGCGTTCTGGTACCACTTCGCCATCCTGTTTGAAGCGCTGTTTATCCTGACTGCGGTCGATGCCGGCACCCGCGCCTGCCGTTTTATGGTGCAGGATCTCGTGGGCACCGTGGTGCCTTCCATGGCGAACAACCGTTCCTGGCTGGGCAATATGGCGGGCACCACCGTCGCCGTTGCGGGCTGGGGGTTCTTTGTTTATCAGGGCGTGGTGGATCCACTGGGCGGCATTAATACGCTCTGGCCTCTGTTCGGTATCGGTAATCAGATGCTGGCGTCGATGGCGTTGATCCTCGGCACCGTCGTGCTGTTCAAAATGAAAAAGCAGCGCTACGCCTGGGTCACCATCCTGCCCACCGTCTGGCTGTTTATCACCTCCATGACTGCAGGCTGGCAGAAAATCTTTCATGAGAAACCCGCTATCGGCTTCCTGGCGCAGGCCAGCAAGTTCCGCAAAGGCGTGGAGGATGGCGTGATCATTGCCCCGGCAAAAAGCGTGGCGGACATGCAGACCATCGTGTTCAGCAATCAGATCAACGCGGCGCTGTGTGCCTTTTTTATGCTGGTGGCCGTGACGATGCTGATCGCCGCGTTCTTTGTTATCCGCAAGGCGCTGCGCAGTGACACGCCAACCACCCACGAGTCATCGGTGGCGCTGCGTAACAAGGAGGTGCGCCATGTCTGATGCGATTCATCAGTTCCAGCGGCCGCAGGGGAAATGGCAGATTATCGGCTGTCATCCCCTTACGGCCTCTGCTCCTGTCGCGTTCAGCTGGCGCGGCTTCTGGCGCGGCCTGCAGCAGTGCTTTCGCTTAATGGTCGGGGTACAGGATTATCAAACATATCTGCAGCATATGCGGCAGCATCATCCTGGCCAGCCGACGATGAACGAGCGCGATTTCCACCGTTACTGTCTGGATGCGCGCTTCCCAAGTCAGGCGGGAAAACTGGGGAAATGTCCCTGCTGATCATGGCTTAATGCCCCGCACCGCCGGGGCTTTTTTGTGCCATTCTTATCTGGATGGAAAAATATATTTGGTTTGCATCTTGTGCTGGCGTCAGATGATGAATACTGTTGCTAAAATAATGAGATAACGCCTGCAGAGCACTTCCCGGAGGAAGTTTCCATGACCGATGAACAAGGGCAAACCTTGTTGTACACCCTGTTTGGTACAACCAGCCCTCATTGGCGTCTGACCGCGGACAGCGATGCGCTACATTTTGCTGAAGATGAGTCGTCACAGACCAATATCGCCCTGCCGCTGACCCCCGGCCAGGCCGCGATGATTCGCGCGATGCCCGTCATCACGTCAAGCATTAACCTGACCATGACCTTACAAGGCATTGATGTGCCGATGCATTTTGTCGGGCGTAAAGTGAATCAGGCATCCTGGGCTGGCACCGCCTCCGCCTGGGGCGACACCTCGGCGGTTGCACGCGATTTAACGCTGGGACTCTCTTTCGCCGAACAGGTGGTTTCTGAAGCCAATTCGGTGATTGTGATCCTCGACCAGCGCGGCAATATTCAGCGTTTTAACCGTCTCAGTGAAGAATATACCGGCCTGAATGAGCATGAGGTGATTGGCCGCAACGTCTTCCAGCTCTTTATGACCAAACAGGAAGCGTCCCAGTCGCGCCGTAACATCGCGGGCTTCTTTCGCGACGGCAACTCCTATGAGGTCGAACGCTGGGTCAAAACCCGCAAAGGCCAGCGACTCTTTCTGTTTCGTAATAAGTTTGTTCACAGCGGCAGTGGCAAAAATGAAATTTTCCTCATCTGTTCCGGGACCGACATCACCGAGGAGCGTCGGGCTCAGGAACGGCTCCGGGTACTGGCTAACACCGATACGGTGACCGGTTTGCCTAATCGCAACGCCATCCATCAACAGATTAGCCTGGCGCTGGAGCGTTCCGGGGGAGATGAGACCGGTGTGGTTTACCTGGATCTCGATAATTTTAAGAAAGTGAATGACGCCTACGGCCATATGTTTGGCGACCAGCTCCTGCAGGCGGTGTCGCTGGCGATCCTGAGCTGTCTGGGCAAAGATCAGACGCTGGGCCGGCTGGGCGGTGACGAGTTTGTGGTGCTGGCCGAGCACACCAGCCAGGCCGCGCTGGAGGCGATGGCCTCACGCATTCTGGAGCGGCTGCGTCAGCCGTTCCGTATCGGCCTGATCGAGGTCTACAGCGGCTGCTCAATCGGCATCGCGTTCGCGCCGCTGCATGGCGAAGATCGTGAAAGCCTGATTCGTAATGCGGATACCGCGATGTATCACGCCAAAGAGAACGGTCGCGGCAAATTCTGCGTTTTTGCCGCCGAGATGAACCAGCGGGTTTTTGAATACCTCTGGCTGGACACCAATCTGCGCAAGGCGCTGGAACTCGACCACTTGCTGGTCTACTACCAGCCCAAAATCGACAGCGATGGCGAAGTCCGAAGTGCGGAAGCCCTGGTTCGCTGGAACTCACCGGAACGGGGCCTGGTCTCGCCGGCCGATTTCATTCCCTATGCCGAAGAGTCGGGACTGATTGTGCCGCTGGGCCGCTGGGTGATGCTCAACGTGCTGAAGCAGATCATTGCCTGGCGCCAGGAGGGCATTTTTCTGCGCGTCGCCGTGAACGTCTCAGCCCGCCAGCTGATCGATCAAAGCATCTACACCGACCTGAAACAGGCGCTGCATGAGGCGGGGCTTACCGACTGCCCCATCGACATTGAGCTGACTGAAAGCTGCCTGATTGAGAATGAGACCGAAGCGCTGAAGCTGATGAAGCAGTTTCAGGATCTGGGCGCGAAGATTCATCTTGATGACTTCGGCACCGGTTACTCCTCGCTGTCGCAGCTGGCCCGTGTGCCGATTAATGCCATCAAGCTCGATCAGAGCTTTATCCGCAATATTAGTACGCAGCCGGTTTCCCAGTCGCTGGTGCGCGCCATCGTCGCCGTTGCCAAAGCGCTCGATTTGCAGGTCATCGCGGAAGGCATTGAAACCCCGGATGAAGAGTCGTTTGTTCTCAAAAGTGGTGTGGATGGGCGTCAGGGTTACTACTACGCAAAACCAATGCCCGCGGAGCAATTTGGGCATTGGCTGGCTAAGCATCCTGCCCGCGTTTAACGCTGAGTCCGGTTATCCCGCTTTACGCAGTGATGCGCTGTGGCGGTTTTGTAACTGAACCAGGCGTTCCATGTAAGCAATGTCTTTAGGTTCGAGCGTAAAGGCGTAATCGACCCAATCCTCGGTGATATCCATCAGCTCGGCGCGTGACAACTGCAGCACGCGCTGACGCGCTTTCAGCATCGCCCGCACGCCATTCAGCTTCGGCCGTAAAGTATCGATAAAGGTGCGGGTGGCACGGTAGCTGTCGCCCGGCTGGAAGACTTTGTCCACCAGACCGCGCGTTTCATACCACTCTGCACTGTGGGACTCCCCTTCACAGATTAACTCCTCGGCCAGCTTCATGCCGGAACGACGGGCCACCAGCGAGTAACCGCCCATGCCAGGGAACAGGTTAAAGGCGATTTCCGGGAACCCCATCCGCGCATTGTTTTGCGCCAGAATGAAGTGATGCGCCAGCGCCGCTTCGAATCCACCGCCCAGGGCACTTCCCTCGATCATCGCCAGCGTTACCGCTCCCGTATCAAATCCGCGCGCCGCCGAGTGGATGCAGTCCACGCAGGCACGGGCATAGGCCCGCAGCGCCTCACGGCGGTTATTGCGGATGCACTCGACGAAAAAGCGCAGATCGCCACCGGCGTTGAACATCTGCGGCACCAGTGACCCGGTGACCCAGAAATCGATGGGCAGACCAGAACGCTGTGCGGCGTAGCTCAGATTCATGATCTCCTCAATCAGTTCATGGTTGAAACTCGGGCGCGGCTGCGCACGCAGCATCATCCACATCGTCCGACGCCCTTCTTCGTAATAGGCGACTAACTGCGTGGTGTTGCCGGCTTCGGTAAATAATCTGCAAGTGGGTTGGTTAATTACTGTCATTGTCTCATCCTCTGTTTATATTTGATGCGTTTAATACGCGACATCAGCGTAATGCAGAGTGAGGCCAGACCAAATGAGAGATTGATTTACAACACAAAATCCAGAGTGATCCCTGACAGGCTCGTCAGAAATAGATTAGGCACGTTACACATTGTCACCATGCGGTCAGGCAGCACCAGGCCGATGCTTAACGCGCACTGAATAGATAAAGCGGACCGGCGTACAGTCATCCGGCAATCGTCTTAAAAGGGGGTGGCTGCAGGTTTCGGCTGTTGAAAAGTCAGAATAAAACAGAACAGAGAACGTGCCACCCTGCGTAAAGCGGGTAAAAAAAGGACGCCGAAGCGCCCTGATGATTATTTCTGCCCGTACCAGGCATTTTCGCCGTGCTTTCGCAGGTAGTGAAGGTCAAGCAGCGGTTGCTGGATGGGCGGCAGGTTTGCCGTCAGCTGCTGGCTGAATAAGCCCATGTAGGCCACCTCCTCCAGCACGACGGCGCTGTGGACAGCCGCGTGGGCATCCTTCCCCCAGGCAAACGGGCCATGCGAGTTGACCAGCACCGCCGGAATCGCGGAGGGAGACAGGCCACGCTGCGCAAAGGTTTCAATAATCACCTCTCCGGTGTTCCACTCATAATTGTGCTGAATCTCTTCGCTGCGCATGGAGCGGGTACAGGGGATCTCTCCGTAGAAATCATCGGCATGGGTGGTTCCCCAGGCGGGAATCGGTCGTCCTGCCTGCGCCCAGATCGTCGCATGCCGTGAATGGGTATGGACGATGCCCCCCACCTCCGGCCAGGCGAGATAGAGCGCCCGGTGCGTCGCGGTGTCAGATGAGGGACGCTTGTCGCCCTCCACCACCTCACCCGTCGTGAGATCGACCACGACCATGTCGTCGCGCTTCATGACCTCGTAGCGCACGCCGGAGGGTTTAATCACCAGCAGGCCCTGTTCGCGGTCGATCGCGCTGACATTGCCCCAGGTGAAGGTCACCAGGTTGTATTTGGGTAGATCCAGATTCGCTTCCAGAACCTGTTGTTTAAGGTGTTCCAGCATGCCTCTTCTCCTGCTGACAATCGTCCCTGAATTTTGCGGAGTTGGCCGCCAAAGGGTTATGGAGCGATTAGCTATAAACGCAGAAGGAATGGCTGTGAATGCAAAAATGTGCCGTGATTTAAGAATTTTCTATCTTCGGAATTTCCGCAGAACGATTAAAATTCTCTCCGGCAATGCATGGACCTGTTGGGACAGCATGGCTACTCATCCGCTACAAACGGTTTGTCCATGGTGATCACATTTCGATGCCGTCACGGACGCGGCAATGATGCGGCACAAGCGGGCTGAGTCAATATCGGAGCTATACTAAGAGTGTTGCCTCTGTGAGCACATCAAAGGAGAAGTGTATGACAACAACAATGAAACGAATCACTGCCGTTGTACTGGCGACCACCTTAGCCGTCGCACTGAGCGGCTGCTCTAACTGGTCCAAACGTGACCGTAACACCGCGATTGGCGCGGGTGCGGGCGCAATTGGGGGTTCAGTTCTGACCAATGGTAGCGCACTCGGAACAGTCGGCGGCGCCGCTGTGGGTGGTATTATCGGTCATCAGGTCCACTAAGGACCTTATTAAAACTATAATCGGCTACGCTAAGCATCTGCGTTACAATCGGGCTACATCTGTAGCCCGATTTTTTATCAGCCGCCCGCCAGTTTCACCTTCATGCCTTTGGCTTCCAGCAGACTTTTCAGCAGATCGCGTTTATCGCCCTGAATCTCGATCACGCCCTCTTTAACGGATCCACCACAGCCGCACTTCTTTTTCAGCTCCGCCGCCAGCAGTGCCAGTGCCGCATCATCCAGGTCAATCCCGCTAATCAGGCAAACCCCTTTGCCTTTACGGCCGCTGGTCTGACGCTGGATGCGCACAATGCCATCCCCTTTGGGGCGTTCCGCTTTCGGCTGCGGCTGAGCAATTCGGCCGCTGTCGGTTGAGTAAACCAGTGGATTATCATTGGCCATTAGCGTATCTCCAGAGAGTGCAGAATTGCCTGCAGTTCGGCAGCCGGATCGGCCGCCTGGGTAATCGGACGACCGATAACCATATAGTCCACGCCTGCCTGCTTCGCCTGCTGAGGCGTCATGATGCGGCGCTGATCGCCTGCCTCACTGCCTGCCGGACGAATCCCCGGCGTGACCAGCGCGAAGTCGTTGCCCATCACCTCTTTAAAGCGAACGGCTTCCTGCGCAGAGCAGACGACGCCATCCAGCCCGCAGGCGTGAGTCAGTTTCGCCAGTTGCTCCGCCTGCTCAGCCGGCGAGAGCGTGATGCCCAGCCCGTTCAGATCATCGGCATCCATGCTGGTCAGTACGGTGACCGCAATCAGCAAGGGGGCATCGTTGCCATAAGGAACCAGCGCTTCACGCGCCGCATTCATCATCCGCGCCCCGCCGCTGGCGTGGACGTTGACCATCCAGACACCGAGATCGGCCGCAGCCGCCACAGCATGCGCGGTAGTGTTAGGAATATCGTGAAATTTCAGGTCGAGGAAGATCTCAAAGCCGCGCTGCTGCAGGGTTCTGACCAGCGACGGGCCAAACAGCGTAAACATCTCTTTGCCCACCTTCAGGCGGCAACTGCGGGGGTCGATCTGGTCGACAAAACGCAATGCGCTGTCGAGATCATGATAATCCAGCGCTACCAGAATCGGCGAGGCGGTCACGTGGTGGGGTGAAGGCATGGCATTTCCTCTGCAGTAGGCACCCGCAGGCGCAATAGACAAACGGCAAGCATTCTACCTGCGGCTCCGGAGCATCACAATCGCCGTGCCCCTCTGCCTGGCAATAAATGCACGGCTGCCTGCTCCCGGCGTCAGTTTACCCCTTTAGTATGTTGTAACTATAATGCGATGATTTACACCGGACTGCGTCGGCCGGATTACTGGCCGTCGAGTCCCCGGATAGGCTTAACGGAAGACCAGGTGCGGCAGGATGGGCAGTGCCAGTAGAGCGCGTGAGCGGTAAAACCACACTTCTGGCAGCGATAGCGCGGCTTGGTGCGAATCTGTTCACCCACCATGTCACGCAGCACCATCAGGCTCTCTTTGGCCCGGCCATCTTCGGCTTCAAGCAGGTTGAGATCCATCAGGCGATGGAACACCCGCATGGTGGGATGACGCTGCAACTGACGACTGATGTAGTTCTGGGCCGCCTCTGAACCCTGCTGCTGCTCAACAATATCGGAGAGATAGAGCTCCGCTGCCGCACCGGTGTTCTCATCGACGCAGCGCTGCAGAAACGCCGCCCAGGCCTCGGGCTGGTTGAGTCGCTGGTAGCAGGTTTCCAGCATCGCCAGTGTTTCACTGACCAGCTCTTTATCCTGATCCAGCACCCGCTGCAGATGCCCCACCGCACGGGCGAAATCCTCTTTTTCCATCAGGATACGGCCCATCATGATGGAGATGCGGGCGCTGTTGCGATCGGCCGCCTCCCCTTTCTTCAGCAGGCTTATGGCACGATCCAGGTCGTCGCTGCTCATCGCCTGCAACGCCAGTTCACAGTAGAAGTGAGCAATTTCGCCTTTCTGTTTCTCTTTGCCGAGCTTAACCAGCCGCTCTGCCACTTCAATCGCCTGCTGCCAGTCGCTGGTGGCCTGATGGATTAACAGCAGCTGCTGCAACGCCCCCACCCGAAAGTCGGTTTCATCGGTGAGCTGTTTAAACATATCTTCGGCGCGGTCGTACAGGCCCGCCGCCATGTAGTCCCGGCCCAGTTGCTGCACGGCAAGCAGGCGCTGCTCGTAGCTCAGAGAGGCACTTTCCATTAAAGCCTGATGGATTCGGATGGCGCGGTCTACCTCGCCACGCGACCGGAACAGATTGCCCAGTGTGAGGTGTGCTTCTACAGTGCCGCTGTCCTCTTTCAGCATATCCAGAAAGAGGTCGACCGCTTTGTCCTGCTGGTTAGAAAGCAGGAAGTTTACGCCAGCAACATATTCACGCGAGAGCCTGTTAGCTTCCTGCTGCTTATCCTGATGCGCGCTGCGGCGGCCCATATACCAGCCATACGCAGCCGCAACCGGCAGTAACAGAAACAGCAATTCATGCATCGGGGATTATTCCCGGCCGGCCGGAGAGGATGGCGTGGTCGCCAGCGCGGTGCTCTGTTCAATCTGCGTCTGCATACGCTTGATTTTACGGTTGGCATTCGCCAGTGCGACGCGGGTGCGTAACCAGAACAGGCCGCAGATGACCCAGCCGAGGACAAACCCTGCGCCAAACAGTGATGCCAGTAAGGTCGAGATGCTGAACTCACCCTGCGCCAGCAGATAGTTAAAAGTAATGACCTGGTCGTTATGCGCGCCTAAGGTGACGGAAACAATGAAAATGACCAGTACCACTAAAAAAATCAGCAAATATTTCACAGTGCGTCCTGTTGTGAGGTTGTCAGGTAGAATTATGCCAAAACTACAGCAAAAATGCTGCTCCCAGCAGCATTGGCCGAGTCGCTTTTGCGCAAGACCGATCAATAATATGGGGTCTTCGCGGGGAATTACAATCAGGGCTCCCGCTGTGCCACCTCTTTTTGCTCTTCAGGTGGCAGCGTGAGCGGGCCGCAGACGCGCTGGGCCAGCCAGGTCGCCAGGGTCACCAGTATCCAGGAGATCACGGTGGCCATCGCCAGATCGCGAGGCCAGTGCATGCCCAGCAGCATCCGGCTCGCCATGACGCCCGTTGCCCAGAGAAAGATCACCACTACTGTTTTATAGTGACGGCGCGGCCAGAGCAGCCCTAAGGCCAGCAGCGCCCAGCTGGCCGCAAACATCGTATGGCCTGACGGAAAGGCAAAACCGGTTTCAAAGGCCCAGTGCCGTTTCAGCCAGCCGGGAATCTGTGTCTCATCGGCGATCAGCGACGTTACCATCTCACCACGCTGTTTGCGCTTCAGTTCATAAAAGGTTTTTTCATCCAGTCCGTGATGCTGTTCCAGCCAGATGACATAGGGACGCGGCTCCTGGATCTGCTCTTTGATGAAAGATTTGGTGTACTGCCCCGCCAGAATAGTGGCGTTCATGATCAGCAGCAGCAGGATCGCCGGCTTCAGGCGAAAGCGCAGGCACCAGAGCATCCAGGCGCTCAGCAGCACGCTGGTGACAATGCCCCACGGGCTGGTGACCGTTTCGGTCATGAAGAACAGCGTTTTCAGCAGGGCGTTGCTTTCGCCGGGTTGCCAGCGCCAGCCGCTAAGCCAGACGGTAACGGGCATGATCAGCAGCAGCAGCATTCCCAGGGTGGTACGGCGCGAAATCTTAAACATCTCTTCCCTTATCCCGGTGTCAGGTCACAAAGCATGCATAACTTTAGCTTAAAAAAGAATAACATACCTGTTGCAGATTGGATAATTGTGCTTTATCAATGCAATTGGTATGAGAGATTACCAGCCCGACTCAGGGTTGTGGCACAATATTGCACGTTTGTCAGGCCACACTGGCCTGTGCACTATCATGATGATAGTGCATCCTCTGAAGGTTCTGGAGAGTCACATGCAGCTTAAACGGGTGGCAGAAGCCAAACTGCCCACGCCATGGGGAGATTTCCTGATGGTTGGTTTTGAAGAACTGGCAACCGGACATGACCATGTTGCCCTGGTCTTTGGCGATATTAACGATAATGAGCCGGTACTGGCGCGCGTTCACTCCGAATGCCTGACCGGCGACGCACTCTTCAGCCTGCGTTGCGACTGTGGTTTTCAGCTGGAAGCCGCCCTTAACGCCATCGCAGAAGAGGGTCGCGGCGTCCTGCTCTATCATCGTCAGGAAGGCCGTAATATCGGTCTGCTGAATAAGATCCGCGCCTATGCGCTGCAGGATAAAGGTTACGATACTGTCGAGGCGAACCATCAGCTTGGCTTTGCCGCTGATGAGCGCGACTTTACCCTGTGTGCCGACATGTTCAAACTGCTGGGCGTGAATGAAGTGCGCCTGCTGACCAACAACCCACGCAAAGTGGAGATCCTCAGCGAAGCCGGGATCAATATCGTGGAGCGTGTGCCGCTGGTTGTCGGCCGTAACCCGAAGAATGCGCACTATCTCGACACTAAAGCCGAGAAGATGGGACATCTGCTGCCGAAGTCGTAAGGACTGAGTGCGCTGACGAAGCCACATCCGGGCGAGCCTGACCGCCATGGCTAACGTAAAGCGCAGGGAAGACGGTCAGAAGAGGAAAGCGTCCCGCGCCAGGGACGGCGCGGGCCGAGCGGCCATGGATGGCTTAAGCGACTTTCCGATCTGACCGTCTTACCTGTGCAGCTCCGGTCTTACAGCAGACTGGAAATTGCTTTTCAGCAAATTAAAGCCGGGTTTCCCCGGCTTTTTTGTCACTCAGTTCAGCATGTTGCGAATCACATAGTGCAGGATACCGTCGTTGCGGTAATAGGTCAGCTCATTACCGGTGTCGATGCGACAGCGGGTATCCAGCTCTTCCTTGCTGCCATCGGCGCGGGTCAGTGTCACTTTAACGCTGCAGCCTGGCGTCAGGGCCTGCAGATTTTCCACGTCGATGCGCTCTTCGCCCGTCAGTCCCAGGCTTTTGCGGGTCACGCCCTGCGGGAATTCCAGTGGCAGGATACCCATACCAATCAGGTTTGAACGATGAATACGTTCAAACGATTCAGCAATGACGACCCTGACCCCCTGCAGACGCGGCCCTTTTGCCGCCCAGTCGCGGCTTGAACCGGAGCCATACTCTTTGCCGGCGATCACGGCCAGCGGGACACCGTCCGCCTGATACTTCATCGCCGCATCATAGATGGCCAGCTGTTCGCCACTCGGATAGTGTCGGGTATAACCGCCCTCCACACCCGGCACCATCTCGTTGCGGATACGGATATTGGCAAAGGTACCGCGCATCATTACCTCATGATTACCGCGCCGCGAACCATAGGAGTTAAAGTCGGTGCGCTCCACGCCGTGAGAGAGCAGATAGCGTCCGGCCGGACTCTCCGCTTTGATGCTGCCCGCTGGGGAGATATGGTCAGTGGTGACGGAATCACCCAGCACGGCAAGGATCCGCGCGCCGCGGATATCCTGCACCGGCTTCGGCTCTTTCTCCATATCATCAAAGAAAGGCGACAGCCGGATATAGGTTGACCCTTCGTCCCAGTCGTAAGTCGCCGCCTCGCTGACTTTGATCTGTTGCCACTCCGGCGTGCCGTCGAAGACTTCAGCGTACTCTTTATGGAACATATCGCTGGTGACCTGCTGCACCGCCGTGGCAATCTCTTCCGGAGTCGGCCAGATATCTTTCAGGTAGACCGGCTGGCCCTGCTGATCCTTGCCCAGCGGTTCCGTCTGCAGGTTGATCTTCATATTACCCGCCAGTGCATACGCCACCACCAGCGGCGGTGACGCCAGCCAGTTGGTTTTGATCAGCGGATGAATACGGCCTTCAAAGTTGCGGTTACCGGAGAGGACAGCCCCGACGGTAAGATCGCCCGCTTTGATAGCGGACTCGATTTCATCTTTCAGCGGCCCGGAGTTACCAATACAGGTGGTGCAGCCATAGCCGACCAGGTTGAAGCCCAGCTTATCCAGCCACGGGGTCAGCTGCGCCACGGCCAGATAGTCTGACACCACTTTAGAACCGGGAGCCAGGGAGGCTTTGACCCATGGCTGACGTTTCAGGCCACGCTCAACCGCTTTTTTCGCCAGTAAACCGGCCGCCATCAGCACGCTGGGGTTAGAGGTGTTGGTACAGGAGGTGATTGCACTGATTACCACGGCACCGTCGGAGAGAGTATGTGTCAGCCCGCTATCACTGTCGGTATAGGTGACATTTTTATGGGGTTTCTGCGCCTGGTTCACTTCCAGCTCGTTGCTGGCATCAAACGCGGCAGGCACATCTCCCAGCGACACCCGATCCTGCGGACGTTTGGGTCCGGCGAGGCTGGACTCCACGTCATTCATATCCAGCGCCAGAGAGCTGGTAAAGCGCGGCTCATCCCCGGCATGACGCCACAGGCCCTGCGCTTTGGCATAGGCCTCCACCAGCGCGACCTGCTCAGCATCACGCCCCGTCAGCGTCATATAGCTCAGGGTGACATCATCCACCGGGAAGAATCCGCAGGTTGCACCATACTCGGGTGCCATATTGGCAATGGTGGCGCGGTCAGCCAGGGGCAGATCGGCCAGGCCATCGCCATAGAACTCAACAAATTTGCCGACCACACCATGCTTACGCAGCATCTGGGTCACGGTCAGAACCAGGTCGGTTGCCGTGATGCCGGCACGCAGTTTGCCGGTCAGCTTAAAGCCAACCACATCCGGGATCAGCATAGAAACCGGCTGACCGAGCATGGCCGCTTCAGCTTCAATCCCCCCTACTCCCCATCCCAGCACGCCCAGCGCGTTGATCATGGTGGTGTGGGAATCCGTACCGACCAGCGTATCGGGCCAGGCATACTCTTCACCGTTCAGGGTTTCATGCCAGATTGCCTTGCCGAGATACTCCAGGTTCACCTGGTGACAGATACCGGTGCCCGGCGGCACGACGCGGAATTTATCGAACGCTTTTTGCCCCCAGCGGAGAAAGACGTAGCGTTCATGGTTACGCTCCATCTCCAGCCGGACGTTCTCTTCAAACGCATCATCGTCGCCAAAATGGTCAACCGTCACGGAGTGGTCAATCACCAGATCGACCGGCGACAAGGGGTTCACCTTCGCGACGTCGCCGCCCAGCCGGTTCACCGCTTCGCGCATGGCGGCCAGGTCAACGACGGCCGGCACGCCGGTAAAATCCTGCATCAGAACACGGGCTGGCCGGTAGGCAATTTCGCGATCGGCATGCGCCTCTTTTTGCCAGTCAACCAGCGCCTGGATATCCTCCGCGGTGACGGAGTCGCCATCCTGCCAGCGCAGCAGGTTTTCCAGCAGAACTTTGAGCGATTTCGGCAGGTTATCGATATTGCCGAGGTGTTGAGCAGCGCGGGGAAGACTGAAGATATGATATTTTTTGCTGTCGACCTGCAGTATTTCCTGACTCTGCTCGCGTAGGGTAGACGACATAGCTCCTCCTTTCATTCATGGTCTTTAAACCTTAGAGAGACAAAGGTTTATGTTAAAGATAGTCCACAAATTCGTTAACGTTTTGATTACAACACAAATTGCTACAATCGCCCATAAACGAAAATGCCCCGTGAAAATCACGAGGCATCATAAAAAGGGGAGGTAATTCAGATTAAAGCGTTATCCACACCGCCGCAGACCAGAACGCAAAGGAGAACGCATACGCGCTAAGCCAGGACATTTTAATCATATTCATTTGGTTCACTCCTTCGCCGGAATCGGGCGTAAAAGTTTTTTGCGGTCACCTTACTCTGGCGACACCCTTGGGTCGTACTGGATGTGGAAAGGGGCATTTATAAAAGCCCGCCGGAATGTCCGGTAATAAAAGAGCGGTGACTAAAGAGAGTCAGACAACGTTATTTAGTTTCAGGCTGCAGAAACGACTCAATAAAAAGTCGCTGGTTATCACTCAAATCCCATGACTCGGGGATAGACACTTTCTCGTCCTTTGCAAGCGGCTCTTTCGCTTTGCAGCTGACCGGCTTGGTCTGACGCGCCGTCAGAGAACGTTTATGGCTGAGTGTGTTTGCCCACATGGCTTTAGCCCCAGATACGCCAAATCATTAACGCGACAACCACCCAGAACAGCGCAGAGGCAGCGAATACGGTTAACCAGGCTTTGCGACGGGTGTTACCAGTACGCTCAACCTTGGTGCTTTTTACCGGGAAACCCGGTTCTACAGTCAGTCGTGTATTCATAGTTTCTGATAATCACTCTCAACAAAATGATTGATAACAACGATTAAGATTTAGGAGGAATCCTAAACGCGTTAAGGCCAAAAATCCAGTTATTTTTATTGAGTAAAACGATTAACGGTATTAATCAATAGTCTTAAATAACGCCAGAAATCATTAACAGCGGAACCACTCTTTAATTAAATGAAGCACTAATCAATTTGAGTTAATTCCATTTCAGATCCATTTAAAACTAAAGAGCAAACCCCAGAGCCTGATGTTTACTGGCTTCCAACATAGGCGGTTAACTGGAGTATGGGAATAATCCTGGCATGTCGCAAAGTGACATAGTTAAAAATGTGTTGTGATTCGCATTTAAGAAAGCCGAACCGGAAAACATGTGATCAATGTTTCATTTACAAAAAAATCATAAAAACTTTCAGTCTCATCTGGCGCTAAAGGCTGGCAACAAAAAAGGCTGCACCAGGCAGCCTTATGTTGTCGCGCAGGGGGTAAACCCTATTTAAACGGCAGCTTGATATCTTTAAACATCGCTTCAATGTCTTCATTAGAGCGAAGCGCAACGGCGGTATCCACCACGTCACGCGTCAGGTGCGGGGCAAAACGCTGGATAAAATCATACATATAGCTGCGCAGGAAGGTGCTGCGACGAAAGCCTATTTTGGTGGTGCTGTTGGTAAAGATATCCGCGGCTTCAATGCGAATCAGATCGGGATCGGACACCGGGTCGACCGCCATACTGGCGATCACGCCGACACCCAGCCCCAGACGAACATAGGTTTTGATGACGTCTGCGTCGGTGGCGGTGAAGACGATGCGAGGTGTTAACCCGGCGCGATTGAATGCGGTATCCAGTTCTGACCGCCCGGTAAAGCCAAAGGTGTAAGTCACCAGCGGATACTCCGCCAGCTCTTCAATGGTCACCTGCCCTTTTCCGGCCAGCGGGTGATCGGCGGTAACCACAATCGCCCGATTCCAGTGGTAGCACGGCAGCATGATGAGATCGTCATAGAGATGCAGCGCTTCGGTGGCAATGGCAAAATCGGCATTGCCTTTGGAAACGGCTTCGGCAATCTGGGTCGGCGATCCCTGATGCATATGCAAAGAGACGCGTGGATAGCGTTCGATAAAGCCTTTGATCACGCCGGGCAGCGCGTAGCGCGCCTGGGTATGGGTGGTCGCCACATAGAGCGAGCCTTTATCGGGCCAGGTGTGCTCACCGGCAACCGATTTAATGGCATCCACTTTGGAGAGCACTTCACGCGCAATACGAATGATCTCTTCCCCGGCTGGCGTGACCTGCGTGAGATGTTTCCCGCTCCGGGCAAAAATCTGCACACCCAGTTCATCTTCCAGCATCCGGACCTGCTTACTGATGCCGGGCTGCGAGGTATAGAGACCTTCCGCCGTCGAAGAGACGTTGAGGTTATGGTTCACGACTTCGACGATATAGCGCAACTGCTGTAATTTCATATCTGTTTTGTCCTGGTAAGTTACAGAGTCGCATCCCCGCTTGACCGACAGTCGCAAGGGTGAAGAAAGGCTATGCATCAGGAAAGGTCGGAAATGCTATAACAACTATATCAGTTTAAGTGTGAGAATAGAACGGATTGATATAAGGCTCAGAAAAAGGCCAGCGAACGCTGGCCTGATAAGATTACTTTTTCGCTTCCTGCCATTGGCCATCAATAAAGAAGGCTGACCAGCCGGTGGCTTTACCCTCTTTTTCTGAGGAGACATACTGCTGCTTAGTCTTGCGGCTGAACCGCACCAGCGTTTTATTCCCTTCCGGATCGGCGACCGGCGCATCTGCCAGATATTTCAGCTTCTCAGGCAGACGATCTTTGAAGCGCAGCAGCTCTTCCACCAGCGGCGCACGGGTTTCGCGCGATTTCGGGAACGTATTGGCTGCCAGGAAGACGCCCGCCGCCCCGTCGCGCAACACGAAGTAGGCATCTGACTTCTCACACGCCAGCTCAGGCAGCGGCACCGGATCTTCTTTCGGTGGCGCCACTTCCCCACTGCGCAGAATTTTGCGGGTGTTTTTGCACTCTTCGTTGGTACACGCCATGTACTTGCCAAAGCGTCCCATCTTCAGATGCATCTCCGAACCGCACTTCTCGCACTCTACGACCGGGCCGTCATAACCCTTAATGCGGAACTCGCCTTTCTCGATTTCGTACCCATCACACTCCGGGTTATTACCACAGACGTGCAGTTTGCGTTCATTGTCGATCAGGTAGCTGTCCATCGCTGTGCCGCACTTCTGGCAGCGACGACGGGCACGCAGGGCGTTGGTTTCGGCATCGTCCCCTTCCAGAATGTTCAGAACTTCGTTTTCCGGAATCAGGTTGATGGTCTGCTTGCAGCGCTCTTTCGGGGGCAGCGCATAGCCGGAACAGCCCAGGAAGACACCGGTACTGGCGGTGCGGATCCCCATCGGACGACTACAGGTCGGACAGTCAATCGAGGTCAGCACCATCTGATTGGGCTGCATGCCGCCCTCTTCAGGATGTTTTTCAGCCTTTTCAAGCTGCTCGGTAAAGTCGCTGAAGAAGTGGTCCAGCACCGCTTTCCATTTCGCCTGGTTATTGGCGACCTGGTCCAGGCTGTCCTCCATGCGCGCGGTGAAATCGTAGTTCATCAGCTCGCGGAAGTTCTCTTCCAGACGATCGGTGACGATTTCACCCATTTTTTCCGCATAGAAACGGCGGTTTTCTACCCGGACATAGCCACGATCCTGAATGGTCGAAGTAATGGCGGCGTAGGTCGACGGACGGCCGATACCGCGCTTCTCCAGCTCACGCACCAGCGAGGCTTCGCTGAAGCGTGCCGGTGGCTTGGTGAAGTGCTGACCCGGCAGCAACTGTTGCAGGTCGAGGCTATCCCCCACACTGACCGCAGGCAGCGTGCGATCTTCATCGTTCTTACGCAGCGCAGGCATCACTTTAGTCCAGCCGTCGAAGCGCAGAATACGGCCTTTCGCTTTGAGTTTAAACTCACCGGCGGCGGCCGTGATGGTGCTGGAATCATATTTGGCCGGGGTCATCTGGCAGGCGACAAACTGACGCCAGATCAGCTGATAGAGCTTCTGCGCATCCGCTTCCATATCCTTCAGTTTTTCCGCCACGACTTCCACATCGGAAGGACGAATCGCTTCGTGCGCTTCCTGAGAGTTCTCTTTGCTGGCGTAAGTGACGGGGCTGTCTGGCAGATATTTTTTACCGAAGTTGTTTTCGATGTAGCCCCGCGCCATGGCCACCGCATCCTGACTCAGGTTGGTCGAATCGGTACGCATGTAAGTGATGTGACCCGCTTCATAGAGGCGCTGCGCCATCATCATGGTCTTTTTAACGCCAAAGCCCAGACGGGTGCTGGCCGCCTGCTGTAGCGTCGAGGTGATATAGGGCGCACCCGGCTTACTGCTGGTCGGCTTATCTTCACGATCCACAATTTCAAAGCGCGCTTTTTCCAGCAGCGCCACTGCGGCGTAAGTTTCGTCACGGTTGACCGGGCGGAACACCTTGTCGCCTCGGTGTGTCACATCCATCGACAGCTCATCGCCGTTTGGCGTGGTCAGCGCGGCATTAACTTCCCAGTACTCTTCGGGAACAAAGGCTTTAATTTCACGTTCACGTTCCACTACCAGGCGAACGGCCACTGACTGCACACGACCGGCTGAGAGGCCACGGGCGATCTTTTTCCACAGCAGCGGTGACACCATGTAGCCCACCACGCGGTCCATAAAGCGGCGCGCCTGCTGAGCATTGACCCGGTCGATATTGAGTTCGCCCGGCTTTTCAAACGCCTGACGAATCGCATTTTTGGTAATTTCGTTGAACACCACGCGGCTGAAGCGTGAGTCATCGCCTCCGATCACTTCCCGCAGGTGCCAGGCAATGGCTTCCCCTTCGCGGTCAAGGTCGGTTGCGAGATAGATGTGGTCAGCATTGGCGGCCAGCGCCTTCAGTTCTGCCACCACCTTCTCTTTGCCGGGCAGGATCTGATAATCCGCTTCCCAGCCATGATAGGGGTCAACACCCATGCGGCTGACGAGGGCGGCTTTCTCATCTTTTTTAACTTTTTTGACTTTCTTATCTGTCGAGGCGTCAGCACTTTTCTTTGCGGTTGAACCACTGGTCGGCAGATCCCGGATATGACCCACGCTGGATTTCACCACGTAGTCATTGCCCAGATATTTATTGATTGTTTTGGCCTTTGCCGGGGACTCAACAATAACGAGTGCTTTACCCATATTTACCTTTACCTAATGAAAACATCCTGCTTAACGGGAGAGGATTGGATGCCCAAAAACCCATCGGGTTCAATATTGCTGCGCCTGTCTAACATTTCAAGGCGGAGGGGTCAATCTCAGAACAGATGATCCGGCTAAATGCAACTGCATGATAAAGCATGATTTTTCCATCTGAACTCTTCGCACATCCTGGTGCAAAATCCCTGAAATCGGAATCGCCCACACTCTACCTGATAAAATCTGTTACGCAACTTAATTAGCATTCAGCCCGTCGTTACGCCAGGTTTTCATCGGTCAGGGCGGGTTGTCATGCCAGCAGACTCGTCAGTAATATAGAAAGGATTCGAGTGCTGTCAAAAAAGGAGCAAATAAATGCAGACACCGACCCAGGCTATTTCCCGCCAGGCGTTGCTGGAAAAGGCCAACGCCCTGATTAAAGAACATGATGATTATTTAGCGGGCATGCAGGCGGATGACGTCAGTCAGCAGGGTGATGTGCTGGTTTTTCGCGGCCCGTTTTTTCTCGACGATCAGGGATTGCCGACGGCTAAAACCACAGCGGTGTTTAACGTCTTCAAACATCTCGCGGTGGTCCTGTCGCCGCACTATCACCTGGAATAAAAAAACCCGGCACAGGCCGGGTTTCGCATCACAGCAGCGGCTTTTCGCCGCGCTGCCAGAGTTTCAGCAGCAGACGCTCTGCCACCGAGCCCGCGCTTTGAGTAAAGCGATCCATCATTTTACGACGGCGGGCGAAGTGCACCCCCAGCACGTTGAACTGATCCATCTGGCGGATGATTAAATCATCGCTGGTGCCGATCTCATCAATCAGCCCCAGATCCAGCGCCTGGCGGCCATACCAGTGTTCACCGGTCGCGACCTTATCAATATCCAGCGACGGGCGCATCTGATGCACAAACTGCTTGAACAGCAGGTGCGTTTCGTCGAGATCCTGCTGGAATTTCTCCCGCCCTTCTTCGCTGTTCTCGCCAAACAGCGTCAGCGTTCGCTTGTACTGACCGGCCGTGTGCAGCTCGATATCGATGTCATTGCGCTTCAGCAGACGGTTGAAGTTAGGGATCTGGGCCACCACACCGATTGAACCAATAATGGAGAACGGGGCCGCCACAATGCGATCGGCCACACAGGCCATCATATATCCGCCGCTGGCTGCCACTTTGTCCACGGCCGCGGTGATGCGCAGCCCGTGGTCGCGCAGACGCTGCAGCTGTGACGCGGCCAGACCATAGCCATGCACCACACCGCCAGGGCTTTCCAGACGCAGTAGCACTTCATCGCCCGGTTGCTGCACCGCCAGCACGGCTGAAATCTCTTCACGCAGCGACGTGACCTCACTGGCATCCATGCTACCTTTAAAATCAAGCACATAAAGCGTCGGCTTCTCGCCCACCCGCGCGCCCTGCTTCGCCGCCTGCTTTTCCGCTTTGGCTTTCAGCTTTTCGCTCTTTTTATGGTTTTTCAGCCAGACCTTCTGCGCCTGCGGTTTCATTTTTGCCAGCTGCAGATCTTCTTTCATCTGTTGATAGTCATCACCCAGATGGGTCAGGCGCAGCTGACCACTTTGCGAGCGTTTACGCAGTGCCGCATTCATCACAATCATGACAATCGCCGCGACCGCAACCACCAGCGTCACCGCTTTCGCTAAAAAGAGTCCATACGTTGAAATAAAATCCATCAGGTCGCCTTAGTAAAAAAGAATCAAAAACAGTTCGCCAGTTTAGCCGTTTTACCCTGCCTCGTCGCCTGAAATGCCAGCAGCTGGCACAGAATGCGCGGGCTGGCGATTGCACCCATTCGTAAATTCAGGCATAAAGCGGAATCATGCTGTTTTCGCCGGAGGACCCCGCTGTGCATTATCAACCGAAAAGTGACCTGCTCAATCATCGTATTATTCTGGTCACGGGCGCGTCAGATGGCATCGGCCAGGAAGCGGCGCTGACCTATGCCCGCTATGGCGCAGAAGTGATCCTGATGGGCCGCAACCCGGAAAAACTCGAACAGGTCAGAACGTCAATCAATCAACTCAATAAACGCCCTGCTCACCAGGTGGTGCTGGACCTGGCCGAGGCCACACCAGAACGCTGCCAGCAGGTTGCCGACCAGCTGGCGCAACAGTTTCCGCGTCTCGACGGCGTGCTGCATAATGCCGGTCTGCTCGGTGAAATCGTGCCGCTGGCTGAACTCGATCCGCAGATCTGGCGTCAGGTGATGGATGTCAATCTGGATGCGACTTTCTTCCTGACTCAGGCCCTGTTGCCGCTGCTGCTGAAGTCAGAGGCGGGTTCGCTGGTATTTACCACCTCCAGCGTGGGTCGCACCGGTCGTGCAGGCTGGGGCGCTTATGCGGTCTCTAAATTTGCAACGGAAGGAATGATGCAGGTGCTGGCGGATGAGTATAAGAGCCAGTCGCTGCGGGTGAACTGTATCAATCCGGGCGGCACGCGAACCAAAATGCGCGCCAGTGCCTTCCCGCAGGAAGATGCAAATAAACTGAAAACGCCTGCCGATCTGATGCCGCTCTACCTCTATCTGATGGGCGATGACAGCCGCCGCAAGACGGGGATGAGCTTCGATGCGCAGCCGGGCAGAAAACCCGGAGCCGCGGAATAATGGCTGACGATCGTCATCAGCAGCGTCAGCAGCGCCTGAAAGAGCAGGTGGATGCGCGCATCGCCGCCGCGACAGCGGTTCGCGGCATTCTGATGGTGTTTACTGGCAACGGCAAAGGCAAAACAACTGCGGCCTTCGGCACGGCACTGCGCGCCACCGGACATGGCAAGCGCGTGGCGGTGGTCCAGTTCATCAAGGGTGACTGGCCGAACGGCGAGCGAAACCTGCTGGAGCAGCACGGGGTGGAATTTCAGGTTATGGCCACCGGCTTTACCTGGGAGACGCAAAACCGTGAGACGGACACCACCGCCTGTCTGGCAGTCTGGCAGCATGCCCAGCGGATGCTGGCCGATGCGCAGATCGATCTGGTGGTACTGGACGAAATTACCTATATGGTGAGCATGGGTTATCTGCCGCTGGAGGCGCTGATCGCCGCGCTGCAGCAGCGCCCGGCGCAGCAGAGCGTCATTATTACCGGACGCGGCTGTCACCGCACCCTGACTGAGATGGCCGATACCGTGACGGAGATGCGCCCGGTTAAGCACGCCTTTGATGCCGGTATCCAGGCCCAGCAGGGTATCGACTGGTGACAGAAAAAGAAAACGCAGCCCGGAGGCTGCGTTTTTTTATCCTGCCGGCGTAATTAACCGGAATTGCGTTTGCTGCCCGGATTGCGGCGCGGCGTACGAGGGGTCGAGCTGACTTTGCTGTGGCGTTTTACCGCACGACGGATCTGGTTTGCTTTGGTGCGACGACGATCTTTCTCAACGACCAGTTTGGTCACCGTCTCATCATCCATCTCTACCAGGTTACGCAGATAGTTTACCGCCGGCAGATCCAGCTCCGTCCAGCCGCCGCGCGGCAGGCCTTTCGGTAAGGTAATATCGCCATAGCGAACGCGCATCAGACGGCTGACCTGGACACCAACCGCTTCCCATAACCGACGCACTTCACGGTTACGTCCTTCGGTCAGGGTCACGTTATACCACTGGTTGATCCCTTCTCCGCCGCCAAAACGCAGGGTTTTGAACGCAGCCGGGCCATCCTCCAGCTGAACGCCCTTGCTCAGCTGACGAATTTTATCATCATCCACCTGGCCAAAGACGCGCACCGCATATTCACGTTCCACTTCACGGCTGGGATGCATCAGACGGTTCGCCAGCTCGCCGTCCGTGGTGAACAGCATCAGACCACAGGTGTTCACATCCAGACGGCCGACGGCAATCCAGCGTGAACCGCGCAGACGCGGCAGGCGATCGAAGACCGTCGGGCGCCCTTCAGGATCGCTGCGGGTACAGAGTTCACCTTCTGGTTTGTAATAGGCCAGCACGCGGCAGACTTCGGTTGCTGATTCAGCAATCGAAACCAGATGGCCATCAATACGGATTTTCAGGGATTTGCTGCTTTCGACACGGTCGCCCAGGGTGGCGATCTTTCCGTCGACGCTGACACGGCCAGCGGCAATCATTGATTCGATTTCACGACGCGAGCCATGACCGGCACGCGCTAAGACTTTCTGTAACTTTTCGCTCATTGAGCTTCCTCTTTGTCGCCTTCCCAGGCGTCATGGCAGGGTGATAATTCTTTCTTTATCAACAGGTTAACCTATTAACTTCGGCTCATTATACAGGCATTTAACCCCGATGTAACGCCCTTTGTGCTTCTGCAAATAGCCGCTGAAAAAACATAGAGACCGGATAATAATATTCCTCATTATTTACATGCCTGATTAAAATAACAGCAGACTCAGTTAAGGAAATATACTGAATAAAACGGCGTGGGCGAAAACTTTATAGCTGAAGAAAATTAAATTTTTTAAACACTGGCGGGGCAATGAAAAGAGGCCGTAACGATCAAAAACTTAACACTATCTTAAACTTCCAGAGATTTATCTGCGAATCTAATCCTCTGGCTCCTCTCTCAAAGGCAGCATAAAAAACCGTAAGATTATCTTTAGTTAGCCTGATAAGCTGAATAAACGGCCCGGGTAAGATTATTCCTAATGCAGATTCTGTTAAAACCCTATTATCAGGTTTTTTTAATTCTTATTAGCTTTAATAAATTGTCTGACACTATTAAGCTGATACACTTTCTCTCAGCAGCACAATAAAAAAGCAGCACCTGAAATTTCATGGTCCTGCATCATAACGGTACGGCCCTTTGTTATTCGTTAATAAAAATCGTGTTTTCAGATAATCCAATAAACCGGCGCATCCGGAATTGTTGCGTTAATACGGTTCACTGATGAACCTTGCTTGCATGTCATAAGTCTTCACCAGGGATTTTCCGACATGCCGGAATAAAGAATGCCATCATGAGAAACCTGTTTCTGTGCCCGGTGCTGGCTGCACTGGTGCTGAGCGGGTGTTCCGTGGGCCACACTGAGTACAGTCGTACGGCGATGCAGCACGTAGATATGAGCGTGACCGGCATCCCGACGATCCTCGGTTTCGGCACACTGGGCACCAGCATCCCACTGACGCCTGAATATAGCCTTACCGCAGCGCACGTCGCCAAAACCGCCGTGCAGCGCGTGAAGTCTTATCATCCCTATTGCGACCTTGCGATTATTTATCACAAGAATGATGCCACCACCCTGGCAAAATTCCGCAGTGGTGATATTGGCGATCCCGTTAAAATGTACGGATACAGCTTTATTTCCGCGATGCCGGTAGAGTCGACGGGGGTGAATTTAGCCCGCACGGCTATTCGGAATAAATGGAATAAAAGTCCCTGCATTGCGATGGCCTCTAATGCAGGCGTGGTTCAGGGAATGTCGGGCGGCGGTGTTTATAACCGCGATGAAACGCTGAGCGGCGTGATTGTCGGTTATTCCGATGCCATTAAAAATGGCCGTAACGGGAAAGTGATCCTGAAAGACGTTTCACTTTATATTCCCTACGGCCAGTTTAAAAGCTGGTTGCAGTCAAATCTGGCCCCGACACCGACGCGCGGTGTCTGAGCCGGATTGATTACAGGAACGGGCGGGTATCGCCCACACCTTCACGCACAATTTCCGGCGTATCGGTGGTCAGATCGACCACCGTGGTCGGCTGCTGCCCCAGCGTTCCGCCGTCGATGATCAGATCGACCAGCTTGCCAATGGTGTGCTGAATCTCCTCCGGATCGGATTCCGTAAAATCGTTGCCCGGCAGGATCAACGAGGTCGACATCATCGGCTGATTCAGGGCTTCCAGCAGCGCCAGCGCCACCGGATTGGACGGCACACGCAGACCGATGGTCTTACGCTTTTCGTTCATCAGACGGCGCGGCACTTCTTTGGTCGCTTTGAGAATAAAGGTGTAGTTACCTGGCGTGTTGTTTTTCAGCAGGCGAAAGGCCGAGTTTCCCACCTGAGAATAGACCGACAGCTCGGAGAGGTCGCGGCACATCAGGGTGAAATTGTGGTGTCCATCAAGCTGACGGATACGGCAGATACGCTCCATCGCGCCCTTCTCTTCCAGCCGGCATCCCAGCGCATAGCCGGAATCGGTGGGATAGACGATAACGCTGCCTTTGTTCAGGTAGTCGACCGCCTGGTTGATCAGGCGCGGCTGCGGATTATCCGGATGAATATGAAACAGTTGACTCATAGAAACCTCGTGTCACCTTTCCGTGATTGCCACTGCGGGAGCGAGGTCCGGAAAGCGTTCCCAGACCGGCTCAACGTCGCCGGGCAGCCAGAGTTTGCGGCCCAGCTCAATCCACGGGCAGGGTTGATGAAAATCTGAACCTTGCGATGCGGCCAGGTCATTCTCTCTGGCGTACTGCGCCAGTTGCGTGCGCTCATTAGGTGGCTGCTGGCACTGTGCCACTTCCATGGCATCGCCCCCCGCTTCACGGAAGTGGGCGATCAGCCGTTTCAGCCACTTCGCCGATAAACCATACCGGCCCGGATGAGCCAGCACGGCGCAACCACCAGAATGATGAATCGCATCAATGGCTTGTTTAATTGTACACCATTGTGGCGGCACGTAGCCGGTTTTGCCTCGCGCCAGGTAATTTTTGAAAACCTGGGCCATGTCACCGGCTTTGCCCTGCTCTATCAGGAAGCGGGCAAAGTGTCCGCGGGTAATGATGCCGCCCCCGGCCAGTCGGGTCGCCCCCGCCAGTGCGTCGGGAATACGTGCCTTCGCCAGCCGCTCACCGATCTCTTCCGCGCGCCGCTGCCGGCAGGCCAGTTGCCCCGCCAGAAAGGTCACCATCGCCGGATGATGGATATCGATGTTCAGCCCCACGATATGGATCTCATGATTCTCCCACAGGGTAGAAATCTCAGCACCGGCCAGCACTTTTATCGGCAGATCCTGGTCACGGGCGGTCTGCTGCGCCTCGCTCACCCCGTCCACGCTGTCGTGATCGGTGATCGCCAGAACGCCAACCCGCATCTCTACCGCGCGCTGCACCAGCACGGCGGGCGTCAGTAAACCATCGGAGGCGCGCGTGTGGCTGTGTAGATCATAAACCGGGAAACGGGCGATATCGCTCAAGAGAACTCCTGCTGAAACTAAACCGGCCAGCATGATAACGATTTTAACGCTCAGTGAAAAAGTGTATTGACATTTCCGCCCCGAACCCGTTAACTAGTACACAAGTTCACACGTAACGGGTATTTCATCATGGCGATTACAATTACGCATTTACATGGCTGGCGCGATGTTCCCGAAACCGGGCGACACGGTCGTGCACATTTTGCGTAAACGCTGTGCAGATACCTGAGCCCGCCACCGAGCGGGCTTTTTTTTGAGCGAAATTCAGAGAAATCATCATGCCAAATGCGAAACCTACAGTGAAGTTGATTACCGGCACCGCGCCCTACCGCGAAGATCCGGCCGCAGTGTTTCACCAGCTGTGCGGCGCACGTCCGGCAACCCTGCTGCTCGAATCCGCTGATATCGACAGCAAACGCAACCTGAAAAGCCTGCTGATCGTCGACAGTGCGCTGCGCGTCAGCGCACTGGGCAGCGAAGTCACCGTGCAGGCGTTGTCAGAAAATGGCCGCGCCCTGCTGCCGCTGCTGGATGAAGCCCTGCCCGCGTCAGTGATGAATCAGGTGCGTCCCGATGGCCGTGTTCTGACCTTCCCACAGAGCAGCGATCAGCAGCAGGACGAAGATTCCCGCCTCAAGGCCCTGTCGGTGTTTGACGCGCTGCGTCTGATTCCGCAACTGGTTAACGCCCCTGCCGACGAACGGGAAGCGGTGCTGCTGGGCGGTCTGTTTGCTTATGATCTGGTTGCCGGTTTTGAAACCCTGCCAGCGCTGGATAATCAGCAGCGCTGCCCCGACTACTGCTTCTACCTGGCCGAGACCTTACTGGTGATCGATCACCAGAGCCGCAGCGCACGTCTGCAGGCCAGCCTGTTCTGTCCGTCCACCAGCGAATTCCAGCGCCTGCAGCGCCGCATTGAGCAGCTGCATGGCCAGATGCTTCAGCCCGCACCTGTACTGCCGGTACAAAAGGTGGAGCAGATGACGCTGACCACCAGCCAGAGTGATGAAGAGTATTGCGACGTGGTGCGCAGCATGCAGCAGGCGATTCGCATCGGCGAAATTTTCCAGGTCGTCCCTTCACGCCGTTTCTCGCTGCCATGCCCTTCGCCGCTGGCGGCGTATGACACGCTGAAGAACAGCAATCCCAGCCCCTACATGTTCTTTATGCAGGATCAGGATTTCTCGCTGTTTGGTGCCTCGCCGGAGAGTTCACTGAAGTATGACGCCATCTCGCGTCAGATTGAGATCTACCCGATTGCCGGTACCCGCCCGCGTGGCCGCCATGCGGATGGCTCGCTGGATCGCGATCTCGACAGCCGTATTGAGCTGGAGATGCGAACCGACCATAAAGAGCTGGCGGAACACCTGATGCTGGTGGATCTGGCGCGCAACGATCTGGCGCGTATCTGCGTGCCGGGCAGCCGTTACGTGGCAGACCTGACCAAAGTAGACCGTTACTCCTTCGTCATGCATCTGGTCTCCCGCGTTGTGGGCACGCTGCGTAACGACCTTGACGTGCTGCATGCCTATCGCGCCTGTATGAACATGGGCACCCTGAGCGGTGCGCCGAAGGTGCGTGCCATGCAGCTGATAGCCGGGGCGGAACGCACCCGCCGCGGCAGCTACGGCGGTGCGGTGGGCTACTTCACGGCTCACGGCGATCTCGATACCTGCATCGTGATCCGTTCGGCCTACGTTGAAGAAGGCGTGGCCACCGTCCAGGCGGGTGCCGGTGTGGTGCTGGACTCCAATCCGCAGGCTGAAGCGGATGAGAGCCGCAACAAAGCCCGCGCCGTTCTGCGCGCTATCGCGACTGCCCATCACTGCAAGGAGATCTTCTGATGGCCGATATTCTGCTGCTCGATAACATCGATTCATTTACCTATAACCTGGTTGATCAGCTGCGGACGTTTGGTCACAACGTGGTGATCTATCGAAACAACCTGCCTGCGGAGCTCTTAATTGAGCAGCTGCAGCGGATGGAAGACCCGGTGCTGATGCTCTCGCCCGGCCCCGGCGCGCCAAAAGATGCCGGTTGTATGCCGGAGTTACTGCGGGTACTGCGGGGACGGTTGCCGATTATCGGCATCTGCCTGGGGCATCAGGCGATCGTTGAAGCCTACGGCGGCCACGTGGGTCAGGCCGGTGAGATCCTGCACGGCAAAGCCTCCTCTATTGACCACGACGGTGAGGCAATGTTTGCCGGCCTGAGCAATCCGCTGCCGGTGGCGCGCTACCACTCACTGGTGGGCAGCAACACGCCGGATGAGCTGACGGTCAACGCCAGTTTCAACGGGATGGTGATGGCGGTGCGTCATGAGACCGACCGGGTGTGCGGGTTCCAGTTCCATCCTGAATCCATTCTGACTTCTCAGGGTGCGCGTCTGCTTGAGCAGACGCTGGCCTGGGCGCTGGCGAAGTAACAGGGAGAATGACTATGCAACAGACACTGGAAAAACTTTACCAGGCGCAGACGCTGAATCAGGCTGAGAGTCATCAGCTGTTCAGCGCCATTATCACCGGCCAGCTGGAACCGACGCAGCTCGCCGCCGCCTTAATCGCCATGAAGGTGCGGGGCGAAACGCCGGAAGAGATTGCCGGGGCGGCGACCGCGCTGCTGGAAGATGCCCGCCCCTTCCCGCGTCCGGATTATACCTTTGCCGACATCGTGGGCACCGGCGGCGACGGCAGCAACAGCATCAATATCTCCACTGCCAGCGCCCTGGTCGCGGCGACCTGCGGTCTGAAGGTGGCGAAGCACGGCAACCGCAGCGTCTCCAGCAAATCGGGCTCCTCCGACCTGCTGGCGGCCTTTGGCATCAATCTGGATATGCCTGCTGACCGGGCGCGCAAGGCGCTGGACGATCTTAACGTCTGCTTTCTGTTTGCGCCGCAGTATCACACCGGATTCCGCCACGCGATGCCGGTACGTCAGCAGCTGAAGACCCGCACGCTGTTCAATGTGCTGGGTCCGCTGATCAACCCGGCGCGTCCCCCGCTGGCGGTGATTGGTGTTTACAGCCCGGAACTGGTGATGCCGATTGCTCAGACCCTGAAAGTGCTGGGCTACCAGCGTGCAGCCGTGGTCCACGGCGGCGGCATGGATGAGGTGGCCCTGCACGATGTGACACACGTCGCCGAGCTGCGCGAGGGGGAAATCACCCGTTATCAGCTCTCACCCGAAGACTTTGGCTTTGGCTTCCACCCGAAAGAGGCGCTGGCAGGCGGCACCCCGGAAGAAAACCGTGACATTCTGACAGCTTTACTCCAGGGTAATGGCCAGCAGGCTCATGAGGAAGCTGTCGCCGTTAACGTGGCGATGTTGCTTAAAGTATTTGGTCAGGAAGACCTGCGTGAAAACGCACAGCAGGCGCTTAACGCCATCCGCAGCGGACAGGCTTATGAGCGCGTTGTCGCACTGGCAGCAAGAGGGTAATCATGAAAGGCACCGTGTTAGAAAAAATTGTTCAGGACAAAGCGATCTGGGTTGAAGCCCGTCAGCAGCAGCAGCCTCTCTCCACCTTTCAGAACAGCATTGAGCCTTCCAGCCGTCATTTTTACGACGCGCTGCAGGGGGCCAGAACCGCGTTTATCCTGGAGTGTAAAAAGGCCTCTCCGTCGAAAGGCGTGATTCGCGAGGACTTCGATCCGGCCGCGATTGCCGGGGTCTACCGCCACTATGCGTCAGCGGTCTCTGTGCTGACCGATGAAAAATATTTTCAGGGTGACTTCGCTTTCCTGCCGATTGTCAGCGCAGCCATCACGCAGCCGGTGCTGTGCAAAGATTTTATTATCGATCCTTACCAGATCTATCTGGCGCGTTACTATCAGGCGGATGCGATTCTGCTGATGCTGTCGGTTCTGGATGATGAGCAGTATCGTCAGCTGGCCGCGGTGGCACACAGCCTGAAGATGGGCATTCTGACTGAGGTCAGTAATGAAGAGGAGCTGGAGCGGGCTATCGCCCTGCAGGCGAAAGTGGTGGGCATCAACAACCGCGATCTGCGCGACCTCTCTATCGATCTTAACCGCACCCGCCAGCTGGCGCCTCGCCTGTCGCATGGCGTGACGGTGATCAGTGAATCGGGTATCAACAGCTATGCGGACATTCGCGAGCTGAGCCACTTCGCCAATGGTTTCCTGATCGGCTCCTCCCTGATGGAAGAGACAGACCTGACAGCCGCGGTGCGTCGGGTTACCCTGGGCAGCAACAAAGTGTGCGGACTGACCCGTGCCGAAGATGCGCGTGCCGCCTATGAAGCGGGTGCACTCTTTGGTGGTCTGATCTTTGCAGAAGGATCGCCGCGTCAGATTGATACCGCCACGGCGCAGAGCGTGATCGCCGCGGCGCCGCTGCGTTACGTTGGCGTGTTCCGCAACGCCAGCGTGAGTGACATTGTCACGCAGGTCAGCGCCCTTTCTCTCTCTGCGGTTCAGCTGCATGGCGATGAAACGCCGGCGTTTGTCGCTGAACTGCGCGCCGCCCTGCCTGGCACCGTGCAGATCTGGAAGGCACTGCGCATCGAAGGCCATCTCCCGGCGCGCGACTGGCCACACGTTGACCGTTATGTGTTTGACAATGGTAACGGTGGTACCGGTCAGCGTTTCGACTGGTCCCTGTTGCAGGGTCAGACGCTGAATAATGTACTGCTGGCCGGTGGCCTCGGTGCGGACAACTGTGTTGAAGCCGCGCAGCTGGGCTGTGCCGGGCTTGACTTCAACTCTGGCGTGGAAAGCGCGCCCGGCATCAAAGATGCCCGTAAAATTGCCGCCGTGTTCCAGACACTGCGCGCGTACTGATTTGCCTGGCCTGCCCGACAGCGGGCCTGAGAAAGGAAGAGAAAAGATGACGTTACTGAATCCCTACTTTGGCGAATTTGGCGGAATGTATGTTCCGCAGATCCTGATGCCTGCCCTGCGCCAGCTCGAAGAGGCGTTTGTTGACGCGCAGAAAGATCCTGCCTTCCAGGAAGAGTTTACCGAACTGCTGAAGAACTATGCGGGTCGTCCGACCGCGCTGACGCTGTGCAAAAACCTGACCAAAGGCACAAAAACGCGCCTCTACCTTAAGCGTGAAGATCTGCTGCACGGCGGTGCGCACAAAACTAACCAGGTGCTGGGTCAGGCACTGCTGGCTAAGCGCATGGGTAAAAATGAAATTATCGCCGAGACCGGCGCCGGTCAGCATGGTGTGGCTTCGGCGCTGGCCTGTGCGCTGCTGGGCATGAAATGCCGTATCTACATGGGCGCGAAAGATGTGGAGCGTCAGTCGCCTAACGTCTTCCGTATGCGACTGATGGGCGCAGAGGTGATCCCGGTTCACAGCGGCTCTGCCACGCTGAAAGATGCCTGTAACGAGGCGCTTCGCGACTGGTCTGGCAGCTATGAAACGGCGCACTACATGCTCGGCACCGCCGCGGGTCCGCACCCCTTCCCGACTATCGTGCGTGAGTTCCAGCGCATGATCGGCGAAGAGACGAAAAAACAGATTCTGGAAAGAGAGGATCGCCTGCCCGACGCAATTCTCGCCTGCGTGGGCGGGGGCTCCAACGCTATCGGCATGTTTGCTGACTTTATCGAAGAAACCAGCGTGAAGCTGATCGGCGTTGAGCCTGCGGGTCACGGCATCGAAACCGGCGAGCATGGCGCACCGCTGAAGCATGGTCGCGTCGGTATCTACTTCGGCATGAAAGCGCCGATGATGCAGACGGAAGACGGCCAGATTGAAGAGTCCTACTCCATCTCTGCCGGTCTCGACTTCCCGTCGGTCGGGCCTCAGCATGCGCACCTGAACAGCACGGGTCGGGCGGATTACGTCTCGGTTACCGATAACGAAGCGCTGGCTGCCTTCAAACAGCTCTGCCGGGCGGAAGGGATTATTCCGGCGCTGGAATCCTCTCACGCCCTGGCGCACGCCCTGAAGATGATTCAGGAGGAGCCGGAGAAAGAGCAGCTGCTTGTGGTTAACCTTTCCGGCCGCGGCGATAAAGATATTTTCACCGTTCACGACATTCTGACTGCGCAGGGAGAAATCTGATGGAACGTTATAATCAACTGTTTTCGCGCCTGTCAGCCAGCAACGAAGGCGCTTTCGTCCCGTTCGTCACGCTGGGCGACCCCTCACCTGAGCTCTCCCTGCGCGTGATTGACGCGCTGGTTGAAGGCGGTGCGGACGCGCTGGAGCTGGGCATTCCTTTCTCCGACCCGCTGGCGGATGGCCCGACCATTCAGAATGCGACCTTACGTGCGTTCGCCGCAGGCACCACCACCAGCCAGTGCTTTGAAATGCTGGCGACAATCCGCCGTAAATATCCTGACCTGCCGATTGGCCTGCTGATGTATGCCAACCTGGTCTTCACCAACGGCGTGGATGCGTTCTATGCACGCTGTGCCGAAGCCGGTGTCGATTCGGTTCTGGTCGCCGATGTGCCGGTTGAAGAGTCGGCGCCGTTCCGCCAGGCGGCGATGCGTCACGGCGTGGCCCCTATCTTTATCTGTCCACCTAATGCCAGCGATACGCTGCTGCGTGAGATCGCGTCGCACGGCCGGGGCTACACCTACCTGTTGTCACGTGCCGGGGTGACCGGGGCTGAAAACCGTGCCAGCCTGCCGCTACAGCACCTGATCGACAAGCTGCGCGAATACCATGCGGCTCCGCCACTGCAGGGCTTTGGTATCTCAGAACCTGAGCAGGTGAAGGAAGCGATTGCCGCCGGTGCCGCCGGAGCCATCTCCGGTTCCGCCATTGTCAGGATCATTGAGAAGCATCACGCTGAACCGGACGTGATGCTGAGCGAACTGAAGAACTTTGTCAGTCGCCTGAAAGCCGCCAGTCGTTAATCCTGTCAGCATGCCTTATCACGCGATAAGGCATGATTTGTTTCCTTTTTTTTCATTCCGCCATTTGCCCTTTTTTCAGAATCTGCACCACAATGACAAAGCGCCGTTACGGTAACGTCGCATCCATTTTGTGACAGGGAGAGAAAGCAATGAAATTCGTTAAACTGCTGACAGGTGCTTTACTGGCGGGTGTGGTTGCGCTGACACTGAGCGCCTGTGCGCCAACCGCAACCAAAGAGGGAACCGGTGGCTACATCGATGACACCGTTGTAACCACGAAAGTGAAAGGTGAACTGCTGAAGGATGACTCGCTGAAATCGACTGAAATCAACGTAGAAACCTTTAAGGGTAAAGTTCAGCTGAGCGGTTTTGTGTCATCGCCACAAATGGCTAATCGTGCTGTTCAGGTGACGCGCAGCGTACCGGGCGTGAAATCTGTCGTGAACAACATGCAGATTAAATAACGTTACACAGACACAAAAAAGGCCGCTGAATCAGCGGCCTTTTTCTCATCAGAAGCGGTAACCTGCCCCGAAGAAGAAGACCCACGGATCGATGCGCATATTGATGTTCTGCTGCTCGCCTCCCGCTTTAAACTTCACTTCCGTGTCGATATCCATGTACCACACCGACGCATTCAGCATCCAGTCGCGGTTGATCTGATAATCCAGGCCGACCTGACCCGCCACGCCCCACGAATCCTTGACGCTGAGATCGGTCAGGCCTGCATCGCGACCGGTCTGGTTGAAATCGGCATCATAGAAGGTGGTGTAGTTGACGCCCACGCCCACGTAGGGACGGGCTTTGCTTTTGCTGTCGAAGAAGTAGTACTGCGCCATCAGCGTCGGCGGTAACTGGCGCACGGTAGCCAGCGTACCGGTCGGGCCAAGACCCACTTTGTGACGGAACGGCGTGGCGGCGAGAAGTTCCACCCCGATATTGTCCGTTGCCATATAGGTAAAGGTCAGGCCGAGCTGCGTGTCGTTGGAGGCGCTGAACTCCCCCATGCCTAACACATTATCGGAGCCTTCGGTGGGGCGTACGGTTGCACTGCCGGCACGCATAAAGAAGTCGCCTGCTTCGTGGGCCATCGCCAGCTGGGGTAAAGCCAGCGCCAGCAGCATCGCGCATTTTGCCAGTTTCATTATCACTCCTTTGCTTAATGTTGATGTCGCGGGGGGTTATCATTTTTTTGCTGGCAGTTATTTAACGCGATTTACAGGAAATTGCACTCTGAACGCTTCAGATAAATTGCTTAAAAAACAATGAATTGATTTAGATCAATTTCGGCACGCTTCGGCACCCGCAAATTCCCCTTGCTGAAAAATTCCGGCGGCCCTATTTTGCTTCTCTTCCTGGTTGATTTTGGTTCGATGCCTCGGGAGGGGCGGGTGATCAAATGAGTGACACATTAAATCCTTGTATCAGCTGTGGCGCCTGCTGCGCCCATTTTCGCGTCTCATTTTACTGGGCGGAAGCCGACGATGCGGGCGGTCTGGTGCCGACCGACCTGACCGAGCCGCTCAGCCTGCTCATGCGTAACATGCGGGGCACCAACGATCGCACCCCGCGCTGTGTCGCCCTGCAGGGAGAGATCGGCGGATGCGTTTCATGCGGTATCTATGAGCAGCGTCCCACTCCCTGTCGGGAGTTCTCGCTGTCAGGAGAAGGCGGCATTCATAACGAAGCCTGCGATCGGGCCCGCGCCCGCTATGGCCTTCCCCCGCTTTTTTCGCCATCTTTACCTGTCGTGACAGAAAGTTATGCCACAGCGGGTGCCCGTGAGCTGCCAGAACATGTACAATCGCCGGATTAATTAACCCGGTTCCTCCAAGGAGTGTACATGTCTATCACGGCAAGCTCGTTATACCGTGACACTGGAAATTTTGCGCGACATCAGCTGGCTACCCTGCTGCTGCTGTCGCTGCTGACCGCTTTTATCACTGTCATGCTGGTGCATGTGCTGACGCCTGGTGTCGATGAGATGGCCATTCTGCAGCAGGGTGACGACAGTGCCAGATCGTTGTTTGAGATAGTGCAGAGCATGTCGCCGGAACAGCAGCAGGTTCTGCTGCGGGCTTCGGCTGCCAGCACCTTCGCTGCGCTGTTGGGTAACACGCTGCTGCTGGGCGGCATGCTCTGCCTGATTCCGATGGTCTCTTCCGGTCAGCGGGTCAGCGCTTTGCGGGCTATCGGGTCTTCTGCGCCGCTGCTGCCCAGACTGCTGCTGCTGACCTTTCTGATGACGCTGGTGGCCCAGCTTGGCTTTATGGTGCTGGTGGTCCCCGGTATTCTGCTGACGATCCTGCTGTCACTGGCGCCGGTGATGCTTGCCAGTGAGAAGATGGGCGTGTTTGCCGCCATGCGCGCCAGCATGCGCATGGCCTGGAAGAACGTGAAGCTGATCGCCCCCGCCATCCTGCTCTGGCTGCTGGCGAAAGTGGTCGTGATGCTCTTTTTCGCTTCGCTGACCGTGCTGCCGCTGAATGTTTCGTCGGTCATTTTTACCGCGGCCGGCAATCTGGTTTCAGCCCTGTTGATCATCTATCTCTATCGGCTCTATATGCTGTTACGTTGACGGACGGTGCGCCTGCGGGCGCACTGGCATGCAACCCTGACGGGAATCACTATGAAGCAGTTACTCGACTTTCTCCCCCTGGTAGTCTTTTTCATCTTCTATAAGCTCTATGACATCTTTGTCGCCTCGGGCGCACTGATTGTCGCGACCGGTCTGGCGCTGGTCGTCAGCTGGGTGCTCTATCGCAGACTGGAAAAGATGACCATTTTCACCTTTGTGCTGGTCGCGGTCTTTGGCACCCTGACGCTGGTGTTCCACAACGATGAGTTTATTAAGTGGAAAGTGACGGTCATCTACAGCCTGTTCGCGCTCGCCCTGCTCTACAGCCAGTGGTTTATGAAGCAGCCGCTGATCCAGAGCATGCTGGGTAAAGAGCTTCAGCTGCCGGACGCGGTCTGGCGTCGTCTGAACGTTGCCTGGGCACTCTTCTTTCTGATTTGCGGCCTGGTGAACATCTACGTCGCCTTTTGGTTATCCCAGGCGTTTTGGGTTAACTTTAAAGTGTTTGGTCTCACCGGTCTGACCTTACTGTTTACCCTGCTTAGCGGGCTCTATATCTGGCGACAGATGCCGCAGCAGGAACAAAAATAATCATCCGCCCGGTTCGCCGGGCTTTTTTTCAGCATTCATCTGCATAAGAACGGGAAGCAATGGGCGAAAAACATAAATTACCGCAAGGTGAAATGGTGCTGCGTACGCTCGCCATGCCGGCAGACACCAACGCTAACGGCGATATCTTTGGTGGCTGGCTGATGTCACAGATGGATATGGGCGGCGCGATTCTGGCTAAAGAGATCGCGGAAGGCCGCGTGGTAACGGTACGCGTCGACGGCATGTCATTTCTGAAGCCGGTGGCGGTAGGGGATGTCGTGAGCTGTCATGCGCGCTGTATCCGGACCGGCAACAGTTCGATGACCATTAACGTCGAGGTGTGGATCAAGAAAGTGTCGTCTGAGCCGATTGGACAGACTTATTGTGCCACCGAAGCGGTCTTTATCTATGTGGCCGTGGACAGTGCGGGCAATTCCCGTCCGCTGCCAGCCGGCCGCGCCAATCAGCAGCCCGGCGAATAAAAAACGGGTCAGGCATCTCCGCCTGACCCGGCCTCTTACTCTATGCTGGCCCCGCCTTTAAGCTTAAAGACGATATTCATTGTGAGTCCCTGACCCGGGCGACCGCTCTGGTAACGCCACTTTTTCATCGCCTGCTTTACGTCGCGCTCAAACATATTGCGCGGTTCCGCAGAGAGGATCTGAATGTTCTCTACCCGACCGTCACTGTCCACGTCAAACTTCACCCGCACGCGCCCTTCAACCCGCAGCGCATAAGCGCGCTGAGGATAGCCTGGCTTACTGACGCTCAGCGCTTTCGGGCCGGTTGATACCGATGCTGTCGGTGACGGAGTCGCTTTTGGCGCAGTGGCTGGGCGGGTCTGGGTCGCCGGCGCCTCCTGCCGGAACGGATTATCCTGCGGTTTACTCTCCTGACGCGGCTTCACGTCGCGTACAGGTTTCTCCCGCTTGTGCTCGGTTTTAGGTTTGGGTTTTGGTTTGGGCTTCGGCTCAGGTTTTGGTATCGGCACCGGTTCCGCTTTCGGCGGTTCCGGCGCCGGCTGAGGTTCCGGTTCTGGCTGAGGTTCTGGCTGCGGCTCAGGCTCTGGTGCAGGCGGCTGCACAACAGCCGGAGCAGGCTCGGGCTGAACTTCCGGGGCAACCATGGTGACGCTGATGGGCTGAGAGGCCTTTGGCACTTCCGTCACCTGCTGGAATGACGCATACAGAATTCCGGCAATGACGGCCCCATGCAGAACAACAGACAGCAACATGGAGAGTGGCGTGCGTTTGGGTAAGGGCATAGTCAGCGTGGTCATAACAGTCGCAGTGATTGAATGAAGCAGCGATTTTAAATGCAAATAGCAATCAGTTTCAATAACTCCCGCCCTCACGCCATCAGAAAAGCGCATTTAGCCCTTTATGCTGCGCCTTCCAGCCGCCGGAGTTTTCGTTTGCACTCTGAAGGGCAATCCCTTAACGTGTGCAAAATTCTGGTTAATGGGAGTTCCTGAGTGCTTTACGTCATTTATGCAGAAGATACTGCAGATTCACTGGAAAAGCGTAACGCCGTGCGCCCTGCCCATCTGGCACGGCTCAAACTGCTTCACGAAGAGGGACGCCTGATTATCGCTGGCCCGATGCCTGCCGTGGACAGTAACGATCCCGGCGTGGCGGGCTTTACCGGTTCCACCGTCATTGCGGAGTTCCCGTCGCTGGAAGCGGCGCAATCCTGGGCGCAGGATGATCCCTATATTGCGGCGGGCGTCTACAGTCAGGTCGCGGTTAAGCCGTTCAAACGCGTCTTCTGATTGCATCTGAGTATTAAAAATGGCTTCTGTGCCTGGCGCAGAAGCCATTTTTTTTTCGTAGAGAGAGGGAATATGCAGATTGTTATTCTGGCGCTGCTGCTGGTCATCGCTTTACTGCTTGGCAGGGCTATTTATCTCTGGCGGACGCAGGGCTGGCGCAGAAAGAAACAGACGATCGTGATGCTGATTGTGCTGGCAGCAGCGTTGCAGCTGGTAAATGTCACGCTGATGATGACGAAGCCGCTTCATCCCGGCTGACCATAAACGGCCGACAGGGTAAAAGGCATTAAAGAACAGGACAGCTGAATGACTGTCCTGTTCTTCATACTCTGTTATCTTTATATCAGCCGCGATCCAGAATCAGACCAATCAGCGCGTGATAGTGCTGTTCTTCTTCCGGGCTGGTAACATGCTGCAGGCGGCTAATCAGTTTTGAGCAGATCGCTTTGCGGTTCAGGCTGCGACCGGAACGAATAATTTCCGTGACAACCGACCCCAGGATCGCCTGCTGTGAAGGCTGTGCAGCACTGTGCAGATAGGCGGTAATGTCTGAAACTGAAGCGGGAATATGTACGTTAGTCTGCATGATTGTCCCTTAAAGGCGTCGTTAAAGTTACTAAGCGATGCGGTAAAGTTATACAAAAACGCCCCTCCTGTACAGGTATTTAGCGCGAAAAATCACCCAAAGCGCGACATTTTTCATTAAGTTCATTTAATACATAGACTTAAAACAATGTAAAGTTGTACAAGTTTCTTCTCGCTTTGTACACATCCCCTGTCAGCCTCCTCAGACCCGCCCCTTTTCCGCCTGATCCTTTTAACTTACGGCTTTTTTTGACCGGCGAGAGGATTTATCTGTTACCTCTGTCTACATTTACTATTCGTGATTTACACCTCTGAATGGATGCACCGCACTGTCGCGAGCTCACTATGAATAAAACCTATCCTGTTCCGGTTCTCACTCTGGCTGACACGCTTTTATCCCGGCTTGCCGCGCTGGCCGATCCTAAAATAGAAGTATTAAGTGGTTATCCGGCGAACTGCTCTGCCTGGCTGACGATCTACTATCAGCGCAAATCAGGCCGGTGGAGTTACGAATGGTACGATCGGGAAGGTTATCGCCGGCCAGCGGCGCTGGGCAGCGCAATGCCCTGTCTGATGCTCGAGGTCAACGATCGGGGAGCGTCGCCTCAGGAGCAGGCTCAGGCACGCCGGTTACTGGCCGAGCAGGGCTTTTTTGAAGCCTGAGAGTGCCCCGGCCAATGCGCAGCCCGCCTGCTGCCTCACAGGGTATCGGCTTACAGGGCGGGCTGAAGAGGTGCGGGATTAAACCATCTGCGTGATGAACAGAATCGATCGGCGCTGCTGCTGCGCCAGCTTGTGGCGGATACAATGGATGCGTTTATAACGGCGTGACTGCCCTTCCAGCCAGCGTGAACGGCGACGGTGAACCTGTCGTAACATTCTCCAGCGTGCCACTTCATTTCTGCTTCGTTTCATCACTTCCTCTCTGCCATCGTCTACGCCGCCGCATTATAGAGATCTCTGCGACAATACCCAATCTGTTCTCTCATTATTCTCGTCAGGGATAAAGGTTTCGTTAGCCGTCATCTGCACGTAAACTTGCCAGACGGAAGCGCGAACGGGATGTCCACTTTATGACCACTTTTTATACGCTGATCAGCTGGTTGCTGCTGTTTGGTTACTGGCTGCTGATTGCCGGTGTCACACTGCGCATCCTGATAAAACGCCGGGCTGTCACGTCGGCGATGGCCTGGCTGCTGGTTATCTATATTCTGCCGCTGGTCGGCATTATCGCTTATCTCTCCTTTGGCGAACTGCACCTGGGTAAACGTCGCGCGGAGCGCGCCCGCACCATGTGGCCGTCAACGGCCCGCTGGCTGAACGATCTGAAGCAGTGCCGCGAGATTTTCGCGACGGAACACAGCGACGTCGCGCGCTCGTTATTTGAGCTTTGCTACCATCGTCAGGGCATTGCCGGGGTAAAGGGAAACCAGCTGCAACTGTTAACCAGCGCCGATGATGTGATGCAGGCACTGATTCGTGACATCCAGCTGGCCCGCCATAATATCGAGATGGTGTTTTATATCTGGCACCCCGGTGGTCTGGCTGATGAAGTTGCCGAATCGCTGATGGCGGCGTCGCGCCGTGGCGTCCACTGCCGTCTGCTGCTGGACTCAGCGGGCAGCGTAAACTTTTTCCGCAGCCCCTGGGCGGGCATGATGCGCAACGCCGGCATTGACGTAGTGGAAGCGTTACAGGTGAGCCTGCTGCGCGTCTTTCTGCGGCGGATGGATCTGCGCCAGCATCGTAAAATCGTGCTTATTGATAACTATATCGCCTACACCGGCAGTATGAATCTGGTCGACCCCCGCTTCTTTAAACAGAGTGCCGGTGTGGGTCAGTGGATTGATCTGATGGCGCGTATGGAAGGCCCGGTCGCGACCGCGATGGGGATCGTTTTCAGCTGCGACTGGGAAATCGAAACCGGTAAGCGCATTCTGCCGCCCCCGCCCGATCGCAACATCATGCCGTTTGAACAGGAGAGCGGCCATACCGTGCAGGTGATCGCCTCCGGTCCCGGTTTTCCGGAAGATATGATCCATCAGGCCCTGCTGACCGCCGTCTATTCGGCACGTGAGCAGCTGATCATGACGACCCCCTACTTTGTGCCCAGCGACGACCTGCTGCATGCGATCTGCACGGCGGCGCAGCGTGGCGTCAGCGTCAGCCTGATCCTGCCGCGTCACAATGACTCGCTGCTGGTCGGCTGGGCCAGCCGCGCCTTCTTCAGTGAATTGCTGGAGGCGGGCGTGAAGATTTACCAGTTTGAAGATGGCCTGCTGCATACCAAGAGCGTGCTGGTGGACGGACAGCTGAGCCTGGTCGGCACCGTGAATCTCGATATGCGCAGTTTATGGCTTAATTTCGAGGTGACGCTGGTGGTGGATGATGCGGGCTTCGGCAGTGACCTGGCCTGCGTACAGGATGACTATATCGCGCGGTCGCGCCTGCTGGAGGGTAAGCGCTGGGCAAAACGTGCCTGGTGGCAGCGCATTGTTGAACGACTGTTTTACTTCTTCAGCCCTTTACTGTAAAACGAGCCAGATTGTGTAAATGGCCGCAGGCAGACAGGACAGACTATGGATTTAAATAATCGCCTTACCGAAGATGAAACGCTGGAACAGGCCTACGATATTTTTCTCGAACTGGCAGGTGACAATCTCGATCCGGCAGACATCATTCTCTTCAATCTGCAGTTTGAGGAGCGCGGTGGCGCAGAGCTGTTCGACCCGTCTGAAGACTGGAAAGATCATGTTGATTTCGATCTGAACCCTGACTTTTTCGCCGAGGTAGTGATTGGGCTGGGTGAAGCGGACGGTGAGCCGATCACCGACGTCTTTGCGCGCGTGCTGCTGTGCCGTGAAAAAGATCACAAGCTGTGTCATATCCTGTGGCGTGAATAGACCGCCGATGCGCGGTGACGTGAATGTCGTCGTCGCGCAGCATCCCACAACAGAAAACGCCGGGCAATTGCCCGGCATTTTGCTTCAGAGCGGGTCGACCTTGAGACAGGAGACCGCATGGTGGAAGCTGCCTTCCAGCAGCGGACGGGTTTTCGCACACTCCGGTCCGGCAATCGGACAGCGGGTGCGGAACACACAGCCTGACGGCGGATTGATCGGCGACGGCAGCTCCCCTTCCAGTAGCTGAATCTGCTTGTTCTTCTCCAGATCGGGATCGGGAATCGGCACGGCAGACATCAGCGCCCGGGTGTAAGGGTGCTGCGGATTGCCATAGACCTCGCTGTAGGTGCCCAGCTCCACCGCATGTCCCAGATACATTACCAGTACGCGATCAGAGATATGTTTCACCACGGCCAGATCGTGCGCGATGAAGATCAGTGACAGTCCCATTTCACGCTGCAGCTGCTGCAGCAGATTCACTACCTGCGCCTGAATCGACACGTCGAGCGCCGAAACCGGCTCATCACAGATAATGAGCTTTGGCTCCAGAATCAGCGCACGGGCGATGCCGATACGCTGGCACTGGCCGCCCGAAAACTCATGCGGATAGCGGTTAATCAGGTTCGGCAGCAGGCCCACCTTCATCATCATATTTTTGACGCGGTCTTTCACTTCCTGACGCGCCATCTTCGGATGATAGGTGCGCAGCGGCTCGGCGATGATATCGCCGATAGTCATACGCGGATTCAGAGAGGCCAGCGGGTCCTGGAAGATCATCTGAATGTCGCTGCGCGCCTTGCGCCACTCCTCTTCGCTCTGACCGAGCAGATCGCGGCCTAACCAGGCGACACGCCCTTCTGTGGCTTTGACCAGCCCGATAATGGCGCGTGCCAGCGTCGATTTGCCGCAGCCGGACTCGCCCACCACGCCCAGGGTTTCCCCTTCATAGAGACGCAGGCTGACCCCGTCCACCGCTTTCAGGGTTTTTGAAGGCTGCCAGAACCACTGCTTGCCATCTTTGATGTCGAAATGCACCTTCAGGTCGGCGATTTCCAGTAACACTTTCTTTTCAGCTACGGTGCTCATACTAACTCCTCCACCGGCTTAAAGCAGGCACGCAGACGGCCATCGCCAAACGGCTCCAGCGGCGGCGACTGGGTGCAGATATCCATCGCGTGCGGGCAGCGCGGCTGGAACGGACAGCCCTGCGGCAGACGCAGCAGATTGGGTGGATTCCCCGGAATGGTCGTGAGGCTTTCGCCCTCGGCATCCAGGCGTGGTACGGCATTGAGCAGGCCGATCGAATAAGGATGGGCGGGCTGGTAAAAGACATCGCGGGCGCGGCCATACTCCATGGTGCGTCCGGCGTACATCACCAGCACTTTGTCGCAGATCCCCGCCACCACGCCGAGATCGTGGGTGATCATGATGATGGCAGTGTTGAACTCGCGCTTGAGATCATTGAGCAGCGTCATGATCTGCGCCTGCACCGTCACATCCAGCGCCGTGGTCGGTTCATCGGCAATCAGCAGCTTTGGACGGCATAGAAGCGCCATGGCGATCATCACGCGCTGGCGCATCCCACCGGAGAACTCATGCGGATACATTTTCATTCGCTTGCGCGCTTCCGGCATCTTCACCGCATCCAGCATTCTCACCGACTCTTCGAAAGCCTGTGCGCTGCTCATCCCCTTGTGCAGTTTCAGCACTTCCATCAGCTGCTCGCCGACCCGCATATAGGGATTGAGCGAGGTCATCGGGTCCTGGAAAATCATCGCGATCTGCTCAGCGCGCAGCCGGTTAAGCTGGCTTTCCGGCAGATTCAGGATCTCTTTGCCGTTGAACAGCGCAGAACCGCCAATGCGCCCGTTTTTCGCCAGCAGCCCCATCAGGGCAAAGGCGGTCTGTGACTTGCCGGAACCGGACTCACCGACAATGCCCAGCGTCTCCCCTGCGCGCAGCGAGAAGTTCAGATTGTTCACCGCGGTGACATCACCATCGTGCGTGCCAAAGGTGACGCGTAAATCTTTGACCGTAAGTAGCTGTTCGCTTCCCGCGCGGGCCGCCATCGCTGGCTGAAATTCATGAATAGTCATCGGGAAACTCCTTAACGATCTTTCGGGTCGAGGGCATCACGCAGGCCATCGCCGATAAAGTTGAAACAGAACAGCGTGACCACCAGGAAGCCCGCCGGGAACAGCAACAGCCACGGCGACACTTCCATAGAGTTGGCTCCGTCGCTCAGCAGTGCGCCCCAGCTGCTCAGGGGTTCCTGCGTGCCCAGACCCAGGAAGCTCAGGAAGGATTCAAACAGGATCATACTGGGCACCAGCAGTGAGGCGTAAACCACCACCACCCCCAGCACGTTGGGCACGATATGGCGCACCACAATTTTCCAGGTCGATACCCCACCCACATGGGCGGCTTCGATAAACTCTTTGCGCTTCAGGCTCAGCGTCTGGCCGCGCACAATACGCGCCATATCCAGCCACGACACCATGCCGATGGCGGCAAAGATCAGCAGGATGTTACGACCAAAGAAGGTCACCAGCAGGATCACGAAGAACATGAACGGGAAGGAGTTGAGGATTTCCAGAACACGCATCATGGCCGAGTCGATTTTGCCGCCCAGGTAACCGGCAATGGATCCATACAGGGTACCGACCACCACGGCGATCAGGGCGGAGGCGACGCCGACCATCAGGGAGATCCGGCCGCCAATGGCCACACGCACCAGCAGGTCACGCCCCGACGAGTCGGTGCCGAACCAGTGACCGGAAGTGGTATCCGGCGGTGAAGACATCATCGCCCAGTCGGTATCGTCGTAGGTGAACTGTGCCACCATCGGCGCGATAATCACAAACAGCGTAATGACCAGCAGCACCAGCAGGCTGATCAGGGCTGCCCGGTTATGGATAAAACGACGACGCGCGTCCTGCCAGAGACTGCGCCCTTCTACTTCAAGCTTCTCACTGAACGCATCAAGAGCTTCGCTGTTTTTCTTACTTAACATCATGGCGAACTCCGCAATCAGTAACGAATTTTGGGATCGATGACGGCATAGAGCACGTCAACAATCGCGTTAAACAGGATGGTCAGCAGACCGACCAGAATCGTCAGGCTCATCACCAGCGAGTAGTCGCGGTTCAGTGCGCCGTTAACAAACAGCTGACCGATGCCCGGCAGACCGTAGATCGATTCGATCACCATCGAACCGGTGATGATGCCGACAAAGGCGGGTCCCATATAGGAGATGACCGGCAGCAGAGCCGGTTTCAGCGCATGACGCAGCACAATGCGGCGCAGCGGTAAGCCTTTGGCGCGAGCCGTGCGGATAAAGTTGGAGTGCATCACTTCAATCATCGATCCTCGGGTGATACGGGCAATGCTGGCAATGTAGGCCAGTGAGAGTGCCACCATCGGCAGCAGCATGTAGTTCCACTGCCCGCCATTCCAGCCCCCGCCCGGCAGCCATTTCAGGCTGATCGCGAACAGCAGGACCAGCAGCGGCGCGACCACAAAGCTGGGTATCACCACGCCGGTCATCGCCACCCCCATTACTGCGAAGTCCCACAGAGTGTTCTGTTTCAGCGCGGCGATGACCCCGGCCGTGACGCCGAGCACGATCGCCAGCAGGAACGCGGCCAGACCCAGTTTTGCCGAGACCGGGAACGCGTGCGCGACCAGATAGTTAACCGAATAATCTTTGTATTTAAAGGATGGGCCGAAATCGCCGTGGGCCAGCTGGACCAGGTAATCGACATATTGCTTACCGATAGGATCGTTGAGGTGATATTTCGCCTCAATGTTGGCCATCACTTCCGGTGCCAGGGTGCGCTCGCCGGTAAAGGGGCTGCCGGGTGCCAGTCGCATCATAAAGAAGGAGATGGTAATCAGGACGAACAGCGTCGGAATCGCTTCAAGCAAGCGACGCAGGATGAATTTTAACATTGCCGTACCTACCAGGCTGTTGCTTCACAACATATAAAAAATAGTAAAAAGGCGGCGCGAGAAGCGCCGCCACTGCTGATAGCCTGAACGCTATTAGTGTTTAATGATGTAGAAGTCTTTAGACAGCGTTTTATCCAGCGGATCTTTACCGGTATACCCACCAACGTAAGGTTTCACCAGACGCGTATTCACGTAGTAGTAAACCGGTACGATGGTGCTGTCTTTATCCAGGATCTGCTCGGCCTGCTGATAGTCCGCTGCACGGCCTTTGGCATCCGGCGCTTTGATCGCGTCACGCACCACTTTGTCAAACGCATCGCTCTTATAGTGCGAGGTGTTACTGCTGCTGTTAGAGAGCATGATGTTCAGGAAGGACGTCGGTTCGTTGTAGTCCGCACACCAGGCCGCACGCGCCACATCGAAGTTACCCTGATGACGGGTGTCCAGGAAGGTTTTCCACTCCTGGTTTTCCAGCTTGATATTCACACCGATGTTTTTCTTCCAGATCGACGAGGCGGCAATCGCCAGCTTCTTGTGCAGATCGGAGGTGTTGTAGAGCAGGTTGAAGGTCAGCGGTTTATCCGCGGTGTAGCCCGCTTCAGCCAGCAGTTTTTTCGCTTCGGCGTTACGTTTATCCTGTGACCACTTGAACCAGTCTGGCGGCAGGATTTCCATACCGTCGGTGGCTGGCGGTGTGAAGCTGTAGGCCGGCTTCTGACCCTGGGCCAGCACTTTATTCACCATGATGTCACGGTCCAGACCCAGCTTCAGGGCGGCACGAACGCGCGGATCGGTAAATGGCGCTTTCTGGTTATTGATTTCGTAGTAGTAGGTGCAGAGATAAGGATCGACATGCAGCTCTTTGCCGTTTTCACGCTGCAGCTTTTTGAACAGCTCGATCGGCAGGTTGTTATAGGTCATGTCGCTGCCGTTCTCGGAGAAGTAACGGTTGACGTCACTGACTTCAGAACTGATTGGCAGGTAGGTAACCTTGTTCAGCACGGTGTGCTCGTTGTCCCAGTAGTTCGGGTTACGCACCAGCGTGATACGTTCGTTGATGACGTGTGCGTCGAGCTTAAAGGCACCGTTGCCGACCCAGTTTTGCGGCTGAGTCCACTGTTCGCCGAACTTCTCAATCGCCGGTTTATAAACCGGTGACATCACGGAGTTGATCAGCAGCTTATCAAAATAGGGAACCGGCTCACTCAGGGTCACTTCCAGCGTGTGGTCATCAATCGCTTTCACGCCCAGATCGGTAATGGGCTTTTTACCTGCGATGATGTCATCAACGTTCAGGATATGACCATACTGAGGATAGCTGGCGTAGGGTGAAGCCGTTTTCGGGTCAACCAGACGCTCCCAACTGTAGACGAAGTCCTGCGCGGTTACCGGCTCGCCGTTAGACCATTTGGCATTTTTACGCAGGTGGAAAGTCCACACTTTGAAATCTTTATTTTCATAGCTTTCCGCCACGCCCGGGATCGGTTTGCCGTTGCTGTCATTGACCAGCAGACCTTCATAGAGATCGCGCGCCACGTTATCTTCCGGCACGCCCTCGATTTTGTGCGGGTCGAGCGACTGCACTTCATCGCCATTGCCGCGAACGAGTTCCTGTTTGGCTGCCAGCTCAACGCCTGCAGGCACGGTCGCCGCGAAAGCCGCATTCCCTGCCAGGGCACTTATTGCGGCGAAGACGCCCGCTGCAATCAGGCTTTTTTTCGTGATGTTGTTCATTATTACACTCCAGTTTTATTATCGTCACCGCAGCGCTGTTCTGCCGCGGCGTCCCCCGTTTCCGGGCTCCCTTAACCCGGGAGAGTGACCCCAAAAAATTGGTCTGTTTGCTGATGCGCTTCCCGTCTGTCTCGCCAGGATGGCGAGCAGATCAGTGTTTTTTAATAAAATAGTACTTCAGGTCTGTCATATCCTGCGGGTCTTTGCCCGTGAAACCGCCAACCCAGGGCTTCACCAGGCGCACACTGACGCGGTAGTAAACTGGCACAATGGGTGAGTCTTTGTCGAGTTGTGTTTCAGCCTGCTGATAGAGCTCCGCGCGCTGCGCCTCACTGCCCGCCGTCAGGCTCTTCGCCATCAGCTCGTCAAAGGCCGCACTGCTGTAAAAGGCGGTATTGATCGAGGCATTGCTGATCAGCATGTTGAGAAAGGTTGAAGGCTCATTGTAATCGGCGCACCAGGTGGCTCGCACCACGTCATACTGGGCCTGATGGCGGGTCTCCAGCATCGTCTTCCACTCCTGATTCTGCAGGGTGACTTTTGCGCCGAGATTTTTCTGCCACATTGAAGCGGCCGCAATCGCCTGCCGTTTATTCTGATCGGAAGTGTTATAGAGCAGCGTAAAGGTCAGCGGATTGGCGGCGTTGAATCCCGCCTCTGCCAGCAGCTTTTTCGCCGCCTCATTGCGTTGCGCCTGCGTCCAGGTAAACCAGGCTGGCGGTGTCAGCTTAATACCGGCGGTAAAGGGCGGCGTCAGGCTGTAAGCCGGAATCTGTCCCTGCCCCATAATTTTTCTGGCAATCACCTCACGGTCGAGGGTCATCTTTAGGGCGGCGCGCACCCGTGGATCGGTGAACGGCGCCTTTTTGTTATTGATTTCATAATAAAACGTGCAGAGCAGCGGACTGATCTTCACCTCATTGCCGAGATCCCTGCGCAGCTTGCCAAACATTTCCGGCGGCAGGGCGCTGTTGGTGATGTCCGTTCCGCCACTGCGGTAGCGGTTGATATCGCTGTTTTCAGAGGCGATGGGCAGGAAGGTCCCCTGCTCAATCACCGTATGGGCATTGTCCCAGTAGTGAGGATTGCGCTTCAGAACAATTTTTTCATTCACTACCCAGTCGCTTAAGGTATAAGCACCGTTACCGATATAGTGACCTGGCCGGGTCCAGGCATCGCCCCACTCTTTGATAGCGGGTGCATAAACCGGCTTCAGCGCCGTGTGCGCCAGCATGGCTACCAGATAAGGCACCGGTTCAGTCAGCGTAATCTGCAGCCGGTGGTCATCGAGCGCTTTCACGCCCAGCTGATCGGGTGACGCTTTACCAGCCAGAATCGCATCGATCCCGGCAACATGGGCGGCCTGCAGATAGCTGGAGTAAGGCGACGCGGTGGCAGGGTCCACCAGCCGACGCCAGCTGTAGACAAAATCTGCGGCGGTCACCGGCTCACCATTACTCCACTTAGCATCATCCCGCAGGTTAAAGATCCAGACGGTGGGCTGCGGATTCTCCCAGCTCAGGGCAACGCCGGGGACGACCTTACCGAAATTATCGGTGTTAACCAGACCGTCCAGCAGGTTGTGAATAATATTGGATTCCGGCACACCTTCGGTTTTATGGGGATCCAGCGAAGAGACTTCACTGCCATTATTAATCACAATCTGTTGCTGCGCGGCCAGCGTCGTTCCGGGGGGAACCGTGGCGGCATAAGCCGGCGTAAACGCTATTAACAGTGCGGCGAGAGTCAGCCGCTGTTGCTGCACATTCATCATCCCAGTCATCCGAAACGCCAACCTTTTTTAAGTATCCCGACAGGCTTAAGCAAAAAGCGTTCTCACTTTGCACTTTCGGAGAAAAAAATTCACGCTGGGCCAGAAATTATCAGAAGCCATCAGAGGGCGCCAAAGTAAAATAGCTAAAATGTTAACTAATTCTCTTTTATCACGAGTTGTCACGCAGCGGAAGTGTTAATTTTCGACCTGAAAATATCATATCGATATGAAAAATAGGCGTTTTAGTCGGAAACCCTGTGCAGACGTGCTTTGCATCATGAATACGCACGGTTTTTGGCACTTATCTTCCAAAGTCGGCATCTGGCGTGAGAAAAACCCAGCCTGATGGCTCTCAGGCGGGTGTTTATGAGGGAGGGAAGAATCAAGACAGAAGAATATGGTGTGAAAATCGTGACATTATTTCGCTGACAAAAGTCTGTGAACCAGCCAGCAGTAATGAAATTTATAATCGACTGAATCTTTTAAGCGTGACGAATAATTGCATTGTAATGGTGCAATAAAACCGTCGATTGCACCATTACGGATCAGGTTTACGCTTCGCTGCCTGAAATAAGTGAGGCGTTAATTGAGCAGTCCGGGAAATATAGACTTCAGGCCGGTAACAACAAACTCAATACCCAGGGCCATCAGTAACAGTCCCATGATACGGGTAATCACGTTAATGCCGGTCTGTCCCAGTATCCGCACCATTAAAGGCGCGGCCCGAAACAGCAGCCAGCAACATAAGGCAAAAATGGCAATCGCCAGCGTAAAGCCCAGCAGGTTAAGCCAGCTGTGATAGCGGGTGCTCCAGACAATCGTCGAACTGATGGCACCCGGACCAGCCATCAGGGGCAGCGCCAGGGGCACCACGCCAACGCTTTCACGAATGGCCGTTTCTGACTTCTCCTGTTTGTTCTGCTTATCCTCGCCCAGCTTGCCACTGATCATCGACATCGCAATGGTCACGACCAGAATCCCGCCCGCAATGCGGAACGAGTCAATCGAGATGCCAAACACCCGCAGAATCGCATCGCCGAGGAACAGCGAGGTCCAGAGGATAATGGCCACCGCCAGATTGGCGGTTAAATTCGTTTTATTGCGTTCAGCTGCCGCCTGATAGCGGGTCATACTGATGAACACTGGAATAATGCCGACCGGATTAACCAGCGCGAACAGCCCGACAAAGAATTTTATATAGCCTGAAAGATCTAACAGTGCAGGGTTCACGACATGGCTCCGTAACGCAGGGGGGAAATCGCGCCTAATGTAAGTGAAAAGCGGCACAGACGCCAGATGCATACGCCGCTATTTATGCCACTTAAGGCGGAACCCATAGCGGAATCCCCCAGTGTTCCAAATGAGACTGGATTTTGTCGCTATGTCCAGCCGGATTACATGGTGCAAACAGATTCGAAACAAGGTGGCGCAAAAAGCCCGGCTGAAAGGTGTCAGCTTGGGGTTAAATTGATCTGCATCAAAATTACCCTACCCCAAACCAGGTAATCTTTTCGTAACGGAAGTATTAGCAGTCTCAATGAAAATCTGGAGGACTGCCTGACAAGACTCTTTCAGTAAACAGTTGAAAATACATGCATTTCGGGCCGATCGGACGCGTTATGACAGCGTGACTATACTCAGGGCGCAGGATTGTTTACTAAAAAAGTTTAACTTCCTCAGGAGAACACCATGGCCGTTACGAATGTCGCTGAACTCAATGCACTGGTTGAACGTGTAAAAAAAGCCCAGCGTGAATATGCCAATTTTTCTCAACAGCAGGTCGACGCCATTTTCCGTGCCGCCGCCCTCGCCGCCGCAGACGCCCGCATTCCTCTCGCCAGAATGGCCGTTGCCGAATCCGGCATGGGCATTGTCGAAGACAAAGTCATTAAAAACCATTTTGCGTCAGAATATATCTACAACGCCTATAAAGATGAAAAGACCTGCGGTGTGTTAGCCACCGATGACACCTTCGGCACCATCACTATCGCCGAACCTATTGGTCTGATTTGCGGTATTGTGCCGACGACTAACCCCACCTCTACCGCCATCTTTAAAGCGTTAATCAGCCTGAAAACCCGCAACGGTATTATCTTCTCGCCACACCCCCGTGCCAAAGATGCCACAAACAAGGCGGCGGACATCGTGCTGCAGGCTGCCATTGCAGCCGGTGCGCCAAAAGATATTATCGGCTGGATCGATGCCCCCTCTGTTGAGCTGTCAAACCAGCTGATGCACCACCCTGACATTAACCTGATCCTCGCCACTGGCGGTCCGGGCATGGTGAAAGCGGCCTACAGCTCCGGTAAACCCGCCATCGGCGTCGGTGCCGGTAATACGCCAGTGGTGATTGATGAAACCGCCGACCTGAAGCGGGCCGTCGCCTCGATTCTGATGTCCAAAACCTTTGATAACGGGGTGATCTGCGCCTCGGAACAGTCGGTCATCGTGGTTGATGCGGTCTACGACGCAGTGCGTGAGCGTTTTGCCAGCCACGGCGGTTACCTGCTGCAGGGAGCGGAGCTGAGCGCGGTGCAGAATATCATTCTGAAAAACGGCGGTCTGAACGCCGCCATCGTCGGCCAGCCCGCGTTCAAAATTGCGGAGATGGCAGGCATCAGCGTGCCACCCAGCACCAAAATCCTGATTGGCGAAGTGAAACTGGTGGACGAATCTGAACCCTTTGCCCATGAAAAACTTTCGCCAACCCTGGCAATGTACCGGGCGAAAGATTTCAACGACGCGGTAGATAAAGCAGAAAAACTGGTCGCCATGGGCGGTATCGGCCACACCTCGTGCCTCTATACCGACCAGGATAACCAGACCGAACGTGTGCACTACTTTGGCGACAGGATGAAAACCGCGCGTATTTTGATCAATACGCCCGCTTCTCAGGGCGGTATCGGGGACCTCTACAACTTCAAACTGGCCCCCTCTCTGACGCTGGGTTGTGGTTCCTGGGGCGGCAACTCGATTTCAGAGAACGTCGGTCCGAAACACCTTATCAACACCAAAACTGTCGCCAAGCGAGCTGAGAATATGTTGTGGCATAAACTTCCTAAATCTATCTACTTCCGTCGCGGTTCCCTGCCCATTGCGCTGGAAGAGGTGGCAACGGACGGCGCGAAACGGGCCTTTATCGTGACTGACCGCTTCCTGTTCAATAACGGTTATGCCGATCAGGTCACCCGCGTTCTGAAATCACACGGTATTGAAACGGAAGTCTTCTTTGAAGTGGAAGCCGATCCGACGCTGAGCATTGTGCGTAAAGGTGCCGAGCAGATGAACAGCTTTAAACCGGACGTGATCATCGCGCTGGGTGGCGGCTCCCCGATGGACGCAGCGAAAATCATGTGGGTGATGTATGAACATCCGGAAACCCACTTTGAAGAGCTGGCGCTGCGCTTCATGGATATCCGTAAACGTATCTACAAGTTCCCGAAAATGGGCGTCAAGGCGCGCATGGTGGCCATCACCACCACATCCGGCACCGGTTCAGAAGTGACACCGTTTGCCGTCGTCACCGATGATGCGACCGGCCAGAAATATCCTCTCGCTGACTATGCGCTGACCCCGGATATGGCGATTGTCGATGCCAACCTGGTGATGGAAATGCCCCGCTCACTCTGTGCCTTCGGCGGCCTGGATGCGGTTACCCATGCGCTGGAAGCCTATGTGTCTGTGCTGGCGAATGAATACTCAGACGGCCAGGCACTGCAGGCACTGAAACTGCTGAAAGAGAACCTGCCCGCCAGCTACGCGGAAGGTGCCAGAAATCCGGTGGCGCGCGAACGTGTTCACAATGCGGCCACTATCGCCGGTATCGCCTTTGCTAACGCCTTCCTTGGGGTCTGTCACTCCATGGCGCATAAGTTGGGGTCAGAGTTCCACATTCCGCACGGTCTGGCTAACGCCCTGTTAATCTCGAACGTCATCCGCTACAACGCAAATGACAACCCGACCAAACAGACCGCGTTCAGCCAGTATGACCGCCCACAGGCGCGCCGTCGCTACGCGGAAGTTGCTGACCACCTGGGCCTGAGCGCCCCAGGCGACCGCACCGCGCAGAAAATTGAGAAGCTGCTGGCCTGGCTGGATGAGATCAAGACTGAGCTCGGCATTCCGACCTCTATCCGTGAAGCCGGCGTACAGGAAGCGGACTTCCTGGCCAAAGTCGACAAGCTGGCCGATGATGCGTTTGATGACCAGTGTACCGGCGCAAACCCACGCTATCCGCTGATTGCCGAGCTGAAACAGATTATGCTCGACACCTACTACGGCCGTGAGTTTGTCGAACCTTTCTCAAGCGTTGCCGAAGCGGTCGCTGAACAGCCGGTGAAAGAGGTTAAAGCGGAGAAGAAAGCGAAGAAAGTCTGATAGTACCGTTCTGATAACCTGATAAAAAAACCCGCCGCGGCGGGTTTTTTACTTGCTGAAAAACGTGTCAGATGACGGGCGTATGTGCGCCGTGAATCGCCTGCAGCGAGCCCTGCTCTATGGCCTGTTTATAGTGCTTACGGCAGACCGAGATGTAGCGTTCATTCCCCCCGATGACTACCTGCTCACCTTCACTGAAAGGCTTCCCTTCGCTGTCCAGTCGCAGCACCATGCTGGCCTTGCGGCCACAGTGACAGATGGTTTTGAGTTCGACCAGCTTATCGGCCCACGCCAGCAGATACTGACTGCCAACAAAGAGTTCGCCGCGAAAATCGGTACGCAGGCCATAGCAGAGTACCGGAATATCAAGATCGTCGACCACATCAGAAAGCGCTTTGACCTGCTCACGGGTGAGAAACTGGCTCTCATCGACCAGCACGCAGTGAATAGGCTGTGCGGCATGTTCCGCCGCAATATCGCTGAACAGCGCGGTATCGGCATTATAGAGCAAGGCTGGTGACGAGAGTCCGATACGGGAGCTTACCTGACCGGCACCAAAACGGTTGTCGATTTCGGCAGTGTAGACCAGCGAGCGCATGCCCCGCTCCTGATAGTTATAGGAGGATTGTAACAGTGCGGTCGATTTCCCTGCGTTCATCGCAGAGTAATAGAAATAGAGTTGGGCCATAAGAGCGTATCTTCATCAAGACTGAACAGAATGGTGCGCATATTATCACAAAGCACAGCCCATGCGTTGCTGCTAAGAGAGGGAGAATGCCTGACAGATAGCCGGAATTTTCATCAGGAACCGTTTCCAGTGCCGATGGGCTCTGTCGCAGAGTGAAATAGGTTTTTCTTATTTTAACCGCAATAAAAGAGATGACATTATTTGCAGCAACTTAAATACATTAAATTTATTTCATAACGACAGAGGGGAGATTATTTCTTCCGGGCATCGCTTTGATTTTTTATGATCAACATTATTTTTTAATTTTCATTTTATTCGCTGAAGAAATACGTTTGTGATTGAAGTTATTTAATGTCACCACTACTATTAGCGGGCAACACAACTTCTCCCTTATTCAGAGACCAGGACAATGAGCGAAGCACTAAAAGTTCTTAATAATATTCGTACGCTGCGCGCCCAGGCCAGAGAGTATTCCATTGAAACACTGGAAGAGATGCTGGAAAAACTGGACGTAGTGGTAAAAGAACGTCGCGAAGAAGAGTCGCATTTCCAGGCTGAAAATGAAGAGCGCGCGCGCAAGCTAAATCAGTATCGTGAAATGCTGCTGGCTGATGGTATTGACCCTTCTGAGCTGGTCAGCATGCTGACTGATAACCGCGCGACAGCAAAAAGCAAACGTTCGGTGCGTCCGGCTAAATATGGTTATACCGATGAAAAAGGTGAGTCAAAGACCTGGACCGGTCAGGGCCGCACGCCAGCCATAATTAAAAAAGCGCTGGAAGAAGAGGGTAAAAAGCTGGACGATTTTTTACTGTAACGGCGCGTTATTTTGCTGCCCGACGGGCAGCCTGAGGTGGAATAAAAAAAAGGAAGCGTACGCTTCCTTTTTTATTCAGACGCGATAGAAATCACGATACCAGTCAACGAAGCGCTTTACGCCCTCCTCCACACTGGTCTGAGGTTTAAAACCAATCGCCTTAAACAGAGCTTCGGTGTCGGCACTGGTTTCCAGCACATCACCGGGCTGCATCGGCATCAGATTTTTCTTCGCGGTCATCCCCAGTGCTTTTTCAATCGCCTCAATATAGCTCATCAGCGTTACCGGCTGACTGTTACCGATATTATAAACACGATACGGTGCTGAACTGGTTGCTGGCGATCCCGATTCAACCGTCCAGTGATCGTCCTGCTGCGGAATCACATCCTGCAGACGCACAATCGCTTCAGCAATGTCATCAATATAGGTAAAGTCGCGCTTCATCTGGCCCTGGTTATAGACATCAATCGCCTCACCGGCAATCATTGCGCGGGTGAATTTAAAGAGGGCCATATCCGGACGGCCCCACGGGCCATAGACGGTGAAGAAGCGTAATCCAGTGGTCGGCAGCTGATAAAGGTGCGAGTAAGTATGAGACATTAACTCGTTCGCTTTCTTCGTCGCTGCATATAAAGAGACAGGATGATCCACACTGTCGTCCGTTGAGAATGGCATCTTACGATTCAGGCCATAAACGGAACTCGACGACGCGTAGAGCAGATGTTCAATTTTATGATGACGGCAGCCTTCAAGAATATTGAGGTGACCTGTCAGATTGGAATCTGCATAAGCATGGGGATTTTCGATAGAGTAGCGGACGCCAGCCTGCGCGCCAAGATGAATAACGCGCTGAAAATTATACTGCCCGAACAGTGACGTTATCGCGTCACGGTCGGCCAGATCCCGCTCGATAAAAGTAAAGCCAGGTTCAGCATTAATTAAATCGAGACGGGCACGCTTGAGATTTACGTCGTAATAATCATTCAGGTTGTCGATACCGACAACCTGGTGACCGGCGGCCAGCAGACGCTGACTGACATGAAAACCAATAAAGCCTGCGGCGCCGGTGACCAGAAAGTTCATAAATCCCTCGTTAATTATGCAGTTTGAATAGACGCTCCGCGGCCGATTGCATAATAAACGAAACCGCGTTTGCTGATACGCTCTGGATCATACAGGTTACGACCATCAAAAATCACGGCTTCTTTCAGCGCATTTTTGATAACGTCGAAGTCTGGCGCACGGAAGTTCTGCCACTCCGTACAGATGACCAGACCGTCTGCGCCCTGCAGTGCCGCTTCTTTGGTTCCCATCAGCTTAAGATCGCTGCGGTGACCGTAGATACGCTGCGCTTCATCCATCGCTTCCGGGTCAAACGCCTGAACAGATGCGCCTGCTTCCCACAGCGTTTCCATCAGCACACGGCTGGAGGCTTCACGCATGTCGTCAGTGTTCGGCTTAAATGACAGGCCCCAGAGAGCAAACGTCTTACCCTTCAGATCGTCGCCAAAGTGGCGTTTGATGAAGGTTGGCAGCTTGTTTTTCTGGTTGTCATTGACATCTTCCACGGCCTGCAACAGACGTGGCTGATAGCCAATAGACTCCGCTGTACGGATTAACGCCTGCACATCTTTCGGGAAGCAGGAGCCACCGTAGCCACAGCCAGGATAGATGAAGTGGTAGCCGATACGGGGATCGGAACCGATGCCCTGGCGTACTTTTTCAATATCCGCGCCTAAACGTTCAGCCAGGTTGGACATCTCATTCATAAAGCTGATTTTGGTGGCCAGCATGCAGTTTGCTGCATACTTGGTCAGCTCTGCGCTGCGGATATCCATCATGATCATGCGATCGTGGTTGCGGTTAAACGGCTCATAAAGCTCGCGTAACAGCTCGACCACCTCATCGTTGTCGGTACCGACAACGATGCGCTCAGGACGCATGCAGTCATTCACTGCCGCACCTTCTTTCAGGAATTCCGGGTTCGACACCACATCAAAGGTGATGTTGGCGTCACGCGATTTCAGCGTTTCCGCCATCACCGCACGAACTTTATCTGCTGTGCCAACCGGTACGGTTGATTTGTCGATAACCACTTTGTGATCGTTCATATGCTGCGCAATGGTGCGCGCTACGGCGGTCACATATTTCAGATCGGCAGAGCCGTCTTCATCCGGTGGTGTACCTACTGCAATAAACTGCATAACACCATGGTTTACGCCCTGTGCAGCATCAGTGCTGAACTTCAGACGACCCGCTTCGTAATTGGACATTACCAGCGGGGTTAAACCTGGTTCGAAAATAGGAATGATGCCTTTTTTCAGATTTTCGACTTTGTTTGCGTCGACATCAATGCAGAGAACGTCATGTCCGACTTCGGCTAACACCGCAGCCTGAACCAGACCGACATAGCCGATACCAAATACAGTGACTTTCATCGAGTTATCCTGTGTTTATAAATTACTTTTTGTTGCCAACTGCGCTATCGAGCCATTCAGAGAAATCTTTGCCCAATACCGGATGACGAACACCGTACTCAACGAAAGCCTGCATGTAGCCCAGTTTGTTACCACAGTCATGGCTTACGCCTTTCAGGTGATAAGCTTCAACGGTCTCTTTTTCCATCAGCATGGCGATAGAGTCGGTCAGCTGAACTTCGCCGCCCGCACCCGGAGGCGTCTTCGCCAGCAGAGGCCAGATGTCTGCAGACAGAACATAACGACCTACGACCGCCAGGTTGGATGGCGCTTCGGTCGCTTTTGGTTTCTCAACCACACCCACCATCGGTGCGCTGTCGCCTGGGTTCAGTTCTGCGCCCTGGCAATCGACAACACCGTAAGCGGTTACATCGGCAACCGGCTCAACCATAATCTGGCTGCGGCCTGACTCTTCATAACGGGTCAGCATCTCGGCCAGGTTATCTTTGGTTGGGTTAGATTCGTATTCGTCGATGATGACGTCTGGCAGGATAACGGCAAACGGCTCGTTACCGATCAGTGGGTGTGCACACATCACTGCGTGGCCCAGGCCTTTCGCGATACCCTGACGAACCTGCATGATGGTCACGTGTGGCGGGCAGATTGACTGGATTTCATCCAGCAGCTGACGCTTAACACGCTTTTCCAGCATAGATTCCAGTTCGAAGCTGGTATCAAAATGGTTTTCGATGGCATTTTTAGATGAATGCGTAACCAGCACAATCTCGTTGATGCCTGCAGCGATACACTCGTTAACGACATACTGGATTAACGGCTTATCAACCAGCGGTAACATCTCTTTTGGAATCGCTTTGGTGGCCGGGAGCATACGCGTACCCAAACCCGCGACCGGGATTACCGCTTTTTTTACTTTGGTATTATTGGCAGACATTAAGTTACCTCTCTCATAGGCCGTTCAAGTTAATACTTGATATGTCGGTTTAAAATCGAAAATGAGTATATCAGTTAGTATCGAACGGATTTATCCTGGAAGGCATCAATCCGTCGAAATTAAGACTATTACCCAACTGTAAAGCTAAGTTCTGGCCCTGTCCTCAGCGCCAGAATCTTTCCATTTTTGCCGTTTATTCTTCTGCTGACAGCATCAGCCGAATGCGACCACCCGCGCCCCAGACGTGGCACTGCCAGTTGTCTGCGCGCTGACTGATTTGATTGAGGTGGGTGCTACCCATAGTGCCAAGGGGAACACCATTACTGAGCTGAATCTGATGGGTATCAACGTGAAGCGTGGCATTTAATCCGGCCGAGACCAGGATCAGATTTTTCAGACCCCGATGATAGTAGCCCACCAGCAGAGGGAACTGGCCGCTGAGGTTCGCCTGACGCAGCAGCAGATTGACCTGTCTGAGCAGCCCGTTAAGTTCCGGCAGACGCTGTTTTTGCCCGGAGAGCTGCTCCTGAAGCAGGCCGTTAAACAGCGCACGCAGCAGCAGAGCGGCCAGCACGCCATTATCACCCGCACGGGTGACGTCCAGACAGTAGAAGGCCAGGTCCTTTTCAGAGAGCGCCGCAATGTCGAGCACCAGGCCCGGCTGTTCGGCCATCGTCAGCTGACGATAGTTAACCCGACAGTTGGCGACGGTCTGTTGCACCGGCGGCTGGAGTTGTTTGAGCAATTTGGCAGCCGCTTTCGGGTCGCGGACCAGGGCGTCCCAGTCCTGAAACAGCTGCTCATCCTCTTCCACCTTCGAGGTGAACATGGAGGGATAGAGACATTCATAGACCGCTTCGCGGAAGCGTTCCAGATTTTTCAGTGGTTTAAGCAGCACATCCTGCACGCCAAGGCGCAGCACATGTGCGATGTCAGACATATTTTCTGTCGCTGAGATAATCAAAATCGGCACAACGTTACCGCGGGTACGAATGTGCTCAACAAACTGAATGCCGCTCATACGGGGCATTTCGAGATCGCTGATGATCAGGTCGACAGTATGCTGTTGTAGTTGTGCAATTGCTTCCAGTCCATCTTCCGCTTTTAACGTTACAGCACCCATCGATAACAAAAATTGGTCCAGCAACGAACGGAAAACAGCCTCATCTTCGACAATGAGTATCTTTTTGCCGAGTAGTGGTTTTTCCATTCTTTCCCCCTGCCTGCCAGATAATTCAATAGTGGTTCATAAAACGCAGTTGCGCCTTCAGAATTGCGTAAAGTCACCGTTTTGAATGAACAACCTGATTATCTGCCACGGACCAGTGGTAACAGTTCATCCATTTTCTTTTCCACGGCGGCCCTGCCTGCCTCAATGGCCTCTTCAGCCCGATGAAAGTCCAGCGTTGAAATCTGCGGACAGACCGGCTGTATTAAAACATCGGGTGGATCGCCTGCCATACGGTTGCGCTTCAGGCGATTTTCCAGCACCTGGATAGAGGTTGACATAATCTCCATCGCACCCGGTGACTGAGACGCACGGCGCTGGGTGAAACTCACCAGTCGCTGACGCAGCTTTCCACCCCAACTCAATGCCGCTGCAGCGGCTTCTTCTTCACTATTTTTAGGCGTAACGGAAAACAGATCCTGCTGCATTAAATGCGCGTCATGCTGCAGGTCAACCGCAATCACAATGTCTGCACCCAGCGCGCGGGTCAGTGAGATCGGCACCGGATTGACGACGGCACCATCCACCAGCCAATACCCATTGTAGCCCACCGGCGGTAATAAACCTGGCATACTGCAGGAAGCGCGAACCGCCTGATGCAGATCGCCCTCCGTCAGCCAGAGCTCCCGCCCCGTGCTGAGATTGGTGGCCACCACGCCGAAAGGTTTGCTGCACTGCTCTATCGCATCATTGGGGATCAGCTGGCGCACATGGTTAAAGACCCGCTCACCGCGCAGCAGTCCGCCCCGTTGCCAGGAGACATCCATCAGCCGGATCACATCCCAGTAGCGAAACGCACTGACCCACTTTTCCATCAGCGGCAGCCGGTTATTCACATAGGCTGACCCGACTAGGGCGCCAACAGAGCAACCCGCCACGACGTCGATCCCGATACCCGCACGCTCCAGTGCGTTGATCACGCCAATGTGCGCCCATCCTTTCGCTGCGCCGGCCCCCAGCGCCAATCCTATTTTTACCTTTCTCATTTGTATCTGGTCCTGCCGTCAATACGTAGCGTCACAGCGTGGGGTCAGATAACATAGCGCGCTTATGAAACCGACTCATCATTTTCGGGAGCTAATGTGTCAGAAACCTGCCCATGTTGTAGCGGACAGCAGTATAGCGTATGTTGCGAGCCCTTTCTGCAGGGTAACCAGATTCCTGTTACGGCTGAACAACTTATGCGCTCCCGCTATTGTGCCTATGTTAAGCACAATGCCGAATATCTGGTCGCGACCTGGCATCCTGACAAACGTCATCCGGAGATGTCAGGGCTTTTATCTGAAAGTTTTTCCGGTACCGATTGGCTTAGCCTGAATGTAACCCGTTGTAATCATGGAAGCCATGATAATGAAGCGTTCGTGACTTTTTTTGCACGATACCGCGAGAAAACGAACATTCATGCCATTCATGAGTGTTCCCGCTTTCTTCGCGAGGATCAACGCTGGTACTATGTTGACGGTTCCGTGCCGCCCGTTGGGCGCAACGATCGTTGCCCGTGCGGCAGTGATAAGAAATACAAAAAATGTTGTGGTTGAGCTGAAGGCTGAGCCCGCAGTTTAACCCCTAATGCTTTGACAGGACTCTGATTGAGATGCAAGCGCAAACCATGCAAAGAAAAGTTTTACGAACCATTTGTCCCGATGCAAAAGGTCTGATCGCCAAAATCACCAATATTTGTTACAAGCACGAACTCAATATCGTGCAGAACAATGAGTTTGTTGATCATCGCACCGGGCGTTTTTTCATGCGTACCGAGCTGGAAGGCATCTTCAACGATAACACCCTGCTGGCCGATCTCGACAGCGCCCTGCCCCAGGGATCAGTGCGTGAACTGCACAGCGCCGGCCGCCGTCGCGTGGTGATTCTGGTCACCAAAGAGGCGCACTGCCTGGGTGACCTATTAATGAAGAGCGCGTTTGGCGGTCTGGATATGGAGATTGCCGCGGTCATTGGTAACCATGACACACTGCGTTCGCTGGTTGAGCGGTTTGATATTCCCTTCGTTCTGGTGAGTCACGAGGGACTGACGCGGGAAGAGCACGATAACCGCATGGTGGAAGAGATTGACCGCTATCAGCCCGATTATGTGGTGCTGGCGAAATATATGCGCGTCCTGACCCCTGCCTTTGTGCAGCGCTTCCCGAACCAGATTATTAACATTCACCACTCTTTCCTGCCTGCCTTTATCGGTGCCCGGCCTTATCATCAGGCCTACGAGCGTGGCGTGAAGATCATTGGTGCCACCGCGCACTATGTGAATGACAATCTCGATGAAGGCCCGATCATCATGCAGGATGTGATTAATGTCGATCACAGCTATACCGCTGACGAGATGATGCGTGCGGGTCGTGACGTCGAAAAAAACGTGCTGAGCAATGCCCTCTATAAAGTGCTGGGGCAGCGCGTCTTTGTTTACGGCAACCGTACGATTATTCTTTAATCAGCCAGCGCGCTGAATTGACTGCGGATTCAGCGCTACGCGTAAAAAGTGGGCAAACAGTTCCTGTTTTGCCAGTGGGCGCTTTACACCCTTATCGCATTTGGTATGATGCGCCCCGCTTTGAGAGTGAAAGATTCAGGCCATGGTGGGATTCCCGAGCGGCCAAAGGGAGCAGACTGTAAATCTGCCGTCACAGACTTCGAAGGTTCGAATCCTTCTCCCACCACCATTGAATCTGAATACGCCTCAAGCCAGCATTATCCCCGGTGGGATTCCCGAGCGGCCAAAGGGAGCAGACTGTAAATCTGCCGTCACAGACTTCGAAGGTTCGAATCCTTCTCCCACCACCATCCTGCATTCAGCACACTTTCCCCAAATCGATGCATCAGCTTCCTGTTCTGCGGGGGAGAGGGATGAGAACCTTCGACTAAGGTTCGGGTCGAGCATCGCGAGACAACGCGCTTCAGCGCGGCCCGCAGGGTGAGGCGCAACGCGCCGAATCATCCTTCTCCCACCACCATCCTGCATTCAGCACACTTTCCCTAAATCGATACATCAGCTTCCTGTTCTGCGGGGAGAGGGATGAGACCCCCCTGCTTACAGAGCACCTCCACATTTTTCAAACGTTCTGCCCCCTCTTCTGCCATGACTTTTTCAGTAAAAATCGCTACCATCACCGCCTCTCATTTTCTGAACCATGGTTGACCTCATGAAATTTGTTTCATTCAACATCAATGGGTTGCGCGCCCGCCCTCATCAGCTTCAGGCGCTGGTTGAACAGCATCAGCCCGATGTCATTGGCTTACAGGAAACCAAAGTCCATGACGAAATGTTCCCGCTGGAAGAGGTCTCAAAGCTGGGTTATCACGTTTTCTATCACGGTCAGAAAGGCCACTACGGCGTGGCACTGCTCACCCGAATGCAGCCGGTTTCAGTGAGCCGGGGCTTTCCGGGAGAGGATGAAGAGGCACAGCGCCGGTTGATCATGGCGGAAATTCCCAGCCCGATCGGCGACATCACGGTCATTAACGGCTATTTCCCGCAGGGTGAAAGCCGCGACCACCCCACCAAGTTTCCGGCAAAAGAGAAGTTCTATCGCGACCTGCAGCGTCTGCTGACCGAAGATCTGCCTGCCGATAAACCGGTTCTGATCATGGGTGACATGAATATCAGCAGCACCGATCGGGATATTGGAATTGGCGAGGATAGCCGCAAGCGCTGGCTACGAACCGGTAAATGCTCCTTCCTGCCGGAAGAGCGCGAGTGGATGGATCGGCTGCTGGGCTGGGGCCTGGTTGATACCTGGCGTGAACATAACCCGGAGGTCGCCGATCGCTTCTCCTGGTTTGATTACCGTTCAAAAGGTTTCGATGATAATCGCGGCCTGCGCATCGATCTGGTGCTGGCAAGCAAAAATCTGGCAGCACACTGCGTTGAGACCGGCATTGATTATGAGATCCGTGGCATGGAGAAGCCCTCTGATCACGCTCCCATCTGGTCGCTGTTTCGCTTTTAACTGATGATCGCGTGGCAGAGCGCCACGCGACACTTATTTCACTATCTTCCAGATCAGGTTGTTGGTGCCGATGGAGTGTTCATCCCGGGCGCACTGCAGCAGCACCCCTTCCGACTTCACCACCGCGCCTTCACTGTAGTTACGGTTTTCAAAAATACAGCAGCGCAGGCAGTCTGGCTGACGTCGCTCTGCCTGCGTCCAGGCTTCCGGCGGCATATCCACTACCACATCGGTGTTCACACCGTTATTACCGGGTGGCATCGACTGATAGCGACCGTTGGCCTGAACTGCGCTGGTTGCCAGCGACAGGGCCAGCACCATCAATACTGAGTAACGCCTCATTCCGTCTCCTTCACTTTACGTCTGGTTTTGCGCACCGGACGCTTCTGTCCGGTGGAGGGTAATCCCCGAAAGGCATGTGCCGCAGGCTGCTGTCGCGCCTGGTGGATCAGACCGGTTAAGGTCTGGACCAGGGGTTGCATAAACTCCTCATAACGACAGGCCTTTTCGCTGATACGGGTCAGTGTCGACTCCCACTGCGCCGTCATATCCGGGCGGGCAGCCAGATCGGGCAACGAGTGAATCAGGGCACGTCCGGCCTCGGTCGCGTTGATATATCGCCCTTTCTTCACCAGGAAACCACGACGAAACAGCAGTTCAATAATGCCAGCCCGCGTCGCTTCCGTTCCTAAACCATCGGTCGCACGCAGCACTTTCTTTAATTCTTTATCCTGAACGAACCGGGCAATCCCGGTCATCGCAGAGAGAAGCGTGGCATCGGTGAACGGACGCGGCGGCTGGGTTTGCTTCGCCAGCACCTCGCCGCGCTCGCACAACAGCGTATCCCCTTTCGCCACCACCGGCAGCGGCATGCCGTCATTCTCCTCGTCACGCTCTTTGCTGCCCAGCAGTGCACGCCAGCCCGCCTCTGCCAGGAAACGCGCTTTCGCAACAAATTTTCCCCCGGCAATTTCGAGGTCGATGACGCACTTACGGAACACCGCATCCGGGCAGAACTGCATCAGATACTGGCGCGCCACCAGCTCATAAATATGCTGCTCGTTTTCCGTAAGCTTTACCGCACCGGCGCGGGCCGTCGGAATAATGGCGTGGTGGGCGTCCACCTTTTTATCATCCCAGCAGCGGTTGCGCCGATCCGCATCGAAATCAGCGGGCGGGGTCAGCTGTGACTGATGCGCCTGAATCGCCTTAAGTACTGCATGACGCCCGGCAAAATGTTCTTCGGGCAGATAGCGGCTGTCCGAACGGGGATAGGTAATCAGCTTGTGGGTTTCATACAGCCGCTGACAGGTATCCAGTACCGTCTGCGCACTCAGCCCGTAACGTTTTGCCGCCTCAATCTGCAGGCTGGAGAGTGAGAATGGCAGTGGTGCCCCCTCATTTTCCCGTTTATCGCTGTAGGCCGTGACCGTCGCTGGCTGACCGGTAATCCGGGCTACCACATGATCTGCCAGGGCGCGTCTGAGCAGACGGCCCTCTTCATCCTGCCACGGCTCACAGGCTTCGCTGGGGATCCAGCTGGCCACAAACCGGGTGCCATCAGGCGTGACGATATGGGCTTTAACTTCGAAATACTCTTTCGGCAGGAAGTTTTCAATCTCTTCATCACGCCGCACCACCAGCCCGAGCACCGGGGTCTGCACCCGGCCAACCGACAGCACGCCATCATAGCCTGCATTTCGCCCCAGCAGTGTCCAGGCGCGGGTCATGTTAATGCCATAAAGCCAGTCTGCCCGCGCGCGAGCCAGCGCCGAAACACACAGCGGAATAAATTCGCGATTCTCACGCAGACGGTTCACCGCCCGATCCACCGCCTGCGGGTTGAGATCGTTGATCAGGCAGCGCTGCACTTTGCTGCGCTTTTCCGCGGGCAGTTTCAGATAGTCGAGCACTTCATCGACCAGCAGCTGACCTTCATCATTACTGTTACAAGTTTTTTTATGAAAATATTTAATTAACTGATTTAGATGGAAAAGTAAAAATTCATACTTTTCTGATTTTCACAAAGATGATAGCATTCTTGAAGCTTAATCAAGCTCATAGCGTTTTTGCTTAAACCATTTTAAGAACGTGTAAGTAATTATCATATCTTTCACTAAAATACACCTGTGTATTTATAGATTTATAGCCAGATTTGATAAACACATCTACCTTCATGGGGAAAACACCCTAGGGCGGTAGCGTTACGGGATTCATGATTTTTTCTGAATGTTAACCATTCACTTAAAAGATCGATTTTTTTACAACGCCATGGTTAATTCATTTCTGAGGCATCATTTAAAACAAAAAATGACAATCAAATAAAAACCATGATCATTTGAGATACCTAAGAAAATAGTTCATTAACGAAGCTGTCAGGAATTTTTCATATAATCTTCTCAGGAGTTAATTATGGCTTTCGATGCATCCCCATCATGGAGTGGGTTTAACTATCAAGGAAAGGTTTCTCTATATCATGCTCTAAAAATAATAAATATGAAACCAGCAGGCGATGACCTTTCCAATTTAAGTCTAATGCTTGAAAATACTGAAGACTTTGAAATAATTGAAGATAGTAACGCTAAAACATTTCATCAGGTAAAAGCATATAATTCCTCCAGTTATTCTAAATATGAAGATGCACTCCTTGAACTAACATTAGAGCTATACAAAAATAAAGACGTGGAAGG
>NZ_VHIZ01000057.1 GCF_006494375.1 Pantoea anthophila
GCTGTGAGCTCGATGAGTAAGGCGGGACACGTGGTATCCTGTCTGAATATGGGGGGACCATCCTCCAAGGCTAAATACTCCTGACTGACCGATAGTGAACCAGTACCGTGAGGGAAAGGCGAAAAGAACCCCGGCGAGGGGAGTGAAACAGAACCTGAAACCGTGTACGTACAAGCAGTGGGAGCACCCTTGTGGTGTGACTGCGTACCTTTTGTATAATGGGTCAGCGACTTATATTCTGTAGCAAGGTTAACCGTATAGGGGAGCCGCAGGGAAACCGAGTCTTAACTGGGCGTTAAGTTGCAGGGTATAGACCCGAAACCCGGTGATCTAGCCATGGGCAGGTTGAAGGTTGGGTAACACTAACTGGAGGACCGAACCGACTAATGTTGAAAAATTAGCGGATGACCTGTGGCTGGGGGTGAAAGGCCAATCAAACCGGGAGATAGCTGGTTCTCCCCGAAAGCTATTTAGGTAGCGCCTCGTGAACTCATCTCCGGGGGTAGAGCACTGTTTCGGCTAGGGGGCCATCCCGGCTTACCAACCCGATGCAAACTGCGAATACCGGAGAATGTTATCACGGGAGACACACGGCGGGTGCTAACGTCCGTCGTGAAGAGGGAAACAACCCAGACCGCCAGCTAAGGTCCCAAAGTCATGGTTAAGTGGGAAACGATGTGGGAAGGCACAGACAGCCAGGATGTTGGCTTAGAAGCAGCCATCATTTAAAGAAAGCGTAATAGCTCACTGGTCGAGTCGGCCTGCGCGGAAGATGTAACGGGGCTAAACCATGCACCGAAGCTGCGGCAGCGACACTTATGTGTTGTTGGGTAGGGGAGCGTTCTGTAAGCCGTCGAAGGTGTGTCGTGAGGCATGCTGGAGGTATCAGAAGTGCGAATGCTGACATAAGTAACGATAAAGCGGGTGAAAAGCCCGCTCGCCGGAAGACCAAGGGTTCCTGTTCAACGTTAATCGGAGCAGGGTGAGTCGACCCCTAAGGCGAGGCCGAAAGGCGTAGTCGATGGGAAACAGGTTAATATTCCTGTACTCGGTGTTACTGCGAAGGGGGGACGGAGAAGGCTATATCAGCCGGGCGACGGTTGTCCCGGTTTAAGCGTGTAGGCGGAGGGTCCAGGTAAATCCGGACTCTTTTAACGCTGAGGCGTGACGACGAGGCACTACGGTGCTGAAGTGATAAATGCCCTGCTTCCAGGAAAAGCCTCTAAGCATCAGGTAACACAGAATCGTACCCCAAACCGACACAGGTGGTCAGGTAGAGAATACCAAGGCGCTTGAGAGAACTCGGGTGAAGGAACTAGGCAAAATGGTGCCGTAACTTCGGGAGAAGGCACGCTGGCGCGTAGGTGAAGGGACTTGCTCCCGGAGCTGAAGCCAGTCGAAGATACCAGCTGGCTGCAACTGTTTATTAAAAACACAGCACTGTGCAAACACGAAAGTGGACGTATACGGTGTGACGCCTGCCCGGTGCCGGAAGGTTAATTGATGGGGTTATCCGCAAGGAGAAGCTCTTGATCGAAGCCCCGGTAAACGGCGGCCGTAACTATAACGGTCCTAAGGTAGCGAAATTCCTTGTCGGGTAAGTTCCGACCTGCACGAATGGCGTAATGATGGCCAGGCTGTCTCCACCCGAGACTCAGTGAAATTGAACTCGCTGTGAAGATGCAGTGTACCCGCGGCAAGACGGAAAGACCCCGTGAACCTTTACTACAGCTTGACACTGAACATTGAGCCTTGATGTGTAGGATAGGTGGGAGGCTTTGAAGCGCGGACGCCAGTCTGCGTGGAGCCATCCTTGAAATACCACCCTTTAATGTTTGATGTTCTAACGTGGCCCCGTGATCCGGGGTGCGGACAGTGTCTGGTGGGTAGTTTGACTGGGGCGGTCTCCTCCCAAAGAGTAACGGAGGAGCACGAAGGTCAGCTAATCACGGTCGGACATCGTGAGGTTAGTGCAATGGCATAAGCTGGCTTGACTGCGAGAGTGACGGCTCGAGCAGGTGCGAAAGCAGGTCATAGTGATCCGGTGGTTCTGAATGGAAGGGCCATCGCTCAACGGATAAAAGGTACTCCGGGGATAACAGGCTGATACCGCCCAAGAGTTCATATCGACGGCGGTGTTTGGCACCTCGATGTCGGCTCATCACATCCTGGGGCTGAAGTAGGTCCCAAGGGTACGGCTGTTCGCCGTTTAAAGTGGTACGCGAGCTGGGTTTAGAACGTCGTGAGACAGTTCGGTCCCTATCTGCCGTGGGCGCTGGAGAATTGAGGGGGGTTGCTCCTAGTACGAGAGGACCGGAGTGAACGCACCACTGGTGTTCGGGTTGTCATGCCAATGGCACTGCCCGGTAGCTAAGTGCGGAAAAGATAAGTGCTGAAAGCATCTAAGCACGAAACTTGCCCCGAGATGAGTTCTCCCTGACCCCTTGAGGGTCCTGAAGGGACGTTGAAGACGACGACGTTGATAGGCCGGGTGTGTAAGCGCAGCGATGCGTTGAGCTAACCGGTACTAATGACCCGTGAGGCTTAACCTTACAACGCCAGAGGCGTTTTT
>NZ_VHIZ01000058.1 GCF_006494375.1 Pantoea anthophila
GTGAGGCATGCTGGAGGTATCAGAAGTGCGAATGCTGACATAAGTAACGATAAAGCGGGTGAAAAGCCCGCTCGCCGGAAGACCAAGGGTTCCTGTTCAACGTTAATCGGAGCAGGGTGAGTCGACCCCTAAGGCGAGGCCGAAAGGCGTAGTCGATGGGAAACAGGTTAATATTCCTGTACTCGGTGTTACTGCGAAGGGGGGACGGAGAAGGCTATATCAGCCGGGCGACGGTTGTCCCGGTTTAAGCGTGTAGGCGGAGGGTCCAGGTAAATCCGGACTCTTTTAACGCTGAGGCGTGACGACGAGGCACTACGGTGCTGAAGTGATAAATGCCCTGCTTCCAGGAAAAGCCTCTAAGCATCAGGTAACACAGAATCGTACCCCAAACCGACACAGGTGGTCAGGTAGAGAATACCAAGGCGCTTGAGAGAACTCGGGTGAAGGAACTAGGCAAAATGGTGCCGTAACTTCGGGAGAAGGCACGCTGGCGCGTAGGTGAAGGGACTTGCTCCCGGAGCTGAAGCCAGTCGAAGATACCAGCTGGCTGCAACTGTTTATTAAAAACACAGCACTGTGCAAACACGAAAGTGGACGTATACGGTGTGACGCCTGCCCGGTGCCGGAAGGTTAATTGATGGGGTTATCCGCAAGGAGAAGCTCTTGATCGAAGCCCCGGTAAACGGCGGCCGTAACTATAACGGTCCTAAGGTAGCGAAATTCCTTGTCGGGTAAGTTCCGACCTGCACGAATGGCGTAATGATGGCCAGGCTGTCTCCACCCGAGACTCAGTGAAATTGAACTCGCTGTGAAGATGCAGTGTACCCGCGGCAAGACGGAAAGACCCCGTGAACCTTTACTACAGCTTGACACTGAACATTGAGCCTTGATGTGTAGGATAGGTGGGAGGCTTTGAAGCGCGGACGCCAGTCTGCGTGGAGCCATCCTTGAAATACCACCCTTTAATGTTTGATGTTCTAACGTGGCCCCGTGATCCGGGGTGCGGACAGTGTCTGGTGGGTAGTTTGACTGGGGCGGTCTCCTCCCAAAGAGTAACGGAGGAGCACGAAGGTCAGCTAATCACGGTCGGACATCGTGAGGTTAGTGCAATGGCATAAGCTGGCTTGACTGCGAGAGTGACGGCTCGAGCAGGTGCGAAAGCAGGTCATAGTGATCCGGTGGTTCTGAATGGAAGGGCCATCGCTCAACGGATAAAAGGTACTCCGGGGATAACAGGCTGATACCGCCCAAGAGTTCATATCGACGGCGGTGTTTGGCACCTCGATGTCGGCTCATCACATCCTGGGGCTGAAGTAGGTCCCAAGGGTACGGCTGTTCGCCGTTTAAAGTGGTACGCGAGCTGGGTTTAGAACGTCGTGAGACAGTTCGGTCCCTATCTGCCGTGGGCGCTGGAGAATTGAGGGGGGTTGCTCCTAGTACGAGAGGACCGGAGTGAACGCACCACTGGTGTTCGGGTTGTCATGCCAATGGCACTGCCCGGTAGCTAAGTGCGGAAAAGATAAGTGCTGAAAGCATCTAAGCACGAAACTTGCCCCGAGATGAGTTCTCCCTGACCCCTTGAGGGTCCTGAAGGGACGTTGAAGACGACGACGTTGATAGGCCGGGTGTGTAAGCGCAGCGATGCGTTGAGCTAACCGGTACTAATGACCCGTGAGGCTTAACCTTACAACGCCAGAGGCGTTTTTGAGAGACACGATTTTCAGTTTGTGACGGATAAAGAATAAGCAGAAGCGAAGAATTTTTCGTTTCGTGCACCAAGATTTGCCTGGCGGCTTTAGCGCGGTGGTCCCACCTGACCCCATGCCGAACTCAGAAGTGAAACGCCGTAGCGCCGATGGTAGTGTGGGGCCTCCCCATGCGAGAGTAGGGAACTGCCAGGCATTATACAAGTGAAGAAGCCCCGCACCGACGTGCGGGGCTTTTTTACGTCTGCCGATCGTGAAAAATCGCAGTGTAATACCATCCTCAGCGGCTTTTCAGCCACTCAGCAATGAAATCTGTAACGCTGCCCGGACAATTTATATCCAGAACCGGTACGTTCAGCGCTAATTTCTGGTCAGTGGCAACCGCTATTGTCCGCGCATCGAGCAGCTCTTCGATCCCACCCTTAACTCCCTCGCGCCATAAAACAATCTTTGGAACAGGTTCATCTTTGAAGCCTTCGACCAGCACCACCTCAAGTAAAGCGTGATCCATGCGGCTGACCAGATAAGACAGATCAATCGACGGCTGATCCGGCGTTTCACACATCAGCGCCCAGCGTTCTGAACTGGCGACCATGACCTGACTGGCCCCCGCCTTTCTGAGCAGATAGCTATCTTTACCTGGGGTATCCACATCCATCTGATGATGGGTATGCTTGATCAACCCCGCGCGAATGCCTTTGCCACTGAGAAGCGGAATCACCTGCTGCAACAGCGTGGTTTTACCGGTTCCACTCCAGCCCACAATGGCAAGTAAGGGTAGTGACATATCAGGTTCTCTCTTTCAGATCGTCTGGCGTATTGATGTTGCGGAAGGCGGATTCATCATCATCCAGTGCGACCGCATGACCACCATGATCGCGCAGGAATTGCATGAGGCGCCGCTCTCCGGCCTGCAGATAGTCAAAAAGGGCTTTTGCCATGTCACGGTGAATCAGGGCGAGTGTAGGGTGATCGCGCGTCTGCGAGCGAACCCATACTGCGGGTGCTTCTCTGCGTTGATGGATCAGTTTTTCCACAAAGTTAAGAGGAATCGCCGGGGTATCGCAGGAGCAAAAAACCGCCCATTCTCCTTCTATGGCGATTAAGGCACTGTAGATGCCAGCCAGCGGGCCCGGGTAATCGTCAAAAACATCCTCTATAACGCGACACCCGCTTAGCTGATAGCGATCAATATTACGATTCGCATTAATCATGACAATGTCGACTTGTGGCCTGAGCCGCTCAAGAACATGCTGGTAAAGTGGTCTGCCGTCCAGCTGCACCAGCCCTTTATCCAGCCCCCCCATACGGCGGCCCTGACCACCCGCCAGAATGATGCCGGTTAATGCTGTCATGACGGTGCCCTCGCTGATTACGTACCTGGAGAAAACGAAATGAAATGCCATCGCCTGAATGAATTGCTGGAATTGCTGCAACCCGCCTGGCAAAAAGAGCCTGACCTTAATCTGGTCACATTTTTGCAGAAACTGGCTCAGGAATCTGGTTTCCGTGGCCCGTTAAGTGAATTAACGGACGATATATTAATTTACCATCTCAAAATGCGTGACTCAGCCAGCGATGATGCCATTCCGGGGCTGAAAAAAGATTATGAAGTCGATTTTAAAACGGCACTCCTCCGCGCGCGGGGTGTCATTAAACCGGACGAGTAGTGTTATCCTTGGCAGCTACATGCAAGGGCAACCACAGGTAACAGAATGAGCGACGCTGCTTTCAACTTCCAGACACTGAACCCCGACGTGCTGCTTGATGCGCTCTGGGGTACAGGAATCCGCGTCGAATCGGGACTGACAGCCCTGAACAGTTATGAGAACAGGGTCTATCAGTTCAGCGATGATGAAAAACGTCGCTATGTCGCCAAATTCTATCGTCCACAGCGCTGGCGTGCCGAACAGATTGCGGAAGAGCATCAGTATGCTCTCGATCTGCTGGCTGACGAGGTCCCTGTTGCTGCACCGCTGCGGCTTCAGGGCGAGACGTTGCACAGGCATGCGGGCTTTTTCTTTGCGCTCTTTCCCAGTCTGGGCGGGCGGCAATATGAGACCGACAACGAAGATCAGATGGAGTGGGTAGGTCGTTTTCTGGGGCGTCTTCATCAGACCGGTCGCAAAGCACTGTTCAGTCACCGGCCAGTCATGGGACTGGATGAGTATCTGCACGAACCTCGTCAGGTGCTGGAGCAGGCTCAGCTGGTTCCTGATTCACTGAAAGCCATGCTGCTACAGGCGGTTGATAAGCTGGGAGAGGCGCTGCAGCAGCACTGGCATACCGGATGGCAGCCGCTACGATTACATGGTGACTGCCATCCGGGAAATATTCTGTGGCGCGATGGACCGCTGTTTGTCGATCTGGATGACGCCCGTAATGGCCCGGCGGTGCAGGATCTCTGGATGCTGATCAGCGGCGATCGACAGGAACAGCGTATTCAGTGGGATATCCTGCTGGAGGCTTACGGTGAATTCAGTGATTTTGATATTAATGAATTGTCACTGATTGAACCTTTACGCGCGATGCGCATGGTTTATTATCTGGCCTGGGTCGTCAGACGCTGGCAGGATCCCGCTTTTCCGCGTGCGTTTCCCTGGATGACAGATGAAGATTTCTGGCGCAGGCAAATTTCGCTATTCACCGAGCAGGAGAAGCTGTTGCAGGAACCTCCTCTGCAGCTGACACCGCAATATTAATGACGTAGTCAGGAGAGTGTTTCACGATGAAAAAGATTTGGTTTGCACTGATGGGTTTAGTGCTGGCATTCAGCGCGTCTGCTGCCCAGTTCACAGAAGGTAAACAATATGTCAGTCTGCAGAAACCCGTGGCCGGCGAACCTCAGGTGATGGAGTTCTTCTCGTTTTTCTGCCCGCACTGCTATCAGTTTGAACGCATTTATCACGTTAATGACGCGGTTAAAAAGAACCTGCCTGCTGACACCAAACTGGTGAAATATCACGTCGATTTCCTCGGCGGTGATCTCGGGCCGGTCGTAACTCAGGCCTGGGCGGTAGCGATGGCGCTGGGTGTGGAAGACAAGGTTACGGCACCGATCTTCGACGGCATTCAGAAAACGCAGACCATTACCGATCCTGCCAGTCTGAAAGAGGCCTTTATTCAGGCGGCCGGGATCTCCTCTTCTGATTACGATGCGGCCTGGAACAGCTTCGCAGTTAAAGCCTTAGTTGCCCAGCAGCAGAAAGCGGCGGCTGATGTCGATCTGCGTGGTGTGCCTGCGATGTTCGTTAATGGCAAATACATGGTGAACAATGGCGGGCTGGATACCAGCTCTATGGATAATTTCGTTGCAGACTATGCCAACGTCGTTAAATTCCTGGTAAGCCAGAAGTAATCAGCCTTCTGCACTCGTGAAACGCCAGCGCCTGCTGGCGTTTTTTTTATGCTTCTTAATTGCGCGACGGTTTTGTCCATCTCCAGGGCATAAATTTAATATCCACACAAGGGATCACGCTATTGAAAATGACGATCACGTCACGGTAATTGATAAAGCATATGAAAAATAAGCATTTTATTTGCTCATAAATTGCCTGATCGCCTGAGGGATCGCGCGTTATCATTTTTACGCACAAAGTTATCCACAACCCGATCGTTGCGATCCTGCCTCCGGAAATGTGAAAAAACGTCCACGCGGCACGCCTTAGTTCACCATTTCTGCCAGGTTGTGGCATCCTTATAGTCCAACTCACAGCAACGAAGACTACACAGACTTATGGCGCAAATTGCAGAAAATCCCCTGATTCTGGTTGATGGCTCATCCTATCTTTATCGCGCGTATCACGCGTTTCCGCCGCTGACCAACAGTGCAGGTGAACCGACTGGCGCCATGTACGGCGTGCTCAACATGCTGAAAAGCCTGCTGGCACAGTACAATCCGAGTCACGTTGCTGTGGTGTTCGATGCCAAAGGCAAAACCTTCAGAGACGAACTGTTCGAGCATTACAAATCTCACCGCCCCCCAATGCCGGACGATCTGCGCGCGCAGATCGAGCCGCTGCATGAGATGGTACGGGCGATGGGGCTGCCGTTGCTGGCGGTGAGCGGTGTGGAAGCGGACGATGTGATCGGTACGCTGGCGCTGGAGGCTGAAAAGAAGGGCCGTTCAGTGCTGATCAGCACGGGCGATAAAGATATGGCGCAGCTGGTTTCGCCAGGGATTACGCTGATTAACACCATGACCAATACCATTCTCGGGCCGGAAGAGGTCGAGCAGAAATATGGTGTCCCTCCCGCGCTGATTATCGACTTCCTTGCCATGATGGGCGACAGCTCAGATAACATTCCCGGCGTACCGGGCGTGGGTGAGAAAACCGCACAGGCGCTGCTGCAGGGGCTGGGCAGCATGCAGACGATCTATGACAACCTGGATAAAGTGGCCGATCTCTCGTTTCGCGGTGCCAAAACGATGGCGACCAAACTTGAGCAGAATCGTGAGGTGGCCTTCCTCTCGTATCAGCTGGCGACCATCAAAACCGACGTTGAGCTGGCACAGCCCTGTGAAGAGCTGACGGTGACCGATCCCGATATTGAGGCACTGCAGTCTCTGTTCAGCCGTTATGAGTTCAAACGCTGGCTGAGCGATCTGCAGGACGGTAAATGGCTGCAGGGGAAAAAGAGCAATACGCAGGCGCAAAAAGCCCTGTCCGATGAGCCGGCACCCGTGGTGGAAACCAGCAGCGTATTGCCAACCGATAATTACGTGACCATTCTGGATCAGGCTCTCTTTGATAGCTGGCTGGAGAAGCTGAAAAACAGCGACGTCTTTGCCTTTGATCTGGAGACCGATGCGCTTGATACCCTGAGTGCAAATATTGTCGGCATCAGCTTCGCGGTGGCGCCCGGTGAAGCGGCTTATCTGCCGGTTGCCCATGACTATCTTGATGCGCCTGAGCAGCTGGATCGCGCCGCCGTTCTGGCGCAGCTTAAGCCCCTGCTGGAAGATGCCAGTGCCTGGAAAGTGGGTCAGAACCTGAAATACGATCGCGGCGTCCTCAGGAACTACGACATTGAACTGGCCGGTATCCGGTTTGACACCATGCTGGAGTCATACATCCTCAATAGCGTGGTGGGCAAACACGATATGGATAGCCTGGCTGCTCGCTGGCTTAAACATAAAACGGTCACTTTCCAGGAGATTGCCGGTAAAGGTAAAAATCAGCTGACGTTCAATCAGATCGCGTTAGAGCAGGCAGCCCACTATGCTGCCGAAGATGCCGATGTCACGCTGCAGCTGCATCTGAAGATGTGGCCTGAGCTGGAGAAAGAAGCGGGCCCGAGAAACGTCTTTGAGCAGATTGAGATGCCATTGCTGACGGTCATCTCCCGGATAGAGCGCAATGGCGTCTTGATCGACCAGGCTATTCTGGCGCAACACTCGAAAGAGCTGACTGCCCGACTGGCTGAGCTGGAGTCGAAAGCGCATGAGCTGGCAGGCGAGCCCTTCAACCTCTCCTCCACGAAACAACTTCAGGTGATTCTGTTTGAAAAACAGGGCATCAAACCCACGAAGAAAACACCGGGTGGGGCACCGTCAACCAGCGAAGAGGTGTTAGCCGAACTGGCGCTCGATTATCCGCTGCCTAAAGTGATCCTGGAGCATCGCGGCCTGTCGAAACTGAAATCGACCTATACGGATAAGCTGCCGCAGATGATCAATCCGCTGAGCGGACGGGTGCATACCTCCTATCATCAGGCCGTTACCGCCACCGGACGCTTGTCCTCTGCCGATCCTAACCTGCAGAACATCCCGGTGCGTAATGACGAGGGACGCCGAATCCGTCAGGCCTTTATTGCCGATAAAGGTTATCGCATCGTGGCGGCCGACTACTCCCAGATTGAACTGCGTATCATGGCGCATCTCTCTCAGGATAAAGGCTTACTGGACGCCTTTGCCCAGGGTGAGGATATTCACCGTGCCACGGCATCGGAAGTGTTTGGTGTCGCGCTGGATAAGGTGAGTGGAGAACAGCGTCGCAGCGCCAAAGCGATTAACTTTGGTCTGATTTATGGCATGAGTGCCTTTGGCCTGTCACGTCAGCTCAACATCGGTGCAGGTGAAGCGAAAAAGTACATGGACCTCTACTTTGAACGCTATCCGGGCGTACTGCGCTATATGGAGAACACCCGGCAGCTGGCGGCGAATAAAGGCTATGTTGAAACGCTGGAAGGGCGCCGGCTCTGGCTGCCGGATATTAAATCCAGCAATGCGATTCGCCGCAAAGCTGCAGAGCGTGCCGCCATCAATGCGCCAATGCAGGGAACGGCAGCAGACATCATCAAACGCGCGATGATTGCCGTGGATGAGTGGCTTCAGCAGCAGAATGACAGCGCAGTAAGAATGATCATGCAGGTTCACGATGAACTGGTGTTCGAAGTGAAATCGGAGGCGGTGGAAGCGGCCAGCCAGAAAATCCGTGCGTTAATGGAAGGCAGTGTGAAGCTCGACGTACCGTTACTGGTTGAAGTCGGCGTCGGTGACAACTGGGACGAAGCACACTGATTACCGCCTCCGGGCCGGTTCTGTCGCACAAAACTGGCCCTGATTCAGGCATAAGTAATTCGTTTAGTTGAGCGGTCAGCTGTAACCGGGCGACACCGGGAGCGAAAGCGCGTTTCTAACTGCTTATCGGCTAAACATTTTTTTCGTCATTAAACTACATCACAACGCTATTTTTGTGACGGGTATGGTAAAAAAAGTCCTGTTTTGATGTAAGTAAGCAACAAAAAAGCCTTTGTCAGGCACAAAAAATCAGGTAAAGTTCGTCGCGTAGGGTACAGAGGTAAGATGTTCTATCTTTCAGACCTTTTACTTCACGTAATCGGATTTGGCTGAATTTAGCCGCCCCAGTCATTCTGTGACTGGGGCGTTTTTTATTGGGGTTTTTGTTACCGCAGTGTCAGCGGATCAGCGATGCTGCTCACGCGTCCCCGTGCTGATCCTCAGTCGCCTCATCAGGCATCGCATACCAGCTGTCCAGTTTCTGACGAACCTTATCCACGCCGATTTTCTTCAGCGATGAGAAGAGCTCTACCTGGATATCGCCGCCGAAGCTAAGCGCCGCCTCACGCACGACGTTGAGCTGGACTTTGCGGGCACCGGAAGCGAGTTTATCGGCTTTGGTGAGCAGCAGCAGAACCGGAATTGCGCTTTCCACCGACCACTGAATCATCTGGCGGTCGAGATCTTTCAGCGGATGACGAATGTCCATCAATACGACCAGCCCCTTCAGCGCCTGACGCTTTTGCAGGTACTCGCCTAACGCACGCTGCCACTTCAGCTTCATCTCTTCCGGCACTTCGGCATAACCGTAGCCTGGCAGGTCGACCAGACGCTTCCCTTCTTTAACTTCAAACAGGTTGATCAGCTGGGTACGTCCCGGTGTTTTACTGGTGCGCGCCAGGCCTTTCTGATTGGTTAACGTGTTCAGCGCACTCGATTTTCCCGCGTTCGAGCGGCCAGCAAAAGCCACCTCAATTCCGGTATCGGCAGGCAGATGACGGATATCCGGCGCGCTCATGACAAAGTGGGTAACGTGATAATTCAATTCAGACAAGGTAACACTCCAGAAAACGCATTAGGGCAATGGCGGCGATTATACGCGTTATGGCGCGAAAGTGCTCAATCGCGTCGTGATAACAGTCCATGTAAGAGATTGACCATTCGCGCTGCGGGTTATGTCGATTTTTACGCAGATTTCTGAAAATAAAATCATCATAATTTCAATTGGTTAATAAGTTTTGCTCTTTTTTTAAGCCAACTATTGGTGGCGCTGACTTGAGGCTTTTACCAGTTGGTCTACATTATTGTGCAGTGAATGGCAGCACACATCAGGATGATGCGCTCAGGGATGTCAGGATGGCAATGAGCGATGGAATGGAACAGGTCAGGGATATGGCCAGACAGGGACAGGGAATAGCTCAGAAGTTGAGCAGGCGCGGGATTGACCGGGATGTTACGAGCCGAAAAGGATTTAAAACATGATTCCTTCTTGTGAAGGTATGAAATAAGGCGACAGCTTGAGCTGTCGCCTTTTTTCTTTGTCGGGTTTCTGCTAGATTTCGCCGCAATTCTATACTGAATAAAAAAGCCAGGACCGAATACTATGAAGCAACCTGCACGAGCTGCCCACGGCAAACCTGCCGTCAAAGCCAAACGCAAATCGCGTGACGAAATTAACCTCGAAGCGCGCGATCGCAAACGCGATAAAAAACATCGCGGACATGCATCTGGCAGCCGTGCTAATCCGGCGGCGTCGGACAGCAATGGCGCACGCCAGTCAGCCCCGGCAAAAGATCCGCGCATCGGGAGTAAGAAGCCGGTGGCCCTGATCGCCGATGGCAAAACCACCGCCGTCAGGCCACAGAAAAGTGCAGATAAACCGGCAGCCCCGAAGAAAGTGCGCCTGACGCCGGAAGAAGAGCTGGCGAAGCTGGAAAACGATGAGCGTCTGGATGCGCTGCTGGATCGCCTGGAAAATGGCGAAACGCTGTCGGCAGAAGATCAGGGCTGGCTGGATGCCTCGCTGGATCGCATCGACGAACTGATGGAGCAGTTAGGCATCGTGATGGACGATGGCGAAGATGAACAGGCAGAAGAGGATATGTACCGTCTGCTGAAGGGCAACTAAGCAAATTTGATCGGCATGCGAGTTCCGCATGCCGTGCTTCTCAGGTAAACGACAATGTTTTGGCCTGGATCAATTTTCGCGCTGCTGGCGACATGTTATCTGCTGTGGTTATTGTTTAAACTACGACGCCTGTCGCGTCTGAAGCAACGTTTACGTCGGGTCTCATCCCGCTCACCTTTCATCCCTTCTTCTTCGCGACCTTCTCTCAGACGACGTCACCGGAAGGAGTGAGCATGCCATCGCTGCAGATTGCCTGGGATCAGGCGTTAATTGAAAAGTACAATTACGCCGGGCCACGTTACACCTCCTATCCCACTGCGCTGGAGTTCAGCGAAGACTATACGGAAACCGATTTTCAGCATGCTGTGGCACGCTATCCCGGGCGTCCGCTGTCGCTTTACGTTCATATCCCTTTCTGCCACCGTCTCTGCTACTTCTGCGGCTGTAATAAGCAGGTGACGCGTCAGCGCCACAAAGCGGACCGCTATCTGGATGTGCTGGAGCAGGAGATTATTCAGCGCGCGCCGCTGTTCCGCCAGCGCCGGGTGACACAGCTTCACTGGGGCGGCGGCACACCGACCTTTCTCAATAGGCAGCAGGTTTCGCGGCTGGTGGGCCTGCTGAAGCAACACTTCAATGTGACCGATGATGCCGAAATGTCGATCGAGGTCGATCCGCGGGAAATGGCGCTGGATATGATCGATCATCTCCGATCGCTGGGCTTTAATCGTCTCAGTATGGGCGTGCAGGACTTCAACAAAGCGGTGCAGGCGCGGGTTAACCGGGTGCAGGATGAGGAGGTGATCTTCAGTCTGATGGCCCGCGCTCGTGAACAGGGCTTCCGCTCAACCAGCATCGATCTGATCTACGGTTTACCTCTGCAGACGCCCGACAGCTTCGCCTGGACGCTGGAGCGGGTCGTGGCGCTGAATCCGGACCGTCTCAGCGTCTTCAACTATGCGCATCTGCCGGCGCTGTTTGCGGCACAGCGCAAAATCAAAGAGGATGAACTCCCCTCGGCCCGGCAGAAACTGGATATTCTGCAGCAGACCATCGCGACCCTAACGCAGCAGGGCTATCACTATATCGGCATGGATCACTTTGCGAAGCCGCAGGATGAGCTGGCTGTCGCGCAGCGCGACGGGAAGCTGCATCGCAATTTTCAGGGTTACACGACGCAGGGCGACAGCGACTTGCTGGGGCTGGGTGTCTCCGCCATCAGCATGGTGGGTGACAGCTATGCGCAGAACCAGAAAGACCTTAACAGCTGGTACAGCAGTGTGGAACAGCAGGGGAATGGCCTGTGGCGCGGCGTCGCCTTAACCCGCGATGACTGTCTGCGGCGGGACGTGATTAAAACACTGATTTGCCACTTTTCGCTCGATTTTGCCGCAACAGAGGCGCAGTGGGGAATCTGCTTTCATGACTACTTTGCTGAAGATCTGGCGCTGCTGAAACCCTTAATTGCCGACGGGCTGGTGGAGCAGACGACGACGGGGCTGGAAGTGAAGGGGATTGGCCGGTTGCTGGTCCGCAATATCTGCATGTGCTTTGATCGCTATCTGCGGCAGAAAGCCCGTCAGCAGCAGTTTTCGCGTGTGATCTAAAAAAACGGGCTGGCAGACCTCGCCAGCCCGAACTGAACCCCTATTCCATCCCCAGCTCTTTCAGCTTGCGCGTCAGGGTGTTGCGTCCCCATCCCAGCAGACGTGCGGCTTCCTGCTTGTGGCCCTGGGTATGGCGCAGCGCCGTAGTCAGCAGCGTCCGCTCCATCTCGGGCTGGGCTTCTGACAGCAGGTTCTGATGACCGGAACGCAGCGCGCGGTCGGCCCACTGAGCCAGCAGCGTAGCCCAGCTGTCAGGCAGTGACTGCACCGGGTTTTCCGGTGTGCTGGACTCAAACAGCTCGCCGGGCAGATCCTGAATCAGCACTTCCTGACCGGCCGCCATCACCGTCAGCCAGCGACAGGTGTTTTCCAGCTGGCGCACGTTACCTGACCAGTGCAGACGGGTCAGCGCCGTTTCGGTTTCCGGGTGCAGAATCTTCGCTTCTACCCCCAGCTCACGGGCCGCCACCTGCAGGAAATAACGCGCCAGACGCGGGATATCTTCACGACGCTCACGCAGCGGCGGCAGATGTACACGGATCACATTCAGGCGGTGGAACAGATCCTCACGGAACTTGCCTTCCTGCACGCGTAATTCCAGGTTCTGGTGGGTAGCCGCAATGATCCGCACATCCACTTTGACCGGCGCATAGCCACCGACGCGATAGAACTGACCATCGGCCAGCACGCGCAGCAGTCGGGTCTGCACATCCAGCGGCATGTCGCCAATCTCATCCAGAAACAGCGTGCCCCCATCGGCCTGCTCAAAACGGCCCTGACGGATCTGGTTTGCACCGGTAAAGGCGCCTTTCTCGTGACCGAACAGTTCTGACTCAATCAAATCTTTGGGGATCGCCGCCATATTCAGCGCGATAAACGGTGCCTTGGTGCGTGGGCTGTGCCGGTGCAGCGCATGGGCGACCAGCTCTTTACCGGTGCCCGACTCACCATTGATCAGGACGCTGATTGAGGAGCGCGACAACCGTCCGATGATGCGGAACACATCCTGCATCGCGGGTGCTTCCCCGATAATGTCGGTAGTCGGTCCGCTGACCGGCTGATTACGCGGCTGCTGCTGCTCCTGATAGTGACTGATGGCACGCTCTACCAGCGCAACCGCCTCATCAATATCGAACGGCTTAGGCAGGTAATCAAACGCCCCCTGCTGATAAGCGCTGACTGCGGCATCGAGATCGGAATGCGCCGTCATAATGATGACCGGCAGCATCGGATGACGCTGTTTAATCTGTTTCAGCAGCGCCAGTCCATCCATACCGGGCATGCGAATATCTGACAGTAAAACGTCCGGGGTTTTGGTTGAGAGGGCATCCAGCACCTCACCTGCGCTGTCAAACGTCGCACAGCTCAAACCGGCTCCAGTGAGCGCGCGTTCAAGCACCCAGCGGATGGAGCTATCGTCATCGACGATCCAGACTATCCCTCGTTGCATAGAAACCTCACTGGCGAATAGGCAGGTAGACCGAGAATTCGGTGTGACCCGGCCAACTGTTAAATTCTATTTTTCCTGAATGCTGATCAATCAGGCTACGGGCGATGGAGAGACCTAAACCGGTTCCGCCTTCACGTCCACTGACCATCGGATAGAAAAGCGTATCCTGCAGCTGGGCCGGAATACCGGGGCCATCATCTTCAATATCTATTCGTGCTACCAGGCGATAACGGGTGCCGTGCAGCGTCAGCTGAAAAGCCGTACGGGTGCGAATAACAATCGTCCCGCCGTCGTCGCCCAGCGCCTGAAGCGCATTGCGTACGACGTTAAGCAGCACCTGTTCAATCTGGTCAGGGTCGTGCGGCAGTTCCGGCAGGCTGGGATCGTAATCCCGCACCAGGGAGACATTCTCCGGCAGCTCCATCGACACCAGATTAACCACCCGCTCTGCCACCTGGTGAATGCTCTGGGTAATGTGCATCCCCGGCTGCTGTGGCCCTAACAGACGATCTACCAGATTCCGCAACCGGTCGGCCTGTTCAATAATGACCCTGGTATATTCATTCAGCGAGGGATCGGGCAGGGCGCGTGATAAAAGCTGTGCCGCGCCGCGCAATCCTCCCAGCGGATTCTTTATCTCATGGGCCAGGCCGCGAACCAGATCGCGTGCTGCCACCTGCTGGGCGTGCTGTAATTGCTCCTGACTGAGGCGACGCTGGTTATCCATCGGCGCCATTTCCATCAGAATTAAGCCATCGGGTAAACGCTGTGCGGTCAGCGACATAATATGTGCGCGACCATCGACTACCAGCGTGACCTCACTGTCAGTGAATCCCTGGCCAGCCTCAAGACTCTCGCGCATCACCTCAATATTCAGCGAAAAGTAGCCGGTTAAATCCGGTAACGGCGTGCCGAACAACTTGCGTGAGCTCTGCGCCAGTAATTGCTGCGCCGCCGGGTTGGCGTAATGAATAACCAGGTCGTTATCCACCAACAAAATACTGTTGATTAAAGCGTTGAGAATCTGCCCGGCGTCGGGCAGAGAGCCAGTTGCCATACAACGTTCCTCTGCACTAAATAGGTGCATTCTGGTGTTTAAGCCGAAAAGCGGGAGAATGAACGGTGAATTCGCGGAGAAAAAAGCCCATCCGAAGATGGGCTAAAAGTTTCCACGGCAACAAAAACGTCTGATCAGTTAAACGCTGTAGTACAGCTCGAACTCAACCGGGTGTGGCGTCATGCGAACGCGGTCCATCTCAGTTTTACGCAGTTCGATGTAAGCATCGATAGATTCATCAGTGAAGACACCACCGCGGGTCAGGAACTCGCGATCTTCGTTCAGTGCATTCAGCGCTTCTTCCAGCGAGCCTGCAACTTTTGGAATCTCAGCTTCTTCTTCCGGTGGCAGGTCGTACAGGTTTTTATCCATCGCATCGCCAGGGTGGATTTTGTTGATGATGCCATCAAGGCCAGCCATCAGCAGTGCGGTGAACGCCAGGTATGGGTTAGCCGCTGGATCCGGGAAGCGCGCTTCAATACGACGGGCTTTCGGGCTGGCCACTACCGGGATACGGATAGACGCAGAACGGTTACGGGCAGAGTAAGCCAGCATAACCGGTGCTTCGTAACCCGGAACCAGACGCTTGTAGGAGTTGGTGGTCGGGTTCGCCAGGGCGTTGATCGCTTTAGCGTGCTTGATGATACCGCCGATGTAGAACAGCGCCATTTCAGACAGGCCGCCGTACTTATCGCCCGCGAACAGGTTCTGGCCACCTTTAGAGAGTGACATGTGGCAGTGCATGCCTGAACCGTTGTCGCCAAACATTGGCTTCGGCATAAAGGTCGCTGTCTTACCGTAAGCGTGCGCGACGTTGTGAACGACATATTTGTAGATCTGAATTTCGTCAGCTTTTTTGGTCATGGTATTGAAGCGGGTCGCCACTTCGTTCTGGCCCGCAGTCGCCACTTCGTGGTGATGCGCTTCAACCACCAGACCCATCTGCTCCATGGTCAGACACATGGCAGAACGGATGTCCTGTGATGAGTCAACCGGTGGAACCGGGAAGTAGCCGCCTTTCAGACCTGGACGGTGACCTTTGTTACCGCCTTCGTACTCTTTACCGGTGTTCCATGCCGCTTCGATATCGTCGATAGCAACGTGTGAGCCGGAAGTCGATGAACCGAAACGGATGTCATCGAACAGGAAAAATTCAGGTTCTGGTCCAAACAGGACGGTATCGGCGATACCGGAAGAGCGCAGGAAATCTTCAGCGCGTTTGGCGATAGAACGTGGATCGCGGTCGTAGCCCTGCATGGTGCCTGGCTCGAGAATGTCACAACGGATGATCAGCGTAGAATCTTCGAAGAAAGGATCCATGACCGCCGTGGTAGCGTCAGGCATCAGCACCATGTCTGATTCGTTGATGCCTTTCCAGCCGCCGATAGACGAACCATCGAACATTTTGCCTTCTTCGAAGAAGTCAGCGTTAACCTGGTGAGCAGGGATCGTAACATGCTGTTCTTTACCTTTGGTATCGGTAAAACGCAGGTCAACAAACTTAACTTCATGCTCGTTCATCATCGAGAGAACGTGTTCAGCGGACATACTCAACTCTCCTGGAAATGGTCTTTCATTATCTACATGGCGAGGAAACGTCGTTTCCGGAGGGCGTGGCGGGAAAGGAAATTCCTGACCACTCTTTTCCGGCACGCTCTTCAACCGACATCTGACTGGCGTTTACGCTTGTTACAGATAAAGCGAATTCTGTGCCAACTTTTTTGATGTTGCTTAAATCGCCTTATGATGCACCTTTTTGTCGTAATGCGGCTGCACCACGATGGTTTTAGTGCACCATAACAGTGCTGAAGGTGAATTTACAGGCACCAATTTGGTGCATAGGACCAACTTAGTGCATTTTCTGCACCGGGAACAGTGCGAATTTGCGTCAATGCAATAATCTTTCAGTGAAAAGTGTGATCGTGTTCAGTCTTCCGCTTAATCCGTGTACAATAGCGCGCTATTTCTAATGCCTGAGGCAAAGCTGTGATCGAAAATTTGCGTAACATCGCCATCATCGCGCACGTTGACCATGGAAAGACCACCCTGGTTGACAAACTGCTGCAACAATCCGGTACTTTTGATGCCCGTACCGAAGCAACCGAGCGCGTGATGGACTCCAATGATTTGGAGAAAGAGCGTGGGATTACCATCCTCGCAAAAAACACCGCCATTAAGTGGAATGACTACCGTATCAACATCGTTGATACCCCAGGACACGCCGACTTCGGTGGTGAAGTTGAGCGCGTCATGTCCATGGTGGACTCGGTGCTGCTGGTTGTAGATGCGATGGATGGCCCTATGCCGCAAACCCGCTTCGTGACCAAAAAAGCGTTCGCGCATGGTCTGAAGCCGATTGTGGTTATCAACAAGGTAGACCGCCCGGGCGCACGTCCGGATTGGGTTGTGGATCAGGTGTTTGACCTGTTCGTTAACCTGGATGCGACTGATGAGCAGCTCGACTTCCCTATCATTTTCGCCTCTGCGCTGAATGGTATTGCAGGTCTTGACCACACCGACATGGCTGACGATATGACCCCGCTGTACCAGGCCATCGTTGACCACGTTTCACCTCCACAGGTTGAAGTTGAAGCGCCACTGCAGATGCAAATCTCGCAGCTGGACTACAACAACTACCTGGGCGTGATCGGCATCGGCCGCATCAAGCGCGGTAAAGTGAAGCCTAACCAGCAGGTCACTATCATCGATAGCGAAGGCAAAACCCGTAACGGTAAAGTCGGCAAAGTCCTGACTCACCTGGGTCTTGAGCGTATCGACAGCGATCTGGCTGAAGCGGGCGATATCATTGCTATCACCGGTCTGGGTGAGCTGAACATCTCTGACACCATCTGTGACACGCAGAATGTGGAAGCGCTGCCAGCCCTGAGCGTCGATGAACCTACCGTAACCATGTTCTTCAACGTCAACACCTCACCGTTCTGCGGTAAAGAAGGTAAGTACGTGACGTCGCGCCAGATTCTGGAGCGTCTGAACAAAGAACTGGTTCACAACGTGGCACTGCGCGTTGAAGAAACCGAAGACTCGGACGCATTCCGCGTTTCAGGTCGTGGTGAGCTGCACCTGTCTGTTCTGATCGAAAACATGCGTCGTGAAGGTTTCGAACTGGCGGTATCCCGTCCGAAAGTTATCTTCCGCGAATTCGAAGGCCGTAAACAGGAGCCATTCGAGAACGTCACGCTGGATATCGAAGAAACGCATCAGGGTTCCGTTATGCAAGCCATGGGCGAGCGTAAAGGCGACCTGAAAAACATGGACCCGGACGGTAAAGGCCGCGTACGTCTTGACTACGTGATCCCAAGCCGTGGTCTGATCGGCTTCCGTAACGAATTCATGACCATGACTTCCGGTACCGGTCTGCTTTACTCCACCTTCAGCCACTACGACGACATTCGTCAGGGCGAAGTGGGTCAGCGTCAGAACGGCGTCCTGATCTCTAACGGTCAGGGTAAAGCGGTTGCGTTCGCCCTGTTCGGTCTGCAGGATCGCGGTAAGCTGTTCCTGGGTCACGGTGCAGAAGTCTATGAAGGCCAGATCATCGGTATTCACAGCCGTTCTAACGACCTGACCGTGAACTGTCTGACCGGTAAGAAGCTGACCAACATGCGTGCTTCCGGTACAGATGAAGCCACCACCCTGGTTCCACCGCAGAAAATGACGCTGGAGCAGGCTATCGAGTTCATCGATGATGACGAACTGGTAGAAGTGACTCCGCTGTCAGTGCGTATCCGTAAACGCCATCTGACCGAAAACGACCGTAAACGTGCTTCACGTGGTCCTAAAGACGCGTAATCACGCTTTAGCGTAATAAAGAGCCCCGCCATGCGGGGCTTTTTTTTGCCTGCGATTCCGCGCCTGCCCGCCGGGCCAGCCAATTATTGTCTGCTGTGACACGCTTTTTGCCCACCCGCTGCCGTTTACGCTTTTCTCTCCGGTGCTGGCTGTTCAGCCTGCGTTTTTGCCGCTAGAGTGAATACTCCAGGGAACCGAAGGAGGCGCACCATGCTGTATATCTTTGATTTAGGCAATGTGATTATCGATATCGACTTTAACCGCGTGCTGGGCGTCTGGAGTGACCTTAGCCGTGTGCCGCTGGCCTCACTGCAAAGCCATTTCCGGATGGATGAGGCGTTCGAACAGCATGAACGCGGTGAGATCAGCGATGAAGATTTTGCGCTGGCCCTCTGCGAAAAGCTGGAGATCGCTCTCAGCTATGAACAGTTTGCCGCGGGCTGGCAGGCGGTGTTCGTTGACGTGCGTCCGGAAACGCTGGCGCTGATGAACCGGCTGCGGCTGGAGGGGCATCGGGTCGTGATCCTCTCTAATACCAATAAGCTGCACTGTGCCTTCTGGCCGACGCAGTACCCCGACGTGCAGCAGGCGGCCGACAAGCTCTACCTGTCACAGGAGCTGGGCATGCGGAAGCCGGAAGCCCGCATTTATCAGCATGTGCTGGATGCGGAAGGGGTAACGGCCGAGCAGGCGGTCTTTTTTGATGATAACGCAGAAAATATCGAGGCGGCCCGGGCGCTGGGTATCGAAAGCGTGCTGGTGACGGACAGCCGCACGGTTCCCGACTGGTTTGCAGGTCGACAGTAACGCATGAAGTCACGAACATTTCGTCCCGGGCTGCATGCCTTCTGGCTGTGGCTCAGGCTGCTGTGGAAACGTATTGACGAAGATGGCATGACAACCCAGGCGGGCAACCTGGCCTATGTCTCACTGCTGGCGCTGGTGCCGCTGATTGCGGTGGTGTTTGCGCTGTTTGCGGCGTTTCCGGTCTTCTCCGACATCAGCGTGCAGCTGAAGCAGTTTGTCTTCAACAACCTGATGCCCGCCGCAGGCAATACGCTGCAACGTTATCTTGAGCAGTTTGTGGCTAACGTCAACCGGATGACGGCGGTCGGGGCCGTCGGCCTGATTGTGACGGCCCTGCTGCTGATGCATTCGGTCGATACCGCGCTGAATACCATCTGGCGCAGCCACAAGAAGCGGCCGATGGTTTACTCTTTTGCGGTCTACTGGATGATCCTGACCCTCGGCCCGCTGCTGGCCGGTGCCAGCCTGGCGATCAGCTCCTATCTGCTGTCGCTGCGCTGGATTAATGCCACCGGGGTCACCAGCCTGGTTGATCAGATGCTGCGTATTTTTCCACTTCTGCTCTCGTGGCTCGCCTTCTGGCTGCTCTACAGTATTGTGCCCACCCAGCGCGTGCCGCCGCGTGATGCGCTGATTGGTGCACTGGTCGCCGGGGCGCTGTTTGAGCTGGGCAAAAAGGCCTTTGCGCTCTATGTTACGATGTTCCCCTCCTATCAGTTGATCTACGGTGTTCTGGCCGTGATCCCGATTCTGTTTCTCTGGGTCTACTGGACCTGGTGTATTGTGTTGCTGGGCGCTGAAATAACCGTGACGTTAGCCGACTACCGGCAGCTGAAACAGCAGCACAAAGATGAGCAACGCGAGGAAAGATGATTGCATTGATTCAGCGCGTAACGCGCGCCAGCGTCAGCGTCGATCAGGATGTGACCGGTGAAATTGGTGCCGGACTACTGGTCCTGCTGGGGGTGGAGAAGGGCGATGACAATGCGCGTGCGGAACGTCTCGCAGAACGCGTACTGGGCTATCGCATCTTTAGTGATGAGCAGGGCAAAATGAACCTGAGTCTCCGCCAGACGGGGGGAAGCGTGCTGGTGGTGTCACAGTTTACGCTGGCTGCTGACACGCAAAAAGGGATGCGCCCCTCCTTTTCTGGTGGCGCCGAGCCGGCTGAGGCTGAGCGTCTGTATGAGTACTTCAGCGACTGCTGTCGGCAGCAGGGCATTACCACGGCGAACGGCCGTTTCGCGGCAGATATGCAGGTTTCACTGGTGAATGATGGTCCGGTGACGTTCTGGTTACAGGTGTGAGATCGTCAGCTGAGCGGCAGGGAACAGGCCACACCTCCGAGCGGGAGAAACATTTTATGTATCACCTTCGTGTGCCTCAGACAGCGGAAGAGCTGGATATCTACTATCAGTTCCGCTGGGAAATGTTACGTAAACCGCTGCGTCAGCCGCAGGGGTCTGAACGTGACGCCTGGGATGCCTTAGCGCATCATCAGATGGTGGTGGACGAGCAGGGAAATCCGGTCGCCATCGGTCGTCTCTACATTAATGCCGACAACGAGGCCGCTATCCGCTTCATGGCCGTTCATCCCTCCGTGCAGGGCAAAGGGCTGGGAACGCTGGTGGCAATGACGCTGGAGTCAGTGGCGCGTCAGGAAGGTGCCAAGCGGGTGACCTGCAGTGCCCGGGAAGATGCTGTCGCTTTCTTCGCGAAACTCGGCTACGTCAATCAGGGCGAGATAACCGCGCCGCAGACCACGCCGGTTCGTCACTTTCTGATGATTAAGCCGGTCATTACGCTGGATGACATTCTGCACCGCGCCGACTGGTGCGGGCAGCTGCAACAGGCCTGGTACGATCACATCCCGCTCAGCGAGAAGATGGGGGTCCGCATTCTGCAGTTTACCGGGCAGAAATTTATTACCACCATGCCCGAGGCGGGCAACCAGAATCCGCACCATACCCTGTTCGCCGGCAGCCTCTTTTCGCTGGCAACACTGACCGGCTGGGGATTGATCTGGTTGCTGCTGCGCGAGCGTCATCTCGGTGGAACGATTATTCTGGCAGATGCCCACATTCGCTATAGCCATCCCATCAGCGGGCGGCCCGGCGCGATTGCCGATCTGGGCTCATTAAGCGGCGATCTGGATCGTCTGGCGCGTGGCCGTAAAGCGCGCGTGCAGCTTGAAGTGGAGCTGTTCGGCGATGATGAGTGTGGCGCAGTGTTTGAAGGCGTTTATATCGTGCTACCCGCCGATCCCGACGGACCGCTGGAAGAGGGCGGTTCCGGCGCACGTATCAATTAATCAGCAGGGCCGCACCCGCGGCCCTGCTGCGATTATCGGACCTCACCGGCCTGCATGGTCTGCTGCAGCTGCTGACTGTCGGTTGTCACCGACAGCGTGCCATTTACCGTCGGACGCAGTGGCTGATCAGCGCGTAACGCACCGCTGAGTTGCAGCTGCATATTGCTGTCTCCCGTTAGCGGCAACGCGGGCCATCCCCAGTTCTGCAATACGTTCACCGGCACCGCACGGCCGGTCAGCTGCAGCGTCAGCGGACGGGCGGATTGCTGGCCCACGGTGGCCGTTCCTTCGAGCAGTCCCTTGTTACTGAACGCGCTCAGCTCCGTTACCTGAATCTGCTCCGCGTCAGCACTCAGCGCAATGGATGGGTGACGCAGATCGGTACGGTTAAAGGTGGACTCCGCCGCATTCAGGCTCAGCTTACCCGACCAGATCCCCCACTGATGCTGCTGCGCCAGTCGCAGATTCTCACCCGTGCCATCCAGTGATGTCAGCTGGAAAGGAAAGGCCGGATTGATATCGATAATCAGGTTCCGGTTCGACATAAAACGCGTTACCTCTACACTCTCCAGCCACGCGGGCAGGGTTGCCTGCCAGCGGTCGCGCCAGTCCTGCGGCAGGGTATATTCCAGCCCGGCAACGGCCAGATTTTTCAGGGTCAGGCGTTTATCGCTGCGCGACCAGTCACCGTCAGCCCGAATCACACCGTTCGCCCAGCGTGAACTGAACTGCGTCAGTGCGATGCCCTGCGGAGAAAAATCCAGGTTAACGATAGGGTCGTTAAGCTCGAAACCCCCGTTGATAAAATTGCTGGCATTCAGCGCCAGTGAACCATCATTACTCTGCCAGTCGTCTCCCTGCCAGTTAACGTTTCTCAGCGTCAGGTCGAGGTCGGTTACCGCCCAGTCCGGTCCCTGCAGACGGGCATCGGTCAGATCGAGTCGCGTAATCGCGATGGAGGGAACCACCTGCAGGCTGTGCAGGAAATCTTTCAGACTGCTTGCGGTCTGCAGACGGATATCGTTCAGTCGCAGCTGGTTGATTTTCCAGTTGCCCTGGGCATCCCGTTCACCGTTACCGGTCATGGAGCCGCGCGCCAGATCGGCACCGATGTTGTCAAAGCGCATCCGGCCCTGGGAAACACTTCCCTGAATCAGTACGTTCTCGCCCGCCACATTGTTCAGCGTCATGCTGCCAGCGCTCATCTGGAAGCGGGCATCGCGGCCCAGCATATCGCGGGCGGTCGGTTTCCACGGCAGAATGCCGCCATTCACCTGCTGAGCAAACAGCGGTAACGCGCTGCCGGGGCTGTCGAGACGCATGTTATTGAGTTGCAGGCGGTCAGCCTGAATCGGAAGCGCGCTGTCTGGCGTCAGGTTAGCCAGGTTCACTTCCCCGTCGCGCAGCTCAAGGCTGCTGAAATGCAGCGGATCGCTGAACTGAATCAGGGCCAGACCGAGATCGACCCGCTTTGCTACGAGTACTGCAGGCTGCCCATCGTGACCAAAGCTGAAATCATCCAGAATGATGTGAGAGGGCGAGGAGAAATTGTGTTCAATTTTACTCAGGGAGAGATGCCATTCGGTTTTGTCGCTCACCCACCGGCTAAACCAGCCTGCACCCCACTGTGTCTGCAGCAGCACATAGATCACCACCAGGGTGAAAAGCAGCAGTAACAGTATGGTGAGGAAAAACTTTCCAAGAAATTTCATCGCATCCTTCCCGCGTTCAATCCGGTGAGAGGTTGTTATGCCTGAATTACCGTTACAGCTCAACAGCCTGGATGTAAATACGAAGAAATAGCAGGCAGGCCGAAGCCTGCCCGTGGCCTTACTTCTCTGGCGGGAAAATCAGGTTGAGCAGGATAGCGGTAATACCGCCCGCGGCAATGCCGGAAGAGAGCAGGGTTTTCAGCCAGTCAGGGGCAAACTGCAGGATCAGTGGCTGCTGGGAAACACCCAGGCCCACGGCCAGCGACAGCGCAATAATCATGATGGCGCGGCGGTTGAGCGGCTCGCGTGACACGATGCGAACGCCCGACGCAGCAATGGTGCCGAACATCACAATGGTGGCACCGCCAAGCACCGGCTCAGGGATCAGCTGCACCAGACCACTGACCGCCGGGAACAGCCCCAGCACAATCAGCATCAGCGCCACCACAAAGCCCACGTAGCGGCTGGCCACGCCGGTTAACTGAATCACCCCGTTATTCTGACCGAAGCAGGAGTTAGGGAAGGTGTTAAACAGCGCAGAGACAAAGGAGTTCAGGCCATTCGCCAGCACGCCGCCCTTCAGGCGTTTCATATAGAGAGGGCCGCTCACCGGCTGCTCTGATACATCCGAGGTGGCCGTGATGTCGCCGATGGTCTCCAGTGAGGTCACCATAAACACCAGCATCAGCGGGATGAGCAGGTTCCAGTCGAAGCCCAGTCCGTAATAGAGCGGGCTGGGCACCCTGATCAGCGGCTGATCGGCCGGGAGACCTGAGGCAGGCAGCATGCCCATGGCCCAGGCCAGCAGATAGCCGACCGCCATCGCAATCACCAGGGAGGCGACACGCAGGTAAGGGTTTTTCTGCCGGTTAAGCAGCACGATCACCAGCAGCACCGCGCCGGCCAGCATCAGGTTTTTCGGCGCGCCAAAGGTGTGATCGTTAATCGCACCGAATCCCCCGCCGATAGAGGTGAGTCCCACCTGAATCAGCGACAGGCCGATAATCATGACCACGATACCGGACACCAGCGGGGTAATGATCCGGCGTGCCAGGTGCAGGACGCGGGACAGCACCATCTCAGTACAGGAGGCCACCATCAGCGTACCAAACAGGGCCGCCATCATGGTGGGAACATCCGCACCGCCGTTTTTTAGCGCCATCCCCCCCATGATTAAGGGGGTGACGAAGTTGAAGCTGGTTCCCTGAATCGACAGCAGGCCCGAACCGACCGGCCCCCAGGTTTTGATCTGCAGCAGTGATGCCACGCCCGAGGCAAACAGCGACATGCTGATGATGTGCCGGGTGTCTTCTGCGGGCAGGCCCAGTGCCTGACAGATCAGTATCGCGGGCGTGATGACGGCAACAAACATGGCCAGCAGATGCTGAGCGGCAGCAAACAGCGTCTGCGGAAGGGGAGGACGATCGTCGAGGCGGTAAATCAGTTCGCTTTGCAGAGCGGAGGGCTGGTCTGGCTGCGGATTGGTGGACATCTTCTGCTCTTCCCGAAAAAGTGTGTGGCGATTGTAATCATCCGCAGGCTAAAAGCAATCGTTTGCCCGGCTGAGGTGAAAAGTGGGTGCGGGCAGGGGCGTGACTCAGACGTTGGTATAACGGGTATTTTCAGGCAGCCAGCGTTCAATCAGGGCGCTGGCCTGTTCGGGATAGTGCTGATGGATGTGACGCGCGACACGCTGAACTTCGGGCACCATCGCCTGATCGCGCAGCAGGTCGGCCACTTTAAACTCGGCGTTACCGGTCTGGCGGGTGCCCAGCAGCTCACCTGGCCCGCGTATCTCCAGATCGAACTGGGCAATGACGAAGCCATCGTTGCTGTCTCGCAGCACCTGCAAACGCTTCTGCGCCGTCTTGCTGAGCGGCGCTTTGTAGAGCAGCACACAGTGTGAGGCTACCGCACCGCGACCGACCCGGCCCCGCAGCTGATGCAGCTGTGCCAGGCCTAACCGTTCCGGATTCTCAATAATCATCAGGCTGGCGTTAGGCACGTCTACCCCGACTTCAATCACCGTGGTCGCCACCAGCAGTTGCAGCTCGTTTGCTTTAAACGCCTGCATCACCGCCTGTTTCTCGGCGGGTTTCATCCGGCCATGCACCAGGCCTATATTCAACGCAGGCAGCGCCGTTTTAAGGGCTTCCCAGCTCGCCTCTGCCGCCTGCGCCTCCAGTAATTCTGACTCTTCAATCAGGGTGCAGACCCAGTAGGCCTGACGCCCTTCACGGCAGGCATGTTCCACCCGTGCGACGATCTCATCCCGTCGGGAGTCGGGAATGGCCACGGTGGTCACCGGTGTGCGTCCCGGCGGCAGCTCGTCGATGGTTGAGGTATCCAGATCGGCATAGGCGGTCATCGCCAGGGTGCGCGGGATGGGGGTGGCGGTCATGATCAGCTGATGCGGATGGAAACCCTGCTCCTCACCTTTTTCCCACAGCGCGAGGCGCTGGTGGACGCCGAACCGATGCTGTTCATCAATGATGACCAGCGCCAGTCCCTTAAACTGCACCTGTTCCTGAAACAGAGCATGGGTGCCGACGACCATCGCCACCTGACCGCTGGCGATCGCTTCCTGCTGCGCCTGACGCGCTTTGCCTTTCTGTTTCCCCGCCAGCCAGCCGACTTCAATTCCCAGCGGTGCAAACCACTGACGAAAGTTACTGGCGTGCTGTTCAGCCAGCAGTTCGGTCGGCGCCATCAGCGCCACCTGTTTACCGTGGGCGATCACGTTCAGCGCAGCGAGCGCAGCCACCAGCGTCTTGCCTGAGCCAACATCACCCTGCACCAGTCGCATCATCGGAAAGTCATTCGCCAGATCGTTTTCTATCTCCGCCACCACGCGTTTCTGCGCCTGGGTGGGCGAGAAGGGCAGCGCGGCCAGCAGCTGGTCACTCAGGTTATGGCGCGGCGGCATGGGTAACGCGTAATAGCGCTGCGCACCGGCGCGCACCGCCAGCATACTCAGGTTGTGCGCCAGAAGCTCTTCCAGAATCAGGCGGCGCTGGGCCGGATGGCGGCCACTCTCCAGTTCGCTGAGCCGGAGGTCGGGCGGTGGGCGATGCAGCGTGCGTAAGGCATCGGGCAGGCTGATCAGACCGCCGCTCAGCTCCTGCGGCAGCAGTTCGGCTATCGGGCAGCTCTCCAGCAGTGTCAGCGCCTGATCGGTCAGATTACGCAGCGTGGCCTGGCGGATACCTTCGGTGGTGGGATAAACCGGCGTTAAGGTCTCTTCCAGCGTTACACTGCTCTGTTCGCCCTGGATGCGGTATTCAGGATGGATAATCTCAGCACCACGCTGGCCGCGCTTGATTTCACCATAGGCGGTAACGTGACGACCCGGCGACAGGTTGTTCTTCATACCGGCATTGAAATTGAAGAAGCGCATGGTCAGCACGCCGCTGCCATCGCTGATCTGGCAGACCATCATCCGGCGACGACCAAAGGTGATATCTGTGTGCAGTACTTCGCCTTCTACGGTGGCCCAGATGCCAGGCAGCAGATCGTTAATGGCATAGAGCTGAGTGCGGTCTTCGTAGCGCAGCGGGAGATGAAGCAGCAGATCCTGAATGGTGTGCAGGCCTATTCTGGCCAGCTTTGCTGCCTGGCTGGCACCGACGCCGGTCAGGGTACTGAGCGGGATGGCATCCAGCAGACGGCCTTTCATCGTCTTTTACCGGTCGATTGCATCGTCGCCCACCAGCTGGGATCGGCGTCGACTTCACCCTGAGCGTTGATGCGCGGATAGGGCAACCCTTTCTGTCTGGCGACGCGTGCCAGCACCGGGAATCCGCCTTCGAACAGCAGGCGCTGCTGTTCCTCTTCGTCCAGCAGGCTGTAGTCGCGCAGATAGAGCCCCGCATTCTGCCGCTGTCGCTGTGCTTCGTACAGGATCAGCGCGCAGGCGACCGAGACATTCAGCGACTGAACCATCCCCACCATCGGAATAACAATCTGCCGATCGGCCAGCGCCAGTGCTTCTTCGGTAATCCCGGTTTTTTCCTGTCCCATCAGGATGCAGGTCGGCAGGGTGTAATCGATCTCGCGGAAATCAACGGCATCCGCAGAGAGATGGGTCGCTAAAACCTGCATCTTCTGCTGTTTAAGCTGTTTTACGGCATCGCCGATGGTGGGATGGGTGACCACTTTCACCCAGCTGTTGCTGCCGGCAGAGGCAGAAGCCTGCGTGCGCATCCGCTGGCTGGGCCAGACCGCATGCACTTCGTGGATGCCCACGGCGTCGGCCGTGCGGATCACTGCGGAAACATTGTGCGGCTTATGCACCTGCTCCATACAGACCGTGAGATCGTGCTGGCGCAGTGCCAGCATCGCCTGAATCCGGGCAAAACGTTGATCGTTCATGCACTAATTACGGTTACGGTGGACTTTAATCACATCCGGCATCACGCGGATTTTCCGCATGATGTTGGCCAGATGGACGCGGTCACGGGCGGTCAGGCGGATAAAGGCGCTGTAAACGCGGCCATCGCGCTCTTCGGTATTCAGGCTCTGAATATTCGAGCCGGCGGTATTAATCGCCGCCGTCAGGTTAGCCAGCGCGCCCTGATGGTTAAACATGTCGACCTTGATCTCCGCCACGAACTCCTGCTCAGTGACTTTGTCCCACTCGACCGGCATGAATTTTTCGGGCTCTTTCTGATAGCCGCGAATATTCCGGCAGGATTCGTGATGCACCACCAGCCCTTTTCCGGGGCTGACGTGGGCCACAATCGGGTCACCAGGAATAGGGCGGCAGCATTTGGCGAAGGTAATCAATACGCCATCAGCGCCCTTGATCGGCAGCTTACCGCGTTTGCTGTTGCTGATCGTCTTGTTGTCAGCCTGCAGCAGGTTCTTCGCCACCACCACGCTCATTGCGTTGCCCAGACCGATCTCGGCCAGCAGATCGTCGAGCGAAGTCAGCTTCATGCGATCCAGCTCCTGGCGGATATTCTCAGCCGGGATTTCAGCCAGTTTACGGCTGCCGCCCAGCGCATGGCTGAGCAGGCGGCGACCCAGATTGACCGAGTCTTCGCGCTTAAGGTTTTTCAGCAGCTGACGGATTTTGGCACGGGCTTTGGAGCTGACGACGAAGTTAAGCCAGGCTGCGTTAGGCCGGGCGCCTGGGGCGGTAATGATCTCAATCGTCTGCCCGCTGGTCAGCGGCTGCGACAGCGGATAAGGCTGGCGATCGACGCGCGCGCCGACGCAGGCATGACCAATATCGGTGTGAACCGCATAGGCGAAGTCCACCGGTGTCGCGCCGGTGGGCAGTTCCACAATGCGGCCTTCAGGCGTAAAGACGTAGATCTCGTCAGGAAAGAGATCGGACTTCACGCTCTCAATAAATTCAAATGAGCTGCCCGCACTCTGTTGCAGCTCCAGCAGGCTTTGCAGCCAGCGCTGGGCGCGAATCTGTGCGGTGGTGCCACTTTCGCCCGCCTGTTTGTAGGCCCAGTGCGCAGCGACCCCCATCTCCGCCATCTGATCCATATCCTCGGTGCGAATCTGCACTTCAACCGGCACGCCGTGCGGGCCAATCATGGAGGTATGGAGCGACTGATAGCCGTTAGCTTTGGGAATGGCGATGTAATCTTTCACGCGACCCGGACGCGGCTTATAGAGGCTGTGCATCTGGCCCAGAACGCGATAGCAGGTATCCAGGTCTTTCACGATGACGCGAAAGGCGTAGATATCCATAATCGAGTGAAAACGCTGCTCTTTCAGCGTCATTTTGCGGTAGATCGAGTAAAGATGCTTTTCACGACCGCTGACGCGGCAGGGGATGCCCGCTTCCTGCAAACGGCCATCGATCTCAGAAAGAATCTTCTGGATCATCTCTTTACGGTTACCGCGCGCGGCTTTCACCACCTCTTTAATTACCCGATAGCGGTTCGGATAGAGGGCCTCAAAACCGAGCTCTTCCAGCTCCGTTTTCAGATGGTGAATACCCAGGCGGTGCGCCAGCGGACTGTAAATCTCTAACGTCTCCAGCGCGATGCGGCGACGTTTGTCCGGGCGTAATGACCCCAGGGTGCGCATATTGTGGGTGCGGTCAGCCAGCTTGATGAGAATGACGCGGATATCCTGCACCATCGCCATAATCATCTTGCGGAAGTTCTCTGCCTGCGCCTCTTTCTTGTCGCGGAATTTCAGCTTATCCAGCTTGGAAACGCCTTCGACCAGTTCCGCCACGCTTTTACCGAACAGCTGTTCCATGTCCTGGTAAGTGGCAGGCGTATCTTCGATGACGTCATGCAGCAGCGCGGCCATGAGGGTCTCATGGTCGAGCTTCATTTCCGCCAGAATACAGGCCACGGCAACCGGATGGGTGATATAAGGCTCACCGCTGGAGCGTGTCTGTCCCTCGTGGGCATCACGTGCGACAAGGTAGGCTTGCTGGAGGCGCTTGATCTGCTCCTCTGGCAAGTATTTTTCAATCAGTTGATTGAGGCTCTCAAACAGATACAAGGGCGACCTGCAGGTGGCTGTTAACGACGACCTTCAGCGATAGCGGTAACGGCCTGTAACTCAGCGGCTTCCTGCTCTTGCTGTTCCTGACGATCACGCACATCTAAAATCTGATTGGTGACCAGACCTTCTTCGATTTCGCGCAGAGCGATAACGGTAGGTTTGTCGTTCTCTTCCGGAACCAGCGGATCTTTACCGCCAACCTGCATCTGACGTGCACGACGTGCAGCGACCAACACCAGGTCAAAACGATTACCAACTTTTTCTACTGCGTCCTGAACGGTTACGCGTGCCATAGGTGTGCTACTCCACAGATGAAGAAATGACTGCGCATCATACTGAAACTGTATTCAGACTGCCAACAGTTTGCTGATTAAAGCATCGTGACGCGCCTTCTGACGTGCCATGCGCAGACGTTCTGCGCGAATGATGGTTTTCAGATCGGACAGCGCCAGATCGAAATCGTCATTCACAATTAAATAGTCATATTCGGCGTAGTGGCTCATTTCCGCGACGGCCTGCGCCATGCGGCGCGTGATGACCTCTTCGCTGTCCTGGCCACGACCGCGCAGACGGCGATCGAGCTCTTCTTTCGACGGCGGCAAAACGAAGATGCTGCGTGCGCCGGGCATTTTTGCGCGAATCTGCTGCGCGCCCTGCCAGTCGATATCGAGAAAAACATCTACGCCGGTCGCCAGCACCTGCTCAATTGCCTGACGTGAGGTGCCGTAGTAATTGTCGAAAACTTTGGCGTGTTCGAGAAAAGCTTCTTCCTCAATCATCCGCTCAAATTCATGTTTTTCAACAAAGAAGTAGTGTTCGCCATGGGTTTCACCCGGACGCATACCGCGCGTCGTGTGCGAAACAGAGACCTGCGTGTCATACAACGGCTGGGTCTTTAACAGTGCCTGAATCAGGCTGGATTTACCTGCACCGCTGGGAGCAGAAACAATATAGAGCGTGCCTTGAGCCATGGTTTTCTTGAATTGATTAAAAGCGGAGTCGATTTCCTGCACAGTATACACAGCTTCCGGTTGCCACGCAGCGTTTGCGCAGCGGCAATAACCAGTTTTTGCGCATTCTGACGCAATGACCTGTCGTGCCGCTGCAATAGCGGGCAGATGACGACAGCCTCTCTTCCATCATTGTACATCGCCGCTGGCTGCTGCTGATGGCCTGAGGTTGAATGCCACAAAACCTCAGGAGAGAGAAGATGAAAGGAGTTGGCTGGAGGCTGTTTGGTGTGGCGCTGGGATTCGTCCTCTGTCCGGCGCACAGCGCCCTGTGTCCGGTCTGGACCCCCATCCGGGCGGAGAAAGAGATCGCTCGCCTGCAGCAGCAGCTGCAACACTGGGACGAGGCCTACTATCAGCAGGGGCAGAGCCCGGTGGCGGACAGCGATTACGATGCGCTGCAGCAGCGCCTGAATCACTGGCAGCACTGCTTCAGTCCTTCGCAGCCTGCCTATACACCGCAACTGCCACGCAAGGGAGAACATCTGCATCCGGTTGCGCATACCGGCGTGAAAAAGCTGCGGGACAAGCTGGCTCTGGCCTACTGGATGCAGGGACGGCACGATCTCTGGGTACAGCCGAAAGTCGATGGCATTGCTGTTTCGCTGGTTTATCGCCAGGGCCGGCTGGTTTCCCTGTTGAGTCGCGGCGATGGCTTACGCGGTGAAGAGTGGCTGAGTAAAGCCGCTGAGATTCCGGCGATCCCACAGCATATCGACACCCGCCTTGACGAGGTGGTGCTGCAGGGTGAGCTCTTCCTGTCGATGACCGGTCATCAGCAGGCAACGGATGGCGGCAGGAATGCGCGCGCGCAGGTGGCGGGTGCCATGATAAGCAAAACGCGGGCTCCGCTGCGGCAGTCGCTCGATATCTTTATCTGGGCCTGGCCCGATGGTCCCGCCGCAATGACGGAACGCCTGCAGCAACTCAGCCGCTGGGGCCTGGGTGTGGCGGAAAAATGGAGTCACCGGGTAAACGACGAAGAGGATGTCGCCGCCTGGCGAACGCGCTGGTTCCATGCTGCGCTGCCTTTTGTGACTGACGGTGTGGTGGTACATCAGGCCCGGCGACCTGCGGGTAAAAACTGGCTGCCGGGCGAGGGGAGCTGGGCCGTTGCCTGGAAATATGATCCTCCTGAAGTGAGCGCGGAAGTGCTCTCGGTCGATTTCCCCATCGGCCGGACCGGTAAAATCGCGGCGGTTCTCAATCTGCAGCCGGTTCAGCTGGATGATAAGACCGTCAGACGGGTCAGCATCGGATCGCTGCGTCGCTGGCAGGAGATGGACATCGTTGCAGGCGATCTGATTACGCTGAGCCTGGCGGGCCAGGGTATTCCCCGGCTGGAGCGGGTGATCTGGCGCGTGGCAGAAAGGCACTATCCTCAGCCTCCCGATGCGGCGCGCTACACGCCGCTGAGCTGTTTCACCTTCAGTGCTGCATGTCAGAAACAGCTGCTGGCAAAATTACGCTGGCTCAGCCAGAAAACGGTGCTGAATATTCCGGGCGTAGAGCGCAGCACCTGGCTGCGCTTACTGGAAAGCGGCGCAATGACGCACCTCTTTGGCTGGCTGACGTTAACACCGGAACAGATCGCCGCCGCAACAGGCCTCTCTCCGGAACGGGCAAAGGCAATCTGGCACCGCTTTAATCTCACCCGCCAGCAGCCGCTTCGCCGCTGGGTGGCGGCGTCCGGCGTTTCACTGCCACGCAAGGCGCTGAACACGCTGCCCGACAGGCAGTGGGAAAGCTTAACGCAGCGGGATGTGATGGCCTGGCAGACCCTGCCGGGTGTGGGCGCAGCACTGGCCCGGCGCCTCGTTGCGCAGTTTCATGATGCCCGGCTGCAGGCCGTAATCGCATTCCTGCAGCAGCAGAACATCCCCGTTTCCTCAATGCTCGGGATGGGGATAGTTGAAAATGGGCAAACCGAGACGGAAGCGCAGCGCCAGTAAGCGCGCAAAGAATCCGAACAGCAGAGTAATGATGATGACGGCTTCATGCGCCAGGGTTGTTTTCAGCAGCAGGATATACATCCAGCCCGAGGCGAAGGCGATACCGGCGTAGAGCTCTTTCTGAAACACCAGCGGAATGCGATTGCAGAACATGTCGCGCAATACGCCGCCGAAGACACCGGTAATCACCGCGCTGATGGCGGCAATAATCATGGCATGTCCGGAATCCAGAGCAACCTGTGCGCCAATGATGGAGAAGACCACCAGGCCCAGCGCATCCAGCACCAGAAACACTTTGCGCAGGTGCGTCATCAGGGGAGCCACGAATGTCGTCACCACCGCTGCTGCCGCAACGATCATGATGTATTCAGGGTGCTTTATCCAGCCCAGCGGATAGTGACCGAGCAGAATATCGCGCACTGACCCGCCGCCTATGGCGGTCACCGAGGCGATAATAATGACGCCGAACAGATCCATTTTGCGGCGACCGGCCGCCAGCGCGCCGGTCATGGCTTCGGCGGTAATACCAATGATGTAGAGAACAGTCAGTAACATAGCAGGCTCCAGTGAGACGGCGACAAGGCTACGGCATTACCTTAGCGCCAGCGACTGAGATTTTCTGGCGAGCGGCGTCCGGGATGAGCGCAGTTTATACCAGCCAGCGATGGCGTCAGCATATAAAGGCTCTCTGACGAGCGGACTGAGCTGAACGCATGAGAAAAACTGAGATGAAGGCGCAGAGATCCGGGGCATGTTTCTGTCCGGATTGCGCTTACGCAGAACGGGGGACGTCGTGACCGCAAAGGCTTTTTCGCTACCCGGCGGAGATTCATCCGGACAGGAAGGAATAAGCAGAGGTGAGGATAGAGGAAATAACCGGTCACAGGGAAAAGATATCCGGCGCAATAAAAAAGAAAGGCGTGCTGGTTAACAGCACGCCAACGCATCGTTTCGGATGCTCAGAGCCCACCTTACAGACTTATTATATTATTTGTTTCTTGCACGAATTTTAGCAAAGGCATTCAGGCTAAAACGATATTCTGGCTGGAACCATGAACGACCGTAGTAGCAGTAAATCAGCATGCGAATAGACGCCATCGCCAGATAACCCCAGATTGCACATAATACGGAAGGTGTCAGCCAGACGGTAAATAAGGTCACGCCCAGTCCGGCCAGTACTGACGATGTTTCCGCAAAGGCGATACGGGTGTACTGTTTTTCGCGCTGTAATATCGCACGATAATGCTGGCCCTGTGGAATAATAATAAAGACCACTGAGACCATCTGCAGCATTAATGCCAGCTCGGGCTGATCAAACAGGTTACTGAGCAGATGGCTGCCAGAAAAGAGCAGGCTAAATATTGCCACACCCACCAGGACATTTCCCCAGTAAAGGATGGACAGATCATTGATCGAGAGCATGCAGCGGCGGATCAGTGAGTTTGAGAAGCCACGATCGGCCAGCGTATCGATAGCCAGCAGAGCAATCACGGCGATCGCCAGCAGGTTCAGTTCGTTTGCCTGCAGAATCTGCGCCAGCAACGAAAGCTGCAGAACGCCGATGCCAATAATTTTAATGGAAGAGAGCAGAGACCATTTTGCGCTATTAAGACTGCTTTCGCGTATTGCCATAATATACTCGTTAGAGTCCGGCGACTCTGTGAGAATGTTGTCTTTGTGCAACGGCAAGAGATGATTGCTGTGACACCGTTAATGAGTGCAATTCTTTCTGAGCGGAGTCCTGGAGAAATTTATCAGGCTTGCCCTGTTATTATGTGCTGCTTTAAATAATCCTGGAAAGTATCCCTGGTAAAGTCCCTGTTTCGTGTCATGGCGGAATTCCCTGCTATCACAAAGAATTCCGCCAGATCACGAATAAATCCTGTTGTTGTTTTATATTCTCCTGCCAGCATCCTTGCGGCAAACTCAACGCTTTCATTTAACGATGCGCTGAGCGCTCCATGACTTTTTACTGCTTTATCATTATGGGTATTGCTGTGTGTGAAATGATTTATACATTGTTTTATTTAATTTAACACCATAAGAAAATTCTGATAACGGGGCCACAGAAATAAATGGTTTCACTTTGTGCATGATAAATATTAAATCTTCAGCGGTGGCATAATAAACGCCGATTAAGGATTAATGTGTGCAGGAAACAATCAAAACATGCAGGAGACAATAAAAGCCCTGAAATCCCGGGGAATCCCTGCTTCTGACAGGGTTTTCCCAGGAATTTTCCTGGAAGGGAAGCTTAAGCAGGGTTGTTACTAATGGTGAAGGCGCGGTCACCAATCAGATAAGTGCTTTATGCTTTATCCGCGCAAATTTTTCTGTTTTTTTCATTACCGGCCAGCCATAACTACAGCAAGAAATCGCGCTAAGTTATTGATTTACTGAGTCAGCAAATGATTGAGTTTTTCCAGATCGTTGCTAACCCATTCAATATCCTGCTTAAATTTCTCATCAGAGGTAAATGGCTGGCGATAGACTGTCACCATCACTTCGGCGCCCTGTTCATTCGCTATCACGCGCATAGGCACGTAAATCTCTCTGCCAGAGCCGCTATCAATCCAGTGATCCATCACACCAAACGGATTATGGGGCGAGAAACGGAGCTTCACATTTCCCTGCGGGCCTTTAGCACGCCAGCGATTGCCATCAGGTTCTAACGCGCTGTGCGTCAGGCCGGAAGCCCACTTAGGAAAAAATTCGGGCTTCCAGATGGTTTCATAGAGATCTAACCAGTGGCGCGGAATCGTCAGGCTCAGCGTGCGCGAGGAGAGCATATAACCTCCGGGGGAGAAGCAAAAATGCATTAAAGCACGGCCACCGGTATGTTAAAACGTTGTAACGACAGAAGTGTGGTGCTGGCAGGGTTTCGTACAGGGCGCAGACAGCGTAAGGCGCTGTCTGCAACAGATTCAGATGAAGTTACCGCGCGCAGACACCGCCTGCTCTTCACTCTGGCCGGTGGCGTGACGCAGAACAAAGCCATCTGACTGGGCCATTACGGCGCAACTGTGATTGGGGAAAATGCGCAGCAGCGTGCCGACTTCAGGGCGATGATGCTGATAAAGCAGGAACCCATGTTCTTCCGATAGTTTCGTAACCTCATAGGTCTGACCTGCTTCATCCACGGCAATGCCAAAGCCGCTGGCATTGGTGCCGTGCGGCCCTTTATCCGAACTCAGCATTTTTGATCCTGCATCCACAATCACAAAGTGATCGTTCACCGCGACCACACGGGTAATCACGCTCATTGCCAGCTGATCGACGCAGCTTAAACCAAGACGGCAGGCTGTCAGGTCCAGCAGGGCATAATTGCCGGACCGGATTTCCCTGGTGCCGGGCGCAATATCTGCCGCCAGCGCGGTCGGGGTTGAGCCGACAGAAACAGGGCAGTCGTTAAACCCGGCAGCCTGCAACTTTAACTGCAGCCGCTGCATCAGGGCCATTTCCTGTCGGGCAATCTCAGCAATGGCCGTGGCATGACCGGCACCATAAGCGTGACCGGCATGCGACACCAGTCCGGCAAAACGTAACCCTTTATCCCGCAACGCCTGCGCTATCTCCACAGCTTCATCGCTCTCAGGATTGACGCCAATCCGGTGTAAACCGACATCAACTTTAATCGCCACCGCCAGTTCGCATTGCGGTTGCTGCTGCCAGGCCGCAGCTATCGCCTCCACACCCTGCAGTCTGTCCGCAATCAGTGTGACTTTCGCCTGGTACTGCACGGCGAGACGCAGTAATTCTGCCACGCTCTGTGGTTGCACCACCGGATAGGCTAACAGCAGATCGCGAATGCCACCCTGAATGAAGGTGATGCCTTCGCTGGGTTTAGAAACGGTGACGCCCTGTGCGCCGAGCGCAAGCTGCTGCTGAGCAATCCAGACGCTTTTATGCGTTTTGATATGAGGGCGAAGTGCAACGCCGGCCGCCTGTGCTTTTTGCTGCATCTGCTGCAGGTTCTGCTCCAGTCGCGCTGCATCCACTTCAATATAGGGGGTGAGACGGTCATCAATCAGCGGACGCTGCCACTGCTGTTTATCGTTGATATCCATATGAAGGTCCGGCCTTGAGGTAATAAGGGTGTTTATGATTGCTGAATTAACGATCTGATACCAGTCTGCCCACTCGCCGCGTGAGTCCGGACAGCAGGAATGGCAGGAACAGGTTAAGCAAAGCCCGACAGGGAACCGGAAGAAGGCGCGAACGCCAGACCGCAGGAAGGAGAAGCTGAAAAAATAAAGCAGGCGCGTGGCCTGCTTTATCCGTTAATTCAGACGTAGAGCGATGCTTCGCCCGGTGGCCGGGTTTTGAAGCGACGATGCAGCCAGAGATACTGCTCGGGCGCTCGCAGGATCTGATTCTCAATGACTTTATTCATATAAGCCGCTGCCGCTGCCTCATCCGTATGCGGGTAGTTTTCCAGCATCGGTTCAATGATCAGGTGGTAGCCATAATTATCGGGATTACGGATCAGCATAATCGGCACCATCGCGGGCTTCGCCAGACGCGACAGGACAAATGTCCCATTGGTGGTGGCGGCTTTTTCTACCGCAAACAGTGGCGCAAAGGTGCTGCCTTTAGGGCCGTAATCCTGGTCCGGTGCGAACCAGACTGATTCACCCTGTTTCAGTGCATGCACCATACCGCGCAGGTCGCGACGGTCGATCATCGCTTTGTTTGAGCGCATCCGACCCCGGGTCTGTACATACTCCATTGCCTGATTGTTATGCGGGCGATACATCGCCATCATCGGCTGGCAGAGACCGCTGATGCGACCGCCCAGTTCCAGCGACATAAAGTGCACGCCAATCAGCATCACACCACGCTTTTCGTTCTGCGCCGCATGAAGATTTGCCATCCCGGTGACATTAAACAGACGCCTTACGGCACGATCCGACCAGAACCAGGCTATACCGGTTTCTGCCAGTGCCATGCCCAGTGAGGCAAAATTGCCGGCGATCATCGCCTCTGTTTTTTCTTCACTGATGCCCGGAAAGCAGAGTTCAATATTCCGGCGGGTGATGCGCTCGCGGCGCTGCAGGAAATGACGGGAGATCTTGCCTGCACCGGCACCCAGACGCATAAGAAGAGGGTAGGGAAGCTGGACGATGAGCCACAGCACACTAAGACCAAACCAGGTAAACCAATAACGCGGATGCAGCAGCGAGCTGCTAAATTTTCCGGTGTTTTTCATTAAAACCTTCATGAGATAAATGGATGCATCGCATAAAGAACACTTCCATAAAGTCTCCAGGCGCTACAGCTGTACTGATTTCGACCAGCACTTTATCAAAAAGTGCCTTCAAAGAAAGGGAAACTACTGACTCCACAGGATTGACCAGTTTCATGGAACGAGCGCATTGAGGGTGTTCAGACGGGTTTTTTGTGAAAAAGTATTTTTAATTCAGTGTATTAGGAGGCATGCTTCTGAAAGGGAAAACGTGACAAACGACCGTTCAGGAACAGTCCGGAAATGATTATTTATCTATCTTTACGAAATCCCACGGCCATTAAGCACCATGCTCCTTCTGTATGCCACTACATCTCAGCCCACCCTGTACAAAAAGTGAGTAAGCTGCCATCGCTGACGCTTACTCACTTTCCATCGAATAGGGAACTATCCGAAATTATGAATCTGAATGGTGATTTATATAAGTAATCCATTAATTTCAATAAATTAAATTTATGGAGTGATTTATTTTTAAAATCTATGCCCATATAGCTACCCGTTAAGTTTTGTTTCCTGTAAGGGATCAGAGGCTAGAGGTACATACCTCTGCAAAGTGAATGCCGATATCACACTACCATTCATGGCTAGAAGTAAATTGTAGCTGAATTCAGATTTACGAAGAGTGATGGAAGCTGGAAAGTATCACCTTGATTCAATCCAATAGTTAACAAAGTCATTTTTCCCCGGAATTTGATAGCACATATATTATGCGCAAGTTTTAGCACCAGGGAACCATCCTAAGAAATGAAAAACCTGAAGTCTTTTAAAGGCCTGTCCAGTTTGTACAGGGCTTAAGTAATGAGTTACAATCAGACTATCGTAAGCCGAATGAATGACGCTCATTATGAACAAAATGCAAATCGAAGAAATGCTTGTAAAAGAGGGGTTTACACCAAGGGAAGTCTCTGTGATACGTCAGCATGCTGAGAAAGACGGTTATCCTTATCCCTGGCTACTTTCACAGTTAAAGAAAAGATTCATAGTTGCAATGATATTAATAGCAATCCTTCTCACAGGACTTATTTATACCATTCGCAGTGGTACACAAGAAAACCTTGTTTCGTATGTGATCACGCTTGTAGCAGGATTCGTTATTTTATATATATTTGTACCTTTGAAACCTGCATTTAAAGCTTACAGATTTATGAAGAAACACGGTCACTCTTTATAAGTATCAGATATTGACTTGATTGCTGATGCGTCATTATACATCTCAATAAATAGCTCTTTTCTACTCATCTCCTTAATACCACGAACATAGTCGGTATTAAGGAAATAGTAGAGACGCCATGCTTCCGGTTTCTGCACCAGACGTACAATGCCGTAGAGGGACAGAGCCAAATCCATAGAACTGTATGCCAGTTGCCCAACCTTCTGGTCAAACCCCATAAACTCAGCTGTAGCTACATAACCCTGTTTAAGTAATCCCACACTGTCAGTTTTGCCATATACAAGATTTTCAACAGATTCCTGAAAGCCATTGAGTCCATGCAGAACTAACATAACTCCAAAGGCAGTGCCTATGATTGTCCCGGACGCAAGGGAAGCTCCAACTACAGATACACCCGCTATGACTTGCAGACCGCTTAGCACTACCCCAACGCCATTGATTACATAGCCCCATATGTCTCCATTCTTAACTACTTGTACCGAAGCATGAACCACAGCCGTTCCCGCTTTGAGCATTCTGTCCTGAATAGTGAGGTACTCATTTTCTTTTTTGAGATTTTGAATGCACTGCTGGCATTGATCATCTGTAGAATTTGAACGGATAACCTGTATTTGAGCGTTAACGAAAGCTTTAACATCATCCTGGAACTGCAATCGATTAAAGCCGTCTTTCAGATAGAGGTGAGAAAGGTGGTTAGCATTGTCGAGCAGCTGATTAGCTTCAGCATGAGCCATAGTCAGAAAGTAATCCTTAAATCGGTCTGGTTTCCAGTAGTCCATGACTGCACCTTTATGTCATCATACTTATCATTAATTTTATTTAATCATATCCCCCTTCTCAGTGAAAGAAAAAGGACCAGCTATGAGTACGGATCTCTTCTTAAAAATCGATGGCATAACAGGCGAATCGCAGGATAGTAATCACAAAGGCTGGATTGCCATTGATTCATTTACATGGGGTGCGAGTCAGCCAGGGAATATGACGATTGGTGGTGGGGGAGGTGCTGGAAAAGTTCAGTATCGTGATCTTTCCGTTCAGGCGCTGATTGATAAAGCTACTCCAGCAATCATGCGCTATGTTTCCAACGGCAAGCATATTGGCAAGGTAGAGCTTTCAGTATGTAAGGCCGGAGGAAGCCAACTCGAGTACTGCCGCATTACGCTTGAAGATGTGCTTATCACTAACGTAATTTTCAATGGCACTACTAACCGGGACCTGATTGGCGTTTCATATCAGTTCCAGGCATCAAAGGTAAAAACACAATATTGGGAGCAATCAGCAAGCGGTGGCAAAGGTGCAGAAACCCAGTCAGGCTGGGACATTAAATCAAACAAAGAATTATGATGAAAAGACAGGCCTGAATGGCTTTAGTAACTGACTTATTGCCCAGCAAAAGCAGAAGATTCAGGTGAGCCCAATCATAATTTTTTAGAATAAACGCCCGTTTTTCAGGGCGTTATCAGATGTATTAGATGTTTAAGGAACTTACTCGATATTCTGAATCTAAATGTTAAAATAAATTTAATGCTTTGTTTATAAAGGGATTTGTCTATGTCTGAAAATATTTGGCACACCTTATGGTACAAAAAAACCACGATGAATGGTGTAGTGTGTGCGAACTTCCGCCAACTAAGGGCAAAGATGGTCTTTCACCCTTAGTTGAAGCAGTATATGGGATCACCGCCGCCGGTCATGAGACCGTGAAGCCATTCATCGTGGCATAGAAAAAGTATCCTATCAGTAGACGCTTAGCAATTCCTTTTTCTCTAAAAACATACGTAAATCGAAGTTATCCCATTGTACAAACCAGTATTCGCGAGCTAGTTCTTTCCAATACGTATCAATTTCTTTGTTTGACGGTTTACGGCCCAAGTGCAGCTTAACGACTTCTGAAGCTAATCCTTTCCTCTTTTTTAGTTCAATAAATGGGCAGTTTATTATATCCAACATAAGATAGAATTTTAATGAATCTATTTTAATGTCGGTAACATTCTCAAGAATTGACTTTACATGCTTAAACATTTTATCCTTTAAACTGTTGTAATGAGTGTCATTATCTGCATAATAAAAGAATGTTATTATCTCAAAATAACTGAAGTTTGTTCGTGTGTCCATGTTGTATATTGAGCTTAGAAAATCCCGCGTAAGCCTATAATCTTCCCCCAGCAATTTAAGAGCTATCAGTAGGTTAAGGTTTTCAAATGCTATTTTTTTTATTCTATTACCTTT
>NZ_VHIZ01000059.1 GCF_006494375.1 Pantoea anthophila
AAAAACGCCTCTGGCGTTGTAAGGTTAAGCCTCACGGGTCATTAGTACCGGTTAGCTCAACGCATCGCTGCGCTTACACACCCGGCCTATCAACGTCGTCGTCTTCAACGTCCCTTCAGGACCCTCAAGGGGTCAGGGAGAACTCATCTCGGGGCAAGTTTCGTGCTTAGATGCTTTCAGCACTTATCTTTTCCGCACTTAGCTACCGGGCAGTGCCATTGGCATGACAACCCGAACACCAGTGGTGCGTTCACTCCGGTCCTCTCGTACTAGGAGCAACCCCCCTCAATTCTCCAGCGCCCACGGCAGATAGGGACCGAACTGTCTCACGACGTTCTAAACCCAGCTCGCGTACCACTTTAAACGGCGAACAGCCGTACCCTTGGGACCTACTTCAGCCCCAGGATGTGATGAGCCGACATCGAGGTGCCAAACACCGCCGTCGATATGAACTCTTGGGCGGTATCAGCCTGTTATCCCCGGAGTACCTTTTATCCGTTGAGCGATGGCCCTTCCATTCAGAACCACCGGATCACTATGACCTGCTTTCGCACCTGCTCGAGCCGTCACTCTCGCAGTCAAGCCAGCTTATGCCATTGCACTAACCTCACGATGTCCGACCGTGATTAGCTGACCTTCGTGCTCCTCCGTTACTCTTTGGGAGGAGACCGCCCCAGTCAAACTACCCACCAGACACTGTCCGCACCCCGGATCACGGGGCCACGTTAGAACATCAAACATTAAAGGGTGGTATTTCAAGGATGGCTCCACGCAGACTGGCGTCCGCGCTTCAAAGCCTCCCACCTATCCTACACATCAAGGCTCAATGTTCAGTGTCAAGCTGTAGTAAAGGTTCACGGGGTCTTTCCGTCTTGCCGCGGGTACACTGCATCTTCACAGCGAGTTCAATTTCACTGAGTCTCGGGTGGAGACAGCCTGGCCATCATTACGCCATTCGTGCAGGTCGGAACTTACCCGACAAGGAATTTCGCTACCTTAGGACCGTTATAGTTACGGCCGCCGTTTACCGGGGCTTCGATCAAGAGCTTCTCCTTGCGGATAACCCCATCAATTAACCTTCCGGCACCGGGCAGGCGTCACACCGTATACGTCCACTTTCGTGTTTGCACAGTGCTGTGTTTTTAATAAACAGTTGCAGCCAGCTGGTATCTTCGACTGGCTTCAGCTCCGGGAGCAAGTCCCTTCACCTACGCGCCAGCGTGCCTTCTCCCGAAGTTACGGCACCATTTTGCCTAGTTCCTTCACCCGAGTTCTCTCAAGCGCCTTGGTATTCTCTACCTGACCACCTGTGTCGGTTTGGGGTACGATTCTGTGTTACCTGATGCTTAGAGGCTTTTCCTGGAAGCAGGGCATTTATCACTTCAGCACCGTAGTGCCTCGTCGTCACGCCTCAGCGTTAAAAGAGTCCGGATTTACCTGGACCCTCCGCCTACACGCTTAAACCGGGACAACCGTCGCCCGGCTGATATAGCCTTCTCCGTCCCCCCTTCGCAGTAACACCGAGTACAGGAATATTAACCTGTTTCCCATCGACTACGCCTTTCGGCCTCGCCTTAGGGGTCGACTCACCCTGCTCCGATTAACGTTGAACAGGAACCCTTGGTCTTCCGGCGAGCGGGCTTTTCACCCGCTTTATCGTTACTTATGTCAGCATTCGCACTTCTGATACCTCCAGCATGCCTCACGACACACCTTCGACGGCTTACAGAACGCTCCCCTACCCAACAACACATAGTGTCGCTGCCGCAGCTTCGGTGCATGGTTTAGCCCCGTTACATCTTCCGCGCAGGCCGACTCGACCAGTGAGCTATTACGCTTTCT
>NZ_VHIZ01000060.1 GCF_006494375.1 Pantoea anthophila
CGAGATTCCCCCAGTAGCGGCGAGCGAACGGGGAGCAGCCCAGAGCCTGAATCAGCATGTGTGTTAGTGGAAGCGTCTGGAAAGTCGCAGGGTACAGGGTGATACTCCCGTACACAAAAGCACATATGCTGTGAGCTCGATGAGTAAGGCGGGACACGTGGTATCCTGTCTGAATATGGGGGGACCATCCTCCAAGGCTAAATACTCCTGACTGACCGATAGTGAACCAGTACCGTGAGGGAAAGGCGAAAAGAACCCCGGCGAGGGGAGTGAAACAGAACCTGAAACCGTGTACGTACAAGCAGTGGGAGCACCCTTGTGGTGTGACTGCGTACCTTTTGTATAATGGGTCAGCGACTTATATTCTGTAGCAAGGTTAACCGTATAGGGGAGCCGCAGGGAAACCGAGTCTTAACTGGGCGTTAAGTTGCAGGGTATAGACCCGAAACCCGGTGATCTAGCCATGGGCAGGTTGAAGGTTGGGTAACACTAACTGGAGGACCGAACCGACTAATGTTGAAAAATTAGCGGATGACCTGTGGCTGGGGGTGAAAGGCCAATCAAACCGGGAGATAGCTGGTTCTCCCCGAAAGCTATTTAGGTAGCGCCTCGTGAACTCATCTCCGGGGGTAGAGCACTGTTTCGGCTAGGGGGCCATCCCGGCTTACCAACCCGATGCAAACTGCGAATACCGGAGAATGTTATCACGGGAGACACACGGCGGGTGCTAACGTCCGTCGTGAAGAGGGAAACAACCCAGACCGCCAGCTAAGGTCCCAAAGTCATGGTTAAGTGGGAAACGATGTGGGAAGGCACAGACAGCCAGGATGTTGGCTTAGAAGCAGCCATCATTTAAAGAAAGCGTAATAGCTCACTGGTCGAGTCGGCCTGCGCGGAAGATGTAACGGGGCTAAACCATGCACCGAAGCTGCGGCAGCGACACT
>NZ_VHIZ01000061.1 GCF_006494375.1 Pantoea anthophila
TACGCTTTCCTCCTTCAGAGTCAACCTCTTTTTCAGAAGTTTTTCTCCGGCGGCTCAGTCTCCTGAACCTTCAACCCGTTTCCCGTTGCCGGTGTGCCGTGTCGATGGAGGCGCATTATAGGGATCCCGGTTCAGAGCACAACCCTTTTTTTGGATCTTTTTTCTGAACGGTTATAAATGATCCAGATTGATGAGATCGCCAGCGATCCAGGCCAGAATAGGCTTGTCAGCTGGCTAAAATCACATCAGGCTGCTGAGAAAACAGAATAAAGGAGAACACAATGACTTCCGCCTTACGTCCTTATAAAGATCGCTTTCCACAAACTGGCCAGCGCGTCATGGTCGATCCAGCTAGTGTTGTGGTGGGTGATGTCATCATGGCCGATGACGTGAGCATCTGGCCGCTGGTCGTCATCCGGGGAGACGTGAATCAGGTTCGCATCGGTGCCCGTACTAATGTGCAGGATGGCAGTGTTCTGCACGTCACGCATAAATCTGCCGCTAACCCGGAAGGCTTCCCGCTGATTATTGGCGAGGATGTCACGGTCGGGCACAAAGCGATGCTGCATGGCTGCACTATCGGCGATCGTGTGCTTATCGGGATGGGCTCGATTCTGCTTGATGGCGTAATAGTAGAAGAAGAGGTCATGATTGGGGCAGGCAGTCTGGTCCCTCCAGGTAAACGGCTGGAGAGCGGCTATCTCTATCTGGGCAGTCCGGTCAGACAGATCAGGCCGCTGAACGACCAGGAGAAGGAAGGATTACGCTATTCGGCGAATAACTATGTCGGCTGGAAAAATGATTACCTGGCGGGAGATAACCAGACCCAGCCCTGAGCATCAACACGCTCCTGACGAATGGCCGCTTCGGCTTCATCTTCGAGATCCCAGCGATGGTGCTGAAACAGCGCCATCGCCTCCCCTTCGCCAAAGCGTGACGTCAGCGACATACGGCTGATCGCACAGATCAGCCGCATACCGTTAACCAGTACCGGGAAGCAGACGGCATCCCGTTCAGCGTCATAGGTTTCATCGTCAGGAAACTGAATCGCCTGATTCATGGCTGCATAGCCTGTTTCAGCTGAGCAATGACCGGCGCAACGTCCGGCATCACGCCATGCCATATATAGAAGGCATGCGCCGCCTGCCCCACCAGCATTCCCACACCATCCGCCAGAGCGTGCGCTCCCTGCGTCTGACACCAGAGCAGGAAAGGCGTCAACCCGCTTTGATAGAACATGTCATAGCAGCGTACGCCGGGATGGATCAGCTCTGCAGGTAAAGGGGGTGTTTTCCCCTCTACACCGCTTGAAGTCGCATTGATGATAAGGTCGAAACGCTGGTCCGCCAGTTGATCAAACGCAGCAGCACGGATAGTGCCGCTCTTTGCGAACAGGCCAGCCAGCTCCTCTGCCCGTTCGGCGGTGCGGTTTACCACGGTGAGCGTCACCCCTGACGAAAGCAAAGGATGAATCACACCGCGCGCCGCCCCACCTGCGCCCACCAGCAGAACATTGTCGCCCGCATTGATCATCTTCAGCCGTTCAAGATCGCTTAACAGGCCGATACCATCGGTGTTGTCACCCAGGATCTGCCCGTCGCTGAGCTTTTTTACCGTATTAACGGCGCCGGACAGGGCCGCGCGTTCACTGAGTTGATCGGCAAACTCCCAGGCCTGCTGTTTAAAAGGCAGGGTCACGTTGGCGCCACGACCGCCCTGTGCAAAAAAGGTTGTCAGCGCATCGCGAAATCCGTCAACCGGCGCACAGATCCGGCCATATCGATGCTCGATGCCTGTCTGTTCAGCAAAAGCCTGATGGATCAGCGGAGATTTACTGTGGCTGATCGGATTACCGAAAACGGCGAATTGATCCATGAGTTAACCCTGACGTATAAGTTCGCCGCTGATTACATCGCGGATTTCTGAAGGATTGAGTCGTCCCCCCGTTTTCCCGGACAGAACCGGGAAGTCCTCACCAAACTGCTTATACACTTCTTCTGCCATACGGCAGGGAGGCTGTCCTGACAGATTGGCGCTGGTTGAAACCAGTGGTTTACCAAATGCGCGGCAAAGCGCCTGCACATCCGGATGGTCACTGACCCGTATCGCCAGCGAGTCGAACTGTCCGGTCAGCCAGCGGGGCGTCTGGGGAGGAACCGGGACGACAAAGGTCACTGGGCCGGGCCAGCAGGCGAACATACGCTCACGCTGGATCACAGAGAGTTCGCGATCGGAGATATAGGGTTCTAGCTGGGAATAATCAGCTGCGATCAGAATGAGTCCCTTTTCTACCGGACGCTGTTTCAGCGCCAGCAGCGCCATGACGGCAGATTCACTGTCAGGGTCGCAGCCCAGACCAAATACGGCTTCAGTGGGATAGGCGATGACCGCCTGACGATTCAGCTCTGCTACGCAGCGCTCAAGTGAATCGGCGAGGTGTTGATTTTCCATGATCTATTCATTCTCTTCAGCAATGGCTTTGCCACAACTTTTACTGGCGCAGAAGCGTTTAACCCCCTGCGCTGTCTTTTTTTCAACCAGCAATGGAAACTGACACCAGGCACAGACCCCGGCCACGGGCGTCAGGTTGACGACAAACTGGCAGGCGGGATAACGATCACAGGAGTGGAACGTTTTGCCATAACGGGAACGCCGCTGAACCAGCCGGCCTTCGTGGCACTGTGGACACGCCAGCGTCGTTTCGTCCGGTTTGTCGATGGTTTCACTGTAGCCGCATTCAGGATAGTGGCTACAGCCAATAAACATGCCATAACGGCCCTGCCGCAACACTTTATCGGCTCCGCATTCAGGACAGGCGTGGCCCTCCAGCACTTTAACCACATGGCCATCGGCCTGCCCTTTTAAGGGCCGGATGTAGTCACATGCCGGATAGTTGGCGCATCCCAGAAAAGGGCCATGTTTACCCGAGCGGATAACCAGTTCTGCCCCGCAAGCGGGGCAGGGATCCTGTTTACGCACGGTGAAGAGTGCAGCTTTACTCATAGCGATAAATGCATGAAAGGAAATTTAATGCAGCATACCTTCATTGACGTCGAATAGCAGTTCTTCCATCTGCTGATAGGCATTTTCACATCCCGGGATGTTGAACAACACCATCAGCACCACCCATTTGAGGTCCTCCAGATCAAACTCAGAGGTATCCAGCGCCATGACACGTTCGATGACCATCTCACGGGTTTCCAGATTCAGCACCTGAATCTGCTCCAGGAAGAGCAGGAAACCGCGGCTTTCGGCATCTAAACGTTTACTCTCTTCGTCGGTATAAATACGCATAGAGAGCGGATCGTTGGTCAGTAAAATTGGCGCAACCAGTCCTTCCTGATAATCCGCCAGTCTTTCCAGCCAGTTAAGCGCACTGTAAATATCTTCACGATGGAACCCGGCATCCGTCAGGTCATCTGTCAATCTGTCCTGATCAACACCCATTTCTGCTTCGTTGTGGATATAGGTCTCAAACAAGTACATGAGTACGTCGAACATGGCATGCCCTCCTCAATCGGACATAGCCGCCGGGTACAGCTGCGATCCATCCTGCTAACTCCAGTTCCAGCAATTGAGCTGAGATAACTGGCACAGATTGGCCGGCACGTTCAGCGACAACGTCAACAGGTGTAACCTCATCACCTACGTTAGCCAACACATCAGCAAATGGCAATGGAGCATCGTCACCTGGTTCAGAATAAATTTCGTCATCCTGTGTCTCAGGCAGCCAGTTCAGTGCCCCAGCCAGATCCTCCAGAATGTTGTTAGGATGTGCCACCAGCAGGGCCCCCTGCTGAATCAGCCAGTTGACCCCTTCGCTTAACGGGTTGCCGAGCGCGCCAGGTAGTGCATAAACATTGCGGTTTTGCTCCAGCGCATAGCGAGCGGTCACCAGTGAACCACTTTTCAGTGAGGCTTCCACCACCAGCACGCCCAGACTCAGGCCACTGATGATCCGATTACGACGCGGAAAGTTGAGCGGATGAGGAATGGTGTTCAGCGGAAACTCAGACACCACGGCACCGCCCTGCTCAACAATCTCTGCGGCAAGGCGGACATGCTGTCGGGGATAGAGCCGCTGCAGCCCGCTGCCTAATATGGCTACCGTTTTGCCGCCGGTACTGAGTGCCGCCTGATGCGCAACGCCATCAATCCCCCGCGCCAGTCCGCTGGTGATGGTCAGCCCGCTGAGGCTCAGGTGCCGGGTAAACCATTCGCCCCAGTAACGGCCATTGGGTGAGCCGTTCCGGCTGCCCACGACTGCCAGCTGCGGGGTAGTGATGACGGCCGGGTCGCCGTGGATGTAGAGCAGCGGCGGAAAGCGACTGGTTTCCCTGAGCCGGGCAGGATAGGCGGTGTCCAGCGCAGTGATCAGATGATGGGCAGAACTGCGCGCTAACCAGTGCTGCACATCAGTGATCGTTTTTTCAGGCAGATCAGCGTATTGCTGACACTGCGCAGCGTCTAACCCCAGCCGCATAAGTTTCCCGCTGTCTGCCGGTGCATCGCCCAGCTGCTGCGCCACGGTCAGCCAGCGCTTTCCTGTCATTCCACGCACCGCGGCCAGCCGCAGATACTGCGCTATTTTGTCCATTTGCTGCTCCCTGATTGCCCCGGCTTCCTGCCGCACAATGCTGTCAATCAGGTCTCAGAAAGTCTACAATATGAGGCAGTAATCTTTTCCTAACCGAATACAGATCTGGATATTTATGTCAGTTTTGCAGGTATTACATTTTCCTGACGAGCGCCTTCGCAAAGTCGCCGCGCCCGTTAAAGAAGTTAACGCAGACATTCAGCGTATCGTTGATGATATGTTCGAGACGATGTATGCCGAAGAGGGCATCGGTCTTGCGGCGACGCAGGTCGATATTCATCAGCGCATCATCGTGATTGATGTCTCTGAAAGTCGTGAAGAGCGTTTAGTCCTGATCAACCCTGAGCTGCTGGAAAAAAGCGGTGAAACCGGTATTGAAGAGGGCTGCCTGTCGATTCCGGAACAGCGTGCATTTGTCCCGCGTGCTGAGCGCGTAAAAGTTCGCGCGCTGGATCGCGACGGTAACAGTTTCGAACTGGAAGCCAGCGACTTACTCGCCATCTGTATCCAGCATGAGATCGATCATCTGGAAGGCAAACTGTTTATTGATTATCTGTCGCCTCTGAAGCGTCAGCGGATCAAAACCAGATTAGAGAAACTGGCGCGTCAGAACGCCCAGGCTTCCTGAGATCTTAAAAAGGGATAAACGTGTCTGCCCCGCTAAAAATCATTTTTGCCGGCACTCCTGACTTTGCAGCGCGTCATCTTGACGCGCTGCTTGCTTCTGAGCATCAGGTTATCGGTGTCTTTACTCAGCCCGACCGCCCTGCGGGCCGCGGCAACAAACTCACGCCTGGCCCGGTCAAAACGCTGGCGCTGGCTCATGACATTCCGGTGTTTCAGCCAAAGTCACTGCGACCTGAAGAGAATCAGCAGCTGGTTGCTGACCTGCAGGCCGATGTGATGGTTGTCGTGGCGTATGGATTAATTCTGCCCAGGGCAGTGCTGGATATGCCGCGTCTGGGCTGCATCAATGTTCACGGTTCGCTGCTCCCCCGCTGGCGTGGTGCCGCGCCGATTCAGCGCGCACTCTGGGCTGGCGACAGTGAAACGGGCGTCACCATCATGCAGATGGATGTGGGTTTAGATACCGGCGATATGCTGCATAAACTGGCCTGCCCGATTACCCCCCAGGACACCAGTGCCACTCTGTATGACAGACTGGCCCAGCTCGGCCCGCAGGGGCTGCTGGATACGCTGACGTTACTCAACACGCAGCAGGCCTTACCCGAAAAACAGGATGAAGCACTCGCCAGCTACGCTGAGAAGCTGAGCAAAGAGGAGGCGCGTCTTGACTGGAGACTGCCCGCAGAACAGCTTGAGCGCTGTATCCGCGCCTTTAATCCCTGGCCGATGAGCTTTTTCACGATTGACGATCAGCCGGTGAAAGTCTGGCAGGCTACCGTACTGCCTCACCGCGACCATGCACCGGGTGAAATTATCGCTGCAGATAAGCAGGGCATCCAGGTTGCGACCGCTCAGGGCGTATTGAATCTGGTGCAGTTGCAGCCCGCCGGTAAAAAACCGATGTCGGCTCAGGATCTTCTCAACTCGCGTCGGGAATGGTTTGAACCTGGAACCCTTCTGGACTGACTCTCCGGCCCGGTGACTTACCGGGCTTTTTGTTTGATGAAAAACCCTATGACTAAATCAACCAACCTGCGTAGCCTCTCCGCCCAACTGATTGAGCGCGTTGTGGACAAAGGCGAATCCCTGAATACGGTTCTGCCTGCCGCCCAGAAAAAACTCACCGACAAAGATAGCGCATTAGTGCAGGAGATCTGTTTTGGTGTTCTGCGCACATTGCCGCAGCTGGAAGCGCTGATTGGCAAACTGATGGAACGTCCACTGACCGGTAAACAGCGGGTTCTTCACTATCTGATCATGGTCGGACTTTATCAGCTGGAATATACCCGGGTGCCAGCCCACGCTGCACTGGCTGAAACCGTCGCGGGCGCAGAGGTGCTGAAGCGCACCAGCCTGAAAGGATTATTAAACGGGGTATTGCGCCAGTTTCAGCGCCAGCGTGAAACGTTACTCGCCAGCATTCAGGATGGTCCACAACGTTATCTCCATCCGGGCTGGCTGCTTAAGCGATTGCAGTACGCCTGGCCGGAGCAGTGGGAGCATATCGTCGAAGCAAATAATCTGCGTCCGCCGATGTGGCTGCGGGTTAACCGTCAGCATCACTCACGTGACGCCTGGCTGACCATGCTGACTGAAAGTGGCAGAAATTCACAGCCGGCTGCCGATGTTCCGGATGCGTTGCGGCTTGATGCCCCCGCCCCGGTCAGCCAGTTGCCCGGCTTTGATCAGGGCTGGGTGACCGTACAGGATTTATCAGCCCAGCGCTGCGCTCTGCTGCTCGAACCTCAGAATGGCGAGCAGATTCTGGATTTATGTGCGGCCCCCGGCGGTAAAACGACCCATATCCTTGAGATTGCGCCGGACGCCGACGTGCTGGCTGTCGATGTGGATGCGCAGCGTCTTAAACGCGTTGATGAGAATCTGCAGCGACTGGGCATGAAAGCGGAGGTTAAACAGGGGGATGGACGGACACCGCAGCAGTGGTGTGGCGATCGGCAGTTTGACCGTATCCTGCTGGATGCGCCCTGCTCTGCAACCGGCGTTATCCGCCGACATCCCGATATTAAGTGGCTGCGCCGCGATCGCGATATCGCTGAGCTGGCAAAGCTGCAGCGTGAGATCCTGGACGCTATCTGGCCGCACCTGAAACCTGGCGGCACGCTGATTTATGCCACCTGCTCCATCCTGCCTGAAGAGAACCACCAGCAGATTGAGGCTTTCCTGCAGCGACAGCACGATGCGCAGGCGGAGCCGCTCAGGGATGCACCGGCGAGCGGATTACAGGTCTTTCCGGATGCTGAAGGCGGAGATGGTTTCTTCTACGCTAAGCTGATAAAAAATTCGGGTTCACACTGATATGAGTATTGATAAGCGATGAAAATAATCATTCTGGGCGCAGGTCAGGTAGGCGGAACGCTGGCAGAGAATCTGGTGGGTGAAAACAACGATATCACAGTCGTTGATACCGATTCGGCACGCCTGCGTCATCTGCAGGATAAGTTCGATCTGCGTGTAGTACAGGGGCACGGTTCACATCCGCGGATCCTGCGTGAGGCGGGCGCTGAAGACGCCGACATGCTGGTTGCCGTTACCAGTTCGGATGAAACCAACATGATTGCCTGTCAGATTGCTTATTCGCTTTTCAATACGCCGAACCGAATCGCCCGTATTCGTGCGGCGGACTATCTGCGCGATGCAGATAAGCTTTTTATGCCGGAAGCCGTTCCTATCGACCATCTGATCTCACCAGAGCAGCTGGTCATCGATAATATCTACCGTTTGATCCAGTATCCGGGCGCCCTGCAGGTGGTGAATTTTGCCGAAGGCAAAGTCAGCCTGGCCGTAGTCAAAGCGTATTATGGCGGGCCTCTGGTCGGGAATCCGCTTTCGATCCTGCGTGAGCATATGCCGCACATTGATACCCGTGTCGCCGCTATCTTCCGTCAGGACCGTCCCATTCGTCCCCAGGGTTCGACCATCGTCGAGGCAGGTGATGAAGTGTTTTTCATCGCGGCCAGCCAGAATATTCGTGCAGTAATGAGCGAAATGCAGCGGCTGGAAAAGCCTTACAAGCGCATCATGTTAGTGGGAGGCGGCAATATCGGTTTCGGTCTGGCACAGCAGCTGGAGAAGCACTACAGCGTGAAGCTGATAGAGCGTAATCCTCAGCGGGCCGCCGAACTGGCTGAACATCTTCATGATACCGTCGTCTTTTATGGCGATGCGTCAGACCAGGAGTTGCTTGCAGAGGAGCATGTCGAGCAGGTTGACCTGTTCATTGCGGTCACCAATGATGATGAAGCCAACATCATGTCAGCCATGCTGGCGAAAAAGATGGGCGCCAAAAAAGTCATGGTGCTGATTCAGCGTCGCGCTTATGTGGATCTGGTGCAGGGCAGTGTTATCGATATCGCGATTTCTCCTCAGCAGGCCACCATCTCTGCCCTGCTGGGCCATGTCCGTAAAGCGGACATCGTGGGTGTTTCCTCGCTGCGTCGCGGCATCGCTGAGGCGATCGAAGCGATAGCGCACGGTGACGAATCGACATCACGGGTGGTGGGCCGCGCGATTGATGATATCAAACTGCCCCCGGGTACCATCATTGGTGCGGTAGTGCGCGGCGATGATGTGATGATTGCCAATGACAACCTGCGTATCGAGCAGGGTGACCATGTGATCATGTTCCTGACCGATAAGAAATTCGTGTCGGATGTTGAGCGGCTCTTCCAGCCAAGTCCTTTCTTCCTGTAAATCCTGTATTGATTTTCAGTCGGGGGGAGTCAGGCAAAACAGCCACCTGTTTGGCTGCGCTTATGGAAAAAACAGCAAGGTTTGTTAGACTTTATGACACTGGCAAGGAGAGGAGTTAAGTATGAGTTTAATCAAAGAGTTTCGTGATTTTGCAATGCGCGGGAATGTGATGGATCTGGCCGTCGGTGTCATCATCGGCGCTGCGTTTGGTAAGATCGTCTCATCATTAGTGGCTAACATCATTATGCCACCGTTGGGCTTATTGATCGGTGGTGTCGATTTTAAATCGTTTGCCTGGGTACTCAAGCCTGCTGTTGGCGACACGCCTGCCGTCGTTATGCAGTACGGTATTTTCCTGCAGAGTATCTTCGACTTTGTCATCATTGCCTTTGCCATCTTTATGGCGATCAAACTGATGAACCGTCTCTACAAGAAAAAAGAAGTTGAGAAGCCTGCACCTAAACCTTCAAACGAAGAAGTGCTGCTGACTGAAATTCGCGACCTGCTTAAACAGCAGAATACCCGCGTATAGTGAACAAACCGCCTCTGAGGCGGTTTTTTAATGGTAAAGAAGAAGGGCAGTGATAAGACGCTTTCTTATCACTGCCCTCCCATCCCTGCCCCTTGTTGTGTTTTTCCTTCCGTCTGAAGCTGCCCTTACCCTTTTGTTTCTGCTCAATGCGCTGACGGAAAAGCGGGTCGTGTAACAGAGCCTCAATCGCGTTATCGCGGATTTGCCCCCTGGTATGCTGATATTTACTCATAACGCCTCCTGTTGAGATGGTCTGATACTCTATTCCTTTGCGGTAAAATCACAAGACCCTTGTTTGTCTGAAGCCTCTCCCCGCTCCAGTGCCTCCAGAATTGAGCACGAAATGCTACTGTGGCTGTGACCACAACAGGCGTCCGAAAGAATACGCAGAGAGCGCTGCATCGACTCAAGTTCCGCTATCATCTGCGCCACTTCATCCAGCCGTTTCTCAACGATCGCTTTTGACTCCTGGCAGGTGTGATGTGCCGGATCGACCCGGATTGACAGAAGTTCCCGGATCGCTTCCAGACTGAAGCCGAGCTTACGACCGTGGCGGATAAATTTCAGACGCTGCAGATCGCCTTCGCTGTAGAGGCGAAAACCACCTTCGGTACGCTCACCATGATCCATCATCTGCTGCTTTTCATAAAAACGGATGGTGTCAGGCGTTACCTCAGCAAGCTTTGCTAACTGACCAATGCGGAACATCTACTCCTCCTCGCGGAAATGGTGGCGTATCGCGGTAGCATAGTTTCCATGAAGAAAATCGGTACTCATGCCCGCCTGTCGCAAGCGCAGCTCCAGCACCTGAAGCCGGTGACAGTGATCCTGATAGTCACGATCCGCAGGATCCAGCTGGCGAATCAGATCGTTGACTTCCATCGCCTCACGCCTTAACTCCAGCTCGGGGGGCAGAAAGCCAGAATTTTTCAGCAGTCGATACCCTGCCCTTAACTCCGGAGGGACATGCCTGTCATCATCCAGCTGTAGCGGTTTGCCAGAGCCAGGAAGGTTACTAAGTTCGCCTTTTTCCAGTGCCGCTTTGATGTGCTGTTCAGCAAGTTCGTCTACCAGCCACATAACAGATGCCCTCAAAAATAGAAGCGTCATTCTAAGGTAGCGAATTTCAGGCAATAAAAAACCCGCCGAAGCGGGTTTTTTACGTTGCTGCAGATTACTCTGCGGCTGCTTCTGCTTGAGCTTCTGGACGATCAACCAGCTCGATGTATGCCATCGGAGCGTTGTCACCAGCACGGAAGCCACACTTCAGAATACGAGTGTAACCACCAGCACGGCTCGCAAAACGCGGGCCCAGCTCATTAAACAGTTTTGCCACGATCTCGTTGTCACGAGTACGGGCGAATGCCAGACGACGATTAGCTACGTTGTCGGTCTTGGCAAGAGTAATCAGCGGCTCAACTACGCGACGCAGTTCTTTGGCTTTCGGCAGAGTCGTTTTGATGATCTCATGACGAACCAGAGAACCGGCCATGTTGCGGAACATAGCCTGACGATGGCTGCTGTTGCGGTTCAGTTGACGACCACTCTTACGATGGCGCATGACCTTATCCTTCTCAGTGAAACCTTAACCTGTGATCGGTTTATTCATCAGCAATGCTTGCCGGTGGCCAGTTCTCAAGGCGCATGCCCAGAGACAGACCACGTGAAGCGAGCACATCTTTAATCTCAGTAAGAGATTTTTTACCCAGGTTAGGCGTTTTAAGCAGCTCAACCTCGGTACGCTGTACCAGATCACCGATGTAGTGGATAGCTTCTGCCTTAAGGCAGTTAGCAGAGCGGACAGTCAATTCCAGATCGTCAACAGGGCGCAGCAGGATCGGATCGAATTCTGGTTTCTCTTCTTTAACTTCCGGCTGACGTACATCACGTAAGTCAACGAAAGCTTCAAGTTGTTCAGCCAGAATGGTCGCCGCACGACGAATCGCCTCTTCAGGATCGATTGTGCCGTTGGTTTCCATTTCGATGACCAGCTTGTCCAGGTCGGTGCGCTGCTCTACACGCGCTGCTTCAACATTGTAGGCGATACGGTCTACAGGGCTGTAGCAAGCGTCAACTAACAGGCGGCCGATTGGGCGCTCATCTTCTTCCGAATGAATTCGGGCAGAAGCCGGCACATAGCCACGACCACGCTGAACTTTGATACGCATGCTGATAGCCGCGTTCTCATCGGTCAGATGGCAGATGACATGCTGAGGCTTGACGATTTCGACATCACCATCATGGGTAATGTCGGCTGCAGTCACAGGGCCAATGCCAGATTTATTCAGGGTCAGAATAACTTCATCTTTACCCTGAACTCTTACCGCCAGCCCTTTCAGGTTGAGCAGGATTTCCAGGATATCTTCCTGTACGCCCTCTTTGGTGCTGTACTCATGAAGTACACCATCAATTTCAACCTCGGTCACCGCGCAACCCGGCATGGATGAAAGCAGAATACGGCGCAGTGCGTTACCAAGAGTATGGCCAAAGCCACGCTCTAAAGGCTCAAGGGTCACCTTGGCGTGCGTCGAACTCACTTGCTCGATATCTACCAGGCGCGGTTTTAGAAACTCTGTCACAGAACCCTGCATTGTGTCCTCTCTTTGGTACTAAGCTTTACTTGGAGTAAAGCTCGACGATCAGGTGTTCGTTAATGTCCGCAGACAGATCAGTACGTTCAGGAATACGCTTGAACACACCTTCCATCTTAGTCGCATCAACTTCCAGCCAGGTTGGCTTTTCACGCTGCTCAGCCAGCTCCAGAGCGGCCTTCACGCGAGATTGCTTTTTGGCTTTCTCACGGATGCTAACGACATCATTCGGAGATACCTGATAAGAAGCGATGTTAACAACGCGGCCGTTTACCAGAACAGACTTGTGGCTAACCAGCTGACGTGCTTCTGCACGCGTAGCACCGAAGCCCATACGATAAACTACGTTGTCCAGACGACCTTCCAGCAGAGCCAACAGGTTTTCACCGGTGTTGCCTTTCAGACGAGCTGCTTCTTTGTAATAGTTACGGAACTGACGCTCCAGCACGCCGTAGATACGACGAACTTTCTGCTTCTCACGTAACTGACCGCCGTAATCAGACAGACGCGGTTTACGCGCACCATGCTGACCAGGGGCTTGTTCAATTTTACACTTGGAATCAATCGCGCGAACGCCAGACTTAAGGAATAAGTCAGTGCCCTCACGACGGCTCAGCTTGAGCTTAGGACCCAAATATCTTGCCATTTTCTTTCTCCAACTATCCTAAAAAAACGGGCGTTATACGCGACGTTTTTTCGGCGGACGACAACCGTTATGAGGGATCGGAGTCACATCAGTAATATTCGTGATGCGGAAACCAGCGGCGTTCAAAGCACGAATCGTAGATTCGCGACCTGGACCCGGACCCTTTACCATAACTTCCAGATTCTTAATTCCGTAATCTTTTACCGCTTCTGCACAGCGCTCTGCAGCGACCTGAGCAGCAAACGGAGTGGATTTACGTGAACCGCGGAAACCGGAACCACCGGCGGTTGCCCAACCCAGCGCGTTACCCTGACGATCAGTAATGGTAACGATGGTGTTGTTAAAAGAAGCATGGACATGAGCCACGCCATCTGAGACTTGTTTTCTTACACGCTTGCGTGCACGAACTGGTGCCTTTGCCATTATTTACTCACCCCGATTATTTCTTGATCGGTTTACGCGGACCCTTACGGGTACGTGCGTTGGTCTTGGTACGCTGACCGCGAACCGGAAGACCACGACGATGGCGCAAACCACGGTAGCAACCAAGGTCCATAAGACGCTTGATGCTCAGGGTGATTTCACGGCGCAGATCACCTTCAACAACGAATTTAGCAACTGCATCACGCAGCTGATCAATTTGTTCTTCAGACAGCTCACTGATCTTAACATTTTCAGCAATGCCCGTTGAAGCGCAGATGGCTTTTGAACGGGTTTTACCGATACCGAAGATCGAAGTTAATGCGATAACGGTATGTTTTTGATCAGGAATGTTAATGCCTGCTATACGGGCCACTATGCACTCCTATAATTAAACAAGCACGTCCCATGCTGAAAAGCCCGTTTTCAGGATACTCAAATGGAAACGTACTGACATACAAAAGATTGGCTGGCTAATCTAGCCAGCTCAACCCGACTTTGCAAGAAAAATATGTGACAAAATCAGCCTTGGCGCTGTTTATGCTTTGGCTCGGCGCTGCAGATCACACGTACGACACCGTCGCGACGAATGATTTTGCAGTTACGACATAATCTCTTGACGGAAGCACGAACTTTCATTTTTACTCTCCGTAACTTCTCAACCAACTGAATTAACGGCCGTAGCCTTTCAGGTTAGCTTTCTTCAGTGCCGACTCGTACTGACTGGACATCATCAGAGTTTGCACTTGAGCCATAAAGTCCATGATGACGACAACTACGATAAGCAGTGATGTACCGCCAAAGTAGAAGGGAACCTTCATCGCATCACGCATGAACTCCGGGATAAGGCAGATAAAGGTAATGTACAGGGCGCCGATTAAGGTCAAACGCGTCATTACTTTATCAATATACTTCGCCGTTTGCTCTCCCGGACGAATTCCCGGTACGAATGCACCAGACTTCTTCAGGTTATCTGCTGTTTCACGTGGGTTGAAAACCAACGCCGTATAGAAGAAACAGAAGAAGATGATTGCAGTCGCATAGAGTAGCACATAAAGCGGCTGTCCTGGCTGCAAATACAGCGAAATTGTTGTCAGCCAGTTCCAACCGGTACCGCCCCCAAACCACGATGCAATCGTTGCCGGGAACAGAATAATGCTGGAAGCAAAAATAGCCGGGATAACACCCGCCATATTCACTTTCAACGGTAAATGTGTGCTCTGTGCAGCGTAAACGCGACGACCCTGCTGACGTTTTGCGTAGTTCACCACAATGCGGCGCTGTCCACGTTCAACGAAAATAACAAAGTAGGTCACTGCGAATACGAGTACTGCAACCAACAGCAACAGAAGGAAGTGCAGGTCGCCTTGCCGCGCTTGCTCGATGGTATGGCCAATGGCCGGCGGAAGACCCGCAACAATACCTGCGAAGATAATGATCGAAATACCGTTACCGATACCCCGCTCAGTAATCTGTTCGCCCAGCCACATCAGGAACATTGTTCCTGAGACCAGACTCACAACAGCGGTAAAGTAGAACGCAAAGCCCGGATTCATTACCAGACCCTGCATCCCTGGCATATTCGGCAGACCGGTAGCAATACCGATCGACTGGAATATGGCCAATACCAACGTACCGTATCGGGTGTACTGGCTAATCTTACGACGGCCAGCCTCCCCTTCTTTCTTAATTTCCGCTAACGCTGGATGAACCACCGTTAATAACTGGATAATGATCGATGCCGAGATATACGGCATGATGCCCAGTGCGAAAATAGAAGCACGGCTGAGAGCACCACCAGAGAACATGTTAAACATTTCAATGATGGTGCCACGCTGTTGCTCAAGCAGTTTGGCAAGTACAGTGGCATCAATACCAGGGATTGGAATAAAAGAGCCAATACGGAAGACAATCAGTGCGCCGATGACAAACAGAAGTCTGCGTTTCAGCTCACCAAAGCCGCCTTTGGCGCTTTGAAAATCTAATCCCGGTTGTTTAGCCATCTGCTACTTATTCCTCGATTTTACCGCCAGCAGCTTCGATTGCAGCACGAGCACCTTTGGTGACACGCAGGCCGCGAACCGTTACCGGTGCAGAAACTTCACCAGACAGAATTACTTTAACGAATTCAATCTGAACACCGACAATGTTGGCTGCTTTCAGCGCGTTCAGGTCGACGATACCGCCTTCAACTTTCGCCAGATCAGACAGACGAATCTCTGTAGTGATCATTGCTTTGCGAGAGGTGAAACCGAACTTCGGCAGACGACGGTACAGAGGCATCTGACCACCTTCGAAACCGCGACGTACGCCACCGCCAGAACGTGAGTTCTGACCTTTGTGACCACGACCACCGGTTTTTCCGAGGCCAGAACCGATACCACGACCCAGACGCTTAGTAGCGTGCTTAGACCCTTCGGCCGGAGACAGAGTATTTAAACGCATCTCTTACTCCTCCACTTTAACCATGTAGGAAACCGCGTTGACCATGCCGCGTACAGCTGGCGTGTCTTCACGCTCTACGGTATGACCAATACGACGCAGACCCAGGCCAACCAGAGTGGCTTTATGCTTAGGCAAGCGGCCGATTGAACTACGGGTTTGAGTGATTTTAATAGTCTTAGCCATCGTGATTACCCCAGAATTTCTTCAACGGATTTACCACGCTTAGCAGCGACCATTTCCGGAGATTTCATATTGCCCAGGCCGTCGATAGTTGCACGAACCACGTTGATCGGGTTAGTAGAACCATAGGCTTTTGCCAGTACGTTATGAACTCCAGCGACTTCCAGAACGGCGCGCATTGCACCACCGGCGATGATACCGGTACCTTCTGAAGCCGGCTGCATGAACACGCGGGAACCCGTGTGTGCACCTTTAACAGGGTGCTGCAGGGTGCCGTTGGTCAGCGCGACGTTAACCATGTTGCGACGGGCTTTCTCCATCGCTTTCTGGATCGCTGCTGGAACTTCACGCGCTTTACCGTAACCAAAACCTACGCGACCGTTACCATCGCCTACCACAGTCAGTGCTGTGAAGGAGAAAATACGACCACCTTTAACAGTTTTAGAAACACGGTTTACCGCGATCAGTTTTTCCTGCAGTTCGCCAGCTTGTTTCTCGATGTGTGCCATCTTAGACCTCTACCTTAGAACTGAAGGCCAGCTTCACGGGCAGCATCTGCCAGTGCCTGGACGCGACCATGATATTGGAAACCGGAACGGTCGAAAGAAACACCTGTGATGCCTTTTTCGATTGCGCGTTCTGCGATAGCTTTACCTACTGCAGCTGCGGCTTCTTTATTACCGGTATACTTCAGTTGTTCAGTGATAGCTTTTTCTACAGTAGAAGCAGCGACCAGAACTTCGGAACCGTTCGGGGCGATTACCTGTGCGTAAATATGACGCGGGGTACGATGTACCACCAGGCGAGTAGCACCCAGCTCTTTGAGCTTGCGACGTGCACGGGTCGCACGACGGATACGAGCAGATTTCTTATCCATAGTGTTACCTTACTTCTTCTTAGCCTCTTTGGTACGCACGACTTCGTCGGCGTAACGGACACCCTTGCCTTTGTAAGGCTCAGGACGACGGTAGGCGCGCAGGTCTGCTGCAACCTGACCAATCAGCTGCTTATCAGCGCCTTTCAGCACGATCTCAGTCTGAGTTGGGCATTCTGCAGTGATACCCGCGGGCAGCTGGTGATCGACTGGATGAGAAAAGCCCAGTGACAGGTTAACCATATCGCCTTTAACGGCAGCACGATAACCTACACCAACCAGCTGCAGCTTCTTAGTGAAGCCTTCGGTAACACCGATAACCATTGCGTTCAGCAGCGCGCGAGAAGTACCCGCCTGCGCCCAGCCGTCAACGAAACCTTCGCGCGGAGCGAAAGTCAGAGCGTTGTCAGCATGCTTAACTTCAACAGCATCATTGATAGTACGAGTCAGCTCGCCGTTTTTACCTTTAATCGAAATTACCTGACCGTCGAGTTTTACCTCTACGCCGGCAGGAACAACGACAGGTGCTTTAGCAACACGAGACATATGTATCCTCCGATTACGCTACGTAGCAGATAATTTCGCCACCAAGACCAGCCTGGCGCGCTGCACGATCAGTCATGACACCTTTGGATGTAGAAACTACAGCGATGCCCATACCAGCCATTACCTTTGGCAGCTCATCTTTTTTCTTATAGATGCGCAGGCCAGGACGGCTTACTCGCTGAATGCTTTCTACAACAGCTTTACCCTGGAAATACTTAAGAGTCAGTTCCAGTTCCAGCTTGATGTCGCCTTCGATTTTGAAATCTTCAATATAACCTTCTTCCTTCAGAACGTTGGCAATTGCCAATTTCAGCTTGGAGGAAGGCATGGTGACCGCAACTTTGTTCGCGGCCTGACCGTTACGGATACGGGTCAGCATATCCGCGATCGGATCTTGCATGCTCATCTGTGTTACTCCCGTGATTCAATTGGTGACAATTACCAGCTAGCCTTTTTCAGGCCCGGGATTTCACCGCGCATGGCGGCTTCGCGGACCTTGATACGGCTCAACCCAAACTTCCGCAGGAAACCGTGCGGACGACCTGTTTGACGGCAGCGGTTACGCTGACGTGAAGGGCTGGAATCACGCGGCAGACTCTGCAGCTTCAGAACAGCATCCCAACGGTCTTCGTCGGAAGCGTTCACATCAGAGATGATCGCTTTCAGTTCAGCGCGTTTAGCGAAGAATTTGTCTGCTAATTTTGCACGTTTAACTTCACGTGCTTTCATAGATTGCTTAGCCATTAAGTAACCCTACCTTACTTACGGAACGGGAAGTCAAAGGCAGCCAGCAGAGCACGGCCTTCATCATCAGATTTCGCAGTAGTGGTAATGGTGATATCCAAACCACGAACGCGATCGACTTTGTCGTAGTCGATTTCTGGGAAGATGATCTGCTCACGTACACCCATGCTGTAGTTGCCACGACCATCGAATGACTTAGCGGACAAGCCACGGAAGTCACGGATACGTGGAACAGCAATGGTGACCAGACGCTCAAAGAACTCCCACATGCGCTCGCCACGCAGAGTTACTTTACAGCCGATCGGATAGCCCTGACGGATTTTGAAGCCTGCAACTGATTTGCGTGCTTTGGTGACCAGCGGTTTTTGACCGGAGATTGCTGCCAGGTCAGCTGCTGCGTTATCCAGCAGTTTCTTGTCAGCGATCGCTTCACCAACACCCATGTTCAGGGTGATCTTCTCGACCCGAGGGACTTGCATGACAGAATTGTAGCCAAACTCTGTCATGAGTTTCTGGACTACTTCGTCTTTGTAGTAATCATGCAGTTTCGCCATCGTACTACTCCAAATTACTTGATAGTTTCGCTGTTAGACTTGAAGAAACGGACTTTTTTGCCGTCTTCGAATCTAAAGCCTACACGGTCAGCCTTACCAGTTGCCGCGTTGAACAGTGCAACGTTAGAAACCTGAATAGCAGCTTCTTTTTCAACGATGCCACCTGGCTGGTTCAGAGCCGGAACCGGCTTCTGATGTTTCTTCACCAGGTTGATACCTTCAACGATGACCTTACCAGAAGACAGGACATTCTTTACCTTACCGCGCTTACCTTTATCTTTACCGGTCAACACGATAACTTCGTCGTTACGACGGATTTTAGCTGCCATTGTTCGCTCCTTAGAGTACTTCTGGTGCCAGAGAGATAATTTTCATGAACTTTTCAGTACGAAGTTCACGAGTTACCGGCCCAAAAATACGCGTACCGATAGGCTGCTCACTGTTATTGTTCAGAATAACGCATGCATTACCATCGAAGCGAATGACAGAACCGTCCGGGCGACGAACACCCTTCCTGGTGCGCACCACTACCGCCTTCAGGACATCACCTTTTTTGACTTTACCGCGAGGAATTGCTTCCTTGATGGTAACTTTGATGATGTCACCGACGCCTGCGTAGCGACGGTGCGAGCCACCCAGAACCTTGATACACATTACGCGACGTGCACCGGAGTTGTCGGCGACGTTCAGCATAGTCTGTTCTTGGATCATTTTAGTGCTCCGCTAATGTCAACTACTACTTCGGGACCTAAACCTCAGGTCGTTAGAAAGCCCCATAATTGAGGGCGCGGCATTGTAACACCGGTTCTCACAGATGGGTAGAAAAAATAAACGGCTCTCAATCGAGCCGCTGATTTTCCCTGATGACAGGGAGGGCGTATTCTAGGGAATAGTGCGAACAGTAGCAAATGTAATCTGCCTTATTTTTCGTCGATCCCCAAATAAAGTGCCCTTCTGTCTCAGCCTGCCAGTTTTGTGGCCAGCTGGTTGTGCTGACGCAGCAGCGCTGGCAGTTCAATTCCGGCCAGTTCTCCTTTACGTACCCGGACTTGTCCGTTAATGATGCTGTAAGCAACCTGTCCCGGATTACAGAACACCAGGGCGGCGACCGGATCGTGCCCTGCCCCAGCCAGGCCTGGCCGATTCAGGTCAAACACCGCCAGGTCAGCCATCATACCAGGCGCAACAGCCCCCACATCATTACGGTTAAGCACTTTTGCACTGCCCAGCGTTGCCAGCTCCAGAGCCTGCCGTGCGGTCATGGCATCCGGGCCAAACCCGACACGCTGTAGCAGCATCGCCTGACGAACCTCGGCCATCATATCTGAGCTGTCATTGGAGGCAGAGCCATCCACGCCGAGACCGACATGCACACCGGCATCGCACATATGGCGTATCGGGGCGATGCCTGAGCCGAGCCGCATATTTGAGCAGGGACAATGGGCAATGCCCGTTCCGGTGCGGGCAAAGAGTTCAATACCCTGTGGATCGAGTTTGACGCAGTGAGCATGCCAGACATCCTGGCCAACCCAGCCGAGGTCCTCAACATACTGCGCAGGAGTCATATTAAACTTTTCGCGACTGTAGCGGATGTCGCTGTCGTTCTCTGCCAGATGCGTGTGCATCGAGACGCTGAAACTGCGGGCCAGTGCGGCGGACTGCTTCATCAGCTCCCGGCTGACGGAGAATGGCGAACAGGGAGCCACCACGATGCGTAGCATTGAACCATGGCTATCATCGTGATAGCGCTCAATGACCCGCTGCGTATCTTTCAGAATTGCCGCTTCATTCTCCACCAGGCTATCGGGCGGTAAGCCGCCCCGTGATTTCCCCACGCTCATACTGCCCCGGCTTGCATGGAAACGCATTCCCATAACGGCAGCAGCCTCAATACTGTCATCAAGCTGACAGCCATTTGGATAGACATAGAGATGATCACTGGTGGTCGTGCAGCCAGAGAGTATCAGTTCAGCCATCGACACCTGCGTTGAGATACGAATCATCTCAGGTGTCAGGTTCTGCCAGAGAGGATAGAGGTGAGTCAGCCAGTTAAAGAGTTCGCCATTCTGCACAGCCGGAATGGCGCGGGTCAGGCTCTGATACATATGGTGATGCGTATTGATCAGACCCGGAATCACAATGTGCCCACGCAGGTCGATAACCTCATCCGCGCTATCGGGTAGTGCTCCGGCTTCTCCGACCGCCACGATCTGATTTCCTTTGATCAGAACAGAGGCGTTGCGAATTTCCCGACGGTCAGCATCCATGCAAACTACACAGTCGGCGTTCTTCAGTAACAGAGTTCGTTCCATGCTATTGCCTGTAGGTTGATATTGTGTGCTTTCCGATAATAGCGGCAAGCTTTTGGCAGAGCTAATAGCAGGCAACGCAGCAAACAAAGGTAATTTCAGCAGTGACCGCCGTAAGCGATCGGGACTCTCCATTTTCACGGCACATTTCCTTGTACAGTTATGACGACACCGGCCTGTTCAGCCCGATGCATTCAGGCCAGACCGCCTGAAGAGTCGCAGCTTACCGCCGGGAAACTGTTGAATTTGTGCGCACTATCAAATCTGCATGTCCGGGGACACAAATGGATCAATCCCGGGGCAGAGGCAAAAAAAAACCCCCTGCCGAAGCAGAGGGTTTCCTCAGAAAAAACGGTTCTTATTACAGAACGGCTTTCTCAATTACGCGAACCAGGGTCCAGGATTTAGTCTTGGACAGTGGACGGCATTCGCGGATTTCTACCACGTCGCCGATTCCACATTCATTGTTCTCGTCATGGATGTGCAGCTTGGTCGTACGCTTAATGAATTTGCCGTAGATCGGGTGTTTCACGAAACGTTCGATAGCAACAACTGCAGATTTCTGCATTTTGTCACTTACTACACGACCCTGCAGAGTACGGATTTTATCGGTCATTACGAACCCGCCTTCTCAGTCAGTAAAGTCTTAACGCGTGCAACATCACGGCGAACCTGTTTCAGCAGATGAGTCTGCTGCAGTTGGCCAGATGCTGCCTGCATGCGCAGGTTAAATTGCTCACGCAGCAGATTAAGCAGCTCAGTGTTCAGCTCTTCAACGCTTTTTTCACGCAGCTCAGTTGCTTTCATTACATCACCGTCTTAGTTACAAAGGTGGTTTTGATAGGCAGTTTTGCTGCTGCCAGCTTGAATGCTTCACGGGCCAGCTCTTCTGGTACGCCGTCCATTTCATACAGGACTTTACCAGGCTGGATCAGGGCAACCCAATACTCAACGTTACCCTTACCTTTACCCATACGCACTTCCAGCGGCTTCTCGGTGATCGGTTTGTCCGGGAATACTCGGATCCAGATCTTACCTTGACGCTTAACTGCACGGGTCATAGCACGACGTGCTGCTTCGATCTGACGAGCAGTCAGACGACCACGGCCAACAGCTTTCAGACCGAAAGTACCGAAGCTAACATCCGTACCCTGCGCCAGACCGCGGTTGCGGCCTTTGTGCACCTTACGGAATTTTGTACGCTTTGGTTGTAACATCAGCGACTCTCCTTACTTACGGCCTTTACGCTGCTGCTTTTTAGGTTGAGCAGCCGGTTCCGGTTGTTCAACAGCAGCCATACCACCCAGGATCTCACCTTTGAAGATCCATACCTTAACGCCGATTACACCATAAGTGGTGTGCGCTTCAGAGGTGTTGTAGTCAATGTCAGCACGCAGTGTGTGCAACGGTACGCGACCTTCACGATACCATTCGGTACGTGCGATCTCGGCGCCGCCCAGACGGCCGCTAACTTCGACTTTAATACCCTTCGCGCCAAGACGCATGGCGTTCTGAACCGCACGCTTCATAGCACGACGGAACATCACACGACGCTCCAGCTGTGAAGTGATGCTGTCAGCAACCAGTTTTGCGTCCAGTTCCGGCTTGCGGACTTCGGCGATATTGATCTGTGCAGGAACGCCAGCGATGTTCGCGACGACCGTGCGCAGTTTTTCTACGTCTTCGCCTTTCTTACCGATAACGATGCCAGGACGAGCGGTGTGAATAGTCACACGGATGCTCTTAGCTGGACGCTCGATAACGATACGAGAGACAGACGCTTTAGCCAGTTCTTTAGTCAAAAACTGACGGACTTTAAAATCGCTGTCCAGGTTGTCAGCGAATTCTTTGGTGTTCGCAAACCAGGTAGAGTTCCATGGTTTTACAATACCCAGGCGAATACCATTAGGATGTACTTTCTGACCCATTGCTAGTCTCCAGAGTCTCAGCGATCGGACACAACCACAGTAATGTGGCTGGTGCGCTTCAGGATGCGATCTGCACGACCTTTGGCACGCGGCATAATGCGTTTCATGGTCGGACCTTCATCAACGAAAATTTTCGTGATTTTCAGATCGTCGATATCAGCGCCATCGTTGTGTTCGGCGTTAGCAATGGCAGATTCCAGAACTTTCTTGACCAGTACAGCCGCTTTCTTGTTGGTGTAGGTCAAAATGTCCAGTGCCTGCGACACTTTCTTACCGCGAATCAGGTCAGCAACAAGGCGAACCTTCTGAGCAGAAGAACGAGCGTGGCGATGTTGAGCTAAAGTTTCCATCTCTTCCTCCTACTTATTTCTTCTTGGCTTTTTTATCAGCCGCGTGACCGCGATAAGTACGTGTCGGCGCGAATTCACCCAGTTTGTGACCAACCATTTCGTCGGAAACAAAGACAGGAACGTGCTGACGACCATTATGGACAGCGATGGTCAAACCGATCATGTTAGGAAAGATCGTTGAACGACGGGACCAAGTGCGCAAAGGCTTCTTGTCACCGCTTTCCACCGCTTTCTCTACCTTCTTCAGCAAGTGCAGGTCAATAAAAGGACCTTTCTTGAGAGAACGTGGCATGGCTTATCCTCTAATATTATTTGCTACGGCGACGTACGATAAATTTATCAGTACGCTTGTTGCTACGGGTCTTCTTACCTTTGGTCTGAACGCCCCACGGAGAAACCGGGTGCTTACCAAAGTTACGACCTTCACCACCACCGTGCGGGTGATCAACTGGGTTCATCGCGGTACCACGAACGGTCGGACGAACACCACGCCAACGGGCTGCACCAGCTTTACCCAGAACGCGCAGCATATGCTCAGCGTTGCCGACTTCGCCCAGTGTTGCGCGGCAGTCAGACTCGACTTTACGCATTTCACCTGAACGCAGACGCAGGGTAACGTAAGAACCTTCACGCGCAACGATCTGCACGTAAGCACCGGCTGAGCGAGCAATCTGACCGCCTTTGCCTGGTTTCATTTCTACGTTATGCACGGTTGAACCCACCGGGATGTTACGCATCGGCAGTGTGTTACCTGCTTTGATCGCAGCATCAACGCCAGACTGAATCTGGTCGCCGGCTTTCAGGCCTTTAGGGGCCAGGATGTAACGGCGTTCGCCGTCTTTGTACAGAACCAGTGCGATGTTCGCAGAGCGGTTCGGATCGTACTCAAGACGTTCAACAACTGCCGGGATACCGTCTTTGTTGCGTTTGAAGTCAACAATACGATAAGCCTGCTTGTGACCACCACCGATATGACGGGTAGTGATACGACCATTGTTGTTACGGCCACCGGATTTGCTGTTTTTTTCTACCAGCGGGGCAAATGGTTTGCCCTTGTGCAGCTCCGCGTTTACCACTTTAACTACATGGCGACGACCCGGAGATGTCGGTTTACATTTAACAACTGCCATTGTCTTTCTCCTCCGACTTACTCAGCGCCGCCAGCGAAGTCCAGATTCTGGCCTTCTTTCAGGGTGACGTAAGCTTTTTTCCAGTCGCTACGACGACCGATACGCTGTCCTTGACGCTTAACTTTACCCTTAACAACCAGGGTGTTTACGTCTTTAACTTCTACTTCGAACAGTTTCTCAACAGCAGCAACGATCTCTGCTTTGGTCGCGTCATTAGCAACTTTGAGAACGATGGTATTGGTTTTTTCCATCGCGCTAGATGCTTTTTCAGATACGTGCGGCGCGCGCAGTACTTTCAGCAGACGTTCTTCACGGATCATGCCAGCATCTCCTCAACTTGCTTAACTGCATCAGCAGTCATAACGACTTTGTCGAAGGCGATCAGGCTAACTGGATCGATACCAGATGCATCACGCACGTCAACCTTGTACAGGTTACGCGCAGCCAGGAACAGATTCTCATCCAGTTCGCCGGTGATGATCAGCACGTCTTCCAGCGCCATGTCTTTCAGTTTCTGTACCAGCAGCTTGGTTTTCGGCGCTTCTACAGCAAATGATTCGACAACGATCAGACGGTCCTGACGTACCAGTTCGGACAGAATGCTTTTCAGCGCGCCGCGGTACATCTTTTTGTTAACTTTTTGACTGTGGTCTTGTGGCTTAGCAGCAAAGGTCACGCCACCTGAACGCCAGATCGGGCTCTTTACAGAACCTGAACGCGCACGGCCGGTGCCTTTCTGACGCCATGGCTTTTTGCCTGAACCGGTTACTTCAGCGCGAGTTTTCTGCGCGCGAGTTCCCTGGCGGGCGCCTGATGCGTAAGCAACAACAACCTGGTGAACCAGCGCTTCGTTGAAATCACGACCGAAGGTAGTTTCGGAAACAGTCAGCGCGCTCTGCGCGTCTTTCAATACTAATTCCATTGCTATCCCCTTACGCCTTCACAGCTGGTTTAACGATCAGGTCGCTACCGGTAGCACCGGGAACTGCACCTTTAACCAGCAGCAGGTTGCGCTCAGCGTCAACACGTACTACGTCCAGGCTCTGAACTGTTACGCGCTCATTACCCAGCTGACCTGCCATTTTCTTGCCTTTGAACACTTTGCCCGGAGTCTGGTTCTGACCGATAGAACCCGGAACGCGGTGAGACAAGGAGTTACCGTGAGTAGCGTCCTGGGTACGGAAGTTCCAGCGCTTAACGGTACCGGCGAAACCTTTACCTTTAGAGGTGCCAGTTACGTCTACTTTTTTAACGTCAGCGAAAATTTCAACGCTGATGCTCTGACCTACAGAATACTCGTCACCTTCAGCGGTGCGGAATTCCCACAGGCCACGGCCAGCTTCAACGCCAGCTTTAGCAAAATGACCAGCTTCAGGTTTGGTCACACGGTTTGCTTTTTTAGCACCGGTGGTAACCTGAATTGCCTGGTAACCATCGTTCTCCAGGCCTTTGACCTGAGTAACGCGGTTCGCTTCAACTTCGATTACGGTTACTGGGATAGAAACGCCATCTTCAGTGAAGATGCGGGTCATACCCACTTTTTTACCGACTAAACCAATCATTGTTTCAACCTCTCAATCGCTCGATGACCTGATTAACCCAGGCTGATCTGCACGTCAACACCGGCAGCCAGATCCAGACGCATCAGAGCATCAACCGTTTTTTCGGTTGGCTCAACGATGTCTACCAGACGCTTGTGAGTGCGGATTTCGTACTGATCACGCGCATCTTTGTTGACGTGCGGAGAGATCAGAACGGTAAAACGCTCTTTGCGGGTTGGCAGCGGGATTGGACCACGAACCTGCGCACCAGTGCGCTTGGCAGTCTCAACGATTTCCGCGGTTGATTGATCGATCAGACGATGATCAAACGCTTTAAGACGGATACGGATTCTTTGGTTCTGCATGAGACCAGAGCTCCAAACTTTTTATAGACGAAAAAAATTACTACTCGAACCCATTACGATTGATGGGAGAGTGTAATCGTTCAGCATATAACTCCCCAATTGGGAGTATTGTCAGGCGGCCTAACGGTCAGCCGTCTGCGATTCTGCTCGAATCGCGCCTGCAATATCTGCAGGCCCGCGCATTATACGTAATTCTGTTCAGGAAGCAACCCGTGCTGGCATTTTCGCTGTTAATTAGTGGCCGGGTCCTGAGGCATACATCGCACAGACCTGTCTCATGACTGACAGGGGGTGAATCAGGTTGTGAACAGGGTTCCGCAAGCTGGCATACACGGGCGACACAGGGTGTAAAAGCGGTGAAAGTATGGCCGACCGTTTAGCCGGAGCCCGAAGATGACCTTAATCCTGATTCAGTTAGCTGCCCTGGCTGGGGGAGGTGCGCTGGGCAGCTTTCTTTCGCTGGCCTGCGCGCGCTTTACCCCTGCCCTTTCTCCCACCCGGTGGTGTGCCGCCCTCTGTTTTCCCGGTTCGCACTGTCCCCACTGCCGCCAGCCTCTGTTATGGCGCGATACGCTGCCGCTGATCAGCTGGGCTGCCTTAAAAGGCCGTTGTCGCTTCTGCTCTTACTCATTTGGCGCAGAGAGTGTGGTCATGGAATGGCTGGTTGCCAGCCTGAGCCTGCTTGTACTGCTAAGCTTCGACAGCCTGACTGATGCGCTGTTTATTCTTACGGCGGCCTCTCTGTTGATGATGGTGGCCCTGATTGACCGTCGCCATCTCTGCATACCTGACCCGCTCAATTATCTGTTGCTCTGGCTGGGGTTAATTCATGCGACACTGACAGGCACCGAAACCGCGGCGATATGGGGTGCACTGTCGGGCTATAGTGCACTGTGGTTGCTTGCCCAGGGCTACCGACTGGTCAGGGGGTATGAGGGATTAGGATATGGTGATATAAAGCTTTTCGCCGCGCTGGGGGCCTGCTGTGGCTGGCAGGGATTGCCCTGGATTGCACTGGGTGCCACTCTGCTGGCGCTGGCAGGCGTGTTGATGCTGCAATTGCGTGGCCGGGCGCAGGGCGTCAGCCCGCTGCCTTTTGGCCCTTTCCTGGCCATTGCGGGCTGGGTCACTCTCGTCCTGCAGACGCGGTTCACGCTTCTTTGATCTGAGCCTGCAGGTAGTTCTGGATCCCCATCATCCTGATGAGCTCCAGCTCCGTCTCGATCCAGTCGATGTGATGCTCCTCATCTGCCAGGATTTCAATCATCATGTCACGGCTGACATAGTCATGAACTTTGTCCGCATAGGCGATCGCTTCACGCAGATCTTTGGCGCCTTCCAGCTCCAGATTAAGATCTGAACTCAGCATTTCCTCAACGTCCTCACCGATGCGCAGCCGGCCCAGATCCTGCAGATTCGGGATCCCTTCCAGAAAAAGAATGCGCTCGATGTATTTGTCGGCATGCTTCATCTCATCGATCGATTCGTGATACTCCACATCATTGAGGCGCATCAGCCCCCAGTTTTTAAACATCCGCGCATGCAAAAAATACTGGTTTATAGCAACCAGTTCATTTCCAAGCAGTTTATTGAGATGACTGATAATTTTGATATCGCCCTTCATTGTTAACCCTCCACGTCTGCTTTATCAGATCGTAGATGTGATTAAAAAGAAGTCAAAAAAACGCGACAGATATTGTGGGTATTCGCACAGGCAGTGTGTCAGGCGATCTCTTTATAGAGTGGCGGATGCTGCATCTCTTCATCCATGATTTCCCGCGCGGCGCGCAGACATTTGCCGCACTGTTTGCCGACCGGTACAAAATGACGCAGTTGCTGGATGGATTTGGGCTGATAGCGCCGTACTACTTCACGAAGGGTTTTATCACTGATGGCATTACACAGGCAGACGTACATTCTTTCATCACTCAAGACCATTTTCTGTACACAGTGTAAATGCGAATCGTTTTTATTACAAACCTACCCTTTGCAGGGTTATGACGCTCTTCAGGCAAAAAAAAAAGAGCACCGAAGTGCTCTTTTCTTTGTGTTGCAGTGGCCGTTTGCAACGACCACAGCAGATATCACAATTAAGCGATAACTTTAGCAACAACACCCGCGCCAACGGTACGGCCGCCTTCGCGGATTGCGAAGCGCAGACCTTCGTCCATTGCGATTGGGTGGATCAGGGTAACAACCATTTTGATGTTGTCGCCTGGCATTACCATTTCAACGCCTTCTGGCAGCTCTACTGAACCGGTCACGTCAGTGGTACGGAAGTAGAACTGTGGACGGTAGCCCTTGAAGAACGGAGTATGGCGGCCACCTTCGTCTTTAGACAGAACGTAAACTTCTGACTCGAACTGGGTGTGTGGCTTGATGGTGCCTGGCTTAGCCAGAACCTGACCACGCTGGATGTCTTCACGCTTGATACCGCGCAGCAGAACACCACAGTTTTCGCCTGCCTGACCCTGGTCCAGCAGCTTACGGAACATCTCAACACCGGTACAGGTTGATTTCGCAGTATCTTTGATACCTACGATTTCAACTTCGTCGCCGACTTTAACGATACCGCGCTCAACACGACCGGTAACAACGGTACCACGGCCAGAGATTGAGAATACGTCTTCGATTGGCAGCAGGAACGGCATGTCGATCGCACGCTGTGGCTCTGGGATGTAGTTGTCCAGGTGCTCAGCCAGCTCGATGATTTTCGCTTCCCACTCAGCGTCGCCTTCCAGCGCTTTCAGAGCAGAACCACGAACGATTGGAGTGTCGTCGCCTGGGAAGTCATAGGCTGACAGCAGGTCACGCACTTCCATCTCAACCAGTTCCAGCAGCTCTTCATCATCAACCATGTCACACTTGTTCAGGAACACGATGATGTAAGGAACGCCAACCTGACGACCCAGCAGGATGTGCTCACGGGTCTGTGGCAT
>NZ_VHIZ01000062.1 GCF_006494375.1 Pantoea anthophila
ATGCCACAGACCCGTGAGCACATCCTGCTGGGTCGTCAGGTTGGCGTTCCTTACATCATCGTGTTCCTGAACAAGTGTGACATGGTTGATGATGAAGAGCTGCTGGAACTGGTTGAGATGGAAGTGCGTGACCTGCTGTCAGCCTATGACTTCCCAGGCGACGACACTCCAATCGTTCGTGGTTCTGCTCTGAAAGCGCTGGAAGGCGACGCTGAGTGGGAAGCGAAAATCATCGAGCTGGCTGAGCACCTGGACAACTACATCCCAGAGCCACAGCGTGCGATCGACATGCCGTTCCTGCTGCCAATCGAAGACGTATTCTCAATCTCTGGCCGTGGTACCGTTGTTACCGGTCGTGTTGAGCGCGGTATCGTTAAAGTCGGCGACGAAGTTGAAATCGTAGGTATCAAAGATACTGCGAAATCAACCTGTACCGGTGTTGAGATGTTCCGTAAGCTGCTGGACCAGGGTCAGGCAGGCGAAAACTGTGGTGTTCTGCTGCGCGGTATCAAGCGTGAAGACATCCAGCGTGGTCAGGTTCTGGCTAAGCCAGGCACCATCAAGCCACACACCCAGTTCGAGTCAGAAGTTTACGTTCTGTCTAAAGACGAAGGTGGCCGCCATACTCCGTTCTTCAAGGGCTACCGTCCACAGTTCTACTTCCGTACCACTGACGTGACCGGTTCAGTAGAGCTGCCAGAAGGCGTTGAAATGGTAATGCCAGGCGACAACATCAAAATGGTTGTTACCCTGATCCACCCAATCGCAATGGACGAAGGTCTGCGCTTCGCAATCCGCGAAGGTGGCCGTACCGTTGGCGCGGGTGTTGTTGCTAAAGTTATCGCATAATTACCGATAACGTTTGACGCAATGCACACGGAAAGGGCATCATTTGATGCCCTTTTTGCACGCTGTTTCATAGAACCTGGCTCATCAGTGATTTTCGATCATAATCATTGCTGAGACAGGCTCTGTCATGCGGCGTTGGATACCGAGTTACGCCCCAAAAGCTCATTCGGTTTGGACGCCTCGCACTGCGGGGCAGAATAGTTTCTGAATTATTGTGGCAGGTTGGTTTATGAGTGCGAATACCGAAGCTCAAGGGAGCGGGCGTGGCCTGGAAGCGGTAAAGTGGGTAGTAGTCGTATTACTGCTGCTTGCAGCGATTGTAGGTAACTACCTCTATCGTGATGTGTCACTGCCACTGCGTGCGTTAGCCGTAGTTGTACTGATCGCAGCGGCTGGCGGCATTGCGCTTTTAACGACCAAAGGCAAAGCGACCGTGGCTTTTGCTCGTGAAGCAAGAACAGAAATGCGTAAGGTTATCTGGCCAACCCGCCAGGAAACGCTGCACACCACGTTAATCGTTGCCGCGGTTACCGCCGTGATGTCACTGATTTTGTGGGGGCTGGATGGTATTCTGGTCCGTCTGGTATCGTTTATCACTGGCCTGAGGTTCTGAGATGTCTGAAGCTCCAAAGAAACGCTGGTACGTCGTACAGGCGTTTTCCGGTTTTGAAGGCCGCGTAGCACAGTCGCTGCGCGAGCATATCAAATTGCACAACATGGAAGAGCTGTTTGGTGACGTCATGGTTCCGACTGAAGAAGTCGTTGAAATTCGTGGTGGCCAGCGTCGTAAGAGCGAGCGCAAGTTTTTCCCGGGATATGTACTGGTTCAGATGGTGATGAATGACGCCAGCTGGCACCTCGTGCGCAGCGTCCCGCGCGTGATGGGTTTCATCGGCGGCACATCTGACCGTCCGGCACCTATCAGCGATAAAGAAGTTGATGCGATCATGAACCGTCTGCAGCAGGTCGGCGACAAGCCTCGTCCGAAAACGCTGTTTGAACCAGGCGAAATGGTTCGCGTTAACGACGGTCCGTTTGCTGACTTTAACGGTGTGGTTGAGGATGTGGATTACGAGAAGAGCCGCCTGACGGTTTCTGTCTCCATCTTCGGACGTGCAACACCGGTTGAACTCGACTTCGGTCAGGTGGAGAAAGGTTAACCTCTTTCCGCTCACAATTTAGCTGTTGCAGCAGGCGCGAAATTTAACTACAATTTCGCGCCTTTTGTTTTTATGCGCTGGCAACGGCGTATAAATCGTTATCACGGGGAGCCTTTTAAAGGCGCTATAACCCAATTGAGGAAATATCATGGCTAAGAAAGTCCAAGCCTACGTCAAGCTGCAGGTTGCAGCTGGTATGGCGAACCCAAGTCCACCGGTTGGTCCAGCTCTGGGTCAGCAGGGTGTTAACATCATGGAATTCTGCAAAGCGTTCAACGCGAAGACCGAGTCTCTGGAAAAAGGTCTGCCGACTCCTGTTGTTATCACTGTATACAGCGACCGTTCATTTACCTTTATCACCAAAACTCCTCCGGCTGCCGTACTGCTGAAAAAAGCAGCGGGCATCAAGTCTGGTTCTGGTAAGCCGAACAAAGATAAAGTCGGTAAAGTGACCCGTGCTCAGGTACGTGAAATCGCAGAAACCAAAGCTGCGGACATGACTGGTTCTGACGTTGAAGCGATGACTCGCTCAATCGAAGGTACTGCTCGTTCCATGGGCCTGGTAGTAGAGGACTAAGAAATGGCTAAGCTGACCAAGCGCATGACCGTAATTCGCGACAAAGTTGACGCGACCAAGCAGTATGACATTGCTGAAGCTGTTGCTCTGCTGAAAGAACTGGCGACTGCCAAGTTCGTTGAAAGCGTTGACGTTGCTGTCAACCTCGGCATCGATGCACGTAAATCTGATCAGAACGTACGCGGCGCGACCGTTCTGCCACACGGTACTGGTCGTTCAGTACGTGTTGCTGTCTTCACCCAGGGCGCAAACGCTGAAGCGGCAAAAGCTGCTGGCGCAGAGCTGGTTGGTATGGAAGACCTGGCTGAGCAGATCAAGAAAGGCGAAATGAATTTTGACGTTGTTATTGCTTCTCCGGATGCAATGCGCGTTGTTGGCCAGCTGGGCCAGATTCTGGGTCCACGCGGCCTGATGCCAAACCCGAAAGTCGGTACTGTGACCCCTAACGTTGCTGAAGCGGTTAAGAACGCTAAAGCAGGTCAGGTTCGTTATCGTAACGACAAAAACGGCATCATCCACACTACCATCGGTAAAGTGGACTTTGACGCTGACAAACTGAAAGAAAACCTGGAATCTCTGCTGGTTGCGCTGAAAAAAGCGAAACCATCTCAGGCGAAAGGCGTGTACATCAAGAAAGTCAGCCTTTCAACCACCATGGGCGCCGGCGTTGCCGTTGACCAGGCTGGTCTGAACGCAACAGCAAACTAATTGCTGCTTGAAACGGGCGAAAAATTCACCTAGAATCTTACGCCCGTTGTTCTGTTATTAGCAGAACAGGACACCAGAGAGTCAGATGCGACAGCGGCGTTTAACGCCTTTCCCTCTGATTCTGCTGCGTCACACAGAATTTAGGTTGGAGCCAGGCCTTATCCTGGCCTCCGTCCAAGACCGCAGGAGCTGTCTATCTCCGGATAGTCCGCTTAATACCCTGCGTAGACGGTGACAGAACCAAAAGAATTTTTTCTTAGCTGGATTCTGCTCACCGTGTTCGAGCGCTTATTTCCCCTTTTGGGTGAGTAAGTGAAGTGAGTTCCGGGGAAATCCTTTCCCGGTCAAATCCAGGAGCAAAAGCTAATGGCATTAAATCTTCAAGACAAACAAGCAATTGTTGCTGAAGTCAGCGAAGTAGCCAAAGGTGCGCTTTCAGCGGTTGTTGCGGATTCCCGTGGCGTTACCGTTGATAAAATGACCGAACTGCGTAAAGCAGGTCGTGAAGCTGGCGTTTACATGCGTGTTGTTCGTAACACCCTGCTGCGCCGCGTCGTTGAAGGAACTCAGTTTGAGTGCCTGAAAGACACGTTTGTTGGTCCGACCCTGATTGCATATTCTATGGAACACCCGGGCGCTGCTGCTCGTCTGTTCAAAGATTTCGCGAAAGCGAATGCAAAATTTGAGGTCAAAGCTGCAGCCTTTGAAGGTGAGCTGATCACGGCGGCCAATATTGACCGTCTGGCAACTCTGCCGACCTACGAAGAAGCACTGGCACGTCTGATGTCGACCATGAAAGAAGCCGCTGCCGGCAAACTGGTCCGCACTCTGGCTGCTGTACGCGATGCAAAAGAAGCGGCCTAAGGCCCTTTTCTTTTCTTCGTACCTGCTTACGTATAAACTTTTTCTGATTCTTAGGAACAATTGTCATGTCTATCACTAAAGACCAAATTCTGGAAGCTGTTGCAGCGATGTCCGTAATGGAAGTTGTTGAGCTGGTTTCTGCTATGGAAGAAAAATTCGGCGTTTCTGCTGCTGCTGCTGTAGCTGTTGCTGCGGGCCCGGCTGAAGCTGTTGAAGAAAAAACTGAATTCGACGTCGTACTGAAAGCTGTTGGCGCGAACAAAGTAGCAGTTATCAAAGCCGTACGTACTGCAACTGGTCTGGGCCTGAAAGAAGCCAAAGACCTGGTTGAAGCAACTGGCGTAATCAAAGAAGGCATCAGCAAAGATGACGCAGCTGCACTTGAAGCTGCTCTGAAAGAAGCTGGCGCTGAAGTTGAAGTTAAGTAAGACAACCTTCGGGTTGCAGTCTGAGTAGTTTCAGACTGATGGCTGGTGACTTTTTGGTCACCAGCCTTTTTGCGCTACAGGGTCTCAATGGGGTTTCACACTGTTTGTCCATTGCTACTCTTCAATATCTTTCTCTATCGACGACTTAATATACCGCTTTCCTGTGCGGGTTCCCTGCCTTCACAAAAGCGATGAAATGATTTAAGCGTGATAGAAAGAGGTATTGCACTGCTGCCGCGCAGCCAGTGAATCAAACAAAATCGTGTTGCATGAACTGTCCTGTCAGGACGGACAGCGTGGGTCGACTTGTCAGCTAGCTGAGGAACCCTATGGTTTACTCCTATACCGAGAAAAAACGTATTCGTAAGGATTTTGGTAAACGTCCACAAGTACTGGACATACCTTATCTCCTTTCCATCCAGCTCGACTCGTTCCAGAAGTTTATCGAGCAAGATCCAGAAGGTCAGTACGGGCTGGAAGCTGCATTCCGCTCTGTATTCCCTATTGCGAGCTACAGCGGCAACTCTGAGTTGCAGTATGTGAGCTATCGCCTGGGCGAACCTGTCTTTGACGTGAAAGAGTGTCAGATCCGTGGCGTGACCTATTCGGCACCGCTGCGCGTGAAACTGCGTCTGGTGATCTATGAGCGCGAAGCGCCAGAAGGCACTGTAAAAGACATTAAAGAACAAGAAGTCTACATGGGCGAAATTCCGCTCATGACCGACAACGGTACCTTTGTTATTAACGGTACCGAGCGCGTTATCGTTTCTCAGCTGCACCGTAGTCCTGGCGTGTTCTTTGATAGCGATAAGGGTAAAACCCACTCTTCGGGTAAAGTGCTTTATAACGCACGTATCATCCCTTACCGCGGTTCATGGCTCGACTTTGAGTTTGACCCGAAAGATAACCTGTTTGTCCGTATTGACCGTCGTCGTAAGCTGCCGGCCACTATCATCCTGCGTGCATTGCAGTTCACAACACCTCAGATCCTCGATCTCTTCTTCGAGAAAGTGGTGTTTGAAATTCGCGACAACAAGCTGCAGATGGAGCTGGTGCCTGAGCGCCTGCGCGGTGAAACCGCGACCTTCGATATCGAAGCGAACGGCACCGTCTACGTCGAAAAAGGTCGCCGCATTACTGCGCGTCATATTCGCCAGCTGGAAAAAGATGGCATTCAGCACATCGAAGTTCCGGTTGAATATATCGCGGGCAAAGTGGTTGCTAAAGACTACATCGATGAGAGCACCGGTGAGCTGATTGTTGCAGCGAACATGGAGCTGTCACTGGATCTGCTGGCCAAACTGAGCCAGTCGGGTCACAAACGCATCGAAACGCTGTTCACCAACGATCTGGACCACGGTCCATATATGTCTGAGACCCTGCGTGTTGACCCAACCAGCGATCGCCTGAGCGCACTGGTTGAGATCTACCGCATGATGCGTCCTGGTGAGCCGCCAACGCGTGAAGCTGCAGAGAACCTGTTCGAGAACCTGTTCTTCTCTGAAGATCGTTACGATCTCTCTGCCGTCGGCCGCATGAAGTTCAACCGTTCACTGCTGCGTGATGAAATCGAAGGTTCAGGTATCCTGAGCAAAGAAGACATCATTGAAGTGATGAAAAAACTGATCGACATCCGTAACGGTAAAGGCGAAGTGGACGATATCGACCACCTCGGCAACCGTCGTATTCGTTCAGTCGGTGAAATGGCTGAGAACCAGTTCCGTGTCGGCCTGGTGCGTGTTGAGCGTGCGGTTAAAGAGCGTCTCTCTCTGGGCGACCTCGATACGCTGATGCCACAGGACATGATCAACGCGAAGCCGATTTCGGCTGCGGTGAAAGAGTTCTTCGGTTCAAGCCAGCTTTCACAGTTTATGGATCAGAACAACCCGCTGTCAGAGATTACGCACAAACGTCGTATCTCTGCACTTGGCCCGGGTGGTTTGACGCGTGAGCGTGCCGGCTTCGAAGTGCGTGACGTACACCCAACGCACTACGGTCGTGTCTGCCCAATCGAAACCCCTGAAGGTCCGAACATCGGTCTGATCAACTCCTTGTCTGTTTATGCACAGACCAATGAGTATGGTTTCCTTGAGACGCCTTATCGTCGTGTTATCGACGGTCTGGTTTCTGACGAGATCCACTACCTCTCTGCTATTGAAGAGGGTAACTACGTTATCGCTCAGGCGAACGCCCCGCTCGATGAAAACGGCGCGTTTGTTGATGACCTGGTCACCTGCCGTAGCAAAGGCGAATCGAGTCTGTTCAGCCGCGATCAGGTTGACTACATGGACGTTTCCACCCAGCAGGTGGTTTCTGTCGGTGCATCCCTGATCCCGTTCCTGGAACACGATGACGCCAACCGTGCTCTGATGGGTGCGAACATGCAACGTCAGGCCGTTCCGACTCTGCGTGCAGATAAGCCGCTGGTTGGTACCGGTATGGAACGTGCTGTTGCCGTTGACTCCGGTGTTACTGCCGTCGCCAAACGTGGTGGTACCGTTCAGTATGTTGATGCATCACGTATCGTTATCAAAGTTAACGAAGATGAGATGTACGCGGGCGAAGCCGGTATCGACATCTATAACCTGACCAAATATACCCGTTCAAACCAGAACACCTGCATCAACCAGATGCCATGTGTCTCTCTGGGTGAGCCGGTTGAGCGCGGAGACGTGCTGGCAGATGGCCCGTCCACTGATCTGGGTGAACTGGCACTGGGCCAGAACATGCGTGTCGCGTTCATGCCGTGGAACGGTTACAACTTCGAAGACTCCATCCTGGTCTCCGAGCGTGTGGTTCAGGAAGATCGCTTTACCACCATCCACATCCAGGAACTGGCTTGCGTGTCGCGTGACACCAAACTGGGGCCGGAAGAGATTACCGCTGATATCCCGAACGTGGGTGAAGCTGCACTCTCTAAACTGGATGAGTCAGGCATCGTCTACATCGGTGCTGAAGTGACCGGTGGTGACATTCTGGTTGGTAAGGTTACCCCGAAAGGTGAAACCCAGCTGACGCCAGAAGAGAAGCTGCTGCGTGCGATCTTCGGTGAAAAAGCCTCTGACGTAAAAGATTCATCACTGCGCGTGCCGAATGGCGTGTCAGGTACCGTGATCGACGTTCAGGTCTTTACCCGCGATGGCGTGGAAAAAGACAAGCGTGCGCTCGAAATCGAAGAGATGCAGCTGAAGCAGGCTAAGAAAGACCTGTCTGAAGAGCTGCAGATCCTGGAAGCGGGCCTGTTCAGCCGTATCCAGAGCGTCCTGATCGCAGGTGGCGTTGAAGCAGACAAGCTGGACAAGCTGCCGCGCGAGCGCTGGCTGGAGCTGGGTCTGACTGATGAAGCCAGACAAAACCAGCTGGAGCAGCTGGCAGAGCAGTACGACGAACTGAAGCACGAGTTTGAGAAAAAACTCGAAGGCAAGCGCCGTAAGATCACCCAGGGCGACGATCTGGCACCGGGCGTGCTGAAAATCGTTAAGGTTTATCTGGCCGTTAAACGTCAGATCCAGCCTGGTGATAAGATGGCAGGTCGTCACGGTAACAAAGGTGTTATCTCTAAGATCAACCCAATCGAAGACATGCCTTACGATGAGAACGGTACGCCGGTCGACATCGTACTGAACCCGCTGGGCGTACCATCGCGTATGAACATCGGTCAGATCCTTGAGACACACCTGGGGATGGCAGCGAAGGGCATTGGTGAGAAAATCAACGCCATGCTGAAGAAGCAGGAAGAAGTCGCGAAACTGCGCGAATTCATCCAGCGTGCCTATGACCTGGGAAGCGACCTGCGTCAGAAAGTTGACCTGAACACCTTCTCCGACGACGAAGTGCTGCGCCTGGCAGAGAACCTGAAAAAAGGTATGCCAATCGCAACGCCGGTGTTTGATGGCGCGAAAGAGAGCGAAATCAAAGAGCTGTTACAGCTCGGCGGTCTGCCTTCTTCCGGTCAGATTACCCTGTTTGACGGCCGCACCGGTGAACAGTTCGAACGTCAGGTAACCGTTGGCTACATGTACATGCTGAAACTTAACCACCTGGTTGATGACAAGATGCATGCACGTTCTACCGGTTCCTACAGCCTGGTTACTCAGCAGCCGCTGGGTGGTAAGGCGCAGTTCGGTGGTCAGCGCTTTGGTGAGATGGAAGTATGGGCACTGGAAGCATACGGTGCCGCGTATACCCTGCAGGAAATGCTTACCGTTAAGTCTGATGACGTCAACGGCCGTACCAAGATGTATAAAAACATCGTTGACGGCAACCATCAGATGGAACCGGGCATGCCGGAATCCTTCAACGTACTGTTGAAAGAGATTCGCTCGCTGGGTATCAACATCGAGCTGGAAGACGAGTAACCCCCATTTCAGGCTGTGGTTCGCCGCCGCCTGAAAGCGCAGGGTTTAAGCGCTCGCAATTGTACTGGTTACGGGGCGTTCAATTTCGGTTGGACGCCCCCTGAGTCTCACTCCGACGGGAGCTAATCCGTGAAAGACTTACTTAAGTTTCTGAAAGCGCAAACTAAGACCGAAGAGTTTGATGCGATCAAAATTGCGCTGGCTTCGCCAGACATGATCCGTTCCTGGTCTTTTGGTGAAGTGAAAAAGCCAGAAACCATTAACTACCGTACTTTTAAGCCAGAGCGCGATGGTCTGTTCTGTGCCCGTATCTTCGGGCCGGTAAAAGACTATGAGTGCCTGTGCGGTAAGTACAAGCGTCTGAAACACCGTGGTGTGATTTGTGAGAAGTGCGGCGTTGAAGTGACCCAGACTAAAGTACGCCGTGAGCGTATGGGCCACATCGAACTGGCGTCGCCGACTGCGCACATCTGGTTCCTGAAGTCACTGCCATCGCGTATCGGCTTGCTGCTGGATATGCCACTGCGTGACATCGAGCGCGTGCTCTACTTTGAATCTTACGTGGTAATCGAAGGTGGCATGACCAACCTCGAGAAGCGTCAGATCCTGACTGAAGAGCAGTACCTTGACGCACTGGAAGAGTTCGGTGACGAGTTCGACGCCAAAATGGGCGCCGAAGCGATCCAGGCCCTGTTGAAAAACATGGATCTGGACCAGGAGTGCGAGCAGCTGCGTGAAGAGCTGAACGAAACCAACTCTGAAACCAAGCGTAAAAAGCTGACCAAGCGTATCAAGCTGCTGGAAGCGTTCGTTCAGTCTGGTAACAAGCCAGAGTGGATGATCCTGACCGTGCTGCCTGTTCTGCCACCGGATCTGCGTCCGCTGGTTCCGCTGGATGGCGGACGTTTTGCTACGTCAGATCTGAACGATCTTTATCGTCGCGTGATCAACCGTAACAACCGTCTGAAGCGCCTGCTGGATCTGGCTGCGCCAGATATCATCGTGCGCAACGAAAAGCGTATGCTGCAGGAAGCGGTCGATGCACTGCTGGACAACGGTCGTCGCGGTCGTGCGATCACCGGTTCCAACAAGCGTCCGCTGAAATCGCTGGCTGACATGATCAAAGGTAAGCAGGGTCGTTTCCGTCAGAACCTGCTGGGTAAACGTGTCGACTACTCCGGTCGTTCGGTTATCACCGTAGGTCCATACCTGCGTCTGCATCAGTGCGGTCTGCCGAAGAAAATGGCACTGGAACTGTTCAAACCGTTTATTTACGGCAAGCTGGAACTGCGTGGCCTGGCCACCACCATCAAAGCCGCGAAGAAAATGGTTGAGCGCGAAGAAGCGGTTGTCTGGGATATCCTCGACGAAGTGATCCGTGAGCACCCGGTTCTGCTGAACCGTGCGCCTACGCTGCACCGTCTGGGTATTCAGGCCTTTGAACCGGTTCTGATCGAAGGTAAAGCTATCCAGCTGCACCCGCTGGTTTGTGCGGCGTATAACGCCGACTTCGATGGTGACCAGATGGCTGTTCACGTTCCGCTGACGCTGGAAGCCCAGCTGGAAGCGCGTGCGCTGATGATGTCTACCAACAACATCCTGTCACCTGCGAACGGCGAGCCAATCATCGTTCCTTCTCAGGACGTTGTACTGGGTCTGTACTACATGACCCGTGACTGTGTTAACGCCAAAGGCGAAGGCATGGTACTGACTGGCCCGAAAGAAGCTGAGCGTATTTATCGCGCTGGCCTGGCCTCACTGCACGCTCGCGTTAAGGTGCGTATCACCGAACACGAGAAAAATGAGCAGGATGAGTGGGTTGCTAAAACCAGCCTGATCGACACCACGATTGGCCGTGCCATCCTGTGGATGATCGTGCCGAAAGGTCTGCCTTACTCCATCGTCAACCAGGCGCTGGGTAAAAAAGCGATCTCCAAAATGCTGAACACCTGTTACCGCATTCTGGGGCTGAAGCCGACCGTTATCTTTGCTGACCAGACCATGTACACCGGTTTCGCCTACGCAGCCCGTTCAGGCGCGTCAGTCGGTATCGACGACATGGTTATTCCAGAGAAGAAAGTGGAAATCATCACCGAAGCGGAAGCGGAAGTGGCTGAGATCCAGGAACAGTTCCAGTCTGGTCTGGTTACCGCGGGTGAACGTTATAACAAAGTCATCGATATCTGGGCCGCAGCCAACGAACGTGTTGCCAAGGCGATGATGGAAAACCTCTCTACTGAAACCGTGATTAACCGTGACGGCGAAGAAGAGAAACAGGTTTCCTTTAACAGCATCTTTATGATGGCCGACTCCGGTGCGCGTGGTTCTGCTGCACAGATTCGTCAGCTGGCCGGTATGCGTGGTCTGATGGCGAAGCCAGATGGCTCCATCATCGAGACACCGATTACCGCGAACTTCCGTGAAGGTCTGAACGTACTCCAGTACTTCATCTCAACCCACGGTGCGCGTAAAGGTCTTGCGGATACCGCACTGAAAACCGCGAACTCCGGTTATCTGACGCGTCGTCTGGTTGACGTTGCCCAGGATCTGGTTGTGACCGAAGATGACTGTGGTACGCACGAAGGCATCATGATGACCCCGGTCATCGAAGGTGGCGACGTGAAAGAGCCACTGCGCGAACGCGTTCTGGGTCGTGTGACCGCGGAAGACGTTCTGAAGCCGGGCTCGGCTGACATTCTGGTTCCACGTAACACCCTGCTCGATGAGCACTGGTGTGACGTGCTGGAACTGAACTCAGTCGACAGCCTGAAGGTGCGTTCGGTCGTAGGTTGTGAAACTGACTTTGGTGTGTGTGCGCATTGCTACGGTCGCGACCTGGCACGTGGTCACATCATCAACAAAGGTGAAGCGATCGGTGTTATCGCGGCACAGTCCATCGGTGAGCCGGGTACACAGCTGACGATGCGTACGTTCCACATCGGTGGTGCGGCATCACGTGCGGCTGCTGAATCCAGCATTCAGGTGAAGAACAAAGGTACCATCAAGCTGACCAACGCCAAGTCGGTAACGAACTCGGCAGGTAAGCTGGTGATCACCTCGCGTAACGTCGAACTGAAAATGATCGATGAATTTGGTCGTACCAAAGAGAGCTATAAAGTTCCTTACGGTTCTACCATGGCGAAAGGTGATGGTGAGCAGGTTGCAGCGGGCGAAACCGTAGCAAACTGGGATCCGCATACCATGCCAGTTATCACCGAAGTGGGCGGTTTCATTCGCTTCACCGACATGATTGACGGCCAGACCATTACCCGTCAGACAGATGACCTGACCGGTCTTTCTTCGCTGGTGGTGCTGGACAGTGCTGAACGTACGTCAGGCGGTAAAGATCTGCGTCCTGCGCTGAAAATTGTTGATGCCAGCGGCAACGACGTTCTGATCCCAGGCACTGATATGCCTGCTCAGTACTTCCTGCCAGGTAAAGCGATTGTTCAGCTGGAAGATGGCGTTAAGATCAGTGCCGGTGACACGCTGGCGCGTGTTCCGCAGGAATCTGGCGGTACCAAGGATATTACCGGTGGTCTGCCACGCGTTGCTGACCTGTTCGAAGCGCGTCGTCCGAAAGAGCCGGCTATCCTGGCTGAGATCAGCGGTATCATCTCCTTCGGTAAAGAGACCAAAGGTAAACGTCGTCTGGTCATCACGCCGCTGGATGGCAGTGAGCCATACGAAGAGATGATTCCGAAATGGCGTCAGCTGAACGTGTTCGAAGGTGAACGTGTTGAGCGCGGTGACGTGGTTTCCGATGGCCCAGAGTCTCCACATGACATCCTGCGCTTGCGTGGCGTGCATGCGGTGACCCGTTACATCACTAACGAAGTGCAGGAAGTTTATCGTCTGCAGGGCGTTAAGATTAACGATAAGCACATCGAAGTCATCGTTCGTCAGATGCTGCGTAAAGCGACCATCGTGAGCGCAGGAAGCACCGACTTCCTGGAAGGTGAGCAGGCTGAATTCTCTCGCATCAAGATCTCTAACCGTGATCAGGAAGCGAACGGAAAAGTTGGCGCAACCTTCGTACGTGACCTGCTGGGTATTACCAAAGCGTCACTGGCAACCGAATCGTTCATCTCTGCCGCATCGTTCCAGGAAACGACCCGTGTCCTGACCGAAGCAGCAGTAGCAGGCAAGCGTGATGAACTGCGCGGCCTGAAAGAGAACGTCATCGTGGGTCGTCTGATCCCGGCCGGTACCGGTTATGCATACCATCAGGATCGTATGCGCCGTAAAGCGGCGGGTGAAGTTCCGGCTGCACCGCAGGTGACTGCGGATGAAGCCTCAGCCAGCCTGGCTGAACTGCTGAACGCCGGCCTCGGCGGCAGCAAAGACGATTAATCGTCCTTCACCTGATAAAAACCCTGCTTCGGCAGGGTTTTTTTTTGTCTCTGATTCAGCCATTCCAGTCATTGCGGCCGATGCCGATATCTTTCAGCTGACTGTCACTCAGTCTCGACAGAATAGCGCGCGTTTCGCGCCGCAGCTGCCAGCGTCTGAAGCTGCGCCACAGATAACGGAGCAGAAGGTAAGGCGTAACGGCAAAAGGCTTAGCGGCGCGATTTTCATCATATCCCATGATAGTTTCCTCAATGATTGGCCTGAGCACTATTTTCCGGGGATACACCTGTATGATACAGACTCAAAAATCACCTTTTATTAACATACAGATTGAAGAGATCGCGATCTGAATGGTAAAAAAGAAGCCAGACTGTACTGGTCGCGCATCATCACGCTGGCAGGAGAGGATACAATGACCCGCTATGAACATCTGGCCACGTTGCTGGCACAGCGTATCGAACAGGGCTTGTTTCGCAGCGGGGAGCGTCTGCCCTCTGTGCGCAGCCTGAGTGCGGAACATGGGGTGAGTATCAGCACGGTGCAGCAGGCTTATCGCCTGCTGGAAGAGAAGCAGATGATTATCCCGCAGTCGCGCTCCGGCTATTTTGTGGCGTCGCACAAAGCCACGCCGCCGGTACCTGCGCTGACCCGTCCCGTGCAGCGGCCTGTTGAGGTGACGCAGTGGGACGCGGTGCTGGAGCTGCTCAACAGCCGGCTGGAAGATGACGTACTGCAACTGGGCAGCGGCATGCCCGATCTGACCCAGCCGACCCTGAAGCCGCTGTGGAAAGCCTTCAGCCGTCAGGCTCAGAAGCAGGAGGCTGGCCTGCTGAATTATGACACCCTCTATGGCGTTCTCGCGCTGCGGAAACAGGTTGCCCGGCTGGCGATCGATAGCGGCTGTCAGCTTACCGCCGATGATATTGTTATCACGACCGGCTGCCATGAAGCCTTATCGGTAGCCGTGCGGGCGGTCTGTGAACCGGGCGATATCATCGCCGTCGAGTCGCCCTCTTTTCACGGTATCATGCAAACCCTGCGTGGCTTTGGCATCCGGGCCATTGAGATTCCGACCGATGCGATAACCGGCATCAGTCTTGAGGCGCTGGAACTGGCTTTTGACCAGTGGCCCATTAAAGCGGTCATCGTTGTTCCGAACTGCAATAATCCGCTCGGCTTTATCATGCCTGAGGCACGCAAGCGGGCGTTACTGGCGCTGGCGCAGCGTTTTGATGCGGCCATCATCGAAGATGACGTTTATGGTGAGTTAGCCTGGGAATATCCCCGTCCGCCCGCCATTAAGGCGCTCGATATGGATGGCCGGGTTCTGCTCTGCAGCTCCTTTTCAAAAACGCTGGCGCCTGGTCTGCGGGTTGGCTGGGTGGCACCTGGCCGTTATCGCGACCGCGTGCTGCACATGAAATATATCGTCACAGGCTCTACGGCTACGCAGCCTCAGCATGCCGTTTCCGAGTTTATCCGCCAGGGGCATTATCAGCCTCATCTGCGCCGGATGCGGCAGATCTATCACCGCAACTATGAAACTTTCAGTTGCTGGGTGCGCCACTACTTTCCCTGCGGTATCTGCGTCTCTCGTCCTCAGGGCGGTTTTATGATGTGGATAGAACTTCCTGAAGCGTTTGATGCCGTCCGGCTTAACCGCGAACTGCGCGAGTCAAAAATCCAGATTGCCGTCGGCTCACTCTTTTCAGCATCGGGGAAATATCGCAACTGTCTGCGTCTGAACTTTGCGCTGCCCATTACCGACCAGACGGAACAGGCGCTGGCACGGCTGGGTACGGCCGTGGAACGCGCCATGCTCTCCTGTCAGCATGAGACGCCTGCTTCCGCTCCCGATGTCGCTTAAATCGAAGAGGAAGCAGGGCCGGCAAGAGGAGGGAACCGGCCCTGGTCAGATAACCTTCACCTGACGACGGCCACGTTAAAGTACCGGTTCAGGAGGTGCCACCCTCAGCCTCTGCTTCTGCGCGCCGCTTTCCCGGAAAGTGGTGGACGTTACCGCATTTGCCGCCAGGATGCGGGACAGGTTCCGGAAATCGCTATTCGTGAGGCTCTGCCAGCGCCAGCAGGGTGCGCGTGGCTTCACGCCAGTCATCTGCCTGGGTTATCGCACTTACCACAGCAATGCTGCCCACGCCAGTTGCCAGGACTTCCGGTGCCCGGGCAATCGAGATACCGCCAATCGCCACGGTGGGGATGTGCGTCAGGCGTGCCAGGTGCCGCTTCAGTTGTTCCACGCCCTGAGGCGCAGAAGGCATCGCTTTGGTCTGCGTCGGGAAGATATGTCCCAGCGCAATGTAAGAGGGCTGGATCGCCAGGGCACGATCCAGCTCGGTATCATCATGGGTGGAGATCCCGAGCCGCAATCCTGCCTGGCGAATCCGGGCGAGATCGGCAACATCCAGATCTTCCTGACCCAGATGCACACCATAGGCGTCATGTCTGATCGCCAGCTCCCAGTAATCATTGATAAACAGGCGCGCATCGTAGCGTTTGCCCAGCGCTATCGCCTGAGCAATCGCGGGTTCGGCAATCTCATCAGGCTGATCTTTGATGCGCAGCTGCAACGTGCGCACGCCCGCCGTCAGCAGGCGTTCAATCCAGGCGGGGCTGTCAACCACCGGATAGAGCCCCAGGCGCGGGGCGGTAGCAGGAAAGGCAGACATGGTTACTCCTCCTCAATAACATCGGCAGAGTGATAAAGCTCACCCCCGCGGTTGCGGAAATGCTCTGACATCCGGGCCATGCCCACTTCCACCGGTTCAGCGCGGCTATCCTGGCGTGCCGCAAACTCGCGCACCTCCTGAGAAATCTTCATTGAGCAGAATTTAGGGCCGCACATTGAACAGAAATGGGCCACTTTGCCTGACTCCTGCGGCAGGGTTTCATCATGCATGGCGCGGGCGGTGTGAGGGTCCAAAGCCAGGTTGAACTGATCTTCCCAGCGGAATTCAAAGCGCGCTTTGGACATGGCGTTATCGCGGATCTGCGCGGCGGGATGGCCTTTAGCCAGGTCGGCAGCATGTGCCGCGATTTTGTAGGTGATCAGCCCCTGTTTGACATCCTCTTTGTTCGGCAGCCCCAGATGCTCTTTAGGTGTGACGTAACAGAGCATGGCGCAGCCAAACCAGCCAATCATGGCGGCCCCGATTCCGGAGGTAAAGTGGTCATAGCCCGGTGCGATGTCGGTGGTCAGCGGGCCGAGGGTGTAGAAGGGGGCCTCATCGCACAGGTCGAGCTGTTCGGTCATGTTGCGGCGGATCATATGCATCGGCACATGGCCCGGCCCTTCAATCATCACCTGCACATCATATTCCCAGGCAATACGGGTCAGTTCGCCCAGGGTACGCAGCTCAGCGAACTGCGCTTCATCGTTCGCATCCTGAATCGAACCCGGCCGCAGACCATCGCCCAGCGACAGCGATACATCGTAAGCGGCGCAGATTTCACAAATCTCCCGGAAATGCTGATAAAGGAAGTTCTCCTGATGATGCGACAGGCACCATTTCGCCATGATCGATCCGCCGCGCGACACGATCCCGGTCAGCCGCTTCGCCGTCATCGGGACATAACGCAGCAGGACGCCAGCGTGTATCGTGAAGTAATCCACCCCCTGTTCCGCCTGCTCAAGCAGCGTGTCGCGGAAAACGTCCCAGTTCAGCGCCTCGGCCACGCCGTTCACTTTTTCCAGCGCCTGATAGATCGGCACTGTGCCGATGGGGACCGGGCTGTTCCGCAGAATCCACTCGCGCGTTTCATGAATATAGCGGCCGGTAGAGAGATCCATCACCGTATCGGCCCCCCAGCGCGTCGACCAGACCAGTTTTTCCACCTCCTCTTCGATGGAGGAGGTGACCGCCGAGTTACCGATATTGGCATTCACCTTAACCAGAAAGTTACGGCCGATGATCATCGGCTCCGATTCCGGGTGATTGATATTGGCAGGGATGATGGCCCGTCCGGCTGCCACCTCCTGCCGCACAAACTCCGGTGTGATGCTGGCTGGCAGATGCGCGCCAAAACTGTGGCCCGGATGCTGTTGCAGCAGCACTTCACTGCGAATCCGCTCACGGCCCATATTTTCCCGCAGCGCAATAAACTCCATTTCCGGGGTGATGATCCCCTGGCGGGCATAATGCAGCTGGGTGACGCGGCGGCCTGCACAGGCCCGGCGTGGCGTCGGTAGGTGATCGAAGCGCAGATGGTCCAGCCCCTCATCAGCCAGCCGTTGCTGGGTGTAGCCGGAACTGTTTTGTGGCAGGTATTCGCTGTCATCGCGTTCCGTTATCCAGCGGGCGCGCAGTTTTTCCAGGCCGCGATGAACATCGATCTGTGCCGCGGGATCGCCATAGGCACCTGCCGTGTCGTAAACCGGCACCGCTTCGTTTGGCTCATAGGTCGGCTGCGCTTTGCTGCCACCGGTGTGGGTCGGACTTAGTGTGATCTCGCGCATCGGAACGCGAATATCGTCACGGCTGCCGGTTATCCAGATGCGGCGGGACTGGGGGAATGCACTGCCGCTTTGCAGCGAATCGATAAATTCCTGCGCCTGGGCACGCTGTTCACGACGGGTCATTTTTGGGTCAGACATAGCAATCTTCCTGTTCAGGGGGAACGATGCTTGTCCGGAGTTCGGAAGGAGTAGCGGTATCGGCAGCATAAGAATGCTGGCCTACCGTAAAAATTTACTCTTGTTCCCTTCGCAGGTTCTAACCTGATCAGGTTCCGCGGATCCCGAATTAACGGTCTCAGCCCGGCTGGGCACTCCGACAAGAAGCGCTTTTTACGCACCAATCTGACCGGCAGATCGGGCGTAAAAATCGTGTTTTTCACAGCAAAAAACAAAAAATGTTCGTCGGCGTAGTGGCCTCGGAACCTCTTCAGCATAAAAGGGCGAGTGGATAATCTCAACCCTTTTGGTGGTGATACCGGTTAAGCGGGACGGGCAATCTGACTGTCATTGGCAACCGGCGGGGTAACCAGCTGATTATCCCATGCCAGCTGGATCAGCTTATCTTCCAGCGTGAAGCGCGACTCCAGCACTTCGCCCACTTCTGAAAGCGCCTGCTGGAAAGTCATGCAGTTTTCATCGTCTATCGCCTGTTGCAGGTGACCATCATAGAGCTGCATCAGCCGCTCGGTGTTGGCTTCCAGTGGCGGATAGATCTGCGCAGCCGCAATCATCGGGCTGTCACCGTTCATTTCACTGATAACACGTTCATAGATACTGAAGTGACCGGCCGAAAGATAATCGACCAGGCTGTGACAGAAGTTGTCCAGCGCCTGCTCATCGAGACGGGTCAGGGCTTCTTTGTTGGGCTTCAGGCCGACCAGATGATAATAGGTCACCAGCAGCTGGCGACGGGCTTCGAGCCAGGAATCGACCAGCTCATTACTGCCACCTACGCGTTCAGCCAGGACGTTTAACTGGTTAAGCATATCTGACTCCATGTGAGTTATAGTTGTTTATCAACACACTTAACATCAGGGCTTCAGCGTACGATTTGACGCTAAGGATGACGAAATAAATGCAATGCGAAATCTCAAGCGTAGACGCTGGATGGTGGATTGTCAGCCATGAACAGAAACTTTGGTTGCCACAAGGTGATTTACCCCACGGAAACGCCGAAAATTTTGGTCTGACTGGCAGTAAAGCACGCCTTATCGGAGAGTGGCAGGGCGAAAATGTCTGGCTGATTTGTGCGTCACGCTCTGCCGATATGTTCTCCGTGCGGCAGTTGATCGATCAGGATGTCGGACTGTTTCAGCTGGCGGGGCGGGGTGTGCAGCTGGCGGAGTTTTACCGCTCTCATCGCTGGTGCGGCTACTGCGGCCATGAAATGCATCACAGCAGGCATGAATTTGCCTGCCTGTGCAGTCATTGCCGTGAGCGTTACTATCCGCAAATCGCCCCCTGCATTATCGTGGCCATCCGTCGTGGTGATGAAATCCTGCTGGCAAATCATGCCCGCCATCGCAACAAGGTCTATACCGTGCTGGCCGGCTTTGTGGAGGTCGGTGAGACGCTGGAGCAGGCCGTTGCCCGCGAAGTGATGGAGGAGAGCAACATCCGCGTCAAAAACGTGCGCTATGTGACCTCTCAGCCGTGGCCCTTTCCGCAATCCCTGATGACCGCCTTCATGGCGGAGTATGACAGCGGCGATCTGCAGCATGATGGCAAAGAGTTGCTGGATGCGGCCTGGTTCCGTTTTGATGACCTTCCCCTGCTGCCTCCACCCGGCACCGTGGCACGCCGCCTGATTGAAGATACCGTCGCCCTGTGCCGCGCTGAAGTGTGAAAGTGCTACACTACACGCCTGTTATTGAGAGAGTGTTGAGATGAGTGAACTGAAGAACGATCGTTATTTGCGTGCCCTGTTACGTCAGCCGGTGGATGTCACGCCGGTATGGATGATGCGACAAGCCGGGCGCTATTTGCCGGAGTACAAAGCGACACGCGCCCAGGCGGGTGATTTTATGTCGCTGTGTAAAAACGCCGAGCTGGCCTGTGAAGTCACCCTGCAGCCGCTGCGTCGTTTTCCGCTGGATGCCGCCATCCTCTTCAGTGACATCCTGACGATTCCGGATGCGATGGGACTGGGACTCTATTTTGAAACCGGCGAAGGCCCGCGTTTCTCAAACCCTGTAACCTGCCGCGCTGACGTTGATCGTTTGCCGGTGCCCGATCCGGAGATGGAGCTGGGCTATGTGATGAACGCGGTTCGCACCATCCGCCGCAATCTGAATGGCGAGGTGCCACTGATCGGCTTCTCCGGCAGTCCATGGACGCTGGCCACCTACATGGTGGAAGGCGGCAGCAGCAAAGCGTTTACCCGAATCAAAAAGATGATGTATGCCGAGCCTGCTACGCTGCATGCGATGCTGGATAAGCTGGCTGACAGCGTCATTCTCTATCTCAATGCGCAGATTCGCGCAGGTGCCCAGTCGGTGATGGTCTTCGATACCTGGGGCGGCGTGCTGACCGGCCGTGACTACCGCGAATTCTCCCTTCACTACATGCACAAAATTGTTGATGGCCTGCTGCGTGAAAATGATGGCCGCCGCGTGCCGGTGACCCTGTTCACCAAAGGCGGTGGACAGTGGCTGGAAGCGATGGCCGCCACCGGCTGTGATGCGCTGGGTCTCGACTGGACCACCGACATTGACGATGCGCGCCGTCGCGTGGGCGATAAAGTTGCGCTGCAGGGCAATATGGACCCCTCTATGCTCTATGCGGCACCTGAGCGTATTGAGCAGGAAGTGGCCGGTATTCTGGAGCGCTTTGGTTCCGGCACCGGCCATGTCTTTAATCTGGGGCACGGCATTCATCTGGATGTGCCACCGGAAAATGCCGGTGTCTTTGTTGATGCTGTGCATCGTTTATCACGTCCCTGGCATCAGGAGTAATCATGGATATTGCCGCACTTCGCGCTGAGCAGTTACAACGCGCCGCTGACGTGGTGCGTGACGATGATTTTGATGTGTTACCGCCTCGCTATATCGGCGGGGCCGACGTAGGTTTTGAGCAGGAAGGCACGATCACACGCGCAGCGATGGTAATCCTGGAGTACCCATCGCTTCGGCTGGTGGAGCATCGCATCGCGCGTATTGAGACGACGATGCCCTATATCCCGGGCTTTCTCTCCTTCCGGGAATATCCGGCCCTGATGGCCGCCTGGGAGATGCTGGAGCAGAAGCCGGACCTGCTGTTTGTGGATGGACACGGAATTTCGCATCCCAGACGGCTCGGCGTTGCCTCGCATTTTGGTCTGCTGGTGGATGTGCCTACTATCGGGGTCGCGAAAAGCCGGCTGTGTGGTCGTTTTGCCGATCTGGATGCGCAACCGGGCAGCCGCCAGCCGCTGATCGACAAAGGTGAGCAGATTGGCTGGGTATGGCGCAGCAAGCAACGCTGCAACCCACTGTTCGTCGCCACCGGCCACCGTGTCAGCCTGGATACTGCGCTGCAGTGGGTCGAAAACTGTACGCGCGGTTACCGTTTGCCGGAACCCACCCGCTGGGCCGATGCAGTGGCGTCGAACCGTTCCGCTTTCCAGCGCTGGCAAAACGCGCTTTAACACTGTTTGTGCTGCGCTTTTGCAGTTACACTGCGGCCAGCGAAACGAATAAGAGCCACCTTTATGTTACAAAATCCCGTTCATCTGCGTCTGGCGAAGCTGGAAAGCTGGCAGCATCTGACGTTTATGGCCTGCCTGTGCGAGCGTATGTACCCCAACTATCGCGCATTCTGCGAGCAGACTGAATTTGCCGATCCGGCACTCTATCGCCGCATCCTTGATCTGATCTGGGAAAACCTGACGGTCAAAGATGCGAAGATTAACTTCGACAGCCAGCTGGAAAAGCTCGAGGCTGCCATTCCCGATGGCGATGCGTTTGAGGTCTATGGCGTCTATCCGGCTATCGATGCCTGCGTGGCCCTGAGCGAAGTGTTACATGCCCAGCTGAGTGGTGAAACGCTGGAGCATGCGATTGAAGTCAGCAGGACATCCATTACGACGGTTGCCATGCTGGAAATGACACAGGCTGGACGCGAAATGACCGATGAGGAGCTGCGTGAAAACCCGGCTATCATCGATGAGTGGGACCTCCAGTGGGAGATTTTCCGCCTGCTGGCGGAGTGTGAAGAGCGCGACCTTGAATTGATTAAAGGTCTGCGATCTGACCTGCGTGAAGCGGGAATAAGTAACATCGGTATAAATTTCCAGCAGTAAGGCGATAAAACGTGACTTCAGGCCCGAATTAGCGCGCCTGGAGGCTTCACATTGGCCCCCTCTCTGGTCTACATTTGGGGGGCTGAAAATTGTGGCTATCGGTGCGTGCAGGCAGAAGAGTGCCAGAATATGGCTTTTCCCTCGCACTCGTTGCTTAGCAAGCGATAAATACACTTTAAGGATAACTTATGAACAAGACTCAACTGATTGATGTGATCGCAGAAAAAGCTGACCTGTCTAAAACCCAGGCTAAGGCAGCGCTGGAATCTACTCTGGCTGCGATCACTGAGTCTCTGAAAGATGGTGATGCTGTACAACTGGTTGGTTTTGGTACTTTTAAAGTGAACCACCGCGCTGAGCGTACCGGTCGTAACCCGCAGACTGGCAAAGAGATCAAAATCGCTGCAGCAAACGTACCAGCATTCGTGTCTGGTAAAGCGCTGAAAGACGCCGTTAAGTAAGACGTCGCACTGCGGTTAAGCTTTAAAACAGGGGGCGTTTCGCCCCTTTTGTTTAAGAGGCCAGCCATCATGACCCCGCTGTTTCAGCGTTTAGCTGTTCTGTTTCTTTCCCTGTTTCTGTTTAGCTGCAGCTCTGTTCCGGATATTCCCCCCTTTTCTGCCAGTGGCTATCTTGCCGATCGTGGTGTTGTGCGCATCTGGCGTAAAAACAGCGATCACCAGTCTGTCCATATTCGTACGATCTACACGCCGTTCAGTGGCGGTGAGGGCGAGGTGACCGATTATGTCTGGCTGGAAGAGGCGCTGATCAGCGTTCAGCGCCAGGTAAAAGGGAAGCAGCCTGATGATGTCACCCTGCGCTTTGACCAGGCGGGCGGCCTCAACTTTATGCAGCGTCAGCTGTCAGACCGGCGTGAAGCCGTGAGTGCTGATGCGGTGGAACTCTATAAGTTTGACGCTCAGCGGATGCGTAACCTGAGTGATGCGCTGTTAAGCGGTCGGGTATTCCTGAGGCAGGGACACTGGCTGGGCAATAATCTGCTGGAGAGTTGTGAAGGTCAGCAGGTCAGACCCGCTTTTGATGCTGATGCCCTGCGGATACTGACACAGCAGCAGCGCAGCGCCCCGGCACCGCTGATGGTGTCATGGCTGGACGCGCCGGAAGGCATTCAGCTGTTGCGGATCAGTCAGCAGGATGAGTGCGCGCAGCAGCCGACAGAAGATGATATGTAAAAATAAAAAGGGGCACCCGGTGCCCCCTGAACTTATTTGCGATTAATGGCGCGATAGCCAATATCGCGGCGGCAGAAGCTGCCCTGCCACGAGATGGGCTGTGTCAGCGCATAAGCCCGCTTCTGTGCCGCAGCGACATCCTCACCCAGTGCGGTAACGCACAGCACGCGGCCACCGCTGGTCAGCACCCGATCCTCTTCCAGCCGGGTTCCGGCGTGAAAGACCTTGCCGTCCGCAACCTCTTCCAGTGGCAGACCGTGGATCTGGTCACCCTGACTGTAGTCACCCGGATAACCGCCCGCCGCCAGTACCACACCGAGCGCAGGACGCGGATCCCACTGCGACGTTTTCTGATCCAGTTTACCCTCGCAGGCAGCCAGGCAAAGATCGACCAGATCCGACTGCAGGCGCAGCATGATCGGCTGGGTTTCCGGATCGCCGAAGCGGCAGTTGAATTCGATTACTTTCGGCTGCCCGGTGCGATCGATCATCAGACCGGCGTAGAGAAAACCGGTGTAAACGTTGCCTTCAGCAGCCATGCCGCGCACCGTCGGCCAGATAACCTGATCCATGACGCGCTGGTGGATCTCATCGGTGACGACTGGAGCCGGGGAGTAGGCGCCCATTCCACCGGTGTTCGGACCGGTATCACCATCGCCTACGCGTTTATGATCCTGGCTGGTGGCCATTGGCAGCACATGCTCGCCGTCGACCATCACAATAAAGCTGGCTTCTTCGCCATCCAGAAACTCTTCGATCACAATGCGGTGCCCGGCGTCGCCAAAGGCATTACCGGCCAGCATATCCTGAACGGCTTCTTCTGCTTCCTGCAGCGTCATCGCCACAATGACGCCTTTACCGGCGGCCAGGCCGTCAGCTTTAATGACGATAGGCGCACCTTTCTCACGCAGATAAGCGAGAGCCGGCTCGACCTCGGTAAAGTTCTGGTATGCCGCGCTGGGGATCTGATGGCGCGCCAGGAAATCTTTGGTAAATGCTTTTGAGCCTTCCAGCTGTGCGGCAGCCTGAGTCGGGCCAAAAATAGTCAGCCCAGCCTGACGGAATGCATCCACCACGCCAATGACCAGCGGTGCTTCCGGTCCGACAATGGTCAGATCGATCTTCTCGCGCTGGGCAAAATCCAGCAGGGCAGGGATATCGGTCGCACTGATTGCGACATTCTGCAGCGCAGGCTCTAATGCCGTACCGGCGTTACCTGGCGCAACAAAGACGGTTTCTGCGAGCGGCGACTGTGCCGCTTTCCAGGCCAGCGCGTGTTCACGTCCGCCATTACCAATCACTAAAATTTTCATCTGTTACTCTCCGGAACGATTAATGACGGAAGTGGCGCATATCGGTAAAGATCATGGCAATGCCGTGCTCATCCGCCGCCGCAATCACCTCTTCATCGCGGATAGAGCCGCCAGGCTGAATCACACAGCTCACGCCCACCGCAGCGGCCGCATCAATACCGTCGCGGAAGGGGAAGAACGCATCTGACGCCATGGCAGAACCTTTCACTTCCAGTCCTTCATCGCCCGCTTTAATACCGGCAATTTTAGCGGAGTAGACGCGGCTCATCTGGCCGGCACCAATCCCGATCGTCATCCCGTCACGCGCATAGACAATGGCGTTGGATTTAACAAACTTCGCGACCTTCCAGCAGAAGAGGGCATCACGCAGCTCCTGCTCCGATGGCTGACGCTTGCTGACCACGCGCAGCTGGCTGGCATCGACCATACCGAGATCGCGATCCTGAACCAGCAGGCCTCCGTTGACGCGTTTGAAATCGAGCGCTGCCGTGCGGTTTTGCCACTGGCCGCAGATCAGGACACGGACATTCTGTTTCGTGGCGGTAATCTTCAGCGCGGCCTCGGAAACGGCGGGCGCGATGATCACCTCAACGAACTGGCGGCTGATAATGGCCTGTGCTGTCGCTTCATCCAGCTCGCGGTTGAAGGCGATGATGCCCCCGAACGCAGAGGTAGGGTCGGTCTGGTAAGCACGGTCATAGGCTGACAGCAGGTCGTCGCCGGTCGCAACGCCACAGGGGTTAGCATGTTTAACAATGACGCAGGCGGGGTCACTGAACTCTTTGACACACTCGAGTGCAGCATCCGTGTCAGCGATATTGTTATAGGAGAGCGCTTTGCCCTGAACCTGTTGCGCGGTGGCAACCGAGGCTTCAGCAACCTGCTCTTCTATATAGAAGGCCGCCTGCTGGTGGCTGTTTTCGCCGTAACGCATATCCTGCTTCTTGATGAAGTTCAGATTCAGGGTACGCGGGAAGCGACCTGCAGGCTGATTGCGTTCACCGTGATAGGCGGGCACCAGACTACCAAAGTAGTTCGCGATCATACCGTCGTAAGCGGCGGTGTGTTCAAACGCTTTGATCGCCAGATCGAAACGGGTGTCGAGCGTCAGGCCGTTCTGGTGGGCATCCATTTCAGCAATGATGGCGTCGTAGTCGCCGCTGCTGACCACGATGGCCACATCTTTGTGGTTCTTGGCGGCAGAGCGCACCATGGTCGGGCCGCCGATATCAATGTTTTCTACTGCGTCTTCCAGTGAGCATCCTTCACGGGCAACGGTCTGGGCAAAGGGATAGAGATTAACGACCACCATGTCGATAGGGCTGATGTCATGCTGCGCCATGATGGCATCATCCTGGCCGCGACGACCCAGAATGCCGCCATGCACTTTCGGATGCAGGGTTTTGACGCGTCCATCCATCATTTCCGGGAAACCGGTGTAATCAGAGACTTCTGTGACAGCCAGACCCGCATCCGCCAGCAGGCGAGCGGTTCCACCTGTGGAGAGCAGTTCGACACCGCGACTGGAGAGCGCCTGAGCAAATTCGAGGATGCCGGCTTTGTCAGAGACACTGAGCAAGGCGCGGCGTACAGGACGAGGTTGTTGCATGGTGGTTTATCCCTTGGCTTTGTTTCGCGTATAGAAGAGCGTTACATCAGGTTTTACAGCGGTTTTCTCTTCTATATAAGAAGGAAAGATCAAAAACCTCAGGTAACGCCCCTAAAAGGGGAGTCCGTCATATTGCCCGGCATTGTAGCGAAAACGTTTGCGTGATGCTCGCCTAAATTTGCCAGGCCCGGTGAATGTGGATAACGCTGTGTGTAACTGCGTATAACAGCGACTTTTGCTGTGGAATGCAGCGAACGCGCTTTTTTCTGCAATTTATGGGTTGCGCCTGTCTGACAACTCCCTATAATGCGCCTCCATCGACACGGCACAACGGCTTACGGAATGCGGTGTTGAGAGGTTCAGGAGACTGAGCCGCCGGAGAAAAACTTCTGAAAAAAGAGGTTGACTCTGAAGGAGGAAAGCGTAATATACGCCACCTCGCGACAGGACGCTAACGCACTGTTCGCGCTGCTCTTTAACAATTTATCAGACAATCTGTGTGGGCACTCGCAGGATT